>NZ_AUAU01000006.1 GCF_000428885.1 Geothrix fermentans DSM 14018 | reverse complement strand
CGAGGCTTGCCTTGGCGAGGTCGGCGCCGGCCCAGTGAACCGGGAGGGTTGGAGCGGATGTTCCTCGAGTCATGAGACCTCCCATTCCAGCGGGAAAGGCCTATGCTGCAAACGTGCGCGCCTGACCATTCTTGCGCATTCGGCTCGAAACCGAGGTTGTCACCGGTCCTACGGCGCGGCACGGGAGGAGGGATGGGCTGAACCTTTGTGACGGCGATTCTCTCAGCGCCTCAACACAAACCAGCACCATCCCTCCGTTTGCCACACTGCCTCCGCTGGAGAATCTCCCCATCGACTAGACAGGGGGCGAGGGAAACATACAAGGACACGAAGGAAGCCCATTCGTGTCCTTCGTGGAGGTCAGTCGACGACCGGATGAGCCGTTACTTCAGCCCACGCTTCGCCAGCAGCGGCTCCACCTTGGGATCGCGGCCGCGGAAGCGCTGATAGAGCAGCGCGGGATCCTCGGTACCGCCCTTGGAGAGCACCTCGGCGCGGAACTTCGCGGCGATGGCGGGATCGAAGAGGTTGCCCTTCTCCTTGAAGGCCTGGAAGGCGTCGCTGTCCAGCACGGCGCTCCAGATGTAGCTGTAGTAGCCCGCGGCGTAGCCGCCCATGATGTGGTTGAAGTAGGGGCTGCGGTAGCGGGGCGGGATCTCCGAGATCAATCCCCACTTGGCCAGCGAGGCCTTCTCGAAGGCGGCGGCGTCCTGGGGCTTCGTGGTGGTCAGGGTGTGCCAGTCCATGTCCAGCAGCGAGGCGGCCATGTACTCGGTGGTGGCGAAGCCCTGGCCGAAGGTCGCGGCCTTCTTCATCTTGGCCACCAGGGCGTCGGGGATGACCTCGCCGGTCTTGTAGTGCTTCGCGTAGAGCTTCAGCATCTCCGGCTCCATGGACCAGTTCTCCATGACCTGGCTGGGCAGCTCCACGAAGTCGCGGGGGGTGCCGGCGGTGCCGCGGTAGCGGCCCTTGTAGAAGAGGCCGTGCAGGCCATGGCCGAACTCGTGGAACAGGGTGCGCACCTCGTCCGAGGTCAGCAGCGCGGGCCGGTCGCCCGCCGGGGCCGTGAAGTTGCAGACGTTGACCACCACGGGATCCACCTGCTTCCCATCCTTCTGCCAGGCGGGGCGGTAGCTGCTCATCCAGGCGCCGCCGCGCTTGCCGGGGCGCGGGTGGTAGTCCACGTAGATGAGGCCCAGGTGCCGGCCGTCCTGCTCCTTCACCTCGAAGCAGCGCACGTCCTTCTGGTAGACGGGCATGTCCTTCAGCTCCGTGAAGGTGATGCCGTAGAGCCGCCCGGCCAGTGTGAAGGCGCCCTGCCGCACGGCGTCGAGGGCGAAATAGGGCTTCACGGACTCCTCGTCGAAGTCGTACTTGGCCTGCTTCACCTTCTCGGCGTAGTAGCGCCAGTCCCAGGGCTCCAGCTTCTGGCCGGGCAGGTCCTTGGCCATCATGGCCTGCAACTCGGCGCGCTCCTTCTTCGCCACCTCCAGCGCGGGCTTCCAGATCTGGTCCAGCAGGCCGTAGACGCCCTTGGCGTCCTTGGCCATGTTCTCCTCCAGCACGAAGTCCGCCCAGGTGCGGTAGCCCAGCAGCTGGGCCTTCTCCACGCGCAGGGCCGCCACCTGGGCCACGATGGCATTGGTGTCCGTGTCGCCGCCCTGGTTGCAGCGCTCCAGGTAGCCGGTGAGGAGGCGCTTCCGGAGCTCGCGGTTCTGGGCGTATTCCAGGAAGGGCCAGATGCTGGGGCCATCGAGGGTGAACAGCCACTTCCCATCCTGCCCGGCCTTCTTGGCCGCGGCGGCGGCGGCCAGGCGCGTACCCTCGGGCAGGCCCGCGAGATCCTTCGGATCCGTCACCACCAGCCGGAAGGCCTTGGTGGCCTTGAGCAGGCGGTCGCCGAACTCCACGCCCAGCTTGGACAGCTCGGCGTTGATGGCGCGCATGCGGGTCTGCTGGGCGGGCGTGAGCGCGGCGCCGGCGCGGACGAAGCCCTTGGTGGTGCGCTCCAGCAGCCGGGCCTGGTCGGGATCGAGCTTCAGCGTGGCGCGCGCCTCCCACACGGCCTTCACGCGCCCGAAGAGCCTGGCGTCCAGGTTGATATCGTCCCGGTGGGCCGCCAGGAGGGGCATCACCTCGCGGTTCACGGCCTGGAGCTTCGGGTTGGTCTCGGCGCCCGTGAGGTTGAAGAAGACGGAGCCGATGCGGTCCATGAACTGGCCCGACAGGTCCAGGGCCACGATGGTGTTGGCGAAGGTGGGGGCCTCCTGGGCGGCGCCGATGGCCGCCACCTCGGCCTTCTGGCGAGCCATGCCCTCCTTGAAGGCAGGAAGGAAGTGCTCTTCCTTGATGGCCGCGAAGGGCGGCACGCCGAAGGGCGTCTTCCATTCCCCGAAGAAGGGGTTGGCTACGGGGGCGGGATCGGCGGCGAGGGCGGGAAGCGTCATGAGGGCAGCCAGAGCGGAAGCGGGTCGCATGGGGACTCCTGGGGGGTGGGGCCACTATACCATCACGATACGAGGCAAAAGGCCTTCCCGTGCCCCCGGAGTATCCTCAGCATATGCACAAGCCACTCAGACTGCGGATCACCCAGGCCGGGGCCCTGCTCGGCCTCGCCTTCCTGCTGGCCTGCCAGCCCCAGGCCCCGGTGGTGGTGCCCCAGACGCCTCCGCCCCAGGTCCAGCCGCCGGTCCCGCCCAGGCCGCAGGGCCCCCCGCCGAAGCCGAAAATCGCCCTGGTCCTGGGCGGCGGCGCTGCGCGGGGCTTCGCCCACATCGGCGTCATCCGCGCGCTGGAGCAGGAGAAGATCCCCGTGGACCTCGTGGTGGGCACCAGCGTGGGCAGCCTCATCGGCGCCATCTACGCGGCCGACCGCAACAGCTTCGACCTGGAGTGGACCGCCTTCCAGCTGCAGAAGGAGGACCTCTTCGACTTCGGCGTGATCTCCACCGTGGCGGGCATGGGCTTCGCCAAGGGCGACAAGCTGGAGACCTGGGTCAAGGGGCACATCAAGCCCACGAACATCGAGCAGTTGAAGATCCCCTTCGCCGCCGTGGCCACGGACCTCAACTGGGGCCAGAAGGTGGTGCTGGACCGGGGTTCCGTGGCCCGCGCCGTGCGCGCCAGCTCCGCCATCCCCGGCGTGTTCCAGCCCGTGCAGCACATGGGCAAGATCCTGGTGGACGGCGGTGTGGTGGACAACATCCCCATCTCCGTGGCCCGGGCCAAGGGCGCGGACCTCGTCATCGCCGTGGACATCAGCGCCAACGTGGGCAACACGGACATCACGAACCTGCTGGGCGTGAGCCTCCAGGCTGCCAACATCATGTTCGCCCTCAACGTGGAGCACTCAAAGAAGGACGCGGATGTGCTGATTTCCCCCGCCATCGGCGACGTGGGCACCCTCGACTTCACCCAGAAGAAGCGCTGCATGGAGGCGGGCATCGTGGCCACCCAGCAGTCCATGCCCGCCATCCGCCGGGCCATCGACACGTGGGTGGCCGCGCGCATGGCGGCCTCCGCCCCACGTCCCTAGCCGCCCTGCCCCTAGCCCTGTTCCCAGCCGCCCCGCGAGGCCCCATGAGCTCCCTCCTGGCCCCTCCGTCCCCCCTCCGCCTCGCTGCGGGCCCGCTGCTCGCAGCCCTCCTCCTGGGGTGCGCCGCCCGGCCGGTGGTGCATCCCACTCCGGTTCCAGCTCCAGCTCCGGCTCCGGCTCCGGCGCCGGCACCACCACCACCGCCGCCGCCTCCACCACCGGCCATGAGACCCGCCCGGACGCCCCCGCCGCCGCCCCCCGTGGAGCGTGAGAACTCGCGCCAGGCGGAGCGCTTCGAGCCGGAATACAAGTCCGCCCCGGCGCGCCTGCCGGCGCCCGCCCGGTCCTCCAGCCCCAACCCCAACGTGGCCCGGGACCAGGCCTTCGCGCGGGTCACGGTGATGTTCGGCACGGACCGGGGCCGCTCCCCCAAGGGCGGCGGCTTTGGCGGCGCGCGGGGCACGGGGATCTCGTACGGCGAAGTGGCCGTAAGCGTCCCGCAGGGGCACAAGACCGGCGAGATCGAGGCCCCCTCCCTCTGGAAGCTGGAGTTCCGGGAGGACCCCCGCAAGCACATGGTCATCCTGGACCGGACGCCGCTCACCCGGGCCGCCTTCCTGAACCGCGTGAAGACCAGGGCCCAGGCCCCGGGCGCCTCCGGATCGAGCTTCGTGTTCGTCCACGGCTACAACGTGGCCTTCGACGATGCCGCCAAGCGCACGGCCCAGATCACCTATGACCTGGACTACCGGGGCGTGCCCGTGTTCTACAGCTGGCCCTCCCAGGGCACCCTCCAGGGCTACACCACGGACGAGAACAACGCCCAGTGGAGCGAGGCGAACCTGAAGCGCTTCCTCCTGGACTTCGCCCAGAAGAGCGGCGTGAAGGACATCTACCTCATCGCCCACTCCATGGGCAACCGCGTGCTCACCGGCGCCCTGCGGCAGGCCTTCACCGAACAGCCGAAGCTGAAGGGCCGCTTCAAGGAGATCATCCTCACGGCGCCCGACATCGACGCAGAGATCTTCAGGCGCGACATCGCCCCGGCCCTGGCGGCGGGCTGTGACCGCATCACCCTCTACGCCTCCGACGGGGACAACGCCCTGCTGGCCTCCAAGAAGGTCCACGGCTACCCCCGGGCCGGCGACACCGCCGAGGGCATCGTGGTGGTGCCAGGCATCGAGACCATCGACGCCTCGGGCCTGGACACCAGCTTCCTGGAGCACTCCTACTTCGCCACCGCCCCGCCGGTGATCAGCGACATCCGCCGCGTCCTACTGGACGGCCTCCGGGCCGCCCGCCGCGGGCTGGAGCCGCGCACGGCAGGCGGGGGGAGCTACTGGAAGCTGAAGGGCGCCAAACCTTGAGCCGGCCCTGATCGTCTACTTGGCCTTGTGGGCGTGCACCCGGGCGAAGAGCGCAGCGTCGGCCTTGGCCCCGTGGCACTTCCGGCAGAAGTCGAGGGTGGGCAGGACCAGCCCCGCGGCCTTGGCCGCCGCCGGGTTCTTCATGATGGACATGGCCTTGTAGTCGGCGCCGTTGCCGTGGCAGGCCTCGCAGTCCAGGCCCTTCTTGGCGTGGGCCGAGGCGGACCAGGAGTCGTGCTGGGTGCGGTGGCACATCTTGCAGGCGCCGGCGCCCACGGCCCCGTGGCCGTTGGCCGCCAGGGAGGGCATGGGGCCTGCCGCAGGTGCGGGAGTTGGCTTGGGCCCAGGGGCCTGCGCCGCGGCGGGCGCGGGAGCAGGGGTCGGGGCGGGAGCTGGCGCCGCAGCAGCTGCGGGCGCAGGTGACGGGGCCGCCGCCGGGGCCGGTGCGGGCGCGGGGGCCGGCTTGACTGCCGCAGCTTCGACGGCGGGCTTGGAGGCCTGGGCCGGCGCGGGCGCTGCCTCGGCCTTCGTCCCGGCGGCCTGGGCCGGGGCCTGGCCTGAGGGCTGGGCCGCGGGAGCCGCAGGTTGGGTCGCGGGCGCGCCGGCCGCAGGGGCCGTGGCCGGCGCGGGCGCCTCCTTCTCGGCGCAGGCCAGGAGGCAGCACAGCATCAGGGAGGGGGAGATCAATCGGCGCATGGGTTCTCCTGGGGCTTGCCTGAGGCTACTTCCCCGCCGGACCAAAGGCCAGGTTCCGCACCAGGTCCTCGGTCTTCCAGGGGGCGGCGCCGCCGCCCAGGTACTTCTGGAACCACTCGAGGTGGGCGTTGTAGTAGACGGGCATGGACTTCAGGTTGTCCGGCCAGTGGCCGTCGTTCTTGAAGACAAGGAGACGGCTGGGCACACCCATCTCCTGGAGGTCCGTGAAGAACTGCAGGCTCTGGGTGTAGGGCACGCGGTAGTCGCGTTCGCCAGTGATGACGAGGCAGGGCGTCTTGAACTGCTTCACGTGGCTGCTGGGGTTCATGCGCTCGTAGGCCGTGGCCTGGTCCCAGGGGGTGCCCGTGAGGTCGTGCTCGGGGAACCACAGCTCCTCGGTGGCGCCGTGCATGGAGCGCAGGTCGTAGACGCCCATCATGGCGGCGAGCGCCTTGAAGCGCGTCGTGTGGCCCTCCAGCCACATCATGGCGTAGCCGCCCCAGCTCCAGCCCATGGCGCCCATGCGGTCCTTGTCCACGTAGGGCAGTGCGGCGAGATGATCCGCCACCTTCATGATGTCTGTCTGCACCTTGCCGTCCCAGTCGCCGCTGATGGCGTCCGTGAAGGCCTGGCCGTAGCCCGTGGAGCCGTGCGGATTCGGGAAGGCCACGATGTAGCCCGCGCCGGGATAGACCTGCCAGTCGCCGCGCAGGGTGTCGGACCACATCATCTGCGGGCCGCCGTGCACATTGAGGATGAGGGGATACTTCTTCGCGGGGTCGAAGCCGTGAGGCTTCACCAGGAAGACGTGCACATCCTTGCCGTCGGCGCCCTTCACGGTGAATTCCTCCGCCGGGCGGATGTCCACCTCGTCGGCCACGGCCTGGTTGAAGGCGGTCAGCCGCTTCAGCTCCTTGGCGTCGAAGGCGTAGCGCCAGATCTCGGCAGGCTCGCCCACACGGGTCTTGGCGAGGTAGACGGCCTTCTGGTCGGGGCTCACCTGGAACTCGCGGATGCTCTGGCCTTCGAGCATGCGCGTGGTCTTCCCGGTGGCCACGTCCACGCGGAAGAGGGGCCAGCGGCCCTTCTCCTGCACGGTGAACCAGATCGCCCTGCCGTCGGCGGACCACTGGAAGGTGTCCACCCAGTTGTCGATGGCCTCCGTCAGCACCTTGCGGGCCATGGTCTGGCGGTCGTAGACGGCCAGGCCGAAGCGGTCGGACTCGTGACCGGGCTTGGTCTGGAACCGGTAGGCGATGAAGCGGCCGTCCGGCGAGTACTTGGGATCCTGGTCCGCGGCGGGGTTGTCGCCGGTGATGCGCCTGGGCGTGCGGTCGCCATCGAGCGAGATCAGGAAGAGGTCCTGGTTGGTGCTGCGGGCGGGGACAGCATCCGCATTCGTGGTGACGCAGACCTCCTTGCCGTCGGGGCTCAGGTCCCAGGTCTGCCAGAAGGCCGGGTGGTCCTGCGGTCCGCCGGTGAGCGCCTCGACCTTGCCCTCGAAGGTGGCCTTGAAGAGGTGGCTCACCTGGAAGTCCCGCCACTCGGTCCAGTGCCGGTAGAGCAGCGAGTCCGCCAGGTGGGCCTGCACGGGGCCCTTCTCCAGCTTGTCGGCCAGCTCCTTCTGCTTGGCGCTGTCCGCCATGGCCTCCGGGAAGACCGAGGCCTCGAAGATCACCTGGCTCCCGCCGGGCACCACCTTCGGCGCGCCCACGCCCGCCTCGAAGCCGGTCACCTTGCGGGCCTCGCCGCCCGCCAGGTCCATGGCCCAGAGCTGGCTCCCGTCCTGGCGGCTGGAGAGGAAGTAGAGGGTCCTGCCGTCCTTGGACCACTGGGGCGCCGTGTCGGACTTGCCCGAGAAGGTGAGCTGCCTGGCGGCGCCCGTGGCCGTCTCCAGCACCCAGATCTGCGTGTTCCGCGTGGAGGCCTTCAAGTCCTGGGTGGACACCTCGAAAGCGAGTCTCGATCCGTCCGGGCTCAGGGCCAGGTGCTGGAGGCCCTTGAGGCGGTAGAGGTCCTCGATGTGGAAGGCCCGCTTGCCTGCGGCCACCGCGGGGAGGGACAGGATCAGGGATGCGATCGGGACAAGGCAAAAACGGCTCATGAACCCTCCGGAACAACCTCCCAGCATCGCATGGGGAAACGATGACCTTGTGATCATGTTCACAACTCCAGGGATGGAACCTGAATCATCGCTCCAGCTTGCCGATCCGTTCCATGTCCAGCGGAGGCTCCATGCTGATTGCCGCCCTCCTCGCTTGTCTGCCCCAGGCTCCCCAGCCCGAAGCGCCCCCCCTGCCCGAGGGCATCACCCGCCACCCGGCTCCGGCAGCCCTGGTTGCCAAGGCCCCGGGACAGCCCAGCTATGGCCTCCGGCTGGCCACCCCTCTCGGCCAGTTTCTCTGGACCAACCTCCGCTTCAACGACCAGCAGGGGCTCGCCAACACCTACCGCATGGTCGGGCCGGCTGGCCTCGGGCCCTATCGCCCCGGAGTCTTCCTCTGGTCCATCCAGGGAGATGTCAGTCCGAAATTCCTGACCCGCGAGATCACTCCCGGGGGTCCGGCGGATGCGGCTGGCCTGGATTCGAATTGGCAGGTGCTGAAGGTGGACGGCAAGACCTTCGAGTGGGACACCCAGACCGTGAACGCCTACCTGTCCAACCGGCCGGAGGCGGATCTGCTCGCACGAAAGGTCAAGGGGTGGGGATCCGGCAAGGAGAAGGTCTTCCACCTCGTCCTCCGCAAGCAGGATCCGCCCGCCGATCCGACGGACTGCACCCTGGTCCCGGACTTCCCCGCCTGGATGAAGCCTCTCTTCAACGACCAGGGCCTCTGGTTGGAGCTCACCAAGCTGCGCTCCGCCCTTCCGCGGTTCACCCCCCTTGCGGTGGACCTCGGGGGAGCGCGCTGCTGGGTCGTGCGGGGCGTGCCCAACCCGCATCCCGATCCGGGGACCGATGGGAGCCGCATCGTTCTCGAGTTCTGGGCTTCGGACCCGGCCTCCGGATCGGGGTATGTACGGCCTGCGTTCCTCGTCCCTGAGCCATCGGACGGCCGCCTCCAGGATCGCATCCTGAAAATCCAGGGTCGGTGGTTCCAGGTCGCCGAGGCCGCCCTCGACGCTGGAAATGGGCGACTCACCAAGCTCAAAGTCGAGCCCTGGAAAGCCGATGCCCTCGCGCTCCTGGGCGGCGAGCTCCCGGCCCGCGACCTGGGGCCCAGCGCGTCGACCGCGGACCTGGGAGCCCTGGAGCAGCTCGGCAACGAAGCCCTGATCGAGTGGAAGACCCGAACCCTGCCCGGCCTGCTGCCATCCCTGGCCGTGAACCCCGCCGAGGACCTGGTGATCCGCATCGAGAAAGGGATCCTGGCCCTCGACCTGACGGTGAAGCGTCTCCGCACCCGGCTGGACGCGGATGCCCGGGCCGAAGCCGAACGCAAGGCCCAGGCGGAGCTCGCCGCGAAGCGCGGGCAGGCGGCACCAAAGGGACCGGCGGTTTCGGCCGAGGACACTGAGCGCCTCGCCGACCTGCTCGAGCAGCGCAAGGCCATCCTCATGGCCGTCCTCGGCAACGTGAAGCAGGCGCTCGCCAACCTCCGGAGATGACATGAGATCCATCCGCACCGTCTTCGCGTGCGCGGCCCTGACCTCCCTGCTCGGCGCCCAGCCGGCACCAGCGCCCCTCGTCATCTGGGAGCCTGCCTCGCCAGCCCTCACCGCCAAGGCGCCCGGCAGCCCCGCCTACGGGCTGGTGGTGACCACCTCGCTTGGGAAGCAGCTGCTGACCACCCTCTCCTTCGACCCCGTGACGCTCAAGCCCCAGGCGCGGGTCTACCGCATCGACGGCCCCGCCGGATGGGGCCCCTACCGCTCCGGACTGGAGCGTAGCCTCGGTTTCTCGGCCGCCATGAAGCGGCCGGCGGACAACAACGCCCTGCACTGGAGCTGGTACCGGGACTACTTCCACTTCACGCCCCCTCCGAAGGGGTCGGCGGCGGCTGAGGCCGGTCTGGATCAATCCAAGTACGCCCTGACCCGCATCAAGTCCGTGGACAAGTCGACCTTCGACTGGAATGTGGCCGCCCTCGTCTATCACATCACCCAGAGCCCGACCATCGAGGTGCAGACCATCAAGCTGCCGCTCCTGTTCGGTCCCAGCGAGCGCACCTACACCATCCGGAACCGCCGCATCGAGCAGCCCCCCGCGCCGGATGACGCCGATCTTGTGAACGCAGGGCCGGACCCGGAGGCCCAGAAGGCCATCGCAACCCCCGAGCCCTGGCGGGCCCTGCTGAAGCTCCGCTCCCAGACCCCCACCCATGCTCCGCTGCCACTGGAACTGGAGGGCCGGAAGCTCTGGGCCGTGCGCCTCCCCCACCGGCCACCCAAGGGGAACCAGGCCGGCCTGCCCGGCTCCCTGGAATTCTGGAAAACCGATCCCGGCACCGGGATGTTCGAAGGAGGCCTTGCCGAAGTCCATCCCGAACCTCCCGAGGGGTTCGCCGCCGGTCAGGCCCTGCACCTCGGAGGGGCGTGGTACCACCTGCAGGCCCTCTCCGTGGACCCCACCAGCGGCCGCCTGGCCCGGCTGATCCTCGAGCCCTGGAAGGCCGACTTCCCGACGCTTCTCGCTGGCCGGACCCTCGCCTCGGAGCTTGGATCCCTGGCCCGTCTACCCTTGCGGGAGTCCCTGGAACAGGCCGCGAACGACGCGCTCCTGGAATGGAAGACCATCAGCCTGCCCGATGCCCTCGCCTCCCAGGATGCAAAGGCCGCCGTGGCCCTGGTCGTCCGGATCGAGAAGGGTCTCCTCGCCCTCGACCTCGAGGTGAAGGGCATCCGCTCCCGCCTGGATGCCGCCGTCCGCACCGAAGCCGAGCGCAGGGCCCAGGCGGAGCTGGCCGCCAAGGAAGGCCAGCCTGCCCCCGCCGCTCTTCCACCTGCCACCGAGAGCGAACGCCTCGCCGATCTGCTGGACCAGCGCAAGGCCATCCTCATGGCCGTCCTCGGCAGCGCCAAGCAGGCGCTCGCCAGCCTCCGGAGGTGAACCATGCGGCCCCTCACCATCCTCCTCGCCGCCTCTGCCTTCCCCCTGGTCCTCTCCGCCCAGGCCGGCCTCCACTGGGAGAAGCCGGATCCCAAGCCGTCCTCCGGACAGGGCACCGACGCCCTCAGCCAGCTGGAGGCCCTCAGCGGCGGGAAGGTGGACCGCAGCAAGGTCGGCACCACCTTCAAGGTCCGGCCGCCGGCCTCCCGACCCAAGACCGTGCACCGCCAGCCCACGGCCAACCAGCAGGCGGCCTCGCTCCTGGGCGGGATCTTCGGCAGCCTGCTGGCCCAGGCCTTCGCACCCGCGGGGCCCTCCGGGCCGGACCCCGCGGAGCTGGCGCGCATCGAGGCCGAGCGGCAGGAGGCCCTGCGGCGGGAGCAGGCGGAGCTGCAGGCCTGGGCCGGCGCCTACTCCGCGCGGATGGGCGCCCTGGTCGAGCGCCAGCGGCAGCAGCGGGCCTCCCTGAACCAGGCCAGCATGGAGGACCTGCGGGCCTCCCTGTCCGACGGCTGGGACACCGGCAGGCCGCCCGCTGGCGGGGGCGGGCTGGCCGCGGCCCTCAGCGATCCCGTTCCCGTGGTGGACCTCAGCGGCAGCCAGACCTTCACTCCCGGCATCTTGCGCGAGGCCAACGGGACGAAGCGCACCTCGCCCATGTCCCCCGACGACCTGCTCAAGCGCCGCGAGGCGGCCCAGGCACGCCTGAAGGCGATGATGGAGGAGAACCAGGATCTGCGCCTCCTGGGCCAGCGGTTCTACGAACTGGAGGCCCGGCTCGACCTGCTCCGCCGCCAGGCCCGGGACCAGGGGTCCGAAGGGCGGGCCATCCAGCGGGAGATGGACTACTGGGGCTGGCGCATCGAGCAGGCCACGCAGGCCTGCATGGAGCGCGGCACGAGCCTCTTCACCGATGTCCTCCTGCCCAAGGGGACCGCCGCGGGGCTCAAGCGCCTGCAGAAGAACCCCAAGCTCTGGGGGCAGACGGTGCAGTCCCTCTCGGAGATCAACGACTTCTCCGAGTTCGCCGGCACCCTCGCCGACCGCTATGATGCCGCCGGACAGGCCCTCGACTGGGTTCAGGCCAAGCACAGCCTCATGAAGAACGTGGATTTCATCGCCACCAACGCGCAGAACGTTTCTTCGAAGCTGGAGCCCGTGAGCCTGCACTGGCAGGTTGGCAAGACCCTGGTGGGCACCTCCATCGACCTGGCCGCCGAGATCGACGGCTGGGGCGCCATCCTGGAGCGGCAGGGCGACACGGCCCTCCTGCTCCAGAAGCAGAAGGCCCTCAAGGTCCGCATCGAAGCCGTGGTGAAGGACCTCCAGATCAGCCGCGCCCAGATCGCCGCCCAGCTCGGCGTGAAGCCAGAGGACCTGATCCCCGTCCAGGCCAGGCCCAAGGGGCTGGGCTCCGCAGTACCACCCCTGTGAGGACCCCCATGACCTCCCGAACCGCCTCCCTCCTGCTCACGGCCTGCCTGTCGCTCCCCCTGGCCGCAGGCTGGAAGAAGCCCGTCCCGCCGTACCCCCCGGTGGCCAAGCCGGGGGAGCTCCGGGAGGAGCCCATGCCAGCGGCCTGGGGTCCCCAGCTTCCAGGGGCCCCCTTCACCGGAGCCATGCTGACGACGCACCTCGGGCGGTTCGCCGTCGTCCCCACCCGCTTCGATGCCCAGGGCCGCCTGCGCTGGCGGTCGCTGCGCGTGGAGGGGCCCGCGGGCCTGGGGCCCTACGACCACGGGCTGGAGGTGGAGATCGTCTCCGCTCCAGGAGGCGACACGGACGTGGCGCGGATCACCGCCATCCGCGAAGAACCAGGCATGGACCGGGTCCACAACTGGAGCGTGGGCGATTTCATGGAGTTGCCCGCCCGGTTCAACCCGGACCAGCCGGACCTGAGCCTCGGGGTCTTCCTGTTCCAGTACCGGCTCTCCAACCGGGATGCCTTCTGGTTCTCCGCCTACGTGCCCAGCCGCGTGTTCCTCGTGAAGCGTTTCGGAACCGGCACCTGGGCCAAGGCCCGGACCGGCACGCCCACCGACCTTCCGGCCACCTTCAATGCGGACGGGCCGCTTCCCCTGGAGGCCGGTCCCTGGTTGAAACAGGCCCCCGTCCGCCTCCTCGCCCTCCGCCGGGACCAGCCCGCCTACCAGCCCGTGCGGATCGTGTGGGCCGGCCGGTCCTGGGATGTGGTGGGCCCTTCCCGCCCAGGGGCTTCCACCCAGCTCGAGTTCTGGCCGGTCGCGCCGGTACCGGGGGCGCTGCCCGACAGGCCCGAAAGCACCCACGACCTTCCCAGGATCGCCCAGGCCACCGGCAGCGTCCTCCCCTTGGGCGGCCAGGCCGCCCGCATCCGCGAGGTGGCCTGGGATCCCGCGTCCGGACGCCTCGCCCGGCTGGAACTCGAGCCCTGGACACCGGATCCCCTCGGGTTCCTCCTCGGTGCCACTCCCGGGGACGCGACCCAGACAACCCTCGCCCTGGCCCTCAATGACGCCCTCGTGGACTGGAAGGTGAAGGGACTGGGGACCCACCTCCAGACCCAGACCACCGCCGCCACGGAGGACTTCATCGCCCGGCTGGAGAAGACCCTCCTCCGGATGGACCTGGAGATCCGGAAGCTGCGGCAGGCCGGGGACTCCCAGGAGCGGGAGGCGGCGAACCGCCAGGCCACGGAGGGCCTCCAGGCCGTTCAGCATGACAGCGGCCGCCAGTTCTTCCTCCTGCCTGCCGCGCGCCGCGACCTCGGCGAGGAGGACGGCCGGACGACCGTGGGCCCCTCCCCCGACCTCCTCGACCTCCTGGAGCAGCGGAAGGCCATCGTCTCGGCCATCCTCGCCAATGCCAAGCAGGCCCTCGCCACCCGGAGGCCCTGAGCCGGGTCAGCCCTCCAGGGCCCGGTGGATGTCCGCGAAATCGGCGCGGGAGGTCGCGTCCAGGCTCAGGGGCGTGACGGCCACCACGCGCTCGCGCACAAGGGCGTGGACATCGGAATCCGGCTCCAGGGCCTCGTGGTCCACCTGGACGGTGACGCGCCCGTCCTTCAGGCGGCTGTGGAGGCCCGGCTCGTCGAAGACCAGCTCGAAGTAGCGCTGGCGTGAGAGGCGGCTGAGCCGCCAGGGTGTCTCCGGCGTGGCCCCTTCGGGCACGTCCAGCTTCAGCAGGTCCACGTCCTGGGGCAGCCGGGCCCGCACGACCTTGCGGGCGAACAGGCGCAGGAAGTGCTCCGAGGCGCGCCAGTCCTGGTCCCCATGGTGCATGAAACGGTCAGGGTGCATCTGCTGCGAGGCCGCCAGGGCCGGGATGCCGCGGGCGGCGGCCTCCATGGCCGCGCCCACCGTGCCCGAGGCGCCGATGCTGCTCCCCACGTTCTCGCCGTAGTTGATGCCCGAAACCAGCAGGTCCGGGCGCCGCTCCCGGCAGAGCACCTGGAGGCCGTGGCGCACCACCGAGGCCGGCGAGCCCTCGCAGGCGAAGGCGCGGACCGCCGCGCCGTCCACCTCGAAGGGCACCGGCTCCAGCACTGCATCGGGCCGGCCCGTGAAGCTCCGGCCCATGGCCGTCTGCTGGGTCGCCGGAGCCACCACCAGCACCTCGCCCAGCTCCCGCACGGCCCGGACCGCCGCCCGCAGGCCCGGAGACTGGATGCCGTCATCATTCGTGAGAAGGAACAGGGGTCGGTGGGTCATGCGGGCTCCGCCTCCCAGACTGGAACGGGAGAGGGCCTGCGTCCACCGCTTGGCCTTGATATCCTGGGCCATGCCCAACCCCGCGCCTCCCGAGATTCCCCGCGGCCGCGGCATCTTCTGCAACCGGACGCTGAACCTGCGCTCGGTCCGCGCCATCGGCTACGACATGGACTACACCCTGGTGGACTACCGGGTGGCGGCCTTCGAGCAGATGGTCTACGACCAGGCGGTGGGGCGGCTCGTCTCCGAGGGCTGGCCGGCGGGCGCCCTCGCCTTCGACCCGCGCATGGTCACCCGGGGCCTGGTGATCGACACCGAGCTGGGCAACCTCGTGAAGGCCAACCGCTTCGGCTTCGTGAAGCGGGCCATGCACGGCACGAGCATGCTGACCTTCGCCGAGCAGCGGGATGCCTACGGGCAGACGCTGGTGGACCTCTCGGACCCGCGCTGGGTCTTCCTCAACACGCTGTTCTCGCTCTCGGAAGGCTGCCTCTACGCCCAGGCCGTGGACCTGCTGGACCAGGGCGCCCTGCCCCGCCCCTTCGAATACGCCAGCCTCTATCGCCATGTGCGCGCGCGGGTGGACGCCCAGCACATCGAGGGGCACCTGAAGGCCGAGATCGCCGCCGCGCCGGAGCGCTACGTGGTGCAGGACCCCGAGGCGGCCCTGGCCCTGCTGGACCAGAAGATCGCAGGCAAGAAGCTGCTGCTCATCACCAACTCCGAGTGGAGCTTCACCGCGAAGATGATGGCTCACGCCTACGACCGGCACCTGCCGGAGGGCATGACCTGGCGCCAGCTCTTCGACCTGGTGATCGTCTCCGCCCGCAAGCCCGCCTTCTTCACGGAGCGCGGGCCCTTCTTCGAGGTGGTGGATGAGTCCGGCCTGCTGCGCCCGCTCATGGGCCCCCTGCGGCCCGGCGGCCTCTACCTGGGCGGCAGCGCCTCCCAGGTGGAGCGCGACCTGGGCATCGCCGGGGACGAGATCCTCTACGTGGGCGACCACATGTTCGGCGATGTGCATGTGAGCAAGCGCTCCCTCAGCTGGCGCACGGCCCTGGTGCTGCGCGAGCTGGAGAACGAGGTGGCTGCCCTGGAGACCTTCCGGGAGACGGAGCTGAAGCTCATGGCCCTGATGCGCGAGAAGGAGGCCATGGAGGCCCGGCTCTCCCGGGCGCGCCTGGCCCTCCAGCGCCTCCACGCCGGCTACGGCCCCGCTCCCGCCGCCGAGGCCGCTGCCCTGGAGGCCCGCGTCCACGACCTCCGCGGGCAGCTGGTGGCCCTGGATGCCGAGATCGCGCCCCTGGCCAAGGCCGGCACCGAGCTGGTCAACGCCCGCTGGGGCCTGCTCACCCGGGCCGGCAATGACAAGAGCCACCTCACCCGCCAGATCGAGCGCTACGCCGACATCTACACCAGCCGTGTGTCGAACTTCCTGCACGCCACGCCCTTCGCCTATTTCCGTTCGCCGCGGGGCAGCCTGCCGCATGATCCGGCGAACCTCCCCGCCTGATCACTTCCCCGGGTACACCGTCAGGCCGTAGTGCTCCGCATCCCAGGGCGGGTCGCTGTTCCAGTGGCCGTAGGCGTGGCTGTCGTCGGTGCGGACGTGCAGGGTGTAGGTGCCCTTGGGCAGGCTGACCACCTCATCGGCCAGCCGGTTCTTGGCAGCCCCTCCCGCGAACAGGGTGTGATCGTAGACCATGGTCCAGACCCGCTTCCCCGCGGCGTCCTCGATCCAGGCCTCGTCGGCCATCTCGTCACCGCTGCCCTCGGCGATGGCATAGACCCGCACGGCGTGGGTGCCCGCCAAGGTGAAGGCCGCGCTGCGGTCCTGATCGTTCCCGATCCGCACCAGCTCCGCCAGGGGCGTCCAGGTCATGGGCTTCGTCAGCGAGACGGCGGCCAGATCCGCGTCCGCAGGCAGGGACAGCGTCAGTCCGTACATCCCGGGATCGCAGGGGGGCGCGGCGTTCCAGTCAGCGGGGGAGTGGGAGTCGTCCGTCACGAAGGCGGCTTCGTAGTCGCCGGCGGGAAGGGTGATGGTCTCCACCTGGCGGCGGTTCTTCCGGGCGCCGCCCGCGAACTGGGACTTGTCCATGCTCATCTCCCACACCCGGGTCCGGGTGCGGGCGTCGAGGATCCAGCCGTAGTCGTGCATGCGCCGGCCGCTGCCCTCGCCCTCCGCGTAGACATGCAGGGTCACGGGCTTCCGGACATGGAAGGCCTGCTCCCAGTGGCCGTTGTCCCCGGTGGCCGCGAGGGACACGAGCACGTTCCTCCAGTGGAGTGGCGCCTCGAAGGTCGGCACCTCGGCGGGGTTGCCGCCCGGCAGGTAGATCTCCAGGCCGTAGTTCCCCACCTGCTCCTTCCAGTGGCGGAGCAGGCTGGCCCGGTCCGCGCCGAAAGCCGCCAGGAGGCCCCGCGGCCGCTCACCCTGCTCTCCCGCCACCGAGCGCCGGTCGATGTTGCGGGCCCACTGGGCGAACAGCAGGCTCTGGCCGAAGCCGTGGTTGGCGAAGCAGGCCTCGTAGCTGCCGGCCGGAAGCTCCAGGTACCGGTCCGCCACGCGGTACTCCCAGTCGCGCTTGGTGTTGGACCCGTCCATCTGCCAGACCACCTCGCGGGTGGCGGCGTTGAGGATCCAGCCGTAGGCGAAGAGGGGCTCATCCACGTGGGCCCGCACCAGGCGCCGCAGCCCGCCGCCCTTGGCGTAGATGTGGACCTTCATGGGCCGCGGCAGGGTGAAGCCCTGGCTGCGCACCTCCGCGGTCTCGAAGCCCTTCAGCGAGATGATGCGTGGTTCTTGGCGTGATTCGGGGCGTGGCTCCGGACCCGCGGCGCGCAGGGAGAGGGATCCGAGGGCCAGGGCCAGCAGGAAGGCGGCGATGGCCTGGACCGTGCGGGTGAGGGCCATCGCTTCGGACATCAGGAAGGAGGACATGGGGGCTCCGCTCGGGATGCCCCCAAGGTAGGCCGCCTCAAGCCTCCCGCGGCCCCCGGGATCGGCGAACGGTGGGCCGGGACCGGCCACCGGTCAGCGCCCGCGGACGGGCTCCACTACGGAGCCCAGGTAGAAGTCCAGCATGGCCCCCAGGGAGGCCGGGTCCCGCCGCAGCCGGCTGCGCAGGGCCGCGCCCTCCCAGCAGTCCACCAGCAGGTCCGCCAGTTCCCGTGGATCGCGCCGGGCGGGGATCTCGCCCCGCTGGCGCGCCTCCTCCAGGCAGGCCGCCAGGCGGGCGGCGATGGCCGCGAAGCAGGCCTCGATCTTCGCGCGGAAGGCCTCGCTGACAGCCGAGAGTTCCTGCCCGAGGCCCCCCAGCAGGCAGCCCATGTAGCCCTGCTCCCGGTAGGCCTGCTGGGTGAGTTCGAAGAAGCCCCGCACCCGCGCGAGGGGCGGCCGGGTCCGGTCCTGGAGGCAGGCGTCGAGCCCCGCATGCACCAGGGCCATATAGGCGTCCACCACCTGCAGGGCGAAGTCCTCCTTGTCCGTGAAGTGGTGGTAGAAGGACCCCTTGGGGATGCCCGTGGCCGCCAGCAGGGCATCGAGGCCGAGGCCGTGGTAGCCGCGCTCCAGGAGCATCTGGAGCCCGGCCTCGATCAGGTGCTGCTTGGTCGAGCGGGTCATCCCCTCGTCTTCTCGATGAGGTGGTCGACCACGCGGCGGTGCTCGTGCTGGGGGCTGAACATGATGAGGTCGGCGTCCTCCTCCACCTTCACGTTGTGGCCCGGCGGCCAGTAGAACAGGTCCTCCGCCGCGACGGTCTCCCGTCGGCCCTGGGCGTCCGTGGTGGTGATGCGCCCCTTCAGCACGTAGCCCCAGTGGGGGCTCTGGCAGAGGTCCCCCTCCAGTCCCACGAAGAGCGGTGCCGTGTCCACCCCGGCCGCCAGGGAGAAGAACTCCCCGCTGAGCTTCCCGTAGCCGCTCACGTCCCCGAAATCGAACTGCTGGCGCAGGGTGACGCCCGGAACCTGCATTCGCGTGGGAACCTCGTTCTTGGTGATCTTCATTCAGTCCTCCTTGGTTTTTTCATGGATTAGACTGATCAGTCCAGCGACACGATAGGCCGCCCTGGGCCCCCGTCAACCGGGCAGGCGAAAAAAGGTGCTGCGACAGGGATCGATCCTCAGCCCGCCATCTCCGCCCACTCGGCCAGGACGCGCTGGGCCTGGATCACGGGGCCGTCCTCCCGGCCCAGGAGGGGCAGGAGCACGGCGCCGTCGGGGTTCATCTGGGCGTCCTTCAGCCCGCGCACCCAGGTCATCAGCTTCGCCGGATCCACGGGGGTCTGGGGGCTGAGGCGCAGCTTGAGGCGGCCGGATTGCACCGTGACCTCGCTGACCGCAAGGTGCTGGGCGCGGAGCTTCACCTTGAGTACCTCGAAGAAGCGCTGGGTGTCGGTGTCGTCCTCGGGTACATGGCCGAAGCGGTCCTCCAGGTCCAGCCGGTAGAGGTCGAGGTCCTTCTCGGAACGAAGCCGGGAGATGCGCTTGTAGGCCACGAGGCGCTCGGCGGCCTGGTCGATCCAGCGGCGGCTGAGCTGGGCGCCGGGCGCCAGGCCGTCCAGCTTCACCTCGAAGGTGGCGCTGGGCTGGCCCTGCAGTTCCTGGAGCGTTTCCTCCAGCAGCTTCACGTAGAGCTCGAAGCCGATGTCGTGGATGTGGCCGGACTGCTCGCCGCCCAGCAGGTTGCCCGCGCCGCGCAGCTCCAGGTCCATGGCCGCCACGCGGAAGCCGGAGCCCAGCTCCGAGAAATCTTCCAGGGCCTGCAGGCGCTTGCGGGCGTCCTCGCTGATCTCGTGCTTGGGCGGAATCATCAGGTAGGCGTAGGCGGGCACATCGCTGCGGCCCACGCGGCCCCGCAGCTGGTAGAGCTGGCTGAGGCCGAAGGCATCCGCCCGATGGACGATGAGCGTGTTGGCGTTCGGCACATCCAGGCCGTTCTCGACGATCGTGGTGGCCACCAGCACATCGATGCGGCCCTCCATGAACCCGAGCATCACCTGCTCAAGGCCCTCATCGGTCATCTGCCCATGACCCACGCCCACCCGGGCATCGGGCACCAGCTCCCGCACCCGTGCGGCGATGGAGACGATGGACTCCACGCGGTTGTGGACGAGGTAGACCTGTCCGCCCCGGCGCAGCTCGAACTGGATGGCGGTCTGCACCAGCTCGTCGCTCCAGGGGGCCACCACGGTCTCGATGGCCAGCCTGTCTTTCGGTGGCGTCTCGATGAGGCTGATCTCCCGCAGGCCCGTGAGGCTCATGTGCAGCGTGCGGGGGATGGGCGTGGCCGACAGCGCCAGCTGGTCCACGTTGAGGCGCAGCTTCTTGAGCTTCTCCTTGTGGCCCACCCCGAAGCGCTGCTCCTCATCCACCACCACCAGGCCCAGGTCCGCGAACTTCACGCGGGCCCCCAGCAGCTGGTGGGTGCCGATGACGATCTCCACCTTGCCGTCGGCCACCTCCTGGAGGATGCGCTTGGCCTCGGCGGGATCCACGAAGCGGTTGAGCATCTCGATGCGGATGGGGAAGCCGGCGAAGCGCTCGCGGAAGGTCCGGAAGTGCTGGAAGCAGAGTACGGTGGTGGGGCACAGCACGGCCACCTGGCGGCCCTCCAGGGCCACCTTGGCCGCGGCCCGCATGGCCACTTCCGTCTTGCCGAAGCCCACGTCGCCCACCAGCAGGCGGTCCATGGGGCGCGGCGATTCCAGGTCCGCCTTCACCGCCTCGATGGCCTCGATCTGGTCCGGCGTGGGCGTGAAGGGGAAGCTGGCGTCGAAGGCCGCCATGTCGGGCCCGTCCGGCGGATAGGCGTGGCCCTTCTCCAGCTTCCGCTGGGCGTAGAGCTTGAGCAGCTCGTCGGCCATGTCGCGGATGGCCTTCTTGGCCTTGCGCTTGACCTTGGCCCAGGAGGCGCCGCCCAGCTTGTCCAGGGGCGGCAGGTGGCCCTCGGCGCCGGTGTAGCGCTGCATGAGGTCGGCCCGCTCGAGGCTCACGTTCAGCTGGCCCCCGTTGGCGTAGCGCAGCTGCAGCACCTCCTGCTCCTCGCCGCCCACAGTGAGGGTGGTGAAGCCCAGGAACTCGCCGATGCCGTGGTCCAGATGCACCACGCGGTCGCCTGGCTTGAGGTCCCGCAGGTCCGAGAGGAAGGCCGCGCTGCGCGACTTCTTCGGCGCGGCCTGGATGGCCTTGCGACCGAAGACCTCCCGCTCGGTGAAGACGGCGAGGCGGCACTCCTTGATGAGCACGCCGGCGCTGAGGTTCAGCCGGAGGGCCCGGCAGCCCGTCTCCGTGCCGTAGGCCTGGGGCAGGTCGTAGTCCCGCAGGAACTCCGCGAAGCGGTCCCTCATGCCCGGCGTGGAGCCGGCCAGCACCACCCTGAAGCCCGTGAGGGCCAGCTCCTGTACCTGCTCCGCCAGGTCCGGCAGGCGCCCTTGGAACTCCCGCAGAGGCTGGACGGTGACGGGCACCGTGGCCTCGCTCTGCCACTCGGTGAGCGTGAGCGTGGTCCGGCTGGCATCCGCGGGAAGGAAGCGGTCCTCGAAGTCGGGGCATACCACACCGCCCCGGCGCAGGGTGGCCAGGCCCTCCTCGATGCGCGTCCGCTCGGCCTCCCGCAGGGCCTCCTCCCAGGCGGGATCGAGGCGCACGCGCAGGCAGGGCGGCACCCAGTGGACCAGCTGGCCCTTGGGCTGGGCCAGCAGCGGGTGGAACAGCTCCTCGCCGGGGAAGTGGCCCTGGGTGGCCAGCCGCGCCCTGCGGAAGGCCAGGTCGTCGTCCGGCTCTGGCGTGCGGTCCGCCCGGGAGGCCACGGCGGCCAGCAGGGCCTGGCCATCGCCGCGGTCGCCCTCGAAGCGGGGGTAGAGGATCAGCGATTCCAGGGACTCGCCCGTGCGGCGCTGCGTGTCGGGATCGAAGGGGCTGAGCCGCTCCAGCTCGTCGCCGAAGGTCTCCAGGCGCAGGGGCTGGTCCAGGTGGTCGGGCCAGAGGTCCACCACCATGCCGCGGGAGCTGAACTCGCCGGGGGCCGAGGCCATCTCCGTGCGCCGGTAGCCCAGGGCCACCAGCGTCTCCAGCAGCAGGTCGCGCGGCACCTCCGCGCCCACCCTCAGCTCGAGCTTCTGCTTCTGGAACCAGGTGGGATGGGGCAGCCGCTCACAGGCCGCCAGGGGCCCGGTGACGAGCACCTGGACGCGCCGCTCCAGCAGGCCCACGAGGGTGGCGAGGCGGTCCCGCAGTACCATGCCCGGCGGGCTGCTCTCGCCGCCCGCGTAGGCCGCGAAGCCCGGGAAGTGGGCCACGCCGGCCTCCGGCAGCAGGGCCTGGAGGTCCTGGGCCAGGGTCCGGGCCTCGGCCTCGCTGGGGGCGTCCACCCAGAGCGACTGGAGGCGTCCCCCGCGGGAGATCCAGGCCACGAGCACCAGGGCCAGGGCCGGCGGCGACGCCCAGCGCAGCCGGGCCCCGGGGGCCGCCAGGGCCTCCGCGGGTGCCTCGGCCAGGCGGAGCAGGTCTCTCAGATCAGCGCCGGCAGCAGTCATGGCACCTTCCAGAATGCCTCAAGAAGCCCCCGGGGACGAGCCTTCATCCCCGGGGGCCCATGCCTCGCGGCCATTCAGGCGTCGGGCGCCTCCGCCAAGGGGCGGACGGGCTGGGGCACTTCCACCTCACGGCCGAGGCGGCGGCGGACCCAGGCCCAGGCCTTGGCGAGGGTGAAGTCCTCGAGGATCTCGAAGAACACCGGCACCACGATGAGGGTGAGCCCGGTCGAGGTGATGAGGCCGCCCACCACGGCCCGGGCCATGGGAGCGCGCATCTCGGCGCCGGCGCCCAGCGCGAAGAAGAGGGGCGCCATGCCGCCGATCATGGCGAAGCTGGTCATGAGGATGGGCCGCAGCCGCACGGTGCCTGCGCGGATGATGGCCTGGCGGCGGGAGATGCCCTCCTCGCGCTCCAGGTGCAGCGCGTGGTCCACCAGCAGGATGGCGTTCTTCGTCACCAGGCCCATGAGGAGGATCATGCCGATGCTCGTCATCATGGACATGGAGTCGCCCGTCACCAGCAGCATCATCACCATGCCCACCATGGAGAGCGGCAGGCTGGCCATGATGGCGACGGGGAGCTTGAAGCTCTCGAACTGGCTGGCCAGCACGAAGTAGATGAAGAAGACCGCCAGCAGGAGGGACGTGCCCATGTAGCCCGCCGTCTCCTTCTGGTCGCGGGTCTGGCCCAGGAACTCGACCCGCACGCCCTCGGGCAGCTTCCCGCTGGCCTTCAGCTCGGCCACCTTCCGGGCCGCGCCTTCGCTCACTTCGCCCAGGGTGGCGCCCTCGAAGTTGGCGTCGATCTCCACCTCCTCCATGAGGTCGTGGCGCTGGAGCTTGGCGGGGGCGATGCCCTCCTCGAAGCGCACCACCTGGTTGAGGCGGACCAGGGGGTGCTTGCCCCCGCCGAGGTCCTTGGTGCTCTGCACGGTCATGCTGGCCAGCTGCGCGGAGAGACGGCGCTCCTGGTCCGCGAGCCGCACGCGCACGTCGCGCTGCTCGCCTTTCTCGTCCTCGTACTTGGCCACCTTCTCGCCGTCCACCAGGGGGCGCACGAGCTGGGACACCAGGGCCGGGCTCACCCCCAGGTCCGAGGCGGCCTTGCGGTCCACGACCAGCCGCAGCTCGGGCTTGCCGCTGTCGAGGCTGGTGGTCACGTCCACCGCGCCGGGCACGCCGCGCAGGGCCTCCTTCACCAGGGGCACGGCCTGGATGACCGCGTCCCTGTCCGGAGCCTGCACGGCCACCATGATGGGGAAGGCCATGCCCCAGTCGTTGGCGGCACCCACGGCGGCATCCACGCCCGGAACGGCGCGGAAGGCCTCCCGGATCTGCCGGCGGATGGTGATCTGGTTGGGCCGGCGCCCTTCCTTCAGCTTGATGTACATGCCGCCTGAATCCACGGTGCCGTTGAGGCCAGTGCCGATGGTGGTGTAGGCGAAGGCCACGCCGGGAACGGACTGGACGGCCTTCTCGAGGGCCAGGGCCTTCTCGCGGGTGGCCGCGAGGCTGGAGCCGGGCTCCGCCTTGAAGGTGGCCTGGAGGTCGCCCCGGTCGTAGTCGGGCATGAAGTTGTTGCCGAGCAGGCCGGCAAGCCCCATGGCGAGCACCCAGCTTCCGAATCCGGCCACCATCACCGTCTTGCGGTGCTCCAGCGCCCACTCGATGGCCCCTTTGTAGAGGACCTCCGAGCGGTCCAGCATGCGCCCGAAGGCCTCGACGGCCCGCATGATGGGGTTCCGGCCCTGGTAGTGCACGTGGCCATCGGCGCTCTTCTCGTGCTCGGGATCCGGCCAGACGGCGCTGAGCATCGGATCCAGCGTGAAGCTGACGAACAGCGACACGGCCACGGCGAAGGCCACGACGATGCCGAAGGGGAAGAAGAACTTGCCCACGATGCCGCCCATGAAGGCCACGGGCACGAACACCGCCAGGATGGACAGGGTGGTGGCGATGACGGCGGGGCCGATCTCCGCCGTGCCCTCCCGGGCGGCGGTGACGTGGTCCTTGCCCATCTCCGCGTGGCGGGTGATGTTCTCGCGGACCACGATGGCGTCATCGATGAGGATGCCGATGGCCAGGCTGAGGCCCATGAGGGTCATGGTGTTCAGCGTGAAGTCCAGGGCCCGCATGATGATGAAGGTGGAGACCACGGACACCGGCAGGGTGAGGCTGGTGATGAGCGTGGAGCGCCAGCTCTTGAGGAAGAAGAACACGATGATCACCGTGAGCAGGCCGCCCACGTAGATCGAGACGTTCACGTCCTCCACGTTGTCGATGATGAACCGGGCGTTGTCCTTGGCGACGGCCACCTCGACGCCCTGCTTGGCCAGCTCGGGCTTCAGCTCTTCCAGGGCCTTGTCCACCGCGGTCACCATGGCCACGGTGTTGCCGCCAGTCTGCCGCTGGATCTCCAGGGCCACCACGTCCTTGCCGTCCAGGCGGGCGAGGCTGCGCTTCTCCTTGATGCCGTCCACCACCGTGGCCACTTCCCGCAGCTCGATGGGGCGGCCCTCCTTGTTGCCCACGATCACGTGGTCGAAGTCGCCCACGGACTTGGCCTTGGCATCCACCTTCACGGAGACCTCGCGGCTGCCCTGGAGCAGGTTGCCGCTGGGGATGGCCATGGTGTCGCCGGCCAGGGCGTTCTTCACGGCCTGGAGCGAGAGGCCCTGGGCCTCCAGCTTCTGGGGGTCGATCTGGACGAGGATCTCGCGGGTGCTGCCGCCCACCGGATCCACCTTGCCCACGCCGGGGATGTTCTCGATGCGCCGCTTGAGGAAGTCCTCCGCGATGCGGGTCAGCTCCCGGTCATCCATGCCCGGGTGCTTCGCGTCCGGCTTCACCACGAGGGAGAGCACGGGCAGCTGGGCCGGGTCGAACTTGGAGATGACGGGCTCCTCGATGTTGTTCGGCAGGTCGCGGCGGATCTGGCTGATCTTGGTGCGCACGTCGTTGAGGGCGTTGTCCACGTTGCGGCCCAGGTGGAACTGGATCACGAGCGTGCCCAGGCCCTCCTGGCTGGTGGAGCTGATCTCCTTGATCTTCTCGATGGGGTTGACGGCCTCCTCGATCTTGCGCACCACGTCCTGCTTGACGGACTCGGGGCTGGCGCCGGGGTAGACGACGGAGACGGTGACGGTGGGGATGTCGGTGTTGGGGTACTGGTCGATGCCCAGGCTCTTCACGGAGAAGAGGCCGAGGACCACCAGGGCCAGCATGATGCAGACGGTGAAGACCGGCCTGCGGATGGAGAGGTCGGACAGGAACATGGCTCACTTCCCCCCAGCGTTGATCACCCGGAGGCGGCTGCCTTCGCCCACCAGGTCCTTGCCGTTGTCCACCACCTGGGCGCCGAGGCCCAGGCCGCTGATGACGGGCCGGAAACCGTCCTGCTCAGGGCCCAGCACCACCTTGTGGCGGCGGGCCACGCCCTGGTCGTCCACGAAGATCTCTGCGTCGCGGTCCTGGGCCTTCAGCAGGGTGGAGGGCAGGGCCGCCGCCCTGGTCTCGCCCTCGCCGAGGATGACGCCCTCCACGAAGAGGCCGCCCTTCAGCAGGCCATCGGGATTGGGCACCTCCACACGCACGCGCAGGGTGCGGCCGTCCTGGGAGAGGGAGGGGCTCACCTGGGTCACGCGGCCCTCCACGAGCCGGTCCACGCCGAGGCTGCGGAAGGTGGCGCGCTGGCCCACCTTCACCTGGGCCATGGCCTCGGCGGGAAGGTCGGCCTTGATCTCCAGCTTGCGGTTGTCCACCACCTCGAAGGCGACCTGGCCGGGGCTCAGCATCTCGCCGGGCTGCACGGCCCGCCGGGCCACCTGCCCCGCGAAGGGCGCCACCAGGCGGGCCTTCTTGAGGCGCAGGCGGGCCAGGCCCAGGTTGCTGTCCGCGGCCTGGGCGGCCGCCTTCGTGGCGTTGAAGGCGGTTTCCGCCTGCTGCGCGGCCTGGCGGGTGATGCTGCGCTTCTCCAGGAGGGCCACGGAGCGGTCATTGTCCCGCTGGGCCTGGAGGGCCTGGGCCTTGGCCTGGGCGGCCTGGGCCTCGGCGGCCTGGACGCCCAGCACGTAGTCGTCCTCGTCCTGCACGCCCAGGACGGCGCCGGCGGCGACGCTGTCGCCCTCCTGCACCAGCACCCGGGTCACGCGGCCGGTGACTTCAGCCTTCAGCTCGGCGCGGTTCACGGCCAGCAGGGTGCCGGTGAAGGCCACGGCGGGGCGGAAACTCCGCTCCTGGACCGGTACCAGGGTGACGGCCACGGTGCCCTCGGCCTTCACGGCCGCCTGGTGGTCAAGTTCCGCGTTGCGCTTGCCGCGGTGGAAGGTGGCGGCCCCGGCGATCACGGCGACGGGAAGTCCGATGTAGAGAATGAGGGATTTGCGGTTCATGGTCGGCTCCGGAATCGTCAGGTTCGTTACAAAGGAGGCAGGCCCAGGGCCCGGCGCTGGTCGAAGCGGGCGGACCAGAGGCCAAGCTCCGCGCGACGGCGCTGGCTCTCGGCCTGGCGCTCAGCCCGCTCCGCTTGGAGGAGATCGAGGGAGGTGATGAGGCCCTGGTCGAAGGACTCGCGGCTCATGCGCAGGGCCTCGACGGTGGCGTCGTGCGCCTTGCGGGCGGCCTCGTCCAGGGCCACGGCCTTCTCCAGCTCGCGGTCCGCGGTGCTCTGCTCGATGGCGATGGACCGCTCCCGGTCGATGCGGGCCTGCTTCACCTGCTCGAGCTGGGCCGTGTTCTGGGCCCGCTTGCCGGAGCTGCGCAGCCCGTCGAAGATGGGGAACTTCATCGTCACGCTCACCTTCCAGGTGTCGTACGGCTCCTTCCAGAGGTTCTCGGTCTTGCCCGCCTGGTAGCCGTAGCTGGCGCTGAGGTCGAACTTGGGGCGCAGGTCCGAAGTGATGATCTTCTCGTTGGCGCGGTACATGGCCTCCTGCTGCTTGAGCTGGGCCAACTCGCTGCGCTCGGCGCCCGCGGGCCGGGCCGAGGCCTCGGGATGGCCCAGGTCCGTCAGGGCCAGGGGCGTCTTGGGATCCAGACCCAGCTGGCCGTTCAGGACCTCCAGGGCCCGCTTCACGTTGGCATCGGCCTGGAGCGCCTCGGGGATCACGGCCAGCAGCTCACTCTCAGCCCGCAGGCGGTCCAGTTCCGTGGCCGTCTGGGCCTCGAGCTTGGCCTTCACGTCCGACACGAACTGCTCGGCGGTCTTCCGGCGCGTCTCCACCACCTCCTGCTCCGCCTGGGCGCTCAGCACGGCCAGGTAGGCCTTGGCCACGCCGTGGAGGGTGTCCAGCTCGGCGGTGGTGAAGCCGTAGCCGGCCTCCTTCTCGCCCATCTTGGCGATGTCGATGGCCGTGCCCAGCTTGCCCCAGTAGAAGAGGGGCTGGGTGAGGTTGGCCTGGCTGGTGTAGATGCTCCGGGCGCCCACCAGGGAGCTGGGCGACAGGCCGAAGGCGGCGGCGCTGTCCGCGAAGCCGCTGTTGAGGATGGAGACATCCCGCGCGCGGGTGAAGTCGCCGAGGAGCGTGATCTGCGGCAGCGCGTCGGCCCGGGTGCTGGTGATGAGGCCGCGCCGCTCGTCCACGCGCGCCTTGGCCGCGCGGAGCATGGCGTTCTCGTTCCGGGCCCGGGCCAAAGCGCCGGAGAGATCCAGGGCCAGCGGGGCGCGGGGCCCGGAGTCCGTGGCCGGAGCCGGGGCCTGGAGGGCGGGAGGGGCGAACAGGAGCATGGTCAGTTCCTCGGCTGGGGGAAGGCTTCGGGGATGCCGAGCCCACGCAGGCTGAAGTCGGTGAAGTGCCGGATGACCACCTCGAGATCCTCCGGGTAGGCGGGATTGCTGCGGATGAGCCGGGCGATGCCCAGGGAATTGCGGAAGTAGAGGAGCTGGCCCTGGATGCTCATGCCCATGTTCAACAGCTCGTCCCTGGAGAGATCCGGCCTGAGCACCTGGAGGCAGCCCATCAGGTGATCCACATGAGGCCGGATCTGCTCCATGAGCAGGGCCGAGGAGATCGCCCGCGGCGCCTGCATCTCGCGCGCCATGAGCGCCATGGCCGCCTCGCCCAGGGGATCCTGCGGATCGCTGGGGTCGCAGGCCATGAGGTCCTGCGTGAAGGCGCGGATGTGGTTCCGGAGCTGTTGGAGCGCGGCCTCCCGGGCCCCCGGCCCCTCGGGGGAGGGCGCAGCGGCCAGCTCGGCCACGCGGCAGGCCTTCCGGGTAAAGATGTACCGGAGGCACTCCAGGTAGAGCCCCTCCTTGCCGCTGAAGTGGTAGGTCACGAGGGCCGAGTTGGCCTTGGCCCGCAGGGCGATTTCGCGGATGCCGGCCCCGTCGAAGCCCTTCTCGGCGAAGGTCAGGATGGCGGCTTCGATCAGGCGCTGGCGGGTATCAAGGGATGCATCGGTCGGCTGTGCGTTCATGGCCCCTCGTCTACGGGTCAACCAATCAAACGGTTGAGCAACAATCGACAAGAATTAATCAATCGTTTGAATCAGTCAAGGGAGAAATCGCCCCCGAGGTGCCTTGATTGATGACTTGACGATCGTAATTAAAATTCTAGATTCGGAATATGGATTCGGAGGCCCCATGGTCCTGGATCGGAAGCATCTCGAAAAGCAGCAGAGAAAAGACCTGTTGCTCGAGGCCGCGGCCCACGTGTTCGGCCGGAAGCCCTTCGACGAGGCCACCATGCAGGAGATCGCCGCGGAGGCCCAGATCGGGATGCAGGGGCTCTACGAGCACTTCGCCTCCAAGCGGGAGCTCTACGAGCAGGTGCTGACCCGCCGGTCGGAACACTTCTTCGCGCGGGCGGAGGAGGCCCTGCGGGAGGCCCGCCCCCCCCTGGAGCAGCTCCGGGCCATGTTCCAGGTGTACGCCGACCACTTCAAGGACCGGGTCCTCTGGCTCCCCCTCTTCATCCACCACCGGTTCTACTTCGACTGGGGCTTCCAGTCCCGGTTCCTCCCCCGGCAGCGCGAGATCTACGAGGTCGAGCGGGATCGGCTGAAGGACATCCTCCGGCGGGCGGTGGAGGCGGGCCTGCTCCAGGATCTGGACACGGAGTTCCTCACCCAGTTCTGCTTCGGGGTGCTGGAGGCCTCCCTCCATCGAAGCCACCGGGGTGGCGTCGAGGAGGATCCCCAGGCCTGCGTGGACCGCGCCCTGGCCTGCTTCCTCCAGGGGGCGGGAGCCCGGCCATGAGGACGGCCCCCCTCCTCCTGGCCTTCGCCCTGGCGGGTCCCCTGCCCGGCGGCGAGCCCCTGGGCCTCGCCCGGGCCCTGCGCCTGGCGGGCGAGCACTCCCAGTCCGCGGAGTCGGCCCGCGCCAGCCTGGCCGGGGCCCGGGAGGAGACCGCCCAGGTGCAGGGCCTCTACTGGCCCGAGGTCCAGGTCCAGGGCGGCTACTGGACCGCGGACCACCGCCCGGAGCTGCTGAGCCAACCCATGCGGATCGGTCCCTTCACGGTGCCGCCGCAGGTGTTCCCCACCTCGGACAGCCAGGCCTGGCGCTACCGGGCCTCCATCCAGTATCTGCTCTGGGACTTCGGCCGGCGGAGCGAGGCCCTCTCGGCCTCCCGGGCCCGCGAGGAGGCCGTGGCCCGGTCCGGCGGCGCCGACCTCCTGAAGGCGCAGAGCGACGTGGCCGCCCGCTACTTCACGCTCCTGAACCTGAAGGCCCAGAAGCGCGTCCTGGCCCAGCGCCGGCAGGCCCTGGAGACCCACCTGGGCCACGCCCAGGCCCTCTTCGAGCAGGGGGTCGTGGCCCGCAACGACCTGCTGCGCACGGAGGTGGCCCTGCGGGCCGTGGGGGATGCGGAACAGGCCCTGGATCACGCCTACGCCTCGGCCCTGGAGGGCCTGAACGTGGCCATGGGTCTGCCGCCCGGCACCGCCCAGGACCTGCCTGAGACCCTCGCCGGCCCCCCGGATCTGCCCTGGGACGAGGCCGCCTGCCGCGCCCGCGCGCGGGAGGGGAACGAGGCCGTGCGGGCGGCCCGGGCGCGGACCCGGGCCGTCTCGGACCAGGCGGCGTACCGGCGGAGGGACTTCCTGCCCACGCTGGCGGCGGAGGCCAGCCACAGCTATGGCCAGAATCCCTTCCTCACCCACGAACATGAGATGAGCCTGTTCGTGGGCCTCTCCTGGAAGCTCTTCGACGGGGGCATCCGCACGGCCCGGGTCCGGCAGGCCGATGCGGAGGCCGGTCGCGCCCGCCGGGACCTGCAGGAGGCGGAACGCCAGGCCGAGATCGCAGCGGCCGCGGCCCTGCGGGCCTTCCGCCAGTCCCTCCGCGAGGTGGGGACCGCCCGCCTCAACGTGGCCGCCGCGGAGGAGAACCTCCGCATGGCGGGCGACCAGTACCAGGAGGGGCTGGTGCGCAACACGGATGTGCTGGACGCGGAGTCCGTGCTGGCCGAGAGCCGCAGCGCCCTCGAGGACCGGCGCTACCGGGCCTGCGCCCAGCAGACCGTCCTGCTCGCCGCGCTGGGCGAGGATCTGTCGGCCTTCTTTGAGGCGCACGCGCCCCGGGAGCAGTGAGATGGATGCGAAGACGAAGAAGTGGGCCTCCCTCGCGGTCATCCTCGCGCTGGCGGTGACCGGCACCGTCTGGGCCCTGGTCCAGTGGCGCCACGGGCAGATCCATGTGTCCACGGACAACGCCTACGTGAAGGGCCACGTGATGACGGTGTCCAGCCATGTCCCCGGGCCCCTGCTCCAGGTGGCGGTCCAGGAGAACCAGGCCGTCCGCGCCGGGCAGGTCCTCGCCAGCCTCGATCCCCGCGACTACGACGCCGCCATCGCGCGGGCGGAGGCCTCACTGGCGGAGGCCCGGAGCGCCCTGGCCCTGAACGAGGCCCAGATCGCCCAGGCCCGGGCCCAGGTCCAGGCCGCCGAAAGCCAGCAGGCCCTGGCGGGCCTCGAGAAGCGGCGCATGGACGCCCTTCTCGCACGGCAGTCCATCCCCCGCCAGAAGCACGACCAGGTCACCACCGCCGAAGCGGTGGCCGGAGCCCAGGTGGCGGCCGCCCGCAAGCAGGTGGCCGCGGCCCAGGGGCTGCTGGGCGTGAGCCGGAGCAAGGTCCAGGTGGCCCAGGCGGCCCTGGACCAGACGCGGCTCCAGCGTTCGTACTGCGCGATCGTGGCGCCCTGCGACGGCACCGTGAGCCGCAAGCTGGCGGAGCCGGGCATGGTGGTCGCCGCGGGCCAGCCCCTGCTGGCCGTGGTGCCCCTGGGCCAGGAGGACCTCTGGGTGGAGGCCAACTTCAAGGAGACCCAGCTACGGCGGGTGCGTCCCGGCCAGCGCGTGCGGATGAAGACGGACCTCGACAGCCGGACCTTCATGGGCACCGTGGAGAGCCTCTCGGCCGGCACCGGGGCCGCCTTCAGCCTTCTCCCAGCCGAGAACGCCACGGGCAACTGGGTGAAGGTGGTCCAGCGGCTCCCCGTGAAGATCACCCTCGATCCCGATGCCGACCCCGAGCGCCGGCTCCGGCTGGGCCTCAGCGTGGAAGCCGAGATCGACACCCGGAGCCGCTGAGGCCGCCATGGACGCGCCGCGGGGAACCGCCCACAAGTGGATCGTCGCGCTGACGACCATGCTGGGGACCTTCATGGAGGTGCTGGACACCTCCGTGGCCAATGTGGCGCTCCCCCACATGAAGGGCACCTTCGCCGCGGGCACGGACGAGATCACCTGGGTCATCACCAGCTACCTCGTGGCCAACGCCATCATCCTGCCCATCACCGGCTGGCTGGGCGCGACGTTCGGCCGCAAGCGCCTCTACCTGCTCTGCCTGGCAATCTTCACGCTGGCGAGCTTCGGCGCCGGCGCGGCGCCCAGCCTGGCGTGGCTGATCCTCATGCGGGTGGTCCAGGGGCTGGCCGGGGGCGCCATGGTGCCCATGTCCCAGGCCATCACGCTGGAGGCCTTCCCGCAAGAGGAGCACGGCATGGCTTCGGCGCTCTTCGGCATCGGCGTCATCTTCGGCCCCATCCTCGGGCCCCTGGTGGGCGGCTGGGTCACGGACAACTGGACCTGGCCCTGGATCTTCTGGATCAACATCCCCGTGGGCGTCCTCGCCTATTACCTGGCCTTCGTCTTCGTGGAAGACCCGGACTACCTCACGCGGCCCGAAGGCGCGGTGGACTACTGGAGCCTGATCTTCGTGGCCGTGGGCCTGGGCTGCCTGGAACTCTTCCTCAGCCGCGGCGAGCGTCTGGACTGGTTCGCCTCGAACGCCATGAAGGCCTGCGCGGGCCTCGCCGCCCTGGGGATCGCCCTCTTCATCTGGCGTTCCCTCACTGCCGAAAACCCGCTGGTGGACCTGCGCCTGTTCCGGCTGCCGGAGTTCGCGGGAGGCATGGCCATCATCTTCATCATCAGCGTCGGCCTCTACGCGGCCTTCATCCTGGTGCCGCTGTTCGTCCAGAACCTGCTGGGCTTCACCCCCACCTGGGCGGGACTCATCCTGAGCCCGGGCGGGGTCGCGTCCGTGGTGGCCATGATCGCGGTGGGGCTGGCCATGGGGAAGGTGGATGTGCGCCTCATCGTGGCCGCCGGGGCCGCCTCCATGGCCTACTCGGCCTGGCTCCTCACGCACGTGAACCTGCAGACGGGCATGGCCTACCTCGTGACCGCCTGGATCTTCCACGGCCTGGGGCTGGGCTTCGTGTTCGTCCCCATCGCCACGGCCGCGGTCCAGCGCATTCCGCCGGCGCTCGTGGGCACGGCCTCGGGCCTGTTCAACCTCATGCGGAACGAGGGGGGCAGCGTGGGGATCGCCCTCGCCAGCACCCTCCTGGCCCAGCGCGCCCAGTTCCACCACACGCGGCTCGCCGAGCACATCACCCCGTTCAGCGGGCCGCTCCAGGCCGGCTACGCCAGCCTCACCCAGGGACTCTTCCCCCGGGCGGGCCTGGACCCGGTCTCCGTGCGGGGCCTGGCCCAGGGCCTCATCGGCGCCGAGGTGACCCGCCAGTCCTTCCTCATGAGCTTCGTGGACGTCTTCGGCTTCCTGGTCGTGGTCTTCCTCCTGGCCCTGCCCTTCGTCCTCACCCTCCGCAACCCCCGGGGAGGCGACCTCTCCCTGCACTGAGGCCGGTCTTCCGCTTTTGAACTGAAAGGAGCCCCACCATGACCATCCGGAGCCGGACCGCGCGGCTGGACGACGCCTCGGGAGAACTCGCCCTCTCGCTGGCCAAACTCGAGCTGGAGGCGGCGCATGGAACCCCGAACGCGGACGAGCAGCTCGACTTCGTCCGGGACCTCTCCCGGGTCGCCGTGGAAAAGCAGATCCGCCCCTGGCGCCTGCGGGCCGCCCAGGCCGCGATCCTCGGCCTGGCCTGCCTGGCCGGGTCGGCCGGCCTCCCCACGCTCTGGCCCCAGGCCCCGGGGGAGGCGGCACCCATCCTCCTGGGCCTGGCCGTCCTCTTCCTGCTCCTGGCCGGGGCCTGCCTGACGGTCTATCTCCAGCGGAACCGCCGGGAACACCAGTGGCTGAGCCGGAAGGAAGCGATCATCCAGGCGGGCCGGACCATCCTGGATGAGCGGGCCTGAGCAGGTTCCCGCGGTCCCGCAGGTTGTGACCCCTGCACCGAATTCCGCCCGGGGCCCTGGAAATCGTGATAGGAAGAAAGGCGAGGTACGCCGATGCTCTTCCTGGTCTTCTATTTCATCCTCTTCTCGATCCTGATCTTCCAGGGCACCCATGTGGCCGCGGAGGTGAAGAACCCTCTGGGCACCCTGCCCGAAGAGGTGGGCCAGGCCCCCATCGCCTCCGCCCGCTGGGGCCTCGCCCTCATCGGAACTGGCCTCCTGGGCGTCCTCGTCGGCCTGGCGGGCTTCTGGTGGACCGGTCTGGCGGCCCTCCGCACGCCGCTCTTCTGCCTCGGCGGCTCCGTCCTCGTCCTCTTCGCCCTCTGGGTCATCTTCCTGGGCCGCAAGGCCGAGTTCATCGGCAAGCCGACCATGGCGGATGACCACGGCCACCACTGAGGTCCCGCCCGGCACCTCAGACAACCCCAAAGAGACAAAGAGAAAGGCGGCCCGGAGGCCGCCTTTCCCATGGTTGAACGGTAGATTAGAGCTTGACGACGTTGGTCGCCTGGGGGCCCTTCTGGCCCTGGGCGACTTCGAAGCTGACGCGCTGATTCTCGTCCAGCGTGCGGAAGCCGCCACCCTGGATGGCGGTGTGGTGGACGAAGAGGTCAGCGCCGCCCTCATCGGGGGTGATGAAGCCGAAGCCCTTCTCGGCGTTGAACCACTTGACGGTGCCTTGAGCCATAACTGTTTCCTGCAGAACGTCTGGTTGATGGTGATGCGATGACTTTCCCCAGACAAGGCCGTCATTGCGTTCGTGAGGTCCGCCCCTGGCGGGTCACGCCAAACAGCATGACAGGATTGCCGCCGTCCACCGCTTTTTTATGTGGAGGGGTTCCGATTTTTCAGAATCGGACCACGGCCCCCAGCCCGACCCCCTTCCGGTCGAGCTCGAGGTCCAGGTCGTCCTTGATGGAGCCCTTGGGCACGTCGAGCCGGCCCCCTTCATAGAAGGCGCGGAGTCCGAACCAGCTCACCGGGTAGATCCGGAGATCCGCGCCGTAGAGGGTGTACTTGGCGCTCTTGTAGCCCAGGAAGTGGACGTAGGCCTTGGCCTCCACGGCCCCGTTGTAGCCCCGAGACCCGCCGGACAGCCCGATCTGCGGGACGGGGGCCGTGACCCGGATGTCCGATCGGGAGGGCGCGCCCACCGCCGGCGCGCTGGTGGCGTCCAGGTCCACGGTCCAGGCCTGCATCCCCAGGTCGAAGCCAAGCCAGGTGTCCGCGTCCTGGAGGAACTTGATCGTCCAGACGCCGTCCACGCTGGCCAGCTTCAGGTGGGACACGACCCGCGTGCCGGCGGTGTACGAGGTTCCATCCACCGTGACTGTCCGGCTCACGATGCGGTCACCCCGGTACTCGGCGGATCCCTGGGAGAGCTGGAAGGCGAAGCGGGGACCCTGGTAGTCCAGGAAGAAGCCCGGCGTGGTCTTGTCCTTGCCCAGGCCCAGATCCCCCTCGAGGTCCACGGCAATGGGCTGGCCGTCCTGGGTGCCCTGGAAGTGGCCCGAGAGGGTGGGGCCGTAGCTCTGGAACCCCAGGCTCCACGTGCGCTGGAACCCGGCGGGGCCCGCGTTCGGCGCGCCCAGTTGGGCGAAGGCCATCGTGGAGCACAGCGAGAGGGCGAGGGGCAGGATCCGCATGGCGCCTCCAGAGGGGGTGGCCCATCCTATCGTCCTCCGCCCCGGGAGGCCCGAAGATTCAGACCTTCGCCAGCTTCCGGTAGGCCTCCAGGAAGTCCTTGGGCTGGGGCAAGATCTCGTCCTCCAGGGCCGGGTGGTAGGCCACCCAGGTGTCCTTGGCGGCCAGGCGGCGCACCGGGGCGTCCAGGTGGAAGAACAGCTCGTCGGCGATGCGGGCGGCGATCTCCGCGCCGTAGCCCCAGCTGAGGGTGTCCTCATGGGCCACCAGCACGCGGTGGGTCTTCTTCACCGTGCGCTCGATGGCGGCCCAGTCGTAGGGGCTGAGGGTGCGGAGGTCGATGATCTCGACGGAGATGCCCTCCTTCTCGGCCTCCCGTGCGGCCTGGACCGCTCGGTGGACGGTGTTGCCGAAGGTGATGACGGACAGGCTGGCACCCTCGCGCACGGTGCGGGCCTTGCCGAAGGGAATCATGAAGTCCGGGCCGGGATCGTTGCCCTTGTTGTGGGTCTGCCGGTAGAGGTGCTTGGGCTCCAGGAAGAGGACGGGATCGTCGCAGCGGATGGCCGTACGCAGCAGGCCCGCGGCATCCAGGGCCCGGCTGGGGCACACCACGCGCAGGCCGGGGATGTGCGTGAAGATGCTCTCGCCGCACTGGCTGTGGTAGGTGGCGCCGCCCATGAGGTAGCCGGCGATGGGGACCCGCACCACCACGGGTGCCTTGAAAGCTCCGTTGGAGCGCCAGCGGATGGTGGCCAGCTCGTCGCGGAGCTGCTGCATGGCGGGCCAGATGTAGTCGAAGAACTGGATCTCCACCACGGGCTTGAAGCCCCGCGCGGCGAGGCCGATGGCGCGGCCCACGATGGTGGCCTCCGCCAAAGGCGAGTTGTAGACCCGGTGGCTGCCGAACTGCTTCTGGAGGCCGTGGGTGGCCTTGAAGACGCCGCCCTTGCCCTTCACTTCGTCCAGGATCTCCGCCCGGCTGGCGTCGGCCACGTCCTCGCCGAAGACGAGGATGCGCGGGTCCCGCGCCATCTCGTGCTTCAGCGTGGCGTTGACGAGGTCGATCATGGTCTTGGCGCCGGTGGTCTGGTCCCCCGCGGCGTCCTCGGTGTCGAAGGCCGCCGAGGTGGGATCCACCTCCTCGCTGTAGAGGTTCCGGTAGAAGCTCCCGGATTCGGGCTTCGGCGCGGCCTCGGCCTCCTCCCAGGCTGCGTCGATCTCGGCCTGCACCTCCTCCTTGAGCATCTGGAGCTGCTCGGGGGTGAGGTCACCCCAGGCAAGGAGCTGGTGGGCGAAGATGGCCACGGGGTCACGCTGCGCCTCGGCCTCCCGCTGCGCCTTGGGCTTGTAGAGCTGCTCGTCGTCGGAGAGCGAGTGGCTGTAGGGCCGGATGACCTTCGCCCGCACCAGGGCGGGCCCCTTCCGGCTGCGGGCATGGTCCGCCGCGGCCTTCATGGCCTCGAAGCTGGCCAGGGGATCGCAGCCGTCCACACCGTCGATGATCTTCAGCCCGTGGGCCTCGTAGCCCTGGAGCAGGGCCGCCACGTTGCCGCCGGGGTACTGCACCTCGCTGGGCACGCTGATGGCGTAGCCGTTGTCCTCCACGAGGAAGACCACGGGGGCCTTGAGGTTCACGGCGTTGCTGATGGCCTCCCAGAACTCGCCCTCGCTGCAGGTTCCGTCCCCGGTGGTGACCAGGACCACCTCGTCGGGCTTGATGCCAAGCACGTCCTGGAGGCCCCCTTGCCCGGCCCTCAGCACCGCCTCGGCGGCGCCCACGGCCTGGAGGAACTGGCTGCCCGTGGGGCTGGAGGTGGTGAAGATGTTGAGCCTCGGGTTGCCCCAGTGGCTGGGCATCTGCCGGCCGCCGCTGGCGGGATCCTCCACGGAGCCCACGGAGCCCAGGAACATCTCCCGGGCCGAGTAGCCCAGCCCATAGGCCAGGGCCCGGTCCCGGTAGTAGAAGAAGAACCAGTCGTGGCCGGGCTTGAACACCATCGAAGCCGCGGCCTGGATGGCCTCGTGGCCCACGCCGTTGATCTGGAAGAAGACCTTGTTCTGGCGTTTGCCGGTGATCTCCTTGTCATCGATGCGGCGCGCCGCATAGATCGTGCGGAAGAGGCGGACGCGCTGCTCCCGGGTCAGGGTCGTGGCGGGCGCGGACAGGTCGGAACGGGCGGCCAAAGGCACTCCTCTCAAGGGGTTCTGGGCCATCTGCGGCCCCCCAATCTAGCACAGGGGATCCCGGTCCCGGGACGACCCGTCTACGCCAGTCTACCCCGGGAGCCACCGGGCATATTCCAGGGTATGACGCAGACCAGTGCAGATCAATAAGTGATCCACGGGTCGATAAATCGCCGCGCCAGTTCTTATGGATAGAATGGGCCCTTTGCGAGTGGTCCATGTCCCTGACGCCTTCCGAGATCCGCGCCATCCACGACCTGCCCGTCCCGGAGCTGCTCTACCGGGCGGCCACGGCCCACCGGGCCCACTGGAACGCGGAGGAGATCCAGTTCTGCACCCTGGATTCCATCAAGACCGGCGCCTGCCCCGAGGACTGCGCCTACTGCCCCCAGAGCGCCCGCTACCAGACCGATCTCAAGGTCGAGCCCCTCAAGGACGTGGCCAAAGTGCTGGCCGGGGCCGCCGAGGCCAAGGCCAGCGGCTCCACGCGCTACTGCATGGGCGCGGCCTGGCGCGAGGTGAAGGACGACGCCAACTTCGACGCCGTGCTCGACATGGTGCGCGGCGTCTCCGGCATGGGCATGGAGGTCTGCGTCACCCTCGGCATGCTCGACGAGGCCCAGGCCCGGCGCCTCAAGGCCGCCGGCTGCCAGGTCTACAACCACAACATCGACTCCAGCCGCGACTTCTACGAGACCATCATCCACACCCGGAAGTTCGACGAGCGCCTGGAGACCATCGCGGCCGTGCGCGCCGCGGGCCTGGAGGTCTGCTCCGGCGGCATCGTGGGCATGGGCGAGACCACCGACCAGCGCATCCACTTCCTCCAGGAGCTGACGGAGCTGGAACCGGCTCCCGAGAGCATCCCCATCAACCAGTTCGTGGCCGTGGACGGCACGCCCCTGGCCGGCGTCCCGCCCCTGCCCCCGCTGGAACTGGTGCGCATGATCGCCACGGCCCGCATCCTCTTCCCGAAGAGCCGCATCCGCCTCAGCGCCGGCCGCACCCAGATGAGTGACGAGTTGCAGGCCCTCTGCTTCTTCGCGGGCGCCAATTCCATCTTCACCGGCGAGAAGCTCCTCACCACGCCCAATCCCGGCGGCAGCCACGACCACTGGCTGCTGAACGCCCTGGGCATGCGGGTGGAGGGCGCGTCCGTTAAGCTGTAGTCATGCAGCTCATCGAAGATCTCCGCGCGGAACACGACCTCATCGAGCAGGTGCTGGGCTCCCTCCGCGCCTTCGTGGCGGCCCGCCTGGGCGGCCAGGGCGACCCGGCGGACGGTGCCCGCTTCATGGCCTTCTTCCGCCGCTTCGCCGGGGATTTCCACCACGACAAGGAGGAGCAGGTGCTCTTCCGCGCCCTGGCCGAGCGGGCCGAGCTGCCCCCGGACCGCGGGCCGATCCCCGCCCTCACGGACCAGCACCGCCGCATGGCCGGCCTGCTGGACGGCTTGGAGGGCCTGCTGGGCGCCCCACTTTCGTCCGCCGAGGACCGGAAGCGCGTGGAGGAGCTGGCCGTGGACTACAGCCGCTCCCTCTGGCGGCACATCGACGCCGAGAACTCCGTGATGTTCCCGGAGGGCGAGGAGCGCCTCCGGCGCTTCCATGTGCGGGACCTGCCCTCCCGTCCCCCGACCGAGGCGGAGGCCGCCGCCCGGGAGACGGGCCTGGCCCTGCTGGCCGCCTACCCCCCCCTGCACGACGCGGAGGTCCATCGCGGCGACGGCTGCATCGCCTGTCCCTCCTTCGGCACCACCTGCGAGGGCCTGGAGGTGGAGTGGTGGACGGACCTCGAGTGGGAAGAGATGTGGGAGCGGCGGCAGGACGAGTAGGGGATCCCCGGAAGGGAAAAATGGGATTGTGCCCCTCCAGGCCGGGGAGTAACTTGGCGCACCTTCCCAACCTCAGGAGAAGCTCATGTCCGATCCCGAGCCCCACGTCCCCCAGAAGGCCCCTTACCAGGTGGAGGTCGAGGCGGGCAAGACCTACCACTGGTGCGCCTGCGGCCTGAGCAAGAACCAGCCCTTCTGCGACGGCTCCCACAAGGGCGGGCCCTTCACCCCCATGGCCTACACGGCCGATGTGACGGGCACGAAGTGGTTCTGCGGCTGCAAGCACAGCGGCACCAAGCCCATGTGCGACGGGACCCACAAGAAGCTCTAGAGTCCCTCGGGAACCTGGACCTGGGCCTTCAGTCCCGCGCGGATCCGCCCCTCGGGGTTCGGCACCAGGATCCGGATGCGGATCTTGCCCGTGGCATCGGCGCAGGGATCCACCAGGACCACCTCCCCCTCGACCCTGGCGGCCCCTCCGGCCTCGGGGACGAGCACCCGCACCTTCCGCCCGGGGACGAGCCCCGCCAGGGAGGACGGATCCGCCGCACACTGGATCAGCACCCGGCTCAAGTCCATGAGGCGGAACAGGGGCTGGGCCCCGGAGACGGCCTCGCCTGCGTCGCGGTAGCGGGTCACCACCACCCCATCCATGGGTGCCAGGATGGTGCGGAGCCGGACCTGCTCCGCGGCCGTCTCGTACTGGAGCCGTGCCAACTCCAGGTCGATGCGCGATTCCAGGGCCCGGGCCTCGGGGATGACCTTGCTGTCGTAGAGGCGCTTCGCCCCCTTGGCCTCGAACTCCCGGCGCTCCAGGAGGGCCTTGGCCCGCTGCATCTCCAGCTCCTCCAGCTTCCCGTAGAGCAGGGCCAGGGCCTGGCCCGCCTTGACCGCCTCACCCTCCTTCACGCGCATCTCCGTGATCTGGCTCGAAACCGGCGCGCTGACCTCCACCTGGCGGAAGGGGAGCACCTGGCCCTCGAGCAGGGCCCCGGCCTGGGCCGGAAGGGCCCCGAGGATCAGCATGGAGGCGGGCAGGAGAAGGCGGAGGGACATGGGGCGCTCACAGAGACCCCTCTATCCTGTCACCGCCGGGCCCTCACTTGATCTTGAACGTGAACTTCCCCTCGTGGCATTCCAGGCATTTCACCACCGGCGGCCTGTGCTGGCGGTGGCAGTCCGTGCAGGGATAGGGCTCGTGGGGCGGGACCTGGGGGGCGGCGTGGGGATTGGGCTTGGCGTCCTTCGTCAGGGCCTTCATGGCCGGGTAGTCCCCGTGGCACACCATGCAGGCCTCGTCCGGCACCGCTGCCGTGGTGGGCTTCTCCTTCTGGTGGCAGTCGTGGCAGATGAGCTTCGCCTTCACATGGGGCGCCGGCAGCGGCCGCTCCTGCCCGGCGCAGACCCCCGCCGCCAGCAGGCTGGCCAGCCCCAGAGCTGCGATCCGACGAGGATTCATACGCCCTCCCGTCCCATCCCGAAAGAATGACGACCATCATATCGCATTTATCGGAAGCCCGGCGCTCCCGCCTGGAAGCCTCCTCCTCCCACGGGTAAACTGATCCATTGGGCTGGCCGCTCCAAACGTTGTTGCGTTCATATCTCCAAATCGGCAAAGCCGATTTGGAGCCAGGAAAGGCCAAGGCAAAGGATGGCGATGCGCGAGATGGACAAGGCATTCGATTTCAGGACCGCGCAGACGCGCTGGTACTCGGTCTGGGAGGGCGCCAGGGCCTTCGAGGCGGCCCCTGCCAGTGGCAAGGAGCCCTGGTCCATCGTCATCCCGCCGCCCAACATCACGGGCAACCTGCACATGGGCCACGCCCTGGTGAACACGCTGCACGACGTCCTCACGCGCTTCAAGCGGGCCCAGGGCTATGACGCCCTGTGGGTGCCCGGAACCGACCACGCCGGCATCGCCACCCAGATGATGGTGGAGCGCCAGCTCAAGGCCGAGGGCACGGACCGCCACAAGCTGGGCCGCGAGGCCTTCGAGCAGCGCATCTGGGACTGGAAGGCGAAGAACCAGGGTGCCATCGAGCACCAGCTCAAGCGCCTGGGCTGCTCCGTGGACTGGACCCGCAACCGCTTCACGTTGGACCCGGCCCTCAACAAGGCCGTGCGCAAGGTCTTCGTGGAGAGCTACAAGGCCGGCCGCATCTACCGCGGCCCCCGCATGATCCAGTGGGATCCCGCCCTCCAGACGGCGCTGAGCGACCTGGAAGTGAAATACGAGGAACGCAAGGGCAAGCTCTGGTACCTGCGCTACCCCCTCGCGGACGGCAGCGGCGAGGTGGTGGTCGCCACCACGCGGCCCGAGACCATGCTGGGCGACACGGCCGTGGCCGTGCACCCGGACGACGAGCGCTACCAGGGCATGGTTGGCAAGCTCATGGACCACCCGCTCACGGGCCGCCAGATCCCCGTGGTGGCCGACAGCTTCGTGGATCCCGCCTTCGGCACGGGCTGCGTGAAGGTGACGCCGGCCCACGATCCCAACGACTTCGCCGCAGGCCAGCGCCTGAAGCTCGACTCCATCACCATCATCGGCTTCGACGCCAAGATGACCGAAGCCGCGGGCACCTATGCCGGCCTGGACCGCTTCGAGGCCCGCAAGCGCGTGGTGGCGGACCTCGAGGAGCAGGGCTTCCTGGTGAAGGTGGAGGACTACACCCACAAGATCAGCCTCAGCGACCGCAGCGGCGCCGTGCTGGAACCGCTCATCAGCGAGCAGTGGTTCATGGATGTGAAGGAGGCCGCGGCCCAGGCCCTGGAGGCCGTGGAAACCGGCGCGATCCAGTTCACGCCGGAGCACCACGTGGCCGTGTGGAAGCACTGGCTCACCAACATCCAGGACTGGTGCATCAGCCGCCAACTGGTGTGGGGGCACCGCATCCCGGCCTGGACCTGCGCGGGGTGCGGCGAGCTCCATGTGGAGATGGAGCAGCCCTCCACATGCCCCGCATGTGGAGCAAAGGAACTGATTCAGGACCCCGATACGCTGGACACGTGGTTCTCGTCGGCGCTGTGGCCCTTCAGTGTGTTCGGGTGGCCGGACGAGACGGAGGACCTGAAGCGCTACTACCCCACCAGCGTGCTCATCACGGGCTACGACATCCTCTTCTTCTGGGTGGCGCGCATGGCCATGGCGGGCCTCACCTGGATGGGCGACGTGCCCTTCCGCAAGGTCTACTTCAACAGCCTGGTGCGCGACGCCAGCGGCCAGAAGATGTCCAAGACCAAGGGCAATGTCATCGATCCGCTCGAAGTGATGGAGGAGTACGGCACGGACGCCCTGCGCTTCGCGCTCTCCATCATGGCGGCGCCGGGCACGGACATCGCCATGAGCCCCGCGCGCCTCGAAGCCTCGCGCAACTTCTGCAACAAGCTCTGGAACGCGGCACGGTTCGTCCAGATGAACCTCGGAGAGGACATCTCGCTGACAACCCATGCGGAATTCGGCGAAGCCGAATTCTGGATGTGTGGACGGCTGAGGTCTGAGCTCTCCGCGGCCACCGAGGCCATCGAAGCCTTCCGCTTCCACGACGCGGCGGAGCGGCTCTACCACCTGGTCTACGACGACTTCTGCGCCACCTACATCGAGCTGGCCAAAGTGCAGCTCCAGAGCGGCACCGCCGCGCAGAAGGCGGCCATCCTGCACTTCCTCGACATCCTGCTGCGGGCCCTGCATCCCTTTGTTCCTTTCCTCACCGAAGAAATCCATGAAGCCGTAATCGCGCAGCGATTACCTACCTCAGAGCCAGCTCTGCTGGCTCTGAGGGCATGGCCCGCGGGCGAAAAAATCCTCCAAACCCAGGGCGGGGACGCCACGCTGATCCCCCGCTTCCAGGAGGTGCTCACGGCCTTCCTGCGCCTCAAGGCCGAGCAGGGCGTGGATCCCGCCAAGCGCGTGGGCGCCTTCTGCTCGCTCCTGGAGCTGGCGCCCTTCGCCGATGCGCTGAAATCCATCGCCCGCCTGGAATCCGTCACCTTCACCCAGGACGACCTGGCCTCGCCCACCCGGGCCGTGGCCGTGGTGGCCGGCGGCGCCGTGGCCCTGGAGCTGGCGGGCCTCAAGGATCCGGCGGCCGAGAAGGCCAAGCTGGAGAAGGAGCTGGCCAAGCTGGAGAAGGAGCTGGAGCCCCTCCGCGCCCGCCTGGCGGACGAGAGCTTCGTCACCAAGGCCCCCGAGGCCGCCGTGGCCAAGTTGCGCGGCCAGGCTGGGGAGAAAGAGCAGCGCCTGGCCCAGGTGAAGGCCCTGCTGGGCTGATCCGACCGCCCCGCCCTGCTAGGCTTGAGCGATGACGAAGACCTACTACGCCGGCCAGGATGTGGACGCGCCCTGCGGGCGCTGTGGCGGGGAGACCCGCCACCAGGTCCTGACCGTGACCAACGGCGTGCCCGACAAGCTCATCTGCGGAAACTGCCGCTCCGTGCACAAGTTCCGCGCGGCCAAGCCCGAGCCCCTGCCCCGCGCCCCCCGCATCCCGGCGGCGGCCAAGGCCGGCGGCCCGCGGCCCGGCTCGCTGGTGGCCCAGTTCCAGGAGGCCGTGGCCCGGGAGCAGGGCGGCGCGCAGGCCCGGCCCTACGCCATCACCGAGCGCTGGGAGGAGGGCGCCTGGATGGACCACCCCGCCTTCGGCCTCGGCCGTGTGCAGCGGCGCCTGGGCCGCAAGGTGGACGTGCTGTTCAAGGACGGCCTGAAGACCCTGGTCAGCGCATGACCCAGGCGCCGCTCCTCGAAACCGCCGCCCCCGCCCTGCGGGAGCTGCGCTTCGCGGTGCTGGACCTGGAGACCACGGGCGGCAGCCCCAAGGCCCGCTGGGGCAAGGACGGGCGCTTCATCCAGCCCTCGGAGATCACCGAGGTGGGCATGGTGCGCCTCGCCGGCCCCGTGGTGGAGGACCGCTGGTCCAGCCTGGCCGCCATCCAGGGGTTCCTGCCGGAGGAGATCCAGCGCCTCACGGGCATCAGCCTGCCCATGCTGGCGGGCGCGCCGCCCTGGGAGCAGGTGGCCCTCAAGCTCGCGCCCAAGCTGGAAGGCCGCATCTGGGTGGCCCACCACGCCCCCTACGACGGCAGCTTCCTCAAGGCCTGGCTGCCCGAGGGCATCTGGCGGCGCCACCGCCTCGTCTGCACGCGCCTGCTGGCCAAGAAGCTCATCCCCGAGCTGCCCCGCCGGAGCCTGGCGGAGCTCTGCGAGTTCCTCGGCATCACCAACACCCGGGCCCACCGCGCCCTCCAGGACGCCGAGGCCACGGCGGAGGTCCTCCAGCGCCTCATGCAGCGCGCCGAGGACCGGGGCATGGACGGCGAGGCCTTCCTAGCGGCCGGCGAGGTGGCCTGGGCGAAGGTCTGACCTACTTGATCGCCTTCTTCGCCTTTTCGGCGGAGGCCTTGGCGTAGTAGGCGCAGACGCCCTTCTTGGCGTCGGGCTCGAGTCCCAGGACCTTGATGGCGTCCTTCAGCTTCTTCTCGGGCACGCCCAGGTCCTTGGCCCAGGCCGCCGCCGTCTTGAAATCCTCCGCCATGGCCAACCTCCGCATCAGCTTTCCGCCGACCCGGCCATGGTAGCGGATCGCCGCTACACTCCCGACATGGATCTCACCCGCTTCCTCGACCTCGTGCGCCACCAGGGCTGGCAGGGCGCATCCCTGTGGGCCGTGCTGCTGGCCCAGGCCCTGCTGTGGGTGGGCCTGGTGCGCCTGCACCTCTCGCTGCATCGGGAGGAGGCCCCCTGGGAGGAATGCATCGGGAAGATCCGCAGCGCCTTCCTCCGCAAGCTCAACGGGGAAGAGGAAGTCCAGGAGCTGAAGGTCCACCGCTACGCGCCCCTGGTGGACCAGCTGCTGGCCCTGCACTTCACGGAGGAGAAGAGCGACCGCTTCGACCGCTGGCTGCTCCTGCGCTGGAAGGTGAAGGAGGGTCTGCGTCCCTACTGGATCCGCTGGGGCTACCTGATCATCGCCTTCGGGGGCGTGACCTGGTACCTCCAGGGCCTGCGCCTGGACCTGGGCACGGAGGCCCTCAAGCGCACCCCCGTGGATCCCCGCCTCCTCTGGATCTGGCTGGGCTACGCCATGATCCTGGCCTGGAAGATCGTGCGCCTCCACGGCAACCTCGAGCGCGTCCAGCGCAGCCTCCTGCTGCCCCGGCGGGACGAGTGATGGCGCGGGAAAAGACGGGTTCTCACCACCAAGGCACCAAGACACCAAGAAAAACAGAAGAGCGTTCTTTTGTCGTTCTTGGTGCCTTGGTGTCTTGGTGGTGTTCAGTTTCGTTTCAGATGGTGCACCTACATGCCCGGTCCTAGGCGCGGTGAGGCGGCCCGCCGCCTGGGCCTGCGCGCCGAGCGGCTGACGCTCTGGCTGCTCTGGGCCCGGGGCTGGGACCTGGTGGCCTGGCGGCAGAAGCTGGGCCGCTACGAGCTGGACCTCCTCCTGAGCCGGGGACCGGAGCTGCGGCTCCTGGAGGTGAAGGCCCGCCGTGCCGGGGCCTGGGTGGGCGGCGACACGGCCCTGGAGCCTGAGCAGCGCCTCCGCCTCCAGCGGGCCCTCCGGACCTGGCTGGACCGGGTGCCCTGGCCCGGGGCGGTGAGCTTCCAGCGCGTGAGCTGGGCCGGCCTCCGGTGCCGCTTCCACCCCCCCGAGCGCTGGGATGCCCTGAAGATCCACTCCCCGACCACCGAGAGCTGACCGCTGATAGCCGACAGCCGACAGCCGACAGCTGACAGCTGATAGCTGATAGCCATCTTTGGCACACCCCTCGCCCCCACACCCATCGGGTGTCGGTATGTTGACCTTCCAGGACTGTCTCCTCCCTTCGCAGGCCCACCGGGTGGGCCGGCCGGACCGGGCTGTCGACCACGCCCTGGGGGCCACATGAACGGCCAGCCGGCCTCGCGCCTGCGCACCCTTCCCCTGGGCCGGGGCGCCGGGGCGCCGCTCTTCGCCGCCCGGGTGGTGGCCATCACCTCCGGCAAGGGGGGCGTGGGCAAGAGCAACGTCACCGCCGGGCTCGCCATGACCCTGGCCAGCCAGGGCCAGCGGGTGGTGGTCATGGATGCCAACTTCGGCCTCTCCAACCTGGACATCCTCCTGGGCCTCTCACCGAAGTACACGTTGGAGCACGTGTTGCGCGGGGAGAAGGTGCTCGAGGAGATCCTGCTGGAGGGCCCCATGGGGGTGCAAATTCTGCCCGCCAGCAGCGGCATCCAGGAACTGACCCGCCTGGACACCCTGACGGAGCTGCGTCTGGTCCAGGGCCTCCAGCGGGTGGCGGAGACGGTGGATTGGCTCCTGATCGACACGGCGGCGGGCATCCACGAATCGGTCCTCAAGCTCCTCCTGGCGGCCCAGGAGGTCCTGCTGGTGGCCACGCCCGAGCCCACGAGCCTGGTGGACGCCTACGCGATGGTGAAGGTGCTGCACCTGCGGGAGCCCTCGAAGCCAGTGTGGCTGCTGGTGAACAACGGCCAGAGCGCCGAGGAGTGCCGGGAGACCATCGATCAGCTCCAGGAGGCCACGGAACGGTTCCTGGGCAAGCGGCTCCAGGTGCTGGGCATGGTCCCCCACGATCCCCACGTCCTCCAGGCCGTGCGCCAGCAGCGGGGGGTGGTGGACCTCTACCCCGGCAGCCCCGCGGCCCGGGCCCTCGGGGCTGCCGTCAAGCAACTACTGGGCCAAGGATCCTTGCGATACGATGACTTTGCTTCATTCTGGAAGGTGCCCGCACCCGGTGATGCCCCCTAGGAATCCGCATGGTCTCCCATCCTGATCAGCCTGATGGTCCCGGCCCGTCGCTGGACGAGGTGCTGGCACAGACGGTGGCGGCGGCCCCGGCGGCCCTCCGGCCCTGGGCGGTCCTCCTGGCGGCGAGCGAGCGGGAGCGGGCCGAGGCCACCGCGGAGGCGGACGCCGGGACAGACTCCGATGCGGATGGCGAGCCGGCGGAGCCCTTCGACCGGGAGAACCGCGAGCAGATCATCAAGGACTACGTGCCCCTGGTGAAGTTCGTGGCCCACCGCATCGCCGCGCGCCTGCCGGCCCACGTGGAGCTGGACGACCTCATCAACAGCGGCATCCTGGGCCTGATGGACGCCATCGAGAAGTTCGAGCCCACCCGCAACATCAAGTTCAAGACCTACGCGGAGCTGCGCATCAAGGGCGCCATCCTGGACGGCCTGCGGGACCTGGACTGGGTGCCCCGCAGCCTGCGGCGCAAGAAGAAGGACATCGAGAACGCCTACCACCTCATCGAGCAGCAGAAGGGCCGGGCGGCCACGGACGAGGAGGTGGCCCGCCACCTGGGCATCCCCCTGGACGAGCTCCACCGGAACCTCGACGAGCTCAAGGGCGTCACCCTCGGCACGTTCATGGAGGCGGGCGAAGACGGCGAGGGCGAGAGCCTCATCAGCTTCGTCCCGGACCCGGACGCCGAGGACCCCCACCAGATCTTCCAGACCGCGGAGATCAAGGAGATCCTGCGGACGGCCGTGGAGGGCCGGCCCAAGAAGGAGAAGTTCGTGGTCCAGCTCTACTACTTCGACGAGCTGACCATGAAGGAGATCGGGATCCTCCTGAACATCACGGAATCCCGCGTCTCGCAGCTGCACACCAAGGCCATGCTGCAGCTCCGGAGCAAGCTCCTGGAGCAGCAGATCCGGGGCTGAGGGCCCGGACGCGGCACCGGCGCCACACCTGTGGTCCTCCCGGAACCGCAGGGCGTGTGCCTCCCGCCACATTGGAGGCCCGCCCCCCGCAGGCTATGGTCGAGGTGATCGGATCGGAGTCCCCCATGTGCGGAATCGTCGGATACATCGGGCAGCAAGGTGCCGCGGGCATCCTGGTGAACGGCCTGAGGAGCCTGGAATACCGCGGCTACGACAGCGCCGGCGTGGCCCTGTCGGATCCCGCCGACGGGTTCCGCATCATCCGCGCCTCGGGCAAGCTGGCGAACCTGGCGGGCAAGGTGGACCTGGCGGACGCCGCACCCCTGGGCATCGGCCACACCCGCTGGGCCACCCACGGCCGGCCCACGGAGGAGAACGCCCACCCCCACCGCAGCGGCGACGGCCAGGTGGTGGCCGTCCACAACGGCATCTTCGAGAACTTCCTGGAGCTGCGCGCCGAGCTGAAGGCCGCGGGCGAGACCTTCCGGTCCGAGACGGACACCGAGTGCTTCCCCGTGATGGTGTCCCACCTCATGAAGCGGGGCCGCTCCTTCCCGGAGGCTTTCCGGGAGGCCGTGGGCCGCATGGAGGGCATCTACGCCCTGGCCTGCCTCCAGGCCGGGGACAAGGACCGCATCCTGGCGGCCCGCAGCGGGCCCCCGCTGGTGCTGGGCCTGGGCGAGGGGGAGACCTTCCTGGCCTCCGACGTGGTGCCCCTCCTGCCCCACACCCGCCGCGTGGTCTTCCTGGAGGATGGCGACCTGGTGGAGCTGACCCGGGACGGCGCCCGCATCTTCCGCCTGGATGGCAGCGAGGTGCAGCGGCCCATCCACACCATCCCCTACGATCCCATCGCCGCCGAGAAGGGCGGCTACAAGCACTTCATGCAGAAGGAGATCTTCGAGCAGCCCCAGGCGCTCTCGAACACCCTGCTGAACCGGCTGCCGCTGGATGCCGAGCCCATCCCCCTGGACCTCCCCTTCACCGACCAGGACCTGGCGGGCCTGAACCGCATCCACATCGTGGCCTGCGGCACCAGCTGGCACTCGGGGCTCGTGGGCAAGTTCCTCATCGAGCAGCTCAGCCGCGTGGCCGTCGAAGTCGACTACGCCAGCGAGTACCGCTACCGGGAGCCGGTCATCCAGCCCGGCACCCTCCTCATCGGCATCACCCAGAGCGGCGAGACGGCGGACACCCTGGCGGCCATGAAGGAGGCCGCCGCCCGCGGCGCCCGCACCCTGGCGGTCTGCAACGTCATGGGCTCCACCGCCACCCGCCAGGCCGAGGCCACCATCCTCACCCACGCCGGCCCCGAGATCGGCGTGGCCTCCACCAAGGCCTTCACCACCCAGCTGGCGGTGCTCACCCTGCTGGCCCTCAAGCTGGGCGAGGCCAAGGGCACCGTGGATCCCACCCTCAAGGCCGAGCTGCTCCAGGGCCTGCGGGAGCTGCCGGCCCACCTGGAGCGCCTCAACGGCCTGGAGCCCCGGATCATCCAGTGGGCCCAGCGCTGGAAGGAGGCCCAGGACTTCCTCTACCTGGGCCGGGGCCCCTGCTACCCGATCGCCCTGGAGGGCGCCCTCAAGCTCAAGGAGATCTCGTACATCCACGCCGAGGGCTACCCCGCCGGCGAAATGAAGCACGGCCCCATCGCCCTCATCGACAAGAGCCTGCCCGTGGTGGCCCTCATGCCGAAGGACGCCCACCGAGAGAAGACCCTCAGCAACCTCCAGGAGGCCGCCGCCCGCGACGGCCGCATCCTGGCCCTGGTCACCGAAGGGGACACGGGACTCAAGGGCATCGCCGAGGACGTGCTGGAGCTGCCCGCCGTCCACCCCTGGCTGGCCCCCATCGTCTACGCCGTGCCGCTGCAACTGCTGGCCTACCACATCGCCGTCCTGCGCGGCTGCGACGTGGACCAGCCGCGGAACCTCGCGAAGAGCGTCACCGTCGAGTAGCCGGAGCCGAAGTTCCAGGAAAGTCACGGCGCCCGCCGGGGCCCGGCCCCACCTTCATGGTGGACGGGTGTCCCCCGGATGGAGGCAGCCATGGCCGCCCACTTCCTCCGCCGCCACGACTTCGCGCACGATCCCTCGCTGGACTGGCTGCTGATCCTGGCCGGGGCCCTGTTCGCCTGGCTCTTCTGGCCCGCCACGCACCATTGACCGCGCGGCCGGGCCGGTCGTGATGGCGCCGGCGGGCCGCACGACCCATGTTTGGCATGGACCGTGGTCCCCAGGATTGGAGGTCCCCATGACCCTCCGCGCCCATCCCCATCCTCATGGTCATCCCCACTTCCACCCCGAAGCCCCCCTGGCCCGGTTTGCGCTGGACCATCCCTACGCCGGCGAATGGGCCCTGGTGACCCTCGGCACCCTCGCCGCCATGCTGCTCTGGTACTGGAACCGCTGACCCCCACCCCGCCTGGAGGCTCGACAACCGCCCCCGTTCCGCTACCATGGAGCTTCGCGCTGGCGCGTAGCTCAGGGGTAGAGCACTACCTTGACACGGTAGGGGTCGGCGGTTCGAGACCGCCCGCGCCAACCAAGACAGGCCGCCGAAAGGCGGCCTTCCCATGTACCCCAATCGGGCGGTCTCGGACCGCCGAGAAAGTCCGGCGGGCAGGTAGGGCCCCGCTGGAGGCGCTCCAGTGGAGCGCCGGAAGCGATCAGGGCCCGTGCCCAGCCGGACGCATGGTTCGAGACCGCCCGCGCCAACCACATACCCCAAGAAAGCCAGGATCTACTGATCCTGGCTTTCTTCTGTATGACCTTCGAGCCAAAATGAAGTCAAAAACACATCCACGGGCTTCGGCGAATGGGAGCGGATTCCAAATTTGAAATCGACATAGGGATCGTTCGACAGCTAACCAAGCCCTCAGACAGAAACATCGAATGATTTAGTCAGCGTAGGGAGCGTTCCTGCGGCTTAATTGGCCACCTCTCTTCCTGGGGGTCTTTTAAAGGACGGCTTACTGAGGCCACGGCTAGTCGAAGTCCTCTTGATCAAGGTTCTATCGGGGGGGGGGGGGGCGCCATATGTAGCAGCGGCGTACCCATCCTCGTTCATACCGTTCTGGCCAATGGGGTAAAGGGTAAAAGCACTATTCCAGTTCAAGAGATATTGCAAAACAAACAATCGTTGGCGACATCACAAGGAACATGTTGAAGAAGGCAGGTTTTATTTAGGCAATTAGAAAAATTTATTTTCTTTTTTAACGCTCAAGCAAACGTATCTGCGATGACTTTAAGTTCGTCAGCAACCAGTGTGCAAACAAATCTGAAATGATTTGCAAAATTTTCATGTTCTTGGATTACTTCAGCCACCAAGGCGTTAGCCTCTCGGCCTGATACATGGCCCTTGATTTTACTACGAATACGTTGTGTTGTACGCAACCCGATCAAGGTCCTGGCTGCCGCTTCCTTGTTAATCCCGTTTATGGCTGATTCCAACAAAGTAATCGTTTTATCCGCATCCTTATTAGAATAAGCAATACCAAGATTGCCGAGCTTTTCTCTAATTTTGACAACTTCGAACCCCTCGATAACCAATTTTGCGAGATCCATGAAGGCCTCTCCCCATTCATCCTTGCTATTAGTCAATGGGGTGCTTATTCGCTCGTACAGCCTCTCGTCACGAATTGTCCACCACGGCGAACAACCATCTTGCCAAGACCGAAGAGTCGAAATTATGGCTTCCAATGGATCTCTGTATGTTGTGAATTTTCCTTTGAAATCATTTATAAAGGCTCGTTCAGAAATCCCTACTTTAGGTTTCTCGTTGTACGATTGCCAGTGAAGTTGCTCAGAGTAAGGTAAATTGCGCAAATAGCAAATATAGGCAAAAACTTGACCCGCCTCGTTGACGTCATATGCCTTCAAATGCCATGCTGCACGGCATGTTATATCGCGTTCACCAACGGAATATTTTTCCTTATCTGTTTTATATTTAAGAATTACCTCGGGTTTGAAAAATGCCGGGGACAGTTCGAAAGGAAGTGAATTATTCTGAGCCTCGAAATAGTTTGTTGTATTACTTGGATTTGTTGATATAATAGTGATTTGAAGATTTCGCCAGTCATACGCTATGAATTCGACATATTTTTTATCTCGCCTGTCATCACGGAGTCCTTCAAAAACCAATCGCTTTGGACGTCGGGGAGTTATGAGCTGTATACCTGTGGTATAGGCGGCGATTCCGGGAACCACTTTTTGCCTGCATACAATTGGAGTGAATTTATTGATTACCTTCTCGGGGCCGTCAGGCCACGAAGTAAAACAGTCTCTTCTAAGAAGAGTGAAATCGAATCTACGGATCAGCGCCGAATCGCTGGCCGCCAAGTACTCTTCAAGAGGTCCCCATGTGAATGATGCGCATACAATGCCACCTCTATCACTAGAACCGTCCGTGATTGAAACAACATGCGAAAGATCACCACAGTCATCGAAATTACAATAGGCACGCTCCTCTGGCCTCCAATGAATGCCTGTTAAGTGAGTATACTCCTGATTTATCTCTAAATAGTTCCGATCGACACCAGCCCAACCTTCGAAGGTCCGCCGGAAAACCAATTGAGTTACACAATTCATTGGATCTCGTTCAATCGCGTCCATGCGACGTTCCAACCAAACGTCGTTACCACCCCCTCCCCATACATAGCTTGCAATCGGGGTGAAGGGTGTTCCATCCCAATGCAATAATTCTTCTTGACCCAGTGCCGCGAGCTGCCCATTGGGAATAATGGCAGCATGTATAAAACTGTATTCACTACTCGCGTAGATCACTATTTCATCTGAGGCGGCATTCCGAAGCAAGAACTCAAGATGATCTCCGGCCTCGATCCAACGAGAGAATTCATTGGGATCTGGCGGAAGTTGATCTAATCGTCTCAGATGCTCAATGATCTTCTTGTGCTCATAGCTAGGCAAGACGCCCTCCCCTTGAAGCATTGATCGCCGATCCCAAGACCGTAGAATCTGTGTAAGCCTATTGCATAGTCGTACGATTTTTGATTTGTAATATTTGATTATTCAATAAAAAATACAAGCGATATGGACAGGCTTGCGTAAAAATGATGGCACAAATCTAGTGTCCGCTCTCGCACCAATCAATAGGATCAACAAAATGGGCAAAAATAACCGTTTAAAAAAACAAGGTCGACTGAAACCAGACGAGGTAGTAACTCGTGGTCCCATCCAAATGGTTAGGTTTGGGAAGTTAACCGTAATGAACAATAATATGAACGCTGATCAACACAAACTATACATGGAACATTTAGTGACCGAGTACCCCAAAATCATTTCGGAAATAGATGCATTAGTTCACTCTGCAGTTGACTCAATCAATCAATATGAACCATTAGAGTTATTACGCTATGCGTTTGGCGCCTTTGCCTCAAAGGCCCTCGGGAAAGTCTCTGAATATGAATGGTCAAATGATGATTCTAGTTATATTTATACACTCGAATACATTCAATCGGTAATCGCATCTTCAGGCCCCGAGGTATTGCAATATCGCGACATCAGCCCTGATGATTTTGAAGCGATTAGAAATACTATCAAACAAATATATCAAAAATCAGCCCTAGATTTTCAAATGGCTAGCACGGCCAAGAGAAATCTTGAAACTGATGATTCTTCACTCGATAAAAGCTATGAAGAGCTTTATGTGCTGTCTCAAATGTATTGGATCAGAGTGCGAAACTCTCGTTTTTCAGTTCATCATAAGCCATTTCTTGAAACAATCTTGAGGCCTCACGATAGTGTGTTAAAGGAATTGTGGAATTTAGATTCAAATGATATATCAAAGCAAATTGAATCCATTCTTATATCTCTAAGATCTGGACTCATTAATGCTGCCATAGAAATTAGAGAAATTCAGACACAATCAACAGCCGAGATTCCTTCTTATATCATAACCGAAGATGAACTTCAAGTGTATATTAATAAAAAAATAGATAGCCTTGGATTAAGAGATAAATTAAATTCAGCCTTTGAAAAATTCTTCGGAGATGCGCTATTTGATATCCAAAAAATCACTAATATTCCACCTAGCATGCTCGAAGCATTCAGTTGGAGCCAGGGCGAGAATGCAGACTTCCTTGCCGAGGGTCTATACAAGGGATGGCCCCTCCGAATTCTACCTGTCAAACAACGCCCTTTCCTTAAAATCAATGGCCACTTCTATTGCCATGACGGAGATTGGCTGGTTGAATCAATTTATAGATTAATCCAAAAAAAAATAATTGAATTAAAACCAAGCTATAAGCAAATTTGGGCAGACCGCCAGAAGGAAGTCACGGAAGAGTTTCCACTTAATCTTTTCAAAAGCCTTCTTCCGGGTGCCACCATTTTAAAATCTATTCACTATCAATGGCCTCCTACTGCATCCCCGAGTAAAAATTGGTGCGAAACGGATGGTATTGTCATTTATGATGATCATTTATTTGTGATCGAGGTAAAAGCTGGCGCATTTACATATTCATCCCCAGCGAGTGATTTCGAAGCGCACTTGAATTCGATCACTGCGTTGATCCAGAAGCCATATAATCAGGCAAAACGCCTATTTGAATATTTAAGTACTGCCCCAACGGTTCCCCTATACTCAGAGGATGCGAACGGGGAGAAAGTCAAATGTTTCGAAATTTCATTAGATAAATTTCGCATTAAATCCTCTATAGGCATCACCCTGGATCATTTTACGCATATTGCATCCAATATAGAAGCGTATAATATCAATGAAACTCAATCCACAGGAATCCCATTTTGGTCGCTTGCAATATCAGATTTAATGGTATTTAAAGATTTATTCACTTCCCCACATCAATTTTTACACTTCATTGAAATTAGGACCAAAGCAATAATCAATAAAACATTCAAGATGGCGGACGAAGTGGATCATGTCGGAATGTATTTTAAAGTTGGTGACTACACCCAATTAGCCAACACTCCAATCGGCCAACACACTGGGCTTTATTCTGAGGGGTACTCACAAACAATAGATGAATATTTTTATAATAAATTGTTAGATGAAAGCTTTCCAATCCCGAAAACAAGTATCCATAATGGTATTTCTAAATTAGTCACATTACTCGAAAACAACAAAAACCCATCTCAATGTCATTTGTCAAGCATTTTATTAAGTCTCCACCCACAATTACAAATAGAGCTTATACGAATAATTGAAGAATTATCGAGTCCATCTATTGTTTCTAAAAAACCTAAATCGGTTTCATTTCGCACAGATCCACCTGTGACCATCTTTGTTTCAACTCCACATTTTCATTGGAGTGATTCTGAGATCAGAAAACAGACTATATCTGCTATGCTTATTACTTCGAAGCCATATCGAATTGCGGTCCACATTATAAGTGACGCAGGCGGTAGGATCCTCTCTCTTGACGATACAATCTACCGACGTGACCAACTCCAACCAACTGAAATCGAGTATTACAAGGAATCGAGTAATCGCCTTTCTTTAAAAAGGTTGATAAAGGGCAAAGAAGATTATAAACGAGGGAAAATACCAAGAAATGATCCCTGCCCCTGTGGAAGTGGCCTAAAATACAAAAAATGTTGCCTTTAGGCTAAAATGTAACCCTCCCCGTAATTCATTAGATTCTAAGTCACTTTCAGAAGCCACTGGAGTCATCTGCCTCAAAATATTGTTGGATGTTGATTTTCATGTGCTCCGGCATTTTAGGAACATCCTCACTAGGAATGGGTAGAGCACTCAGTGTGCATTCTTCGTACCCTTGGATCTCAGATGACACACGGGGTCGAATCTCGAACTCAGCATGGCGTCCTCCGATAGCCGGGTTGCCTGGGGGAAACCGCCATGGCTGCAACCCTTCCGCGATGGCGGCTGCAACAACGGATTTCCCAGACCCGTCCAGGGGGGGGGTGGGAGACCCGGAGCGAAGGTCACCAAATAGACTCCAGAACTGACTCGGAGTGCGAAAAAACCGGCGAACGGTCGATTTCGCACTCCGAACGGTAGAGGCCACCTCCGGGAGCGCCCCCTACTGTCCCGGGAGCCTCTATTCAGGCCCCGATCGGACGGCCCGATGACGGGACCCCTCGCTGGAGTCCGCTGGCGGCCGGTCAGAACTGGAATCCCGCCGAGATCAGCAGGCTCTTGAGCTGGGTGTCGCGCTCGTCCTGGGTGCGGGGGCGGCCCATGATGCGCTTCCAGTCGGCGGCGTACTCGATCTTGAGGGGGAAGCCGAGCCTGAGGATGAGGCCAGCGCCCAGAGTGGTGCGAAGGGGCGGGAAGGGAGTCTCCACCCCCTTGTCGGGGTTGAGGCTCCGGTAGACCTGGCCGGTGTCCACGAACACCTCGGCCCACACGCTCTGCATGCCGAACAGGGGGAAGCGGTATTCCAGGTTCATGACCACCAGGGCCTGGCCGCCCAAGGGGATGGGCTGCGCGAGTTTGTTGCCCAGAGAGTCCGTGCGCTGGACATCGCCCAGGAGGTCCGGCTCTACGCCGCGCACGGTGAAGGATCCGCCGCCAAAGAAGCGCTCGGAGAGGGGCAGGTCCTCGGCGGAGGCGGCCGTGGGGCGGGCCAGGCCGAGGCGGACGCTGGCCATGACGACGCCGTTCTCCGCGTGGAAGCCCACGGGCCAGTTCCACTGGTGGCGCAGGTCCAGCTTCACGTAGCTGCTGTTGGTGGAGGTGCCGAAGAGCTGGTTCGCCAGTTCCAGCCGGCCCAGGAAGAAGGTGCCCTGGGTGGGGTCGTAGGGCCGGTCCCGGCGGTCCACCACCACCTGGAGGTAGGGGGCGGAAATGATGCTCCGGGCCGGCGTGCGCGCCAGCAGGAAGAGGTCCTGGTCCGCCAGGAGCGGCTTGCCATCGCTGTCGGTGTTGGAGGCCACCTCCACCCGCTCGAAGCGGTAGCCGAACTGGACGGACTGCACGGAGCTGATCTTCCACTCCAGGCTCGGGGTGAAACGCCGCCGGCGGGCGAAGAAGGCCGCCTGGGCCTCCTCGATGTAGGCGCCCTCCATGTGGAAGCGCGTCCGGCGGGCCAGCAGCGTGTCCAGCGAGCCGGGGAGGAACCAGGGATCCGTGTAGCCGATGCTGTAGCTGTCCACGGAGCGCTTGATGTCGCCTGTGGGGAAGGCCTTGCGCAGGGCCGGGATGTCCAGGGTCTGGTCCCCCGCCCGCAGGCCGAAGTCCACGGTCCGGCCCATGCCGCCCACGTTCAGGCGCTGGGCGTTCAGGCCGAAGTGGTAGCCCTGGGTCTTGTCGTAGCCGAAGGATTCCGTGAACACCCAGGGGCTGCGCTCCTGCAGGCGCAGGGCCAGGTCGCCGCGCTGCCAGGGCTCCTTCTCCTGGCCGGGAAGGTCCTTCATGGTCAGCAGGTCCACCCGCTGGAAGGCGCCGAGGCCGCCGAGCTGGACCTGGCTCTCATCCAGCTTCGCGGGATCGAGCGGAATGTCCGCGGCGAGGCCCGCCTCCCGGAGCACGGCCTCGGCGCGGGTCCGGTCGCTGCCCTGCACCACCAGGCGCCGGGTGCGGTCCAGGGGCTGCGGGGGTACCTGGATGCGCACGATGGGCCGGGTCTCGTCGTCCTCGAAGGTGAGCTTCACCTGGGGATTGGCGGATCCCACCGAGGAGAGCCGCTGGCGCAGGTCCGAGACCACCAGGGCCAGGTCGTTGCGGACCAGCGGCAGAGCGGGCGTGAAGGTCAGGCGCGCCCCCTCCGGTGTGGTCTCGAGGGTGCCCTCGAAACCCTGGAGGTGGCGGCGGTCCGAGCGGTAGCGCGGCGTGCCGCGCACGGCCACGGGGCGGTCCGCCAGGGCCAGCAGCAGGCTCCGGGCCAGGCGGTCCCTGGGGAAGGCGGGGTCCGGCGGCAGCTCCAGCACCAGGGCATCCAGGAAGCGGCGCTGCCCCTCGCGGATGACGAAGCGCACGTCCACCGCGCCGCCAGGGCCGCTTTCCGCCCGGCGGCGCACCCGCACCTCCGGGAAGCCCCGTTGGAGGTAGTGGGCCGTGACGCGGTCCTCCAGGGCCTTCATGGCTTCGGCCTTGGCGTGGGGCGGAAGGAACAGGAACCGCTTCGGGAGGCTCGCGGCCCTGGCGAGTTCGTCGTCCGACAGCTCGCGGTTCCCCTCGAAGCGCACCGTGCCCAGCACCCGGCGGGGGCCCCGGACCACCGTGTAGGTGATGGTCACGGCCTCGGGCCGCTCGGCGGTGCCTGCGGTCACGACGCGCTCGTGGGTGACCTTCACCTCGGGGAAGCCCTGGTCGCGGTAGTAGGCGGAGATGCGGCCGTCGCCCTCGTCCAGCAGGCTCGGCGCATAGCGCTCCGCCCGGGCCAGGGGCACGAGCTCGGAGAGCCGCGGTCGGCCCCACAGCGGGCCCAGCAGGTCCATGCCCTTGGACTTCAGCGTGACCTTCGGCCCGGGCCGGATCTCCAAAAGCAGGGTGCCGCCCTCACCGTCCGCGGGGGCGAGGCGGATGGAGCCCTCCAGACGCCGGTCCTTCACGAGGCGCGCGCGCAGGCGGCGCTGAGCCTCCCGCTGGACCGCCGGGGTCCAGTGGGTGCGCCCCGGCGTGATGCGGGCGACCTTCAGCAGGGACTCGCGCGTGTAGGGCGCCGGGTCTCCCTCCAGACGCACCTCCCGGACGAGCCGGGGCGCGCCGAGGGCGAGGGCCAGCCGCAGCAGGCGTCCTCCCTCCTCTACGGTGGCCTTCACATCGGCCTGGCGGTAGCCGGCCTCCCGCAGGCGCTGCTCGGCACTGCGCTCCAGGAGGGCCAGGTGCTGGGGCCCCAGACGCTGGCCCTTCCGGAGCTCCGGCAGCAGGGTCTTGCGTAGATCCGCAGGCAGGGGATCTCCCTCCCAGCGCCAGGCGGCCACGGGGAGCAGGGGATCCAGGCGCAGCAGGACCACGCCGTCGGCCCCGAGGGTGCCCTCCACGAACCGGTAGCGGTCCACCAGCCGCACCGCGGCCAGGGCCTGCTGGAAGCCCGCCGCATCCACGCCCTGGCCCACCTTCAGGCCCAGGGCCGCCAGGGCGAAGCGCCGGTCATTCTCATCGCCCCCCTCGACCCGGATGGCCGTCACGGGCCGGGCCGACACAGCCTCCTGGCCCGCGGCGGAAACCAGGGCCAGGAGGCTGAGTCCGCAGGCGGCGCGGCGACGCACCGCCCTAGAAGCCCGCGAGGGCCTCTTCCTCGGTGTCCTTCACTTCGAAGACGGAGTGCAGGCTGGTCATCTTGATGAGGCTGAAGATCTTGCTGCTCATGCCGCAGATGCGCAGCTCGCCGCCCTTGCCCTTGATGGAGGTGTAGCAGCCCACCAGCTCGCCCACGCCTGAGGAATCCAGGTAGCTCACCTTGCTGAAGTTGATCACGATCTTGCGGGCCCCGTTGGAGAGCGAGGTGCGGACCGCCTCGCCCAGCTCCTGGTCGCCGTCGCCCAGGGTGATCTTCCCTTCCGGGTAGAGGATCAGCACGTCGTTGTGGTTGCGCGTGTTCATGATCATGGGGACCTCGGGTGAGCGGCCAGTGTAGCAAGGCTGCCAAGGCCCCGCGCAACCCACCGCTGCCTGGAATCCTCCGACATGGGGGTCCCCTCCAAGAAAAACCTGCGGTCCCCGGGCCGATTCATAGGTGGGTACACTGGAATCTTTGAAGCCCGAGGCCCCATGTCCGACCAGGAACTCCAGCCCCTCGCCCCCCGCCGGAAGACCCGCCAGATCCTGGTGGGCAAGGTCCCGGTGGGCGGCGACGCCCCCATCACCGTCCAGAGCATGACCAAGACGGACACCCGGGATGTGGAGGCCACGGTTCAGCAGATCTACAACTACGCCACCGCGGGCTGCGAGATCGTGCGCGTCAGCGTGCCCACCAAGAAGGCCGGCGAAGTCTTCCACGAGATCTGCGACCGCAGCCCCATCCCCGTGGTGGCGGACATCCACTTCGACTACCGCCTGGCCCTGGTGGCCGCGGACGGCGGGGCCGCCTGCCTGCGCATCAACCCCGGCAACATCGGCGGCCAGGACCGCGTGAAGGCCGTGGTGGACAAGGCCGGATCGAAGGGCATCCCCATCCGCATCGGCGTGAACGGCGGCAGCCTCGAAAAAGATCTGCTGGAGAAGTTCGGCACCGCCACGCCCGAGGCCATGGTGGAGAGCGCCCTGCGCCACATCGAGGTGCTGGAGCGCGAGGGCTTCCGCGACATCAAGATCAGCCTCAAGGCCAGCGACGTCATCCGCACCGTGCAGGCCTATCGCCTGTTGGCGAAGCAGGTGGACTACCCCTTCCACCTGGGCATCACCGAGGCCGGCACGCCCTTCGGTGGCACCATCCGCTCCAGCGTGGGGATGGGCATCCTGCTGGCCGAGGGCCTGGGCGACACCATCCGCGTGTCGCTCACCGGCGACGGCGAGGACGAGTGCCGCGTGGGCCACGAGTTGCTGCGCTCCCTGGGCCTGCGCACCGGCGGCTTCCGCATGGTGAGCTGCCCCAGTTGCGGCCGCGTCCAGATCGACCTCAACCGCGTGGCGAACGAGATCGAGGAGGGCCTCAAGGCCATCAACCACGAGAACATCACCTACGCGGTCATGGGCTGCGTCGTGAACGGGCCCGGCGAGGCCAAGGACGCCGACCTCGGCGTGGCCGGCGGCGCGGGCGAGGGCCTCATCTACCGCAAGGGCGAGCTCATCCGGAAGGTGAAGGAGGAGGACCTCGTCCCCGCCTTCCTGGAGGAGGCCCGCAAGGTGAAGGCCGAAGCGGATGCCGCGAAGGCCTAGGTTGGACTGGCTGGCGGCCCATCCCCTGCCGGCCCTGGGGCTCTACCTGGTGCTGGAGGCCCTCCTGCCCGTGCGCTTCCAGCCCACGGCCTGGGCCTGCCGGGGCGCCATCCGTGCCTACCAGGCCACGCTGTCCAGCCACCTGCCCACCCAGTGCAAGTTCACGCCCACCTGCAGCCACTACGGCCTGGGCTGCATCCAGAAATACGGCACCCTCCGGGGCGGCCTGCTCACCACCTGGCGCCTGATCCGGTGCTCGCCCCTGACGGACGGGGGCATCGATCCGGTACCCTGAATCAAAGATCTCCACGAAGAACACGAATAAAGGATCAACAGGCCACGAAGTCATGGCCTCCTTAAGCGGAATTCGATCACAACCACAGCGCAGAACCTTCCCTGCCCGCATAGCCTATGAGGACCGAATCCCGAGGTGGCTTATGGGAATGAGTGTCCTCAGGACCTTCGTTCTATCGCTGTTCCTTTCCCCATCACTCGCAGCGCAGGCGAATCAATGCCCTGTTCCCCCGATGCCAACCGCCCTCCTGGCGCATTGGCAGTCTCACCCTAAGAATCCCGTGGATTACGTGGTTGACACCTTCAACCAGGGAAAACGATGGGTCGTTCTCGGAGAGTTTCATCGAATCCGCCATGACGCCCAGCTTGTGCTGGACTTGATTCCAGAGCTACACACGCGTACTGATGTGCGTTACCTAGCCACCGAATTCCTTACCGTTGAAGCGACCGAAGAGGCAAATCGCCTGGTCACCCAACCGACCTTCGATCGGGCCAAGGCGCTTCGCTTTTTCATGCGAGACAACCCGATATGGAACAACAAAGAATACTTCGACATCCTTGAGACCGTCTGGCGATCCAACAAGGAACATGCAGCCTCCCGCGGGGCCTTCAGGTTGATCGGGCTGGCGCCCGCCATCGACTGGTCGATCGTCAATTACGGCGACGAGTCCGCCCGCACTCGCGAATTGGAGAAGGCCGATCATTACGACGAATGCATGGCCATGGTGCTGGAGCGCCAGATTCTCGCGAAGAATCTCCCCGCGCTCGTCCATTGCGGCATTGCCCACGCCACCACAAAGCACACGGAGTATTGGGTGGGTACCGACAGGCCTCTCCCGAGGATGGGAAACATGATCTACCGCTCTCCCTTCAAGGAGCGAATGTGGATCGTGTCTCTTCACGCGCCCTTCTATGATTCAGCCACCAGGCGCGAGGTGTTCCCCTTTGGCGGACTCCTCGACCGCTTGATGTTGACCTATCGACGTGACATTGGGTTCGACGTGGTTGGAACCCCCTTCGAACAGGTTCGAGGTCCATCCACTTCCCCACTGTCCCAACTTGCGCATGCCTTCGGAGGAATGGTCGATGGCTACATCATTCGGGGCATCCCGATGGCCGATTACCTTGGCACTTCTCCAGTTCCGGATTGGATCCGGGATGAGGCCGACTACCAGTGGTACCGGTTGCATGTGGAGAACAAGGAATGGAGCAAGTCCCTCCTGAAAATGACCTTCACGGAGTACAGGCAGTACGAGCAGGCGCACACCGATGAAAACACGAAGATGTTGAGGCGACGGTTTCGCGCGCTCGGGCAGCCCTAAGGACAAGAGATGATTGGAAGCCTTTCTTGGCGTCTTCGCGTCTTGGCGTTGATCTTTTAGCTCTTCCCAGGTTTGAACACGCCCCTGAAACCCACCAAGATGGTCGTTTGGACCTGTCTGCTGGAGTCGCCCCGTGTGTGGAATCGTCTCGCTCTGCTATGCCACTGAAGTCGCCGCCATGGGCCATGAGGCCGGGGAGCTGCTGAAGCGGCTGGAATACCGGGGCTACGACTCCACCGGCGCCTCCTTCATCGGCAATGACGGCGCCATCACGCTCCTCAAGAAAGTCGGCGCCCCCAGCCGCGTGGTGCCGGAGCTGGGCATCGACCGGCAGCCCGGCCAGCGCTTCATCGGCCAGGTGCGCTGGGCCACCTACGGCGCAGTGACGGACGTGAACAGCCAGCCCCACCACGTGCGCTGCAAGGTCGAGATGGTGGGCGCCCACAACGGCAACATCTCCAACACGGACGCGCTCAAGCCCGCGCTCACGGCCCAGGGCCACAGCGTGAAGTCCGACAACGACGGCGAGATGATCACCCACCTCACCGAGGACGCCTACGCCGCCAACCTGGCGGATCCCGGACCGACCCTGGCCGCCTGCCACACGGCCCATACCGCCGCCGGACTTGCGGGCGCCATCCCCGAGGGCGCCTTCCTGCTGATCGACGCCGCCCGCAAGGCCGACGCGAAAGCCGAGGGCTCCTACGCCGCCGCCTTCGCCGATCCCAAGGTGCCCGGCGTGGTGGCGGTGAAGTCGGGATCCTCGCTATACGCGGGAATCGGAAGCGACGCCCACGGCGACTTCGTGGTGGTCTCCAGCGACCTCACCTCGGTGCTCTCCAAAACCCGCATGCTCATTCCGCTCTCGGAGGGCGAGGGCATCTGGTTCACGGAACGGGAGTACCTGGTCTTCACCCTCGGAGAGTCGCTCGCCTTCTCCGTTCCGCGGCCCAAGCGCTCCAAGCTGAACGTGCGCGACACGGGGCTGCGGGCGCCCTACCGCTACTTCATGGAGCAGGAGATCGCCTCGGCGCCGGACAACCTGGACGAGGTGCTGCGCTACTACTTCCGCGATGCGGGGACCGAGGGCCTCTTCGCCGCCTTCGAGGATCGCCAGGACCTCTGCAAGGCCCTGGTGGCCAAGGTCCTGGCCCTGTACGAGGTCCCGGGGGAGGCGGCCCTGCGGAAGGCCTTCGGAGGCCTGCTGGCGGACCCCGTCCACCGAGAGCTGGCCGCCCGCGTGGAGCCTCACGCGGACGTACTGCGCGCCCACGGCCAGCCGGTCTCGGACGAACGCCAGCTGCTGGCGGACCTGGGGCGCCTGGAGCCTTCGGCCTCCCAGGCCCTGGCCCTCTTCGACCTCCTCTTCGTCTGGAAGAAGCGCCGCCGGGTCACGCGGCACCTCCAGGACCTGGTGCAGGCCATCCGCGAGTCCCAGAAGGAGGGCGGCCGCGTCTTCCTGGTGGCCTCGGGCACCTCGTACCACGCGGCCCTGGTGGCGGCCACATTCTTCAACGGTCTGGCTGGGGTGGGCGTCTTCCCCTGCAACCCGGGGCAGTTCCGGTCCATGTACCTGAACGCCCTCCAGCCTCACGACCTGCTCCTCGGCATCACACAGTCCGGCGAGACCAAGGATCTGGTGGACATCTTCCAGGATGTGCGGGCCCGCGTCCCGGCCCTGCGCCGCATCGCGCTGGTGAACAACGAGAACAGCCGCATCCCCCAGGAGCTCTCCGAGTTCTACCTGCCCATCCTCTGCGGTCCCGAGATCGCCGTGGCCGCCACCAAGAGCTTCCTCAACCAGGTGGCCATCCTCTACGTGCTGGCGGCCTCCTTCTCGCTCACGGAGCGCAAGATCGCCGCGAACCTTGAGCGGGCCAAGGAGCTCATCGCCGAGACCCTGCGCCGCTGCGAGACCGATGTGGAGGAGGCCGCGAAGCGCCTCTACCTGGAACCGTCCCTCCACATCCTGGGCACGGGCCTCATCGGCCTGGCCCGGGAGGGCGCGCTGAAGATCCGCGAGGTGGTGCTGAACCACGCCGAGGGCTACGACGCCGCCGAGTTCAAGCACGGGCCCAACACCATCCTGGGGAAGAACACGCTGTTCTCCATCCAGGATCTCGCCGGCCTGCTGGAGGTCTACGAGCAGCACCGGGACGGCCGGCCCTTCGCCGGGGGCATCGAAGCCCTCCAGGCCTGGCCGGAGCTGGTGGAGACGCGGTTCTCGAACTACCCCCTGCTCTTCGTGTGCCCCGCCGAGGAGCGGGACGTGCGCATCACCATCAGCCAGATCCACACCCACAAGATCCGCGGCGCGGACATCCTCCTCATCGCCGAGAAGAACCCCGAGCTGGCCCTGGCCGTGGCCGGAAAACCCATGGGCCAGGACCGCTACTGGTCCAAGTACCTCGAGGTGCCACCCTGCGGCGACGCCAACCTGTTCGTCTTCGCCGCCTCCGTGGTCCTCCAGCGCCTGGCCTTCCGCATGTCCGTGTTGAAGATGGAGTACCTGGACCGCCTGGCCGTGGCCGACCATGGCGTCCATCCCGACGCCCCCAAGAACGTGTCGAAGTCCATCACTGTTGATTAAATAAAATACAATCAACACTTTGAATGGGACGTTCGAGTTATTTAAGAAAATTTGACCTTTTTAGTCAAGATGTGATTATCCTCACGGGTGGAAGGCCTCATCTTGAGTGCCAGGGGATGGACCCCGCCGAGGAGCCGGCATGAACGTGGAACTGAACACCAAGGTGGGCGAGCTGGTGCTGGAGCGCCCCGAGACCATGCGCTACTTCGAGCGCCTGGGCATCGACTACTGCTGCGGTGGCCACCGCAGCCTGGGCGAGGCCTGCCAGGTGGCGAACCAGGCCCCGGAGGCGGTCCTGAAGGGACTGGAGACCCTGGAGCCCTTCGCCGCCGGCATCCCCTCCCCCCGGGACTGGACCCAGGCCACCCTGGCGGACCTCACCCAGCACATCGTGGCCAAGCACCACGACTACCTGCGCGAGGAACTGCCCCGCCTGGACATGCTCATGGGCAAGGTGCTCCGGGCCCACGGCGAGCGGCATCCCGAGCAGGCCCGCGTGAACGAGATCTTCCAGGCCCTGGTCGCGGACCTCATGCCCCACATGATGAAGGAAGAGCAGATCCTCTTCCCCTACATCCGCCAGATGGAGGCGGGCCAGTCCGGCTCCTCCTGCTTCGGCAGCGTGCAGAGCCCCATCCGCGTCATGGAGATGGAGCACGAGGCCGTGGGCGCCCTGCTGGTCGAGCTGCGGGCCCTCACGGGGGCCTACACCGTGCCGCCGGACGGCTGCAACACCTTCCGGGCCCTCTATGACGGCTTCGAGACCCTGGAGCAGGACCTGCACCTGCACATCTACCTGGAGAACCAGATCCTCCATCCCCGGGCCCTGGCCATGGAGGCTGTCGCCCAGGCCTGACGCCGGAACCCCGGTAACCGGGGGGGAGGGGCGTGCGCGCAAGGGGGCCTGGGCTATGCTTGGCCACAGACCCCCTGCGTTTTGCGCACCGCCACCCTGCGGACCCCCATGACCTCCACCAACCCTCAGGAATACGCCCAAGGCCAGCCGGTCTTCATCCGCGGCGCGGCGGAGATCGCGGCCACGCTGGATGTGGACGGGAAACTGGACGGTCTGCCCTTCATGCCGGAGATGGCCCGGTTCTGCAGGACCCAGGCCCGCGTCCACCGCCACGCGGACAAGACCTGCGTGGAGGGCGCGGGCTTCCGCCGCCTGGGCGGGACGATCCTCCTGGAGGACCTCCGCTGTGACGGGTCCGCCCATGATGGGTGCCAGCGGGGCTGCCTGTTCTTCTGGAAGGAGGCCTGGCTCCGCGCGGACGGGCCCGTGGCGCCTTCCGGGGCTCCAGACGCGGCCTTCCCGGTGGACCTCCCCACGCGACGGGAGGACCGTTACGTCTGCCAGTCCACGGAGCTGCTCGCGGCCTCCCGGCCCCTGTCCCGCTGGGACCTCTCCCACTTTTTCCTGGAGATCCGCCGGGGCGAGCTGACGGTGCCCGACTTCCTCCGGATCTTCCTCGGCACCACCTTCAACCGCTTCCTCCACCTCCTGGGCCGGCGGCCGGCCGGGGCCCTGGCCGGCTCCCGGCGAAGCACCCCCGCGGGGGACCTGGGGCTCCTTCCCGGCGACTGGGTGGAGGTGCTCAGCGGGCCTGAAATCCGGGCCACCCTGGACGCCGAGGGGAAGAACCGCGGGCTGACCTTCGAACCCGGCATGTCCGAGCACGCCGGGAAGCGCTTCCAGGTGGACCAGCCCCTGGAGCGGATCATCCTCGAGGAGACCGGAAAGATGGTCCACCTGGCCCACACGGTCTCCCTGAAGGGCGTGACCTGCCGGGGGGTGTGCAGCAAGAACTGCCCCCGCAACAACATCCTCTACTGGCGCGAGAGCTGGCTGAAGCGGGCGTAGTCCGCCCTCAGTGCGTGTCCTCGAGGCTCCAGCGGTCCGTGCAGCCGTGGCTCTCGACCACCTGCTTGGCCTTCCGTAGCCGCAGCGTGTGCTGGACGTTCTGCATGATGGTGAAGAGCCGGTCGTGGATGCCCAGCCGCGCCAGGTCGGCCTCGGTGAACCAGGTGACGCCGTCGGCGTCCTTGCGCGCGGCGTGATCGGCCAGGATCTGCTCGGTGATGCCCACGGGTGGCCTCCAGAACTGATAGGTTGAATAGCACGGAGGAGCGTCGTGGCCAACTGGCGGAACACGGGATGGGGTGCGGTTGTGATGGCCGTCTGGGGCATGGTCCTGGTGCCGGTCGTCGTGGTCGGCATCCTCCTGGCGGTTCCGGTCGTGGGGCGCCGGCGGGCCTTCTTCGGCATCGGCCCCCTGTACGCCCGCGGCCTGGGTTGGTTCTGCCGGATCCCCCTGGTCCTGACGGGCTGGGAGCGGCTGCCGGAGGCCGTCCGGGAGGGCCGCCAGCCCGTGATCTTCATGTCGAACCACGAGAGCCAGCTGGATCCCCCGGTCCTCATCGGGATCCTCCCGGTGCCCGCGGTCTACATCGCCAAGAAGGAGGTGAAGTATATCCCCTTCGTGGGCTGGGCCGCCTGGGTGGCCGGGGTGATCTTCATCGACCGGGGCGACCGGGACCGCGCCATCAAGAGCATCCAGGAGGCCGCCGCCGAGATCCGGGGCGGCAAGAACGTGGTGATCTTCCCGGAGGGCACCCGCAGCCGCACCGGCGAGATGCTGCCCTTCAAGAAGGGCGGCTTCGCCCTGGCCTTGGATGCGGGCGTGCCCATCGTGCCCATGGCCACCGTGGGCGGCCGGGAGGTCCTGCCCCCGGGGAGCATGCGCCTGCGCCCGGGCCGCTACGTGGTGGCGGTGGGCGACCTCGTGGACACCGCGGCCCACCCCGACCGCGAGTCGCTCATGCTCGAGGTGCGCGGGCGCATCGAGGCCCTGATGGCCGAGGCCCGCAGCGCGGCCTGAGAGCGCCTAACCTGCCTTGAAGGCCGGGTCCTGCTGGGCCACGCGGCGCTTGCCGGGGTGCAGGCGGTCCGCCAGGTCCAGCAGGCTCCGGGCCTCGGCGGCCTGCCCCAGCTTCGCCGCCGTGCGGGCCATGAAGTAGAGGTTCACGGAGAGCACCCGCTTCTCGTTGTGCTTCTTCGCCGCCAGGTCCGAATCCAGGAGTTTCTGCCGATAGCCACGGAAGAGGGCCACGGTGCCGGCGGGATCTCCCTCCACGGCCTTCTTCAGACCCGCGAGGAACACGGTGCTGGAGTGGTCCGCGGGCCAGGCCCCCTCCAGCTCGCGCAGGTAGCCCTGGGCAGTGCCGGAGTCCTGGCATTCCCAGGCGGCGTAGGCCATGAGGCTGCGCAGAACGTTGGAACCGGGCACTTCGCGGAGGCCCGCCCGCAGGCGGATCTCCGCCTCCGGCGCCCGGCCCATCCACAGCAGGGCGTCCGCCGCCGTGACGTAGGCGTACTCCGCTGCCGGGCGCAGGGCCAGGGCCCGGTCCGCATGCTGGAGGGCCAGGGGCAGCTCCCCGTCGTTCTGCAGCAGCACGCCGTAGCGGTGGTGGGCCTGCCAGCCCTCGGGGAACAGGGAGAGCGACTTCTCGAAGTAGCGGCGGGCAGCCTGGTGGTTGTCCTCGCCCTCCAGGCCCGCGAAGACGTCCGCCAGCACGTCGTAGGCCTTGTGGTCCGCCGGATCGAGGCGCACGGCCTGCAGGGCCGAGCGGCTGGCCCCTTCCAGGTCCCCCAGCCGCAGCAGGATGGAGCCGAGGGCCCGGTAGGCCTGGGAGGCGCCGGGATCCAAGGCGATGGCGGCCTCGGCGGCGGCCTTCCCCTGGCGCAGCAGGACCTGGCCCTCGGCGAAGCGCCCCTGGCTCAGCGCCCGCGTGGCGCCCAGCTCCGCCAGGGTCCAGGCGTACTCGGCCCGGGCCGGGGCGTAGTCCGGCTCGATCTCGATGGCGGTCTGCAACAGGGAGTTGGCCAGCTGCACCGAGTCCTGGTTGCCCTCCGTGATGACCTGGAGGGCCTTGGTGTAGAGCTCGCGGGTCCGCGGGTTCCGGGCCTGGATGCGGGGCCCTCCGGCATCGCCGCCCAGGCCCATCTCCTGCGGCAGGCGCTGCTGCAGCTCGTCCTCCAGCTTGAGCAGGTCCGCCACGGGCCGGTCCAGCTGGAACTGGTGCCGGGTGGAGCCCAGGGCCGCGTCCACCACCCGGACGCCCATGCGCAGCTGGCCGCCCACCACCTGATAGCTGCCCAGCACCAGCAGCTCGGCCTTGAGCTGGCGCCCCAGCTCGCCCAGGGCCTTCGGCGCCCGGCCCGGCGTGTCGCCCAGCTGGTTCATGGCCTCCACCACCCGCAGGCGGTCCACCACCAGCAGGTCCTCGCGCCGGACGAGCCCGTAGGCCATGGCGTCCGCGAAGCTGTTGCTCAGCCAGGCATGCTCCGCGTCCGGCTGCAGCTGCTCCAGGGGCAGGATGGCCACCACGCGCCGACCCTTGGTGAAGTCCTCCCGGGAGGCCCTCCGGGCCGCGCCCAGCCCCGTGGCCAGGGCCCGCCGGTTGAGGAACACGCCCACCCCCGCGCCCACCACCAGGAGGGTGGCCGCGGCTGTCAGGGCCCACCGGAGCTTCGAGGGCCGGAGCTGGCGGGCCGACAGGCTGAGGTGGGGCGCCTGGGCCGTGGGGTTGTCCTCGGAGAGCCCCGCCGCCAAGGCCTGGAGGTTGGGGAAGCGATTCCGCGCCTCCTTGGACATCAGCCGGTGGATGGCGTCCTGGAGGGTGCGCGGCAGGTCGGGGCGCAGCTCGGACAGGGGCCGGGGCTCGTCCCTCGTCACGGCGTAGAGCGTGTCCACCAGGCTGGCCCGGCGGAAGGGATGGTGGGCCGTGGCCAGCTCGTAGAGCACCACGCCCAGGCTGAACTGGTCCGACTGGCCCGTGAGGGGCTGGCCGTTGGCCTGCTCCGGGCTCATGTAGGCGGGCGTGCCCTGGCTGTAGCCCGGCGCCGTGCTCTCCACCAGGGTCATGTGGTGAGACGTCTGGCCCAGGGGCAGGTCCTCGACGCCGCGGCGGGCGATGCCGAAGTCCAGGATCTTGAGCTGGCCATCCTCCGTGAGGAGCATGTTCTCCGGCTTGATATCGCGGTGGACGATGCCCTTCTGGTGGGCGTGGTGGAGGGCCGCGGCCGCCTGGCGGGCCAGGTCCTGGAGCGCGGCCCCGTCCAGGGGGCGGCCCACCAGGGCGCGGAGGGTCTCCCCCTCCACCAGCTCCATGGCGATGTAGGGCGTGCCGTCCACCTCGCCGGCGTCGTAGATGTGGGCGATGTTGGGGTGGTTGAGCTGGCAGGCCAGCTTGGCCTCGCCGATGAGGGCCTTGCGGCGCAGATCGTCGGCATCCTTGAGGATCTTGAGCGCCACCTCCCGCTCGAGGCGGAGATCCAGGGCCTTCCAGACCTCGCCCATGGCCCCTTCGCCCAGGAGGACGAGCAGTCGGTAGGATCCGAAATGAGGCGTGTCGGGGGTCAAGCGGGTCCTTAATGTTTGCAGTGGAGTATACCTTTGATGTCGTTGGGGGTTTACCGGAGCCCTTGGCAACGTGGGCGCCCGCCCCCTAGTCGAGGGCAGAGGGTCCGAGCTGGGGTTGTGGATTGCCAACTCCCACCGGAGCAGGGCACATGACCGTACAAAATGGTTGTCCGGCATACCGGCCAAGCTCCGCCTGGAAAGATCACCACGAAGGGCACGAAGATGCCCTCCCGGGCACGAAAAGGGCGCGAATGGGTCTCGACCCACCGCGGCATCCCTTTGCGGGCGGCGGTCCCGGGTGGCTTCCAGGGGCCGCCACGTCCGCCGCCCGCAAAGCCGGTCGCGCGGAGCGCGTCCGGGGGCCGAAGGCCCGGATGTCCTGGGCCGGATGCCGAAACCTGCCTTCGTGTCCTTCATGGAGGCTTTTTAGAACCCTTGATCAAGCTGACCCCCCGATAAGCAGGTCCGCTGCATGGGCCCCGCCACAAATCCATGCCAGGAGGTGAACCCGGCATTTGAGTTATCTCTCGACATACCGATAATCAAAGAAGAGGTGCCCATGGCTGCGCCAGATCTGGAAACCGCCCTCACCGGGGCGCGCCTGGTGGAAGAGGCCGGCGCCCTGCTCACCCTCGGGGAGGAGCCGGAACGCATGGTGGCCCACGCCTTCGAGCGCCTGGGCCAGTTGGTGCCCTACGACCTGGCCACGGTGCTGCTCCGCGAGGGCGAGGCCCTGAGGGTGGCCTTCGCCGTGGGCCCCCTGGCCACACCCCAGCTCTCGGAGGCCCGCATCCCCGTGCGGGGAAACCTGCGCCTGATCAATGCCCTCAAGGCCCGCTCCAAGCCCGCCACCTTCGAGGAGGACGATCCGGGCGAGGACACCTTCCACGGCCTGCTGGAGATGCCCCACGGCCACAGCTGCCTGGTGGCGCCGCTCCGCAGCCGGGGCGAGACCTTCGGCCTCATGACCCTGGACGCCATGGTGTGCCGCCAGTACCCCGAGAGCGTCCTGCATCACGTGGGCGTCTTCGCCTCCCTGCTGGCCCTGGGCATCAAGCAGGCGGAGCACCTGGCGCGGCTGGCGGAGCGGGAGCGCAGCCTGGCCGAGGAGGTCAGCTACTTCCGCGAGGTTCAGCGGCGGGACGTGCTCCAGGAGCCCATGCGGGCTGGGAGCCCCGCCATGCGGGCCGTCCTGGACCAGCTGGGCCAGGTGGCCGCCACCACCACCACCGTGCTCATCACCGGGGAGACGGGCACCGGCAAGGAGAAGGCCGCCCAGACCCTCCACCACCTCTCGCCCCGCCGCGAGAAGCCCTTCATCAAGGTGAACTGCAGCGCCCTGCCTGCGACCCTCATCGAATCCGAGCTCTTCGGCCACGTGAAGGGCGCCTTCAGCGGCGCGGCCTCGGCCCGCAAAGGCCGATTCGAGCTGGCGGACGGCGGTACCCTTTTCCTTGATGAGATCGGCGACCTGCCCCTGGACCTCCAGCCCAAGCTGCTGCGCGCCATCCAGGAGAAGGAGATCGATCCCCTGGGGGCGGAGAAGCCCCGCAAAGTGGACGTGCGCCTCGTGGCCGCCACTCACGCCGACCTCCGCAAGGCCGTGGCCGAGGGGCGGTTCCGCGAGGACCTCTACTACCGCCTCAGCGTCTTTCCCATCCACATCCCGCCCCTGCGTGAACGGACCGGCGACATCCCGGCCCTGGCGGAGGCCTTCCTCGAACGCTTCGCCCGGGACAACCGCCGCCCGCCCATCCACCTGCCCGCCGCCGTGCGGGAGCAGCTGGAGGTCTACCCGTGGCCCGGCAACGTGCGGGAGCTGCACAACGTGCTGGAGCGGGCCGCCATCCTCTCGGCGGGCCGGGAGCTGCGCCTGCCTCCCGGGGCCCTTCCGGCCCGGAACGGGGGGGAGCGGACCGGGCGCCCCCTCACCTGGGAGGCCCAGGAACGCGCCTACCTGGAACGCCTGCTCCACCACGTCCGGGGCAAGATCGCCGGGGCGGATGGCGCCGCGGCCCTGGCGGGCCTGGCCCCCTCCACCCTGCTCTCCCGCCTGGAGAAGCTGGGCCTGAGGCCGAGGGATTTCCGCGAGGCGTGATAGCGTGGAGCACCCCCCCGGAGCGACGGATGAGCGAGATCACCGGCCCCAACGAAGCCCTGCCCCCCATCATCCCCCTGGACGAACCGCCCCCCCTGCCGCCCCCGGCCTTCGCGCCGCCTCCGGAGACGCAGGCTCTGCGCCCCATCCCCTTCGAGGACCGGGAGGCCATCCCCGGCTTCTGGGCCCGGGTGGGCGCCATGTTCCGCCTGGTCTTCACCAACCCGCTGGAGCTCTTCGACCGCGTGCCCGTCACCGCGGGGATTGGCGCACCCTGGCGCTTCCTCCTGCTGATGTCCGTCCCCATCTTCCTCATCATGGCCCTGCTCTTCTTCTTCCTGGGCATGGGCATCGTCCTCGCCGCCCTGGAGGAGGCCGGTAAACCCGAGGGCCGGACCCTCGCCGCCGTCATGCCCCTCATCTTCGGCGCCATCCTGCTGCTCATGCCCCTCTTCACGTTCCTCGGCATGATCATCGGCGGGATGCTCAACCACTTCTTCCTGTGGATGTGGGGCGGGCTCCGGCCCGGCGTGGGCATGAACCAAACCGTTCGCGCCTACGGCTACGCCTCCGCCTTCATCCAGATCGGCGGCCTCATCCCCTACATCGGCATCCTCGTGCAGGTCGCGGGCATGGTGGTGATCGGCATGGGTCTGGCCCGCATGCACAGGACGGACACCTGGCGCGGCATCTGCGCCGCCCTGACCCCGATCCTCCTGCTCTGCTGCTGCGCCGCCATCGGCATCTTCGCCGCCCTGGCCATCCCCTCCCTGCTGGCCGCGAGGCACTAGGAGCCAGCGCCCAGCCAGGCCAGCACCGCCGCGCGCGCCGCTTCGGGGTCCAGCACCCGCTGGACCGCGCCGGCCGTCAGGGCCTCGGCGGCGCCCCAGGTCTCGAAATGCCGGAAGAGCCGGTCCGCTCCCTCGCGGCCCAGAATCTCCGGCAGGCGCACCGTACCCCCGAAGCCCGTGAGGATGCCGTGCTTCGCCGCCGGATGGGCCAGCCGGAGGCCGCCCTTCCCCGTGGCCGGGTCCGCCGCCACGGCCCAGCGCTCCTGGCCGTGCAGGGCCAGGTCGCAGCCGCCTCCCATGGCCACGCCGGAGATCAGCGTCAGGGTGCGCCAGCCGGGCCAGAGCAGGTGGCCCATCACGCGCTGGCCCCGCCGGGCGAAGGGTTCCGCTGACACGGGGTCCAGGGTGCCCACCTCATGCAGGTCCGCGCCCGCCGTGAAGTGGTGGCCGCGGCCCCCCATCCAGCCGGCATGGCTGAGGGCGATCCGCTGGACACCCCCGCCCCGCAGCTCGATGAAGAGGCGGTCCAGGGCCACCAGCAGGTCGCTGTGAAGGCGGTTGAGGCCGTCGCCGGAGCGCAGGCCGATCCAGGCCCAGCCCGGTCCCCGCAGCAGGTCCAGGGAGGTGCGCCCTTCGTACCAGACGACGGGAGTCACGGCAGTCCCAGCCTGGCAAAGGCCGCCTCCAGGGGCTCCGTGTCGGGATCCCAAGCGGGCGCGCCCGGCAGCTGGTTGCGGAACCAGGTGGCCTGGCGCTTGGCGTAGGCCTGGGTCTCCTGGACCACGGCCGCCCGGATGTCTGCCGGATCCCCCCCCGCCATCCAGGCCGCGTAGCCCAGGGGCCGCAGGGCTTCGAGGTCGGCCGCATGTCCCGCAGCCACCAGGTCTGCCACCTCCCGCGGCCAGCCCGCGGCCACCTGGGCCGCAACCCGCGCGGCCACGCGCTCGCGCTGCCGCTCCCGGCCGGGCGCGACCACCAGCACCCGCCAGCCTGCGGGCATGCCCGTATCCGCCCCCGTCAGCAGGGCCGAAGGCCGCCCGCCCGAGGCCAGGTGCAAGGCCAAGGCGCGCTGGACCCGGGCGGTGTCATTGGGATGCAGGACTGCGGCCCGGGCCGGGTCCACGGCAGCCAGGTAGCGGTGCAGGACCGGCGTGGGGAGCGCCGCACCCCAGCGCCGCACCCGGTCCACCAGGGCGGCGGCCACGTCCGGCAGGTCGCTCATCTGCCCCCAGATGCCCCGTAGGTAGAGGCCCGAGCCCGTCACCAGCACGGGCTCCCGGCAGGCCGCGAGCAGCCCGCGCACCCAGGCGCCGAAGGCCGTGGGGTTGGGGCGGGTCGAGAGGGGCAGCTCCCCGTAGCCCAGGTGGGGAACGCCGTCCCGCTCGGCCGCATCCGGCTGCCCCGTGCCGATGGGGAGCCCCGCGAGGGCCTGGTAGGGATCCCCGTTCACCACGGTGCCGCCGATGCGCCGCGCCACGGCCACGGCCACGGCGGACTTGCCGGAGGCCGTGGGTCCGAGGATCGCGATGGGCATGGGTTGAAGCTATCAGCTATCGGCTGTCAGCTATCGGCTATCAGCTGTCGGCGCCTTCAGTCACTGATAGCTGACAGCTGAGAGCTGACAGCCCCAACCCGGGAACCTCCGCTCGCATGCGCTCATCCCAAAGCCATGCGTCTCCTGCCCTGCCTCTGCCTCGCCTCGGGCCTCCTGGCCGGAGATGCGCCCCGCGCCGAGGCGCCGGAACCCGGAAAGGACCGCGCCTTCCTGGCCCGGATCCTGGGCGACAACGCGGACGGTACGAAGCCCTGGCGCACCTACCGGGCCCCGGAGGAATCCGGCTCGGCGGTGGTGGAGGTGGTGGGCGAGCTGACCAGGGAGGAGCTGCGCCAGGTGGCCTTCCAGGAATTCATCGTGTGGTTCCGGGCGGACCTCCGGCGCTTCCTGAAGGCCCATGGCGGCGTGCTGCCGGACCCGGTGGACCTGGCCTCCGCCACCCTGCCCGTAGACCGCTTCGGCGGCAACCCCGTGCCCCGGAACGTGCCCCTGGGGCGGGGGAACTTCTAGGGTCTGTTTTCATCTCTGTTCATCTCTGTCCATCTCCGGTTTTCATTTCTTCCCCGGATCTTTGGCGGCCTTGCTCCGGTAGCGCCAGCAGCAGCCGCTGGGTGAGGGGCTCCCACCTTGAAAGCGCAGCCAATGAACTGCTTCGTGATGGCATCCAGGTCAGCCAAGGATCACTTCGAAAAAAAAAGGCCAGAGATGAACGGAGATGAACGGAGATAAAGCCGACCTTTTTTCAAAGTGGGGTGTGGCCGCGCGGGGGACGGCGTCGCGGCTCGCATCCACTTTGAAAACAGACCCTAGTCCATCAGCCGCGGCAGCAGGAGGGCGGCCTGGTCCCGGGCCAGACGGGCGGCCTCCAGGGCGTTGCGGGCGGCGTCCTCCGGGGTCTGGCGGGGCGTGAGCAGGGCCTCCAGCTGGCCGCGCAGCCGGGCGGTCTCGCCTTCGGGATCGGGCAGGTGGCGCTGGGCCGCGGTCTCGAAGACCGCCAGGAAGCACTGGATGGCGTCGCAGGCGGCGGAGACGATGGCGCCGCTGTGCCGGCGGTCCACGTCCAGGGCCAGGGCCGCCGCGTAGAAGCGGAGGCCGTCCTCGAAGCGGCCCTGGGAGGTGTTCGACGGTCCGGACCCGGTCATGGGGCCCACCGCTCGTCCGTGCGCCCGGCGGGCCGGCCCGCGGGATCGAAGCGCCACTCGGTGAAGCGCCCCGAGCCGTCCCGGCGGACGGCGACCAGGGTCGTGCAGCGGGTCCCGTAGGTCGGATCGAGGATGAAGGCCGGCGACAGCCGGCGCTCCAGCTCCAGCCCCACGCCGGTGTCCGGCAGGTCGGCGTCGGGGGCGGGGGTCCGGTCCGCCAGGGCGGCGAGCAGCGGCGCCTCGTCCCCGTTCCCGGCGGCCGCCCAGGCCTCCACGGCCCGCCGGAGCTTCTCGGTCTTGGGCCAGGGCGTGTCCAGGTCGGCGTTGGACACCACATGCACCCCCGGCGGCACCGCCCGGGACACGAAGCGCGGGTGGTTGTTCAGATACCGGAGGTCCCTCCCGTCCCAGAGCAGCAGGTTGAAGCCTGCGAAGGCCATGGCCCGGCCCGCGATCCCCTCGGCGTAGGCCCGGACCGGGGCGTCCCCCCGCACAAAGGCGGACACGAGCCCGCCCCGGGAGGGCGCGGCCGGATCCGGAGTGACCATGCGGCGCACGTTGGTCACGCAAGCCAGGCGCCCCCGCTTCGACAGGGCCAGCCAGCTGCCGCCCTGGGACAGGTCGCGGCCCCCGAACACGTCGGGAGCGTCGTCCCAGGCCCCGGCGGGGGCCGTGGGGCGGGCGTGGTACTCATCGCGGTTCGCGGCGACGACGAGCTCGAAGTCCGGATGGGCGCGGTAGGCGAGCGCGATGAGGCACATGGCCCATGATAAGCGCGGCTCAACCCAGGGCGGGGCGCCCCGTAATCCTCCCTGTCCGAGGAGATCCCATGCGCCCTGGCCTGGCCCTGTCCCTGCTGCTCTGCGGCGCCCTGCTGCGGGCCGACGGCCTCTCGGACCTGAAGGCGGCCCTCAAGGGCCTGCCCGAGCCGGCGAAGGTGCGGGTGAAGGTGGAGTCGGAGAGCCATGAGCGGGAGTCCGGCAAGGACACCACGGAGCGCCGGACTACCGTGGTGGAGGACGGGCCGGAGGGCCTCCGGATCCTGGAGGACAGCCGGCCGGCCCCAGCCTCCCCCAAGTCCCCCGAGAAGGCTCCGGCCAAGACCCCCGCGAAGACCAAAGGCGCCTCCAGGGGGCCGGGACCCGGAAAGCGGGACTCTGGCGAGTTCCAGGACGAGCTGCGGCCCGCCGGGGGCCTGCTGGAGCAGCTGGAGAAGGCGCGGCTGCTGGAGGAGAGGACCGAGGCCTATGAGGGCCGGCCGGCCCGGCGGCTGCGGCTGGCCATGGACCTGGACCTGGACGACGAAGCCCGGAGCCACCTGAAGAAGGCCGACTACGAGGCCACGGTCTGGATCGGGCCCGACGGCCTGCCCCTGGCCATGGATCACCGCATCGAGGTCCGGGCAAGGGTGCTGCTCCTGGCCAGCGTCTGGACCAAGATCGACATCCGGCGCCGCTTCCAGCGGGTCCAGAACCGCCTCTTGATGCTCGACGAGCAGGCGGATGTGCAGGGCTCCGCCCTGGGGAAGTCCTTCAGCGCGAAGGAGTCCACCCGCTGCAGCGTGCTCTGAACGGCGTCACGGCTTGGTTTCCGGAATCACCGGGTAGTCGCCGTTGAAGCAGGCGTAGCAGTAGCCGCTGCCGTCATCCCCCATGCAGTCCTGCAGGTCCTCCATGTCGAGGTAGCCCAGGCTGTCGGCCTCCACGAAGGCCTCGATCTCCTTCAGGGACATGTAGGAGGCGATGAGGTGCTGCCGCCGGGGCGTGTCGATGCCGTAGAAGCAGGAGTGCGTGGTGGGGGGGCAGGCGATGCGCATGTGCACTTCCTTCGCGCCCGCCTCGCGGACCATCTGCACGATCTTCTTGCTGGTGGTGCCCCGCACGATGCTGTCGTCCACCAGCACCACGCGCTTGCCCGCCAGCAGGTGGCGCACGGGGTTCAACTTCACCTTCACGCCGAAGCTGCGGATGTTCTGCTTGGGCTCGATGAAGGTGCGGCCCACGTAGTGGTTGCGGATGATGCCGAAGTCGAAGGGGATGCCGGATGTCTCGGAGTAGCCCAGGGCCGCGCTCACGCCGCTGTCCGGCACGGGCACGATGAGGTCCGCCTCCACGGGATGGCGCAGGGCGAGCTTGCGGCCCATCTCGCGGCGGGCGACCATGACGCTCTTGCCGTAGACCAGGGAGTCGGGGCGGGCGAAGTAGATGTGCTCGAAGACGCAGGGCCGCGGCTGGACCTTGGGCAGGGGGAAGACGGAGCGCAGCGGGCCGCCGTCCCGGGGCACCACCACCATCTCGCCGGGGGCCACATCGCGGATGTAGGCCGCGCCCACCAGGTCGAAGGCGCAGGTCTCGGAGCTGAACACGGTGGTGCCGTTCATGTGGCCCATGGCCAGGGGCCGGAAGCCGTGGGGATCCCGGGCGGCGACGAGGCTGCGCTCCGTGAGGATGAGCAGGGAGTAGGCACCCTCGGCCTGGCGCAGGGCCGCCACCACGGCCTCCTCCAGGCTGTCCGCCTGGGCGCGGTTGATGAGGGCCAGCAGCACCTCGGAATCCGAGGGGCTGGTGAAGGTGTGGCCGTCCGCGATGAGCTTCGCGCGCAGGGTCTCGGTGTTGGTCAGGTTCCCGTTGTGGCAGAGGGCCACCTGGCCGAAGCGGCCGTGGATGAGAAAGGGGTGGGCCGCGGAGGCCACATTGCCGCCGGTGGTCGAGTAGCGCGTGTGGCCGATGGCGGCGTCGCCGGGCAGGGAATCCAGCACGGACTCGGAGAACACGTCCGCCACGTAGCCCAGGGCCTTGTGGAGGTGGAGCCCGCCCGCGTCGCCTGAGCAGATGCCCGCCGCCTCCTGGCCGCGGTGCTGGAGGGCGTAGAGGCCCAGGTAGGTCTGTCGCGATGCCTCCGCCTGGGGGCAGATTCCGAAGACCCCGCATTCGTCCCTGAAGGCCATGCTCCCTCCGACCTTCCAGGATACCCCCAGGGGGTCTGAACGGGTGCCCCGGATTGCCCCGGGGAGGGCCCGGGAAGTCACGCTCCCCGGGGTGCGCTACCGCACCGTGGTGCCGTCTTCGGGTTCCTGCCGCGCCTCCTGGGCCCAGGCGCGCAGGGTGCTGAGCAGCACGGTCCCCTCCTCGGCGGGGGCCAGGGAGCCGGTGCCGTCGAGATTCTCCAGGTGCAGCTCGATCCGGGCCAGGTCGCCCCGCTCGAAGCGGGCGCTCAGATCGCAGAGGGCCAGCAGACCCGGCGCCACCTCCACCAGAACGGTAGAGGCGTGCAGCTCCCTCGGCATCTCCAGGCTCCAGACGGGCAAGCTCCGGGCGCCGAAGCGCAGCGCGATGGGCTCGCGGCGGGTCTGGGGCGCGGGGCCCGCCAGGTAGAGCAGCCGCTCCGCCCGGCCCAGCAGCAGGGCCTGGGAATAGGGGGTGCCCTGGCCGCGGTCCGCCTCCAGGCGCCAGCCGCCCATGCGGGGCTTCTTCACCCGGTTGTGGCTGGTGGTGCCCTCGGTGGCCACCAGGCGGAAGCGCGTTTCCATCGGCGCCGTATCGCCCCGCATCCACAGCTGCATGCGGTACCGCAGTCCCTCCTGCGCCGCCACGGGAAGGGCCGCGGAAAGGGAAAGAGCCAGAAGGAGCGCCAGTCGGATCAAGGAACCACCATCCTCACCTTCGAGGATGCCATCTCATGCGATCCTGGACCATGCCGCTCTGCTTCGACCTCGACGGGACCCTCGGCCACTTCAGTTCCGGATTCGTGCTGCTGCGGGAGGCCCTGGGCGGACTCTGGGGCGCCCCTCCCACTGCGGAGGACCTGGGCCGCTGCTCGGGCTCCACGGACTGGGAGATCGTGGACGAGCTGCACCGGATGCGCTTCGGCCGGGGGCTCGACGAGGCAGGCTATGCCGCCTACCAGGCCGCCTGCGTGGCCCGCTTCCAGGCCGCCTTCGCCCCCGGCGGGCGGGAGGCCGTGGCCTACGGCGGCATCCTCGCCGCCCTGCACCGCCTGGCGGAGCGCCACCCGGTCTGGCTGGTCTCCGGCAACGCCCCGGACCTGCTGGCCTTCAAGGCCGACACCCTGGGCATCGACCCGGCCATCCCCCGACTGGGCTCCCTGCCCCGCCACGACCGCACGGACCTCCTGCGCCGGGCCCTGGACGGCTGCCCGGGACCCCACCTCTATGTGGGCGACCGGCCCCACGACCTGGCCGCCGCCCGGGTCGCGGGCCTGCCCTTCCTGGGCGTGGGCGAGGCCGTGCCCGGCGACCACCCCAGCCTGCCCACGGACGCGGGGCCGGACCAGGTGGTCCGCACCGTGGCGGCCCTGATGCGGAGGCCGGAGCTTCCGCCCGCCTCAGCCTGAGAAGGCCTGACGCGAGGCCTCGGCCCACCGGGCGGCCTCCCGCGGGTCCCGCAGAACGCCGTGCCCCCCCAGGTAGGCGTCGGCCAGGGCCCGCATGGCCTCGCGGTGGCCCGCCTCCGCGGCCCGGCGGAACCAGAGGGCGGCGCTGAGGTCATCCTTGGGCAGGCGGGCGCTTCCCTGGCGGTAGGCCAGCCCCAGGCGGTAGCAGGCCTCGGGATCGCCGCCCTCGGCCGCCTCGCGGAGCCGGTCCCGGCCCTGCTTCGGCCGGTCCCTGCGCAGGCGCCAGGCCTGCCAGGCCAGCAGGAGCGCCGGCGGCGCGAGCATGAGCAGGGGCAGGTGGTGAAGGCTCGAGGAGCCGACCCAGAAGAAGGTCCCCGCGGTGCCCAGGGCCAGGCAGGCCAGGACGACGGCCCCCAGGCCCAGAGCCCAGCGGCCGGCCCGGTGCGCGACCACCCGCCCCGCCGCGGCCTCCACCCGGGCCGCGGCCTCGGCACCGACACGCACCAGCGGATCCTCCCCGCCCGCGTCGTGGCGCAGGAGGCTGCGGCTCGCGGAGGCGTGGGGCCGCAGGCGCACCGCGGCCTCGGCCCAGCGCCGGGCCTGTTCGGCGTCCCTCGCCACACCGTCCCCCTCCGCATGGGCATGGGCCAGCCAGGCGGCGGCGGGGCCCCAGCCCGAAGCCGCCGCCCGCTGGTACCAGCCCTCGGCCTGGGCCGGGTCCCGCAGGACCCCATGGCCCGTCCGGAGGGCCTCCGCCAGCCGGAAGGCCGCCTCGGGATGCCCCCGCTCCGCCGCCCGCCGCAGCCGGTCCACCGCCGCCAGCTGGCCTCCGGGGCCGAAGCCTCCTTCCAGGTAGACCAGCCCCTCCTGGAACAGGGCCTCGGCCCCGCCCAGGCCCGCGGCCCGCTCCAGGCAGAGCCGGGCCATCTCCGGCCGGTGCGCCTGCCGGGCCCAGTGGAGCCAGAGGGCCTCGGGATCCGGCGCGAACCGCGCCACCCAGGCCCGCAGGCGGCGCTCCAGCCAGACCGTCGCCGGCGTGCCCGCCCGGGCCATGGCGCCGATGAAGGCAGCGACGAGGAAGGTCCAGAGGCTCAGGAGCAGGAGCATGAGCCAGGTCAGGCCCAGGAAGTGCAGGGGCGTGGACAGGAGCGCCAAGGGCCCGAAGAGGATCAGGGCCAGCAGCCCCAGGGGCCGGGCCCAGACGGCCAGGCCTTCCACGGGCGCCCGGCGGGCGGCCACCTCAGCGGCCCTTCAGAGCCTCCTCCAGGGCCCTCTTGGCCATGCCCTCCCCGTAGCCCGCCCAGGTCTTCGCCACCCGGCCCTCGCGGTCGATGATGAAGGTGGTGGGAATCCCGCGGATCTCGCCGAAGGGATCCAGGCCGCTGGCCCCGTCCGGAACATAGGCGGTGAGGCCCAGGTGGGGGTTCTGGGACAGGAACGGGGTGACGGCGCCCCAGCCCTTCTGGTCCACGGAGATGGGCAGCACCACATAGCTCTCGCCGCCGGCCTTCTGGAGCTCCGCCACCTCCGGCAGCGACTTGCGGCAGGGCGGGCACCAGGTGGCCCATACGTCCACCAGCACCACCTTGCCCTTGAAGTCCGCCAGGGTGCGCCGGTTCCCCGCCGCGTCGCGGAAGGCCACCTGGCTCACGTCGGTGCCGGCGGCCGGTCCGCCGCCCCGCAGGCCGCGCAGGGCCACGAAGCCCGCCAGCAGCAGGCCGCCGCCCACGAGGGCCGCCGCGGCGACGGTCCGCCAGCGCGATTCGGGAACATGGGGATCGGTCATGGGGGCTCCTGGCTTCCGCATTCAGCAGGGTACCGCCGCCGCCGGACCCTTCATACTGGTCCGATGCCCCTGATCTCTGCCACCGACCTCCGTGACCGCCTCGCTTCCGTCCACCTGCTGGACGTCCGCCAGTCCCCGGAGGAGTATGCCGCGGGCCACCTGCCCGGAGCCCTCCACGCGGACCTGAACCGGCAGCTCAGCACGGCCTCGGACCCGGGCCATGATCCGGCCCGGGGCGGGCGCCACCCCCTGCCGCCCCTGGACCGCTTCGCCGCCCAGGTGGGCGCCTGGGGCATCGGACCGGACACCGAGGTGGTGGCCTACGACGCGCAGGGCGGGGGCAATGCCGCCGCCCGGCTCTGGTGGATGCTGCGGGCCCTGGGCCACGAGCGGGTGGCCGTCCTGGACGGGGGCCTGGCCGCGGCCCTGGAGGCTGGCTTGACATTGACTGTCGAGATTCCCGCCGTTCCTATGCTTCCGCCCCATCCCGCGGACCGCTGGCGCCTGCCCATGGTGGACGCGGAGGCCGTGGACACCCTCCGCCGCGATCCCGCGCGGAAGCTGATGGATGCCCGCTCGTCCGAGCGCTGGCGCGGCGAGAACGAGACCCTGGACCCGATCCCCGGCCACATCCCCGGCTCCATCAACCTCTACTGGGCCGACAACCTGGGCCCCGACGGCCGCTTCAAGACGCCGGAGGCCCTGCGCGCCCAGTACGAGGCCCTGCTGGACGGCACGCCCCCGGAGCGCCTGGCGGTCCACTGCGGCAGCGGCGTCACCGCCTGCCACAACCTGCTGGCCCTGGAGGTGGCGGGCCTGCCCGGCGCGGCCCTCTACGTGGGGAGCTGGAGCGAGTGGTGCCGGTCCGACCGCGCGAAAAGCGGGTCCACGAAGGGCACGAAGTAAAGGAAGCATGGCCACGAAGAAAGGCCGGCTTCAACGCTCCCTCGATCCCAGCATCCTTCGTGATCTTGATTCTTTTCTTGGTGCCCTTCGTGGAGATCTTTTTTTCATGAACCCCTGGCGCGGCCTCCGAGGCCTCCCCCGCGAGGTGTGGCTGGTCTGCGCCAGCACGCTGATCAACCGGCTGGGCACCATGGCCCTGCCCTTCCTGGTGCTCTACCTCACGGAGGGGCGCCGCTGGACGCCGGAGCAGGCGGCCTTCGGCATGATGGTCTATGGAACCGGGGCGCTTGCGGCGGGCCCCTTCGCGGGCCGCCTGGCGGACCGGTTGGGCCATGTCCAGGTGCTGAAGGCCAGCCTCTGGGTCTCCGGCGCGCTGATGCTGGTGCTGCCCTTCGCCGGTCCCCGCCCCCTGCTCTTCGTTCTCATCTTCCTGTGGGCGGCCTTCACCCAGGCCTTCTGGCCCAGCGCCATGGCCCTGCTGGCGGACCTCGCCGCGCCGGAGCAGCGCAAGGCGGTCTACGCCCTGCATCGCCTGTCGGTCAACCTGGGCATGGCGGTGGGCCCGGCCCTGGGCGGCGTCATCGCCCACCACAGCTACACCTGGGTGTTCTGGACGGACGGCCTCAGCACCCTGGCCGGCGCCGTCATGCTGGGGCTGCTGTTGAAGGCTCCCCCCCGGCCCGCCGTGCCCCAGGGCCTTGCGCCGGGCGCGAGTCCCTGGCGGGACCGGCGACTCGCCTTCCTGCTGCTGCCCTTCGTCCCCATGCTGATGGTGTTCTTCCAGATCGAGGGCACGCTGCCGCTGTGGGTGGTGCGCGACCTGGGCCTGGGCAGCCGCTTCTACGGCCTGCTGTTCACGGTGAACACCCTGCTCATCGTGGCCCTGGAGGTGGCCCTCAACCTGGCCCTGGCCCACTGGCCCCACGGCCGCCAGCTCCTCCTGGGCTCGCTGTTCCTGGCCTTCGGGTTCGGCTTCACGGCCTGGGCCACGGGACCCGGCCTCCTGATTCTCACCACCGTGATCTGGACCTTCGGCGAGATGACTCTCTTCCCGGCCATGAGCGACGCCGTGGCCACCCTGGCGCCGCCGGACCGGCGCGGCGAGTACATGGGCCTGCTCTCCCTGTGCTTCGCCCTGGGCCTGGCCCTGGGCCCCTGGCTGGGCGTGCTGGCCTACGCCAAGGCCGGCCCCCGGGCAGTGTGGATCGCCACCTTCGGCATCTCCCTGGGCGCGGGGCTGCTGCTGGCGAGGTTCCGGACGCCGGTGGCGCCCCGGACCGGATCCTGACTCAGGCCGTCACTTCAGCGCATCCGTGGACTTCATGCGCTGGCGCAGGACGTACTTCTGGATCTTGCCCGTGGAGGTCTTGGGGATGGGGCCGAACACCACCACGGGTGGCACCTTGAAGCGGGCCAGGTGCGCCCGGCAGTGGGCGATGATGTCCTCCTCCCGGGTGGAGGCGCCGTCCTTCAGCTCCACGAAGGCGCAGGGCACCTCGCCCCACTTGGGATCGGGCTTGGCCACGATGGCGGCCACCAGCACGTCCGGGTGGCGGTAGAGCACGTCCTCCACCTCCAGCGAGGAGATGTTCTCGCCGCCGGAGATGATGATGTCCTTGCTGCGGTCCTTGATCTTCACGTAGCCGTCGGGCTCCAGCACCGCCAGGTCCCCGGTGTGGAACCAGCCGCCGGCGAAGGCCTCCTCCGTGGCCGCGGGGTTCTTGAGGTAGCCCTTCATGACGATGTTGCCGCGGAACATGATCTCGCCCATGGTCTGGCCGTCGGCGGGCACGGGCTCCATGGTGGCCGGGTCCATCACCGTCATGGCCTCCTGCAGGAGGTAGGGGATGCCCTGGCGTCCGTTCAACCGGGCGCGCTCCCCCAGGGGCAGGTCCTCCCACTCCTCGCGCTTCACGCAGACCCCGGCGGGCCCATAGGTCTCCGTGAGGCCGTAGACGTGGGTGATGCTCACGCCCAGCTTCTCCATGCCCTCGATGATGGCGGCCGGCGGCGCGGCCCCGGCCACGGCGGCGGACACCGGGTGGCCCAGCCCCTCGGGGATGATGTGGGCGGAGTTGATGAGCATGCCGAGGACCACGGGGGCGCCGCAGAAGTGGGTCACGCCGTGGCGCCGGATCAGGTCGAAGATGGCCTTGGGATCCACCTGCCGCAGGCAGACGTTGACGCCGGAGAGGGCGGCCACGGTCCAGGGGAAGCACCACCCGTTGCAGTGGAACATGGGCAGGGTCCACAGGTAGACCGAGTGGGGCGGCATGTTCCAGCTGAGGACGTTGGCCACGGCGTTGAGGTAGGCGCCCCGGTGGTGGTAGACCACGCCCTTGGGATTCCCCGTGGTGCCCGAGGTGTAGTTGAGGGAGATGGCGTCCCACTCATCGTCCGGCAGCTTCCAGGCGAAGTCGGGATCGCCCTCGCGGAGGAACCGCTCGTACTCGATGGAGCCCAGCAGGTCGCCCTTGGCCGCCGGATCGTCCACGTCCACCACCAGGATCTCCCGGCCCTCCAGCAGCTCCAGCGCCCTGCGGATGGTCGGGGCGAAGTCCCGGTCCGTCAGGAGCACCTTGGCCTCGCCGTGCTTGAGCATGAAGGCGATGGTCTCGGCGTCCAGGCGGGTGTTGAGGGTGTTGAGCACGGCCCCGGCCATGGGCACCCCGAAGTGGGCCTCGAACATGGCGGGCACGTTGGGCAGCATGGCCGCCACGGTGTCGCCGGGGCCCACACCGCGGCGCCTCAGGGCCGAGGCCAGGCGGCGGCAGCGGGCGTAGGTCTCGGACCAGGTGATGGCGCGGTCCCCGTGGACGATGGCCAGCTTGCGCGGGAAGACCATGGCGGCGCGCTCCATGAAGGTGAGCGGCGACAGCTGGACGTGGTTGGCCTGGTTCTTGTCTAGACCCGTGGCGAAGGGACTGTGGCCCATGGACATCCTCCCGGAGGTCAGATCGTGGTGTTGGTGTGTGGAGATCTGCCCCAGGCTACTCCGGGTTCCGGGCCTCCACTGCGCCATCGGTCACAACTCCGGCGGCGCCGGGGGGAAGAAACCGGCCGTGACCAAGAAAAACAAGGCCGGATCAAAATCCGCTGACGATTTCTGAAAAGGCCCGCCAAGCCGCAGTCCGGCCCTTGACAGGGGAAGGACGGAGCATATGTAGAGACAGGCAACCGCGTGAAGAGCCGAGGTCTCCATGATGGCGGCAGACGAACTGGTCGGAAAATCCGTCTCCCACTACCGGGTCACGCGGCAGCTCGGCTCCGGCGGGATGGGGATCGTCTACGAGGCCGAGGACACCCTCCTCGGGCGCCACGTGGCCATGAAGGTCCTCTCCGAGGAGATGCAGCGGGATCCCTCCATCCTGGAGCGGTTCCAGCGGGAGGCGCGGGCCGCCTCCACCCTGAACCATCCCGGGATCTGCACCGTGCACTCCATCGAGCAGCAGGACGGGCAGCACTTCATCATCATGGAGCTCATCGAGGGCCAGACCCTCGCCGAGCGGATCGGCCGCCGGGCTCTGGGCCTCGACGCGACCCTCGACCTGGGCATCCAGATCGCCGACGCGCTGGAATCGGCCCACGCGAAGGGCATCGTCCACCGCGACCTGAAGCCCGTCAACCTCATCCTCAACGCCAGCGGGCGGATCAAGATCCTCGATTTCGGATTGGCGAAGATGCCCTCCCTGGCGCACCGCATGGGCGGCGCCACCCAGGATTCCCGGGTCGAGACCGAGCTGGACCGGGGGGATCTCACCGTCGCCGGGATGGTGCTGGGGACCGTGCACTACATGTCCCCGGAACAGGCCCGGGGGCAGCTGACCGACGCCCGCACGGACCTCTTCTCGCTGGGCGCCGTCCTCTACCAGATGGTCACCGGCGAGCTGCCCTTCCAGGGGGACACCCAGGCCATCGTCTTCGACGCCATCCTCAACCGCGACCCGCCGCCCCTGTCCGAACTGAACCCCGAGGTTCCCGCCGCCCTGGGGCAGATCATCGGCAAAGCGCTGGAGAAGGACCGCAACCTCCGCTACCAGACCGCCACCGACCTGAAGACGGACCTGCTCCGCCTGAAGCGCGACCTGGATTCCGGCCAGCGGCGCCTGGCCGAGCTGGCCGACTCCAAGGGCAGCGCGCCGGCCCGCGCCAAGCACTCCGTGGCCGTCCTCTACTTCCAGAACCTGAGCGGCGCCAAGGAGGACGAGTACTTCCGCGACGGGATCACCGAGGACATCATCACCGAGCTCTCCAAGATCCAGGGGCTGGAGACCTTCTCGCGGTCCACGGTGATCGCCTACCGCGACAAGGCCGCCACCACGGCCCAGATCGGCCAGCAGATCGGCGCCGCCTACGTGCTCGAGGGCAGCATCCGGCGGGCCGGGGAGCGCCTGCGGATCAATGCCCAGCTGGTGGACACGCGCACGGACCATCCCGTCTGGTCGGAGCGCTATGACCGCGAGATGAAGGATGTCTTCGAGGTCCAGGACGAGATCGCGCGGAAGATCGCCGAGGCGCTGCGCATCAAGCTGACGCCCCAGGAGAAGGAGGCCCTCGCGGCCAGGCCCACGGAGAACCTGCAGGCCTACGACCACTACCTGCGCGGCCGGAGCTATGCCCGCCGCCTGACCCGGCAGGACCTCGAGTTCGCCCTGGACATGTTCCACGACGCCACGCGGCAGGATCCCGAATTCGCCCTGGCCCACGCGGCCATCGCCAACGCCTGCGCCCAGTGCTACTGGCTCTACGAGCGCGACCAGACCTGGATCGAGCGGGCGCGGGCGGCTTCCGAGAAGGCGGTGTCGCTGCGCCCCGACCTGCCGGAGGCCATGGTGGCCCAGGCCTGGATCCTCTATTCCCGCGGCGAGAACCCCGACGCGATCCAGATCGTCCGCGTGGCGATCAGCCGGAAGCGCGACTGCGAGGGGGCCTACTACCTGCTGCTGCGCTGCCTGTTCGCCTCGGGCCTGTACCAGGAGGTCGTGGGCCTGGCCGAGGAGGCCATCGAGGCCAGCGGCACCGACTACAACGTGTACCCGCCGATCATGAACGCCCTGGGCGCCCTGGCGAAGAAGGAATCCCTGGGCAACCTGAGGATCCGGGCCATCCAGGCCTTCGAGACCCACCTGCACGAGGTGCCCGAGGATGCCCGGGCCCGCGGCCTGGTCGCCTCCTACTACGCCGAGATGGGCCGCTCCGAGGAGGCGAAACGGGAGGCGACGCTGGCGATGACGCTCCGCCCCAACGAGCCCCTGATCCTCTACAACGCCGCCTGCACCTTCTGCAAGATGAACCAGAAGGCCGAGGCCCTCGACGCCCTCGGGAAGGCCTGGCGGGTGGGCTACCGCGACTCCGACTGGGCCTGGCGCGACCCGGACCTGGCCCTCCTCCACGGGGAACCCGAATTCGAGAGGCTGTTCCCGAAAAAGGCCGACCAGGATTGAGCGCGCCATGGCCCGGAGGATCGGGAGGCGGAATTACCCCTCCGGTGCGGCCTGGGCGCCGGGAATGCGTCCTGCCAGGTGCCTCCGGATCCGCCGGGCCCAGTCCTTCTCCAACTCCGGACCGTCCCGACCCGACGTGATCACCATGCGGCCTAGCACCTGGCCAGTCTCTGAATCCCAAAGCTTCACCCGACACTGCTTCCCACGCACCAATGGATATCCCGCCTGAAGGAAGAGGGTTCCCCTGTCGCGCGAGAGCAGGAGCCGGGCATCCTCGCGCTCCCCAATCAGCAGGTCCGGCATTCGAATGGCCAGAAGGCCCTGCCGCTCCTGGGCCTCTGTAGCCTCACCCCACAGGTCCTCTCCCTTCCAGTTCAGGCATCTGATCCAGGCGCCCGTAAGGTCGAGGCCCGGCGCCCACCAGAGCTGATCCCCACCCTCCTCGACCAGAGATTCTGAGGTTTCGAACTCCAGGGGGTTCTGGCTGCCCCCCGCCAGGGTGAAGATCACACCCCGGAGGGTCCTGGGAACATGCAGGCTGTCGAATCGGGCCCAGGACTGGATCGCCAGGACAGGCCGCCCGGTCGCCAGATCCTGGAGCCTCACCTGATAGAGGACCTCCGTCCGGTAGCCCGGCACATCCTCCATGGGCATGATCATCCCTTTCTCCATGCCCCCACCGCCGGAAGCGATGGCCAGGAGGATCAAGGTCGCGTCCACCGGGACCAGCAGCGTGTTATAGGCCACCTGACCGGCCTTGGCCCCCACCCGGGTACGGCGATCGAGTGACAAGATCCGCCCCTCCAACCGGTAGGCGGGAGGGTTGCCCGCCGGGACCTGCATCTCCTGCGCCAGAGCCACTCCCTCCACGGCCTGCCTCTGGAGGATCTGAACCACGGATTCACGATGGCGGGGAGGCCCGCCCGCGACGACCGTCCAAGGGGCCAGTTCCACGCTCTTCCCCCGCACGTCGAGGCCTTCTGCGGCCCACGCGAAATCCAGCCCAAGACGGGGGCTCCAGTCGATCCCCTCTCCGAACCAGGCGGGATCCTGTACGGCCGCGGCCTGGATGGGCCTCGCCCCTGAGGCCTCCACCTGAGGCTTCCGGCAGGCGGGAAGGCTCAGCAGTATCCCCAGCAAAGCCGACATACAGCCTATCCATGCCCAGCCACAGGCGGGACGGATGCCCTTCGACCCATTCATGACCTCAATATAAATTTCAGATCCAGCCTGTCCAGGCGCTCCTGGCGGCATCCATGGAAAGGCCGGCCCCGGAAGGGAGGGCCGGCCTTCCATCCACCCGAGGGCCCTAGGCCAGCACGGCCTCGAGCTGATCCACGGCCCAGTCGATCTGCTCCTTGGTGATGACGAGGGGCGGGGCCAGGCGGATGGTGTCCACGTGGGTGTCCTTGCAGAGCATGCCGCGGTCCTTGAGCAGGTAGCAGTACTTGCGGGCCCCGCCGGCCTCGGGCTTGAGCTGCACGCCGGCCCAGAGGCCGATGACGCGGACCTCCTTGAGCTTGTCCGTCTTCATGCCCTTGAGGCGGGCCTCCAGGTGTTTGCCCAGCTCGGCGGTCTTCTCCACCAGCTTCTCGTCCACCAGCACGTCCAAGGCGGCGCTGGCCACGGCGCAGGCCAGGGGATTGCCGCCGTAGGTGCTGCCGTGGATGCCGGGGGTGAAGACGTCCATCACCTCATCGTTGGCCAGGAAGGCGCTCACCGGGTAGTAGCCGCCGCTGAGGGCCTTGCCGATGGTCACGCCGTCGGGCCGGATGCCCTCGTGCTCGAAGGCGAAGAGCTTGCCCGTGCGGCCCAGGCCCGACTGGATCTCGTCCAGCACCAGCAGGAGGTTGTTCTGGTCCGCCACCTCGCGCAGGCCCTTGAGGAAGCCCTTGGGCGGGATGATGACGCCGCCCTCGCCCTGGATGGGCTCCATGAAGATGGCGCAGGTGTTCTTGTTCACGGCCTTCTTCACGGCGTCGAGATCGCCGTAGGGCACGATGACGAAGCCCGGCGTGAAGGGGCCGAACCTGCTGGTGCTGTCGGGATCGGTGCTGAAGCCCACGATGGTGGTGGTGCGGCCGTGGAAGTTGCCGTCGGCCACGATGATCTCGGCCTTGCCGTACTCGATGCCCTTCTTGTCGTAGCCCCACTTGCGCATGGCCTTCAGCGCCGTCTCCACCGCCTCGGCGCCGCTGTTCATCATCAGGGCCTTCTGGAAGCCCGTGAGCCTGCAAAGCTTCTCGAGCAGCGGCGGGAACTGGTCGTTGCGGAAGGCGCGGCTGGTGAGGGCCAGGCTCTTCACCTGGGCGATCATCGCCTCGCCGATCTTCGGGTGGTTGTGGCCCTGATTCACGGCGGAGTAGGCCGCCAGGAAGTCCATGTACTTCTTGCCGTCCACGTCCGTGAGGAACACGCCCTCGCCCTTGGTGCAGACCACGTCCAGGGGGTGGTAGTTGTGGGCACCGTACTGGTTTTCCTGCTGGATGAGGGTTTCAGATTTGGCGAGGGTGGCCATGGGGACCTCCGGATGGGAAACGGGAAAACAGCTCGAATGGAAAGGAATCATTCTAATCCCTGCCCCAGGTCCCGCCAGGATTCCCGCAACGCCTTGACGAAGTGTCAGTGGCCGCCAGGCGGCACTTCCCGGGAAATGAAGGGACTCCTGGCCATCGCAAGAAGAGGTGGGACAATGCGGTCGTCTATCCCTACCGTCCTGAAGCCCTGGAGATCCTCATGACCGAGCAGCCCCCCTCCCTGTACGGCACCCAGCCCGAGATGCCCCGGTCCCAGCCGCCGGGTCTGGTGGACCAGATCGCCGGGGTGTTCACGGCCCCCGTGGAGCTGTTCCAGCGGCTGAACAAGGCCCCCAGCTGGGGCTGGGCCCTGGGCACCATCATCGTGGCGAGCCTGGTGGTCGCCGTGATCTGGGGCATGAAGGTGGACGTGGAGGAGATGCTGCGGCCCCTCCTGGAGCGCAACCCTCAGATCCAATCCGCCCAGATCGACACGATCATCGAAATGCAGAAGAAGTTCATCATGCCCTTCGGCATCCTGGGCGCCCTGTTCGGAACCCCCGCGGTGCTGGCCGTGCTGGGCCTCTTCTACTGGCTGGTGGGCAAGGCCCTGCCCCAGGACGCCCCCCCCACCTACCTTCAGGCCTTCAGCGCGGCGGTGGTGCCGGGCCTGGTGAAGCTGCCCCTCATGCTCCTCATCGCCGTGATCTGCCTGATGCGGCCCATCGGCGGCCTCACGCCGGACCGGATCGCGCCCACGTCCCTGGGCTACTTCCTGCATCCGGAGAGCCTGCGGCTCCAGGCCCTCTTCTTCGGCCTGGAGCTCTTCCGCCTGGCCGAATTGGCCCTGGCCTTCCTGGCCCTCCGGCACCTGGTGCGCATGAAGACCGCCGGAGCCCTGATCTGCGTGCTGCTGCCCCTGCTCCTCTCCCTCGGCTTCGGCCTGCTGAGGGCGCAGTAGATGGCCTCCAGGAACACCAAGCTCCTCCTCGGCGGCGGCGCCGCCCTCGTGGTCCTGATCGTCCTGGGCATCGCCTTCGGCGGCGCCCGGGACGAGGACAGCGCCTACTCCTGGGACGCCATCGGCCGCGGCGACATCCGCGAGACCATCAGCGCCAGCGGCGAGATCCGCGCCAAGACCCAGATCAACATCGGCACCTCCGTGGCCGGCGAGATCAAGGCCATCCATGTGAAGGACGGCCAGGACGTGAGGGCCGGCGACCTGCTCGTCACCATCGACCAGGAGCGCCTGAAGCAGGCCATGGCCCAGGCCCGGGCCGCCGTCGAGGCCGCCCGCCAGGACGCCTCCCGCCTGGAGGCCGCCATGAAGCGCTCCGTGGACAGCTTCCCCCGCTACGAGGCCCTGCGCCGGGATGGCCTCATGTCCGACGAGGACTTCCGCCAGCAGAAGCTCGCCAAGGAGAGCGCCGTGCTGTCCTACAGCAGCGCGCGCGCCGCCGTGGCCCAGAGCGAGGCGAACCTGAAGGGCATGCAGGACGGCCTCTCCAAGGCCACCCTGCGCGCGCCCATCACGGGCCGCGTCACCAGCCTGAAGGCCGAGAAGGGCGAGACGGCCATCCCCGGCATGAGCAACCTGCCCGGCGCCACCCTGATGATCATCTCCGACATGAGCGAGATGCAGGCGGAGATCAAGGTCAACGAGAGCGAGGTGGTGCGCACCAAGGTGGGCCAGACCGCCCAGGTCACCGTGGAGTCCCTGCCCGGCCGGGTCTTCCAGGGCTCGGTCATCGAGGTGGCCACGGGCACGGAGAAGACGGGCACGGACGCCAACCTCTACAAGGTGAAGGTGGTGCTCTCCGGCAAGCGCGAGGACCTCGACAACCTGCGGCCCGGCATGAGCGCCCGCGCCGTCATCCTCACCCATGAGGTCAAGGGCGTGCTGCGCGTGCCCCTCCAGGCGGTGCTCGAGCGCGAGGGCAGCCTGGAGGAGGCCCAGAAGCAGGGGCTCCTCGCCCCGGCGTCGCGCAACATCGTGATGGTCTTCAAGGGCGGCAAGGCCGAGGAGCGCACGGTGCAGGTGGGCATCGCCAACACCCAGTTCTTCGAGCTGAAGGAGGGCCTGGCCGAGGGCGACAAGGTGCTCACGGGCCCCATCCGCAAGCTCAAGGAGCTGAAGGACAAGGCCTCCGTGACTCTGCGGGGCAGGTCCGACAGCGAGCTGGCCCGGACCAAGGATGCGAAGAAGTAATGGACGTCCGTGAACCCCTCTCCGCCGCCATCCGCGCCCTCAAGGCCAACAAGATGCGCTCGGCCCTCACCACGCTGGGCATCATCATCGGCGTGGCGGCGGTCATCGTGGTGGTGAGCCTGGTCCAGGGCCTCAAGACCAGCGTGCTCAAGCAGGTCGAGCGGGCCGGCAGCCAGACCATCTTCATCCGCCCCGTCTTCCCCATGGACATGCCCTTCGCCGAGTACACGAAGATCAAGAACAAGGACATGACCCTGGACGAGATGCGGCGGCTGGCGCGGTCCGTGCCCCAGATCACCCAGGTGACGCCGCTCTTCTTCAATGGCACCGAAGTGAAGGCCGAGGGGCGCAGCGCCAACGTCAACCTCATCATGACGGACGAGACCTACCTGGAGCTGAACAGCATCGCCCTGGTGGCCGGGCGCAACTTCGTGCCCTCGGACCTGCGCCTGGGCAACAAGGTGGCCATCATCGGCCCCCGGGTCATCGAGAAGCTGGGCCTCAAGGGCAACCCCCTGGGCAAGCTCATCAGCACCCCCACCCTCAGCCTCGAGATCATCGGCGTCCTGGAGGAACAGGGCGCCCAGCTAGGCAATGACCCGGACCAGAACATCCTCATCCCCCTCACCACGGGCATGGCCCAGCTCACCGAGGCCCAGCGGCGCCAGCTCTTCTTCCAGGCCCGGGTGGATCCCCGCCTCTCCGCCGACGACGGGGCCGAGCTGGTGGAGGAGTCCCTGCGCCGCATCAAGGGCCTGCGCGGCACCGAGCCCAGCGGCTTCAAGGTCTTCAGCCCCAAGCAGATCACCGGCATCATCAGCGGCATCACGGGCACCATCACCGCCGTGGCCGGGGGCATGGTCTCCATCGCCCTGCTGGTGGGCGGCATCGGCATCATGAACATCATGCTGGTGAGCGTCACCGAGCGCACCCGCGAGATCGGCGTGCGCAAGGCCGTGGGCGCCAAGCGCCGGGACGTGATGCTCCAGTTCCTCATCGAGGCCGCCTTCCTCTGCATCCTGGGCGGTGCCCTCGGCGTGGGTCTGGGCTTCGTCCTGGGCGCCGCCATCGGCAAGGCCCTGCTGGGCACCATGGGCGCCGTGCCCCTCTGGGCCCTGGTCAGCGCCCTCGCCGTCCCCGCCGCCATCGGCCTCCTCTTCGGCCTCTACCCCGCCGCCAAGGCCAGCAAGCTGGATCCCATCGAAGCCCTCCGGTACGAGTAAGCTGGTGATCCGTCTCGATCGGAGAAAACATGTCGAAGGTTGTGCGCATCGCCAACGGGCAGGGCTTCTGGGGTGACAGCATCGACGCCCCGGTGCGGCTGGTGGAGGCGGGGGGGATCGACTACCTCACGCTGGACTACCTCGCCGAGGTCACCCTCTCCATCATGCAGAAGCAGCGGCGGAAGGATCCGCAGCTGGGCTACGCCACGGATTTCGTGGATCTCATGAAGCGGGTGTTGCCGCAGCTCAAGGCCAAGAAGATCCGCGTCGTGGCCAATGCCGGCGGCGTCAACCCCGAGGCCTGCCGCGCGGCCGTGCTGGAGGTGGCGAGGAAGCTCGGCGTGAAGGGCGTGAAGATCGCCACGGTGACCGGCGACGACGTGCTGGCGAGACTGCCCGAGTTCCAGGCCAAGGGCTTGAAGCTGGCCAACATGGACACGGGCGAGGGCCTCTTCGACGCGCCCCGGGAGATCCTCAGCGCCAACGTCTACCTCCAGACCCAGGCCATGGTGGAGGCCCTGGACACCGGCGCCGACATCGTCCTCACGGGCCGCTGCACGGATCCCGGACTGACGCTGGCGCCGCTCATCCACGAGTTCAAGTGGGCCGGCGACGACTGGAACCGCCTGGCGGCGGGCACCGTGGCCGGCCACATCCTGGAGTGCGGTGCCCAGAGCACCGGCGGCAACTTCACCCGCTGGTGGGAGGTGCCGGACCTCTGGAATGTGGGCTACCCCATCGCCGAAGTCTCGGAGGATGGCACCTTCATCGTCACCAAGCATGCGGGCACCGGCGGCCTGGTCACCGTGGACACCGTGAGCGAGCAATTGGTCTACGAGATGGGCGACCCGGAGAACTACATCACCCCGGACGTGGTGGCGGAGTTCACCAGCATCCGCCTCGAGCAGGCCGGTCCGGACCGGGTGCGCGTCTTCGGCATCACCGGCAAGCCCCGCACGCCCTTCCTCAAGGTGAGCGGCGCCTACCTCAAGGGCTACAAGGCCTCGGGCCAGCTGACCCTCTGCGGCCCCCGCGCCCTGGAGAAGGCCCGCCTCTGCGCCGACATCGTGTGGAAGCGGCTGAAGGCGGCGGGCTTCGAGTACGAGCACACGGACGCCGAGTTCCTGGGCGCCAGCACGGTCCACGCGGGCATCGCGCCCGAACCCTCCGAGCCGGCCGAGATCGTCCTGCGCCTGAGCGTGAAGGACCCGGACCGGAAGAAGGTGGAGCGCTTCGGCCGGGAGATCGCGCCGCTGGTGACCGCCGGTCCGGCCGGTGTCACCGGCTTCGCCGGCGGACGCCCCAAGGCCCAGGAGATCGTGGCCTACTGGCCGGCCCTCCTGCCGCGGGAGCTCGTCGCATGGAAGGTGAGCGTCGAGGCCATCTGAGAGTGCCTAACAACACCCCGACGGGGCCGCGAGAAAGCCAGGCGGGATGCACCGCAAGGAAGGGCCCGCCGGGCGATGCGGGACATCGTTCAAGGGCCGTGACGCCGCGGGGCGCCCGCCTGGCTTTCTCCCTCCGGGCGAGGGCCGGCGGGCGTCGCGATGCCGCGTCACGCTCGTCGCGCGTAGTACCGGCTACGCGTCTCCTCGCGTTCCTCGCCTCGCTCGCCCGGCGACCCTCGCGCGGCTCCGTGGGGGTATTGTTAGGCACTCTGAGGGCTCAACCCCAGAGGCAGGATCCGGGTCCAACCTCCTGCCTGCTTGCAGGCTCCCCCGCCCCCGCACATCCTTGTGATCACAGGCTCACGGAGCTGCCATGCGTCCACGCCCCTCCCTCCTCCTCGGATCCCTGGGCATCCTGGCCCTGCTGGGCTGCTCGGGATCGGACCACTCCAGTTCCTACTACGGCCCCGTCTCCAGCTACCTGGTGAACGCCATCGCCGTGACGGACATCGATGGCAACGGGCAGCCGGACATCCTGGGCCTGGTCTCCACGGACTTCGGCGGCACGCCCACCCAGGGCTACGTGTCCACGCGCCTCCAGGGGCCCGCGGGCGCCTTCGCCCTGCCCGTCCGCTTCGGCGTGGGCGCGGAGCCCGCCAACCTGGTGGTGGCGGATGTGAACGGCGACGGCCGGCCGGACCTCGTCGTGGCCAATGCCGCGGACCGGACCGTGAGCGTGCGCCTGGCGGACCCTGCCCGGCCCGGGTTCTTCCTGCCCGCCACCGTGCTCGCCACGCCGGGCCGCACGCCCCTGGACGTGGCCGTGGGCGACCTGGACGGCGACGGAAGGGCCGACCTCGTCGTGGCCGCCAGCGGGGCCAACAGCGTGCTGGTGTTCACCCAGACCGCCACGGGCGCCTTCAACGCCCCGGTGGCCTTCACCGTGGGCGGCGATCCCCAGGCCGTGACGGTGGGGGACCTGGACGGGGACGGCACGCTGGACATCGCCGTGGCCACCGCCGCCAACACGGTCTCGGTGCTCCGCCAGATCACCCTCTCCCCGACCTTCGCCCCCCAGATCGCCGTGGACTACCCCACCGGCGTGCAGCCCGTGGCGATCAAGGCCGCCGACCTGAATGGGGATGGCAAGCTCGACCTGCTCACCGCCAACTGGGGCGCCGCCACCAGCCCCGGTACCCAGGGCCTCAGCGTGCTGCTCCAGGGGACGACGGCCGGCACCTTCCAGGCGCCGGTCCACTACACCACCGGCTACCGCTCCGCCGCCCTGGCGGTGGGTGACCTGAACGGGGACGGCAAGCTGGACGTGGCCGTGGCCAATGCGGGCCTGCCCGGCGATCCGGGCAGCGTCTCCGTGTTCATGCAGGATCCGGCCACCCCCGGCGCCCTGCTGGCGCCCGCCACCTACCGGGGCGCCTGGGGTCCCATGGGCGTAGCCATCGGGGACATGGACGGCGACGGCCTCCCGGACCTGGTGCTGGCGGACGGCGACATCGTGGTGCGGTTCAACCTCGCGTCCACGCCGGGAACCTTCGGCCAGCCGGTCTTCTTCTACCACTGAGGCCGGAAAACCCAGGGCCATCAAACGTTTTCGAGGCGCACGGAAGGTCACACGGAGGCCTGCCATGACAGATATCCACGCGCGGCGCCAGGCTTTCCGCGCCCTCCACCAAGAGGGTTGCTTCGCCCTTCCGAACCCCTGGGACGTGGGTACCACGCGCTACCTGCAGCACCTCGGCTTCGCGGCCATCGCCACCACCTCGGCCGGGTACGCGTTCTCCCGCGGCTTGGCGGACGGCAGCGTGGGCCGCGACGAGATGCTCGCCCACATCAAGGAGCTGGTGGACGCCACGGACCTTCCCGTGAACGCCGATTTCGAGAACGGCTATGCGGATGCCCCCGAGGACGTCGCCGCCAATGTCCGCCTCTGCGTCCGCACGGGGGCAGCCGGGCTCTCGATCGAGGATGCCGGAGGCCGGCGGGACAACTCGATCTACGAGCTGCCGCTCGCCGTGGAGCGGCTTCAGGCGGCGCGCGAGGCCATCGGGGACAGCGGCGTGCTGCTGGTGGGCCGCGCCGAGGGTTTCTGGGTCGGCCGCGAAACCTTCGACCAGGTGCTGAACCGCCTTCAGGCCTATGCCGAGGCGGGCGCCGACTGCCTCTATGCGCCCGGCCTGCGCGAGCCGGAGCACATCCGCGCCGTGGTGGAGGCCGTGGCCCCCAAGCCCGTGAACCTGCTCCTGGCCGGGCCGGCAGGGCTGACCGGGGGCGTGGGTCTGACCATGGCCGATGCCGCGGCATTGGGCGTGCGGCGTGTCAGCGTCGGCGGCGCCCTCGCGCGCGCCGCGTGGGGCGGCTTCATCCGGGCTGCGGCCGAGCTGGCCACCCACGGACGGTTCGACGGCTTCTCGGGGGCCGCCCCGCATGCGGACTTGCAAAAATTCTTCGCAGCGGCCGGCGACTGAGCGGCCGCTGCGAAGAGGCAGGGTCAGCGTTTATCCGAGGCTGACGTTGATCTTCCGGGGCCTCACCTCGGGCCGCTTGGGCACCATGAGGGTGAGGACGCCGTTGCGGAGCTCGGCCACCACCTTCTCGCCCTCCACATCCTCCGGAAGGGTGAAGGTGCGGCTGAAGCGGCCCTGGCTTCGCTCGGACAGGTGGCTGCGCTCGCCGTCCTTCAGGGCCTCCTCCTCGCGCTTGCCGGCGACGGTGAGGCGGGTGCCTTCCAGGCTGATCTCAAGGTCGGCCTCGGCGATGCCGGGCAGGTCGGCCTTGAACTGGTAGGCGTCCGGCGTCTCCCGGACGTCGAAGCTGGGCATGAAGGCGGCCGCGGGGGCACTCAGGTCGTAGTCCCGGAGCGGGTCCCAGCGCATGAAGTCCCGCATGAGGCGGAAGGGTTCGAGGCTGGCCGCGGTGGCCGGCAGGGTCTGGGGGGCGCGGGTGCGAAGGATGGTCATGAGGTCCTCCTGTGAATGTGGATCCGTCCACCTGTGGGCCCGGGACACGAGCCATGATGTCGAACCCGAATAAAATCTTAGTGTGTATCCATCATGTGTCAAGCCATGAATTCAAGAATGTCATAATTGCTTGATTCCATGGGGTTGACCTGTCCATCAGAGTGGGTAGATTGGGTTCCGCCCGGAGGTCCCATGCGTCGGAGCGTCCTCATCCTCGGTCTGTTGTCCGCGGGTTTGCTCGTGGGCTGGTGCGGCCACGCCCTCACGCCCAGCCCGGCCGGACCCCGCCCCGTGGAGTCCCGGGGGGCCCTCTACGAGTGGGAGCGGATCCAGGCCCAGCGGTTCAAGGAGGCGGCGCCCAGCGTGGTCTACATCACCACCACCGAGGAGCGGGCCCGGGACTTCTTCGGGCTGGACGTGGTGGAGGTTCCGGCGGGTTCCGGCACGGGCTTCATCTGGGACGCCCAGGGCCATGTCGTGACGAACTTCCATGTGATCCAGGGCGCCACCCACGCCTTCATCACCCTGGCGGACGGCAGCCACCACGAGGCCACCTACGTGGGCGGAGCCCCGGACAAGGACCTGGCTGTGCTCCAGATGACGAAGACGCCGCCCAAACTGCGGGCCATCCCGCTCGGCACCAGCGCCGACCTCCAGGTGGGCCAGTCCGTGCTGGCCATCGGCAATCCCTTCGGCCTGGACCAGACGCTGACCACCGGCGTGGTGTCCGCCCTGGGCCGGGAGATCCAGAGCGTCACCCGGCGGCGCATCTCAGGCGTGATCCAGACGGATGCCGCCATCAATCCCGGCAACAGCGGCGGTCCCCTGCTGGACAGCGCGGGGCGGCTCGTGGGCGTGAACACCGCCATCCAGAGCCCCAGCGGCGCCAGCGCCGGCATCGGCTTCGCCGTGCCCGTGGACACCGTGAACCGCGTGGTGCCCCAGCTCATCGCCCGGGGCAGGCTGGAGCGGCCGGAGCTGGGCTTCGAGCCCGTGGCCCCGCGCCTGGTGGAGCGCGCCTTCGGCCCCCAGAAGGGCGTGATGGTGGGGAAGGTCTACCGGGGCGGGCCCGCAGCCCGGGCGGGCCTCCAGGGCGTGAGCACCGAAGGCCGCCGCGTCTTCCCCGGCGACCTCATCCAGGCCGTGAACGGCCGCGCCGTCGAGGACTGGGACAGCCTGCTGGACCTGGTGGAGGCCCTGCCCATCGGCGGCAGCGCCGACCTGGACGTCGAGCGCGGGGGCCGCAAGCAGCGGGTGCGCATCCGGCTGGAGGCGGCGCGGGAGTAGCCGTCCGGTCCAGGAAAGGACTCCACGAAGGACAGGAAGAATATAGGAAAGGGCACGAAGGAATCGCTTCGCGCCCTTGGTTTTCCCTTCGTGTCCTTCGTGGAGATCTTTTTGGCCTCGGAATCCGTCTCCGGTCTCAGCCCTGGATCCACACGGGCTCGAGCCCCAGCAGCTTCTCCACGGCCTCGCGGCCGCGGGGGCCGGGATCCACGGTGAAGTCGTTCACCCAGGCGTTCACGTAGCGGCCGATCATCTCGCGGTCCATGCCGCGGCCGAAGGACTGGCTGTAGTCCACGCTCTCCCAGTGGCGGGCCCGGGCCATCTCCACGCTCTTCCGCATGAGCACGGCGAAGCGCTGCTTCAGGTCGGCCGGCAGGTCGCGGCGGATGGCGTTGCCGCCCATGGGCAGGGGCAGGTCGTAGGCGTGCTTCCACCAGGCGCCCAGGTCGACCACCAGGCGCAGGCCCGCATCGTGGTACATGAGCTGGCTCTCGTGGATGAGCAGGCCCGCCTGGTAGCGGCCCTCGGCCACGGCCTGGAGGATCTGATCGAAGGGCACCAGCTCGACCTTGGGCTCGAAGCCGTGCTCCGCGCACCACTTGCGCATGGCCAGGTAAGCGCTGGTGCGCCGGCCCGGGATGGCGATGGTGAGGCCCTTGAGGGCGTTCACATCCAGGGGCGCGCCGCTCACCACCAAGGGGCCCGTGCCCTCCTGGATGCTGGAGCCCGCGGTGAGCAGGTCGTAGCGGCCCAGGAGCTCCGGGTAGACGCCGAAGCTTATGGCCGTGACGTCGTAGCGCCCCTCCAGGGCCTCGGCGTTCAGGGTCTCGATGTCCTTGCGGATGAAGGTGATCTCGAAGTCCTCCGGGTCCAGCCAGCCCAGGGCCAGGGGGGCCATCATGTAGGCGTCGTCGGAATCCGGGCTGTGGGCAATGGTGAACTTCATGTCAGACCTCCCATCCAGTTCAGCATAGATCCGGGCGCGAATTGCCACGGACCCCCGGGGCCTTGACGACCACGCCCCTGGAACCGAGACTCCTATGATCTGGGCGGCCCGTGGTCGGATGGTATGTGGCACGAACAGTTAATCAACGACAGGCCTTGATTTAGGCCACGCTCGCAACCCTTTTCCCCTACTGATCTGGAGGCTCAGAGCATTCGTCCACCCACTGCCCCTCAGTGAAGCCGAGAGATGGGAAAGGAGGCCAGGATGAAGAACAGGGTGTCGAAGTGGAGTGTGCTGGCACTCGGACTCGCCGCGCTCACCGCCTGCGTGGTCGCGACCGGGCCAAGGGGCGGCGTGGAAGTGGTCCCGGTCCTGCCCGCGGTGGTCGAGCTGGATGTGGAGCCGTATTACACCTACGAGGGGTACGTCTATTTCTATTCCGGGGACCGGTGGCTCTACTCGACCTCGAGGAACGGCCCCTGGACGGAACTCCCCAGGTCCCACTGGCCCCGCGAGACCCGGCGCCGCGGATGGGAGCGGCGGCGGTGAACTCCGCGCCACCCCGGGCATGTGAGCGGGCGGTTCAGCCGATGGTCTCCGGATCCTTCGGCGCCAGCTTGCCCTTGACCCGCTCCACGGCCTTGGCCGCCAGGGCGTAGCGGGGGTTCTCCTCCAGAGCCTTGCGGAAGTGCTCCAGGGCCTTGTCCAGCTGGCCCTTGGCCTCGTACACGCGGCCCAGGTTGAAGTGCGGGAAGCAGTAGCTCTCGTAGCGCTTGGCCTTGAGGGCCATGCGCAGCCAGGGGATGGCCTCGTCGGGCTCGCCCTGCTCCACGTAGTAGGCGCCGATGTCGTTGTAGGGGTTCCCGAACTCCGGGTCCAGGTCGATGGCCCGGTGGCAGTCCTCGATGGCGGAGGCGTAGTCCTTCTCGAAGGAGCGGGCCCAGCCGCGGAAGGTGTAGGCCTCGGCCGTGGGGCAGATCTCGATGGACTTGGTGTAGAGGCCGATGGCCTTCTCCACTTCGCCCTTCATGTGGAGCTGGTAGGCCTTGCCCACCCACTCCATGGCCTCCTGCCGCTTGTCCTGGCGTTCCTGCTCATCGCTCATGGGCCGCCCTCGCGGGCCTCAGGATAAAACCTTCAGCCCCCCGGGGCCAGCTATCCTAAGGATCATGGCCAACGATCTGCCCGGTTCCTATTGCCAGAACTGCCTGACCTGGAACCCCGGGGACCGGGAGACTTGCGTGAAGTGCGGCACGCGGCTCCTCATCCTGGCCGGGGACCAGACCTGGGAGGACGAGCCGGAGGAGGCCGACGGCGAGGATCTGGAGGAGCACCTCCTGGAGCGCATCACCGGCCTGGAGGAGACCCTCCGCCGCGTGGAGACCTACCTGGAGACCGTGTCCGACCAGCTGGGCAAGCTGGAGCGCAGCGAGGTGATGCTGCGCAACGGCCTCATGGCCCTGGTGCAGGAGATGGAGCAGAAGCGCCAGTTGGACGCCCACGCTTTTTCCGAGCGCTGGGAGCAGCTGGTGGAGGAGAACCTGCACCTCATCAGCGCCCGGGAGCTGTTCACCCGCTACCGCGCCCGCATCCTGCCCATCGCCCGGCCCAAGTCCATGTCCCAGCTCAAGCGGGCCCTGCTGGAGACCACGGCCCTGCTGGAGGCGGCGGACCTGCCCGGCGCCGCCCAGCGCCTGGGCCAGGCCCTGCCCCTGGATCCCAGGAACTACGAGCTGATCTTCACCGCCGCCTCCCTCCACGAGGCGGCCCAGAACTTCGAGGAGGCCGAGAGCCTCGTCCGCAAGACCGTCAGCCTGAGCCCCCGCCACTTCGAGGCCTGGATGCTGCTGGCCAAGCTGCTCCAGGAGCTGCCGGACCAGGTGGACCAGGCCATCGAGGCCCTGCACCAGGCTTCGGACCTGCACCCCGAGGATCCCGAGCCCCGCATGCTGCTGGCGGAGCTGCTGCTGGACGAGGAGGACCTGCAGGGCGCCCTGGAGGCGGCCCAGGAGGCCGTGGCCCGCCGGAAGGACGGCGAGACCCTGCTGCTGCTGGGCCAGGTCCACCTGGCCCGGGGGGAGAGCGCCCAGGCCGTGCCCGCCCTCAAGGAGGCCAGCGGCTACCTGCCCGGCGACCTCCACGTGCGCGAGTCCCTGGCCGAGGCCTACCTCCAGCAGGGAGACCGCTCCAAGGCCTTCGCCATCCTCCAGGAGCTGCTCCTGCAGAACCCCGGGGATCCCCACCTCCTGCTCATGGTGGACGCCGAGGACCACCCCCAGCTCCGGGAGGCACGGGACGGCAAGGCCGGCACCCAGGTCCTGCTGGACGAGGCCGAGGCCCTGCTGGACGAGAACCAGCTGGACTCCGCCGCCCTCCTGCTCAAGCGCGCCCGGCGCAAGGGGAGGAGCCAGCGCTCCGAGTGGCTGGACCTGCGCCTGGCCTTCCTCCAGAACCCCGAGAAGACTCTGAAGGCCGCCCTGGACTTCGCCTGCTCGGACCGCCATCCGCGCCTCTGCTTCCTGGCCCTGCGCCTGGCCCTCGAGCACCTCATGGCCCAGAAGCGCGAGCCCGAGATCGCCCGGGCCCTGGATGCCTTCCTCACGCGGCATCCCAAGAGCACCGGCGCCTGGGAGGCGGCCCTCATGCGCGAGGCCTACCGCCTCATGAACGGCCTGGCCACGGAACAGGACCTCATCGAGGTCCGCCGCCTCCACACCCACCCCCTGCCGGGCATGGAGCCCCGGGCCCGCACCCTGCTGGGCCAGTACCTGCTGGCCCTCAAGCGCCACCAGGAGGTGCTGGACCTGCTGGACCCCCTCATCGAGAAGGAACCCACCCTCATCAACCACTTCCAGCTGGGGGCCGCCCTGGCGGGCCTGGGGGAGCAGGAGGAGGCCCGGGCCCTGCTGCGGTCCGGCTTGGACGCAGAGCCCGGCGACCTCAACGACACCCAGGCCAAGGGTGTGAAGAACCAGATCCGCGGCCTCCTGAAGGAGTTGGACGCGCCCGCCGGCCCCTGAACCGACCCTGACCAGGCCGTGACCGGGCGCACACGGTATTAAGTTGACAATTTTAGTCGAGATTCCAGAATGGAAGACTCGGGAGGCGGGGATGAGCACCACCTTGAATGTGGTCACCAGCCAGGCATACAAGTACGGCTTCGTGACGGACATCGAGGCGGATAGCGTCGCGCCCGGCCTCAGCGAGGACGTCATCCGCTTCATCTCGGCCAAGAAGGGCGAACCCGACTGGCTGCTGGAGTTCCGCCTCAAGGCCTACCGGCACTGGCTGACCATGGCCGAGCCCGAGTGGGCCAAGGTCGAGTATCCGAAGCCCGACTTCCAGAAGATCGTCTACTACAGCGCCCCCAAGCCCAAGAAGCCCCAATACGCCTCCCTGGATGAGGTGGATCCCGAGCTCAGGCGCACCTTCGAGAAGCTGGGTGTGCCCATCCACGAGCAGGAGGCCCTGGCCGGCGTGGCCGTGGACGTGGTCTTCGACTCCGTGAGTGTGACGACGACTTACCGCGAGAAGCTGGCCGCCGTCGGCATCATCTTCTGCAGCTTCAGCGAGGCCGTGAAGTCCCACCCGGACCTGGTCAAGAAGTACCTCGGCAGCGTGGTGCCCTCCTCCGACAACTTCTACGCCGCGCTGAACAGCGCCGTGTTCACGGACGGCAGCTTCGTGTTCATCCCGAAAGGCGTGGCCTGCCCCATGGACCTGAGCACCTACTTCCGCATCAACAACAAGGAGTCGGGCCAGTTCGAGCGCACGCTGATCATCGCCGAGGAGGGCGCCAGCGTGAGCTACCTGGAGGGCTGCACCGCGCCCCAGTTCGACACCAACCAGCTGCACGCCGCCGTGGTGGAGCTGGTGGCCCTGGACGACGCCTCCATCAAGTACAGCACCGTGCAGAACTGGTACGCCGGCGACAAAGACGGCAAGGGCGGCATCTTCAACTTCGTGACCAAGCGCGGCCTCTGCAAGGGCAAGCGGTCCCACATCAGCTGGACCCAGGTGGAGACCGGCAGCGCCATCACCTGGAAGTACCCCAGCTGCGTGCTGCTGGGCGACGACAGCATCGGCGAGTTCTACAGCGTCGCCCTCACCAACCACAAGCAGCAGGCCGACACCGGCACGAAGATGATCCACATCGGCCGCAACACCAAGAGCACCATCGTCAGCAAGGGCATCAGCGCCGGCGACAGCTCCAACAGCTACCGCGGCCTGGTGAAGGTGCAGCCCAAAGCCGAGGGCGCCCGCAACTTCAGCCAGTGCGATTCCATGCTCATCGGCCAGAGCAGCAGCGCCAGCACCTTCCCCTACATCGAGGTGCAGAACCGCAGCGCCCGGGTGGAGCACGAGGCCACCACCAGCAAGATCGGCGAGGAGCAGCTGCTCTACTTCCAGCAGCGCGGCATCCCCGCCGAGGAAGCCATCAGCATGATCATCAACGGCTTCTGCAAGGACGTCTTCCGCGAGCTCCCCATGGAATTCGCCGTCGAAGCCACCAAGCTGCTCTCCCTCAAGCTCGAGGGGAGCGTGGGATGAAGATGGAACCGCGAATGACGCGAATGGGCGCGAATAAAAACCCCCGACCCTATTCGCGGACATTCGCGCCATTCGCGCCATTCGCGGTTGATATTTTGTTGTTGGAGTTTTAGATGCTTTCCATCAAGAACCTGACCGCCTCGATCAACGGCACGCCGGTGCTGAAGGGGATCGACTTGGAGATAAAGGCGGGGGAGATCCACGCCATCATGGGCCCCAACGGCTCGGGCAAGTCCACGCTGGGCAAGGTGCTGGTGGGCCATCCCGCCTACGAGGTGACGGGCGGCGAGGTGCTCTACGAGGGGCGGAACCTCTTCGAGATGGCCGCGGATGAGCGGGCCCGCGCCGGCCTCTTCATGGGCTTCCAGCACCCCATCGAGGTGCCGGGCGTGAGCAATGCAGCCTTCCTGCGCCTGGCCTACAACAAGAAGGCCGAGGCCGATGGCCGCGACGAGCTGGACCCCCTCGAGTTCGACGACTTCATCCACGAGAAGATCAAGCTCGTGGCCATGCGCGAGGAGTTCCTCGACCGCAGCCTCAACGAGGGCTTCAGCGGCGGCGAGAAGAAGCGCAACGAGATCCTCCAGATGGCCGTGCTGGAGCCCAAGCTCGCCATCCTGGACGAGCTGGACAGCGGCCTCGACATCGACGCCCTCCGCGTGCTGGGCGAGGCCGTCAACCGGCTCCAGCGCCCAGACCGGGCCCTGCTGATCATCACCCACTTCCCCCGCATCCTGGAGACCATCCAGCCCCAGTTCGTGCACGTGCTCTCCGGCGGCCGCATCCTCAAGAGCGCCGGCAAGGAGCTGGCCACGGAACTGGAGGACCGCGGCTACGACTGGGTGCTGGAAGAGGCCGCCGCCGGGGGCGCCCGATGACCTCAGCCCTGGCCGGTTCCAACCTGCTCGCCGACCTGCTCAATGGGCCGCGACCCGCCGAGTGGGCCCCGCTGCGCGAGGCGGCAGAGCAGCGGCTGGCGGGCCGGGAGCTGCCCACGACCTCCGACGAGGACTGGAAGTACACGGACCTCAAGCTTCTGGCCGGCGGCTTCAGCCCCGCCCCTGAGGCTACCGTGGACGTCGCCGGCCACCTGCTCCCCGAGATGGTGGGCACGCGCCAGGTCTTCGTGAACGGTCGCCACGCCCCCCACGCCAGCTGCGCCTCCGCCGTCCCCGCCGGGGTGCGCTACTTCCCCATGTCCCACGCCAGCGAGGCCTGCCACACCCTCGGCAGCGTCGGCAACGGCACGGCGAAGGGGCTCTTCGAGGATCTGAACACCGCCCGCTTCCAGGACGGCGCCGTGATCCTGGTGCCCAAGAACCTCAAGGTGGCCCTGCCCCTGCACCTGCTCTTCATCACGAAGGCCGAATCCCCCGTGGCCGTGTTCCCCCGGGTCCTGGTGGTACTGGAGCGCGGCGCGGAGCTGGAGCTGGTGGAGGAGCACCACGGCGAGGGCGCCTACCTGAGCTGCCCCGTGGTGGAGATCCGCGTGGCCGAAGGCGCCATCCTGCGCCACGAGCGCGTGCAGCGGGAGAGCCCCGAGGCCTTCCACCTCACCTCCCTCAAGGCCGAGGTCGGCCGGGGCGGCCAGTACCACTCCCGCACCCTCAGCTTCGGCGCCCGCCTCTCCCGGCAGGAGCCCCGCGTGCGGCTGGCCGAGGGCGCCGACGCCACCCTGGACGGCCTGGCCCTGCTGGACGGCGCCCAGGTGGCCGACACCCACAGCTTCCTGCACCACGCTGAGCCCGGCGCCACCAGCCACCAGCTGCACAAGTGCATCGTGGACGGGAAGGCGCGGGCCGTCTTCAACGGCCAGATCCTCGTGGCCAAGGGCGCCCAGGGCACGGACGCCCAGCAGCAGAGCCGCAACCTGCTGCTGTCCGAAGCCGCCCGGGTGGATACCAAACCCCAGCTGGAGATCTACGCCGACGACGTCAAGTGCAGCCACGGCGCCACCGTGGGCCAGCTGGACCCTGAGGAGCTGTTCTACCTCCAGAGCCGGGGCATGAACGCCGACGACGCGCGCAACCTCCTCACCTACGGCTTCGCGGCGGACGTGCTCACCCACATCCCCGTGGCCAGCCTGCGCCGGAGCCTCCGCCAGCTCGTCATGGCCCGCACCCAGGCAGGTTCCCTGGGAGAACTGTCATGAGCCCCACCGTGAACGCCACCGCCCAGCCCCTCGACGTCGCCGCCATCCGCCGGGACTTCCCCCTGCTCTCCCGGATCCTGCACGGCAAGCCCGTGGTCTACCTCGACAGCGCCGTGAGCGGCCAGATGCCCCTCCGGACCATCGAGCGCATGGCGAAGTACGAGCGGGACGAGCACACCAACGTCCACCGCGGCGTGAGCACCCTCAGCCAGGAGGCCACGGACGCCTACGAGGCCGCGCGGGAGAAGGTGCGCAAGTTCATCGGCGCCGCCTCCATCAAGGAGATCGTCTGGACCCGCGGCACCACGGAGTCCATCAACCTGGTGGCCCAGACCTTCGGCCGCATGAAGGTGGGGGCGGGCGACGAGATCCTCCTGTCCGCCATGGAGCACCACGCCGACATCGTGCCCTGGCAGATGCTGGCGGAGGAGAAGGGCGCCACCCTCAAGGTCATCCCCCTGACCGATGACGGCGAGCTGATCCTGGACTCGCTCGACGAGCTGATCACGGACCGCACGCGGATCGTGGGCGTGGTGCACGTCAGCAACGTGCTGGGCACCATCAACCCCGTGAAGGAGATCATCGCCAGGGCCCACGCCAAGGGCGTCCCCGTGCTGGTGGATGGCGCCCAGGCCGTGCCCCACCTCAAGGTGGACGTGAAGGACCTCGACGCCGACTTCTACGTGTTCAGCGGCCACAAGCTCTCAGGCCCCACGGGCATCGGCGTCCTCTACGGCAAGCTGGCCCACCTGGACGCCATGCCCCCCTGGCACGGCGGCGGCAACATGATCCGCTCCGTCAGCTGGGAGAAGACCACGTACATCGCCGCGCCCGGGAAGTTCGAGGCCGGCACCCCGCCCATCGCCGCCGCCATCGGCCTGGGCGAATCCATCGACTACCTCGAGGCCCTGGGCCTGGACCGCATCGCCGCCCACGAGCACGAGCTGCTGGCCTACGCCACGGAAAAGCTCTCCGCCATCCCCGGCCTGCGCATCCTCGGCCAGGCGAAGGACAAGGCCAGCGTCCTCTCCTTCGTGGTGGACGGCATCCACGCCCACGACATGGGCAGCCTGCTGGACGGCGAGGGCGTTGTGGTCCGGGCCGGCCACCACTGCGCCCAGCCCATCATGACCCGCTTCGGCGTCCCCGCCACCACCCGCGCCTCCTTCGCCTACTTCAACACCCGCGAAGACGTGGATGTGCTGGTGTCGGCCGTGCTGAAGGCCATCGAGATCTTCAAATGAAAAGGATCTCCACGAAGGGCACGAAGATGAATCAAGGGCACAAAGGAAAGACAGTCGATTACCGAGATGCCCTTCGTGTCCTGTCCTTTCCCTTCGTGACCTTCGTGGATGTCCTTTATACGTCTGGATCTGCCCAATGACCGACCCCCGCGAGCTGTACCAGCAGGTGATCCTGGAGCACAACAAGAAGCCCCGGAACTTCGGGAAGCTGGAGCCCTGCACGCACCATGCGGAGGGCTACAACCCCCTCTGCGGCGACCAGCTGGACCTGACGATGGTGATCGAGGACGGGGTGGTGAAGGACATCAAGTTCCATGGCAGCGGCTGCGCCATCGACGTCTCCAGCGCCAGCCTCATGACCGGGGCCGTGAAGGGGAAGACCGTGGCCGAGGCCGAGGCCATGTCCGAGCAGTTCCGCGGCATGGTGCGCGGCGAGCTGGACCCCGCCACCCAGGCGCCCCTGCTGGGCAAGCTCACGCTGTTCAGCGGCGTGAAGGACCTGCCCAGCCGCGTGAAGTGCGCCGTCCTCCCCTGGGCCACCCTCCACGCCGCGCTCAAGGGCGAGGCGGAAGCGAGCACTGAATGAAATTCACCACGAAGACCACCAAGACCACGAAGAATGACCGCAATTCTTCCTTGGTCCTTTCTGGTTTTCTTCGTGGTCTTCCCGTCTTCGTGGTGAGAGTCCTTAATGCCTAAAATCGCTGAAATCGAGTACACGCCGAACCCCAACGCCGTGAAGTTCGTGCTGAAGGAGCCGGTGGCCCTGGGCTTTCCCAAGTCGTTCCCCAACGTGGAGACGGCCCAGGAGGACGAGCTGGCCAAGGGCCTCTTCGCCGTGGGGAACGTCACCTCGGTCTTCATGCAGGACAAGTTCCTGACCGTCACCAAGACCGACGACAAGGGCTGGCCCGAGATGCTGCCCCTGCTGGCCGCCCCCATCCGGGCCGCGGCGGGTGCCGGCGGTGGGCAGGCCCCCCCGCCGGGGGCGCCGAGGGTCTTCAGCAAGGTCGATGACGCCAACGATCCGATGCTCAGGGACATCCGCATGGTGCTGGAGAGCGCCATCCTGCCGGCCCTGGCCGCGGACGGCGGCGGCCTGGAGCTCATCGGCCGCCACGAGAAGCAGGTCATGATCCGCTACATGGGCGCCTGCGGCTCCTGCCCGGCCAGCCTCACGGGCACCCTGGTCGCCATCGAGGGCATGCTCCAGAAGGAAGTGGATCCGGAGATCGTGGTCATCAGCGTGTGATCCCCCAGCAGGGCCCCAAAGCTAGGGAAAGACTCTTAACCGCAGAGGACGCAGAGCGCGCAGAGGGGGGTCTGGCAAGGGTTCCGGGGATGTCCCTCGCCCGGGCCAGCTTCGACGTCAGGACCAAACCCAGGCCGAACCAACCGCCCTCTTTATCTCCGCGCCCTCTGTGTCCTCTGCGGTTGAACATCTTTTCCAGCCAACGCCCCCGGGCAGGCCTTCCGGATATTTCATGGTTTCCAAAGGTTTTCTGGGCTAATCTAGGCGTTCTGCCGGACTTCGTGTGCCGGGATTCCAGCGCACCGCCAGAGAGCGGGCGCAACCAAACGAGGTGGACTTCATGTCCAAGCTAGAAGCAATTCTGAAGGGCCAGGCCCCCAAGCACATGGGCCGGATCACGGTACTTGATCCGGGCTATGTCGAGGACGACAGCGCCGATGGGCAGGAGTTCCTGGCCGCGCTGCAGGGCGAGACCCGCGGCCTCCGCGAGGAGGAAGTGGTCCGTGGCGTCGTCGTGGAGATCCGCGGCAAGGACGTCATCGTCGACATCGGCTACAAGGGGTCGGGCACCGTCAACCTTGACGAGTTCAACAACCCCGACGGCACCCAGGGCGTCCAGGTGGGCGACGTGGTGGAAGTGCTGCTCGAGATGCTGGAGGACGCCCACGGCAACGTGCGCCTCAGCCGCGAGCGCGCCGAGAAGATGAAGATCTGGGACGAGGTCGAGAAGGCTTTCCGTTCCAACATGACCGTGCACGGCACCGTGCTGGAGAAGGTCAAGGGCGGCCTGGCGGTGGACATCGGCATCCGCGCCTTCCTGCCCGGCAGCCAGGTGGACATGAAGCCCGTCCGCAACCTGGATCCCTACCTCGGCAAGTCCTTCGACATGAAGGTCATCAAGGTCAACCGCCGCCGGGGCAACATCGTCCTGTCCCGCAAGCTGTTCCTCGAGACCATCAATGCGAGCCTGAAGGAAGAGACCCTGGCGGGCCTCGAGGAAGGCAAGCTGGTCGAGGGCACCATCAAGAACATCACGGAGTACGGCGCCTTCGTCGACCTCGGCGGTGTGGACGGCCTGCTGCACATCACCGACATGTCCTGGGGCCGGCTCAATCACCCCAGCGAGATGTTCCAGGTGGGCGACAAGGTCGAAGTGGCCGTGCTCAAGTACGACAAGGACACCGAGCGCGTCAGCCTCGGCTACAAGCAGAAGTTCCCGGATCCCTGGCTCTCCGTCGAGGAGCGCTACCCGATCCAGGCCACGGTCAAGGGCAAGGTCGTCTCGATCACCGACTACGGCGCATTCGTGGAGCTGGAGCCCGGCATCGAAGGCCTGGTGCACGTCTCCGAGATGAGCTGGACCAAGAAGGTCAAGTCCGCCAAGGGCATGGTCAACCTGGGCGACCAGGTCGAGGCCCTGATCCTGCAGGTGGACAGCGAGAACCGCCGCATCAGCCTCGGCATGAAGCAGATCACCCCGAACCCCTGGATGGCCATCGCCGAGAAGTACCAGCCCGGCATGATCGTCACGGGCACCGTGCGCAACATCACGGAGTTCGGCGCCTTCGTCGAGCTGGAGGAGGGCATCGACGGCCTCATCCACGTCTCCGACTTCAGCTGGACCAAGAAGATCAAGCACCCCGGCGAGATCGTGAAGAAGGGCGACAGCGTCACCGCCAAGGTCCTCAACCTGGACCCCCTGGCCCAGCGCATGAGCCTCGGCGTGAAGCAGATGGAGCCCAACGTCTGGGAGATCTTCTTCGAGGGTCACCACGTGGGCGACGTCCTCACCGGCAAGATCGCCCGCCTGACCGACTTCGGCGCCTTCGTCGACCTCGGCGACGGCATCGAGGGCCTGGTCCATGTCTCCGAGCTGAGCCGCAAGCGGGTGGAGGACATCCAGAAGGAGTTCTCCGCCGGGCAGGAGCTCACCATGAAGATCGTGAAGCTCGATCCCACCGAGCGCCGCATCGGCCTCTCCGTCAAGCAGCTGGAGCAGGATCAGGAGCGCGGCGACATGGAAGCCGCCAAGGCCCGCCAGCCCGAGTTCAAAAAGGCCACCCTGGCCGACGCCTTCAACAAGGCCGAGCGCGAGTAGCGTCCCTTCCACCCACCACGATGAGGCCCCCGCAAGGGGGCTTCGTCGTGGTGGGATGCGATACTCGGAAGCCCCCTCCGGCTTCCACGGACGTCCATGCGCTTCCTCCACACCTCCGACTGGCACCTCGGCAAGACCCTCTGCAACGCGAACCTCCTGGAGGACCAGGCCCACGCCCTGGATCAGGTGGCGGCCATGGCGAAGGAGACCCGCGCCGAGGCCCTGGTGGTGGCGGGGGACCTCTACGACCGCGCGGTGCCGCCCAAGGAGGCCGTGGCCCTGCTGGACGACGCCCTCGACCGCCTCGTGCGGGGCCTGGGCGTGCCCGTGCTCCTCATCGCGGGCAACCACGACAGCCCCGAGCGCCTGGGCTTCGCCTCCGGCTTCCTCGGGGCCCAGGGCCTCCATGTGGCGGGCACCCTGGAGGCGGCGGTGCCGGTCCTCATCGGCTCCGCCGCCTTCCACCTCCTGCCTTATGCAGACCCGGTCATGGCCCGCCATGCCCTCCAGGACGAGGGCATCCGCACCCACCAGGACGCCCTGGCGGCCCAGCTGGCCCGGGCCCGCGCCGCCCACCCGGAGGGCCGCCGCTTCGTGGCCGTGGCGCACGCCTTCGTGGCCGGGGGCGAAGGCTCGGACTCGGAGCTGGGCCTGGCCGTGGGCGGCACCGGCGAGGTGGACGCGGCCCTCTTCAGGGACTGCGACTACGCGGCCCTGGGCCACCTCCACCGGCCCCAGGCGGCCGGATATCCCCACGTGCGCTACGCCGGCAGCCTGCTCAAGTACAGCGCCTCCGAGGCCGCCCACACCAAGGCCCTGACCCTGGTGGAGCTGCCGGAGCATGGCCCCGCCCACACCGAGTCCCTGCCCCTCACGCCCCGTCGCGACCTGCGGCGCCTGCGCGGCCGCTTCGATGACCTCATGCGCGGCCCCGTGGGAAACCCCGACGACTACCTGTTCCTGGACCTGCTGGACGAGGGGCCCGTGCTGGATGCCATGGCCCGCCTGCGCCAAGTCTACCCGAACATCCTCGGCATCGTGCCCGCCCCGCCCCCGGTGCCCGCCCAGGAGGTGGCTCGGACCGCCGATCGCGACCTGGATCCCGCGGCCCTCTTCGAGGCCTTCTTCCAGGACACCGCCGGGCGCGGGATGGACGAGGAAGAGCTGGCCCTCTTCCGCGAAGTGGCCGGGAAGCTGCTCGCCGGGGAGGCGGAATGAAGCCCCTGCGCCTCAGCCTGGAAGCCTTCGGCCCCTACGCGGGAAGGCAGGACCTCGACTTCGCGGACCTGGGCGACCAGTCCTTCTTCCTCATCCACGGCCCCACGGGCGCGGGCAAGACCAGCATCCTCGACGGCATCAGCTATGCCCTCTACGGCCAGACCAGCGGCGGCCAGCGGGAGACCCGCGACCTGCGCAGCCACTTCGCCGCCGCGGCCACCCCCACCCGCGTGACCTTCGACTTCGCCCTGGGCGGGAAGGCCTACCGGGTGGAGCGCACGCCGGAGCAGCAGGTGCCGAAGGTGCGCGGCGGCGGCACGAAGAAGCAGCTCTACGCGGCCCACCTGTGGGAACTGCGGGACGGCGCCGAGGTGCCCCTGGCCACGGAGAAGCCCACGGTGGTGGATGCGGCGGTGGCCGACCTGCTGGGTTTCCGGGCCAGCCAGTTCCGGCAGGTGGTCCTGCTGCCCCAGGGCCGCTTCCAGGAGTTCATGCTGGCGGGCTCCGCCGAGCGCCAGGCCATCCTCCAGACCCTCTTCCAGACCGGCCGCTACGCCGCCCTCGCCGAGGCCCTGGCGGAGCGCGAGAAGGTCCTGCGGGAGGCCCTCCTCGCGGCCCAGGCCGAGGAACGCCAGCTCCTCGCCCAGGCCGGCGTGGCCGCGGCCCAGGACCTGCCGGAGCGCCTGGAAGCCGCGGCCCTGTGCGTGAAGGAACGGATGCACGAGCAGACGGAGGCCCGGCTCGCCTTCGACCGAGCGGAGGCCGTCCTGCGCGAGGGGAAGCACCTGGAGGAGGCCCTCGCCCGGGTCCGGCTGCTGGAACAGGAGGAGGCCCACCTGGCGGAAGCAGCCGCGGCGCGAACCCAGGCCCTCGCGCAGGCCGAAGCCGCCCTGGCCCACACAGAAGCCCAGGAGCCGCGCCGGGAGGAACTCCGCCGCGCCATCGCCCGCCTGAAGGAGCTGGACCCCAAGCTGGCCGATCTCCAGCAGGCCCGGCAGGAGGCCGGGGAAGCGGCCCGGGAGGCCCGGCGCCTCCAGGTCTCGGCTGCGAAAGATGTCCAGGACCGCGACGCCGCCGGTCAGGAGGCCGAGCGCCAAAAGGCCCGGCTCCACGGCCTGCAGACCGAGGCCTCTCAAAAGCAGGGCCGGGAAGGCCTGCTCCGCCTGGCCCAGCAGAAGCGGACCCAGCGGGAGCAGCTCTCCCGGGCGGAACAGGAGGTCCAGCAGGCCCGCACCGCCCATGACGCCGCCCAGGCTGAGCTGGAGGCCGCCGAGGAGGCGGTCCAGGGAGCCCGCGGCCGCCTCCGGGACCTCCAGGCGCAGCTGCTGACGGCCCAGGCAACCCACCTCGCCCGGACCCTGAAACCCGGTGAGCCCTGCCCCGTTTGCGGCAGTGAAGCGCATCCCCATCCCGCCGAAGCCTCGGCGGACCTGCCGGATGAGACGGCGATCCGGAAAGCCCAAGCAGACCAGGACCATGCCGAATTGGCGCAGGCCCGGACCCAGAAGACCGCCGCCACCTGTACCTCGGCCCTGGAAACCGCCCGCCGCCTCCGACAGGGCCTCATCGACCAGCTGGGCGGGGAGGCCGGGCTCGATCCCGGCTCCCTGGCCGCCGAGGAGACGCACTGCCACGAGGCCTGGGAACGAAGCCGCCAAGCCGAGGCCGAGCTGCCCCGGATCGGGAAGATCCTGGCCGAGGCCGAAGAGGCCCAGAAGCAGGCGGAGGCCCAGCTCGCCGCCACCACCCGACGGCAATCGGAGGTCGCGCTCCTGGAGGCTGGAGCCCAAGCCCGGATGAAGGTCCATGAAGCGGCCCTGCCCGAGGACCTGCGCGTCCCCGGAGCCCTCGCCGCCCAGCGGCGGGAGACGGAAGGCGAGCTGGTCCGGTCCGAAGCCGGGCTGAAGGCCGCCCGCGAGACCCGGAAGGCGGCCCAGGAGGCGGCCGTCCAGGCCGAGGCCACCTTGAGATCCCATGGTGCCCGCCTGGAGGACGCCCGGGCGGAGATCCGGAAAGCGGGCCTCGAGTTCACGGCGGCCCTGGCCGCGGCCGGGGTCGAGCCTCCGCCCGAAGCCGCTCCTGCCCCCGACCTGCCCGCCCTCCAGGCCGCCCGGAACCAGGCCCAGGCTCGCTTCTCCCAGACCGGCGAGGCCCTGGGCCGGGCCCAGTCCGAGCAGGCCGCCCTCCAGCGCCTGGAGGCCTCCCTCGCGGAGCTCGAGGCGCGGCAGGGCACGGAGGAGCGCCGCCACCGTGCGGCGGCCAGTCTGGCCCGGGTGGCCCGAGGCGAGGAGGGGACGCGTGTCTCCTTCGAGCGCTACGTCCAGGGCGCCCTCCTGGACGAGGTGCTGGTTTCGGCCTCGGAGCGCCTGCGCCGCATGAGCAAACAGCGCTATGCCCTGCGGCGGGCCACCGGCGGCGGCGACCTGCGGCGGGCCGGGGGCCTGGAACTGGAGATCACGGACGCCCACACCGGCCGCGCCCGGGCCGTGAGCTCGCTCTCGGGCGGCGAGGGCTTCCAGGCCAGCCTGGCCCTGGCCCTGGGCCTCTCGGACGTGGTGCAGCGCCATGCCGGGGGCATCCGGCTGGACACGGTCTTCATCGACGAAGGCTTCGGCAGCCTCGATGCCGAGGCCCTGGACCTGGCCCTCCGCACCCTGGAGGAGCTGAACCAGGGCGGTCGCCTGGTGGGCCTCATCAGCCACCTGGACGACGTGAAGGCCCGCATCTCCGCCCGCCTGGAGGTGACGCCGGGCCCCGGCGGCAGCCACGCGCGCTTCCGAGTCGACTAGGGGCCTACCTCACATGGCGTGGTATGCTCCCGGAACCCCCCGGAGTGCCCATGCTGCGTCCCCTCGCGCCCTTCCTGTGCCTGGCTCTCGCCGCCCAGCCGACGCCCTACCAGAAGGCACCCCGGGCCATCGAGCGGGTGCTGGACGCGCCAGGCACGCCTGCCCTGCTGGCCAGCCCCGCGGGGGACCGGTTCCTGCTGGCCGAGTTCGAGCGCCATCCTCCGATTGGGGCCCTGGCCCAGCCCATGGCGCGGCTGGCGGGCCTGCGGCTGAACCCCCGCACCCGCGGCCCCCACCATCCGCCGCGGCTGAAGGCCCTGGCCCTCCAGGACGTGAAGGGCGGCCCGGCCCGGCCCATCCTCCTGCCCGCCGGCGTGGCCCTGGGCCAGCCGCGCTGGTCGCCCGACGGCCGGCGCTTCGTGATGACCGGAGCCGGCGCCCGGGCCACCGAGCTGTGGGTGGGCGAGGCCGCCACCGGGAAGGTCCACCGCGTTCCGGGCCTGGACCTCAATGCCGTGCTGGGCCAGCCCCTCGACTGGCTGCCGGATGGCACCCTGCTCGCCAAGGCCGTGCCCGCAAACCAGGGCCCCATGCCCATGGCGCCGGAGGTGCCCACCGGCCCCCGCATCCAGGAGACCGAGGGCAAGGCCGCTCCCGCGCCCACCTACCAGGACCTCCTCCAGAACGCCTTCGACGAGACCCTGTTCGAATTCCTGGGCCAGTCCCAGCTGGTGCGCGTGGACCTCGCCACCGGGGCGCTGAAGCCCCTCGGCAAGCCCGGCCTCTACGCGGACATCCAGCCTTCGCCCGACGGGAAGCTGATCCTGGTGGCCCGCCTCCGGCGTCCCTTCTCCTACCTGGTGCCGGCCTTCCAGTTCCCCGTCCGCGACGAGGTCTGGGATCGCACCGGCAAGCTCGTCCATACCGCGGCGGACCTGCCGCTGGCCGAAGGCATCCCCATGGAGGGTGTGCGCACGGGCCCCCGGTCCCTGCACTGGCGGCCCACGGAACCCGCCACCCTCGCCTGGGTCGAGGCCCTGGACGGCGGCGACCCCAAACAGAAGGCCGAGTTCCGGGACCGCGTGCTGACGCAGGCCGCGCCCTTCCAGGCGGCGCCCGCCGAACTGATCCGCCTCAAGGCCCGCCTCGTGGGCCTCGAGTGGGGCGAGCGCGGCGATCTGGCCGTGGTGCGCGAGTACGAACGGGACCGCCGCTGGACCCGCACCTGGCTGGTGGATCCCGCGAAGCCCGCGGAGGCCCGCCTCGCCTTCGACCTGAGCAGCAACGACCGCTACCGGCACCCCGGCTCCTTCCTCGCCCGCACCCTGCCCAGCGGCCAGACGGCCCTGCGGCAGGAGGGGAACAGCCTCTTCCTCACCGGCGCCGGTGCCACGCCCTCGGGCGACCGGCCCTTCCTGGACCGCTTCGATCCCGCTTCGCTGAAGACGGAACGCCTCTTCCGCTGCGGCGAGGGCGTCTACGAGTCGCCAACGGCGCTCCTTCCGGATGGCCGCTTCATCACCCGGCGCGAGAGCCCCACGGAAGCGCCGAACTACTTCCTGCACGGCTCCGCCCCGAACGCCCCCACGGTGGCGCGCACGACCTTCACGGACCCCCTGCCCGAACTCCGGAAGATCCAGAAGAAGCTCGTGAAGTACACGCGGCCCGATGGCGTGGCCCTCAGCTTCACCCTCTATCTGCCGCCCGACTATCAGGCCGGCGAGCGCCGCCCGGCGGTGGTCTGGGCCTACCCGCTGGAGTTCACGGACGCCGGCACCGCGGGCCAGGTGAGCGGCTCCGCCAACCGCTTCACCACCATCAACGGCATGTCCCACCTGTTCTTCCTCCTGTCGGGCTACGTGGTGCTGGACAGTGCCACCATGCCGGTGGTGGGCGACCCCAAGACCGTGAACGACACCTACCTCGAGCAGGTGGTCGCCAGCGCCAAGGCCGCCATCGACAAGGCCGACGAGCTGGGCGTCATCGATCCCAAGCGCGTGGGCGTGGGCGGCCACAGCTACGGCGCCTTCATGACCGCCAACCTGCTGGCCCACTCCACCCTCTTCAAGGCCGGCATCGCCCGCAGCGGCGCCTACAACCGCACGCTGACGCCCTTCGGCTTCCAGAGCGAGCGCCGCACGCTGTGGGAGGCCCCCGAGATGTACCTGAAGATCTCGCCCTTCATGGCCGCCGACCACTTCCACGCGCCCATCCTGCTCATCCACGGCGAGGCGGACAACAACCAGGGCACCTTCCCCATCCAGAGCGAGCGCCTCTACGCCGCCCTCAAGGGCAACGGCCAGACCGCCCGCAACGTCACCCTGCCCCTGGAGAGCCACGGCTACCTCGCCCGCGAGTCCGTGGAGCACACCCTGTGGGAGATGCTCCACTGGTTCGACAGGCACCTGAAGTAGGGCGGAATCATCCCTCGATCAATCATTCGCAAATCAAAGGATCGGTCTCAGGTTCAACAGGGCCGTCACCGTGGAGATGGGCATGCATCCCGTCATCGCGAGCAACGCAGCGGTCCAGTGGGGCAACCGTCTCACGGCCGCTCCACGTTCGTCGGAAGGAGCATGGACGCCAGCTATTTCACGGCCCAAATCCCCGAGGCGAGAGGAGTACTGTCCTCCGCCTTCCCACCCTGGCCCCAACTGCGGGTGATCCTCATGATGAAGGGGTTCGTCTCGCTGGACATCCAGCCGGGATCGTCGACGATGACGTACACGCGCCGTGTCTCGTCGGTGGGGTTCGTGTAAGTCGTTTCGGGATTGCCGGTCGGAATGAGGTTCTGGAGCATGCCCTTTTCCTGCTCACCCTGCCGATTGACCATGATCAGGCGGAACCAGGCTTTATTGGAGTGATGGAGGCTGATCCGGATGTTTTCCCGGGACGGCACACGGAAGCCGTAGGCCTTCCATCCGGCGGGAAAGTCCGCAATCCCTGTGAACTCAGCCAAGTCGTCGCCCACTGGATGCACGGCTATGGATCCGCGCCGGGCCATGGTCTGGATTTCCGCCATGAGATCCCTGCTACGCCAGTATTTTTCTGTCGGTACCTCCAGGCGTCGAGGCAGGGGAGCCGGCTCGATGATGAGCCTGCTGGTCCGCCCTGCCAGGACTCCGTCTCCCTTCCCTGGCGCCGGTGGGGTCGGAGATGTGCCGGGATCGCTGGACAGCCTCACCGGCCCCGGCCGGTTCGTGCGGCTGGATGACTCCGAAGATCCCTGGACCCTGGGAGTCCCCGTGGGGCGCGCGGGAGCGGGACGCTCCGCGGGAGCTGGGGGAGTCGTACGTTCAGCCCGGGGATGATCCACGGAAGGCGAAGAACGCTCAGGTCGTTCAGAACGCGTCCGCTCCTGGGCCAATCCCAGACTGAGGGCGGACAGGCCCAGCAGGAGGCTTCCCACCCATCGCGGTAGGGAGGAGGGGATGGTACGTCGGGCGATCATGGGCAGTCCTCACTGGGTGTGGTTGAAACGGTGGTTGATGCTGCTTGGAATGTGGACCCGCCCAGTCCCAGGTCCATCCGCCGATAGTCCTGATTCCCGGGATCCGGACTTAAGTCGGAGGTTCCCCCCGCCCTGGGCTGAACTCGGAGGGGAGAGAACGCATAGGTGGGCTATGCTTGCCGCATGTTTCCCACGATGGTCCTGACGTTCCTGATCGCCCTGGCCACGGGATTCATGTCCCTGGCCCTCGTGTCGCGACGCTCCCACCACCACTACTCACCTGTGGCCGATGCCCTCGTCCCGCCCCTGCTGTTCTACAACCTGTGGATCCTCCTGAGGCTGACCTATCGCTTCCTGGAGGCAAGCATGCTCGGGGAACCCTCACCCGCGATGGGGCGCGGAGTGATCCTCGCCCTCTCCTGCCTCTCGGTGGCCCTGGCCATCCACTTGGGTTCGTCCTACCTGGCCTTCATCCTCCGCACCACCCGGCCGGCCTTTTCGCCGAAATCGTTGCGCTCGACCTGGAGGGCGGCTTCCCTTCTGTCAGCAGGCGCGGCAGCGATCTACCTGGCCCTCTTCGCGATGGACCAGGAGCCCCTGATCCGGCTGCTGAACCGCATCCTCGTCAGCCTGACCTTCTTGACGATGGCCCTCCTCAGCCTCTGGTTCATCCTCGGCACCCACCCGGTCCAGGAAAGAGCCGCCTGGCGGAATATCCGGCTCCTCGGGGCCGCCTATTCCGTCATCTTCCTCACCCTGACCCTCTTCATCGGGTGGTACCGGTACTCGGCCGCAGTCCATCCGTACACCTATGTCACCATCACCGTCGCGTTCGGAGTGGTCTACAACCTCGTGACGGTGTCCTGGATCCACTTTTTCGACCCGATCCTCCACGCCCCGGAAGCTCCCATGAAGGAAGCCACGCCCATGAAACTCGCCGGTGATCCACTGGCGGGGGCCTATGGGATCTCGAAGCGGGAGGGGGAAGTCATCCAGCTCGTCTGCCGCGGCCTCACCAACCAGGAGATCGCGGACGCGCTCTTCATCTCCCTGAAAACAGTGAAAGACCACAACTACCGGATCTTCCAGAAGACGGGCGTCCGAAACCGGGTGGAACTCGTCCAGTTGGTTCAGAAGCTGACGGCGGAAGAGGACCGGAGTTCAGCCTCCGGAACCCCTTCCCCGGCATCAGCCCTGTAGACGAAAAAGGGCGCGGTCGCCTGGCGTCTATTCTGACGCCACACTGCTATCCACCCAGCGCCAGGTGTCGGCGGCGCCTTCGGCGCGGCCGTCCCGCACCAGGATCACCTGGGCGCAGCCCTGCTTCTTCACCTCCTTGAGGGTGTGGCCCATGGCCTGCAGGGCCTCGCGGGTGGCAGCGGGGAGATCCGCCTCCACCTGGATCCGGTCCGGCAGCCACTGGTGGTGGAAGCGCGGCGCATCCACGGCGGCGCGGGCATCCATGCCGAAGTCCACGGCGTTGAGCACGGTGCCCAGCACCGTGGCGGGGATGGTGCGCCCGCCGGGGCTGCCGCTCACCATGACCACACGGCCGTCCTTCACGAGGATCACGGGGCACATGCTGGAGAGGGGGCGCTGGCCGGGCCGGGCCAGGTTCGGCGCCGTGCCGATGCGGCCCGCGGTGTCCGTGAGACCCGGCACGGCGTTGAAGTCGCCCAGCTCGTCGTTCAGCAGGAAGCCCGCCCCGGGCACGATGCGGCGCAGGCCGTAGCTCTCCTCCAGGGTGTAGGTGAGGCTCACCGCGTTCCCCTTCCCGTCGAGCACGGAGAGGTGCGTGGTGTCGGGGCGGTCCTTCGGCCAGATGAAGCGGGCCGGGTCCGAGGTCGAGGCGTGGTCCGGACGGATCGTGGCGCGCAGCTCGTCGGCGTGGGCCTTGGACAGCAGCCGCGCCAGGGGGATGTCCGGCGTGAAGGCGGGATCGCCCAGGAACTGCGCCCGGTCGGCGAAGGCCCGGCGCAGGGCCTCGGAAGTCAAGTGCACGGCTGCGGGGGAGCCCGCGCCCATGGCCCTGAGGTCATATCCCTCCAGGATGTTGAGGGCCTCGATCAGCACCTGGCCGCCGGAGCTGGGGGGCGGCGCCGCCAGCAGCTCCAGGCCCCGGTACGTGCCCCGCAGGGGCTCCCGCAGCACGGGCCGGTAGGCACGCAGGTCGGCGGCCGTGATGAGACCCCCGTTCGCCTTCATGTCGCGGACGATGAGGCGGGCGGTGGTGCCGCGGTAGAAGTCCCGCCAGTCCTTGGCCAGCCGGGCCAGGGTGCGGGCCAGATCCCGTTGCACGAGGCGATCCCCCGCCCGCAGCGGTTCCCCCTTCCGGCTGAACTGGGCCAGGGTGGGGCCGTGCTTCCGGAAGGCGGGCAGCTGCTCTGCGAGGCTGGCGGCCTGGTTCTCCGACAGCACGAAACCCTCCCGCGCGAGGCGGATAGCGGGCGCCAGCAGACGCGCCCAGGGCAGGCGGCCTTCCCGCTTCCAAGCCTCGCGCAGGCCCGCCACCGTGCCCGGCACGCCCACGGAGGCGAGCTCATCGTGATGCCGGGGCTCATCGTAGGTCCCGTCGGCCTTGAGCCACATGCGGGGATGGGCCGAAGCCGGGGCTGTCTCCCGGAAATCCACGAAGGAGGGCTGACCCGAGGTAGGGCGCGACAGCAGGAAGCCGCCGCCGCCCAGGTTGCCCGCGGCGGGATGCACCACCGCCAGGGCGAAGGCCGTGGCCACGGCGGCGTCCACGGCGCTGCCGCCTTCGCGCAGCACGGCGGCGCCCGCCTCGGAGGCCAGGCGCTCCTGGCTCACCACCACCCCTTTACCCTGGGCCAGGAGGCTGAGGGAAAGGCAGAGAGAGAGGAAGAAACGAAGGTGCATGGAGAGCCTCTTGGGTGCCTGTGTCCTTGAGTCTGTCATCCTTGGGGCATGTCCCGAAGCGCCGTCATCCCCGGTTCGACGCCGCAGACCCCCCGCGAGGAGCTGGCCAACAGCCTCACCCACGGGCTGGGCGCGGCCCTGGCCATCGCGGGCCTCGTGCTCATGGTGGTGGAGGCGGCCCTCCACGGCACGGCCCGGGACGTGGTGGGCGCGGCCATCTTCGGCTCCACCCTGATCCTGCTCTACATCATGTCCACGCTGTACCACGCCTTCCGGGGCCCCCGGGTGAAGCTGGTCTTCAAGGTCTTCGACCACTCGGCCATCTTCCTGCTCATCGCGGGCACCTACACGCCCTTCTGCCTCTCGGCCCTGGGCCGCGTCAGCCCGGGCTGGGGCTGGACCGTCTTCGGCCTGGTCTGGGGCCTGGCGGTCCTGGGCATCACCTTCAAGGGCGTGTTCTACGGGCGCATCGCCAAGGCCGCCCTGCGCCCGGCCCCCATCGACCACCTGCACGCCCCCGCAGGGCCCGCCGTGGATCCCGCCTTCGTGAAGCGCATGGGCTGGATCTCCACGGGCATCTACCTGCTCATGGGCTGGATCATCGTCATCGCCGCGGAGCCCCTGGTCCGCGCGCTCTCACCCGCAGGCCTGCGCTGGCTCTTCGGCGGCGGCGTCTTCTACAGCGTGGGCGCCGCCATCTACAGCCTCAAGAAGCTGCCCTACCACCACGCCCTCTGGCACCTCTTCGTGGTGGCCGGCAGCGCCTGCCACGTCTTCGGGGTGCTCTTCCATGTGATCCCCGGGAGCTGATGCCCGATCCAGTGGCCCGCCTACTTCTGAAAAGCCCACCACGAAGGTGAAGATCAAGGCCACGAAGGCAGCTCGGGGCGCCCCAACCTGGGACTTCCGGGCCGGAACGCCAGTTTCTGGTTTCGCGGTCTTTTGCGTTTCCTTCGTGTCCTTCGTGGAGGCCTTCAGCCGCGCTTCACCGCGACCATCACCAGGTCCGACGAGGTGGGGCTCCAGGCCTCGCCGGTCATGGTGCCGAGGGCCTCGCGCACCTCGAAGCCCGCGGCGGCGAGCAGGGCTTCGACCTCGGTCCGGCGCCAGGCCCGCAGCTGGACCTCCTCGGCGGAGACCACCTCCACCGGTGGCGTGGCCCCCGCATGCCAGCGCAGACGCACGGGCGTGAAGGTGAGGCGTCCGCCCTCGCGGGCGGTCATCAGGCGCAGGAAAACCGTCTCATCGCCGTCCTCCCCCGGCAGGACCACTGCGGGCAGGGCGCGCTCATGGCGGTCCAGGATGCGGTCGTAGTTCAGGGTCTGGAGCAGGAAGACGCCGCCCGGCAGCAGGCGCGAGGCCAGGCCCTCGAAGCAGCGGCGGAGGTCCGCCTCCTCCGTGAGGTGGGGCAGCGTGTTGCCCACGCAGAGGGCCCCGCCCTGCCCTGGTTCGACCAGCTCCGCCAGCCCCGTGAGGCTGCCCTGCACGTAGCGGCCCGAGGGATCCGCCTCCCGGGCCGCCGCGAGCTGGGCGGGCGAGGCGTCCACGCCCGTGGGCTCGAAACCCAGGCTGGCCAGCAGGCGGGCGTGCTCGCCGGTGCCGCAGCCCAGGTCCAGCACCCGCCGCGAAGGCGCCCCCTCCAGTACGCGCTGGAGGAGCGGCGCCTCGCGCTTCAGGCGCTGGGGCCAGTCGATGAGGCTGCGATAGGCGATACGGCCGTAGCGGTCGGACTTGGGTTCCACGGCGTCAGATCCTCGGCCACAGCCAGCCGAAGACGCCGGCGCTCAGCAGGCCGTAGATGAGGCCGTCCAGCAGGTCCTTGAGCACGCTGCCCCAGGGCTTGCCCATCCAGATGCCCATCTGCACGCTGCCGCCCACATAGGTCAGGAAGGAGACGGTGCCCACGATGCGGAACACCTTCAGGTAGTGGGCGCCCGCGCCCAGCGTGTGGCCGGCCACGTAGGCGGCCATGAAGGCCACGGCCGCGGCGTAGAGGAACCACAGGCCCAGGGCCTTGCCCATGTTCGGGGAGCCGTTGGGGCTCAGCACGAGGAAGCCCACGGGGCCCTCCTGGTACTTCGCCTGGACTTCGGGCGTTCCCATCTCCTTCATGTCGTTGCAACGGGGCATCACGTACTGGCCCGGCGCGGGCGAGCCCTTGCGGATGGCGGCGCGGACCTCGTCCTCGTTGGACAGGGCGCGGAAGTCCGAGTTGTGCCACTTCAGGACCATGTGGATGAGGCTGCTGGCCACGAAGACGATCACGGCGGACAGCACGATGGGTAGCCAGAGCTGGGAGAGCGGGACCATGGGATGGCTCCTTGGGTAGGGGTTGGGGTGCCCGCAGGATGGCCGCGGGTCCCCGTAACGTCAAGCGCGCCGGGGTTTCCGGGGGCCCGGCGCCGAGTGGCGGCCCGTGGCCTCGTCCACCCCATCGATCCACCCGGCCCGGGCTTCTGGAAAGGCGTCGGCATAGGGCACGTAGGGCTTCAGGTCCAGGACGGGCGTGCCGTCCAGCAGGTCCACGCCCCGCAGGCGGAGGGTTCGGCCCTCCACGGCCACCAGCTCCACGCAGGAGAGGCCGAGGCCGTTGGGCCGGTGGGGCGAGCGGGTGGCCAGCACGCCCCGCTTGGCCCGGGGCCCCCGCGGCGGCTGCACCAGGGGCGCCCAGCCCTCGCTGAGGTGGAAGGCGAAGATGAGCCACACGCGCTCGAAGCCCTCCAGGTCCCGAAGCACGGTCTCCGGGAGGGAGGCATCGAGCTCCAGCGTGGCCTCCGCGGGCGCTCCGGTCTCCGTGCCCGCCACCACCGTGGGCTGGTGCGGCGCGTCGATGCGCTTCGCGTAGGGCGAGCGCAGGACTCCGATGGGGCGGTAGGTGAAGGCGGAGGCGGCCATGCTGGAAGGGTAGCGCCAGGGTAGCGCTAGGCTAGCTCCATGAAGCACACCACCGTGGATGGTTTCCGGATCGAGTATCTCGACATCCCCGCCGCCGCGGAGGGACGGCCCGCCCTGGTCCTGCTCCACGAGGGCCTGGGCTGCGCCGCCATGTGGCGGAGCTTCCCCCAGCACCTGGCCGCGGCCACGGGCTGCCGGGTGGTGGCGGGCTCCCGCGCGGGCTATGGGGCCTCCGACCCCCATCCGGAGCCGCGCACGCCCCGCTACATGCACCGCGAGGCGGAAAGGGCCCTGCCGGCCTTCCTCGCCGCTCTGGGCATCGCGCGGCCCGTGCTCATCGGGCACAGCGACGGCGGCAGCATCGCCCTGCTCTTCGCCGCGGCCTTCCCGGAGGCTCCGCTCGGCCTCGCGGTCATGGCGCCCCACGAGTTCATCGAGGAGGAGACGCTGGCGGGGTTGCGCGCGGCCCGGGAGGCCTGGGCCGCCACGGACTGGCCCCGGAAGCTGGCCCGCTACCACCCGGACGCGCCCCGGGTGTTCCGCGAATGGAACGACACTTGGCTGTCGCCGGCCTTCCGGGACTGGAACATCGAGGCCTGCCTGCGCGACATCCGCTGTCCAGTCCTGGCGGTCCAGGGAGAGGACGACGAGTACGCCACCCTGCGGCAGGTCGAGGTCATCGCGGAACGGGTGCCCGGCGCGCGGCTGCTCAAGCTGCCCCGCTGCGGGCACGTCCCCTTCAAGGACCAGGAGGCGCGAGTGCTCGCGGCCCTGGCGGAATTCTTGGACGGACTGCCCTCCGCCTAGGCGGTATTCACACGACTCCGCATTCAAAACATCAGGAACACCACCAAGACACCAAGGCACCAAGAAAAGCCAAGACCAGGCGCTTTTGCCGTTCTTGGTGGTCTTGGTGGTGAACAAGGTCTTGCTTACCGGTGAACCTCAGCCAAAGAAGGGGAACGCAGAGAACACAGAGACGCCCTTCGGGCGCACAGAGATCGCAAAGGGGACTCGATCCACCGCGGACATCCTTTCTCGGGCGGCGCCATGCGCGGCCCGGGGCCAGAGGCCCGGATGTCCTGGCCTGGACACCTCTGTGCCCTCTGCGTTCTCTGCGGTTCCAGGTATTTCAGGCTGAGCCTGGCCGATAAGCAGGCTTGCTTATGGAACGCTCGTGGGCGCTCACAGGCGCGACGTGCCCCCGCCTTCGGAGGCCAGCGCCTTCAGGATCTCCACCACCTCGGCGGCGGACTGGGGGCGGTCCTCGGGCCGCTTCTCCATGAGCCGGGCCACCAGGAGGCCCAGGTCCGGCGGCAGGTCCGGCGCGGCCTCCGCCAGGGCCGGCGGCCGCGCTTCCAGGTGCAGGGACAGGAGGTCCTCGATGCGGGGGCTGTCGAAGGGCGGGCTCCCGGCGCACAGCTCGAAGAGCATGACCCCCAGCGAGTACAGGTCCGTCCGGGCGTCCACCCGGCCACCGCGGATCTGCTCCGGCGACACGTAGCGCGGCGACCCGTGGACCTGCCCCTCATCCCCGGGAGCGGCTCCGGCGGCCGGGGCGGCCAGGCCGAAGTCCATGATCTTGGCATCGCCCCGGGTGTCGAAGAGCACGTTCGCCGGCTTGATGTCCCGGTGGACCACGCCCACCTGGTGGGCGGCCTCCAGGCCCTCCGCCACCTGGCGGGCGATGCGCAGCGCCAGCGGCAGGGGCAGGCGCCCGCGCCCCTCCAGCAGCTCCCGGAGGGTGGTGCCCCGCAGGTACTCCATGGTCACGTAGGGGATGCCGTCGCTCTCGCCGAAGTCGTGGATGCGGAGCACGTAGCGGTGGGTGATCCGGCGGGCCAGGCGGATCTCCTGCTTGAGCCGCTCCAGGTAGGCCGGCTGCGAGGCCAGCCCGGCGCGCACGACCTTGAGGGCCACGTCCTCCTCCAGCTGGAGGTCCCGCACCTGGAGGACCACGCCCATGCCGCCCCGGCCCAGCATCCGCTCCACCCGGTACCGCCCGGCGAAGGTGGCGCCCGCCTGGAGCGGGGCCGGCAGGGGCTCCTCCGGGGCCGGGCCCCCGGGCCGGAGGCGCTGCGTGGCCTCATCCTCCCGCGCTGGGACGGCACGCACGGGAGCCGGGACCGCGGGCCTGCGCCGGGCGGAGCCCAGCAGGGCCAGCAGCTCGTCCTTGGCCTGCAGCTCCGCCACCATGGACTTGAAGGTGCGGGTCAGCACGCCCACCTCGTCCTCGGTGGGCACGAGGGCCAGGGGCCCGGGGTGCTCTCCCGCCGCCAGGGCCTCCGTGGCCGTGGCCAGCGCCTTGAGGGGCGCCGTGACCTTCCGGGCCGAGCGGAGGCTGAGGGCCAGGGCCGCCAGAAGCCCCGCCGCGCCGGCAATGAGGATGGCCCGCTGGAGGTTGCGGAAGGGGGCCATGAGCGGATCCACGGGCAGCAGCAGGACGTCCGCCAACTCCAGATCGAGGGCGTTCACGCCCCGGATGGGGGAGACCATCCCCAGGTAGGGCCGCCCGTCCACGCGGAAGGAGAGGACGCCGGAGCCCTGGCCGTCCAGCACCGGCCCCCGCGCGGCCAGGAGGGCCGGGTCCCGGGCCAGCAGCCGGTCCAGCTCCCCGCGCCCCGGGAGGGTGGCCCCCAGGGTCTGGAAGCGGCTGAGCAGGGCCAGGTGGGCGGAGGGGTCGCCGCGCTGGGGCCCGGCGATGGCCACGCGCCGGAGGTCCAGGGCGGCGCGGTCGTCCACCCGCACGCCCACCAGCATGGCCCCCAGGGGCCGGCCGCCCGGGGACTTCAGCGGCCGGGCCACGGCGTGGTAGATCCCCGGCCGGTCCCCCCAGTCCACCCGGAGGAAGCCCCGGTAGAAGGGCCCGCGGTGGCCCGCCACCTCGGCCTCCTCGGGCGCCAGGGCCATCTGGAGGATGCCGGCGTCGGGGAAGGAGAGGCGTCCGCCGCCGCCGGTGGCCGCCAGCAGGCTGCCGTCCGGCTTCACCACCAGGGCCAGGTCCGCGCCCAGGCGCGGCAGGTTCTCCGACAGGGTGTCCGCGAGGCTGGTGGAGGCCCCTGCCTCCAGCGCGTGCTCCACCAGTGCCAGGTTGCCCGAGTATTCCGTGAAGACCTCCAGCCCCGCGTCCAGGGAGCGCCCCTGCTGCTCGAAGGCGCGCTCCACCACATACCGCCCGGCGGAGAGGCTGGCGCTGGCCGTGGCCCGCGCGCCGCGATCCGCCTCGCTGTAGGCCACCCAGAGGATGAAGGCCAGGAGGGCGGCGATGGCCGCGGCCTGCCGGAGGAAGAAGGTCCAGGCCAGCGTTCGGTACCAGCTCATGCCCTGCGGCATCGGCCTCCCTTGGGTGGTGGCTATACTGGCTCGAATCTACCCGGGATGCCACGCATGAGACGAGTCCTCGCGAACGGCCTGCCGATCCTGGTGCTGGCCGTTCCCCTTCTCGCGGGCGGCCTCCAGGGCCCCGTGCGCCTGCACGAGAAGGGCGGCAAGGTCCGGCCCTCGCTCCAGGACTGCGTGGCCATCCTGGAGCCCCTCGACGTCCCCCTGCCGGCCCCGGGGCCCTCCCGGCCCGTGTCCATCAGGACCGTGGGGAAGCAGTTCCATCCGCGGGTCTCCCTCGCCACGCCGGGGACGGAGGTGGCCTTCCCCAACCTCGACCACATCCTCCACAACGTGTTCAGCGTCACCGAGGGCAACCGCTTCGACACGGGCCAGTACCAGCCGGGGGACGCGCCCAGGGTGAAGGTGGCGCGGCCCGGCCTCGTGAAGCTCTACTGCAACGTGCACCACCAGATGAACGCCTTCCTCTGGGTGGTGACGACGCCCTTCGCCCAGGTGCTGGACGGGCGGACCGGTCTGGCCTTCGACCAGGTGCCACCGGGCGCCTACCGGCTGCGCCTCTGGCATCCCGAGGCCAGCGAGCGGACCTGGACGGTGCGGATCGGCGAGGGCGTCACCCGCGGCGCCTGGGACCTGGACCTGTCCCTGCCGGCCCTGGAGCCGCACAAGAACAAGTTCGGCCGCGACTACGCCCCGCCCCAGGACGAGCGGGCGTACTGATCTGGGCTCATACCAAATTGCAATCAATCGTAAAAGATCCACCACGGAGGAACGGAGCATGGGCACACAGGAGGCGCCGGGTCCGGAACGCTCCAGGCGGGTCCGGGCCCGGCGCCTCCTGTGGCTTCCGGCGGAGCCGGAAGCGGCCTCTGGCCTGCCCATCACGGAGTTGCACGGAGGGCTCCGTGCCGCCTCCGTGGGTTCTGTGCCTCCGTGGTGAATCTTCATTCTTGATGGTGATTGGGTATCAGAACCGCTTCGAGAGGACCAGCAGGGTCCGGGCGATGGATTCGTCCGCCCCGTCGTAGCGCTGCCGCAGGTACACGACGGCGACGAGCCAGCGGTCCGGCAGGGGCAGGGCCAGGTCCACGCGCGGGCCGCGTGCGCGGCGGTAGTGCCACCACTCGTCCCCGTTCACGGGATAGAGCGTGCCCGTGGAGGACAGGCGCTGCCAGGAGAGGGCCAGCTGGGGCCAGTAGAGCCGCTGGCGGCTGCCCAGGGCGAGCTGCGCCTCCTCGGCGGTTTCGCCGGTCTCGCGGTTCCTGGAGCCGGACCAGCCTGCCTCCAGCGGGAGGGCCGCATGCCAGGTGGCCGAGACTCCCGCGGCCTCCACCGTCATGCGCTGGCGCTGCGCCGGATCGTGCCCGGGCAGGGCCCGGAGCCGCTCGTCACCCGCGTCCCAGGCCAGGCCCCAGCGATCCGCATGGGCGGTCCAGGACCAGGGCCCCGTGTCCAGCTTGAGCACCAGCTGTCCCGCCAGGAGGTTCACGCGGCCCCCCAGCACGTCCCGGACCCGGCCCGCGGCCACCCGGAAGCCCGCCTCCTGGACCAGGCCGCCGGGGCTGCGCAGCCCGAAGCGCCCGCCGGCGCCCAGGAAGCGGAGGTTCCGGTCCCACAGGGCCTGGGGGGCCAGGAGCCCGCTCTCCTGGAAGCCCAGGGTCAGAGAGCCGAAGGCGCGCTCGGACAGCTCCGTCCAGGTGGCCTTGGCCACATCCACCTGGTTCCCGTTGGAGGGCTGCTGGTCCCAGCGGTCGGCGTTGAGCCGGTTCCCGTCCGAGCCCAGGGCCGACCGTGTCCCGGCCTCCAGGCGCAGGTTCCCGGACTCCCAGGCCCAGCGCAGCCGGAGCTGGAGATCCACCCGGCGGAAGGACTCCGGATCGTAGCCGGCATCCGAAAGCCGGTCCCCCCGGAGGGTCAGCTCCCAGGCCGGCCGCCAGGATCCGCCGGCCTGCGGCGGGAGCGGCGCGGTCTCCTGGCCGTGGGCAAGGACGGCGACCAGGGGGAGTGTCCAGCGACGGATCGGCATCGGTCTCCGGGCCCGCGGGCTTCCGTGGATGGTAGCCCACTGCCCGGGCGGGGCAAGCGGCCGCGGCCACCGGAGGGGTCCCCATCCTGAAACCGGATCTGGCCCTGGATCACCCGGGCGCCATCCTGGATCGTGGGGTCCCCGGCCGCCTTGACGGGGCCCCGCCGCAACCGGATCCTGGCCCGAGGCATGGAGGCCCTGTGGGCACCTGGGATCTCGCCATCGCGCTGGACCGGTCCGATCCGGAGCCCCTGTACCTCCAGCTGGTGAAGGCCATCGAGGAGGGCATCCGCCACGGGCGCTTCAGGCCCGGCGACGCCCTGCCCGGAACCCGGGCCATGGCCGAGCTTCTGGGCGTGAACCGCACCACCGCCCTGACCGCCTACCGGGAGCTCGAGGCCGAGGGCTGGATCGAGGCCTCTCCGGACCGTGGCACCTTCATCGCCAGGAAGCGGCCCATGGCCCTGGAGGTCCCGGAGGGGATCTCGGCCCAGGACTCCGCCTCCTGGAAGCGGGCCACGCCGCGCACCGGGCCCTTCTTCCAGCCTGGCCTCCCGGCGCCGGAGTCCTTCCAGCTCCTCCCGGACACGACGGACCTGCGGCTCACGCCCACGGACGCCATCCACCGGGCCTACGGCCGGGTGCTGCGGCTGCACCCCGAGCGCCTGCTCCAGCCCGGGTGGGATCCGCGGGGGCTGCTGGATCTCCGGAACTCCCTCAGCAAGATGCTGCGCGATCTCCGCGGCCTCTCCGTGGAGGCGGGCAACCTCCTGCTCACCCGGGGGCTGATGAGCACCCTCAACCTCGTGTCCCGGGTGCTCTTCGCGCCGGGGGACGCGGTGGCCATGGAGAACCCCGGACAGTTCCGCGTGGCCGAGGCCTTCCGCGCCGCCGGGGCCCGGCTCTTCGCCGTCCCCGTGGACGCCCGCGGCCTGGACGTGGAGGCCTTCGAGCTGCTCCTGCGCCGGGAGCCCGTCCGCCTCCTCTACCTCACCGCGGCGCCCCAGCAGCCCACCCAGGTGAACCTGGACCCGGCCCGGCGCCAGCGGCTGCTCCAGCTCTCCGAGGCCCACGGCTTCCGCATCCTGGAGGGCGACCCCGCCCTGGGCTTCCACCGCGAGCGCAACCCGCACCTGCCCCTGGCCAGCGAGGATCCCCATGGCCGCGTGCTCTACTTCAGCAGCTTCGAGCAGATCCTGGCGCCGGGGCTGCAGGTGGGCTTCCTGGCCGGCGAGGCGGGCCTCATCAAGCTCCTGGCCCAGCAGCGGCAGCTGGTGGACTGGCCCGGCAACCTCGTGCAGGAGGCCACCATCGAGGAGACGCTGCGCGACGGCGAGATCCTGCGCCACCTGCGCCGCGTGCGGAAGCTCACGGACGAGCGGCGGGAGACCATGGTGGACCGGCTGCTGCTCCACCTCCACCCGGCCGTCTCCGTGAAGAACCCCCGGGAAGGCCTCTCCCTCTGGCTCTCGGTGGCCGGGGACATTCCGCTGGAGGCCTGGACGGAACGCTGCCTCGCCCATGGCGTGGTGGTCTACCCGGGCAGCCTGTACGACCTCCACCGGCATCCCCTTCCGCACCTGAGCCTGGGCTTCGCGGCGCACACGGTGGAGGAGCAGAACGAGGCCTGCCGGCGCATGGCCCTGGCCCTGAAGGAGGTCCGGGCCCGCTGACGGCTACCATGGCCGTATGACCGACCCGAACCCCCGGCCCCCGCGCCGCCCCCGCTACAAGGGCACCCACCCCCGGCGCTTCGACGAGAAATACAAGGAGCTGGCGCCGGAGCGCTACGCGGAGGAGCAGGCCAAGGTGGCGGCCCGGGGCCACACGCCCGCGGGGACGCACCGCTCCATCATGGTCGATGAGATCCTCGAGGCCCTGGCGCCGAAGCCCGGCGAGCGGGCCCTGGACGCCACCCTGGGCTACGGGGGCCACGCCCGGGAGATCCTCACGCGCCTGCGGCCCGGCGGACGCCTGGTGGGGCTGGACGTGGATCCCCTGGAGCTGCCCCGCACGGAGGCGCGCCTGCGGGCCCTGGGCTTCGACGAGGAGGCGCTGGTGGTCCGGCGCACCAACTTCGCCAGCCTCGCCAAGGTCGCGGCGGAGCTGGGCCCCTTCGACCTCATCCTGGCGGACCTGGGCGTGTCCTCCATGCAGATCGACAACCCGGCCCGGGGCTTCACCTGGAAGGCCGAGGGTCCCCTGGACCTGCGCCTGAATCCCCAGAAGGGCCAGCCCGCCGCGGACCTGCTGGCGCGGCTGGACGCGCCCGCCCTGGCGGAGCTGCTGATGGCGAACGCCGACGAGCCCCATGCGGAGGCCATCGCCCGGGAAGTGGCAGACCGGGAGGTCCGCACCACCCGCGGCCTCGCGGAGTGCATCCGCTCGGCCCTGCTGGCCGAGGGCCTGGAGGACGATGACGTGAAGCGGGCCATGCAGCGCACCTTCCAGGCCCTGCGCATCGCCGTGAACGACGAGTTCGGCGTGCTGGACCACTTCCTGACCCAGCTGCCCGCCGCCCTGGCGCCCGGCGGCCGGGTGGCCATCCTCACCTTCCACTCCGGCGAGGACCGCCGCGTGAAGAAGGCCTTCCAGGAGGGACTGAGGGAAGGCTCCTATACCGAGGTGGCCGCCGAGCCCCTCCGGGCCTCGGCGGAGGAGCGGCGCTCGAACCCCCGCTCCACCAGCGCGAAGCTGCGCTGGGCCCGGCGGACGGGCTGATCCTCCCCGAACCACACCTCGGGTTGTCAGATGCAAGCATCCGCGGGCACTCAACCCGCGCGGCCGGACCTCCGTATGCTTGGCGGACCCCTCAGGAACCCGGAGAGCCGTATGCGCCTGTTGCCCTTCTTCGCCACCGCCCTCGTCGTGGCGGCTTCCGTCGGCGCCTCGGCGCAGATTGACGCCCGCCTGATGCGCTATCCGGATGTGTCGGCGACACAGATCGTCTTCACCTACGCCAACGACCTGTGGATCGTCCCCAAGGCCGGCGGCACCGCCCAGCGCCTGTCCACGCCCAAGGGCGAGGAGACCTTCGCCCGCTTCTCGCCGGACGGCCGGGAGGTGGCCTTCAGCGGCAACTACGACGGGAACCTGGATGTCTACACCCTGCCCGTGGGCGGCGGCGTCCCCGCCCGGATCACCCACCACCCCATGCCCGATCGCATGGTGGACTGGGCCCCCGATGGCAAGTCGATCCTGTTCGCCTCGGGCATGGAGTCCGGCAAGGACCGCTTCAACAAGCTCTTCACCGTGCCCAAGGGCGGCGGCCTGCCCAAGGCCCTGCCCCTGCCCTACGCCGAGTTCGGCGCCCTGTCGCCGGACGGGAAGATCCTGGCCTACCAGCCCATCAGCACGGACTTCCGCACCTGGAAGCGCTACCGCGGCGGCATGGCCTCGGAGATCTGGTTCTACGACCTGGAGAAGAAGACCGCCACCCGCCTGCCCAGCGAAGGCGGCTCCAACGACTCCCAGCCCATGTGGCACGGCGGGAAACTCTACTTCCTCTCGGACCGTGACGGTGCGAAGCGAAGCAACATCTGGTCCTACGACTTGGCCACGAAGGCCTTCAGGCAGATCACCTTCTTCAAGGACTACGACATCCACTTCCCCGCCATCGGCCCCTCGGACATCGTCCTGGAGGCCGGGGGACGCCTCCACCGCATCGAGCTGCCTTCGGAGAAGCTCGTGGAGGTGAAGGTGGAGGTGGTCACGGACCGGGCCACCCTGCGGCCGAGGGAGGAGAACGCCAGCAAGCTGCTGAGGCATCCCACCCTGTCCGCCCAGGGCAAGCGCGCGCTCTTCGAGGCCCGGGGCGAGGTCTTCTCCGTGCCCGCGGAGAAGGGCTACGTGATCGACCTCACCCGCACGCCCGGCGCGGCGGAGCGCTATCCGGCCCTCTCGCCGGACGGGAAGCAGGTGGCCTACTTCAGCGACCGCAGCGGCGAGTATGAGCTCTGTGTGCGGCCGGCGGACGGATCGGGAGTGGAGCGCCAGGTCACGCACCTGGGCCCGGGCTTCCGCTACCGCATCAGCTGGTCGCCCGACGGGACGCGGGTGGTCTTCGCGGACCAGGCCATGCGCATCCACCTCTGCGACCTGGCCACCGGAAAGACGCAGGCCATCGACCAGGGCTTCTTCATGTCCGATGGCCCCCTCCAGGACTTCCGCGCCAGTTGGTCGCCGGACAGCCGCTGGATCGCCTACCCCCGCGACACGGCCAACCGCAACAGCGTGATCGCCCTCTACGACACGAAGACGGGCCAGCGCCGCGAGGTGACCTCGCCCTACTACAACGCCGGTGATCCGGCCTTCGATCCCGAGGGGCGGTATCTCTTCCTCACCACGGGCCAGCAGTTCAGCCCCACCTACAGCGACCTGGACGGCACCTGGGTCTACGCTGCCACCACCCGGGTGGCGGCCCTGCCGCTCCGCAGGGACGTGCCCTCTCCCATGGCTCCCCGCAATGACGCGGATGCCGCGAAGGACGAGAAGAAGGAGGGTGCCGACAAAACGAACGGGAAGGACGGGGACAAGAAGGAGGAGGGGAAGAAGGAGGCTCCCAAGCCCGTGGAGATCGACCTGGAGGGCCTGGAGGGCCGCATGGTGCTCCTGCCGCCCGCGGCGGGCTACTACGCGGACCTGGCCGCCACCAAGGGCAAGCTGGTCTACCGGCGCGCCGCCCAGATCAATCCCATGGCCGAGGGCACCACGGGCACCCTCTACACCTACGACCTGGAGGAGCGGGAGGAGAAGGCCGTGCTGGCGGACCTCGATGGCGCCCTCCTCAGCGGCGATGGCAAGAAGGTGCTGGTGAACCGGAAGCTGGACTACGCCCTCATCGACCTCAAGCCCGACCAGAAGTTCGAGAAGAAGCTGCCCACGGGCGAGCTGATGATGACCCTCGATCCCCGCGCCGAGTGGCAGCAGCTCTTCAACGACGCCTGGCGCCTGGAGCGGGACATGTTCTACGACCCGGGCATGCACGGGGTGGACTGGAAGGCCCAGAAGGTCCGCTACGGCAAGCTGCTCCAGGACTGCGTGACCCGCGAGGACGTGAACTTCGTCATCGGCGAGCTGATCTCCGAGCTGAACGCCTCCCATGCCTACCGCGGCGGCGGCGACCAGGAGATGCCGGCGCGCCTCGGCGTCGGCCTCCTGGGCGCGGATTTCGCCCTGGAGAACGGCGCCTTCCGCATCAAGACCATCCTCCGTGGCGCGGACTGGGACGCCCAGACCCGGGCCCCCCTGGCCCAGCCGGGCCTGAAGGTGAAGGAGGGCGACTACCTCCTGGCCGTGAACCGCATCCCCCTCGACGTCCGCACCGACCCCTGGGCGGCCTTCCAGGGCCTGGCCGGCAAGACCGTGCTCCTCACCGTCAACGACAAGCCCTCTCTGGAGGGCGCCCGGGATGTGCTGGTGGACACGGTGGCCAATGACTATCCGCTGCGCTACTGGGCCTGGATCGAGGCCAACCGGAAACATGTGGAGAAGGTCTCGGGGGGGCGCATCGGCTACATCTACGTGCCCGACACCGGCATCGGCGGGCAGAACGACCTGGTGCGCCAGTTCCGCGGCCAGTGGGACAAGGCCGGCCTGATCATCGACGAGCGATTCAACAGCGGCGGCCAGATCCCCGACCGCTTCATCGAGATGCTGGGCCGCCGGACGCTGAACCACTGGGGTGTGCGCGACGGCAAGGACTGGCAGTGGCCCGCGATCGCCCCCAGCGGCGCCATGGCCATGCTCATCAACGGCTGGAGCGGCTCCGGCGGCGACCTCTTCCCCCACTACTTCCGGCAGGCGGGCCTCGGCCCCCTCATCGGCCGCCGCACCTGGGGCGGGCTCATCGGCATCAGCGGCTCCCCGGCCCTCATCGACGGCGGCGGCGTGACCGTGCCCACCTTCGGCATCTACTCCAATGAGGGGAAGTGGATCGTCGAGGGCCACGGCGTGGAGCCCGACATCGAGGTGATGGACGACCCCGCCCTGCTGGCCCAGGGCAGGGACCCCCAGCTGGACCGGGCCATCCAGGAGGTGGAGGCGGCGATCAGGAAGCAGCCCCCCGCCACCCGCAAACCGGTGTATCCGAACCGTTCCAACTAGCCCTGTCTTCCCTTACTGCGCCCCGCGAAGCGGGGCGCAGCTCTGCACGCTAGAAGATCTCCTTGAACAGATCCTTCATGTGCTGCCAGCTGCGCCGGTGGGCGGCCTCGTTGTAGGCGGCGCCCTTGCTGGGATCCGAGCCCGCCTCCTTCTGCGTGAAGGCATGCACCGCCCCGGCATAGGCCACGAACACGTAGTCCGCCTTGGAGGCGCGCATCTCGTCCTGGAAGGTGGCCACATCCATGGCGGGCACGAAGGGATCGTCCGCGCCGTGGCAGACCAGCACCTTGGCGGCGATGGGGCCGGGCTTGAAGTCCTTGGGCACGTCCAGGCCGCCGTGGAAGGACACCACGCCCTTCACGGGCAGGCCGGCCCGGGCGGCCTCCAGCGCCCCGGTGCCGCCGAAGCAGAAGCCGATGACCGCCAGGCGCGAGGCGTCCACGCCTTTCTGGGCCTTCAGCGCGTCCAGGGCCGCGGCGATGCGGCGCCGGTAGAGGGCCCGGTCACCCTTGTACTGGCCCGCCAGCTTGCCGGCCTCCGCCGTGTTCGCGGGATGCACGCCCTCGCCGTAGATGTCGGCGGCGAGCGCCACATAGCCGAGCTTCGTCAGGTCGTCCGACACCTTGCGCTCATGGTCCGTGAGGCCCATCCACTGGTGGATCACCACCACTCCCGGCGCCTTGCCCTTGGCGGCCTTGGGCCTGGCCAGGTAGCCCGCCAGCTTTGTCGGGCCATCGGCATAGCTGAGCGGCTGGCCCGCGCAGACGGGCAGGATGGCGAGGGAGAGGGCGAGGGCGGCGGATCGCATGGGACCTCCGGGCTGGGAGCCCGATCCTATTCCTGTTTGAACGGGAACTCCAGGACCGGCATGTCCCGGCCGACAAGGGAGTACCGACCCGGGGGTCGCCTCCGGGGCCGGCCACACCATGGATCTCCCATGTCGATCCAGCTCCCTCCGAGCCTCGAAGCGGAAGTCCAGCACCGGATGACCGCGCTGGTCTTCAGGAACGCCCCCTTCACCTGGGCCGTGCATCTGTCCGTCGGGGGCCTGCTGGCCTGGGTGAACGTGACCCAGGCGGCCCCGGTCGCCGGTGCCCTGACCTGGTGGGCCCTGGTGGCGGTGGCGGCCACGGTCCGCTACGCGCTGGCCCGCCGGTTCACGGCCGCGGCCCCGGACGCCGGCGCTTCCACGGTCTGGCGCCGGCGCTACGTGCTGGCGACGGCCCTGGTGTCCGCGGCCTGGGGCGCGGGCGTCCTCCCCTTCGTGTGGCACGGCAGCGAAGGGGCCCGCATGTTCACCGGCCTCGTGGTGGGAGCCATGGTGGCCGGAGCGCTTCCCCTCCTGGCCGCGGTCCCCGCGGCCCTGCTGGCCTTCGTGGCGCTGGCCGGCCTGCCGATGACCGCCGCGATCCTGCTCCAGGCCGGCTCGTCCCTCCACTGGGCCTTCGGCTTCGGCTGCCTCATCTTCCTGGTCTACATGCTGGCCGGGGCCAGGCACCTGCATGGCACCCTCGGAGCCTCGATCCGGCTGGGCCTCGAGCAGAAGCAGCTCGCCCGGACGCTCGAACAGGCCCTGGCAGAGCGGAAGGACCTGGAGGAAGTCCACCGCCGGGACCGCGACTTCGCTGAGGGGCTCATCGACACGGCCCAGGCCATCGTCATCGTCCTCGACCTCGAAGGGCGGATCCTCAGGATCAACCGCTTCATGGAGGAGCTCTCGGGCTACGCCCAGGCGGAACTCCAGAACGCGGACTGGTTCGCCCTCTTCCCCCCGGAAGCCGGGCGGGACGAGGCTCGCGCCCGCTACCGGAACGCCCTTGCCGAGGGAAGGAGCACCGCCAACACCAGCGAGATCCTGGCCCGGGACGGGCGCCGCATCCTGGTGGAGTGGCACGACAAGCCCATGAGAGACGCCGGTGGCGCCATCACGGGCATCCTGGCCCTGGGCCAGGACATCACCGAGCGCGAGGCGGCGGAGGAGCGGCTGGCCCTCGCCCTGCGGGGATCGGACCTCGCCATCGCCGATTGGCACGTCCCCAGCGGCACCCTGGTCTTCGGAGAGGGCTGGACCAAGCTGCTCGGCTATCAGCCGGGGGACCTCCTGGACCAGACCTCCACCCTCCGGGGCCTGCTGAACCCGCGGGACATCCCCGCGGCGCGCCGGGCCCTGATCCGCCACCTCAAGGGCGAGACCCCCCACCTGGAAGCCGAGGTCCGCATGCGCCACAAGGACGGGCGCTGGATCTGGGTACAGGGAAGGGCCATGGCCGTGGAGCGCGACGCGAACGGACGGGCCGTCCGGGTCACCGGAACGGCCAAGAACATCACCCAGCGCAAGGAGGCGGAGGCCGAGATCGCCCGGCTGTCCCAGTGGAACGAGATGCTCCTGGCCTCCGCGGGACAGGGGATCTACAGCGTGGACCTGGAGGGGCGATGCACTTACATCAACGCCACCGCCGCCCGGATGCTGGGGTACGCCCCGGAGGAGATCCTCGGAGCGCGCCAGCATGAGCTCTTCCACACCCACCACATGGATGGGTCCCCCTACCAGGCGGAGGACTGCCCCGTCAGCCTGACCCTGGGCGATGGCATCAAGCGGGAGTGCGAGGACGGCTTCCTCCGCAAGAACGGGGAGAGGTTCCCCGTCCAGCTCACCGTCACCCCCATGCACGAAAAAGGGAGCATCGTGGGCGTCGTGGCGGTCTTCGAGGACATCACCCAGCGCAAGGCCATGGAGGAGGAGCTGAGGCGCCTGGCCACCACGGATCCTCTCACCGGGGTCGCCAACCGGCGCCGCCTCCTCCAGGAAATGGACATGGAGCTGGCCCGGCACAAGCGGTTCGGCAAGCCGTCCGCCTTCCTGATGCTGGACCTCGACCACTTCAAGCGCGTCAACGATGCCCATGGCCACGCCGTCGGCGACCTCGCGCTGCGGCACCTCGCGGAGCTGTCCCGGATCCGCCTGCGCCGCCTGGACCTCTTCGGCCGCCTGGGCGGCGAGGAGTTCGGCATCCTCCTCCCGGGCACGGACGGGGCCGGCGCCATGACCGTGGCCGAGCTTTTCCGCGCCCAGGTGGAGCACTCCCCGGTCCAGACCGAGGCCGGGCCCATTCCCCTGACCGTGAGCATTGGCGTGACCGTCTTCACCCCTGAGGATGCGGAGCCGGACAGCATCCTGGCCCGGGCGGACGCCGCCCTCTACCGCGCCAAGCAGGACGGGAGGAACCGGGTGGAGATGGGCTGATGCCGCGTGCGGCCCCTCAGCGCCCGGTGCTTCCGTAGCCTCCGCCACCGCGCTCCGTGTCGCCCAGGGCCTCGACGCTGGGCTCGGGAATCCAGGTCCAGCTTTCCACCGGGGCCACCAGGAGCTGGGCGATGCGCTCGCCCCGGCGCAGCTCGAAGGGCGCCTCGCCGTGGTTGACGAGGAGCACCTGCACCTCGCCACGGTAGTCGGCGTCGATGGTGCCGGGCGCGTTCAGCACCGTGAGCCCGTGCTTCAGGGCCAGCCCCGACCGGGGCCGCACCTGCCCCTCGAAGCCCGGCGGGAGGGCCATCACCAGGCCCGTGGGGACGAGGCGCCGCTGGCCGGGCGCGAGGGTCCAGGACTCGCCTTCGGGAATCGCCGCCCGAAGGTCCATGCCCGCCGCATGGGCCGTGGCGGCGGCGGGCAGGTCGAGGCCGAGGCCGTGGGGGAGCTGGTGGACCGGAATGCGCATTCAAAAAGATTCAACGCAAAGGCGCGAAGACGCAAAGGGCTAATCGAGGCCGTTCACGACCCGGCGGATGCCTTCCTTCAGATGGCGTTGGCCGAAGTTCAGGAGCAGGCCGAGGCGCAAACCGGTCACACGAAGGTAGGTCAACAGTTGCGCCTCGAATACCGGGGCGATCTCCGCCACCGCCTTGCATTCCACAATGACCAGATCGTCCACCAACAGATCGATCCTCAAGGGGGATCCGAGCTCGACCCCCTTGTAGCGGATCGGACAGAGGGGTTGACGCTTCACTTTCATGCCCCGCTGTTCCAACTCCCAGCAAAGCGCCTCCTCGTACACACTCTCCAGGAGCCCGGGTCCACCAAGCGTTCGATGCACCTCGATCGCTGCCTCGATGATCCGATGCGACAAGTCATTCTCCGCTACACTCACCGGCCACCTTTGCGCCTCTGCGCCTTTGCGTTGGATTTTCCTTCACCAGCTGCCCGCAGGCCCCCTGCACATCGCGGCCCCGGCTGCGGCGGACGGTGACGAAGCAGCCGCGGGCCTTGAGCCACTCGGCGAACCGCTGCACGCGGTCCTCGCCGGGCTCGCGGAAGGCGCTGGCGGCGTGCTCGTTCATGGGGATGAGGTTCAGGTTGTGGCCGCTCCGCAGGTCGCCCAGCCAGTCCGCCAGGCGCTCCGCATCGGCCTCGGTGTCGTTCTCGCCGGCGATGAGCACATACTCGAAGCAGAACTTCTCTCCGCGCTTGGGTCCCCAGTCGTCGAGCGCCTTACGCAGCCGGGCCAGGTTCCACACGCGGTTCACGGGCATGGTGCGGCTGCGCGCCTCGTCCGTGGTGGCGTTGAGGCTGAGGGCCAGCAGGGGCCTCGGTTCCAGCTTTGACAGCTTCTCGAGGCCGCTCACCAGGCCCGAGGTGCTCACGGTGATGCGGTTCTTCCCCAGGCCCAGGCCCGCCGGGTGGCACATGAGCCGGATGGCGCGGTGCAGGTTGTCGAGGTTGTGCAGGGGCTCCCCCATGCCCATGAACACGAGCGTGAGCTCATGCCCGCGCTCCGGCCCGAGCTCCGCCATGAGGGCCAGCACCTGGCCCAGGATCTCGCCGGGCTGGAGGTTGCGGAGGATGCCCATGCTGCCCGTGGCGCAGAAAGTGCAGCCCATGGCGCAGCCCACCTGGCTGGAGATGCAGTAGGTCACGCGCGGGTTCCGCACCTTGCGCGGCATGTGGACGGACTCGATGCGCTTCCCGTCCGCCAGCGCCAGGGCCAGCTTGGTCGAGCCATCCCCGGAGGGCTGGCGCTCGACGATCGTGGGGAGGCGCAGGTCCGCCACGCCCTCCAGCCAGCGGCGGATGCCCGAGCCCAGGTCCGGCGCGCCGTCCTTCCAGGTCCAGGGCCGGTGCAGGCGCTTGAAGGTCTCCAGGGCGCTGCCGGGGCACCCCAGGGCATCGAGGTCCTCCGGGAACAGCGACCAGGCCGAGGGCCGCCCCTCTCGCTCGGGGGCGGGGCGGTCCCAGGGCATGGGCGGAAGGTTCGTCATGCCTCCAGTCTATCGGCCACCGGGGCGGGCATCCTGGGCCGGGGGCCGTTTCCCGGCATCACCAGGGCATTGCCGCCCAGGCAGAGCGCGGCGCCCAGGGCCAGCTCCCAGCGCCACTGGAGCCCCTCGAAGGCGGTGGAAAGCGCCAGGGCCACCACGGGGATGACGATCATGGCGTAGCCGGCCCGGCCGGCCCCGATGCGGCCCACCAGGGTGAAGTAGGCGCCGAAGGCCAGGACCGATCCGAACAGGGACAGGTAGGCCAGCGAGCCCAGGTAGCGCAGGGAGGGATCGAAGGCGAAGGGCCGGCCGGTGGCCCAGCAGAAGAGGGCCACGGAGGCCGCGCCATAGGCCATGCCGAGCGTGTTGCCCTGCACGACCGGGATGCCCTGGCGCAGGTTGCGCTGGACCACCAGGTTGCTGAGGCTGGCGGCCACGGTGCCCACCAGCCCGAGCAGCAGGCCCGCGCGGTCCAACCCGCCCTGCATCGATCCCGAGGTTCCGGGCAGGCACACCAGCCCCACGCCGACCACGCCCAGGGCCATGCCGCCCAGAGCCCGGCGGCTCAACGGCGTGCGGAAGAAGAGCCGGGCGCCCACCAGGTTGAGGACCGCCATCAGGGAGAAAATCACCGCCATGAGGCCCGAAGGGATGCGCTGCTCGGCCAGGTACACGCAGACGTAGTTGATCCCGACCAGCAGGGTGCCCTGGAGGGCCATCCAGCCATGCTCCCGCAGCGTGAAGCGGAGCTTCAGCCCCCGCAGGAGGCACCAGGCGGCCAGCAGCGCCGCGGCCAGGGTGAAGCGGTAGGCCACCGAGACTTCGGCCGCCACGTGGCCGTACTGCCAGGTGATGGCGATCCAGGTGGAACCCCAGATCAGGATGGAGGCGAGGTAGAGGGTCAGGTTGTTCATGAAGCCTCGGGGCCAGAACGTCGAGCCAGGAGCAGGGCGGCGGCGGACGCGGAGAAGACGGAGTAGTCGAGGGGTTCCTTGGGGCCGAAGGAGATCGCCATGGCCAGGCCGAAGGCCGCCAGGAGGAGGGCGCTGGACAGGGCCACCGCCCGGCCCGCGCGGGAGGGGAGCGGCAGCAGGAGGGCGAGCCCCAGCGCCAGCTCCGCCGCCGTGGCGGCCCAGGCCAGGAAGGGGATGCTGCGGGCGGGCATGAAGCTGTTGACCTGGGCCGTGTACTTCATGAAGTTGGCGAAGGTGCCGTAGCCCCGGCCCGGGCCCCAGAGGCCGAAGCGGGAGGCGATGCCGGAAAGGAACGCGGCGCCCAGGGCGAGGCGCGCGTAGCGCGGGGCCCAGCGCTCCAGGGAGCGGGAGGCCGGGCTCATGCCTTCGCCGCCAGGTCCGCGTGTTCCGCCTGGAAGGCCTCGTAGGGGCCCGGCTTCCAGCCGCTGCGGTCCAACTTCCAGCCGTTCTCGATCCTCGCCCAGCCCACGTGGGCGTAGTAGTCCTTGGCCAGGGGCGCGGCCTGGAGCACCCACTGGATGCCTTCGTCCAGGCCCTGGGCCAGCTCCAGCAGCCGGCGCCCCACGCCTGCTTTCTGGACGGCCGGATGCACGGCCAGGTCGCAGACGTAGCCATCCCAGACGAAGTCCGTCCAGCCCCGGAGCAGGCCCACGAGGCGGTCGCCATCGTAGGCGGAGATCACCACGTTGGAGCCCTCGAACATGCGGCGGATGCGCTCCGGATCGTGGATGGGGCGACGCAGGGGCGCCGCGGCGTAGAGGGCGCGGATGGCCTCCACCTCCGGGCGGCGATCCAGATGGTAGGTGAGAGCGGCGCTCATGCGGGCTCCTTCGTCTTGTCGAGGGGCAGGTCCGGCTGGAAGGCCACACCCAGGCGGTTCCAGGCGTTGATGAGGGTGATGGCGTAGGTCAGGTCCGCCAGCTCCTGCTCGGAGAAGTGCTTCCGCGTGGCCTCGTAGAGCTCGTCGCTCACCTGGTGGCGGGTCAGCTCCGTGAGGGCTTCGGTCCAGGCCAGGGCGGCCCGCTCCCGGGAGGTGAAGAGGTTCGCCTCCCGCCAGCCCGGGAGGATGTGGAGGCGCCGCGGGGCTTCCCCATCCTGGAGGGCTTCGGTGGCGTGCATGTCCATGCAGTAGATGCAGCCGTTCAGCTGCGAGGCCCGCAGCTCCACGAGGTGGAGGAGCCCCGGTTCCAGGCCGCAGGCGCGGGTGTAGCGGTAGATCTGGAGCAGTCCCTGGTAGGCGGCGGGGGCGAGGTCGGGATGGGGTTTCGATGCGCGCATGACGACTCCGTGGCCGATGGGCCGATTCCAGGATCGGCTCAGATGGCCTATTGAAAAGGTCCATTTCTGTCATTACAACTAGACCATGCGCCCCTGGACCTTTCCCGTCGCCCTTCGGCCGAGCTGCACGCGCGAGCCGGTCTTCCAGCAGATCGCCCAGGCCATCCGGGCCGACATCCGGCGCGGCCGGCTGCGACCGGGGGACCCCCTGCCCGGCTCGCGGAGCCTGGCCCAGACGCTGACCGTCCACCGCAACACCGTGCTGGCCGCCTACCGGGAGCTGGAGGCCGAGGGCTGGACGGTGGCGGAACAGCGCACCACGCGGGTGGCTCTGGACCTGCCCCAGTCGGTGGCCGCCGCCAGGCCTCCCCTCCGGGGCGGGGGCGAAGGCCGCCTGGGCTATGACTTGGCGGCTCCCGGTCCCCGGCGGGCCCCCCGGGAACCCAACCTGCTCTGCTTCGGGGGCGGCCTGCCGGACCTGCGGCTCGTGCCCACCGAGCTCCTGGCCCGCGCCTACCGCCGGGCCCTGGCCAGCCGGAACCTCCTTGGCTACGGGGACGCCCGGGGGGAGGCGAGATTCCGCTCGGCCCTGGCCCGGTTCCTCTCCGAGACGCGGGGGCTGGCCGTATCCGAGGACCGCCTGATGGTCGCGGGGGGCAGCCAGGGCGCCCTGGACCTGGTGGCCCGCACGCTGATCCGGCCCGGCGACCGCGTGGCCGTGGAGGATCCCGGCTACCCCGCCGCCTGGGCCACGCTGCGGGCGGCGGGCGCGGAGCTGGTCCCCGTTCCCGTGGACGAGGCGGGCCTGCAGGTGGAATCCCTGGCTGGCCGGCTGGAGGAGGGCCCCCTCCGGGCGGTCTACCTGACGCCCCACCACCAGTTCCCCACCACGGTCACGATGAACGCCTCCCGGCGCCTGAAGTTGCTCGACCTGGCGCGCCGGCATCGCCTCGCGGTCCTGGAGGACGACTACGACGCCGAGTTCCACTTCGAGTGCCGCCCGGTGCTGCCCCTGGCCGGCGACGATCCCGGGGGCGTGGTGGTCTACCTGGGTACCCTGTCCAAGATCCTCGCCCCCGGGCTCCGCCTGGGCTTCGTGGCCGGGCCCCGGGTCCTGGTGGACGCCCTGGCCGCCCGCCGGGAGACCGCGGACGGGCAGGGAGACCAGGTGGTGCAGCGGGCCGCGGCGGAGCTGCTGGAGGACGGCCTGCTCCAGCGCCACGCACGCAAGATGCGGCGGATCTACGAGGTTCGCCGCGAGGCGCTGGCCCGGGCCCTGCGCCGGCACCTGGCCGGGGCCGTGGCCTTCGACCTGCCGGCGGGCGGCATGAGCCTCTGGCTCCGCGTGGATCCCGCCATCGACACGGAGGCCTGGGCGGCGCGGGCTCAGCGGGCCGGCGTGGGCATCACCACGGGCCGGGCCTTCGACTTCCGGGGCCGCCCGCGGCCCAGCCTGCGCCTGGGTTTCTCCGCCCTCGACGAGCGCGAGCTCGAGGAGGCCGTGCGCCGGCTGGCGCAGGCCCTCAGGAGCTGATCCGACCTCAGGCCACCAGGTCCTGGGGCCGGATGTCGCAGCCGCGGCGCGTGCCGAGGGTGCTGACGCCGACGCTGGCGGGATCCAGCAGGGCCTGCGCCATGCGCTGGAGGTCCTCCTGCGTCACGGCGTCGATCTCCGCGATCTGCCGGTCGAGGCTGCGCAGCTCGCCCTGGTGGATGGCCTGGTGGGCCAGGCTGAACATGCGGCTGCTGCTGCTCTCCTGGCTGAACACGAGGCTCGTGCGGGCCTGGAGCTTGGCGCGCTCCAGCTCCTCGGCCCCCACGCCCGCCTTGCGGACGCGCGCGCACTCGGCCATGGTGCGCTGCACCAGCTCGCGGAGCTGGGCGGGCGCGCAGCTGGCGCTGATCTGGAGGGCGCCGGTGTCGGCGTAGGGGCTGAGGTAGGTGCCCACCTGATAGCAGAGGCCCCGGCGCTCCCGCAGCTCCAGGAAGAGGCGCGACGCCATGCCGCCCCCCAGCACATGGCTCAGCAGGTTGGCCGCGGAGCGGTCCGGCGAGCGGTGGCCCGGCGCCGGGAAGCCCATCACCAGGTTGGCCTGCTGCAGGTCCTTCCGCGGGACGTTCAACAGGAAGGGCCGCGTGCGGGCGCGGACGTCCGGAGCGTGGCCCGTGCCCTTCGGCAGGCGGTCCAGGATGGGCTTGAGCAGGTCCTGGAAGGGGCCCGGCTCCAGGGCGCCGGCGGCGGCCACCACGAGGTTCGGCGCCCGGTAGGTGTGGTCGAAGAAGGCCCGGGCCTCGGCGGGCCCGTAGGCCGACACCTGATCGCGGCGGCCCAGGATGGGATGGGCCAGGGGCGTGCCCTCCCAGAAGCCGCCGTAGAAGAGCTCGCTGACCCAGTCGTCCGGCTGATCCTCGCTCTGGGCGATCTCCTCCAGGATCACGCTCCGCTCACGGGCCAGCTCCTCGGCGTCGAAGCGCGGCGAGGTCACCAGCTCGCCCAGCAGCTTCACCAGGTCCGGCAGCTGGTCGGAGAGCACCTTGCCGTAGAAGCAGGCCACCTCCTTGCCCGTGAAGGCGTCCACGTGCCCGCCCAGTCGGTCCGTGGCCGCGGCCATCTCGTCGGGCGTGGCGAAGGAGGCCGTCCCCTTGAACACCGTGTGCTCCAGGAAGTGGGCCAGGCCCTCCTCCGCAGGCCCCTCGTGCCGCGAGCCCCGGCGCACCCAGAACCCCACGGAGCAGCTCCGCACATGGGGGATGGGCTCCACGAGGATCTCGGTGCCCGCGGGCGTGGTGGTGCGGAAGGGTTCGGCCATCCGCCCAGTCTACCGTCCCGTCGGCCCGCAGCCTCCTCTCAACGGGGACCGGAGGCCTTGAGGACCGCCTTCAGCAGGCCCGGGAAGCGCGCGTCCAGATCCTGCTTCCGCAGGCTGTTGTAGCGGTGGACACCCTCCACCCGCGTCTGGATGATCCCGGCCTCCCGCAGGACCTTGAAGTGGTGGCTCAGAGTGGCCTTGGTGGCAGGCAGGCCGAAGGTCCCGCAGGCCAGCTCCCCGTCTCCGGCCAGCCTGCGCACGATCTCGAGGCGCGTGGGATCGCTCAGCGCGTAGAGCACCGCGGGAAGGTCTAGCTGCTCGCGACCGGGATGATGGAGGCTCCGCATGGATCCAGGATGCCCGGGTTCGGATCCATGCCGTCAAATATTTTGATTGTTTTCTAACTATTTTGCTTGACCGGCACCATCGGGCAGATATACCAATCTATTGTTTGACGACAATCAAACAATTGGAGGTCCCATGACCCATCGCATCCAGTTCACCGCGCCCGGCGGGCCCGAGGTCCTCCAGTGGGTGGAGGCGGACGTCCCGGATCCGGGACCCGGGGAGGTCCGCCTGCGCCACACCGCCATCGGCGTGAACTACATCGACGTCTACCACCGCAGCGGCGCCTACCCGGTGCCCCTGCCCGCGGTGCCGGGCTTCGAAGCCGCCGGAGTCGTGGAAGCCCTGGGGCCCGGCGTGACGGGCCTGGCGGTGGGCCAGCGGGTCGCCTACGTGGACGGACCCCCGGGCGCCTACTCGGAGGCCCGGAACCACCCCGCAAGCCGGCTGGTGCCACTGCCCGCGGACCTGTCGGACGAAGTGGCGGCGGCCCTCCTCTTCAAGGGCCTGACGGCGCACATGCTGGTCCGGCGGGTGTGGCGCGCCGGGGCGGAGCCCTGGATCCTGGTCCATGCGGCGGCCGGGGGCGTGGGGCTCATCCTGACCCGGTGGCTGGCCCGCGAAGGCGGCCGGGTCATCGGCGTGGTGGGCAGCGAGGAGAAGGCCGCGGCGGTCCGGGCCGAAGGTGCCGAGGCCGTCCTGGTGGTGCCCCGGGGCGCCGCCTATGACCAGGTGCGTTCCGAGGTGCGTCGGATCACGGGCGGGCGCGGCGTGGGCACCGTGTTCGATTCGGTGGGACGCGACACCTTCGAGGCCTCCCTGGACAGCCTGGCCCCCTTCGGGCTCCTGGCCTCCTTCGGCCGGAGCAGCGGCCCCCTGCCCCTGGTGGATCCCGCCGACCTGGGGAAGCGCGGCTCCCTGGCCATCCAGCGGCCCAGCATCTTCCACCACATCGCCGACCCCGCGGCCCTCCGCGCCGCTGCCGCGGAGGTGTTCGCCGCGCAGGCGCAGGGGCTCATCCAGGCCCACATCCACGGCACGGTTCCTCTGAGAGAGGCTGCCCGAGCCCATGGTCTGCTCGAATCCCGATCGACGCGAGGCGCGCTGGTGCTCCTCCCCTGAGAACATTCCTGAAGGGGCCGGCGGAAGGGGAGGCGGAGCTCAGCCCTCCGCCTCGGCGCCTGCCAGCCCCACGGGCGTGCGCTGGAGCTTCCAGCCGGCGAGGGCCCAACAGAGTGCGCCGAAGGCGAGGAGGGCGAGGAGGGCTAGGGCGGGGTGGGTGGTCACCTGCTCCTGGGCCAGCAGCTGGTGGGCCCCCACCTGGGCGGCGCGGCTGCCTGCCAGGCTCTCGACGTGGTGGGTGAAGGTGAGGCGCTGGAGGAAGGGCGGGAAGATCCGCACCAGCGGCTCCCAGAGGAAGAAGTAGAGGGCGCCCCAGAGGGTGCCGCGCTTGAAGAGCAGGCCCACGAGGGTCATGAGGGCCAACTCGCCCCACCAGGCCCCCACCAGGGCCAGGATGCGGCCCGGCAGCAGGGCGGGGTCGCCCCCGACCATCTGGAGGCCCAGGGCCCCGAGGATGAGCCAGGCGGCCCCCCAGGCGAACCAGGGCAGCCCCTTGCCCAGGGGCAGGGCCCAGGCGGGCGCGGGCCGCACCAGCAGCAGGGGCAGGGTGCGCTGCTCCAGGTCCTCGCGGATGCCCGCCGGCGCGGCCACCAGGGCCATGATGGGCAGCATCATCTTCACCAGGCCCTCGTGGAAGATGCGGAGCGCCTCGCCCGGGTTCGCATCCAGTCCGCGCATCCGGCCGATGGTGAAGATGAGGACACTGAGGCCCACCGGCGCCATGACCAGGGCCGCCAGCACCCAGCCCCGGCCCTGGAGCACACGGGGCGCGTAGCCCCGCGCCGTGGCCCGGATCGTCGCCAGAGGGGAGGGGCTTGCAGCGTTCATGAATTCCTCGGTCGGTCGCAGAGGGGTGCAAGTTCGGAGCGGGCTCCGCCCGCTCCGAACGCGGGGGCCCGGGGGGAGGCTACGGGTCCGCGCGACAGCGTCGCGCGGGAACGACGCGCAGCGTCGTGATACCTGGAGTCGCGCAGCGAGGAACCCCCGGACAGCATTAGGCGTGGTCCTTCGTCAAATACTGGAAGACCGCATCCAGGTTGAGGTCCAGCGGATCCAGGGCCCGCAGGGGGATGCCCCCCTCGGCCGCGGCCTTCTGGAGGCGGGGCAGGATGTCCCGGGGCGATCGCACGGAGAGCACCACGGCCCCGTCCTCCATGCGCAGGGCCGCCAGCTCCGGTTGCTCCACGGCCCAGCGGGCCAGCGCCTGGGCCTCGCCCGTGAGGCGCAGCTCCACGGGATGGCGGTCCAGGAGCTGGCGGATTTCCGTCACCGAGCCCTCGGCCAAGAGGCGCCCCCGGAACAGCAGGAGGATGCGGTCCGTAAGCTGGGCGATCTCGCCCAGGATGTGGCTCGACACCAGGATCCGCGTGCCCCTGGCCGCAAGGTCGCGGAGCAGGGCCATGAGCGTGAGGCGGGCCTCGGGATCGAGCCCGTTGAAGGGCTCGTCCAGGATGAGCAGCTGGGGCTCGTGCAGCAGGGCCTGGGCCAGGCGGATGCGCTGGCGCATGCCCTTGGACATGCGGGCGAAGGTGAGGTGGGCGCGGTCGGCCATGCCCACGGTGGCGAGCGCCCGAGCCACGGCGGCCTTCAGCCCGGGGCCCGACAAACCCGACAGCTCTCCCATCATGCGCAGCCAGCGGTCCGCGCGGAGGCCCGCGGGCAGGCGATCCCCCTCGGGCACCAGGCCCAGACGCGAGAGCACGGCGGGATTGCGGAAGGGCGCTCCGCCGAAGACCCTCACCTCGCCGCCGGAGGGGGGCAGCAGGCCAGAGAGCAGCTGCAGCAGGGAGGACTTCCCGGCGCCGTTGGGGCCCAGCAAGCCCGTGATGCCGCCGCCCTCGGGCAGCTCGAAGGTGGTGGGGCTCAGGCCCAGGATGGGGCCGTAGCGGAGGGAGGCGCGGTCGAGGGAGATCATCAGATGACGGCCTCCGAAGGCATGGTCCGCTTCGCGGCCACGAAGGTCCACAGGCCCAGGTGGAAGACTGTGCCGAGCAGCGCCGGGCCCCAGCCCATCAGGGGATGGTCCACCCCCACGAAGAGCTGCGGCCAGGTCTCCGCCAGCAGCACCGGGTTGATGGCCTGGACGGCCGAGAACCCCGTCAGGCCCTGGATCATGGAGGCCAGGGTGGCCGAGCCCAGCACCAGGCCCAGCACCCAGCCGATGCCCGCCCGGGGCGTGGCGGCCATGCTGGAGGCGCCCGCGGCCAGGGTGCCCATGAGGGCCGAGCTGATGGCCATGGCCGGCAGCAGCCGCAGGGGCGCCGTCACCCACACCGGGCCGCTGGCCCCGGCCAGGATCAGGGACATGAGCCAGGGCAGCAGGGCGAAGGGCAGGAGGATGGCGAAGGGCAGCGCCGAGGCGAAGCCCAGCTTGGCGAGCAGGTAGTCCCGGGGTGCCACGGGGTGGGCGTACATGAGGGGCCGCACGCGGTAGAGCGTGTCCCTCGCAACCAGGCCGCCGCCCACCAGGGCCACCAGGAACCAGAGCAGGTAGCTGGCGGGGTTCAGCAGGTCCGCCTGGAAGTCCGCGCCCTGGGTGAGGATGGTCTTCGCGAAGTCCTGCATGGGCCTGAAGGTCTGGTTGGTCTGGAGCAGGTGGTCCACGTAGATGCGGGCCACCTTCCAGAGCAGCAGGAACAGGAAGGCGAAGCCGAAGAAGCGGCCGATCTTCTGGCGCCAGAGCCGGGCCAGGTCGAAACGGGCCAGCACCAGGGCCGGCGGCTGGCCGTGGCCCAGGTCCGGCGCGGGGGGAAGCGTGGGGGCGTAGATCGGCATGGGCTAGGCTCCCGTCTGCGGATGAAGCGCCCGGAGCAGCACTTCATCCAAACGGTCATGGCGCGGCGTGAGCTGGATGAGGGTGGCGTCCTTGGATTCGGCCCAGCGGAAGGCGGCGGTGGGATCGGCCTCCGCCAGCTCCAGGTCGTAGAGGCCGTTGCGGGCCTCCAGCACCGTGCCCAGCTCCGCCAGGGATGCCTCCTGGCCGGCGTCGAGCGGATCCAGGAAGCGCAGCTCCACCCGCCGGGCCAGGGCCCTGCGTAGGCCCGCCATGGAGCCCGCGGCCTTGATCTGGCCCTGGTCGAGGATCACCAGCTGGTCCGCCACGCGCTCCACGTCGCCCAGCAGGTGGGAGGCCAGGATGACACCCGTGCCCAGTTCCGCGTGGACGCGCAGCACCAGGTCCAGCATGCGGCGCCGGCCGTCGGGATCGAGGCCGTTGGTGGGCTCGTCCAGGAAGACCAGCTCGGGGCTGTGCACCAGGGCCTGGGCCAGTTTCACCCGCTGGCGCATGCCCGTCGAGTAGCCGCTGACGGGCCGGTAGCGGGCCTCGTCCAGACCCACGAAGTAGAGCACCTCATGGGCCCGGTCCCGGGCGGACTCCGGCGCCAGGCCCGACAGCTCGCCCCAGAAGGCCACCTGCTCATAGGCGGAGGCGTCCTCGATGAGGGCGTCGTACTCGGGCATGTAGCCGATGCGGGACCGCAGCCTCGCCGACTCGGGGGCCCCCAGGGCCACACCCAGGACCGAGCCGCCTCCGGCGGAGGGCCGCAGCAGGCCCAGGAGGGCCTTCAGCAGGGTGGACTTGCCGGCGCCGTTGGGTCCCAGCAGGCCCACGATGCCGCGCTCCAGGGTCAGGGTCAGGCCCTTCAGGGCGGGCGCCGCGGTGGCGGCGTAGCGCACTTCCAGGTTCTCGAAGGCGATCAACGGGGCCTCCAGGGGGTGGTCACGGCTTCTCCAGGATGTCCGCGGCTACGGGGGGCGGGGGGATTTGGATTAGGCTGGACGGGATCATCCTCCCACTCCCCGGGGACCTCCGCATGCAACTCCTGGACTGGCCCTTCCTCGACGCCCTCCAGGCGGGCGCTCTGCTGGCCCTGTTCGTCAGCTTCGGCATGGACGCCCTCGCCCGGCGGGACCGCATGATGGGCTGGATGGCCCTCACCTGCCTGCTGGTGGCCCTGCGGCACACCGTGCTCGCCGCCGGATCCCAGCCCGCCTGGAACCCGGACCTGGTGGACCGGGCCCAGAGCCTCCTCGTGGCCTTCGGGTTCATCACCCTCTGCCTGGCCATCACCGAGCTGTTCCCCCGCCACATCCCCCGGCGCTTCCCGGCCTGGATCGCCCTGGCCCTGATCCCCAACTACGTCCGCAACCTCGTGCTGGTCCACCCCAGCCAGGCCGAGGTCTGGACCCACCTCGCCTACAACCTCCTGTTCCTGGTGGGCTGCGTCCTCATCATCTACTGGTCCCTGCGGGCCCGCCAGGACGGCGATCCCATGGGGCGCCGGCTCTTCCTGGCCTTCCTGCTCCTCACCGTGCCCGTGGTCGTGGAGATCGCCGCCCAGAGCCTCTTCGGCATCAAGATCCGCCTCTCGGGCTTCAGCCTCGTGATCCTGGCCATGGCCATCGGCACCTCCTGGCAGCGCCTCGTGGTCCAGACCATGGAGACCCGCATCCACCGGGCCGAGACCGAGGTGGAGGTCTGGCGGAGCCTCGTGCCCGGCAACGCCTTCCGCACGGACCGGCCCTCGGCGCTCATGGAGGGGCTCTTCGGGACAGGCTGGGCGGACCGCGTGCGCGAGAACCCCGAGGCCCCCCTGGTGGCCCTGGACGGCGGCTCCTACCGGCTGCGGACGCGCCTGCTCGGCCACTCCGAGCGGCTGGGCTGGTACGAGCGCGAGGACGACAGCCAGCCCGGTCCCCGGGGCTTCCTGGCCGGATGGACCGTGGCCCTGGGCATGGACGATCCCGCAGCCAGCGTCCGGATCCAGGAGTGGCTGCGCAGCTGGGGGGCGGACGTCCAGCTCTGGGGCACGGTGCCCCCCCGCGAGGGGCCCTACCCCAGCGTCCTCATCTGGGCCCGCGAACCCAGCATCCTCGCCGTCTGGCGGGAGGACGACCTCCTGCGCCGCCGGCCCCGCTGGGTGCAGCTGGGCGGCCCCACCACCGCCGGCCCCCACGTCCGCCTGGACGTGGACCTGGAGGCCACCGGCCTGCGGGAGACCCTGCGCGAGCTCCTCTCCCGGCACTGAGCACCCCGGATCCGGCCCTTGAGTCCGCGGCACTTGCCCAGGAACGCGGGTTCCGTCGGACAATGAGGGCATGAGCTTCGCCCATCTCCACCTGCACACCGAACATTCCCTGCTCGACGGCCTGACACGCATCCCGGACCTCATCAAGAAGTGCCGGGCCAGCGGCATGCCCGCCGTGGCCGTGACCGACCACGGGAACATGTTCGGGATGATGAAGCTCTACGACGCCTGCGAGAAGACGAAGGACGCCGAGGGCAACTGGGCCGTGAAGCCCATCCTGGGCTGCGAAGTCTACGTGGCCCCCAAGACCCGCTTCGACCGCAAGCTGGAGGCCAAGAACCTCACGGGCGAGGAGGGCCTGGAGGACTGCGTGGATCCCAGCGGATCGCGCGATGCGGGCTACCACCTGGTGCTGCTGGCCAAGAATCCCACGGGCTTCGCCAACCTGTCGAAGCTGGTGTCCGCAGGCTTCACGGAAGGCTTCTACTACAAGCCGCGCATCGACAAGGACATCCTCCGCGAGCACAGCGAGGGCCTCATCGCGCTCTCCGCCTGCCTGGGCGGCGAGGTGCAGGCCCGCATCCTCCAGAACCGCCTGGACCAGGCGGAGCGCGTGGCCCGCGACTTCCGCGACCTCTTCGGCGAGGACTTCTACCTGGAGATCCAGGACCAGGGCTTCGACAAGGAGAAGGAGATCATCCCCTTCCAGCAGGAGCTGGCGGCCCGCCTGGGCATCCCCCTCGTGGCCACCAACGACGCCCACTACCTCAACCACGAGGACGCCGACCTGCACGACACGCTGCTGTGCATCGGCACCAAGACCACCAAGGCCAAGGAGAAGCGCATGCGCTTCTCCACGGACCAGTTCTTCGTGAAGACGCCCGAGGAGATGCGGTCCGTCTTCCCCGACCATCCCGAGTACCTTGAGCGCACCCTGGAGATCGCCGCCAAGGTGGACCTGTTCCCCATCACGCGGAAGCCCGTCACGCCCCAGTTTCCGGTGCCGGATGGCTACGACCTGGAAGGCTATTTCGTCCATGTCGCGAAGGAGACCTTCGAGGCCCGCATGGCCGAGTGCCGGCCGCGCTGGCAGGCGGGCACGCTGAAGCACCCTGAGGAAAAGTACCGGGAGCGCCTGGCCTTCGAACTGGACATGATCCTCAAGATGGGCTTCCCGGGCTACTTCCTCCTGGTCTGGGACTTCATCCGCAAGGCCCGGGAGATGGGCGTGCCCGTGGGCCCGGGCCGTGGCTCGGCCGCCGGCAGCATCGTGGCCTGGTCCATGAAGATCACCGACATCGACCCCATGCAGTACGACCTGCTCTTCGAGCGCTTCCTCAACCCCGAGCGCATCTCCATGCCCGACGTGGACATCGACTTCTGCCGCGACGGCCGCCAGAAGGTCATCGACTACGTCACCGAGAAGTACGGCCAGGACAAGGTCAGCAACATCGTCACCATCAACCAGCTCAAGACCAAGGCCGTGATCAAGGACGTGGCGCGGGTCTTCGAGAAGGACTTCGCCTTCGCCAACAACCTCACCAAGCTGGTGCCCCAGGAGCCCGGCAAGCCCATCACCGTGGGTGAGGCGCTGGAGAAGAGCGACAAGCTGCGCGAGCTGTACGACACCGATCCCGAGGTGAAGAACATCCTCGACATCTCGGCGAAGCTCGAGGGCCTGGCCCGCAACACCGGCGTGCACGCGGCGGGCGTCATCATCGCGCCCGACGAACTCACCAAGTTCGCGCCGCTCTCGAAGGACAAGGACAACAAGGTGATGGTGCAGTACACCATGACCGAGGCCGAGCGCGCGGGCCTGCTGAAGATGGACTTCCTGGGCCTGGAGACCCTCACCCAGATCGCCAAGACCCAGGAGGTCATCACCCGGCGCCACGGCGCGCCGAAAGACATGACCAGCATCCGCACCTTCGACGACAAGAAGACCTTCGAACTCTTCGCCGCCGGGGACACCGACGGCGTGTTCCAGTTCGAGTCCGGCGGCATGAAGCAGCTGCTGCGCCAGCTGGGCCCGGACCGCTTCGACGACCTCATCGCGCTCAACGCCCTCTTCCGCCCGGGCCCGCTGGGCGCGGGCATGGGCACGACCTATGTCGAGCGCCGCCATGGCCGCGAGCCTGTGACCTACATGTTCCCGGACCTGGAACCCATCCTCTCCCCCACCTACGGCGTGATCCTCTACCAGGAGCAGGTCATGCAGATCGCCAGCCTCGTGGCCGGGTACTCCCTGGGCGAGGCCGACATGCTGCGCCGCGCCATGGGCAAGAAGGACAAGGAGAAGATGGCGAAGGAGAAGACCAAGTTCATCGAGCGCGGCGCCGAGCGCAAGTACGACAAGGCCAAGGTGGCCGAGCTCTTCGACCTCATCGAATACTTCGCGGGCTACGGCTTCAACAAGAGCCACAGCGCGGCCTACGCCATGGTGGCCTACGAGACCGCCTACCTGAAGGCCAACTACCCCGTGGAGTTCATGGCCGGCCTGCTCTCCACCAAGTCCGGCCGCACGGATGACGTGGCCAAGTACGTGCAGAACTGCCGGGAGCGCGGCATCGAGGTGCTGGGCCCGGACATCAACCAGTCCGCCCTGGACTTCACGGCCACAGGAGACCGGCAAATCCGTTTCGGATTTGCCGCAGTGAAAGGGCTGGGAGATGCCGCGCTGCAGGCCATCCTGGAGGCGCGTGAAACTGAAGGAGGATTCAAGGACCTCTTCCACGCCCTCAAGAGCACGGACCTCCAGAAGGCCAACCGCAAGGTGTGGGAGTCCCTCATCAAGGCCGGGGCCTTCGACAGCCTGGAGCCCAACCGGGCCGCCCTGCTCCAGGGCCTGCCCGACGCCGTGTCCGCGGCCTCTCGCGGGGGCGGGGACACGGGCATGACCAGCCTCTTCGACGACGCCGAGCTGGCCAGCCTCAGCGACGACTGGCGCGTGCCCGAGGGCATCGAGCCCTGGGACCGCCGCACCCGCCTGGCCGCGGAGCGCGAGGTGCTGGGCCTCTTCGTCAGCGGCCACCCGCTGGAGGAGTTTGCGGACGCCGTCCAGGTACACACCCACGGCACCCTGGCCAAGATCCTGGAGGACGTGGCCTCGGGCCGCCTGCGGGACCGCGGCGAGGTCACCCTGGGCGCCATGGTCAGCACCGTGGCCTTCAAGACCAACCAGAAGGGCGAACCCTGGGCCATCCTCCAGGTGGAAGACCTGGCCGGGAAGATGGAAGTGCTCCTCATGGCCAGCAAGTGGGATCCCGTCACCAAGCGGAAGGACGCCCTCCGCCCCTTCGACCGCTACCGGCACCTGGCCGTGCCCGAGGCCATGCTGCGCATCACGGGCGAGTTGCGGGTGGAGACCATCCAAGCCAACGGGAACGGGAACGGCGAGGCCGAAGAGGAGGAGGAACAGACGGTGGTGAAGGTTTTCGCCACGGTGCTGGAGCCGCTGGAGTCCTTCCAGGGCCAGGGCTTCACGGGCGCCCTGGTGCGCCTGCCCGTGGGCGAGTGCCCGCCCCGCCTGGAGGCCATCCTCAAGGACCACCGGGGCGACCTGCCCGTGACCTTCGAGTACCGCTCGAAGGAGGGCCTGGTGGCCCGGGTGCGGGCCGGCCGCGACCTGCGCCTGAAGCACGACCCCGACCTGGCGGAGCGCCTCGCCAAAGACACGGGCTGCACCCTCACCTGGACCTACTGAGGCCCGGAGGCGCGGTGATCCCCCTCTCCCTCCTGCCCGGCTTCGGCCGCTGGGGCGCCCACCTGGAGGCCCTCCTGGCCCGGCCGGAAGGGCTGTGGGTCCAGGGACCCGCGGGCTCGGGCGTCTCGACCACCGCCGCGGAGTTCGCCCGGCGCCGCGGGACGGCCTGGACCGAGGCCGGCACGGCGGAGGAGGGGGCGGCCTGGGCCGCCGCCCACCCGGGGGGCGTGGTGGCCGCCCGGCACCCGATGCCCCCGGGGCTGGCCTGCCTGGAGCTCCGGCTCCCGGCCCTGGAGGAAGACCCGGCCTGCCTCCCGGCCCTGGTGATGGCCCTGGCGGTGGAAGAGGATGTCCCGGCCCCCTGGCCCCCGGCCCTGGGGCTTCTTCCCTGTCCGGGCAACCTCCGGGAGCTGCGGAACCGGCTGCTGCGCTGGAAGCTCCTGGGCCAGGTGCCGGGCCCCGAGCCCGCGGGCCCGCCCCACTTCGAGGCCGAGGACCTGGCCACGAACCTGCATGACCTGGAGCGCTACCTCCTGCACCGGGCCCTGCGCCGGGCCTACGGCAACCGGGCCGAGGCCGCGGTCCGCCTGGGCGTGAGCCGGCGCCAGCTCTACCTCCTCATCCGCCGCCACGGCGACCCCGTCCGGGGGGAACCGGCCGCCGGGGACCTGCCCCAGCGCCTGCGGAAGCGGAGATCGGCACAAAACTCCAGTCTGGACACCGACACCCGATAACGGGGACGTGGCCGGTCGGCCACGTCTGGATGACCAGCCATGGCGACTCCCCTTCGGGTACTGGTGGTGGATGATGATCCCGCGCTGCGGGACAGCCTCGTCCTGGGCCTGAAGCGGGCCGGCTTCCCCGTGGAGCTGTCCCGGAGCGGCGAGGAGGCCCTGCGCCGCCTCCACCGGGGCGCCTACGACATCGTGGTGGCGAACCTCCACCTGTCCGGCATGGGCGGCCCGCAGTTCGTGGCGCGCCTCAAGGCCGTGGATCCCGCCCTGCCCGTCCTCTTCACCGCCGGCCCCGGCGAGCCCGGGGAGGCCGGAGAGGCTCTGGCCCTGGGCGCCTTCGACACCCTCCCGCAACCCTTCACTCCCGAGGAACTCACCGCCGCCATGCAGAAGACCCTGATCTCCGAGGACCACCTCCGCGCCATCGAACCCGCCGAAGCCCCCCTCCTCCTCACCGGGGACCGGGCCCTGGGCGAGACCCTGGCCCTGGCCCGCCGCGCCGCCGACAGCCGCGCCACCATCCTCATCCAGGCCGAGCGCGGGGCCGGCAAGGAGATGCTGGCGCGCCTCATCCACGGATCCAGCCCCCGCCGCAGCGGCCCATTCATCACCCTCAACTGCGCCGCCCTCGCGGAGGACCTCCTCGAAGCCGAACTGTTCGGCCTGGAGAAGGGCGCCCGCCCCGGCTCCGCCGCGAAGTCCGGCGCCTTCGAACAGGCGAATGGCGGCACCCTGGTGCTGGAGGCCATCGAAGCCCTGCCCCCGGGCCTCCAGGGCCGGCTGCTGCGGGTCCTCCAGGACCGGACCGTGGAGCGTCTGGGCGGCAGCCGGGCCATCCCCGTGGATGTGCGCCTGATCTCCCTCACGAGCCGCGACCTCCTGGCCGACGTGAAGGCCGGCCGCTTCGCCGAAGACCTCTACTACCGCCTGAACGTCGTCCCCCTGAACCTGCCCCCCCTGCGCGAGCGACTGAGCGACCTGGAGCTGCTCGCCTCCCACTTCGCCGAGCGCTACGCCCGGGAGAACGACCGCGCGGTGCCCAGCCTGGGGCCCAGCTTCTTCGCCGCCCTGGCCCGCCATCCCTGGACCGGCAACCTCCGCGAGCTGGAGAACGTCATCCAGCGGTGCGTGGTCCTGAGCCAGGGCCACCACCTCAGCCAGCAGGACCTCCACTGGCTCCTGCCGCCGGAGGCCTTCGAGGGCCTGCCCGAAGATCCCTTCCAGAGCGCCGCCGGATCCTGGGCCCCGCCCGCTGTGGGCGCCCCGCAGGGGGAGGAGCTCCTTCCGCAGGGCACCGTGGTGGCTGATCCCCGCAAGCCCCTGGTGGGCGTGGCCCTCGGCACGCCCGTGGTGCTGCCCCTGGGCCTGAGTCTGCCGGAGCTGGAGCGCTTCTGGCTGCTCTCCACCCTCAGCGCCCTCAAGGGCAACCGCACCCACTCCGCGACCCAGCTGGACATCGCCCTGCGCACCGTGCGGAACAAGATCAACGAGTACAAGGCCGACGGCTTCGCCATCCCGCCCAGCCAGCGCGGCGGCGAGTAGCCCGGCACCCCTCAGGAGTCCCCATGCCCAAGCCTGCCAGCCTGCTGATCCTCTGCCTGGGCGCGGGCCTCCCCGCCACCGCCCAGGACATCCAGCCCTTCCGGGCCCAGGAGGTGAAACCCTACAGTGGCCAAGAGGTGAAGCCCTCTCGCCCCCAGGAAGTGAAGCCCTACCGGGCCCCAGAACCCGCCGCCGTCCAACCCGGGCCCTCTCCCCGCCGGGAGTCGCCGGCCCCCGCCCCGGCCTCCTCCGCCTTCTTCGGCACCTTCGGCCTCGCCGTCCCGGGCGTGGCCTACAGCTGGGACAACCACGCCACCCAGACCCGCACCAGCGTGGTGGCCGCAGGCACCCTCACGAAGAGCAGCCTCCGCGTGAACCCCGATGGCACCTACGAGTGGAACAGCGCCTGGGACGGCCGCCTCATCCGCGGGCGCTGGGTCTCCCACCGGGACGGCATCCTGCTCCAGAACGGCCAGGAGAGGAAGGACTGGGTCATGGGTCGGCTCCCGAATCCCAGCGGCGCCGCCGTGGTCTACCTCTACGACGGCAACTACATGACCTACCACGGGACCCCGAAGCCCGGCGGGCGCTGAACCTCGATCATCGCCTCGCGGCTTCCCTCAGGGCCGCGTAGGCCTCCGCCAGGGCCGCCAGCGTCTCGGCCTGGCCGTGGAGGTCTTCCGTTCCCCGGAAGGCGGCGGAGGCGTGGGGCTCCAGGGCGCGCACGGCCTTCTCCCAGGCGGGCCAGGCCGGCAGGGTGCGGAGGCGCCCGCCCTCCATGGCCCCGAAGGCCTGGATGAGGTAGGCCCCGCTGCGGGCTTCCGGGGGTTGCCCCGGCTGGACGGCCTCCACGAAGACCGGGGCGATCATGTCGGCCACGGCCGCGGGCCGCGGCCCGAATCCTAGCCTCGCGGCGATCCAGGCCTCCCCGCCCACCACGCCCAGGGAGGAATCCGCCGGGAACCAGGCGCCGCTGGCGGGATCGCGCACCTCCAGCCAGCGGTGGTCGTTATGCCGGTAGCCGAAGACGCTGAACCTCCTGCCACCCTCGGCCACCTTGGCCTGGGCCGAGGTCTGGCGGCGCTCCGAGGGGGCCTGGAGGTTGATCTCCTGCACCCAGCGGACCTCGAAGCCCCCCTCCTTCAGGAGGCTCATGAGCACGCTCGCGTGGTCCGCACAGTTGCCCGCCCCCCGGGCCAGGATCTCGTCCACGCTCCGGGTGCGGTAGTCCGTGGCCACCCAGGGCATGCGCCGGTGGAGGTGGTCCACCAGGGCCCGCACCCGGGCTTCCCCTGTCCCCGGGCGCGCCAGGATGGCCAGGGCCTCGGCCCGGGAGAGGGCAGGCACCTCCTGGGCGACCAGGAACACCGGGATCAGCAGCAGGCCCGGGCCTCTCATGGCTGGGCCCAGAAGGCGGCGGCGTCGTGGGTGATGAGGCCCCCGGCCGCATCGCGGGCGGGCCGGGCCGGGAAGCCCAGGGCGTCCAGGGTCACGTAGCGCCGCTCGGGCCGGGACTCGTAGCCGAAGGCGCTCTCCACGGGGCAGGTGATCCGCACCAGGTTCTTGGCCATGTAGGCCTTGTAGGTGGCCGGGTTCTCGGGCCGTCCGTTCCAGTTGGCGCCCTTGGAGAGCTCCAGGGGTGCCCCCGAGATCAGCCGCTCGCGCACCTCGGCGATGGAGAGCAGGCGGCCCTGGCCGTCGGTGAAGGTGGCCTCCATGGTGGGATCCATGTAGAGCCACTTCCCCAGGTCGTTGGACCACACGGTGGTGATGACGTGGCAGTCCGGATCCTTCTCGTCCAGGGGCTGGCAGGTGACCTGGCGGGACTTGAAGCCCAGGGCCAAGTAGGCCTCATTGAGGATGGTGGCCATCATGCGGCAGTTGATCCCGCGCTTCTCGGCGCGGCAGACCTCCAGCAGGTGGGGGGCGTTCATGGGCTCGGGGTTCTTCGAGCTGCCGTCGTGGCGCACCTGGGCGTGGACCCAGCGCATGAGGTTCACGAGGCGCTCGACCTCCGGACCCTTCCCCGCCACCTCGTCCAGGCGGTAGGCCTTCCGGAAGGCCGCCAGGTCCGGCGCCTCGGCCGCCTGGTAGGCGAAGGCCGGCGCCGCGGCGGTGCCGGGGGCCGGGGCGGGTCCGTAGTCCTTGAAGCGCCGGAGGATGCCGACGAAATCCCCCCGCTGGCGCACAATCCCCTCCAGCCACAGAAAGCCGGGCTCCTTGCGCAGGGGGTCCAGGTCCGTGTCCGTGCTGAAGGTGGTCCAGTCCTTGAGTCCCTCGCCCACGGCCACGCCCAGGTAGGCCAAGGCCTCCCCGCGACGGCCGAGGAGCGAGGCCGCGCAGGCCATGTTGTAGTGCACCCCCGCCCGGATCTCGGCGGCGAGCTGGGTGAAGCCGGGAGACTGGACCCGGACGGCCAGGATTTTCAGGGCCTCCTCGTAGCCCTTCCCCTTCCAAAGCTCCTGGATGCGGGCGTTCTCCGCCTGAAGCTCCTGGGTCGCCGGAGGCGCCTGGGCCCCAAGGGCGGTCGTGATGAGCACAGCGAAGGTCAGGCCCAGCAGGGCCCGCCGGATTCGGCGCATGGGGTCCTCCCATTCATGGGTCCGATGAGCGGATTACGGGGGAGCGGGCACTGCTGGTTAGGTACGCGCCTCATCGTTTCATGCCCGCCGCCCAATCCTTCACGCGCCGATCAAGCACATCCAGGGGCAAGGCCCCGGCGCCGAGCAGCTGGTCGTGGAACTGGCGGATATCAAATGCCTCCCCAAGCTGGCGCTTGGCGTAGTCCCGCAGCTCGAGGATCTTGAGCTGGCCCACCTTGTAGCCCAGGGCCTGGCCGGCCCACGAGATGTAGCGGTCCGTCTCGCTCTGGACGACCACCTCCTCGATGCCCGAATGTGCATGGAAGAAATCCACCGCCTGCTGGCGTGTCCATCTCTTGTGGTGGAGGCCGGTGTCCACGACCAGGCGGATGGCCCGGAGCATCTCATCCTGAAGGTGGCCGTAATAGCTGTAGGGGTCCTTGTAGAAGCCCGCCTCCTCGCCCAGCTGCTCGGCGTACAGCGCCCAGCCCTCGATGTAGGCGGTGTAGTCGCCCTGCTGGCGGAACGGCGGCAACCCGGGAAGCTCCTGGGCGATGGCGAACTGCAGGTGGTGCCCGGGAACGCCTTCATGCAGCGCCGAGGTCTCGATGCTCATGGTGCGCCGGTTGGCGAAATCGCCGGTATTCACCATGATGTGGCCGGGGCGGGAGCCATCCGGCGTGCCCTGATCGTAGGCCGCGGCGGGCGCTTCCTTTTCCCGGAACATCGGCACAGGCATCACCACCACGCCGGCCTTCGGCAGCGGTCCGAAATATTGGGGCAGCTTCGCATTCATCTGGGTCGTGTATCTGGCGTACAGGTCCACGATCTCCTGGCGGGACTTCGGGCGAACCGTGGGGTTGTTCTGGAGCGAGGCGTGGAAGCTCTTGAGGTCCTGGAACCCGAGTTTCCTGGCCGTATCGAGCAACTGGCCTTCGATGCGACGCACTTCGCGCAACCCGATCTCATGGATCTGATCCGGACTCAGGCCAGTCGTGGTGGACACCTTCACCTGGTGGGCATAGCGTTCCTGGCCCAGCGGCAGTGACCAGAGCCCCTCATGGGCGCGCCCCTTGTCTGCGTACTCTTTGCGGATGAAGTCCGCAAACGCCTGGTAGGCGGGCAGGACTTCCTCCGACACGGCGCGAAGGATGCTTTCCCTGAGCCGGGCCTTGTCCGCACCGGAGAAGGAGGCCGGAAGCTTGGCCAGCGGCTGAAGGAAGGGTGAGTCCTCCCGTTTGACGGCCATGAGGTTCTCGCACTGCTGGGCGATCTTGGGCAGGAGGAAGGCCGGCGGCATGAGGCCATCCCGCATCCCGTTCCGCATCAGGGCCACCGTTTGATCGAAAGCGCGGGGCAGCTGGTGGAGACGGGCCAGGTAGTCCTCGTAGTCCTTCACGGTCTCGAAGGAAAGCTGCGACACCAGCTGGGGCGCATCAAGGTGGATGCCCGTGTTCTGGAACACGGGCATTTCCCAGTCCTTGAACCGTGCGCCTTCCAGCTCGAGGCGCAGCTGGCGCACCATCAGCTCCTGGTTCAGCCGCTCCTGCTCGGGAAAGCCCGTGGTATCGATGGCCTCGAATCGCTTGAGGAAATCCGCGGCCTGAGCGAGGTCCCGGTCGATGGCCGCCTGCGAGAAGTCCGTAAGCCTGTCGTTGTATCGCTTGTCCCCGATGATCGACGCGAATTCCGGATGCGTGCGCAGATGGTGTTCCCAGTGCTCCCGGAGCAGCGTGTCCAGGGCCTTCCTGCGGCCCTCTAGATCCGTCGTGGCAGCCGCCGGGGCCGCGGGCGGACGCCGCTCCCGGGTGAAAAGACCCGCCTCCTGAGCCTGGGAGGCGATGCCAGAAAGGGCGAGGGCGGCAAGAAACAGAGATTTTGGATGCATGGTGGTTCCTTCCGGATGGGATTCATGAGGCTTTTTGTTGTTATCGTAAAAATACGATTAAAAATTCCAAAAAAAGGAACGGCTAGAACACCCGCTCCACCAGAGTCCGGAACCAGGTCGTGTTCTCCGTAGAGAGTTCGTAGCACACCGCCGGGCCATCCACTTCACCCTTGATCCAGCCGGCCTCCCGGAGGACCTTCAGATGCTGGGAGACCGTGGCCTGGGCGATGGGCAGATGGTCCACGATCTCGCCCGTGATGCAGCCAGGATGGGTCACCAGGAACTTCAGGATCTGGAAACGCAGCGGATTCCCGGCAGCCTTCATCATCCGGATGAAACGGGTCTCATCCTTCTCCCCGATGGCAAGGTTGCAGCAGCGCGGCGGGATGGACCCTCGGGTTCGGTTCATATCGCAATATTACGATATAAAAGTGCTCCGTCAAGAGGCACCCCACCCCTTCCAGAGCGCACCCGGGGGTTGACGGCCGGGCCGGCCGGACCTTTACATCGGAGAACCCCAGGAGCCCCCATGATCGCCCGCCTGTGGCACGGCCGCGTCCCCCTCTCCAGGAAGGAGGCCTACCGGGCCTTCCTCAACGCCCGGGCCATCCCCGACTACCGCGGCACGCCCGGGAACCGCGCCGTCTTCATTCTGGAGCGCGAGGAGGGCGGCGTCGCCCACTTCACCACCCTCACCTTCTGGGAGGACTTCGAGGCCATCCGGCGCTTCGCCGGCGAACCCGTGGAGACGGCCAAGTACTATCCCGAGGACCGGGACTTCCTGCTGGAGTTCGAGCCCGCGGTGGCCCACTGGGAGGTGGTGGGCCAGGCCGGGCCAAGCGTCCCCTAGCGGGGCTGCCCAGGCTGTCCGGCCCCGGGCCGCAGCCAGGGCGGCACGGGCGTGGCGCCGGTCTCGTGGCGGTAGAAGGCGGCGGTGATCTCGGCGCCCAGCAACAGGATGGCGCAGCTGTAGTAGAGGAAGGTCAGGCCGGCCACGATGCTCAGGAGCGAGCCGTACATGATGCCCCAGGTCATGGTGTGGCGCAGGTAGACGCCGAAGCCCCACTTGGCCAGCCACCAGAGGGACGCGGACACGGCCGCGCCCAGGAAGGCGTGGCGGAACTTCACGTGCAGCCGGGGAAGGTGCTGCAGCACAGCGGTCACCACCACCAGGCCCAGCAGGGGCGCCAGGTAGGGCAGGAAGTCCGTCTGCCGGAAGGGCATGAAACGCCGCAGGGCGCCGCCCACCAGCAGCGCGAGGAAGATCACCAGGGTGAGCAGGCCCACCACCAGGAACGTCACCTGGCGAAGCAGGTGGTTCTTGCGGGTCTGGCGGTGCTTCTTGATGCGCAAGCCGAAGACGTGGGCCAGGCTCGTGTCCAGCTGGCTGATGCCCCAGTAGCTGCCGAAGAGCAGCACCACCCAGGAGAGGCCCATGCCGCCGATCTTCTGGCTGTTCACCACGGCATCCCGGACGAAGTCGCTGGGCAGGTAGGGCACGATCTCCTGGAGGGTGCGCAGGGTTCCGGGGCTGTAGGCCCGGCTGCCCAGGATGGCGCCCAGCAGCTTGAAGAGGAGGGTGGACAGGGGCACCAGGCTGACGATCAGCCAGAAGCTGAGCCCCGCGGCGTAGCTCAGGCAGTCGTCCTTGTGGTACTTGCCCAGCACCTCCACCGTGAAGGCCCCAGCCCGGCCCAGGGGGGGCACCGCCCGGGCGACCTCGCGCCAGATCCGCTCCAGGGTCGCGACGAGGTTCGCCCAGTGGCCCAGGACCTTCTCGACCACGGCGGCTCCTAGAAGCGGACGGGGTGTCGGGGCAGCAAGTACATCAGCCAGGCCAGCACCAGTCCGATGCCGATGAGCCCCGCCGCGTGCTTGAGGATGGAAGCCCGCGTCCGCTCCGGCCGCGTCGTCGGATGCAGGAGTCCCAGCACCAGGGAGATGCCGAGGCCCATCACGACGAAGTGGATGACGTGGCTGGAGAGAAAGCGCATGGAGTCAGGCTATCAGCTATCGGCTGTCAGCTGTCGGCTCTCAGTGACTGATAGCTGATAGCTGAGAGCCCTATTGCGCCGTCGCCGGGTTCTCCCGGCCGGGCCCGGAGGGCTCGGCGCCCAGGGGCTGGGGCGCCCGGGTGAGGGCCAGCTGGATGACCTCGTCCATGTGGCTCACGAGATGGATGCTCAGCTGCTCGCGGACCTCGGCGGGGATCTCCTCCAGGTGGCGCGCGTTCTCGCTGGGGATGAGCACGGCCTTGCGGCCCTGGCGATGGGCGGCCAGCAGCTTCTCCTTGAGGCCGCCGATGGGGAGAACGCGGCCCCGCAGGGTCAGCTCGCCAGTCATGGCCAGGTCGGCCCGGGCGGGGATGCCCGTCAGCACGGAGATGAGGGCCGTGGCCAGGGTGATGCCGGCGCTGGGGCCGTCCTTGGGGATGGCACCCTCAGGCACGTGGACATGGAGATCCACCGAATCCAGGAAGTCCCGCTTCAGGCCCAGGCGCTCGGCGCGGGCGCGGACGTAGCTCAGGGCCAGGTTGGCGCTCTCCTGCATGACCTCGCCCAGCTTGCCCGTGAGCTTGAGGATGCCCTTCCCGGGCAGCACGGCGGCCTCGATGGTGAGCAGGTCCCCGCCCGTGGGCGTCCAGGCCAGACCGTTCACGAGCCCCGGCGGGGCCGTATCCTCGGCGCGGGTCTCCAGGAACTTCTCGGGGCCCAGGAGCTTGGGCACGCGATCCGCGGTGATGATGGGATCGAAGGTCTCGCCCGCCGAGTCCGACAGGTGGGGCTGGAGGGTGTGCCGGGCCAGCTTGCGGAGGATGTTGGCGATCTCGCGCTCCAGCTGGCGGACGCCGGCCTCGCGGGTGTAGTCCTGCACCAGCTTCTCCAGGGCCGCGGGCTCGAAGCGCACGCCCAGATCCTTCATGCCGTGGCCCTCCAGGGCCCGGGGCAGCAGGTGCTGCTCGGCAATGGCCAGCTTCTCCTTGGTGGTGTAGCCCGAGAGCTCCAGCACCTCCAGGCGGTCCTCCAGGGGCTCGGGGATCTGGTGGCGGATGTTGGCCGTGGCCAGGAAGAGCACCTGGCTCAGATCGAAGCCCACGTCCAGGTAGTGGTCCTGGAAGCTGGCGTTCTGCTCGGGATCCAGCACCTCCAGCAGGGCGGAGCTGGGATCGCCGCGGAAGTCCGAGGCCATCTTGTCGATCTCGTCCAGCAGCATGAGCGGGTTGCGGACCTTGGCCTTCTTCATCAGCGAGATGATGCGGCCGGGCATGGAGCCGATGTAGGTGCGCCGGTGGCCGCGGATCTCGGCCTCGTCGCGCACGCCGCCGAGCGACAGCCGCACGAAGGGGCGGTTCAGGGCCCGGGCGATGCTGCGGGCCAGCGAGGTCTTGCCGACGCCCGGAGGGCCGACCAGACACAAGATGGGCCCACGGAGCGGCGCGGTGGATTCTGTCCGGGTGGGACCACCCGGCTCTTCGAGCCTCTGCGCCCCCCCCGGGCCCCCCGCCTTCGGGGCCGGCAAAGCCGTCCCCTCGGCCTCGCGCCTCTCCCCGGCCTGGTGCTGGTCCTGCAGCCGCGCCATGACGGCCAGGTGCTCGAGGATGCGGGCCTTGATCTTGTCGAGGCCGGAGTGGTCCTCGTCCAGCACCCGCTCGGCCCCCATGAGGTCCAGGCGCTCGTCGGCCATGGCCGTCCAGGGCAGGGCCAGCAGCCAGTCCAGGTAGGTGCGGCTCACGGTGGCCTCGGCGCTCTGGGGCGGCATGGCCTCCAGGCGCTCCAGCTCCTCCAGGGCCTTGGCCTTGGCCTCGGCGCTCATGCCGGCCGCCTCGATCTGGTCCTTCAGCCGGGCGAACTCGTCCTTCTCCTCCTTCTTGCCCAGTTCCTGCTGGATGACCCGCATCTTCTCGTTCAGCACGTACTGCTTGTGGTCCTGGTCCAGGCGCTGGCGGGTCTTCTCGTCCAGGGTGCGGTCCACTTCCGACCGCGCCGCGTCCAGCTCCAGCAGGCGCAGCATGGCCTCGAGCCGGGGCAGGATCTCCAGCTGGTCGAGGATCTCCTGCTTCTGCTTCACCTCGGCGGGCACGAGGCCGGCCACGGTGTCGATGGCCTTGCCCAGGGGCAGCTCGCGGATCTGGTCCATGCTCAGGAGCCGCGAGGCATCGGGGTTCCGGCCCAGGAAGGCCTCCACCGCCTGGTGGAAGGGCTGGAGGGACTCGCCGGGCGGCTGGCTGGGCTCCGCCAGCAGGTAGGCCTCGGCCTGGATGACCTCGCCGCTGTCGTCGTAGCGGCGCAGGTTCACGCGGGCCACACCCTTCACGCCCACCTTGTAGTAGTCCTTGGGCAGGGCGATGACGGACTCCACCAGGGCCAGGGTGCCGATGGCGTAGAGGTCCTCCTGGCCCGGCGACTCCACCTTGGCGTCCTTCTGCGTGAGCATCAGGAGGTGGTCGCCGGCCTTGATGGCCAGCTCCAGCGTCTTCACGGACGGGGCCCGGCCCACCACGAAGGGCACGCGCGCGCCGGGGAACAGGACCATGTCCCGGATGGGAATGGCCGGCAGGGTCAGGGTCTTGGGAACGGCCATCGGAGCGCCCTAGAAAAGGAAAAGATCCACCACGGAGGCACAGAGGACACGGAGAAAAGACACGGAGGAAGGACTGTGATCAAACCTGGCCATTTTTTTCTCCGTGAACAGCTCCGTGCTCTCCGTGTCTCCGTGGTGGTCTTTGTTTAGGCTCAACCCGCGGCAGAGATGGGCTGGGAGGGCAGGCCCAGCACCTCCTCCACCTTCTGGCGGGTGATGCGCAGGGACTCGCGCGAGGTGCGCTTGTCCGAGGGGAGCTCGTACATGGGCTCCAGCAGGATCTGCTCCACCAGGCTGCGGAGCCCGCGGGCGCCCAGCTTGCGGGTGAGGGCCTGCTCAGCGATGGCGTCGATGGCGCCCTCCTCGAAGCTCAGGTCCACGTCGTCCATGTCGAACAGCTTCACGAACTGCTTGGTGATGGCGTTCTTGGGCTGGGTGAGGATGGCGACGAGCGCCTCCCGGTCCAGGGGCGAGAGGCCCGCCACCACGGGCAGGCGGCCCACCAGCTCGGGGATGAGGCCGAACTTGATGATGTCCTCGGGCTCCACCAGGCGCAGCAGGTTCTCCTTGTCCTCCTTCGACGAGGGCGTGGAGCCGAAGCCCACGGCCTTGGCCCGGATGCGCTGCTTGATGATGTCCTCGATGCCCACGAAGGCGCCGCCGCAGATGAACAGGATGTTGCTGGTGTCCAGCTGGATGAACTCCTGGTGCGGGTGCTTGCGTCCTCCCTGCGGGGGGACATTGGCCACGGTGCCCTCCACCAGCTTCAGCAGGGCCTGCTGCACGCCCTCGCCACTGACATCGCGGGTGATGCTGGGGTTCTCGCTCTTGCGGCCCACCTTGTCGATCTCGTCGATGAAGACGATGCCGCGCTGGGCCCGCTCCACGTCGTAGTTGGCGGCCTGGAGCAGCTTGGTGAGGATGTTCTCCACGTCCTCGCCCACGTAGCCGGCTTCGGTCAGCGTGGTGGCGTCGGCCATGGCCAGGGGCACGTCCAGGAAGCGGGCCAGGGTCTGGGCCAGCAGGGTCTTGCCCGTGCCCGTGGGGCCCAGCAGCAGGATGTTGCTCTTGGACAGCTCCACCTCGGGGCCGCCCAGGGCCTTCCGGGGGGTGACGATGCGCTTGTAATGGTTGTAGACCGCCACGCTCAGGCGCTTCTTGGCGGATTCCTGGCCGATGACGTAGTCATCCAGGAAGGCCTTGATCTCCTTGGGGCGGCTGAGCCGGGCATCGGGCTTGCCCAGGGGCTTGCCCTGGCGGCTCATGCGCAGCTGGAGCTGGCCCGCCTCCAGGCACTCGTTGCAGATGAAGGCCTCCGGTCCCGCGAGGAGCTGCTCCACCTCGTGGGGCTCCTTGCCGCAGAAGGAGCATTTCTGCTCGCGCTTGTACTTGTTCATGGCGGGACCTCGCCGGAGCTTAGGCTACATCGTGAATGGTCTTGAGTTCCAGGATCTCGAAGCGCCGGACGCCCGCGGGGATCTGGACCCGCACCTCGTTGCCCTCCTCCTGGCCCACCAGCGCCATGCCGATGGGGGAGCTGATGCTGAGATGCTGGGGATGGCCATCGAGTTCCTCGGGGAGCACCAGCTTGAACGTGAACTCCTCCTCGGAATCCAGGTCCAGGATGGTGACTTTGGACCCGTAGGCGGCCCGCGTCTTGGGCAGGCGGCTGATGTCCAGGCTGGCCACCTCGGCGATGCGCTTCTCGAGGGTCACCAGCTTGTTCTGGAACATGTCCCGCTTGGCCAGGGCCTGTTCGTATTCGGCGTTCTCGGACAGGTCGCCCTGGCCGGCGGCCCGGGCGATCTCCTGGGGAATGTCCACCAGGAGGGCCTGCTTGACGGCCTTGAGTTCCTGTTCGAGCTTCACAAGCACGTGCTTGGGCATGGGGCTGTCCTCGAAAGAGGGGTCAAAAAAAGGCGGGCCGAAGGGGCCCGGTCAGGAAAGGGGTGGTTGGATCGATTCTACCCACTCCTGGGGGGGAAGCGGAGCCGGGAGGGGGTGGCCCTCCCCCGGCCGGGTCTTGAAGCGGCGGTGCATCCAGAACCACCAGCGGGGGTCCTTGCGGATCTGGGCCTCGATGCGGGCGGTCATGAGCTGGGTGGCCACCCAGGCATCCTTGGCCGCGTCCCCCGTGGCGGGCACATGGAAGGGGGCCTCGAAGCGCACGGTGGTGGTGCCGTCGGGGTTGGGCCAGCTGAAGACCGGCAGCACCGGCAGGTCGTAGCGGGCGGCCAGGCTGCCGGCCGTGGAGAAGGTGGAGGCCCACTGGCCCAGGAACCGGACGAACACGCCGCTGGTGAGGGCGTCCTGGTCGAGGAGGAAGCCCACGCCCCGCCCCGCCTTCAGGGCCTTCAGCGTGTCGCGCATGGCGCCGTCCTTGAGGATGACCCGGTTGCCGAACCGGGTGCGGAAGCCCAGGGAGATGGGCTCCAGCAGCGGGTTGTCCAGCTCCCGCCCGATGGCGTCTATGGTACGGCCCAAGCGGCTCTGGGCCAGGGCGACGGCCTCCCAGTTCCCGTAGTGGCCCGTGAGCTGGATGAAGCCCTTGCCGGCGGCCTGGACGGCATCGAAGTGTTCCAGTCCCTCGACCTTGATCCAGCGGTCCAGCTCCTCGGGCGTGGCGTGGCGCAGGCGCAGGAGGCTCACGAAGAGGCCCCCGAAGTGGCGGAAGCAGGCGTGGGACAGGGCCCGGGTCTCGGCCTCGGAGAGGCCCAGGTCCGCGAAGCGCAGGTTCTCCCGCACGATCCGGCGGTGCCGGGGATCCACCAGATAGAAGAGGGAGCCGGCCCCCTCGCCCAGGGTCTGGACCGTGGCCATGGGCAGCCGGCCCAGGATCCCGTCCATCAGGCGGAACAGGCCGTACTCCAGCCGGTGGCGGAGGGTGGGGCTCGGGGCGGGGGTGGGGGTCAAGGTGGCCATAAAAAAAGGGGCGCCTCGGAAGACGAGGCGCAGGGAACCAGTCTAGCAGGAAGCGGGTTCAGGATTCCTTCACCAGCATTTCCAGCATTTCCATCACCCTTGCCGGGCTGATGCGGTGGGCGCTGGACCCGTGGGTGGGGAAGCCGGCCGGGGCCGAAGCCTCGCAGTCCACGTCCGGCCCCCGCAGGGGCAGGGCCCGGGGTCCGATGGGGTTCACCCAGACCTCGGGACTGGGCCCGAAGAGGGTGACCGTGGGCCGGCCCGTGGCGGCGGCCGTGTGGGCCAAGCCCGTGTCGATGGCCACGTTGCCCCAGGCCGCGGACTGGATGGCGCAGGCCTCCGGGAGGGTGGTCTTTCCCGCCAGGCAGATGGCGCCGGGCACCGCCCCTGCCAGGGCCTCGCCCAGGGCCACCTCGTCGGGCCCGCCCAGGAGGACCGGCCGGAGGTCCCGGGCCTGGAGCTGGCGCATGAGCTCCGGCCAGGTGCGGTCCTCGGGGAACCAGCGCTTGCCGAAGCCCCGGGTGCCGAAGGCCAGGGTGGCATAGGACTCGCCGTCCCAGCCCTCCGCCCGCAGCTTGTCCGGCCCCCGGTGCCCGCCCAGGAGGGCCGGCGTGAGGGGCAGCCAGAGGGCCCGGTCGTCCCCCGTGAGGGCCTGGAGCAGGGGCTGGATGCGCGTGGCGATGTGGAGGGGCAGGTTCCGGTAGCGGATGCTGTGGTGGTACAGCAGGCGCAGGTGGTTGTCGGCGATGCCCGCCCGCAGGGGCACCCGGCTCAGCCAGGCGGCGAAGGGCAGGCGGGCGCTCTGGGAGAGGTTCAGGAAGGCCGCCGGGGGTCGCTTCCGCCAGCCCCGCACCAGGGCCCAGGGGTCGGGCTTGGCGGCGCCGCCACCCTCGATGTGGGCCTCGGCGATGAAGGCGGGGTCGGCTTCGGACAGCAGGGCGGCGCCGATGTGGTGCCCCACCGCGATCCAGCGCAGCTGCACGCCCCGCTCCGCCGCCACGGCGTTCCAGTGGCGCTGGAGCGTGTTCAGGAAGGGCAGCGTCATCACCACGTCGCCCAGCTGGCGTGGGAAGCGGATCCACACCTCCGGGGCGGCGCCTCCGGCCAGGGCCCGGTCGAACTGGGCCAGGCCGGGATGGCGGTCGGCGCTCACGCGCCCTCCCGGGCCGGTGTTCACGCGCCCTCCCGGGCCGGTGTTCACGCGCCCTCCCGGGCGAGGGGCATGGTCATGCAGCGCGGGCCGCCCCGGGCGCGGCTCAGCTCGCTGGCCTCGATCTGCACCAGGTACTTCCGGCCATCCAGCAGGTCCAGGGCGGGGTCCGCCAGGACATCCCGGGCGGAGAGCACCCGGTAGCCGGCCCGGTCCAGGGCCTCGGCGGTGGCCAGGTTCCGGCCGTAGCTGGTGATGACGCCCGGCGCCAGGCAGAAGGCGTTGGCCCCATCCGTCCACTGCTCCCGCTGCTGGAGGATGAAGTCGTCCCCGCCGCAGAAGATGGGCCGCAGGTCGATGCCGACGCCCTTCAGCGCCCTCAGCAGGCTGGGATGGGTACTCATGCGCAGCTCGGGATGGCGCAGGTCGATGCTGGTGACGTTCAGCAGCTCCCGGCTGCCCTCCACGAAGTAGGGCGGGTAGACCAGGCACTCGTCCTCGCTGGTGCGGGTGAAGATGGTGTCCAGGTGCATGGCGCTGCGCTTCTTGGGCATGAGCACCATGAGCAGGTGGTCGAAGCTGCTGTCATCCTCGGCCCGGTGGGAGCGGAGGTTCTCCGCCAGCAGCTGGATGGCGTCGGTCTGGGTTCGCTCGGAGCAGCCCACCACCAGCACCTTGCGGCTCAGCACCAGGATGTCGCCGCCCTCCATGCTCACCGGGGCCTTGATCTCGCCCCGGATGAGGGGCGTCACCTGGTCGAACCACTTGTCGTGCTCGGTGTGGTGCCGCAGCCGGGGGTGGTGCCGGAAGACGTAGCTGAGGATCAGCGGCTCCCGCTCCCGGGCCCAGGTGGCCATGGAGTTCACGCTGTAGCCGTCGCCGATGACCGAGGCCGGGTCCCGCATGAACAGCAGGTTGGGGATGGGGCGCACCCGGTAGTCGAACTCCTCCTCCCAGTGGGTGTGGGCCGGCATGTCATCCCAGGGCAGGCCGCCGATGACGCTGCGGGCCACGTCCGCCGCGCCCATGTCCCGCAGCAGGTTGCAGGTGTCGTCCGGCAGGCCCACCAGCCGCCGCAGGTCCTCGATGAAGGCCAGCTTCACACCCTCATCCTGGAGGGCCGCGATGAAGAGGTCCTGGATGTCCAGCACCTCGTCGGCCACCCGGGCCAGCACCTGGCGGAACTGGGCATGCTCCTGGCGGGCCAGGTCGCCGTAGAGGATGTCGTCGAAGAGCAGCTTCTCCATCATCCCGGGGACCATGAGGTCCACCTCGGGGCCGGGGTTGTGGACCACCACCTGGCGGAGCCGGGCGGTCTCGGAGAACACAGAGAGCTGGATGGGCTGCATGGGGTTCCTTGGGGGGGCCGGAACCTCGCAGAGTAGCACGAAAGCCCCGCCCCATCTGCATCTGCGTGCCTCAGTTGACCCACGGGTTTGATATACTTTACTGATTTAGTCAGATTTTTTCTTGAACCCCGGGGTGGGTACCTCTAGCCTGAATATTCCCAACGAAACCCGGGGCAAGACCCCTTCTGGAGGCTTCATGGCCGCGTTCGTCACCCAGCCCGCACCCGATTTCAAGGCCGATGCCCTGGTCAACGGCGAGTTCAAGCAGATCTCGCTGTCGGACTACAAGGGCAAGAAGGTCGTCCTGTTCTTCTACCCCCTCGACTTCACCTTCGTCTGCCCCACCGAGATCCTGGCCTTCGCCGACGCCCTCAAGGAGTTCGAGGCCCGCAATACCCAGGTCATCGGCGTGAGCGTGGACTCCAAGTTCAGCCATCACGCCTGGGTCAACACCCCCCGCAAGGAGGGCGGCATCCAGGGTGTGACCTTCCCCCTGGTTTCGGACCTGAACAAGACCATCGCCCAGGACTACAACGTGCTGCTGCCCGCCGGCATCGCCCTGCGCGGCCTGTTCATCGTGAACAAGGAGGGCATCCTCAAGCACATCACCGTGAACCACAACGACCTGGGCCGCAGCGTGGAGGAGGTCCTCCGCCTCCTGGACGCCATCGACTTCACCGAAGAACACGGCGAAGTCTGCCCCGCCAACTGGCACAAGGGCGAAAAGGCCATGAAGCCGACCTTCGACGGCCTCAAGGCCTACGCTTCCGCCAAGTAGACCGGCAGAGAACGCACGAAGCGGGCGCCGCAAGGCGCCCGCGGCGCGTACGCCGAGGCGGAATGGCCGCAGGCCATGACCATCCGACCGGAACGAAGTGCAGGGAGGATAGGGCGTCGTTTTGAAGGCCTACGCTGCCACGAAGTAGACCGCTGGAGAACGTACGGAGGGGGCGCCGCCAGGCGCCCCCGGCGCGTACGCCGAGGCGGAATGGCCGCAGGCCATGACCATCCGACCGGAACGAAGTGCAGGGAGGATAGGGCCGCATCGGCGCAGCCGATGGCGGGGGCAACGGGCCCCCCTCCGCGAGCGCCGCGAGCGGGAGCGCAGCGCGATGCGCTGTGCGATCGGGGGGTAGTCTCGCCCCGAGGGCCGGAGGCCCGAGCCAGGCCGACCTTCGATGGCCTCAAGGCCTACGCCTCCGCCAAGTAGACCGGCAGAGAACGGACGAAGCGGGCGCCGTGAGGCGCCCGCGGCGTGTACGCCGAGGCGGAATGGCCGGGCCCGGTTACTCTGTGGGGCCCATCCTTCCCACGCCGCGCTCCGCTCCCGAGGAACCCGTTGTCCAAGTCCCTGGAATTCCCGCCCCTCCCCTCCGTCCTCCACCAGCCCCGGGGCTGGGTGTGGCGGGTCCTCGGACGGACCTACCTGCGCCTGGGCGGCTGGCGCATCGAGGGGGCCTTTCCCGAGGAGCCCAAGTTCGTCGCCATCGTGGCCCCCCACACCTCGAACTGGGACTTCGTGGTGGGCGTGGCCATCGTCTTCGCCCTGGAGCTGAAGGTGTCCTGGCTGGGCAAGCACTCCCTCTTCCAGACGCCGCTCAGGCGCTTCTTCCTCTGGCTGGGCGGCATCCCCGTGAACCGCCAGGTGAGCCATGGCGTGGTGGACGCCTGCGTGAAGGCCTTCGAGGGGGTCCCCGCCCGATTGCTGGCCCTGGCCCCCGAAGGCACCCGCAAGGGCGTGAGCCAGTGGCGATCCGGCTTCTACTGGATCGCCACCGCCTCCAAGGTGCCCATCTGGCCCGTGGGCTTCGACTTCCGGGACCACGTCATCCGCCTGATGCCCGTGTTCCGGCCCGGCGGAAACCTGGAGGCGGACCTTCCCCGCATCCAGGCCCTGTTCGACCGGGTGCATGGCCTGCGGGAAAGGCCCCGGGAAACCGCTACTTCAGCGTAAACGCCACGGCGGCGCCCTTGGCTTGGCCGGTGCGGACCTGGAAGATCCGGGCGGGGTCGGCCTTACCGGTGTCCAGGAGCCAGGCGAGGGCGCCCTTGGCCCGGGCGTCCGCCAGTTGGGCGAGGTCGGCGGGATCCACCTTCTGGACGCCCAGCAGGCGCTGCTCCATCTCCGCGGGGGGCGGAGGCGGCGCGGGCTTCTCACCCTTCGCAGGCTTGGGCGCGGGGAAGGCGGCCTCGTAGGCGGCCTTGATCCACCGTTCCCGCTCCGCGGGCGGCAGGGCGGCCTCTTCCGTCTTGAGCTCCTGGGCCCGGGTGCGGCGCAGCAGGGCCTCCAGAGCCACCTTGCGCAGGGCCCCCCCGTCCTGGCCCTCGTCCGCGGCCCCCTCGGCCTCCAGGCGCAGCTCAGGCCGCTCGTGCAGGGCCTTGGCCAGGGCCTGGAGCTTGGCCGTGGCGGGAGCGTCCAGGGAACTTGCACCCGGGGCGAAAGCCAGGCTGCTGAGGTCGCCCGTGTCGCTGCCGCCGAAGAGCTTTCCGATCAGCGTGAAGGGTGAGGTGGCGATCTTCCCCAGCAGGTTGAAGATGGCCTTCCACACGAGCTTTCCGTACTTCACGTCCGGATCGTCGAGGTTGCCCTCGATGGGCAGGTCGAAGGCGATGACACCCCTGCGGTCCCGCAGGATGGCCAGGCCCAGCTTCACGGGCAGGTGGGTGGCGTCGGGGCTCTGCACCTTGTCGCCCAGGTAGAACTGGTCCATCTTCACGGCGTTCTCGGACTTCAGGTTGCGGTGGTCGATGCGCAGGCGGGCATCCACGTCCAGCTTGCCCTTCTGCACGGTGTAGCCCAGGTACTTGCCCGTGTAGGGGGTGAAGTCCGTGAGGTCCGCGCCCTGGATCTTCAGGGCCACGTCCGTGTCCAGGTCGTGGCGAAGGGGCATGGCGTGGCCCGTGATGGTGATGGGCGCCAGGCCGCCGGCCCGGCCCTTGAAGTCCACCTTCGAGACGGCGTCGGGGCGCCCGGAGAGGCCCAGGTAGCTGCCTTCGAGATCGCTCAGCACCAGGGCCGCATTGGGCTGCACGGAGCGGTCGATGAAGCTGAGGCGGCCGCCGGCGATGGCCAGCTTCTCGATGGCCAGGTCCGGCGCGGCGGCGGGGGTGGCCGGCACTGCGGCGGCCGTGACGGCCGGGGGCTTGCCCTCGGCCGCCAGGCGCAGGGCCCGGGCCACGTTGGTACTGCCGTCGGGCTGCATGACCAGGCGGCCCTCGGGCTCGGTCCAGTCCACGGCCTGGACGGCCACGGTCATCGGCGCCGTGCGGATGTCCGCCCCGGTCAGGCGCAGGGCCTTCCAGCGCACGAAGGGCTCGTTGAGGGCCGCGTCCCGGGCCTCCAGCCCCAGTACCGAGGCGGCGCCCCGGTAGGTGACGCCATCGGTCCTCCGCCCCTCGAAGGCGAAGCGCATGCGGCCGTCGGCCCCCAGCTTGCCCGAGGCGAGGCGCAGGTCCAGGGCCGTGTCCAGGTAGGGGTCCCAGGGGGCCAGCTCCAGCCCCTCCGCCTTCAGCTGGAGGTCGCCCGTGGCCCGGAGGGGGGCCAGGCTGCCCTCGACCTTCAGCGAGCCGGTCCCCAGCTTCAGGTCCAGGGAGGCCTGGCTGGAGGCCTTGGGATCCAGGCTCAGGTCCTTCCAGTGCAGGTTCACGTCCGTGGCCTCCACCTTCACGGGGCGGGCCGGGCCCAGGTCCTCCCAGCCCAGGCGGAAGCCCCGCAGGTCCAGGTTCCGGACCAGGAGCTGGAGGGGCTTCTCGTCGGGCTTCTTCTCCTTGGGCCTGGGCGGCGCGAAGAGCCGTGCCAGGTTCAGGGCCCCGTCCTTGGCGGCCTGGACGCGGACCACGCCCTGCTCCGCCGTGATGGAACCCAGCTCCACCGACGGCACCAGCAGGTCCGCCTTTCCATCCTTGAGATCGAGGGTGGGCAGCTCGATGGCGGGCTCGGCCGCCCCGCGCTCGGCCACCTTCAGGTCCTTCACGCTCAGCTCCAGACCTGACAGCTCCAGCAGGTGGCGGGCCTTGGACCACTCGAACCGGTACTGGGCCCGGGCCGCGCCCGTGCCGCTGCGGATCTCGCTGGACACCTGCTCCTGCTCGTAGGGCCGGTACTTGGGCAGCGAGAGGTTCTCCACCAGCAGGGTCCCCTTGGAGGCGAAGGGCTGGAAGCCCAGGTCGCCCTTCCAGGCCACATGCTCCTTGGCCTCGGTCCAGGCCTCCAGGGCCACGCCGCTGCGGTGGCCCACCTCCGTCCGCAGGCTCTCCAGCCTGAAGGCGATGGGGCCCAGCACGGTGTGGAAGGGCGAGCCCGCCGAGCGGTCCGTGAACTCCACCCGACCCTCCTGCAGCTGGAAGCGGCGGACGTCCAGGACCCAGGCCGAGGGCGCGGCCTCCTGGGCGGGAGCGGTCTTGTCCTCTTCCAGGAGGTCCTGGAAGTTGAGGCGCCCCTCGGGATCCAGGGCCGCGCGGACCGTGAGGCCATCCACCTCGATGAGGGAGAAGCCCACGGTGCGGCGCAGGAGGCGCAGCACATCGGGGTTCACGTAGAGGCGCCGGAGGGTGATCCAGTCGCCGCCGCCCCGCTCGGCCACGCGCAGCCCTTCGACCGTGGCGCCGAAGGTGAAGGGGTTGAAGCGCACCTTCGCCACGGTGGCGGGGCGCTTCAGGGCGGCCGAAACCTCGCGCTCGAGGCGGGGCCTGGCCAGGGCCGGAACGAGGAAGAAGCCCGCCAGGATCCAGAGCCCGTAAAGGGCCGCCAGCGCCAGGAGCGTCCTGCGCCACCGGCGGAGGAAGGCCGAGAGGGAGGCTGGAATGGGCATGGAAGAAGCATAGTCCCGACCCGGTGGTGTGATTCAAGCCACTTCCCGGTTCTCACGGACCCGCGAGGACGGCTATCCTCCCTGGGTCGCGGTGCCGCCAGGACTGCCACCCCCGAGCGTGTCGGCGCATCGCTGGACCGAAAGGCATAGGACCATGCCGATCCGACGCGTGGTGATCCTGGGAGCCGCGGGACGCGACTTCCACAACTTCAACACCGTGTACCGGGACAACCCCGCGTACCAGGTGGTGGCCTTCACCGCCACCCAGATCCCCGGCATCGAGGGCCGCCGCTACCCGGCCGTCCTCGCCGGGAAGCTCTACCCCGAGGGCATCCCCATCTTCGACGAATCGGAGCTGGTGGACCTCATCCACCGCGAGAAGGTGGAGGTGGCCGTCTTCTCGTATTCCGACGTCACCCACGCCACGGTCATGCACCTGGCCAGCCTGTGCATCGCGAACGGCTGCGACTTCGAACTGCTGGGGGCGGACAAGACCATGATCCGCTCCACCAGGCCCGTCATCGGCATCACGGCCGTGCGCACGGGCGCGGGCAAGAGCCAGACCACCCGCTACATCAGCAACATCCTGAAGAAGCTCGGCAAGAAGGTCGTGGCCATCCGCCACCCCATGCCCTACGGCGACCTGGCGAAGCAGGCCTGCCAGCGCTTCGCGGACTACAGCGACCTGGACAAGCACGAGTGCACCATCGAGGAGCGCGAGGAGTACGAGCCGCACATCGACAACGGCTTCATCGTCTACGCCGGCGTGGACTACGAGCAGATCATCCGCAGCGCCGAGCAGGAGGCCGACGTCATCCTCTGGGACGGCGGCAACAACGACCTGCCCTTCTACAAGAGCGACCTGCACCTCTGCGTGGCCGATCCCCTGCGCTCCGGTCACGAGATGGCCTACCATCCGGGCGAGGCCAACTTCCGCATGGCCGACATCATCCTCATCAACAAGTGCGACAGCGCCAAGGAGGCCGACATCAAGGCCATCGAGGACAACGCCGCCCGGGTGAACCCCAAGGCCCGCATCATCCGCGCGAACAGCCCCGTCACCTGCGACAAGCCCGAGTGGGTGAAGGGCAAGCGCGCCCTCGTCATCGAGGACGGGCCCACGCTCACCCACGGCTCCATGACCTACGGCGCCGGCGTGGTGGCCGCCAAGGCCGTGGGCGCCCACGAGATCGTGGACCCCACACCCTACGCCGTGGCCTCCATCGCCGCCACCTACCGCAAGTACCCCAACGCCCAGGGCATCCTGCCCGCCATGGGCTACGGCGACCAGCAGGTGAAGGACCTGGAGGCCACCATCGAGGCCACCCCCTGCGACGTGGTCCTCAGCGGCACCCCCATCGACCTCACCCGCGTCCTCAAGGTCACCAAGCCCATGACCCGCGTCCGCTACGACCTGGCGGAGATCCGGGAGGGGGTGCTGGAGGCCGAGGTGCGGAAGGTCCTGGGGATGTAGCCTGGACGGGCTCGGAATGCTGCGCGTTCCGAGTAGGGATAAGGATCAGGCGCGGTACGGCTCGGGTGATTCGTGGACGGCCCAGTGGATGTGCTGGGCCGTCCGGCGCCCGATGCCTTCCACAGCGGCCAGGACCTCCGGGGTCGCTGTCACGATGGCCTCGATGGAACCGAAATGCTCGAGCATCCGCCGCGCCCGGGTGGGACCGACCTTCGGGATGCCGGTCAGGATGTGCATGCTCGCCTGGGCGAACAGGCGGCCCTCCTTGAGACTCTCAAGGAAATCCCGCACCCGCTTCCGCTCCAGGACCACCTTGCCTTCGATGAGGTAGTCCCCCGTCCGCAGCCGCTTCACGACCACCGACACACCCTCCACCTCGGAAAGCCTTCTCCCGAGATCCGAGGAACGACTCTCCCGGTCATCCACCCAGATCCGAATTGCCTCGCCCATGACCCACCCTGCGCCCTACCCTACTCGGAATGGGGCAGGAGCCCCATTCCGACCCGAGTGCCGCCATGACCCACCTCTTCCAACCCCTCCCCCTCCGCGGCCTCACGCTGCCCAACCGCATCGCGGTCTCGCCCATGTGCCAGTACCAGGCCACGGACGGGCTGGCCAACGACTGGCACCTGGTCCACCTGGGCGGCCTGGCCCAGGGCGGCGCGGGGCTGGTGATTACGGAGGCCACGGCGGTGGTTCCGGAGGGCCGCATCAGCCCGGATGACCTGGGCCTCTGGAACGAGGCCCAGGCCAAGGCCCTGGCCCGCATCGCGCACTTCATCGCCTCCCAGGGCGCCGTGCCCGGGATCCAGCTGGCCCACGCCGGCCGCAAGGCCTCGAACCCGGCGCCCTGGAAGGGCGGCGGCAGCATCCCCCTTGCCGCGGGCGGCTGGACGCCCGTGGCCCCCAGCGCCCTGCCCTTCGACGAGGGCTGGACCGTGCCCACGGCCCTGGATGAGCCCGGAATCCTGGCGGTCATCGAGGCCTTCATGGACGCGGCCCGCCGTGCCGTGGCCGCGGGCTTCCGCGTCATCGAGGTCCACGCCGCCCACGGGTACCTGCTGCACCAGTTCCTGTCGCCCCTGTCGAACCACCGCGCCGATGCCTACGGCGGGTCCTTCGAGAACCGCACGCGCCTGGTCCGCGAGGTGGTGGGCGCCCTGCGCAACATCCTGCCCGAGGACCTGCCCCTCCTCGTCAGGATCTCCGCCTCGGATTGGATGGAGGGAGGGTGGACCCCCGATGAGTCCGTGGCGCTGGCCAAGGAGCTCGGGGCCCTGGGCGTGGATCTGGTGGACTGTTCCTCCGGCGGCCTGGTGCCCCGGGCCCAGATCCCCCTGGGCCCCGGCTACCAGGTGCCCTTCGCGGCCCGCATCCGGGCCGAGGCCGGCCTCCCCACGGGCGCCGTGGGCCTCATCACCGGGGCCGAGCAGGCCGAGCAGATCCTGGCGCAGGGATCGGCGGACCTGGTGCTCCTGGGCCGCGAGCTGCTGCGCGACCCCCGCTGGCCCCTGCACGCCGCCCAGGCCCTGGGAGCCGAGATCTCCTGGCCCGCCTCGTACCTGCGCGCCGCCCAGGGCCAGGTCCCCACGCGCCAGCCCCTGCCGCCCACCAGCCGCTGACAGCTGATAGCCAACAGCTACAGCTACAACGCCCTGAACAGCGCCAGCACCCGAACCTCCTCCGCTCCGCCCTCCTTCAGGGCCTGGGCGCAGCGGAGGAGGGTGGTGCCGGTGGTCCAGACATCATCCACCAGCAGCACGATCCCCCCGGGCCGGGCGCCCCGGCGGAGACCGATGGCCGTCCGGGGCAGGCGGCGGCGGGCGCTCTCCGTGCGGGAGGCCTGGCGGCCGCTGCGCCAGTCCTTGGCCAGCAGGGGCGCGAAGGGGCGCTCGATCCGGCCTGCCACCACCCGGCCGGCCTCGGCAGCCAGGTCGAAGCCCCGCAGCAGGCGGCGCGGGAGGGCGCTGGGGGCGGCGGTCACGCAGTCCGCTTCCAGGGCCCACTCCGGAAGGGGCGCCTGGGCCAGACGGCCCAGGAGGGCCGTCCGCCATCCGGTCTCCCCCCGCTTGATGCCCGGCACCAGCAGGGCCCCCAGGGGCGGCCGGCCGCCGTGGTAGTCCCAGAGGGCATCCCCCCGCTCCCAGGCGACGGCCTCGGGGCAGGCTTCCTCCGCATGCGTCAGCGCGCAGCGGGGGCAGCGACCCTCCTGGAGCGGCCGCAGGCCCTCCCAGCAGCGGGCGCAGAGCCCGGCCTGGGCCCCCTCGCCCACGGGGCCCAGGCAGCCCCTGCAGGGCAGCAGGTCCCCGCGGATCGCCCGGAGGCGGGGGAGGAGGTCGGCCGGAAGCATGGGGAATCATAGCCAGCCGTCCCTGGTGGTAGCATCGCCGGAAGCCCCTGGCCCGCCATCCCCTGGAATCCCCTTCCGGGTCCCCGTTCCCGGACTGCATGGAGTCTTGTTCATGTCGAACGACCCGCGTCCCGCCTCCCAGATCTTCGCCCGCAAACCCCTGGCCCTCCTGCTCGAGGAAGCCCGGGGCGAGAACCGCCTCCGCCGCATCCTCGGCCCCGTGCAACTCACGGCGCTGGGCGTGGGCGCCATCATCGGCGCGGGCATCTTCGTGGCCACCGGCGCCGCCGCCCACAACATCGCGGGCCCCTCGCTGATGCTCTCCTACGTGGTGGCGGGGATCACCTGCATCTTCGCCGCGCTGTGCTACGCCGAGTTCGCCTCCATGGTGCCCGTGGCGGGGTCGGCCTACACCTACGCCTACGCCACCCTGGGCGAGCTGTTCGCCTGGATCATCGGCTGGGACCTCATCCTCGAGTACGGCGTGTCCAGCGCCGCCGTGGCCACGGGCTGGTCCGCCTACTTCCAGAGCGCCATCAGCAAGGTCGGCATCCACATCCCCAAGCTGCTGAGCGAGAGCCCCTGGAAGTACGACTCGGCCACGGGCCACTTCGCCTCCACGGGCGCCGTGATGAACCTGCCGGCCCTCATCATCGTGGCCATCGTCACGGCGGTGCTGGTGAAGGGCATCCACGAGAGCGCCAACTTCAACGCCGCCATGGTAGCCATCAAGGTGGCCGCCGTGCTCTTCGTCATCGGCGTGGGTGTCTTCTTCATCAACACGGCCAACTGGCATCCCTTCGCGCCCTACGGCTGGACCGGCCTCAGCTTCTTCGGCCACCACGTGGCAGGCCAGACGGATCCTGCGGGAGCCCCGCTGGGGACCCTGGCGGGCGCGGCCATCATCTTCTTCGCCTACATCGGCTTCGACTCCGTCTCCACCCACACCGAGGAGGCCAAGAACCCCCAGCGCGACGTGCCCATCGGCATCGTGGTCTCGCTGATCCTCTGCACGGTGCTCTACATCGCCGTGGTGGCCGTGCTGACGGGCATGGTGAAGTACGACCAGCTCGACATCAACGCGCCGGTCTCCATCGCCTTCAGGCAGAAGGGCATGGGCTGGGCCGAGGGCATCATCGCCACCGCGGGCGTCGCCGGCATCACCTCGGTGCTGTTGGTGATGATGCTCAGCGGCCCGCGTGTGTTCCTGGCCATGGCCCGGGACGGCCTGCTCCCCAAGGCCACCTTCGGCGACGTGCACCCGAAGTTCCGCACGCCCTGGAAGTCCACCATCCTCATCGGCGTCTTCGTGGGCACGCTGGCGGGCTTCCTGCCCATCGACGCCCTGCTGCACCTGGCCAACATCGGCACCCTGCTGGCCTTCGTCATCGTCTGCGCGGCCGTGCTCATCATGCGCAAGAAGCACCCCGAGGCCGAGCGGCCCTTCCGCTGCCCCTGGGTGCCCTTCGTGCCCGTCATGGGCGTCCTCAGCTGCCTGCTGCTGATGTTCTCCCTGCCCACGGCCAACTGGTGGCGCCTCATCGCCTGGCTGGCCCTCGGCTTCGTCATCTACTTCCTCTACGGCAAGAAGCACAGCGTCATGCGCCAACAGGGCGCCTGAGCCGCTCCGAGGCTCAAGAAGCAAAGACTCACCACCAAGGCACCAAGACACCAAGAACGGCTTCCTTCTTTCCTTGGTGTCTTGGTGCCTTGGTGGTGATCATTTCTGTTTGGCCCCATTCCCGTACCTGAGGTTTCCGATGTCCGCCTGGAATGACTTCACGCCTTCGAAGCGCTGCGACTGGATCGACCAGCTTCGGGGGTGGGCGGTGATCGTGATGATCGAGGTGCATGCGGTCAATGTGTGGCTGCACGCGGGGCTCCGGCCGGACTGGCTGAACTACCTCAACGGCCTGGTGGCGCCCAGCTTCACCATGGCCGCGGGCTACAGCCTGGTGATCTCCACCTTCCGCACGGACGGCACCCTGCGCCCCTTCTGGCCGGACACGGCCCGGCGCCTGGGCTTCATCCTCCTGTGCGCCTACGCCCTGCACGCCCCGGGCATCACCGCCGCGGACTGGACGGTGCTCAACACCGCCCAGAAGGCCCGGGAGCTGTTCAAGATCGACGTGCTCCAGTGCATCGTCTTCTCCCTGCTCATCCTCCAGGGCCTGGCCCGTCTGGTGCGGAACCCGCGGGTGTTCACCGGCCTGGCGCTGGCCCTGGCCGTCTTCGTGCCCCTGATCGCGCCCTCCCTCTGGGCCACGGGCGTGGCCGACGGCCTGTGGCTGCCCCTCCGCGGCCTCTTCAACGGCAACCCCGACCGGGGCGTCCAGGCCCTGTTCCCACTCTTCCCCTGGTTCGCCTTCCCGGCCTTCGGCGCCTTCCTGGGAGGGGTGTACCGGCACTTCCGCGTCATGCCGGTGGAGGGGAGCGCCCGCTGGAGCGAGGCCCGCTTCCTCGCCGGGTTGGCGGTCCTCGGCGCCCTCCTGCTGGCCTGGGGCGCCTCCGCCCAGCATGCCTGGCTCTGGGGCGGCACCTGGGTCCAGGAGAACGGCACATGGCTGCTGCACAGCAAGTCCGGCGCCTTCACCTATGCCGAGCTGGGCGCCATCTCCAACGCCACCCTGCCCAGCGTGGCGGCCCGCCTGGGCTGGATCCTGCTGGGCGGCGCGCTCATGGGCGCCGTGGATCTCGTCCGCCCCCGCTGGAAGGGCCCCAACCCCATCGACGCCGCCAGCCGCGAATCCCTGCTGCTCTACATGCTGCACCTCAACCTGATCTTCAGCGTGCTGCTGGCCCCCGCCGTCGTCGCCCTCACTGGCTGGGGCTGGGGGGACCTGGGCTGGACCGGCACCCTGCTGATGACGGCCACCATCATCGCCCTCAACCTGGCCGTGGGCGTCTGGTGGCAGTCCGTGCGGAAGACGCCGGATCTCATGCGCCGCCTCCAGCACCGGGCCGTGGTCCTCCTCGGCCTCTGGTTCGTGGTGGGCGGCTGGTGGACGTTCCGCCACTTCCTCCAGAGCCCCGAGCTGGCCAAGGAGCCCTACGGCTTCCTGAACGCCGCCCGGGTCCGCAAGGGCCTGCCCCCCACGCCCGACGGCCTCTGCCGGGACCCGGAGGAGTATTTCCGCGAGGCCGAGCGCCGGAAGCTGCACCTCAGCGCCGAGGCGAAGGCGGAGCTGACCCGCCAGATCCTGGCCCGCGGCGGCGGGAGCCACTAGAGATGGGCGAAACCCGGTAGAATCAATCCGATCATGGCTGATCCCGGCGGCAGCGCCCCCCCATCCTGGCTCCTCCTCGCCGCCTTGGCGCTGCTCCTCTACCGGGGCACGACCGTGGCCCTGCTCTCGGCCTTCCACGCCCTGCCCTCCCTTCAGCGCCGGCGGCTCCTGGAGGAGGACACCGTCCGGGATCCACAGCTGGCGGCCCTGCTGGAGCGGCCCCGGACCCTGGGCATGGGCCTGGAGTTCTGGAACAAGGGCCTCCTGCTGATCCTCCTGGGCCTGCTCTGGCCCTTCCGCCTGGCCCTGCCGGGCGGCGGCTGGAGCCTGGGCCTCCTGGTGCTGGCGGGGCTCTGGTTCCTGGACCTGGCCCTGCCGGCCCTCCTCACCTCCGGCGATCCCGGCGCCTGGCTCATCCGCCTCTTCCCCCTCTACGCCCCTGTCCGGCCCCTGCTCGCCCCCCTGGTGGATCCGATCGCGCGGCTCATCGACCGCCACACCCAGGAGCGGGCCAAGGAGGCCGAGCCCGAGGAGGCCACGGAGGAGGCCGTCACCGCCCTGCTGGAGGAGGGCGAGGCCGAGGGCATCCTGGAGGCCGGCGACCGGGAGCTCATCCGGAACGTGGTGACCTTCCGCGACATCCTCGTGCGCGAGGTCATGACCCCCCGCACCCGCATCGCCGCCCTGTCGCTCGACGCCTCCATCCCGGAAGCCTGGCAGGCCTTCACGCGCACCCGCCACTCGCGCCTGCCCATCTTTGAAGGCAGCATCGACCACATCCGCGGCGTCCTCCTGCTCAAGGACCTCATCCAGCTGCCGGACGGCGACCGCCCGCCCCTGTCCACCCTCATGAAGCCCGCCCGCTTCGTGCCCGAGAGCAAGCCCGTGATGGATCTCCTGCGCGAGATGCAGCGGACCCGCACCCAGCTGGCCATCGTGGTGGACGAGTTCGGCGGCCTCTCGGGCCTGGCCTCCATGGAGGACCTGCTGGAGGAGATCTTCGGCGAGATCCAGGACGAGCACGAGGCCCCCGCCGGCCTGGTGGTGCAGGCCCCGGGCGTCTACGTCGTCTCAGGCCAGGCCCATGTGGACGACGTGGCCCAGCGCCTGGAGCTCACCTGGGAGCGGGACGGCTTCGACACGCTGGCCGGCCTCGTCCTGGCCCGCCTGGGCCGCGTGCCCCGTCCCCAGGAATCCGTGGACGTCGAAGGCGCCCGCCTCACGGTGCTGAAGATGGAGGGCACGCGGATCGTGCAGGTACGGATCGAGCGGACCTAGGCCGCGGCGGGCTCGCGGGGCTGCGCCCCGCGAGTAGGGGAAAGACTTGGAACTGCGAAGCAGTTCCTTACTTCAATCGTGGAAGCCATAACAAAACCCCACGGCGCCGCGCGAGGGGTGCCGGGCGAGCGAGGCGAGGAACGCGAGTCGAAGCGTAGCGGGTACTACGCGCGACGAGCGCGACGCGGCATCGCGACGCCCGCCACCCCTCGCCCGGAGGGATGAAACCAGGCGGGCGCCCCGTGGCGTCAGGCCCCTTGAACAACGAACCACGTTGCCCTGTGGGCCCTTCCTTACGGTGCATCCCGCCTGGCTTCATCGCGGCCCCGTCGGGTTTTGTTATGACTTCCTCGCCGCTAGGCTGGAGATTGGAGCAACCGCATGATCCGTCGCATCCTCATCGTCCTGGCCATCCTCGGCCTGCCGGTCACCCTGCTGCTCGTCCGCCGCATGCAGCGGAAGGCCCTGGTGCCTCAGCCCCGGGGCATGGTGCTGGGGCTGTATGCCGGGGTGCCGGACTACGACTATCACGAGGAGCTGGACCGCATCGCAGCCACGGGCGCCACCTGCGTGAGCCTCCAGGCCATCTACCGCATGGACACGGGCCACAGCACCGAGATCCGCCGCCATCCCACCTCCAGCCCCACGGAGGAGAGCCTGCGGCGCACCTTCCGCCAGGCCCGGGACCGGGGCCTGCGCATGATGTTCTTCCCCACCATCAACCTGCGGGACGAGGCCGACAACGCCGACTGGTGGCGGGGCAACATCGAGCCTTCTGACTGGGACCTGTGGTGGCGGAACTACACGGACTTCAACGTCCGCCTGGCGGCCCTGGCCCAGGAGGGCGGCGTAGAGTGGTACAGCCTCGGCACCGAGATGGCTTCCACGCACCCCTTCCCGGACCGCTGGCGGGCGCTGGCCGCGGAGGTCCGCAAGGTCTTCAAGGGCAAGCTGGTCTACAGCGTGAACTTCGACAGCCACGACAGCTTCACCTTCGGCGACTGCCTCGATGTCATCGGCATCAACACCTACGATCCCATCGCCAAGTACGACGAGTACCCCACGCCGGATCAGATCCGCGACGCCTGGTGGTGGATCGTCTACAAGGCCCGTACGCTCTCGGCCCGGTTCGCCGATGCCAAGGGGCCCAAGCCCGTGATGATCACCGAGGTGGGCTATCCCAGCGTGGCCCACGCCCATGTGGGGCCCTGGGACTTCCGCACGGACAAGCCCGTGGACCTGGCCCTCCAGGACCTGCTGCTGAAGGGGGCCTTCGGCGTCCTGCGCCACTGGAGTGACGGCGACGCGGTCTTCTACTACCTCTACGGCGAGAACCTCAACCAGAAGCCCATCGGCGGTCCCCTGGACCGCACCTATGCCGTGTGGGGCAAGCCCGTCGAGGCCACGCTGAGGAAGTACTTCAAGGAGCCCATCTGGGAGGGGCACATCCCCCCCAAGGCCGAGAACCTCCACGAGGCCATGGTGCAGTCCCTCGTGAGCTGGCACCGCAAGGTGCGGGACTACGAGGACGCCGAGCTGCCCCCCTGGGTGCTGGACTGGGAGGCCCGGCACCCCGGGGACGCCGCCGAGGCCCGGGCCATCCTCGCCCGGGAACCCGCCCCGGCACGGAAAATCCCCAAGGGCGAGGCCCGCTGACGGTATCCTCGGGAGCGACCCCATGAACCCGCCCACCCGTCCCCGCGCCCTTCCCGATGCCGAGGCACCCGCCCGCACCCTGCTCGTGGTGGAGGACGACCGGGCCACCCTCAGCCTCTACCGGGCGGGCCTGAAGAGCCTCCAGGGCTTCCGCATCCTCTCGGCCTCCAACGGCCGCGAGGCCCTGGAGGTGCTCCGGCAGGAGCCCGTCCATGTGCTCATCACGGATCTGGACATGCCCGTCATGGACGGCTTCAACCTGATCACCAAGGTGCGCCGCCTCTACCCCCAGATCCCGGTGATCGTCATGACCGGTCTGGACGAGAGCCAGCACCTGAACACGCCGCTGGACCTGGGGGCCATCCGCATCCTCAGCAAGCCTCTGCGCCTGGGCTTCCTCGTGGAGGTGATCCGGGCCACGGTGCAGGCGGAATCCCCGGGCGTCATCCGCGGGCTGAGCCTCGGCAGCATCCTCCAGCTCCTGGCCTGGGAGCGGAAGTCCTGCACGCTCACGGTCAAGTCCGAGGCCGGCATGGGCCTGCTCTACCTCAGCCGGGGCGAGGTGATCCACGCCGCCTTCCGCGACCAGGAGGGGTTCCCGGCGGTTTATGAGATCCTGACTTGGGACCGGCCGGACATCGAGTTCGTGGAAACCTGCCGGGTCGAGCGGACCATGGACCTCCCCCTCACGGAACTCCTGTTGAACGTGGCCATGATCACCGACTCGCTGGGGCCCGAAGCCCTCTGATCCTGACCCGTCGCCGGCTCGCGCTGGAGATGTCCGCCCAGTTCCAGGAGATCCATGTCCTTCAGCAGTTTCAACTTCATCCTGTCCCTGCCCCTCTTCGTCCTGACGTTCTGGCTCATGCCGAAGGGCCTGCAGAAGTACTGGCTGATCCTCCTCAGCTTCATCGTCTACATGGCCGCGGGCCTCCCGGACTTCCTCCTGCTCTTCGGCGCGGTCTTCGCCAACTGGGCGGTGCCCTACGCCGCGCCGGACCGGCGCCGCGCCGCCGCCGTCATGGTGGTGGCCAACATCGGCTTCCTGGCCTGGTTCAAGTACCGGCTCTTCCTGTCCGGCCTGGTGGGCCTGCACCCCGGCTACGCCCTGGTGATCCCGCTGGGCATCAGCTTCTACATCTTCCAGATGATCTCGTACCAGGTGGAGATCCGGCGCGGCCAGGTGACGGGCACCGGCTCCTTCTGGGAGTTCTTCCTCTACATCTTCTTCTTCCCGCACCACCAGGCGGGCCCCATCATGCGGCCCCACGCCTTCCTCATCTGCTTCCACCAGGCCCGCACCTTCTTCCGGTCGCGGATGCTGACGGGCCTCCTCATCTTCCTTTGGGGCCTGTTCAAGAAGGTCTGGATCGCCGACCTCATCGCGCCGAAGGTGGACGAGGCCTACCTCACCTTCCACAACTCCGGCGGCCGCGAGGGCAGCCTGGTCTTCCTGGCGGTGATGTACGGCATCCAGATCTACGGCGACTTCTCCGGCTACTCGGACATGGCCGTGGGCATGGGCCGCTTCTTCGGCTTCAAGTTCGACCGCAACTTCCACCAGCCCTACGTCTCCCGCGGGGCCTCGGAGTTCTGGCGGCGCTGGCACGTCACGCTCTCCCAGTGGCTGCGCGACTTCGTCTACATCCCCCTGGGCGGCAACCGGGGCACCTACCTGCGCACCCTGGTGAACCTGTTCCTGGTGATGCTGGTGGGCGGCCTCTGGCACGGCGCGGGCTGGAACTTCGTCCTCTGGGGCGCCATGCACGGGGCCTACCTGATCTGGGAGCGGGTGATGCCCAGCCCCCAGGGCGCCTGGGCCCGCTGGCCCAAGTACATCCTCTTCCAGCTGCTGGTGATGCTCACCTGGATCCCTTTCCGCGAGCCGAGCATGGCCGCCATCTGGCACGCCCTGCCCCGGTCCTCGGCCTGGTTCGGCTCCGCCACGGACCACGCCCTGAAGTACTTCGCGGCCATCCTCCTGTTCGCCCACCTGGAGCAGGCGCTGGAGCGGCGCTTCACGGGCCTGGTCAAACGGACCGCGAGGATCCCCGCCCCCGCCTTCGCCGTCGCCTACGGCATCCTGATCTTCATCGTGCTCATCGGAGCCGGCAATGCCACGACCTTCATCTACCAGCGCTTCTAGGCCCCTGCGGCTCCTCCGCGTGGCGCTCCTGCTGGCCCTGGGGCTCGGCACGGCCCTCGCCCTCGACCGGCTGGCCTTCAGCCGCCGGGAGTCCCTCCACACCGCCAACACCGGCCGCTGGGCCTACCAGGAGTGGCGCGACAAGCAGGCCGCGGCCCGGCGCCTGCCCGCCCCCCCCGAGATCCTCTTCCTGGGCGACTCCACCATGAGCCGGGACCTGCGCCCCTCCCTGATCGCCCCCCGGGCCCAGAACCTGGCCCGCTCCGGCCTCCAGGGCGTGGAGCTGCCGGAGCTGGACCTCAAGCTCGGGCAGCTGGGCATCAGCCACCCGCGTCTCATCGTCCTGAGCATGCTGCCCGAGCAGTTCCGCCCCACGGAATCGGACCTGGCCTTCCTGGACTCCCCCAGGCCCAGCCCGGGCGACGTCCTCCGGAGCTACTATGACCGCCTGAACCTGAGCCAGATCGCCTTCTTCCCCGGCACCCGGGTGGTGAAGTACCACCTGGACGCCCTGGTGGCCCGCCAGGACCGGGACCGCTCCTTCCGCATCGACAGCGACGGGGCCCTGCTCTACGGCCACAGCGCCCAGAACCCCGGCGCCCCCCCCAAGCTGCCGGGCTTCATGGCCAGCCAGCCGGGCTACCTGGATGCCGCCCGCCTGGCCCCCCTAGAGACCTTCGTGCGCCACTGGGAGGCCCGGGGCACGCGGGTGGTCTACCTCGTCCTGCCCCTCCACCCGGAGCTGGCGCCGGCCTACGAGGCCCGCTTCGCCCCGGACCTGGCCTTCTACCGCGCCCAGGTGGAACGGATCTTCCACGGCCGCGTCCTCGACCTGAGCACCCCCCTGCCCGCCGCGGACTACTACGACGCCACCCACCTGAACGCCGACGGAGCCGCGGCCTTCTCGCGGCGCGTGGCGGAGCGCCTGGCCCCCTACCTGGCCCCCTAGCTGGCCGGCACGGGGACGGGCCGGTCTGACCCGTCTGCGGTCCCCTCCCGGCTTTGACACTTCGTGCCCGTTGGCGGGCAGGTCTGGGACTTTCGTCAAAACCGGCCCGAGGGGGTCACCAAAGGGCACCCGCCGGGGAATAATGGCGCGTGTGCGGCCCCGAGGGGCCCCCTTCCCAGGCAGGTGTCCATGTCCCAGCTGAAGCCCTTCCGCGCCTACCGCCCGCGGCCCGAGCTCGCCGCCCAGGTGGCCGCCGTGCCCTACGACGTGGTGAACACCCAGGAGGCCGCCGAGCTGGCCAAGGGGAATCCCCACTCCTTCCTCCACGTGGGCCGCCCCGAGATCGACCTGCCCGCGGGCACGGACGTCCACGCCGACGAGGTGTACGCCAAGGGCGTGGCGAACCTCATGCGCATGATCGAGACGGGCACCCTCATGCAGGAGGGCCTGCCCAGCCTCTACGTCTACCAGCAGCGCATGGGCGACCACGTCCAGGCGGGCCTGGTGGGCCTCTGCTCTGTGCAGGAATACGAGAACGGCACCATCAAGCGCCACGAGTTCACCCGCAAGGACAAGGAGGATGACCGCACCCGGCACGTCACCGAGCAGAACGCCAACGCCGAGCCCGTCTTCCTCACCTACAAGGCCGTCCCCTACATCGATCACATCGTCAACGACATCCGGAAGCTGCCGCCGGTCTACGACGTGGTCACGCCGGACGGCATCGGCCACACCGTGTGGGTCGTCACCGGCGAGCCCGTGATCTGCGAGCTGGTGAACCTCTTCAACGGCGTGCCCGCCCTCTACATCGCCGACGGCCACCACCGCACCGCCGCCGCCATCCGCTACGGCCAGGCCCGCCGCACCGCCGCGGGCGCAGCCGCCACAGGCGACGAGCCCTTCGAGAGCTTCATGGCCGTGGTCTTCCCCCACGATCAGCTCAAGATCATGGACTACAACCGCGTGGTGAAGGATCTCAACGGCCTCAGCCCGGACGCCTTCCTCGCCAAGGTGCGCGACAAGTTCGACGTGGCCCCCGCCGCCCACCGCAGCCCCAAGGCCCCCACCACCTTCGGCATGTATCTGGGCGGCGCCTGGTACGAGCTGAAGGCCAAGCCCGGCACCTACCCCGCCAGTGATCCCGTGCGCGGCCTGGACGTGAGCATCCTCCAGGAGAACCTGCTGGGGCCCATCCTCGGCATCGACGATCCCCGCACCAACACCCGCATCGACTTCGTGGGCGGCATCCGCGGCATGGACGAGCTGGAGCGCCGCGTGAAGAACGGCTACGCCGTGGCCTTCTCCCTCTTCCCCACCTCGCTCGACCAGCTCATGAGCGTGGCTGACGCCGGTGAAGTGATGCCCCCCAAGTCCACCTGGTTCGAACCCAAGCTGCGCTCCGGCCTGCTGGTGCGGATGTACGAAGGCTAGGGATCCACCACGGAGACACGGAGGGCACTGAGAAAAGCACACGGAGGCCTCCCGGTTTCCCTCACCTGCTTTCCCTCGTGTTTTCTCCGTGTTCTTCCTCCGTGATCTCCGTGCCTCCGTGGTGAATCTTTAATCTCTGGAGTACCCATGCACACCCTCATCGCCGACGCCTTCGACGCCAAGCTGCCGGAGCGCCTCGCGCCCTTCGGCACCGTCAGCTCCGACATGGCCACCCTCGGAGAGGCCAACGTCCTCCTCGTCCGCTCCAAGACCAAGGTGGACGCCGACCTCCTCGCCAAGGCCCCTGCCCTCAAGCTCGTCATCCGCGGCGGCGTGGGCATGGACAACGTGGACAAGAAGCTCTGCGCGGAGAAGGGCGTGAAGGCCATGAACACGCCCAGGGCCAGCAGCGTGGCCGTGGCCGAGATGGCCATGGCCTTCATGGTGGCCATCCCCGCCCGGCTCATCGAGGCCCACACCTCCATGAAGGAGGGCAAGTTCCTCAAGAGCGAGCTGAAGCGCACGGAGCTCTTCAAGAAGACCCTGGGCCTCGTCGGCGCCGGCAACATCGCCACCGAAGTGGCCAAGCGCGCCCAGGCCTTCGGCATGGAGGTGATCGCCTACGATCCCTACCTCAAGGAGCACCCCATCGCCAAGCTGGTGAGCCTGGACGAGCTGGCCGCCAGGGCCGACGTCATCAGCTTCCATCTGCCCCTGACGGACGAGACCCGCGGCATGGTGAACGCCGCCTTCCTGGCCAAGGTGAAGGACGGCGTCATCCTCATCAACACGGGCCGCGGCAAGTGCGTGGTGGACGCCGACCTCGCCGCCGCCCTGCACAGCGGCAAAGTGCGGGCCTACGGCACGGACGTGTGGCCCAGCGACCCCCCGCCCGCCGACTGCCCCCTGCTCCACGCCCCCAACGTCTTCATGGCCCCCCACCTCGGCGCCAGCTCCAAGGAGAACCTCGGCCGCATCGGCGACGAAGTCGTTTCGATTCTTCAGGATTTCAAAGCGTAAAATCTCACCACCAAGGCACCAAGTCACCAAGAAAGGACACCAAGAAAAACGTCTTTTGCAGTTCTTGGTGCCTTGGTGCCTTGGTGGTGATCGGTTTTCTTTTCAACGGAGCGCATCATGACCCATCGCGTGATCAACTTCTACGCCGGCCCCGCGGGGCTGCCCCTGCCGGCCCTCGAGCGCGCCCAGGAGGAGCTGCTGGACTTCGCCGGCACCGGCATGTCCGTCATGGAGGTCAGCCACCGGTCGAAGGAGTACGACGCGGTGCACGAGGAGGCCATCGCCCTCACCAAGGAGCTGATGGGCCTGCCCAGCAACTACAAGGTGCTGCTGCTCCAGGGCGGCGCGCACCTCAGCTTCGGCATGATCCCCCTGAACCTGCTGCGCAATGACAAGAAGGCCGACTACCTCGTCACCGGCAACTGGGCGGAGAAGGCCACCAAGGAGGCCAAGCTGGTCGCCGGGGACCGCGTGCGCGTGGCCGCCAGCACCAAGGAGCAGAAGTTCAGCCGCCTGCCCCACGCCGACGAGATCAAGGTCGGCCCCGACAGCGCCTTCGTGCACTTCACGTCGAACAACACGGTCGAAGGCACCCAGTGGCACGAGTTCCCCAAGGTCGGGAACGTGCCCTACATCTGCGACATGAGCTCGGACTTCATGTGGCGCCCGTTTGATGTGAGCCCCTTCGGCCTCATCTACGGCGGCGCCCAGAAGAACCTCGGCCCCAGCGGCGTCACCCTCACCATCATCCGCGAGGACTTCCTCGAGATGTGCGAGGCCCAGGACCTGCCCAGCTACCTGCGCTACAAGATCCATGCCGAGAAGAACAGCCTCTACAACACCCCGCCGACGTTTGGCATCTACATCCTGCGGAACGTGCTGGCCTACAACAAGAGCATCGGCGGCCTCAAGGCCATCGAGCAGGCCAACCTCAAGAAGGCCGAGCTGCTCTACGGCTGCATCGACAAGCACAGCGGCTTCTACCGGGGCTTCGTCACCGAGAAGGCCCACCGCAGCGTCATGAACGTGGACTTCTTCCTGCCCACCCCCGAGCTGGACGACCAGTTCGTGAAGGAGGCGAAGAAGGCCGGCATGGTGGGCCTCAAGGGCTACCGCGACATCGGCGGCATCCGCGTCAGCACCTACAACGCCGTCACCGTCGACAATGTGAAGACCCTCGTGGACTTCATGGAGCAGTTCGTCAAGGTGAACGGGTAGTCCGGGGCGAAGCCCCTCTGCGAAAAAGAGGCGCTCCGGCGCCTCTTTTTCGTCAGGAGCGGACCTCCGAGCGAGTCTGCATGCCCACCACGATCTCCTCGATCTTCCGGTCCTTCTCGGCCCAGACCTCGTGCAGCCAGGCCTGCATGCGGGCACGGAAGGCGGGGTCGCCCTCGTAGTCGCCGCCCAGCAGATCCTTGGGGATCTCCAGCTCCCGCACCCGCACCACCACCTGCTTCACCTTGCCCGAGAGGAAGTCCCAGAAGCTGGGCACGCCCTCGGGGTAGACGATGGTGACGTCCAGCAGGGCGTCGAAGCGCTCGCCCATGGCGCTCAGCGCCGTCGCCAGGCCGCCGGTCTTGGGCTTCAGCAGGTGGCGGTAGGGCGACTGCTGGGCCGCCTTCTTCGCATGGCTGAACCGCGTTCCCTCCAGGAAGTTCATCACGGAGGTGGGGATCTGCCGGAACTTCTCGCAGGCCCGGCGCGCCGTGGCCAGGTCCTTCGACCGGCTGCCGCTGCGGCGGCGCATGAAGGGGAAGTCCAGCGCCCACCAGGCCAGGCCCATCACCGGAACATAGAGCAGCTGCCGCTTGAGGAAGAACTTCAGGAAGGGCACCTTCCGATGGAAGACCTTCTGCAGCACCAGGATGTCCACCCAGCTCTGGTGGTTGCTGCTCACCAGGTACCACCCCTTGCGCCGCAGGTTCTCGTGGCCTGCCACATCCCACCGGATGCGGTGCATCAGGGCCATCCACCAGCCGTTCACGGCGATCCAGCCCTCCGCCATGCCGTTCAGCAGCCGGTCCGTGCCCCGGCGGACCGCCCCGAAGGGCAGGGCCAGCTTCACCAGGGCCACGGGGATCATGCCCGAGAAGATGGCCAGCACGTTGGCCACCAGCATGGAACCGGCGACGCTTCCCTTGACCGTGGACCACAGACGCTTGAACATTCCCGACTCCGACCCGCCGGGCGCCGGGCGCCCGACCAGCCAGTTTATCGGAAGGTCCCCTGAACCCGCGGAAGGCAAAACCAGCCTAGCCCCAGCCCAGCTCCTCCAAGCGGTCCTCGCCGATGCCGAAGTGGTGCGCGATCTCGTGGATGACCGTGGTGGCGATCTCCCGCCGCAGCTCTTCCTCGTCCCGGCAGTCCTCCAGCAGCGGCCCCCGGTAGATCGTGATGCGGGGGGGCAGGTCGCCGGACTGCTCCGGCCCCTCCGTCAGGGCCCGGCCCGAATAGAGGCCGTAGAGCGTCTCGTCCTCGGGCACGCCCAGGTCGTCCAGCAGCGCATCCGGCGCCCACTCCTCGACGACCACCGCCACCCCCTCCAGGTAAGGGCGGAACTCCGCCGGCACCAAGGCCAGCGCCTCGTCCACCAGCTGCCGGAACCTCGGGTGGGAGATGTTCATGGCCCCATCGTACCGCCGCATGGCTCAGAAACCTTCAGCCGCCGATTTCAGTGATGGACGGTGATGAAGCGACGAAGGCTTCCGCATGGCCCGCCAGAGGCGGCTCCCGGCTTATCGACTTGGCTCAGCCCAGGGTTCGCAAAATGAAAGGCGGAGCCGGAGATGGCGGAGAAACGGCTTCAGATCCACAGATTCACGCCGATTGAGAACGGGGCTGTGGCTGGTTTGGAGGTGCCGCTTCGCAAGCGTGGGCTCCCTGTGGGTGCCGCCGAGGCCATCTCTGCCCTCTCCGTTCATCTCCGGCTAAACCAGCTTTTCCTTCCCGCGCCTTGCGTCGGCTCGTGAAGCGCTCAGGCTGAGCTTGGCCGATGAGCAGGAAAAGCTTTCAGTTCAGCCCGGACGCGCCGTCACAGCCCGTCCAGCGGGCTCGGTACGCCCCGCCCGCCCCGGTTCAGCACGTGGGTGTAGATCATGGTGGTGGCCACATCCCTGTGCCCCAGCAGCTCCTGCACCGTACGGATGTCGTGGCCCGCCGCCAGCAGATGCGTGGCGAAGCTGTGCCGCAGCACGTGCGGCGTGACGGGCTTCACCAGCTCCGCGGCCCGGGCCGCCAGGCGCACCGCCTTCTGGACGCTCTCGGCATGGAGGTGGTGCCGCCGCATCCGCCCGGTGCGGGGATCCGCCGAGCGCTGGACCGAGGGGAACACCCACTGCCAGCCCCAGGCCCGGGCGGTGGAGGCTGCCTTCACCCCCAGGGCATCCGGCAGCCAGACCTCGCCGAAGCCCTCCGCCAGATCCGCCTCGTGCAGGGCGCGCACGGCCACCAGGTGCGTGTGGAGTGGGGCGACCAGGCGGTCCGGCAGCATGGTCACCCGGTCCTTGCCTCCCTTGCCGTCCCGGACCACCACCTCCCGGCGCTCGAACTCCAGATCCTTCACCCGCAGCCGCAGCCCCTCCATCAGGCGCAGGCCTGTGCCGTAGAGCACCTGCGCCACCAGGCTCATGCCGCCTTCCATCTGATCCAGCAGGGCCCGCACCTCCCCCGGCGTGAGCACCACCGGCAGCCTGGGCGGCCGCTTGGCCTGGACCACCTCGGACAGCCACGGCAGGTCCACCTCCAGCAGGTGCCGGTAGAGGAACAGCAGGGCCGCCTTGGCCTGGTTCTGGGTGGAGGGCGACACCCGCCGGTCCACGGCCAGGTGGCTGAGGAAAGCCTGCACCTCCGGCGCCCCCATCTCCTGGGGATGGCGCTTGCCATGGAAGAGGATGAACCGCCGCACCCAGTCCACATAGGCGTCCTCGGTCCGCAGGCTGTAGTGCCGGGCCCGCAGGCACTCCCGCAGCTGATCCAGGAACCGCGGCGCCCCCCCGATCCGCTCGCCACCCGTCTGCCTAATCCACCCGGCCATGGCCCACACTCCCATCGCCCCCGGCCGCCTATTGCGCTAACCTTGCCCAGCCACTCACGCCACCATCCCAGGGGATATCACAATCTATCGCCTTTTTTTCGCCTCGCAAGCCCCATCCCCAGTACGCCCATCTCCCCAAGACCCAACCACCCCCGGGCACCCCCCTACGAACTAGACGTAATCCCACCCTCTTTTTCCCAATCGCCCAATTTAAAGTTAGGCCTCGTTCGCCCTTCCCTTTCTGTCTGCTGGGTGTGCGTGGGGGTCCGCAGGTTCGATCGTTGGTCCACTGCTTCAGGGCAAAGCCTTACCAGTTCTCAGTCTTCAGCTTTTCCAGAATAGGGTTATCGCTTACTCATCAACCGTCGGCCCATGGATTTCTGCCATCATCGATGTCACTTCACCGCTTCGGCCCTCACTCTCACGCGATAACTCCGGCATTTCCCCTTTGGGGTCGTCGGCATGAATTTCCGCTCCCACTCAAGCAGGCTCAAACCCAGGCGCGCCGTGTGCTCGGGGTGCCAATGCTTAGGGCTCGGCCTAACCTTCAGCTCAACTCGGACCCCGCCTGCATTGCCTCCCGCTCTCTCTCAGCTTCTCGCTTCCTCGGCTCCGCTCATTGCCTCGGTGCAGGCGGGGCCGGTTAGCTTCATTCGTTAGGTGTCCTTCCACTCCAATGAACAGCGCCCAGGCAGAACAGCTCCTCGCGAAAGAGTTTGCTTCCCGGATTCTTCCGAAGCTTCCGTTTCGTTTGGTGACAGCCTCGGTTGAGGTCAATTCATGGGCAGTAACCATTCATTGCTATCAAACATCACCAATTGACGATGAACCCTACGAGCTAATCGAACGAGAATCCCAATGCCTTCTCCACGCACTACCATCCAGGCAAGGTGAACAATGGCAACTCACTGTTGCGCTTCACCGCATTCAACCAGGGGCCCAGCCTGTTTCCTTGGGCTGTCGGGTCGAATCCACAACCTGGGCCACCTAACCCCTAGCTCAACTCGGACCCCGCCTGCATTGCCTTCCGCTCTCTCTCAGCTTCCCGCTTCCTCGGCTCCGCTCAGCGCCTCGGTACAGGCGGGTCCGGTTAGCTTCATTCGTTAGGCCTCTCAATGCTCTTCGAAGCTGAAACCTACACCTCGATAATCGATGGGCCTGATCTATCCAATGGCCACATCTTCTCCTCGTGCACTTTCGAAAACCTAGAGAACCTAACCTTTCTTGATGCAACATTCCTCTCGTGCCTCTTCGAAAATTGCGTCTTCTATTGGTCAGATTTCATGGTTCCATTTCTCTACAATTGCAAATTTGAGCAATGCACCTTCGCTGGTTCATCTTTCCGTGGTTGCCGGTTGATCGACTGTTCCTTCGAATCTTGCACGTTCACCGAGAGTGGTCTTGGTTCCCCTTGCCATTTTGAAGACTCAAAGTGGGTCGAGTGTCACCTGGTAAATTGCAAGGGCTTAGAAAATAATCCATGGCTTCCTTCATCGGCCTAACCCCTAGCTCAACTCGGACCCCGCCTGCATTGCCTTCCGTTCTCTCTCAGCATCCCGCTTCCTCGGCTCCGCTCGTCGCCTCGGTGCAGGCGTGGCCGGTTAGCTTCCTTCGTTAGGTCGCCCATGGTTCCCAAAAGCCTAATCGGTCGCATCGTAGCTGCCATGTGGCTTCTGGCTTGTGTTGTTCTCCTGGTCTTCGCGTTCAAGCAACGGCATATTCACGATATGCCCGAAGCCTTCATCTGGCTGCTCATCATGCTCACCTTTCCCATCGGTTTCTTTGGCTCAACGCTGGTCGGCTTACTATGGGGTGGCATTTCGTCACTGTTCGGCCTCTCCTACCATCCCTTCGCAGACCTAATCCCAATCTGGGTGGTGGTGGTGGCCCTGGGGTACTGGCAGTGGTTCATCGCAATTCCATGGGTCGTGCGCAAACTTCGACATCCCTGAGTGGGCGCCTAACCCTTAGCTCAACTCGGACCCCGCCTGCCCTGTCTTCCGCTCTTTCTCTTCTTCTCGCTTCCTCGGCTTCGTTCGTCGCCTCGGTGCAGGCGTGGCCGGTTAGCTTCATTCGTTAGCCCGCTGAATGTTCTTCCAACCAAACTTCAAAGGAGTGCGGAAATGAAACGAGCATTGCTGTTCACTCTCCTCGCGGCTGTCTTCTCTCAAATATCCATGGCACAGCAACCAGCACAACTGGTTGGAACCTGGAATGTCACGTCTACTCAGGCCGCCGACACCAATTTTGATGTTCCACCGAAAGCCGGTGCCATGGCCTACATCTGGATTGTGAGTGCCTCAGCCAATGGTGATATCACCGTGAGCGTTCAGGGCGAAACCTCATTCCCAAAACTCCACGGCAAGTGGCGCCCTGCCACTCGAACTTTGATTCTGAAAGGTCAAGCTGTAACCCTCGGTGGTCGCACCGCTTGCTGGTACAAACTGGTCCTCGATGAAAATGGCACGCTGCGCGGTGTCCGTCGTTTTCTCGATTCCACACCAGCATTCTCTGACTTCGAAGTTGTGGCCAAAAAATCGTGAGCCCACGCGGTCTAACCCTCCGCTCAACTCGGACCCCGCCTGCATTGTCTCCCGCTCTTGTATGTTTCCCCCACGTCCGGCGCCTTCTGATCATCAGATGGATCTGACGGCCGGAAGGAGGTCCGTGTTTCAAACGGGGGGATGGTGCCGA
>NZ_AUAU01000005.1 GCF_000428885.1 Geothrix fermentans DSM 14018 | reverse complement strand
CGTGACCGCCGCAGATCGATGACCTTTGCGACCACGGCTGCCTCGGTGCGGGTCGGGGCGCGCAAAGGCCGGCTGGAGCGGTCATCCAACCCAGACCGGCCCTCCTTCCTGAATCGGGCCAGCCATTTGTAGGCAGTCCGGACGCTGATCCCCGCCGCCTGGGCCGCTGCCTGGACGGTCATTCCCAGGCACCGGACACGCCGGATCAATAACGCTCGACTTCGTGGACAGGTCTTTGCTGAACTGTGGAGGTTCATCCGGGTTGCCTCTGCGAAAGCCGCTGTGTGGTAACAACAGCTTCCCAGCTCAACCCGGATGAACAACCTCCTTGGCAGTTACATCTAGGGCCGCAGGGCTACCAGGCCAGGAGCCGCCCCAGGGCGACCCGGACATCCTCCACGCCCGGCAGGTAGGCGGCTTCCAGGGGGGGGCTGGCAGGCACGGGGGTGTCCGCGGCGCCAAGGCGCATCACAGGGGCGTCCAGCCAGGCGAAGCAGGTCTCGCCGATGCGGGCCACCAACTCGGCTCCGGGGCCGTAGGTGGGGCTGGCCTCCGTGAGTACCAGGACGCGGTGGGTGCGCTTCGCGAGGGCCGTGATGGCCTCGTCGTCCAGGGGCCAGAGGGTGCGGAGGTCCAGCACCGCCACATCCTGGCCGGCCACGGCCTCCAGGGCCACGTGCTGGGCGGCGCCGTAGGTGATCACGCAGGCCTCCGAGCCATCCTTCCGGAGGGCCGCCTCGCCCAGGCGCGCGGTGGGCGCCTGGTCCCATGCATCCTTCAGCCGCCGGTAGAGCCGCTTGTGCTCGAAGAACAGCACGGGATCTGGATCCTCGATGGCGGCGCGGAGCAGGGCGTAGGCGTCGCGCACGGTGCCCGGCGCCACCACCTTGAGGCCCGGGCTCCCGAGGAAGTGGCCCTCGGGGTTCTGGCTGTGGAAGGGGCCGCCGCCGTTGCCGGCGCCGCTCGGCCCGCGGAAGACGGCAGGCACGGAGGCTCCCCAGCGCCAGTGGGCTTTGGCGGCGAAGTTCACCATGAGGTCCGAGGCCAGCAGGGCGAAGTCCATGAACTGGAACTCCGCCACGGGCCGCTGTCCCATGAGGGCCAGGCCGATGGCCGATCCGGCGATGGCCTGCTCGGAGATGGGCGTATCGATGACGCGGTCCGGCCCGAACCGGTCCACCAGGCCCTCCGTGGCCCGGAAGGCGCCGCCGTAGGTGCCGATGTCCTCACCCAGGCAGCAGACGCGGGGGTCCTCGTCCATGGCGTCCGAGAGGGCGCGGCGGATGGCGTCGACGTAGGTCCCGGAGAAGGCGGTCATTCGCCTTCCAACAGGCCGCGCTCCGCCAGCCAGGCATCGTTGAAGATGCTGCTGAGGTAGCGGCCCGCGCCATCCGGGAAGACGGTGACGATGCGGGCGGGGCGGTCCATGGGGGGCAGCTTCGAGGCCACATGCCGCACCGCCCACAGGGCCGCGCCGCTGGAGCCGCCGCCGAGGATGCCCTCCTCCTTCACGAGCCGCCGGGCCTGGTGGAAGGCATCGCGATCCGAGACCTGGTGCATCTCATCGATGAGGTCGAACTCCATGGTGGGGATGAGGAACTCGTCGCCCAGGCCCTCGAGTCGGTAGGGACCGGCCTTCGGGTGCGCCTCGCCGTGGAAGTGGGGCGTGAAGACCGAGCCCACGGGGTCCACGGCCACCACCTTGATCTTCGGGTCCTTCTCCTTCAGGTAGCGCCCCACGCCGCCGATGGTGCCGCCGGTGCCGGCGCCCGCCACCAGATAGTCGATGCGGCCCTCCATCTGCTCCCAGATCTCGGGGCCCGTGCCGGCGTAGTGGGCGGCGTTGTTCTCCCGGTTGCCGTGCTGGTCGGGGAAGAAACAGTCCGGAAGCTCCCTCGCCAGCCGCGGCGTGATGTTGTTGTAGCTGTCGGGATGCTCGGGGGGCAGGCTCGTGTCCACCTTGTGCACCTCGGCACCCAGGGCCAGCAGCTGGTTGAGCTTCTCCCGGGAGATGGTGTCGCGGACCACGACTTTGAGCTTGTAGCCCTTCTGGATGGCCATGAGGGCCAGGCCCATGGCCGTGTTGCCCGAGGAGTTCTCGATGATGGTGTCGCCGGGCTTCAGCCGGCCGTCCCGCTCCGCCGCCTCGATCATGTGCTTGGCGATGCGGTCCTTGCTGCTGCCCATGGGGTTGAGGAACTCCAGCTTGGCGAAGACCTCCACCGGAAGATCCGACACGACACGGCACAGCCGCACCAGCGGCGTGTTGCCGATGGCTTCCAGGACGCTGCCGCAGGGCTTCCGGTACTGCATGGGTTCCTCCAGAGGCCAGTATGACCGGCGCCGCGGCCGGGAGCCGGCGACAATGGGGGCCAGCCGCCGTCGGGGATCCCCGTGGCAGGCGGACGGAGACCCATGCTCCAACGATTCAGGCCCATCTTCGACCGCCACTCCCATGTGAGTGTCTACGCCGCGCTGGAAGGCAGTCCGAACCTGTCTGCCTGCGAGGATTCCGCCGCCGCGCTGAACCTGATGCGCGGCCTCCCCCAGGACCGGCTGTCCCTGGTCATGGGCTGGCACAGCGGGCGCCTGCCCGTGTCGGATGCGGACCTCGCCGGCCTGCCCCCGGTGCTCCTGGTGAACCTCAGCCTGCACGGTCTGAGGCTCAGCCCGGCGGCCGCCCGGCTGCTCCAGGATACGGATCCGGAAGTGGTCGAGCGGCACTCGGATCCCGTATGGTCCGAGCGGAACTTGGACCTGCTCCTGGCGCTGTATGGCCGGACGGCAGGACTCACGGCCGATAAGCTGGAGCGCTGGATCCAGGGCCTGGAGGCGCTGGGCATCGGCGCGGTGGAGGACATGCTGCTGACGGGGACCGAGGCGTGGCAGACCATGCGCACGTCCCGGTGGGCGGACCGGATGCCCTGGTGGACCGTTCCGGCCATCTTCGACACCCTGCCAGCCGAGGCCCAGGCCGAGTGTGCGGGGCTGAAATGCTTCACCGACGGGGCCCTGGGCGCCCGCACGGCTGCGCTGGGCGAGCCGTTCCTCAGCGGCGAGCCGGGCCTGCTGCTCCATGCGGGCGAGGCCTTGAAGCAGATGCTGGCGGCGGTCCATTCTCGCGGCAAGGCGCTCGCCGTTCATGCCATCGGCGACCGGGCCATCGGCCAGGCCCTGGACGCGCTGGAGGACCTGGAGGGACAGGGGCTTCGCTTCCCCTCGGTCCGCCTGGAGCACGTCCAGTTCATCACCGAGGCACAGGCCCGGCGGGCCCGGGACCTGGGCCTGACGCTCTCCATGCAGCCGAATTTCTCCGGCGACAGCCTGGACTACGCCGACCGGCTGGACCAGACCCGCTTGGCCCGGAACAACCCCTTCCGGATGCTCATCGACCGGGTGGGTTTCCGTCCCGGCCGCGACCTGATCTTCGGCTCCGACGGCATGCCCCACGGGCTGGGCGCCGCCGCCCGGTGGAGCCTCTTCCCACCCTTCGTGGGCCAGCGTCTGAGCCTGGAGGAGCTGGTGGCGGGCTACGGAGAGGCGCCCGGCAACCAACCCTGGCGCGAGGTCCTGATCGAGGAGGCGACCCGGAGCGTCCGAGTGCTCCAGGGGTTTCCCGGCCTCCGATAGACTGGTCCGATGCTCTCATCCCTCAGAATCCAGAACCTGGCCCTGGTGGAGGACCTGACCCTGGACTGGGGGCCGGGCTTCACGGTGTTGACGGGCGAGACGGGGGCGGGCAAGTCCCTGCTCGTGGATGCCCTTTCGCTCCTGGTGGGAGCCCGGGGCGACGGGGAGCTGGTGCGGCACGGCGCCGAGCGGGCCACGGTGGAGGCCGTGGTGGAGGGCCGCTTCGAGGCCTGGCGGGCCTTCCTGGCCGAGCGGGGCCTGCCGGAGGAACACCCCGTGGTGCTGCGCCGCGAAGTCGGACCGGGCCGCAGCCGAGCCTGGATCAACGGCGCCAGCTGCTCCCTGGCAGACCTGCGGGAGGCCGGCCGGCTCTGGATGAGGCTCACCAGCCAGCACGACCATCAGTCGCTGCTGGGGGAAGAGCGGCACCTGGCGCTCATCGACGAAGTGCTCGGAATCGAGCCCGCCCTGGAATCCGAGGCGGCGGCCGTGCGGGAGGCCGAAACCGCTCTCAAGGCCCGCCGCCGCAGCGAGGCGGAGCGGGAGCAGCGCCTGGAGCAGCTGGCGGAGGCCCTGGCGGACCTGGAGAAGCTGGGGCCGAAACCCGGGGAGTGGGCCCAGCTCAAGGCCGACCGCGAGCCCCTGCGCCACGCCGTCCATCTGGAGCAGGCCTTCCGCGAAGCGGCGGAGGCCCTGGATGCAGGCGTTCCCAAGGTGGAGCTGGCCCACAAGGCCCTGGCGCGGGCCGTGGCCCACTGGCCGGATGCCGTGGCCGAGCAGGACCGCCTGCGCTCCGCGGTGCTGGAGCTGGAGGACCTCCTGGCCCTGGCCCAGGACCAGGCTCTGCGCTGGGCCCAGGCCGGCGCCGACCGCATCGAGGCCATGGAGGCCCGCCTCGCCCTCTACGAGCGCCTGGCCCGCCGCCACCGCTGCGAGCCGGAAGAGCTGGCGGCGCGCCAGCAGGCCCTGAGGGAGGAGCAGCGGGCCCTCCTTGCTGGCGATGTCTCCGTGAAGGAGCTGGAGAAGGCCCTGGCGAAGGTCGCGGAGGCCTACCGGCTGGCGGCCGAGGCTCTGCATGGCCGCCGGACCGAGGCCATCCCCAAGCTCGAGGCCGAGGTGCAGAAGCGGTTGGGCCGCCTGGGCATGAAGGGCGCTCGGCTCCAGCTGCGGCTGTCCCTGGCGGAGGAGCCGGGCAGCCCCGTCCAGCAGAGCGGCCGGCCCGTGCGCGTGGCGGCCGCCGGATTCTCGGCCCTGGCCATCTGGATCGAGCCGAACCCCGGCGAGGGGTTCCGCCCCCTGGCCAAGATCGCCTCCGGCGGCGAGCTGAGCCGCCTCATGCTGGCCATGGTGGGTGCCGGTCTCGCCCTCGGCGCAGGCGTCAGGGACGGCCTCACGCTGGTGCTGGACGAGGTGGACGCCGGCTTGGGCGGTGAGACGGCCCTGGCCGTGGGCCGGGCCGTGGCCGAGCTCGGCAGGGCCCACCAGGTGCTGGCCGTGACCCACCTGGCCCAGGTGGCGGCCCGGGCGGACCGGCATGGGCGCCTGCACAAGGAGACGGAGGGCGGCCGCACCCGCAGCGCCCTGGGCTGGGTGGCCGGCGAGACCCGCCACCGCGAGCTGGCCCGCCTGCTCTCCGGCCACCCCGACCGCCCCGAGGCCCTGGAGCACGCCAAGGTGCTGCTGGAGGGATGAAAAAGGGCCGCCCGGAGGCGGCCCTTTCAGCAGGCGGATCCGTCTACTTGACGCTCACATCGTCGACGACGAAGGAGGTCTGGAGGCTGCTGTCCTCCACGGCGTAGAAGCGCAGGCGGATGGTCTGGCCCTTGTAGGCGCTGAGGCTCAGCGACTTCTGGGTGTAGCCCGTGCCCTTGTTCAGGTTCGAGTAGGTGGCCAGGGTGGCCAGCACGGTGCCGGAGGTGTTGAGCACCTGGACCTTCATGGTGTCGTAGGCGGTGGTGGTGGTGGTCTCCGCCGTGTCGACATGGAGCCAGAAGGTGAGGGTGCCGGTCGCCGTGGTGGGGATGGCGATCTGCTGGTAGACGTAATCGGTGTGGGCGGAGCCGTAGCCGCACATCCAGGCATCGTAGGAGCCGGTGTGGGCGGGCTCGCCGGTGTAGGTGCCGATGACGCCGGTGGTCTGGGTCCAGCTGGTGGCGCCGCTCTCGAAGCCGCCATTCAGGATCAGCTCTGCGCCGGAAGTCGCGTTGGAGACGCTGAAGCTCACGCCGGTGCTGGTGCCCACGTTGCCGGCGGCGTCATAGGCCTTGGCGGTGAGGGTGTGGGTGCCGTTGGTCAGCGTGGTGCTGTCGAAGCTCAGGCTGTAGGGGCTGGTGGTGTCGCTGCCCTTCAGCGCGCCATCCACGTAGAACTCCACCTTGGTCACGCCGACGTTATCCGAGGCGGTGGCGGAGAAGGTGATGGTGCCGCTGGTGCCGGACTCGGAGGCGGACACGGTGGGCGCGGTGGTGTCGCTGCTGGTCCAGGCCGAGCCCACGTTGATGCCGTGGAAGGCATTCCACACGGCCTGCTCCTCGGCGCCGCCGGCGCCGTAGAGATCCTTGGCCGCGTTGATGGCGGCGGTGCGGGCGGCGGCGTAGTTGGAGCTGGAGGTCAGGTAGACCGTCAGGGCCCGGAACCAGATGGCCGAGGCCTTGTCGTTGCCAACGCCGGTCATGCCGCTGGGCAGGTAGGTGGTGCTGGTATTGCCCGTGGTGGTCGCGCCCTGGCTCAGGAAGTAGAAGCAGCGGTTCATGGGGCCGCTGGAGTAGTGCACGTCCAGGCTGCCAATGGTGGAGGACCAGGCGTCGGGGCTGGAGCCGTCGAGGCTGGGCTTGTACATCCAGCGCAGGGGGTTGGTGGCCAGCTGCTCGCCGATGGTCCAGTTGCCGCCGGTGTTGCCGATGGTGGTGCCGGACCCGCCGCGGGCATAGAACTCGATCATGGTGCCGAAGATGTCGGAGTTGGCCTCGTTCAGGCCGCCGGACTCGCCGGAGTAGGTGAGGTTGGCGGTGCGGGCGCAGACGCCGTGGCTCATCTCGTGGCCCGCCACGTCCAGGGCGGTGAGCGTGGTGAAGCTGGTGCCGTCGCCGTAGGTCATGCAGAAGCAGCTGTCGGACCAGAAGGCGTTGTCGTAGCCATTGCCGATGTGCACGCGGCTGTAGGTGGCCGTGCCCGTGCCGTCGATGCCGTTGCGGCCATAGACGTTCTTGTAGAAATCCCAGCTCTTGATCATGCCGAACATGGCGTCCACGGCCGCGGTCTCGCCGTTGGCGGCGGTGGTGGAGGAGCCCTCCACGTAGTTGGCGCCGTCGCCCCAGGTGTTGTCGGCGTCGGTGTAGAGCGTGCCCGTGGCCGTGCTGCTGGTGGAGGCGTGGGCCATGTTGGTGACCACGTTGTTGCCGAAGGAACCGCCGGTGCCGCGGGTCGTGTCGCGCAGCTCATAGGTGCTGCCGGTGTAGTTGGTGGGCAGGGAGACTGTGCCGTTGTACTGGCTGTTGCCGGTGCCCGTGGCGGCGGTGGTGTGGAGGGTGTTCCAGCTCTTGAGGATGGCGCCGGTGTGGGCGTCCACCAGGTAGTCCGTGTGCCGGATGCCGTCCTGGTCGTTCTCGAGTTCGGTGTGGATGTGGTAGGCCAGGCTGTAGCGGAGCACCTGCCGGGTGACGTCATCGGCGTTCAGGTCCGCGGCGGGGCGGCCCTTGCGGACGACCTCGGCCATCTCGGGATAGACCACCAGCTCCGTGGTGGGGGCGTAGGCGTAGGGGCCCTTCGGCGCCAGATCCTGCTGCGCCGCGGCCAGGGCCTCGGCGGCGCCGAGGGCGGGCGTGACGTTGAGCTGGATGCCCTTGAGCAGGGCATTGGTGAGGGGCAGCTCCGCGCCGTCCTTGCCCGTGTGGGTGATGGCGTCGCCGCCCCATACCTTCACGCCCTTGTAGGTTTGCTGGAAGTGCGCGTGGGTCTGGCCGAGCTGGTCCGAGTGCGCATCGCGGAGGAGGAAGGCGTGGTCGGCATCCAGGCCCAGCTGGGCGCGGTTGGCCAGCAGGCGCTCGGCCGCGGCGGTGGCCCTGGGATTGTCCTGGGGCAGGCGGGCCTGGAGGGAACCGGCGGCCAGGGCCGCGGCAAGAAAGGACAGGGCCATGCGGCCCGTGGCGATCGCCATGGAAGCTCCTTGACTTGGAGGGGGGGGGGAGGCCTTCCCGCTTCGCAGGTTGCGAGGGCGGAGGCGCGGTGAGGGGAAAGATCGTGAAGTCGGATCCAGACTCCCCGCCGACCGTCAACCCCTCAAGTTAAGGCTTGTTAATTTTCATGGGAATCAATTCTATTTAACTTTATTTCGATCAAACACCCTGATTCAATCAATTGATAGCCAATCACGAAGTCAGGTTTGAAGGCTTTGATCAAGGCGCCTGGCGGATGACCTTGCCTCCCTTGAGGACGAAGGAGACGCGCTCCAGGGTGGTGATGTCCTTCAAGGGGTCGCCCTCCACGGCGATGATGTCGGCCGCCCGGCCTGCCTCCAGGGTGCCGATCTCCGTCTCGAGGCGCAGCAGCCGGGCCGCGACCACGGTGGCGCTCTGGATGGCCTGCAGGGGGGTCATGCCATAGGCCGCGAGGTACCGGAAATCCATGGCCACCTGGCGATGCTCGAAGACGCCGATATCCGTGCCGTAGGCGATGGGGATCCCCGCATCCAGTGCGGCCTTGAAGCCGGCCCGCCGCAGGGGCAGGATGGCGCGGGCCTTGGCGATGGAGCCTTCTGGAACGTGGTAGGGGTTGCCGGGCAGCAGGATGGATTCGAGGGCGTACAGGGTGGGCACCAGGAAGGTACCGCGGGCCTTCATCTCCCGGGCCGTGGCCAGGCTCAGCAGGCTGCCGTGCTCGATGGATCGTACGCCCGCCACGGTGGCCTCGAGGATGCCCGCATCCCCGTGGGCGTGGGCGCACACGTCCATGCCGCGACGGTTCGCCTCCTCCACCAGGGCCTTGAACTCGGCCGGGCTGAAGCTGGGCGCTCCGGGATCGTCGTGATTGGAGAGCACGCCGCCGGTCGCATGGATCTTGATGTGGTCCACCCCGCGCTTGCGCCACTCGCGAACGGCGTGCCTGCCCTGGTCCGGGGAGTCCACGATGTGCTCATCGTCCGTATGGAGGTGGGGCGGGAAGCCGTTGAGGTCGCCGTGGCCGCCCGTGATGGACAGGGAGGGCCCCGCCACCAGCATCCGCGGCCCGGGGATGTCGCCGCGGGCGATGGCATCCCGCAGGGCCACGTCGCCGAAGCCTGCCGGGGCCCCCACATCCCGCACGGTGGTGAATCCCGCTTCGAGCACCTTCCGGGCGTTCACCACGCCATCCAGAAGAAGGGCGCCATGGCTGCGCTTGAGGTAGCCCAGTTCGCCGAGTCCCGCCGGGATGAGCAGGTGGGTGTGGCAGTCGATGAGGCCGGGCAGCAGGGTGCGGTCGCCCAGGTCGAGGGTCTCGGCGCCCGCGGGCGGCGCGCCAGGCTGGATGCGGCCATCCTTCACCCAGAGCTGGCCGGGGGCCTCCACCTTTCCGGTGCGGACGTCCAGGAGCCTGGCCGCCTTGAGGACGAGCGGCCGCTCCTGGCCGCAGAGGGCCAGGCATAGGAGGCTGGCAAGAAGGCCGCGCAGGATCATGGGGACTCCGGAGTGTGGCCTACGATAGCCCAGACCCGGCTGGAATTCCCGCCATTCCGGCGCGGCTAGGGGCGCTTGGTGGACTTCTGGCGGACCCGCTTCGGGGGCGCGCCAGTTCCCTTGCGGGGGGCCTGCTTGGCGGCGGGCCTGGGGCCCTCCTGCTTCTTGGGCCGGGGCCGGGCCTTCACCTTGTCCGCCCGCTGGGCCTGGAGGGACTCGTTGCTGCGGGAGGGCTTGAGGCCCTCGCCCGGATCGAGGATGCGCCGCACGGGGGCGACTTCGGCCTCCTCGCCTTCGCCCCTCTGCTTCTTCTGGACGCTGAGGCGCAGGGGCACGCCCGCCAGGCCGAACTGCTCCCGCAGGCGGTTCTCCAGGTAGCGCACATAGCTGAAGTGGAGGCCGCGGTCGGTGTTGGCCTTCACCACGAAGCTGGGGGGCCGCACGCCCACCTGGGTCATGAAGTAGAGCTTGGGCAGCTTGCCGTCCACGGCATGGGGGCTCATGGCCGCCACGGACTCGCGCAGGAAGCGGTTCAGCTCGCCCGTGGGGATGCGCCGGGCGTGCGCCTCCGCCAGCGTGTCGATCATGCCGAACAACTTGGACACCCGCTGTCCGGTCAGGGCCGAGAGGAAGATCATGGGGGCGTGGTGGAGGAAGCCCAAGCTGCGGCGCAGGTCCTCCTCGGCGCCGTAGATGGTGTGGGTGTCCTTCTCGACGAGGTCCCACTTGTTCACCACGAGGATGACGGCGGCGCCGGCCTCCTGGGCGTAGCCGGCGATGACGGCGTCCTGGTGCGTGGCGCCTTCCACGGCGTCCAGCAGCAGGAGGCTCACGTCGGCCCGGGCCATGGCCTGCTTGGCCTTGAGGATGCTGAGCTTCTCGGCGCCTTCGTGGGTCTTGCCCTTCTTGCGGATGCCGGCGGTGTCGATCATCCGGTAGACCTTGTCCTTCACGTGGAAGACCGTGTCCACCGTGTCCCGCGTGGTGCCGGCCACCTCGCTCACCAGGCTGCGCTCGTAGCCCAGCAGGCGGTTGGTCAGCGAGGACTTGCCCACGTTGGGGCGGCCGATGAGGGCGAAGCGCAGCTCGTCCGAGAGGTTGTGGATGGCCGCCTCCTCCGGGGTGCGGTGGAAGGGCAGGCGGGCCCGGATGGCCTCCATCAGCTCGGGCACGCCGGAGCCGTGGGCCGCGGAGATGGAGAGCACCTCGTCGAAGCCGAGGCCGTAGAAGCCGGCATCGGGGGCGCCGCCCTTCATGCCGTCCAGCTTGTTGATGACGAGCAGGATGGGCTTGCCCTGGCGGCGCAGGCGCGCGGCGATCTCCTCGTCTCCTGCGGTGAGGCCGTCGTGGCCGTCCACCAGCAGGATGGCCACGTGCGCCTCGCCCAGGGCCGCCTCGGCCATGCGGGTGATGCCCTGGGTGATGACGTCATCGCCCTCGAAGTCCAGGCCGCCGGTGTCCACCAGCTCGAAGACCTCTTCGGCGAGGCCTTCCTCGCTGAGGCAGGTGACGCGGCCGTAGCTGCGGTCCCGGGTCATGCCCGGCAGGTCGTGGACCAGGGCCGCCCGGCTGCGGGTGAGCCGGTTGAAGAGGGTGGACTTGCCCACGTTGGGGCGTCCGCAGAGGGCGACGAGGGGTAGCTTCATGGGCGGGGTCTGATTCCAGAGTGGATGTGGGCCGCGACGGGTCCAGCCGCGTGATCCAGGAAGGCGGTGGCCGCAGGGCGATGTGGGGCATCGTTCAAGGCCACCAACGCACCTGGGCGCGCGCCTGGGCCCGTCCCAGAGGGCGAGCGGCGGCGCCCGGCGCGATCCTGCGTCAAGCTCCTCGTCAATAGTGCCGCTATTGCCATCGTCGCTTTCCTTGCCTCGCTTGGGCGGCGCCGCTCGCGCGGCCACGCCCCACTCTGGAATCAGACCCCACCCAAGCCTTCCAGTCTATCGGTTCCGTGGGGAAAAGACAGCGAAGGGATCGGGATTCCACCGTAAGCTGGGGCCGGACATCCAGCGAGGTGGGACCATGAAGCGGATCCTGGCGGTCTTCCTGTTCGTGGCCGCGGCTTTCACCGGAGGCTACTACTACATGACCGGCCGCCTGCCCTGGGTGGCGCTGTCCGAGGAGGAACAGCAGGTCATCGACCTGGGTGAGCAGTTCGCGCGGGCCCGCCAGCAGTGGCAGGCGGCGGGCCGGACCCAGGCCCTGGGGGTGGATGCGTCCAGCCAGGTGGAAAACCCGATCGCCACCTTCGACCGCATTGAGCGGGAGCTGAATGAACTGGCTCCCCGGCTGAAGTCCACCGAAGCCAAGAACCGGGCCACGATCCTGCGGCGGGATCTGGCGGCGTTCAAGAGCGAGATGAGGTAGGGGGAACCCGGTCAGCAGGGCCATTCTCCGACTCTCGCGCCGACTTCGGCAATCGAGGGCTCGAACTGGGCCTGCATCGCCCTTCGGGCTCGCAGTCCCGGTCTCGTTCCGGCGCCACATCCACGATCCAACCCGACACTGTATCCCGGCCAGCCTGACAGGCCCGCCGCTCCCCGCCTCTCATGCCGACCCACGCAATCACGGGGCTCGAACGCGTCCGCGGCGCCCTGCGGGCTTGCGTCCGCCGGTCTGGCCATCCCTGCTCCGGCCCTCCACTGGAGGGCCTCCGCGACGGGATGACCAGCCCACTCGACGCTGGATCCTGGCCGCGCATGCGCGGCCGGGGCGGGTCCGAGCCCCGTCAGCCCCGTACGCCAAAAAGCGCCCGACTGGGCGCTTTTTGGCGGGGCTGACGGGGCTCGAACCCGCGACCTCCGGCGTGACAGGCCGGCACTCTAACCGACTGAGCTACAACCCCTTGCTTTTTCACCAGATGAATCTGGTGGGCGATGACGGGCTCGAACCGCCGACATGCTGCGTGTAAGGCAGCTGCTCTACCGACTGAGCTAATCGCCCGAATCGCCGAACCACGATGCTCACACAGGATGCGGGAAGGGTCAAGGACAAAGCTCCGCGTTGAGGGAACCGGGCCCGTCTGGTAAGGTGTTAGGACTTCCGTGCCAGAGGTTCCCGCGGACCTTCGCTGGTGTCGGTTTGACCCTGGCCGGTCCGTCCGGCCGTGGCCTTGGGATGTTTCTGGAGGGTGGCCTGTGGCGCTGCTGGAACTGGCGAATCTGACGCTCCGATCACCGGAAGGGGATGGCCCCGTTGCGCGCATCCTGGCCCAGATGCCGGATCCCATGCGTCCCGACCTGCCGGCGGTCCTGTTCGTGATCGTCCTGCTCGTGGTGCTCTACCTCTACCTCAAGGTGGTCTTCTTCAAGCCCATCACGCAGGTCATGGATGACCGCGAGCGCGACCTGAGCGCCGGCGGGGATGCCAAGGCCCAGGCCGCCGCCGAGCTGGACGCGCGCCAGAAGGACTATCAGGCGCGGCTGAAGGACCTCCGGGCCAAGGCCTTCGACCGCCGCAAGACGCTGGCGGATGCCGCGGGCCAGGAGAAGCAGCGGCTGCTGGAGGAGGCCCGGGTCAAGGCCCTGGCCGAGCGCCAGGCCGCCGTGGCCTCCCTGAAGGCCCAGCAGGCCGAGGCCAAGCAGAACCTGCTGGCCCAGGTGGATGCCCTCTCCGAGTCCATGGCCCAGACCCTTTTGAAGCAGGCCTGAGCATGACGACGCTGATCCGACTCTCCCTTGCCGCCGCCCTGGCCCTCAGTCCCGTCGGACTCTCGGCCCAGGCCCACGACACCCATGCGGCGCCCGCGGCCGAGAAGCACGAAGCGCCGGCCGCCGGCCACGAGGCCCAGCCCGCGGAAGGCCATGCGCCCGAAGCTCACGGAACCGAAACCCACGGGGCTGAGGCCGCCGGCCACGACGCTCACGGCGGCGCCCACCACGGTCCCGCCATGAAGCTCTTCGGCAAGGAATACGGCAATCTGGGTGCCTTCCTCGTTCAGCTCCTGAACTTCGCCATCTACGCCGCGGCCCTCTTCTTCCTGCTGAAGGGCGCCCTGTCCGCCATGTTCAAGTCCCGCAAGGAGGAGTTGGAGACCCTGCTCGCCCAGGCGGAGCGGGACAAGGCCGAGGGCGAGGCGCAGATGAAGGAGATGGAGGCCAAGATGGCCGGGCTCGAGGGCGAGCTGGCGGGCATCCTGGCCAAGGCCGAAACCGACGCCGAGGCCGAGAAACAGCGCGTGCTGGAGGCCGCCAAGGCCGAGGCCGGCCAGATTCTGGCCCAGGCCCAGGCGGAGATCGGCTTCCAGAAGCGCCAGGCCGAGCAGGAGCTGCGGGCCCTCGTGGCCGAGCTGGCCGTCGAGGGCGCCGCCAAGCGCCTGGAAGCCAAGGTGCAGGGCCCCGAGGCCGCCAAGGCCATTGACCGTGCCATTCAGCAGATTGGAGGCGTGCAGTGAGCAACCGCCTGACCGCCCGGCGCTACGCCAAGGCCCTCCTCCAGATCGGCGACAAGCAGGGCAACGTGCCCCAGCTCCAGCAGGAGCTGGACACCGTGGCCGCCGCCGTGGCCGCCAACGCCGACCTCACCCGCCTGGTGGCCTCGCCCCTGGTGCTGCCCACCAAGAAGGCCGAAGTCTTCGAGGCCATCCTCGCCAGCGCCAAGGTGAGCCAGACGCTCCGCCACTTCTTCCGGGTGGTGGCCGAGGCCGGCCGCCTGAACCTCCTGGCGGACATCCACCGCAGCTTCGCGGAGCTTGTGGATGAGCGCGCCGGCATCGTCGAGGCCCGGGTGTCCAGCGCCCAGGCCCTCAGCGAGGCCCAGTCCAAGGCCCTCGTCGCCTCCCTGGCCACCCGCACCGGCAAGACCATCCGCCTCTCCTGGAAGCAGGACGCCGCGCTGCTCGGCGGCCTGAAGGTCCAGGTGGGCTCCACGGTCCTGGACGCCTCGCTCCAGGGCCAGCTCCGCCAGCTCAAGACCCAGCTTCTCTCGGCCTAGTTTCATCCCCTTCGCATCCACCCGCAGGTTTTGGAGGACTTCATGGACATCCGCGCGGAAGAGATTTCCCGCATCATCCGCAGCCAGATCGAGGGCTTCGACGCCCAGGTGGACGTGGCCGAGGTCGGCACCGTCATCAGCGTGGGCGACGGCATCGCCCGCGCCTACGGCCTCGAGAAGGCCATGGCTGGCGAGCTGCTGGAGCTGCCCCACGGCGTGATGGGCCTCGCCTTCAACCTGGAGGAGGACAACGTCGGCATCATCCTGCTGGGCGACGCCGCCGCCATCAAGGAAGGCGACACGGTCAAGCGCACCGGCAAGATCATGTCCGTGCCCGTGGGCCCCGCCTTCGTGGGCCGCGTGGTGGACGCCCTGGGCAACCCCATCGATGGCAAGGGCCCCATCCAGGCCGTCGCCACCAACCCCATCGAGCGCATCGCCCCCGGCATCGTGGACCGCAAGAGCGTGCATGAGCCCATGCAGACGGGCCTCAAGGCCATCGACAGCCTGATCCCCATCGGCCGCGGCCAGCGCGAGCTGATCATCGGCGACCGCCAGACCGGCAAGACCGCCGTGGCCGTGGACACGATCATCAACCAGAAGGACACGGGCGTCATCTGCATCTACGTCGCCATCGGCCAGAAGCGCTCCACCATCGCCCAGGTGGTGAAGACCCTGGAAGAGTACGACGCCATGAAGCACACCATCGTGGTGGCCGCCTCCGCTTCCGAGGCCGCCCCGCTGCTCTTCCTGGCCCCCATGACCGGTGCGGCCCTGGGCGAGTACTTCATGTGGCACGGCAAGGACGGCCAGCCCGCGGGCAAGGCCAATCCCGGCGGCCACGTCCTCTGCATCTATGACGATCTCTCGAAGCAGGCCGCCGCCTACCGCGAAATCTCCCTGCTGGTGCGCCGCCCTCCCGGACGTGAGGCCTACCCCGGCGACGTGTTCTACCTGCACTCCCGCCTTCTGGAACGCGCCTGCAAGCTCAGCGACGAGCGTGGCGCGGGTTCGCTGACGGCCCTGCCGGTCATCGAGACCCAGGCCGGCGACGTGTCCGCCTACATCCCGACCAACGTCATCTCCATCACCGACGGCCAGATCTTCCTCGAGAGCGACCTCTTCAACGCGGGCGTCCGCCCGGCCGTGAACGTGGGCATCTCCGTGAGCCGCGTGGGCGGTTCCGCCCAGGTGAAGGCCATGAAGTCCGTGGCCGGCACCATCAAGCTCGACCTGGCCCAGTACCGCGAACTGGCGGCCTTCGCCCAGTTCGGCTCCGACCTGGACAAGGCCACCCTGGCGCAGCTGAACCGCGGCCAGCGCCTGGTGGAGATCCTGAAGCAGGGCCAGTACCAGCCCATGGCCGTGGAGAAGCAGGTGGTCAGCATCTGGGCCGCCACCAACGGCTTTGTGGACGACCTGCCGGTGCCCCAGGTGCGCCGCTTCGAGAGCGAGTTCATGGCCTACCTCGATGTGAACGCCCCCGAGCTGCTCCGCGGCATCCGCGACACCAAGGTGCTGAGCGACGACGCCAAGGCCCAGCTCAAGGGCCAGGTGGCCGCCTTCAAGGAGACCTTCGTGGCCTCCCTGAACCAGGCCGCGGGAGCCTAGTCCGATGGCCGGTCTCCATAAAGCCGCGCCGAGTGGATGGGTGGTGGCGAGCCGTTCTCCGAAAGCCCAGCGGGCTTTCGGAGATGACATTCGCCGCCGCATCCGGTCGGTGAAGAACACCCAGCAGGTCACCAAGGCCATGAGCTTGCCTTACCGACCCCTTTCGGATTGGAGTAACTAGCCATGGCCGGCCTCCAAGACATCCGACGCCGTATTAGGTCAGTCAAGAACACCCAGCAGGTCACCAAGGCCATGAAGATGATTTCCGCGGTGAAGCTGCGGAAGTCCCAGGAGCGCCTGGTGGCCCTGCGCCCCTACGCCGGTAAGATGATGGATGTCGTCCGCCGCGTGGTGGGCCGCATCGGGGGTGATGCCGAGATCCAGCCGGGTTCCGCCGCCCAGGCCTTCCTGGCCCCCCGCGAGGAGAAGCGCATCCGCGTGGTCCTCGTGGCCTCGGACAAGGGCCTCTGCGGCGGCTTCAACGCCAACGTGCTCAAGGCCGCCACGGCCTTCGTGGAGCAGACCTCCTCTGAGATCGTCCACCTGGACGTGGTCGGGAAGCGCGCCGCGGAGTGGGCGCGCAAGCGGAAGCTCAACGCCGCCCGGGAGTATCTCAACGTCCCGATCACGGGCTTCCAGCATGTGGTGACGGAGATCTCCGAAGGTGCCGCCGCCCAGTACCACGCGGGCGAGATCGACGCCCTCTACGTGATCTACAACTACTTCAACAGTCCCGTCGCCCAGACCCCCACGGTGTTCAAGGTCTTCCCCATGGAGCTGGACCGGCGCGCCGAGGGCCGGGATGCCATCGAGGTGTCCCACCTGCTCGAGCCCGATCCCAATGCGGTGCTGGAGACCCTGCTGCCCCGCTTCGTGGAGACCGAGCTGCTGCGCAACCTCCTGGAGAGCAGCGCCTCCGAGCACGGCGCCCGCATGGCGGCCATGGACAAGGCCAGCAACAACGCCGGCGAGATGATCGCCAAGCTGACCCTCACCATGAACAAGATCCGCCAGGCCAGCATCACCAACCAGATCATCGAGATCGTGTCTGGAGCCAATGCCTAAACCGCGAATTTCGCGAATGTTCGCGAATGAAACGGTCCCTTAAATCATCCGCAGTCCTCACCAGCTCTTCTTCGCGCCCATTAGCGGTTACTTCTTTTCCGAGGTCCCCATGTCAACCACCCTTCAAGGCCGCGTGATCGCCATCGTCGGTCCCGCCGTGGACGTCGAGTTCGACGCCCACCTGCCCGAGATCATGAACGCGCTGCACACTGAGATCGGCGGCGTCATGGTGACGCTGGAGGTGCAGCAGCATCTCGGCGAGAACCGCGTGCGCTGCGTCTCCATGCAGCCCACGGAAGGCATGATCCGCGGCCAGGTGGTCACCGACACCGGCAAGGCCATCAATGTGCCGGTGGGTCCCGAGACCCTGGGCCGCATCATCAACGTCGTGGGCGATCCCGTGGACGAGCGCGGCCCCATCGGCAACAAGATGACCCTCCCCATCCACCGTGAGGCCCCCAAGTACGAGGAGCTGAACACCACCTCCGAGATGTTCGAGACGGGCATCAAGGTCATCGACCTGCTGGAGCCCTACGCGAAGGGCGGCAAGACGGGCCTCTTCGGCGGCGCCGGCGTGGGCAAGACCGTGCTCATCATGGAGCTCATCAACAACATCGCCAAGGGCCACGGCGGCTACTCCGTGTTCGCCGGTGTGGGCGAGCGCACCCGCGAGGGCAACGACCTCTGGCACGAGATGATGGATTCCGGCGTCATCAACAAGGACAACCTCTCCAAGAGCAAGGTGGCGCTCATCTACGGCCAGATGACCGAACCCCCCGGAGCCCGTGCCCGCGTGGCGCTGACCGGCCTCACCGTCGCGGAGTACTTCCGCGACCAGGAAGGCAAGGACGTGCTGCTGTTCATCGACAACATCTTCCGCTTCACCCAGGCCGGCGCCGAAGTGTCCGCGCTGCTGGGCCGCATGCCCTCCGCCGTGGGCTACCAGCCCACGCTGGCCACGGAGATGGGCGAGCTGCAGGAGCGCATCACCTCCACCAAGAAGGGCTCCATCACGTCCGTGCAGGCCGTGTACGTGCCGGCCGACGACTACACGGACCCCGCGCCCGCCACGACCTTTGCCCACCTGGACGCCACCACGAACCTCTCCCGCGAGATCGCGGCCCTGGGTATCTACCCCGCCGTGGATCCCCTGGCCTCCACCAGCCGCCTGCTGGATCCCCGCATCCTGGGCGAGCACCACTACAACACCGCCATGCGCGTGAAGCAGATCCTCCAGAAGTACAAGGAGCTGCAGGACATCATCGCCATCCTCGGCATGGACGAGCTCTCCGACGACGACAAGCTCGTGGTGGCCCGCGCCCGCAAGATCCAGCGCTTCCTCAGCCAGCCCTTCCACGTGGCCGAGCAGTTCACGGGCATGCAGGGCAAGTACGTGAAGCTGGAGGACAGCATCAAGGGCTTCAGCGAGATCTGCGACGGCAAGTGGGACCACCTGCCCGAGCAGGCCTTCTACCTCGTCGGCACCATCGAGGAAGCCGTCGAGAAGGCCGAGAAATTGGCTGCGGTGTAACCTTGTCCTTCTCCTACCCGGAATCCGCGAAAGCGGATTCCGGGCATTGAAAAGAGCCTGTCATGTCCCAATCCATCAAGCTGGAAGTCGTCACCCCGGAGCGGCCGGTGTTCTCGGCCGAGGTGGCCGAAGTCCAGTTCCCCACCGCTGCCCGCGGCTACTACGGCATCCTGCCGGGCCACACGCCCCTGATGACCGAGGTGGGCGACGGCCTGCTCTACTACGTGCAGGACGGCCAGAAGCACTGGCTCACGGTCTTCGGCGGGTTCGCCGAGGTGGGTCCGGACCGCGTCACCATCCTGGCCCGCGAGAGCGAGACCGTGGAGATGATCGACCTGGAGCGGGCTGAGGCTTCGCGCCAGCGGGCCCTCAAGCTCCTCAAGGAGGCGCAGACCGAGCACGACCTGGCCACGGCCCAGGCCAAGCTCGACGCCAGCCTCATCCGCCTCCAGGCCGCGGGGCATCCCGCCGGCCACGGATTCTGATCGGCCGGACCAGGGCCGGTTCCATCCACCCAGCTCATGGACCCCTTCCGCGGGGCCGATGAGGCTGGGTGGTTCCCTTTTTCCGGAGCGACCTTGCCCGACCTCCTGCCCGTGCTCGATCCCAGGCCCCTGAAGGACCTCCTGGAGATGGGGGCGGATCCGGGCCTGATGGCGGAGCTGGTGGGGCTGCTCAGGGCGGACGCTCCCGTCCGGCAGGCTGCCCTGTGGAAGGCCCTGGAGGCCACGGACCAGGGAGCCGCCGCGCAGGAGGCGCACCAGCTGAAGGGGGCCCTGGGCACCCTGGGGCTCCTCCGCCTCGCGGACCACGTCGGCCGGATGGAGGCCTGCCTCCGGAGTGCCCGGTGGGAGGAGGCGCGGCATCTCCTGGAGGCCTTCCCGGCCGGCTACGAGGAGGCCCTCGCCGCGCTCCTGGCCGCCTTCCCCGAAGCCGGGTGAGGCCCCCCCTCAGGCGCGCCGGACTACCAGGACAGCCGCTCCCCCTGGGCCAGCAGGCCCACGCGGGGATCCCCCAGGGCCTGGAGCTGGGGCAGCATGAGGGCCCTGTCTCCGGGCGTGAGGTGGTAGATCCGCACGGGCACGTCCCGGTCCAGCTTCCCCAGCTCCGCGCCGAGCTTGGCGGGCGTGAGGTGCTTGGAGGCCTCCGCCAGCCCCGCCTGCTCGTTGGGGAAGCTGGCCTCGGCGATGACCAGGCGCAGGTTGGGCGTGGCGTTGGCCACGGCCCAGATGCGGTCGGTCTCCGCGGTGTCGCTGGTGAAGATGAAGGCATCCCGGCCGTCGTCCACCTTGTAGCCGACGCAGGGCACCAGGTGGTTCACGCGGATGGGGGTGATCTCCAGGCCGCAGACGCGGTAGGCGCGCTCCGGCTCGATCTCGGTGTAGCGGATGGTGGGATCGTTGGGGCTGGGGATGACGCTGAAGTCGGGCCAGAGCTCGTCGTTGAAGAGGTGGCGGCGGAGGGCGTCCAGGGTCTCCGGCAGGGCGTGGATCTCCACGGCCTCGTGGGTGTGGCCGAAGATGTTCTTGGTGAAGAAGGGCAGGGTGCAGATGTGGTCCAGGTGCGAGTGGCTGAGGAACACGTGCCGGATGGCCACCTGCTCCTCCACGGTCAGCGCCGCGGTGAGGGAGCCGGCGTCGATGGCCACGCAGCCGTTCACGAGCAGGCCCGTCAGCCGCTCGCCATCGGCCTCTCCGCCGCTGCATCCCAGGATCCGGAGCTCCATCGTTCCTCGGTATAAGTGGACTCATCATACGAAAAAGGGGCGCCGCGGGGCGCCCCTTTTTCGCAGGGGACCGATCCTAGAAGCGGATGCCGCCGTAGATGCCGATCTGCACCTGGGGGGCCAGGGCCTCGCTGAGGTCCTTGGGGGTGCCGGTGGCGTCCTTCTTGGAGAGGGGCGCGGCCACTTCCAGGGCGAAGAAAGGGCTCACCACGGGCGTCGGGATGCTGAAGCCCACGTTCACCCGCGCCCAGGGGCGGCCCAGGGTGCTGTCGGTGCTGGCGCCCCCCGTGGGGCGGAAGGTCAGGTTCTCGGAGCGGTACTCCACGCCGGCGCCCACGTTGACCAGGAGCTTCCAGTTCACCATGGCGCCCACGGCCCAGTACTGGTTCTCCAGCTCGCCGTACTTGGTGCCGCCGTAGCTGAGGTCGCCGGTGGTCTTGTTGTGCCAGGTGGCGTTCAGCTGGAGGGCCGCGACCTTCAGGTCCAGGACGTCGAAGCCGCCGCGGATGCCGAAGCCCGTGGGGCTCACATCGTCGTACTTCTGCCCCGCGCCGAAGGCGGCGGTCTGGGACTTGCCGATCTGCTTGTCCACCAGGACGCCGACCTCGCCGGCGGAAGCCGGCAGGGCGGTCAGCGCGGCCAGCGCCGTGAGTAAGAGCAGTTCCCTGCGCATGCGATCCCCCCATCCGGCAGATATGGCATCATCGGGCCTGGGCCGGGCGCGGTCAACCTCCAAGGGCAGGTCTGCGATCACCTTGCTAACCTTACAGGTCATGCGGGCCCACCTTCGCTTCCTGATTCTGGACGGCTTCGACCCCGATACGGGGGAGCTCGCCCTGCGGGTGGCCTTCCAGTCGGGCCTGGAGTCGGGCCTGGAGCTGATCCGGCTCAGGCTGCACCTGGGCCGGACCGGCAGTCCGCTGGAACCCCTCAGCCGGGAGCTGCGCACCCATGTGCAGATGCCCGTGCCGCCCCTCTGGGAGCATGGCCTCAAGACCATCATCCATGCCGTGGAGGAGGAGCTGGCCGGCCCCGATGGCCGCAACGCCCTCCGCTACCTGTGGGTGAGGACCCAGCTGCTCCACCCGGCGGAGGCCGCGCGCTCGACGCCGAACCATCCCGTGGCCCGGCAGGTGGAGATCCTGCGGGACTGGGCGAACCGCCTGGACCAGGAGGGCCAGGCCCTCCGGGCCGCGGAGGTCCTGGACCGCCTCCTGCTGCTGGCGCCCCGGGACGTGGCCAGCCTGGTGTACCTCACGGGCTTCTTCCGGGCCCAGGGCATGGCGGAGGAGATGGCCGCCGTGGCCGAGCGCTGGGCCAAGGCGGAGCCCGGGCGCCTGGAGGCCCTCCTCCGCCAGGGCGAGGCCCTCCTGCGCCTCGGCCGGGCCCAGGAGGCCCGGGGCGTCTTCGAGGCCGTCCTCAAGGCGCAGCCCGTCCACCTCCTGGCCCACCTGGGCATGGCCCAGGCCCTGGGGATGCTGGGGGGGAACCCCTTTCCCCACCTGGACGCGGCCCAGGAGCTGGATCCCGCGGCCACGGCCTCGGTGCTGCGGGAGACCTTCGACTACCGCCTCCTGGAGCCCCCGGCCGGGGACCGGACCCACGGCTTGGAGGTCCTGCCCCCCTTGCTGGGCGTATCCGGGGCCGAGATCCAGGATTTCCTCCAGTTCCTGGGCCTGCCCCTCACGGGCCCCGAAGGCACCGTTCGCGAATCCGAGCTGGCCCGGTGGGCCGGGGTGATGAACCGCTACGCCCTGCTCCCCGGAGGCCTCAACTGGTCCGCCCCCACGCCGAGGCGACTGCCGGATCTGGTCTGAGGGGCTCTCAGCTGTCAGTAACTGATAGCCGACAGCCGATAGCTGATAGCTGATAGCTGATAGCCGACAGCTTTCCGTGGCAGAACGCCCCCCCTGCCTCTGCGATGATGGATGTTTGACAATCGGAGGCCCCATGCCCGTCCTCTTGAGCACCGACCTTCCCTTTCCGGTCTTCCGCCGGGGCAAGGTGCGGGATGTGTACGACCTGGGGAAGCACCTGCTCATCGTGGCCACGGACCGCATCAGCGCCTTCGACTGCGTGATGCCCGAGGGCATCCCGGACAAGGGCAGCATCCTCACGGCCGTGGCCTCGTACTGGTTCGCCGCCACCGAGGACCTGGTGCCCAACCACTTCCGCGGCAATCCCGCCTGGCCCGCGGCCCTGGAGCCCTACCGGGAGCAGCTCGCCGGCCGCGCCGTGGTGGTGGAGAAGACGCGGCCGCTGCCCATCGAGTGCGTGGTGCGCGGGTACCTGGCCGGCAGCGGCTGGAAGGAATACCAGGCCGGCGGCTCCGTGTGCGGCGTGAAGTTGCCCGCGGGATTGAAGCTCGCCGACCGCCTGCCCGAGCCCATCTTCACGCCCTCCACCAAGGCGGAGGAGGGCCACGACGAGAACATCAGCTTCGGGCGCATGGTGGAGATCGTGGGCGCGGATCTGGCGGCGCGGCTGCGGGACCTGAGCCTGGCCCTCTACCGGCGCGGCTCGGAGCTGGCGGCCCAGCGGGGAATCCTGCTGGCGGACACGAAGTTCGAGTTCGGGCTGAGCGAGGCTGGCGAGCTGATCCTCATTGATGAAGCACTCACCTCGGACAGCAGCCGCTACTGGCTGGCGGACAGCTGGGTTCCGGGGAAGAACCCCCCGAGCCTGGACAAGCAGTTCCTCCGCGATTACCTGGAGACCCTCCCAGGCTGGAACAAGCAGCCGCCCGCGCCGCACCTGCCGCCCGAGATCGTCGAAGGCATCCGGGCCCGCTACCTGGACATGGCCTCGCGGTTCGGCATCAAGATCTAGGGGCTCCCAGGGCGCCGGCCTTCAGTCGGGCCGGATCCAGCCAGCGCCTGAGCGCGCCGTTCAGGCCCTCCACCGTGAGGGCCTGCATGCGCGCGGGGGAGGTCCCCCGTCCCCGGGCCTCGTCCAGGGCCTCGCCCACCAGGGCCTCGGGATGCAGGCCCGCCAGGGCGCGGCCCGCGGACCAGGCGGCCTTGGCCTGGCGCAGGTCCGCTTCCGTGAATCCGCGCTGGCGGAGGGCCTGGAGGCGCTCCAGCAGCAGGGCCTCGGTGGCGGCGGGGGAGGCCTGGGCTTCCCCGTCCAGGGCCGCCACCAGGTCCAGGCCCTCGATCCGGATCCGCGCGGGGAACAGCGCCGGGTCGCCGGGCAGGAGGAGGGCCAGCAGGGCCCGGGCCTCCCGGTCCAGGTCCTCCGGCTCCAGGGCCACCGCCAGGGCCCGCGGCAGGGCCCCCGGGGCGTTGATCCGCACCGGCTGGGGAGACGCTACCGGCGCGACCGATGGCGTGGCCGGTGGTGGGGCCGCCGGCGCGGCCTTCGGCAGGGAGGATGGCGCGGCTGGCGCTGTCGTGGGGGCGTGAGGTGGGGCGTGAGGCGCGGATGAGACGGTCCAGGTTCCGAAGCTCAGGTAGACGAGGCGCTTGGCCTGCTCCAGGCCGAGGTCCCCGTGGAGCACCAGCACCGCGCGATCCGGCCGGAGGACGCGGGCGTCGAAGGCCAGCAACTCTTCGAAGCTGAGGGTGGTGAGGCTCTCGAGGCTGGGGGCCTGGAGGGTCTGGTCCGGCTCCAGGACCGCCCGCAGCTTGGCCCGGGGCGAGGCCTCCAGCCGCTCGGTCTCCCGCCAGTAGGCGAGGCGCTCGGTCTCCAGGGTGGCGGTGTCGAGGACCGATCGGAAGGCGCGATCCGCGAGCAGGCCCAGGGCCAGGTCCTGGTCGCGGCTCCGGGTCAGCAGGCTCCAGGACAGGCCGTCGGCGCGGAGGGCCGGGGTCAGCTCGATGCCGGCGCCGGCCAGGAGCTGCTCGAAGTCCCCGATGCGGACGGCGGCGGCGTCGGACTGCCCGAGCACGCGCAGGGCCATGGCCGCGAGCCCAGGGCGGGCGTTCGTCTCGGGATCCAGCGGCAGGTGCAGGCAGGCCCGCACCAGGGGGCGCTCGTGGTCCTCCAGCAGGACCACCCGCAGGCCGTTGGGAAGGCCGAAGGCCTGGGGCCGGATCTGGGCCTGGGCCTGGACCGTCAGGAAAAGCGCGGCGCAGGCCGCCAGGCGTCTCATCGCTTCTCCGGGGCGAGCTGGGCTTCCAGCAGCTTGAGGGTGCGCCGGCGCTCCTCGACGCTGAGCATGCGGAGCTGCCGGAGGCCCTCGGCCACCAGGTGCTCCCGCTGGGCCAGGTCCTGGATGCGGGAGGCGGCCAGGGCTTTCAGCACGCGGGCCGTCTCGGCCTCCAGCGGATCCTGGCTCTCCTCCGAGCCCGCCTGCAGCCAGAGGGTGGTCCGGTGGCTGGGGCCCAGCCAGATGCGGGCGGCGGCCTGCACGGCTTCGGGGCCGGTGTTCCGCAGGCGCTGCGCCTCCTGCTCCGCCTGCCGCCAGTCCCCGGCCTCGACCCAGGCCATGCCCAGCCCCCGGGCCAGCGCCGCCGGCTCGTCCTCGGTGCGGAGCATCTCCACATCGATCTGCGTCAGGGCCCGCTGCCACTCGTCGGCGGGAATGGATTCCTGCTGGAGGCGCAGGATCTCGGTGTGGAGTGCGCCTTCGACCTCGGCGAGGCTGTGTCCTTCGGCGGGCACCAGGTCCACCACCAGCAGGCCCGGCAGCCGCCCCCCGGGCACGTCCATCAGGACTTCCGCGGATTGGGCGAGGAGCTTCTGGCGAACCAAGCGCTGGACCAGCCGCCCGGAGGGCCCCCCCAGCAGCCGCGCGGCCAGGCGCAGGGCCAGGTGGTCCCGGTGGGAGCGGGGCGGGATGCGCCAGCCCACCAGCAGCCGGGGCGCGCCTCCCTGGGCGGCCTGGATGCGCCGGTCCCCGAGGTCCGCGGGGATTTCCGGCAGGAGGGGGTCCTCGGCGGCCGCGGCCGCAGGGGGAGAGGGGAGGGCTCCGAAATGCCGCTGCACGGCGGGCAGGACTGCGTCCATCCCCAGGCCGCCCACCACCACCAGCGTGAGCCGGTCCGGCCGGCAGGTCGTGCGGGCCCAGGCCTGGAGGTCCGAGCGGCGCATGGCCTCCAGCGCGGGAAGGTGGTCCGCCAGGTCCCGGCCGTAGGGGTGGCCGGGCAGGGCGGCGCCCTGGAGCAGCCCCAGGCTCTGGGGCCCACGGGCCCGCAGCTCCGCCACCAGGGCGGCCCGGGCCTCGGAGAAGCGGCTGAGCTGCAGGGTGGCCAGGCGCTGGACCTCCGTGCGGCACCAGAACTCGAAGTCCGTGGCGGGCAGCTCCGCCTCCACCACCAGGGCATCCGCGCCGGGCGTGGCCGCCTGGCGGCCGCCCCGGGCCGTGTAGACATCGGCCAGGGGGGAGGCGGAGAACCGGGCCCGCACGGCCTCATGCAGGGTCCAGAGGTTGGCCCCCAGGGCCGGGAGCTGGCTGACGGCTTCGGGATCCTTCCGCTGGCGGAGCCGTTCCAGGCGCAGGGACTCCAGCAGGCCCTCCTCCTCCTTGAGCAGGGCGTCGAGGGAGCCGTTCCCCTTGGCCGTGTCCAGGTCCTCGGGCCAGGTGGAACCGTAGAGGGTGCGGGCCAGCAGGTCCGTGGCGCCGGCCATGGCCGGGGACTCCTCGGCCCGTCCGCCCCGGAAGACCAGGGTCGCGTGGAAGGCCGCCAACCCCCGCCGCTCCACCACCAGGAGCCGCGCGCCGTTGGCGAGCCGCCGCTCCTGCACCTCCTCGAGGCGGAGGGTCTGGGCGTTCAGGCCGAGGGCGGCGAGGAGGAGCAGGACCAGGCGTCGCATGGGTCGCATAGCCCGTAGAGTACTACTTCGGAGTACTACTTCACCCGGATGCTGCCGTTGGTGGTTTCCAGGCGGATGGACTGGGAGCGGCCCGGCACCTTCACGTGGGCGCTGTGCTTGGTGATCTCGAGGACCTGGGCGCCGGGGATCCGGACCTCCATGGACCCGTTGCTGTTCTCGGCCAGCAGGTCGCCGGAGGCCTTGCCCAGCTCCACCTCGATGCTGCCGTTGGTGGACTCCAGGTGGATGCCCTCCCCCCAGCCATCGAGGTTGCGGGCGCGGACGCTGCCGTTGGTGGTCTCCAGGCGGATGCCGCCGGCCACGTCCTCCAGGATGATGCGGCCGTTGGTGGTGCTGCCGTGGATCCGGGCCACCAGGTTCCGGGCCTCGATAGAGCCGTTGGTGGTGTCCACCAGGACTTCGCCCCGCACGTCCGTGACCAGGATGGGGCCGTTGGTGGCCTCGCAGCGGGCGTAGCCCTCGAGGCGCTCCACGCTCACGGCGCCGTTGGTGGTGCGGAAGTGGCCCAGGAGCTTGCGGGGCACCTGGAGGGACATCTCGCAGCGGGGGCTGATGATGATGCCGAAGCTCCAGGAGGGCTGTTGGAAGAGGGCCTCGATGTCGAGGTCCTGCCCCTTCCGCTGGAGGACCAGCTCCACCCGGCGCTTCTCGCTGTCCCGGATCTGGGCCGTGAGGGCGACCTCCTCCTTGTCCCAGCCCGTCACGCGGATGCCGCCGTTCCGGTTCTTCACCCAGAGCTTGGAGCCGTAGGCCAGCTTCTCGGTGCGCTGCTCGACCCGGGAGCCCGTGGGCACGTCCACCCCCACCATGGGGGCGGGGGGCGCCGGTGGGGCGGGAGGAGGGGGCGGGGGCGGGGGGACCTGGGCCAGCAGGGCGCTCCCGACCAGGAACAGGGGGATCCAACGGCTGGAAACGGTCATGGCGGCTCCCGGGGGGAGAAAGAGCCAGGGCGGGCCTGGTAATTGGTTCACGGTACTGGGTCGCAGACGTTTAGTCACGATACCCTGGATCATCCCCCGGAGCCCGACATGTCCGCCTACATTCTGTCCGCCACCCGCACTGCCGTCGGATCCTTTGGAGGTGCGCTCAAACCACTGAATTCGGTTCAGATGGGGGCCCTGGCCATCACGGAGGCCCTGAAGCGGGCCGGCGTGACGCCGGAGGCCGTGGGCGACGTGGTCATGGGTAATGTGCTCCAGGCCGGCAGCGGCCAGAATGTGGCCCGCCTGGCGGCCCTCAAGGCGGGCCTGCCCTTCTCGACCCCGGCCCATACACCCAACCAGGTCTGCGGCTCGGGCCTGAAGGCCATCGCCCTGGGCGCCCAGTCCATCGCCATGGGCGACGCCGACCTGGTGGTGGCCGGCGGCACGGAGAGCATGTCCAACGCGCCCTACCTGCTGCCCGCGGCCCGCTGGGGCGCCCGCATGGGGAACGCCCAGCTCATCGACAGCATGATCCAGGACGGCCTCTGGTGCGGCCATGGCGACACCCACATGGGCATCACCGCCGAGAACGTGGCCGCCAAGCACGGCCTCACCCGCGAGGCCCAGGACGCCTTCTCCCTCGCGAGCCAGCAGAAGGCCGCCGCCGCCCAGGCCGCGGGCGCCTTCGACCGCGAGGTGTTCACGGTCACCCTGGCGGGCAAGAAGGGCGATGTCCTCTTCAACCGCGACGAGTACATCAAGACCGACGCCACCGCCGAGGGCCTGGCCAAGCTCAAGCCCGCCTTCAAGAAGGACGGCACCGTCACCGCCGGCAACGCCAGCGGCATCAACGATGGCGCCGGCGCCCTGGTGCTGGCCTCCGAGTCCGCCGCCAAGGCGCACAAGCCCATCGCCCGCATCCTCGGCTTCGCCCAGGCCGGCGTGGATCCCGCCACCATGGGCCTGGGCCCCGTGCCCGCCATCCAGAAGCTGCTGGCGAAGACCGGCGTGAAGATGAAGGACATCGACCTCTTCGAGCTCAATGAAGCCTTCGCCGCCCAGAGCCTGGGCGTGCTGGCGGAGCTGCCCGAGATCGATCCCGCCAAGGTGAACCTGCGCGGCGGCGCCATCGCCATCGGCCACCCCATCGGCGCCAGCGGCACGCGCATCCTCGTGACCCTCCTGCACCTGCTCCAGGACGAGAACAAGAAGCTCGGCCTCGCCGCCCTCTGCGTCGGCGGCGGCCAGGGCGTGGCCATGCTGGTGGAACGCCTCTAGAAAGAATGGAACCGCGAATGACGCGAATGTGCGCGAATATGAAAAGGCCTTCATTCGCGTCCATTCGCGCCATTCGCGGTTAAGTTTTTCAGATGATCACTCTCACCCACGTCGGCAAGCAGTACGACCGCATCCACACCGCCCTGGCGGACGTGAGCTTCGCCATCGAATCGGGCGAGTTCGTGTTCCTCACCGGGCCCAGCGGCGCCGGGAAGTCCACACTGCTGAAGCTGCTGTTCCGGGAGCAGGTCCCCAGCAGCGGCGAGATCCAGATGGCGGGGCACCGCCTGGCCGCCATGTCCGAGAAGGAGATCCCTCTGCTGCGCCGCAAGCTGGGCGTGGTGTTCCAGGACTTCAAGCTCATCCGCACCCGCACCATCTTCGAGAACGTGGCCTTCGTGCTGAAGGTGCTGGGGGTGAGTGCCGCCGAGCAGAAGCAGCGCACCTTCCGGGCCCTCAAGATGGTGGGCCTCCAGCACAAGCTCAGCAGCTATCCCCTGCAGCTGTCAGGCGGCGAGCAGCAGCGCGTGGCCATCGCCCGGGCCCTGGTGAACGACCCGCTGGTGCTGCTGGCGGACGAGCCCACGGGCAACCTGGACCCGGACCTGGCCCAGGAGATCATGGCCCTCTTCGAGCGCATCAACGGCCAGGGCACTACCGTGATGGTGGCCACCCATGACCGCAGCCTCATCCAGCGCATGCGCAAGCGCGTCATCGGCCTCGACCACGGCCGCGTCGCCTTCGACCAGCCGGCGCCCACGAGCCTGGTGACGGTGTAATTGGCGGTAGGCTGGAGCCTGTCGATCGGATCCCCATGCCCCAGCCCCTCACCGATGCCCGTTTCGTCACCTCCGCGGCCGACGCGAAGAAGCTCGGCGTCTGCCACGCGGAGGTGGCCTTCGTGGGGCGCAGCAACGTGGGCAAGTCCTCCCTGCTGAACGCCCTGGCCAACCAGAAGCAGCTGGCCCGCGTCTCGAAGACGCCGGGCCGCACGCGGCTCATCAACGTCTTCCTCACGGGTCCGGACCGCTGGATCGTGGACCTGCCGGGCTACGGCTTCGCCACGGGCCCTGCCGCCGAGCGGGCCGCCTGGCAGCGCATGATCGAGGGCTACCTCACGGGCCGTGCCACCCTGCGCATGGTCTTCGTGCTGGTGGACGCCGAGGTGGGCCCCACCAAGCTGGACCACCAGATGATCGACTGGCTGCGCGCCGAGGGGCTGCCCCACCGCATCGTGGCCACCAAGGCCGATCAGGTGAAGCCCAGCAAGGCCCTCAAACAGCGCAAGGACGTGGCCGCGGAGCTGGGCCTGCATGCCGGCGACATCGCTTGGGCCAGCGCCGCCAAGGGCACGGGCATCCCCGAGCTGCGGCGCGAAGTGGCGGATCTGCTAGGCCTCTAGGGACTCCACCTTCCCGCCCCGCCAGACCATGAACCGCCCCTCGTGGGCCCAGGGCAGGGCGATGCCATTGGCCTCCACCTCGTGGGTGTGGAAGTGGCCCGTGAGGAAGGTGGTTCCCGAGTGGGTCTGGGCGGCGGCGCGGAAGGCTTCGCGGGGGAAGGTGAGCTTGTAGGCGGCGTTGGTGGTGCGCAGCTTCCGCTCCATCCAGGCGGACACCTTCCGCGCGGTCCCGGCGGGCATCAGGCGGAACAGCAGCCACAGCGGGCCCGAGCGCGACACCAGGTTCCACAGCCGGTACTGGCGGTCCGCGGTGTTCACGAGGTCACCGTGCTCCCAGGTCAGCCCCTCGCCTTCGAGGGAGCCGCCGATGCCTTCGCCCATGAGGTCGAAGCGCGCGGCGTGGCGGTCCAGGAAGTACTCGCGGTTGCCCAGCCACAGGCCCACCCAGCGCCCCGAGGCCCGGCGGGCGTCCACCCAGGCGAGGAAGTCGCGCTGCGCCTCCGTCTCCATGCCCGGGAAGCCCACCCACACGTCGAACACATCTCCAAGGAAGAGCCAGTCGGCCTCCGGGTGGGCCGCAGTGGCCGTCTCCAGTCCCGTGAGCATGGCCCCCCAGTGGGGATCGGCCACGAGGATCAGGTCGCGGGCCGGCTCGGTGCGCCGCGCCGCTCCCCGCAGCCAGGACAGGGCTCCCAGGCGCCGGGTGAACAGGAGGTGGAGGGAGCCCAGGGTCAGGCCCGCGGCCCCGCCGAAGCAGTCCGCCAGCCAGTCGCCGGACTCGCAGGAACGGCCCGGGACGAAGAACTGGTGCAGCTCGTCGGAGGCTCCATAGAGGGCGATGGCGGCCAGGATCCAGAGGTGGCGGCGGTAGAGGGGTAGCCCGCGCGCCGTGTGGCGGAGCGTGCGGTCCAGGGCCAGGGCCAGCAGCGCGTACGCTGAAGCGTGGGCGGCCTTGTCCAGGGGCGGCGGCAGCTCGATGCCGCCCGGATAGTGCGACTGCGCGCTCAGCCAGAAGATGGTCCCGGCCACGGCCAGGGGGAGGAGCCAGAACCCACGGAAGCGCATGATCCATCCAAACACAGGCCGTGCGGAGAAGCGAGCCGGCCCCGGTGGCGGCCCGGGCCGCGGAAGCCTGGAAATTGGAGCCTTTGGGGCCTTGCCGGCGGGCCCCGGGAATCCTATCTTCCGAGCGTAGTCATCTGGTCTGGCCGTTCCGAGACCGGAGGTTCCATGACCAAGAGCTTCGACTCCCTCATCCCGGGCATCGAGCAGCGGGAGGCAGGCTGGATGCGGATCCGGGAGCGCTTCGCGCGGGCCCGCCAGGCGCCGCCCCATCCATCCGTCACCATTTCCCGGCAGTACGGATGCGAGGGCTATTCCCTGGCCCAGCGCCTCCAGGCGCTCCTGGAGGAAGCCTCGGGCCAGCCCTGGACCCTGTTCGACAAGGCCCTGGTGGACCAGGTGGCCTCGGACGAAAAGCTCTCCCGCCAGATCCTGGGCCACCTGGGGGACGAGAGTCACGCCCAGGACGTGCTCCGGACCCACTTCGGCCACCTGACGCACGACGACGCCTACGCCAAGGTGGTGAAGCACCTGGTCCACATCGCCATGGCCGGCGGCGCCATCATCGTCGGCCGCGGGGGCGCGGTGGCCTGTCAGGACCTGAAGAACTGCTTCCATTTCCGCCTGGAGGCCAGCTTCGAGTTCCGGACCGCGACCATCGCCCGCCGCCTCGAGCTGCCTTTGCCGGAGGCCGAAAAACTCGTCCGGACCCAGTCAAAGCTCCGGGAGAAGTTCATCAGCGAGTTCCTCCACGCGGACGTCACCTCGTCCCGCTGGTACGATGCCGTGTTCAACAACGAGCGGCAGAGCGTGGAAGCCATCGCCCAGTCCTGCGCGCGCCTCGTCATCTGCGCCTGGCCCGACCGGGACTACTTCAAGCACGACCCGATGCGGGGGACGGCGGCGTCCCGGGCCTGAATCTCCGTCATGGCCTGCGCCTGGCAGGTGGGGCAGTGCCCCAGGCAGGTCCAGGAGCAGACGGGACGCTTCGGCACCGGCGGCCGGGCGGGAGTGGAGGCGGCCATGCCTTCAGGATAGCGCCCGGGCCCCTACCTGCGCGCCATCCGTGATTTCGATTCCCCTTGGAACAAGAAGAAGGCCCGGCGGGTGCCGGGCCTTGCTGGTAGTCCCAAGGGGAATCGAACCCCTGTTTACGCCGTGAGAGGGCGTCGTCCTAACCGCTAGACGATGGGACCAGGAACCAAGTTTTGAGTGGTTGGGGAGGAAGGACTCGAACCCTCACCTGACAGAACCAGAATCTGTTGTCCTACCATTAGACCACTCCCCAACGAGTGGAAAATCCACTGTATCAGGTGTGGGGCAAAAGACAAGAGGTGGTTCCGCCGGGAGGGATGTAGGCTTCCGGTGAGAACCGGAAAAGCTCCAGGAGGACCCATGGCGCGCAAACGTCCGGCCCAGCCTCCACCCCCGCCTGCGCCCGTCACCGCGGACATGCCCACCATCTCCGGGATCCTGGGGGCGGGGGACGAGCCCGTCGTTCCGTCGGAATGGGCCCTGGTGGCCTATGCGGGGGCCTCCCTGGGGCGGATCTTCCCCCTGCGCTCCGGCGGATCGCTCATCGGCCGGGCGCCGGATGTCCAGGTGGCCCTGCTGGACGGCGAAGTGAGCCGCCACCACGCGCGGATCACCCTCGTGGCCGGCCAGGTGTGGCTGGAGGACCTGGGCTCCACCAACGGCACCCTGGTGAACGGGGAGCGCGCCGAGCGGGTGGTGGTCCTGCGGGCCGGGGACCGGCTGGCCATCGGCGGCCACGTGCTCAAGCTCGTGGCCATGGACCCCCTGGAGCGGGCCTTCCACGAGACCCTGCTGGACCTCAGCACCAAGGATCCGCTCACGGGGCTGGCCAACCGCACCCGCGCCCTGGGGGAGTTCCAGACCCGCTTCGGCCTGAGCGTGCGCTATGGCCGCCCGCTGTCCGTGCTGATGTGCGACCTGGACCACTTCAAGCAGATCAACGACACCCACGGCCACGGCGCCGGCGACTTCGTGCTGCAGGTCTTCGGCGAGCGGCTCCGCGCCAGCCTGCGCGAGGCGGATCTGGCGGGCCGCATCGGGGGCGAGGAGTTCCTGGTGATCCTCCCGGAGACGGATCTGGGCGGGGCGCGCCCCTTCGCCGAGCGGTTCCGCCGGACCATGGCCGACACCCCCGTGCCCCTTCCCGGCATCGACCTCATTGTCACCTGCAGCCTGGGCCTCGCCGAACGGACGCCCGGGGATCTGGACGCCGGCCACATGCTGGCCCGGGCGGATGCAGGTCTCTACCGGGCCAAGGTGGAGGGGCGGAACCGGGTGTGCGCGGGCTGAGGGCTATCATGGGCCCTTGCGCCCGGAGGCTCGGATGATCCTGCTCTTCCTCGTCATGGCCTTCGCCATCGGGCTGGCCATTCCCCTCCAGTCGGCCGTCAACAACGCGCTGCGCATCTCACTCCACAGCGGCTCCCTGCTGGCGGCCCTGGTGTCCTTCGCCGTGGGCACGGTGGCCCTGCTGGCGGCGGCCGTGCTCACGGGACAGCCCCTCGCGGCGCTGGGCAGCCTGCCCCGGGTGCCCTGGTGGCAATGGCTGGGCGGCTTCCTGGGGGCCTTCTTCGTGTTCGGCTCGACCCTGCTGGCCCCGCGCATCGGCATGGCCGCCATGGTGTCCCTCATCGTGGCGGGACAGGTCTGCTCTTCGCTGGTCTTCGACCGCTTCGGCCTGCTGGGCCTGGAGATCCGGGGCCTTTCCTGGGTTCGCATCGCGGGCGCGGCGCTCATCCTGGCGGGCGTCGCCCTCGTGAACTTCGGCGACCGCTGGCTGGCGGGCTGGCAGAAGGGCTGAGTCAGGCCTTCCGGGTCCGCTCCGCCACCCTGTCGAGCATGTCCCAGATCTGATGACAGTCCTCGCAGGAGGACCGGGGGTCGCCGCAGGGGAAGCCCTCAATGCCGATGCCCTGGCAGCGCGGGGTACGGAAGAAGAAGAGCAACTCTCCGATGGAGGCCTCCATGCGGCCCCGGAGGGCGGGGTCCGGCAGGGCGCGCAGGTCCTGGATGAGTTTCCACTCGGCGGGGCTGAGCTCGGGACGGTCGATGGTCTGGGACATGGGAACTCCGCGCGTTCCCAAGTATACGGAGCTGGCAAGGGGCCTAAACCCCCTCCGAAGGCCTTCGTATCACTGGTCACGATCTCTGACATCGCAGGAGGCTTCCATGTCCCTCACCCGCTCCCTCGCCGCGGCCGTGGCCGCCGTCATCCTCAGCGTCCCGCTGGCGGCCCAGTCCCAGGTGGTCCAGCCCGCCAAGGCCGAGAAGGCCACGGAGACCCGGACCCTTCCCCTGGCGGCGGGCTCGAAGCTCAGGGTGAAGAACGTCAACGGGTTCGTCCACGTGGAAGCCTGGGACCGGGCGGAAGTCCAGTTCACGGGCGAGTTCAAGCCCAGCAGCCGGGACGAGCAGGTGAAGGTGGTGATCGAATCCGGCAAGGATGGTCTGGAAATCCGCGGCGAATATCCCAAGCACACGGGCTGGGGCTTCTATCGGGGCCCCCAGTGCCAGATGACCCTCAAGGTGCCCCGCCAGATCGTGCCCACCCTGGAGAGCGTGAACGGCGAGGTGACCCTCACCGGAACCCGGGGTGCCGCGAGCCTCACCACCGTCAACGGCGCGGTCCATGCCACGGATCTGGGCGACTCCCTCAAGGCCACCACGGTCAACGGCTCCATCACCCTGACGGAGGTCCGCGGCGGGCTGAACCTCCAGACGGTGAACGGCGCCATCAAGGGGTCGGGCCTGGACGGCCAGGGGAAAGGGCTCAAGGCCTCGACGGTCAACGGGTCCATCCACCTCCAGACCGCGGGTCTCAAGGGACGCCTGAAGGCCCGCACCATCAACGGGGACATCGCCTTCAACGCGAAGGGCGCGGAGCAGGTGGAGGTGAAGCGGCGCTCCGTCACCGCGGTCTTCCCCGGTGGGGATGAAGGCATCGATCTCGACACGGTGAATGGCGGCATCACGCTGAATTGATGCCGTTTGAACTCACGGGAAGGGCCGGCACAGCCGGCCCTTCCCGTGATAGCGACCTCAAGATCCCCAAAGATGATTTGATATCGGATTGACAGGTCCTAATTTTATCGCATCCTGTTCCGGTCGGAGGACGGACCCTCCGACATCGGATGGATACCCCGTGAGCGGAAAGCGTCGCCTGATCCTGTTGAGCGTCCTGGCCAGCGTCTTCGCGGGCGTCTTCGTGGGCTCCGGGGCCTACACCTTCGTGTCGGCCCATGGCACGTCCTACATGTCGAACGACCCGCAGGTGTGCGTGAACTGCCACATCATGCGCGACGAGTACGACAGCTGGCGGCACGGCACCCACCACGCGGTGGCCGTGTGCAACGACTGCCACCTGCCCCACGACAACCCCGTGAACAAACTCTACGTGAAGGCCAGCAACGGGTACCACCACTCCAAGGCCTTCACGCTGCTGAATTTCGCGGAGCCCATCCGCATCAAGCCCGGCAACGCCAAGGTGCTGGAGGACAACTGCCTCCGCTGCCACGGCGAGCTGACGGGCGAGATCACCGCCCACGGCACCCTGGGCGTGCCCACGGATCCGACGCAGAAGGCCGACCTCTACGGCTGCGTGCGCTGCCACCAGGAGGTGGGCCATGGCCCCATGGGCTGAGCTTCCGACCCTTCCCGATCCCCTTTCCTGATCCCACCTAGACGCGTGGCCCCCCACGCGGGAGGAACCCCCCGATGACCGACAATCCCACCCCGCTGTTCTCCCGGCCCCTGGTCCGGATGGGCCTCATCGCCGCCGGCGCCGCCCTGGCGACGGTGCTCGTGATGGCCCTGTACGCCAGCATCTCCAGCCGCAAGGCCGAGGCTAAGCAGACCAGCTTCAAGCTGGTGGACCTGGACGAGAAGACCGTCGATCCCGCCCAGTGGGGGAAGAACTTCCCCCGCCAGTACGACGCCTACCTGAAGACCGCCGAGAAGTACAGCACCAAGTACGGCGGCGCCGGCAGCGAAGCCCTGCCCAAGAGCCGCATCCAGGAGGATCCCCGGCTGGTGACCATCTTCGATGGCTACGCCTTCGCCATCGACTTCAACCTGCGCCGGGGCCACGCCTACATGCTGGACGACCAGCGCAACACCAAGCGGGTGACTGAGCGCAAGCAGCCCGGCTCCTGCCTCCACTGCCACGCCTCCAACACCGTGGCCTTCCGCGAGCTGGGCCTGCAGGGCGGCGCCCCGGGCACGCTGGACGAGGCCTTCACCGCCCCCAACGCCCAGGCCCAGCTCATGGCCGGCTTCGAGGCCATGTGCAAGCTGCCCTACGGCGAGGCCACCAAGCTCGTGAAGCACCCGGTGGCCTGCATCGACTGCCACGATCCCAAGAACATGGCCCTGCGCGTCACCAAGCCCGGCTTCATCCGCGGCATCGTGGCCCTGGCCAACAGCACCGAGCCCGTGCCGCACCTGCCCTCCATCGAGAAGTGGCGCAAGGGCGACAAGAGCGTGGCCTATGACGCCAACCGCGACGCCTCCCGCCAGGAGCTGCGGTCCATGGTGTGCGGCCAGTGCCACGTGGAGTACTACTGCGGGCCCAAGGTCACGCTCTTCTTCCCCTGGAACAAGGGCCTGAAGGTCGAGCAGATCGAAGCCACCTACGACGAGTACAAGTTCCCCGACGGCCACCGTTTCTTCGACTGGCAGCACGGCAAGACCGGCGCCGAGGTCCTGAAGGCCCAGCACCCCGAGTTCGAGATGTGGAGCCAGGGCATCCACGCCCGGTCCGGCGTCTCCTGCGCCGACTGCCACATGCCCTACGTCCGCGAGGGCGCGCTCAAGATCAGCGACCACCAGGTGCGCAGCCCGCTGCTGAACGTCTCCCGGTCCTGCCAGACCTGCCACCGGTTCCCCGAGGAGGAGATCAAGGCCCGCGTGACGGCCATCCAGGACCGCACCAAGGCGCTGATGGACCGCGCCGAGGACGCCGTGGTGAACCTCATCAACGACATCGCCGCCGCGAAGAAGGCCGGCGTGGACGAGGCCAAGCTGAAGCCCATCTACGAGCTCCAGCGCAAGGCCCAGTGGCGCGTGGACTTCGTGAACGCGGAGAACTCCATGGGCTTCCACGCTCCGCAGGAAGCGGCCCGCATCCTGGGCGAGGCCATCGACTACGGCCGCCAGGGCCAGGTGGCGCTCCGCGACCTGGGCGCCCCCAAGATGGCCAAGAAGTAGGCGGCCATCCTCCTTGCCCGAGCGGGGCCGGCTCAGCCGGCCCCGCTTGCGTGCGGGCGTAGCATGGAGGGAGCGATCCCCACCTACGACCTGCTCCGAGCCCCCCGGGGGTGTTCCATGGTCCGCCTGCGTCCATTCCTTCTGGCCATCGCCTGGGGCCTTGCCGGCGTGCTCGCCGCCCAGTCCCACCTCGCGGAGGGCTTCACGGGCCTGCCTGGCGGTGCCACCGTGGCGGTGATGCCCCTGGATGTGGAGCTCTACGCGGTGACGGCGGGCGGGGTGCTGGAGCCTCGCGCCGAGTGGACGGCCAAGGCCGTGGCCAACCTGAAGGAGGCCCTCCGGCTCCGCGGCGCGGGCCAGGGCGGGCGGTTCGTGCCCGCGCCCCCGGGGGACGGTGAGCTGCTGGCGGAGCTGAACCACCTCCATGCCGCCGTGGCCCGGGCCATCGACCTCCACCACTTCGGCACCTGGAAGCTGCCCAGCAAGGCGGGAAAGCTCGACTGGTCCCTGGGCGAGGAGGTGGCCGAGATCAGGAGGCAGACTTCCGCCGACTACGCGCTGTTCCTCTACCTGCGCGACAGCTACGCCACCGGCGGCCGGGTGGCCACCATGGTGCTCTACGCGGCCCTGGGCGTGGGCGTGGGCGGCGGCGCCCAGGTGGGTTACGCCTCCCTGGTGGACCTGAAGACGGGCCGCATCCTGTGGTTCAACGAGATGGTGAAGGCCACGGGGGATGTGCGCGAGCTGGAGCCGGCGAAGACCACCCTGGGCCACCTGCTCAAGGCGTTCCCGGGGTAGCCCATGGAGCGCCGGACCTTCATCGGAACCTGCGGCTGCTGCGCCGTCTCGGCCCTTCTGGGGGAGGGCTGGGCGCCGCCCGCCCGGATCCAGCGGCCCGATCCGAAGTCCGACGAGGGGGGCCTCTGGGCCCTCATGGACCGGGAGGAGGAGCGCCTCCACCAGAGCCCCTTCCTCATGCGGGACGCCGCCCTCGTGGCCTACGTCCAGGCCATCACCTGCCGCCTGGCCCAGGGCCACTGCCCGAACGTGCGCACCTACGTGGTGCGCTCGCCCTACTTCAACGCGAACATGGCGCCCAACGGCATGATGCAGGTGTGGACGGGCCTGATGCTCCGGGCGGAGAACGAGGCCCAGCTGGCCGCTGTCATCGGCCACGAGATCGGGCACTACCTGGCCCGCCACTCCGTGGAGAGCCTCCGCGATGCCAAGTCGCGGTCGGCCTTCGCCCACATGGTGGGGATCATCCCGGTGGCCGGCACCCTGGCCGCCCTGGGCCTGGTGGCTGGCGCCTTCGCCTACAGCCGCGAGCACGAGCGCGCGGCGGACCGCATGGGCCTGGAGCTGATGGCCGCCGCGGGCTACCCGCCCCTGGAGGCCTCCAGGGTCTGGGCCAACCTCCTGGCGGAGCTCCAGGCGGAGAAGGACTGGACCGGCGACGCCTCCAAGCGCAGCGTGCTCTTCGCCACCCATCCCCCGGAGAAGGAGCGCGAGGCCAAGCTGGAGGCCGCGGCTCGGGCCATGGGGAAGGAGGATCTGGATCCCCGCACCGGGGCGCTGCGGCAGGCCATCGGCCCCTGGCGGCGCGCCTGGCTCGAGGACGAGCTCAAGCGACGCAAGTTCGGGGAGAGCCTCGCCCTGCTGGGCCGTCTCACGAGGGTGGACCCCCAGGATGGCGAGGCGAGCTACTTCCTGGGGGAGGCCTACCGGCTGCGGGCCGCGGAAGGCGACACGGACAGGGCCCAGGAGGCCTACCAGAGGGCCGCGGCCCTGCCCGGCGCCCCGCCGGAGGTGCACCGGGCCCTGGGCTCGCTCCATCGCAAGGCCGGCCGGCTGCCGGAGATGCGCGAGGCCTACGCCCGCTACCTGGCGGCCCGCCCCGAGGCCGGCGACGCCGAGATGATCCGTTCCTATCTGAAGAAAGGGGAGTGAGATGAACCTGAAGGTGCTGGTTCCCGTTGCCCTGCTGCTGCTGGCCGCATGCACGAAGCCGGCCACCTGGGTGGGTCTCGCGCAGGGCGAGGTGGTGGTGTGCGAGCGGCTGGCGGTGCGCCACGACGGCGCCTGGAGCCGCCTGGAGGGCACCCGGGAGCCCAAGCACGAGGTCTGGACCTCGGACGGCATGCCCCTGGACCAGCTTCACTTCCACACGGGCATCGCCGAAGGCGAGTCTCTGGTGGTGGTCAAGGACCGGCCGGCGGACAAGCCCATTCCCCGCTTCCGCAAGGACATGCAGGCCCAGGACGTGGTCGAGCTCTACGAGTCCTTCGCCACCCAGGACGGCAGCGTGTTCACTCTGGAGAAGCTGGCTCCCGCGCGGTTCGCGGACGAGGACGGCTTCCGCTTCGAGTTCAGCCGCGTGCGCAAGCGCGACGAGGTGCGCACCCGCGGCGTGGCCTACGGCGCCATCCACCGGGGCGAGCTGTTCCTGGTGGCCTTCGAGGCCCCCCGCATCCACTACTTCGCCAAGCACCTGCCCCGCGTCGAAGCCCTCGCCCAGTCCGCACATGTGCGCGAGAAGGGCTGAGACTTGACGGAACGCCGGGGCTCTCCGAGCCTGGAGCCATCGATCCCCAGCCGACCGGAGGCGCCATGCCGAAGTTCCTCATCGTTCCGGCCCTGCTGCGCCTCATCTCCGAGGGCAGCTTCTTCAAGCAGGTCTTCGCCTGGCTCCTGCGGCTGTGGACCGCCGCCACCGTCGTGGCCGGGATCTGGATCTCCATCGAGCTGTGGCGCGGCGGCGGCACGAGCAGCCAGGCGATCTTCGGCCAGCTGGTCTTCCAGGTGGCGCTGGCCCTGGCGGTCTACCTCGCGGCCCACCTCAGCTGGGTGCGGGCCCAGGACGTGGCCGCCATGCCCCAGATCGCCGGCGAGGTGATCATCCCGCTCTCCCGCCTGCTCCTGAGGCTGGGCGGCGAGCTCTACGCCAGCCTCATGGCCGTGGTCGGCACCGGCGGCGCCCTCATGATCTGGATCAGTGCCGGAGAGGCCCGGCCCGATCTGGGGGAGCTGCGCGCCTTCCTGCCGGGCGTCGGCGGCGATGCCTTCCCGGCGGGCCTGGCCCTGCTGCTGACGGGCCTGGCCTGCGCCGCCCTGGGCCTCCTGGCCGGCTACCTGGCTTCCGAGCTTCTGGGTCTGCTCTGCGCCATTGAAAGCAACACGCGGGGCGGCTCCAAGGGCTGAGGACTACCGGTACCGCGCGGCCATGGCCTTCAGGGTCGCGGCCAGGTGGGCCCGGAGGGATTTAGGCTCCAGCACCTCCGCGTCCGCACCGAGCTGGAGGATGTAGCGGGCCGGGCCGTACAGGTCCGTGGCCATGAAGCTGAGCAGCACGGCGCCGCCCTTCTCCTTGCGCACCTCGACCTTCGGCAGGGCGGGGGGCGCGTCCAGCAGGGCCTGGGGCCAGTTCGAGCCGCCCACCCGCACCTGTACCCGGAAGGGCTCGGCAGGGCTGAACCAGCCGCCGATCTGGAGGTCCCGGGCCCGCTCCAGGGGGTGCTTGTCCGGGATCAGGCCACGCTTCGGCAGCGCCTTCGCCTCGAGGATGCGAGCCAGACGGAAGTGCCGGGGCTCCTGCTTGGCCGGGTCCCAGGCCAGGAGGAAGGCGCCGCCGGAAAACACGTCATGGGTGAGGGTGAAGGGCACCACGGTGCGGGTGCCGGTGCGGCCCGTGGAAGCGGCGGCGTAGGTCAGCTCCAGCTCGCGGGGCCCTTCGGAGTGGCCCAGGGCCAGCAGCACCTGGGAGAGCATCTTCGTGTCGAGGGCCTGCTGGTCGTCGGCGCCGCCCCGCACGCAGACGTGGGACTGGAGCACGTCGAAGAGGCTGCGGTCCCGGGTGCTGAGGTGGCTGTCGGCCAGGGCGCGCAGGCCCTCCAGGTGGTCGTACCACATCTCCGTGGCCGTGCCCTCCAGGGCCATGAGGGCCACCTCCAGGGCCAGGCGGGCGTGGGGTGTGATCTTGCTGTCCCACTCCGGGGCCTTCTCCAGGGTGAAGTGGATGACGGCGGGCCGGCCTTCGCGGGCCTTGCCGAAGCGCGCGCCCTGCTCCTCCAGCAGCGCGATGGCCCGGTCCACGGTGCGCATGGCCACGCCGCCCAGCTTGCGGACCAGGGCGGCCTTGGTGATGCCCCGCTCGCCCGCGTCGCGGATGGCCTCCAGCACAGCCTGGAGGCGTTCGGGCTTCACCAGGCTGCCGCCGTCGGGGCGGGGGGATTCGGGCGTCTTCCTGGATGAGGGACGGGGCATGGGGACCTCCCGGTCCAGGATTGGCCAGGGATTGTCCAGAAGCAAGATGAAGATGGCCCCTCCCCGGAAAAGGAAAACGGCGCGGCGAAGGCCGCCGCGCCGTCCCTCCATCCTCCGGGTGGGACTAGAAGCCCCAGGTGACCTGGAAGAAGTAGCGCTTGTCCTTGAACTTCTCGGCTCCGATGGTGGTGATGTTGCCGTGGTTGTAGGACTGCTTCTCGGTGTACTCGAAGTTCCAGCGGGCTCCGCTCTTGTCGCTCTGGTAGAGCATGCCGTTCAGGCCGAGCATGACCATGGACGTCTCGTTGTTGGAGAGGTCCTTGTTGGGGTCCAGGCTGTCATAGCGGCCGTAGATGCCGAAGCTGTCGGTGAAGTTGTAGTCCACCAGGCCGTAGAAGCCCTTGTTCTTGGTCTTGCTGGTGGGAACCCCGTAGATGAGCGTGCCGGGAGCCATGGTCTCTTCGCCCAGGAAGTAGGCGCCCACGAGGCGGAACTTGTCGCGGATGAAGCGGGCCAGGATGCCGTCCTTCTTGAACTTGTTGTCGAAGGAGAGGGCTGTGCTGAAGTCGTTGGCAGTGGCGTAGTTGGAGTACTGGCCGTCGTAGTGGTAGACGCCCACGGCACTCTGGTTCTTGTCGAAGGACCACAGGAAGGAGGCGTACCAGTCCTTGTGGTTGTCCGCGTCGATGGAGTTGGTGACGGAGGTGCTGGAGCCGTCCACCACACCGACGGTGAAGGAGGTTTCGGAGTGGGCGCTGTTGAGGGTGGCGTCCAGGCCCTGCTGGCGGCTGAAGGGGCGGTAGGTATTGGTGCTGCCGGCCAGCTGGTCGTTCAGCACGATGGCGCGCTGCTCGGCGCTGCGGGCGCCCACGCCGAACACATGCAGGATGCCGGGCAGGATCTCGCCGGCGCGCACCGACAGGAAGAGGTCCTGGTTGATGGGCTGGTTGTATTGGATGAAGGCTTCCGCGAGCTTCTTGCGGGAGGCGTCGCCCTGGACCACGTTGGAACCCGAGGTGCTGCCGGTGTTCTCATTGAGGTAGAGCTCGGTGAAGTAGGAGAAGCGGTCGGACAGGGCGCCGCCGGTGTAGAGGGAGAAGCTGTGCTGCTCGAAGTTGGTGGCGGGCTTCTGGGTGTTGGCCAGGCCCGTGCGCTGGCTGTCCAGGGTGTCGCCGTAGGCGCGGCCCTTCCACACGAAGCTGAGGTAGTTGTCCAGCTTCTGCTCCTTGGGATCCACCTTCAGGGCTTCCATGCGGTGCCCGTTCTTCAGGAACTCGAGGCCCGTGGTGGTGAGCTGCCAGGTCGGAGTGGCATGGCAGGTGTTGCAGCTGGAGCCCGTCAGGCGGCTCCAGGCGGGGACGGCCAGCAGCTGGACGGTGCCCAGCAGCAGGGGGGCGATGTAACGGAGCAATCTCATGATGGAACCTCCCGCGCGGTCGGCGCATTAGTGGTCGTTTGGATCTTGACCCACGGGTAAGTTAAGTCGCCATCCTGATCGCTGGATGACATGAACCTGATCGTTTGGTCAGGTTGTCGGGAATGTGATCTTCGCCACTGTGCCCACGCCCTCCTCGCTCTCGATTTGGAGCGTGGCGCCATGCAACTTGGCGATGCCGTTCACTATGGCCAGGCCCAGGCCGGCGCCGCCGCGCTTCCGGCTGCGGGAGGCATCGGTGCGGACGAACCGCTGGCCCAGGTGGGCCATGAATTGCTTGGGGATCCCCTCCCCCCGATCCTCCACGGCCAGCACCAGACCTCCGGAACCCCGGTAGGCCTCCAGCCGCACGGTGCTGTCCCGGCCGGAGTGCCGGATGGCGTTGGCCAGGAGGTTGTGGAGGGCGCGCCGGAGCAGGGTGCCGTTTCCCTGGAGCGAGAGCCCGGCAGGGGCCGAGACCTCCACCGAGATCCCGCTCTCCTCGGCCAGGGAGAGGAAAGGCTCCCGCACGGTCTCCAGCAGTTCCCTCACGTCCAGGGGGAGCATCTCGATCTGGTTCGCGGGGTCCTCCGATCGGGCCAGGAACAGCATCTGCTCGATGAGGGCCGCCATGTGGTCCAGGGTGTCCATCATGCCCGCCAGCTGCTCCTCCGCCACCCCGGGGAGGCCCCCGGTGGCGAGGATGTTCTCCGTCTCCAGGCGCAGCGAATGGACCGGCGTCCGCAGCTCATGGGCCACATCGCTGTTGAGCTCCGAGAGGCGCGCGAAGGCGGATTCCAGGCGTGCGATGCTGTGGTTCAGTGCGCGGGAGAGCGGGGCCAGCTCCGTGGGCAGGCGGCGGGAGTCGATGCGGATCCCCAGGTTGCCCGGCCGCAGGTTCTCGGCCTCGTCCTCCAGGTAGCGCAGGGGCTTCAGGCCCAGCTTGACCAGCCAGTAGCCGAAGGCCGCGCCCGCGAGGGGCGCGATGGCCAGGAGGGCGAGCATGGATTGGAAGAACCGCCTGAGCAGGACCTCCTCGGTCTTGAGATCCCTGGAGAGCTGGATCGAGCCCCCGTGGTAGCGGATCAGCAGGGAACGGGGGGAGTGGTCCGCCGTCGCCGGGCCGTTGAGCCAGATCCAGTCCCCCTGGTCCGGCGTCTGGGGCGGGAATTTCTTCTCCATCCCGTAGGTCTCGATCAGCACCCGGTGATCGTGGTCCATCACGCGGACAAGGAAGTGGTCTCCGACGTCGAGGATCTCCTTGTTGAGGGGCAGGCGATCGTCGTCGAGCTTGTGGGACAGCAGCCGGGCCGTGTTGATGAACTCCCGGTTGATCTGGGTGTACACGATGTATTCGATGGAGGAGTAGAGGTAGAGACCGGTGGCGCCCACCAGTCCCGACAGCGTCAACGCGAATCCCAGGGACAGGCGGACCAGCAGGGATCGCTGGATCCTACGCACCCTCGCACTCGAGGATGTAGCCCACGCCCCGGCGGGTGTGGATGAGCTTGGCGGGGAAGGGGTCGTCCACCTTGCGCCGGAGGCGACGGATGGCCGCGTCCACCAGGTTCGGGTCGCCGTCGAAAGCCAACTCCCACAGCTCCTCGGCGATGCGGGCCCGGGTGACGATGTTGCCCCGGTTGCGCGCCAGCAGGTCCAGGAGCGCGTACTCCTGGGTGCTGAGGTCCAGCCGCTTGCCGTTCCGGTAGACCTTGCGCTGGAAGCGGTGGATGGACAGGTCCCCGATGAGGATGTCCCTGGTGGGGGACTCGCCCCCGCGCTGGAGCAGGTTGTTGATCCGGAGGAGCAGCTCGGAGAAGGCGAAGGGTTTCACAAGGTAGTCCCCGCCGCCCACTTCCAGGCCGCGGATCCGGTCGGGCAGGGCATCCCGGGCCGTGAGGAAGAGGACCGGCGTCTGGATGCCCGCGGTGCGGAGCTCGGATACCAGCGCGAACCCGTCCATGCCGGGCAGCATCACGTCGAGGATGAGGCAGTCGAAGGGCTTCTGCTTGGCCATGGACAGGCCTTCCAGGCCGTCATGGGCGGATTCCACCAGGAAACAGTGCTGGCGCAGGCTACGCTCCAGCGCCTGCGCCGCCCGGGGGTCATCTTCGACGATCAGAAGCTTCATTGTAGTTTCCAATATATTCCGTAAGATTAGCAGGCTGTCCCACCCCGCATCCCGGACGGGGGGGCTCACGGAGGGCCGATGCGTCCCGTACTTCCCCTGATCTGCGGGCTCCTCCCCGTGATCCTGACCGCCGGGTCTCCGAGGCTGGATCATGGCCGGCTGGACCCGGCCTGGTTCTGTCCCGGCATCAGCTTCGAGCGGTCCACCCTGGTCTACTTCCTCTGGACGCAGCCCGACCTCTCGATCCAGGGGCGGACCCTGCACGTCCGGGCCTGGGAGGCCCCCGCCTGGCTGGTGAAACCCCGGTCTGACAAGGACAAGGCCTTCCTGGCGCGCCTCGACCCCATCCTGGTCCCCGCCCTGGTGGAAGGCCTGGGCCAGGCGTTCCACGGGGGCGCATCCCTGTCCATGAATGGGGGAGACCTGGCCTTGACGGGCCGCGTGGTGGACTGCCGGAGCGAGGGTGTCGGGGGGATGTTCGGTGGCGTGGCCGGCCTCTATTTCGACCTGAAGCTCACGGACGTGCGCAGCGGGGAATGCGTCTCGGCAATTCACCACTTCATCGAGGGCGAGAGTGCCGAATCCATCCAGGCGCGTTACCAGGCCTGGTGCGGCGTCCTGGGCCGGGTGCTGGCCCAGCGGCTGCTCAAGGACCTTCCGCCCGCGCCCCTGGCGCCGCTGAAGCCAGCCGCGCCGCCCGTTCTCGCGGTCGCCCCCGCGTCTGCCGCGGCGATCACCTCGGATTTGGAAGTGGCCCTCCGGCGCCTGGAAGCCCTGCGCAAGGAGGGCCTGATCACCGAGGAGGAGTTCCAGACCCTGCGCCGGCAGGCCGTTGAGCGGGTCTCCCGGCGCTGATCATCGCCAGAGCCCCAGGAAGATTTCGGGGTCCCAGGCGGGCGGAGCGCTCCGGAAGCGGGCCAGCCATCCACCGGCAGGCGGCGCCTCGGGTTCGAGTACGGTGTGGACGCCTGCGTACAGGGCGCTCCAGAGGGCGGCGCGGAGGGCCGGTTCGCCCAGGCGGGCCAGGGGGAGGTCCACGCGGGTGTCGTGGTCCCAGCCCAGAACCGCGTTCAGGCGCCGCAGGCGGAGCAGCAGCTCGCCCTGGGTCAGACCCGCGTGAAAGGGGGTGTCCGGGGTGACGATCTGCTCGCGGGCGTGGTAGGGGCCCCGGCCCTCCTCAGCGTTGAAGCGCGGGCCGCCGAGTACCTCGGCCGGTACCACCTGCCCATCCGCCTCCCAGGCCAGGCCCGCGGCGGCGGCGGCCAGCTCGGCAGCCCAGTCCCAGGGCGTCCCGGTGGCGCTGTGGATGGAAGGCGGGGCCGGCGCCGCCAGCAGGCCCAGGGCCACGCCCTCGGCGCGGTTCCGGAGCTGGCCGTAGCCCAGCGTCCCCCAGTCCGGGGTCGTGAGGGCCGGGCGCCCCTGGAGCCTGGCCGCGCGCTGGATGATGAGGTCCCGCAGGGTAAGGGCCATGCAGAAGTGTCGCAAGACGAGGCCTGGAACCGCAAAACGGAAATGTCGTGATCAACTCTTTCCTGCCGCGCCGGGTCAGAGGGGTGTTCCCTTCCATTCCCCCTCCGGAGCCCGGCTCCGTTCCCTGGAGATTTCCATGCGTTCCCCCCTGCGCACCTTCTCCGTGCTGGCGATGCCCCTGGGCCTCACCGCGCTGGCCCTCGGCTTGGCCTGCGGCGGCGGTTCGTCCTCCTCGCCCGCCGCTTCCGCCCCGCCGCCCGCCACGGGCACGGCCGCCGTCATCCTCACGGATGCGCCCTCGGACCAGTGGTCCGCCATCGAGGTGGTGGTGACCCAGGTGGCGTTCCTGAACAAGGCCGACCACACCAAGGAGGTGGTGGCCTTCCAGGGCGCCAGCGCCAAGATCAACCTCGTGGATCTGGACAGCGTGGGCGAGCTGCTGGCCTCGGCCCAGATCCCCGCAGGCACCTACGACGCCCTGCGCATCACCATCGACCCCGCCAGCCTCAATCTGGTGAAGGCCGATGGGACTGTGGTGCCCTCCAGCCAGGTGAAGGTGGCCGGCAGCAGCGTCCTCGTGAACCTCAGCTCGGACTTCGTGGTGACCGCCAACGGCAGCAATGCGGTGCAGCTCGACTTCGACTTGAACCATCCCCTGTTCCTGGTGCAGCTGCCCGACGGCACCTGGGTGCTGAACCTCCAGGTGAGGCACCGCTCCAACCTCAACGGCATGACCGGCGTGGCCCAGCTGATGTTCCGGCACCGCCGGGGCACCATCGCCTCCGTGGGCGCCTCCAGCTTCGTGCTGCACACAGACGGCGGCAACGACCTCACGGTGAACGCGGATGCCGGCAGCTGGTTCTTCAACGCCGACACCCGGACCGTCGGCAGCTTCGCGGGCCTGGCCGCCGGGAAGTACGCCCTGGTGTCCCTGCGCATGCAGCCCGACGGCAGCCTCTGGGCCGTGCGCGTGTGGTATGGCGCCAGCGCCCTGCCGGGCTGGACGCCGGAGGGCCACGTCTACGGCGTGGACCAGGCCAATGGCCTCATGGCGGTCAGCTCCGCCAGCGGCGCGCCCCGGACCATCGCCATCGATGCGGACACCACCTTCACCTTCCACATGAGCCAGGCCTTGGGCACCGGAACAGCGGCCCTCGCCAATCTGTGGACGGGCTTCAAGGTGCAGGTCCAGGTCAAGGATCCCCTGGCTGTGCCCATGCACGCGGCCTCCGTGAACATCCAGCGGGCCGTGGACGGCGGCCGCATCAGCGCAGCCTCCACCAGCTCCTTCACCTACCAGCATCTCACCGGCGACCGCACCCACGCCTACGCCAGCGCCTTCAGCTGGTGGTACGTGGGCCTCCCCGGCCTGAACTCCACCAGCGTGGGCGACTTCGCCTCCGCATGTTCCGGCATGGGCTCGGGCATGATGGGCACCCCCACGGGCGACCTCCAGGCCCGGGGCATGAGCGACCTGGTGTGGAACGGGACCACCGGCGCCTGGGATGCGAACAACGCCATCTTCATGCCCGTGGCCCTGCCCACCGGGACCATCAGCACCTCGTACGACGGCGGCCAGCTGGGCTTCACTTTCGTCAACTCCAGCGCCGCCAGCCAGACCGTCACCGTGGCCCTGAACGCCACCGTGGGCATGCAGCCCCTGGTGCTGGAAGTCTCGAAGCAGAACGGCGTGATCACGGTGGCCCCCGTGGCCGCAACCGCCTGGGCCACCAAGCTCGTGACTGCCACCCCGGCCCGCGTGGCCGTGGTGCCCAAGCCCGACGGCACCTTCGCGGCCTACGCGGTGGTGGTGTTCTCGGGATTCTGATCCGCCCTCTGCGCGGAAAGCGGCGCCGCGAGGCGCCGCTTTCCGTGCATCCCAGGTAGTCTGGAGGGAATGGCGAACCCACGGCTCCGGCGCGTCCCTGCGCGCGGCTTGCGTCCCCTGAGGCGCTGGGTGGCCGTGTTCCTGCTCTGCCTGGTGGGGCTCTACCTGGGCGCCGCGGGCGCCGACCCCTGCACGGACGGAGGGGCCGAAGAGGCCTGTCCCCCCATCTGCCACCTGCTCTGCTCGGACGGGTGCGCCACGGCCCCCATGCCGGAGGCTCCCGCGCCGCCGCCGGGCGACCCCCTTCCGACGCCCGGCTTCCTCGCGGAGCGGGCCGCCGACCTCGTGAGCCTCAGCCCCGAACCGGAAAAGGAACCACCCCGGGCCTGAAGGATGGAGCGCCTGAACGCGCGGCCGGGCCTCGGCCTGCCGTGCCGTCCCCCCTTCCTTCGAGGTCCCCATGCGAGCCTTCCTCCTGGGGGCGTTGCCCTGCCTGCTCATGGCGCAGGCGCCGCCCCTCTCCTATGACGACATCCTCCAGCGGGCCCGCACGAGCCCTGAGCAGCTGCGCGCCGAAGCCCTCCTGGCCGAGCGCCACCGGGCCCTGGGCGGCACCCGGGGCCTGCTCCGGGAGGGCCCGGCCCTGGGCCTGTCCGCCGGCCCCCGCACCCAGCCCGGCGCCCCCGCCACCACGGACCGGTCCGTGGAGCTGGACCTGCCCCTCTTCCTCTCGCCGGCCGTCCGGCGGGACCTGGCCTCGGCCCTCGGGCAGGCGGACCCCGCCCTGCGGGAGGCGGCCCGTGTGGAGGCCCGGTTCCGCCTGCGCCAGGCCTACCTGGACGCATGGCTGGCCGAGCGCCTGCTTCAGCTCCGGCAGGCGGACCTGGCCACGGTCCGGACCTGGCTCCAGGCCGCCCGAGCCCGGCTGGAGGCCGGGGCCGATCCCGCCTTCCAGGTGAGCCTGGTGGAGGGCGAGGCCCTGCGCGCCCAGGCGGACCTGGAGGAGGCCCACCGGCAGCGCCTGATCGCCTGGGCCGGCCTCCGGAGCCTGGCAGAGGTTCCGGCGGCTCCGCAGCCCCTGGGCGATCCTGGCGACCCCGGCGAACCCGCCGCGCCTGCCTCGGAGGGACTCCAGGCCCGCTTCGAGGCCGGGGCCCTGCGGCAGGCCCTCCAGCGGCGCCTGGATCTCGATCGACAGACCCTGCGCCACCAGGAGGCCCTGGCCGCCAGCCGCTGGAGCCTCCGGGGCAGCTACGCCCGGGAGGGCGAGGAGCGCATCGGCAAGGTGGGCCTGGCCTACCGCTTCGCCCGGCCCGGCGAAGGCCAGGCCCTCCGCCGGGAGACCGAGACGGCCCTCCAGGCCGCCACCCGGGAATCCGAGTCCGCCCTGCTGGACCTGGACGCCCGCTTCCAGTCGGCCCTGGCCCGGCTGCCCCTCGCCGCCCCCATCCCCTTCGCCGCCTTCGACGCCTCCCTCCGGGCCGTGGGGCTGCGCCTCAGCGAAGGGCGGGAACGCCCCTCCGAGGCCCTGCCCATCCGCCGCCAGCTCCTGGAGGCCCAGGCGGCCTCCCACCGCCGCGCCCACGCCGCCCACCTCCTCTCCGCCGAACTCCAGGCCCTCACCTCCGGGGTGACCCCATGACCCAGCTCCTCTCCACATCCCTGCTCGCCCTCCTCCTGGTGGGAACCCTGGGCTGCGGCCGCCGCGCCGCGCCTCCCGCCGGCGAGGGGCACCACGACGCCCATGATGCCCATGACGCCCATGACGCCCACGAAGCCCAGGGGCACGAGGAGGAGGCCCGCATCCCCCTGAAGGAGGTTCGCGGCCTCCGCTTCCTGACGGTGCCCGAGCCCCGGGCCGAGGGGGCCTGGTACCCCGCCGAGGCCATCGGGGACGAGTCCGCCCAGGCCCTGCTCAGCAGTCCCGTGAAGGGCATCGTCTCGGCCATCCTCGTGGCGCCGGGCCGGTCCGTGGCGCGGGGAACCGGTCTGCTGGCCCTCCAGAGCCCGGAGCTGGCCCGCCTCAAGGCCGACTGGCTGGCGGCCCGCAGCCGCCGCGACCGTGCCGGGGCCGAGCTGGCCAGGGAGGAGCGGCTCTTCGAAGCCCAGGCCGGTTCCCGCCGCGAGCTGGAGGCGGCCCGTAGCGACGCCGCCACGGCCCGGGCCGAGGAGGAGGCTGCCCGCCTTGCCCTGGAGGCCCGTGGCGTGGCCCCGGAGGCCGCCGGCGCCGTGTTCACCGTCCGCGCCCCGAAGGCCGGCGCGGTGACTGCCTACAAGGCCCAGCTGGGCCAAGGCGTCGAGGCCGGCCAGGAGCTGGGGGCCTTCCAGGCCGGGGCCGCCGCCATCGTCCGCCTGGAGCTGCCCCTGCCGGCGCCCCAGGACTGGCGGCCTGGCATGGAGACCGAGGTCCGCAAGGCCGACGGCCAGCGCTGGAAAGCCCGGCTGGAGGGCACGCCCATGACGCTGACCGCCGACACGCGGCGCCTGGGCTACCGGCTGCGCCTGCTGGGCGGGCGGCTGCCCATCCCCGGCTCGCCGGTGGAGGTCCACGTGCCCCTGGCGAAGACCGTGGTGCTCCCCCAGAGCGCCCTGCAGCAGGTGGAGGGCACCTGGGGCGTGTTCGTGAAGGAGGGCGACGAGGCGGCGTTCAGGCCCGTGCGCCGCGGCCCGGAGCTCGGCACGGATGTCATGGTGCTCGAGGGCGTGAAGCCCGGCGAGACCGTGGCGGGCGAGGGCGCCTACCTCCTGAAGTCGCTCCAGATCAAGCGCAAGAGCGGAGGGGAGGCCCATGACCACTGAGACGACTCCCTTCCAGAAGCGGAGCCTCCTGCGCCGCTGGTTCGATTGGCTACTGCCCCGCAAGGGCTGGGTGTTCGCCCTGGCCCTCGTCTGGGCCGCCGCCGGCGTGGCCGGCTTCGCCACGCTGAAGCGCGACCTCTTCCCGGACCTCAGCCTGCCCAGCCTCAACCTGCTCATCCAGAGCCCCGGGCGGGCCGCCACGGAGCTGGAGCTGACCGTGGCCCAGCCCGTGGAGCAGGCCCTCGGCGGCCTGCCCGGCGTGAAGCGCGTGGTGAGCACCGTGCAGGCGGAAGTGGTGCAGACCATCGTGTCCTTCGAGGGCGGCACCGACCCCTGGCGGGCCCGCCAGCTCGTGGCCGAGCGCCTCGCAGGCCTGTCCGGGGCCTTCCCCGAGGGCACCCGGGCGCCGCTGATGTCCAGCGCCGCGGGCCGCCTCCAGGAGATCATGGAGATCGTTCTGGAAGGCCCGTCCACCGATCCCATGCGGCTGCGGGATCACGCCGAGCAGGTGCTCATCCCGCGGCTCCAGGCCGTGCCGGGCGTGGCCCGCGTGGAGCGCCTGGGGGGCGAGGAGCGCCAGCTCCAGGTGGTCGTCCAGCCGGAGCGCATGCGCCTCCAGGGCGTGAGCCTGGCGCAGGTCCTCGAGGCCCTGGAGGGCAGCCAGCAGGACACCGCCGCCGGCGTCATGGAGATCCAGGACAAGGGCTGGTTCATCACCGTGGGCAGCCTCGCCGCCCGCCCCGAGGCCGTGAAGCGGCTCCGGCTCCAGACGCCCCGCGGGGCCATCCTGCTGGGCGACGTGGCCGAGGTGCGCGAAGGGGCCGCCTTCCGGCGCGGTCTGGCGCGGCACCAGGGCCACGAGGACGTGAGCCTGCGGGTGGTGAAGCAGCCCACGGCGGAGACCCTGGCCGTGGCCCGGGAGACCCGCAGGGCCCTGGACGAGCTGCGCCGGAGCCTGCCCGAGGGCATGGAGCTGGAGCTGATGTACGACCAGGGGGCCCTCGTCACCCACGCCCTGGACGGCGTGACCTGGGCCCTGCTCCTGGGCGGGGTTTTCGTGGCCCTGGTGCTCGTGGCCCTGCTGGGCAACCTGCGCGGCGCCCTCATGGTGATCGCGGTGCTGCCCCTGGCCACCCTGGGGGCCGCGGTGCCGCTCCGGCTCGCGGGTCTCGGGCTCAACGCCATGACCCTGGGCGGCCTGGCCATCGCCGTGGGCCTCCTGGTGGATGCCGCCGTCATCATGGTGGAGAACCTCGCGCACCGCCTGCACCAGCACCGGGAGCACCTGGAGCCCCGGCGCGTGGCCCTCACCCGGGCCGCCGCGGAGGTGGGCGCGCCCATCCTCACGGCCGTGCTGGTCATCCTGGCGGTGTTCATCCCGCTCCTGGCCATCGGCGGGCTCGCGGGGCGGCTCTATGCGCCCCTGGCCATGGCCATTGCCGCTGCCATGACGATCAGCCTCGTGCTGAGCTTCACCCTGGTGCCGGCCCTGGTGGAGCGCTTCCTGCCGCCCGGCGCCGAGCTGGAGGAACCGCGCCTGGTGGAGGCCCTCAAGCGGGCCTACCGGCCGGCCCTCCGGTGGGCCATGGACCATGGGGCCCTCGTCCGGATCCTGGCCCTGGGCCTCACCATCCCCAGCCTCTGGCTGGCCCTGCGCCTCGGGAGCAACTTCCTGCCCGCGCTGGACGAGGGGGCCCTGATCCTGAACAGCCTCCTGCCCGCCGAGACCAGCCTGGCGGCCGTGGACGAGGCCAATGCCCAGCTCGAGCAGAAGCTCGTGAAGGTCCCCGGCGTGGCCTCGGTCTACCGCCGGACGGGCCGGTCGGACCTGACCGAGGATCCCATGCCCCACACGCTCTCCGACGTGCTGGTGGTGCTGGACGGGAGCCGCCGGACCCCCGAGGTCCAGAAGGACGTGGCCGAGCTGGCGGAGGAGCTGCCCTACCCGGTGGAGCTGACCACCCCCATGCAGATGCGCATCTCCGAAGGCATCGGCGGCACGCCCGCGGACATCCAGGTGAAGCTCTTCCACCCGGATCTGGCCGCGCTCCAGCCCCGCCTCCCCGCCCTCCAGGAGGCGCTGGCCAAGGTGTCCGGCGTGGCCTCCGTCACCCCCGAGGGGGCGGGCGTTTTGCCCAAGTGGACCGTGGTGCCCGACGAGGATGCGCTGCGCCGGCTGGACGTGCCCCGGCCCCTCATCGCCGCCACGCTGAAGGCGGCCCTCCAGGGACTGGAGGCCGCGCCACGCTTCGAGGGCCCCCAGCGCATCGAGCGGGTGGTGCGCTTTCCCGACGACGGCCGCACCAGTCCCGAGACCCTCAAGCGCCTGCCCCTGGTGCTGGAGGGTGGCCGGGTGGTGGAGCTGGGCCAGGTGGCCCGCTTCGAGGAGGCCGGCACGCCCAGCCTCATCCGCCGCGAGGCGGCCCAGCGGCGCCTGGCCCTGAACGTCCGCACCACGGGCGACCTGGGTGGCACCGCGGACCGGATCGAGAAGGCCCTCCAGGGCCTGGACCTGCCCCGGGGCACGGTGGTGAAGCTGGGCGGCAAGGTCGAGGAGGCCCGCGAAACCCACCAGCGCCTGGTGATCGCCATCGGGGCCGCCCTGGTCCTGGTGGTGGGGCTGCTCTACCTGGCCCTGGGCCGCTGGCGCGAGGTGCTGGTGGTGGTCCTGACCCTGCCCGATGCCTTCGCCGGCGGTCTCCTGGCCCTGTGGCTGGCCGGGGAGACCTGGAACATCAGCTCCATCGTGGGGATAATCGGGCTCTTTGGCGTGGCGGTGCAGAACAGCCTGGTGCTCATCACCCAGGCCAAGCACCTGGTGGCCGAGGGCCTGCCCTTCCGCGAGGCGCTGATGGAGGCCAGCCTGGGACGCGTGCGGCCCAAGCTCATGACCGCCGGGAGCGCCATCCTCGGCCTCATGCCCATGCTGCTGGGCTTCGGCGGCAGCGAGCTGGAGCGCCCCCTGGCCCTCGTCATGGTGGGCGGCCTTCTCACCAGCACCCTGTTCACCCTGCTGGCCCTGCCCAGCTTCTATGCGTGGGTGGGGAGGCCCAAGGAGGCGTGATGCCACGGGCTCCGGGGAGGCGACGCAACCGCGCCGCCTCTCCGGAGTCAGGCAGAGGCGCTGATGGCGCCCACCGTGAAGGCGGGCTGGTTGTCCATGAGGGGGCGGGGCGGGGGGACGTGCTGGATGTTGCGGAACCCGGCATGCTCCAGGGCCCGGTCCCAGGCTTCTGGCGTGAGGAAGCCATGGCGGGGCCGCCAGCGGGGGTCGAGCCTCACGCCGGTGAAGGCCTTGATGAAGGTGAAGAAGAACTCGATGTAGAGCGGGGTGTCGAGGGCCGGCTTGAGGCACTCGCCGAGGACGAGGCGGCCCCCGGGCCGCAGGCGGCTCCGGAGGTCCAGGAGGGTGGCTTCCAGGTCGTGGGCCACGTGCAGCACGTTGATGCCCACGATGGCGTCGAGGCTGGCGGGCGCGATGCCCTGGGCCTCCAGGGGCCGGTTCAGGTCCAGGGCCTGGAAGGCGAGGGCAAGGCCCGGCGCCGCGGCCCCCAGGCCGCGCTGGGCACGCCGGAGGAAGGTGGGGGCCACATCGGTGAAGCGGTACTCGGCGATGCGCTCCAGCCAGCCTTCCTCGGCGCCCCGCTGGGCCACCAGCTGGGCGAAGGAGCCGGCGCCGCCCCCCAGCTCCAGGACCCGCGCCCCCTGAGGCAGGCCTTCGCGGAGGGCCAGCAGGGTGAGCAGGTTGTTGGGGAAGTAGACCAGGTTCCCGTTGCGGAAGTAGGCCAGCCAGTGGGGGAAGAGGGCCAGGTCGAAGAGCAGGCCGTCGCCGTCCCGCCCCTCGGTGAAGAAGGGGCCGATGTGGGAGCGCACGCCGTCGAGGAGGTCGAAGTTGGCCTCGTGGCCAGGGGCCTCCAGGGCCACGGCCTCGCGGAGGCCCGCCAGGTCCAGATCGGGCTCGCCCCGGAGGGTATAGGTGCCGCCCTCCTCCGCCAGCAGGCTTTCGGCGGCGAGGAAGGGCAGCATCCAGGCGAGGGGCCGGCGGGCCTGGTCCGGCAGGCCCGTGCAGAGGTCGTCGAGGGTGGCGCCGGCCCGCAGGCGGGTCTCCCAGCCCAGATCGCACAGCAGCAGCAGGCAGATGCGGGCGGTGTACAACTCCGAGGCCCGGTGCAGCACCAGGAAGGGGCGGGTGAAGAGCGGGGAGATCTCCGGGCCGAGGGGCCCCAGCAGGCCGGAATCCGGCGGCGCCTCGATGGGGCCGAGGCGCGCCGCCATCAGTCCATCATTTCGCTGATGCTGCGGCCCCCGTGGATGCGGAGGATGGCGTCGCCGAACAGCGCGGCCGTGGAGAGCACCCGCAGGTTGGGCAGGGCCTTGGCGCGGTCGGGCGGGACCGGGATGCTGTCGGTGATCACCAGCTCATCCAGGTTCGCGGAGTTGAGGGTTTCCACCGCGTTGCCGGAGAGGACGCCGTGGGTGACGCCCACGCGGACCGTGCGGGCCCCGAACTCGCGGAGGATGCGGGCCGCCTCCTTGATGGAGCCGCCCGTGGCGATCTCGTCGTCGTAGATGATGGCGTCCCGGCCCTTCACGTCGCCGATGAGGGCCACGCTCTGGGCCTTTTCGGAGTCGTCGAAGCGGCGCTTGTCGATGATGGCCATGGGCACGGAGAGGCGCTTGGCGAAGTGTCCGGCGAACTTGGCGGCCCCGGCGTCCGTGGCCACCACCGTGGTGTTGGAGAGGTCCTTGGTCTTGAAGTAGTTCGTGAGGGTGGGCGTGGCCAGGAGCTGGTCCGCGGGCTTGCGGAAGAAGCCCAGGATCTGCGGGGCGTGCAGGGTCATGGTGAGCACGCGGTCCGCGCCGGCGGTCTCCAGCAGGTCGGCCACCAGGCGGGCGGTGATGGAGATGCGCGCCTCGTCCTTCTTGTCGCTGCGGGCGTAGGGGAAGTAGGGCAGCACGGCCGTGATGCGCGCCGCGGACGCGAACTTGAGGGCGTCGATGAGGATGAGCAGCTCCATCAGGTTGTCGCTGACGGGGGGGCAGGAGGTCTGGATCACGAAGACGTCCGACTCGCGGACGTTCTCCTCGACCTTCACCTTGATGTTCTCGTTGGAGAACCGGGTGATCTTCAGCTTGCCCAGGGGCATGCCCATGTGCGTGGCGATGCCCTTCGCCAGCTCCGGGTGGCTGCTCCCGGAAAACACCTTCATCTCGCCGAACATGGATCCCCCGATCTCGCCCCAAGTGTAGCCGAGGGCCCGGGTGGAGGTCGTCACAGGGATGAGCCGGGGTCCGGCTCCGACCTGTTTGTCTCCAAATGATATGAAGGTTCACCACGGAGGCGCGGAGCATGGGCACACGGGAGGCGCCGGGCCCGGATACCCCGAGAAGGATCCGGACCCGGCGCCTCCCGCGGCTTCCGGCTGGGCCGGAAGCGGCCTCCGGCCTGCCCATCACGGAGATGCACGGAGGCCTCCGTGCCGCCTCCGTGGGTTCCGTGTCTCCGTGGTGAATCTTTCCTGTCGGAGGCCGGGCTCAGGCCTCGTCGGCGCTGGGGCCGTAGATGGAAGGAACCGGCACGTCGAGCAGGCGCAGGTAGACGGCCACCTGGGCCCGGTGGTGGATGAGGTGGTTCATCACGAAGCCGCGGTAGACCGCGATGCGCGGCATGGCCATGAGCACCTGGCCCTCGTTCTTGAGGGTCCAGACCACCTGGAAGTCCTCGTCCGAGGCTTCGGTCAGGGCCTTCAGCGCCCCTTCCACGCAGGTATCCAGGGTGCGCAGAAGCCCCTCCGTGGTCGCGCTGGGCTTGGGCTGCTTCGCCCGGGTCTCGGGCAGGCCGAAGTCCAGCTCCGTCTCCTTCAGGGTGGTGATGGTCCAGCCGGGAATCGTGACCAGGTGGTTCGCCAGGTCATGGAGGGTGAAGGACTTGGCGTGCGGACGGTAGTCCATCCGGTCCGCGGGGATGCGCTCGACCACGCGGCGCAGGGTGGCCATTTCGTGCTCGAACTCGGGGAGGAGGGCTTGGGCGAGGGCCATGGGGGCTCCTTGGGTGGTGGAGGACCATGATGACGCCGGCTCCTGACAACCTGGTGGCAGGAGTGTTTCGACAGCGAACCTCAGATCTGGTTCTTTTCCGTTCTGATTTTTCCCAAGTAGTCCTCCAGGCTCCGCCCTGGCGCCGGCTCGAAGGGGTCCAGCAGCTCCGTGGACTGGATCCGGTCCACGCGGAAGGTCCGCAGGGCCTCGCGCAGCTCGCACCAGGCCGCGAGGTGCCAGCGGTAGCCCCAGAAGATCACGCCGAGGGGCTGCACCACCCGCTCGGATTCGGTCCCGTCCCCGCGGGCGTAGGCGAGGCGGACCCGCCGGCTTTCCCGGAGGCCCTGGCGGAGCGCCCCGAGGAAGCGGGCGGTCTCCGGGGGGACGTGGAAGTCCGGCACGAGGAACGGCAGGTCCGACAGCGAGGTTCTCCGGCCGGGCGGCAGGACGGCCTCCACCTTCCGGAGGAGGCTCTCCGCCGCCTCCCGCAGCGAGGGATCGCCCCAGGCCGCCGCCACGCGCGCCCCCAGAAGGAGGGCCTCGCCTTCCTCCGCGCTGAACATGAAGGGCGGCAGGTCGAAGTGGCGGGGCAGGCTGTAGCCGACGCCCGCCTCGCTCTCGATGGGCACGCCGGAGGCCATGAGGTCGGCGATGTCGCGGTAGAGCGTGCGCTCGCTGACACCCAGCTCCCGGGCCAACTTCGCCGCGGTGCTGAGGCGGTCCCGCCGGAGCAGCTGCACGATCTGGAAGAGGCGGTCGGCGCGGCGCAAGGAGATCCAGGCTGGGCCTAGACCCGGCCGCCGCCCACGCGCTCGATGCGGGCGCCCACGCCCTGGAGCTTCTTCTCCAGGCCCGCGTAGCCGCGGTCCAGGTGGTAGATGCGGTCCACGATGGTCTCGCCCTTGGCCACGAGGCCGGCGATGACGAGGGCGGCGCTGGCCCGCAGGTCCGTGGCCATGACCGTGCAGCCCGTCAGCTCCGCGGGGCCAGCGACGATGGCCGTGCGGCCGTCCGTGCGCAGGTTGGCGCCCAGGCGCTCCAGCTCCATGGCGTGCTGGAAGCGGTTCTCGAAGATGCCTTCGTTGATGACGCTGATGCCGCAGGCCTGGGTCATGACGGCCATCACCTGGGCCTGGAGGTCCGTGGGGAAGCCCGGGTAGGGCAGGGTGGTGATGTCCTTGGAGCGCAGCTTCTGGCCGCACTCGCGCTGGATGCGGAGCTGGCGGCCGTCCTGGCCCTCCCGCTCGGTGATGACGCAGCCCGATCGCTCCAGCAGGTCCAGCAGGGTGCGCAGGTGCTCGGGCTCGCAGCGGTCCAGCACCACGTCGCCGCAGGCGGCGGCCACGGCGCAGAGGTAGGTGCCCGCCTCGATGCGGTCCGCGATGACCGCGTGCTCGCAGCCGTGGAGCTGCTTGACGCCGGTGATCGTGAGGGTTCCGGTCCCGATGCCCTCGATCTGGGCGCCCATCTTCACGAGGAGCTGGGCGAGGTCGCCGATCTCCGGCTCCTGGGCCGCGTTGCGCAGCACCGTGGTGCCTTCGGCCAGGGCCGCGGCCATGAGGAGGTTCTCGGTGGCGCCCACGCTCACCTTGGGGAAGGCGTGGTCGATGGCCTTGAGCCGGCCCTTCACGGAGGCGTGGATGTAGCCGTGGCTGATCTCCATCACGGCGCCCATGCGCTCCAGGGCCTCCAGGTGCAGGTTCACGGGCCGCGCGCCGATGGCGCAGCCGCCGGGCAGGCTCACGGTGGCCTTCCCGAACCGCGCGAGGAGGGGCCCCAGCACCAGGATGGAGGCCCGCATGGTCTTCACCAGCTCGTAGGGGGCCTTGGGATCCTCGCTGCCGGCGCAGGCCAGCTTCGCCGTCAGCTCGAAGCCCTCGCCCTCCGGCTCGAGGGCGGCTTCCGTGCCCAGGGCCTGGAGCACCTTCACCATGGTGCGGATGTCCGCCACGGCGGGAAGGTTGGACAGGACCAGGGGATCGGAGGTCAGGAGCGCCGCCGCCAGGCAGGGCAGGGCCGCGTTCTTGGCCCCGGACACCCGGATGCGCCCCCGCAGGGGATGTCCACCTTGGATCACCAGTCGGTCCATCGAAGCTCCAGCCCTCCAGCGTAGCCCAACCCGGCGGAGGCCGGCCCGGCCGGGCCTGAAAATCGGCATGAATCTTGGCTTTGCCGCCGGTTTTGTGGGTGTGGTAGGTTGGCTCCCGCTCGAACCTGAGTCCCTTGTCTGGAGGCGATCATGCGTTCACGGCACCTTGTTTCCCGCGGATGGATCTGCGGCCTGATCCTGGCCCTGCCCCAGCCCCTGTCCCTGGCGGCCCAGGAGGCGAAGGGGAAGGCCCCCACCCCCGAGCAGCAGGCGATGATGGAGGCCTGGCAAAAGGCCGCCACCCCAGGGCCGAACCACAAGCTCCTGGCCTCGCTCACCGGCGACTGGGCCTTCTCGTCCAGGATGTGGATGGAGCCCGGCGCTCCGCCCGAGCTCTCCAGCGGCACGGCCAGCTACACCTCGCTGATGGACGGGCGGTTCATCCAGGGGCAGTACAAGGGCACCTTCGGCGGCATGGCCTTCCAGGGACTGGGCCTCACGGGCTATGACAACCTGGCCCGGCACTTCACGGCCACGTGGCTGGACAACATGGGCACCGCCATCCTGGTCATGACCGGCACCTACGACCCGGCCGCCAGGACCTTCACCTACAAGGGCGACATGGACGACATCATAAAACCCGGGACGAAGGTCAAGATCCGCCAGGTCGTGAAGGTCCTGAGCGACGACTCCCACGTGATGGAGTGGTACGAGACCCGGGGCGGCAAGGAGGTCCGGACCATGGAGATCACCTACACCCGGCAGAAATAGTTCAGAGGATGCGGCCCCTTAGGGCTGCGCGCGGCAGGCGGCCCCAGGTGCGCCCATCCTGGCTGTCGGGCCGGTTGTCACCCAGGACCAGGTAGCCCTCCATGGCGGCCGACCGGCCCTCGCCTCCGCGCTCCGGGTGGACCACCCAGGGCTCGTTGAGGCGCCGCCCGTCAATCCACAGGTCCGGGCCGCGCCACTCGACGGCCTCGCCCGGCAGGCCCAGCACGCGCTTCACCGAGGCGCCGTGCGGCCCCTCCACCAGCCAGACCTCGCCCCGCCGGGGGGTGTGGCTGGCCCAGGCCCGCAGGGCCCAGCGCAGGTCCCCGTCGTGGAGGGCCGGTTCCATGCTGCGGCCCGAGATGCGGACGGGGTGGACCACCGCCAGGGGGGAGAGGGCCAGGGCCAGGGCCGCGAGGGGGATCCAGGGCCTCAAGGGCGGACGGCCATCCGGCGCCCGCGCCCATCGGTGAGGGCCACCTCCCGGAGCCGCGCCGGCAGCGGCACGAAGGGGGCCAGCTCGGCCGCCAGGCGCGTGGCCAGGGCCAGGGGGCCCTCCAGGCCCAGGTCCGAGAGGAGCTTTCCCTGGAGCGGCGCCAGGCTGCGGTCCAGGGCGGCCTCCAGGTCCCGGAAGTCCACCACCACGTCGAAGCCGTCCAGGCCCTGCCGCTCGGCCACCACCTCCACCGTGTAGTCATGGCCCTCCCAGGCTTCGCCGGCGCGGAACACCACCGACAGGGGGCGGGTGACGGCGGCTTCGAAGACGAGGGGGACGGGACTCAAGGGGGGCTCCGGAAACTGACTCCAGGTCGGGCCTTCAGTTTGTCATGGGCACGGCTACACTGGGCCTTCGACCGCATACCTGATAAACGGGTGAGACAATGACCGGCCCCCGGCCTCGCGCCGCGGGGCGAACCGGACCTTGACTGCTGGGAGGCACCGCCATGAAGGCCCTGGAAATCGCGCTGTTCTGGATCATGACGCTGGCGGCCGCCGGATTCTTCGCGGTGACCATCCGCAAGCGGATCGCCACGATGAAGGCGGGCCTCCCGGACAACCGCTTCGACCAGCCCTGGGTGCGCCTCAAGGGCGTCTTCACCCTCGCGCTGATGCAGAAGCGCATGGTCCGCGACAAGTACGCGGGCTTCTACCACATCCTCATCTTCTGGGGCTTCTGCGTCCTCTCCCTGCGCACCATCGGCCTGGTGCTGGAGGGCCTCTTCCCGGTCTTCCACATGACCGAGGCCCTGGGCGGCTTCGGCCTGGGCTACCAGGCCACGAAGGACATCTTCGAGGTGCTGGTGCTCCTGGGCCTGGGCCTGGCCACCTTCCGCCGCCTGGCCGCCAAGCCCTGGCGCCTGGAGAACTCCTGGGACGCCTGGGCCACCCTGAGCCTCATCGGCGGCCTCATGGTCACGGACCTGCTGGCGGACGGAGCCTTCGTGGCCCTCCACCATCCCGCCTGGGCCGCCTGGTCCCCGGCGGGCGTGGCCGTGGCCGGCTGGCTGGGCGGCCTGAGCGAGACGGGCCTCACCGTCCTCTACAAGACGATGTGGTGGCTGCACCTGGCGGTCCTCTACTTCTTCGCCAACTTCCTGCCCTACTCCAAGCACTTCCACGTCTTCACGAGCCTCTTCAACATCTACTTCCGCGAGCTGGAGCCCCAGAAGAACCTCAAGCCCATGGACCTGGAGGCCGAGCACTTCGGCATCAACCGGATCCAGGACTTCACCTGGAAGCAGATGCTGGACTTCTACACCTGCGTGGAGTGCGGCCGCTGCCTGGAGAACTGCCCCACGACGCTGACCGGGAAGCCCCTGCGCCCCAAGAACTTCGGCAACGACCTGCGCGACTACCTCAAGGCCACGCCGCTGGAGCAGATGGCCCAGGACAAGCCCGTGCCCGAGGACCGCAAGCTCATCGGCGGTCCCGTGCCCGAGGGCTCCTACTGGAAGCGCGACGACGAGGAGGCGCCCTGGAGCAAGGCCCAGCTCGAAGGCTGGATCAGCCAGGACACCATCTGGGCCTGCACCAGCTGCGGCTACTGCGAGTGGGCCTGCCCTCTGCAGATCAGCTTCGTGGACAAGCTCGTGGGCATGCGCCGCTACCTCACGCTGGAGGAGAGCGACTTCCCCGCCGAGGCCCAGGTGGCCTTCAAGGGCATGGAGCGCCAGGGCAACCCCTGGAACCTGCCCCAGGCGGACCGCGCCAAGTGGGCCGAGGGCCTGGAGGTGCCCACCTTCGCCGAGAACCCCGAGGCCGAGTACCTCTTCTGGGTGGGCTGCGCCGGCAGCTACGACGCCGCGGGCCAGAAGGTGTCCAAGTCCCTGGTGAAGCTGCTCAAGGCCGCCAACGTCTCCTTCGCCATCCTGGGCACCGAGGAGAGCTGCACCTGCGAGTCCGCCCGGCGCCTGGGCAACGAGTACCTCTACCAGTCCGCCACCGAGGCCAACATCGAGACCCTCAAGGGCCACGGCGTGAAGAAGGTCGTCACCAACTGCCCCCACTGCCTGAACACCCTGAAGAACGAGTACCCGGCCTTCGGCGGCGACTTCGAGGTGGTGCACGGCACCGAGCTGGTGGCCAAGCTCATGGCCGAGGGCAAGCTCAAGCTGGACCAGAAGGTGGAGGTGGACCTCACCTACCACGACCCCTGCTACCTCAGCCGCATCAACGGCCAAGTGGAGGCCCCCAGGGCCATCCTGGGCGCCATCCCCGGCGTGAAGCTCACGGAGATGGAGAAGCACGGCGAGGCCACCATGTGCTGCGGCGCCGGCGGAGGCCGCTTCTGGCTGGAGGAGCACCTGGGCAAGCGCGTGAACCACGAGCGCTTCGAGCAGGCCCTGGAGACCAAGGCCACCACCATCGCCGTGGGCTGTCCCTTCTGCAACGTGATGCTGAACAATGCAGCGGGCGAGACGAACCACGAGGGCGTGGCCACCACCGACGTGCTGGAGCTGGCCGCGAAGGCGCTGAAGGCCTGACCCACCCGGCTACGGTTACCCACCCGGGACGCGCCCTGCGTCCCGGGCCCCGTCCGGGGAAGTTTCGTCACCACGGCCTCCAATCCCTGTGATCAGATGAAGGGGCCCCTGCTCACGAGGCCCAGGCATGCGCATCGCAGCGAAGATCATCTCCTTCACGGTCGCGACCGCTTCGATCGCGGGCATTGCCCTGGGAACCTTCCTCATCATGGAGGGGCGGCGCACCTCCGAACAGCGCATCCAGCAGCTCGAGCGCACCCTGCGCGACAGCTACGACCGGCGGGCCCGCCTGGAGGTCGAGACGGCGGCGTCCATGCTCAAGGCGATCGCCGACCGGCAGGAGAAGGGCGAGATCCAGGCCGCCGAGGCGAAGCGCCTGGGCGCCGATCTCCTGCGCGGCCTCCGGTACGACGGGGACGGCTACTTCTGGGCGGACACGGTGGACGGCCTGAACACCGTGCATGCCACCCAGTCCAACCTCGAAGGCAAGAACCGGATCGACGCGGTGGACCTGAAGGGCATTCCGTACATGCGGAACATCATCCAGGCCGGCGTGTCCGGCGGGGGCTACAGCGACTACTGGTTCCCCAAGAAGGGCGGCAGCGTCGCGCTGCCCAAGCGGGCCTACTCGCTCCTGGTGCCCTCGTTCGGCTGGGTGATCGGCACCGGCAACTACGTGGATGACATCGACGCGGTTGTGGCAGCCGAGCGGGCGGCGGCGATGGCCGACATCCGGCAGCGCACCCAGGTGCTGCTCGTCGTGATCATCCTCTGCCTGGTCATGACCGTGGCGGTGTGGGCGACCATCGGGCATCGGATCGCCCGGCCCATCCTCGCCATCACCGCCAGCCTCGAGCGCCTGGCCCGGTACGACTTCCGCGAGGACCCCACCCTCCGGCCCTTCGAAGGCGCGCAGGACGAGGCCGGGGCCATGACCCGGGCCCTGGGCGTCATGCGGGAGGCGGTGGCCTCCCTGGCCGCCACGATCCAGCGCTCCGTCGAGGTCGTGAGCCAGGTCAGCGCCCAGGTGAACGACACGGCGCAGGAGGTCAGCCAGGGCTCCTCGGAGCAGGCGGCCTCGGTGGAGGAGCTGACGGCCTCCATGGAGGAGCTGGCCGCCGCGGCGACCCGGGCCGCGGGAGATGCCAAGAAGGCGAGCGATCGGGCCGCGGGCGTGGCCGAGGAGGTGCGGGTCGGGACCGGTGCCGCCGCGGAGACCGCGGAGGCCATGCGTGGCATCGCAGAGCGCATCGGCATGGTCGAGGACCTGGCCTACCAGACCAACCTCCTGGCCCTCAATGCGGCCATCGAGGCGGCGCGCGCCGGGGTCCACGGGCGCGGCTTCGCGGTGGTGGCCGCCGAGGTCCAGAAGCTCGCGGAGCGCAGCGGGGAGGGGGCCAAGGAGATCCGCGCCATCTCCGACCGGAGCGTGGGCATCGCGGCGCACGCCGAGGGGCTGCTCAAGCGGGTGGCGCCCGAGGTGACCCGCAGTGCCCGGAAGCTGCAGTCCTTCGCCGACGCCGCGATCGAACAGGACCACACGGTCCGGCAGATCAACCGCGCCCTGGAGGAGCTCTCCCAGGTGGTGCAGCGCCACGCCACGGCCGCCGAGGAGATGTCCGCCACCTCGAGCACCTTGTCATCCCAGGCCGCGGCCCTCGACGGGAGCGCGGGAGCCTTCGTGCTCGACGCCGGGACGGGGACCCCGGCGGACTGACGCCCCCTCATACCAATCTGCATTCAATCGTAATAGATCCACCACGGAGGCACGGAGCATGGGCACACAGGAGGCGCCGGGTCCGGAACGTTTCAGGCGTGTCCGGACCCGGCGCCTCCTGTGGCTTCCGGCGAAGCCGGAAGCGGCCTCCGGCCTGCCCATCACGGAGTTGCACGGAGGGCTCCGTGCCGCCTCCGTGGGTTCCGTGTCTCCGTGGTGAATCTTAATTCTTGATGGTGATTGGGTATCAAGGGGCCATCACGCGGGAGACCAGAGCCTCCTTCAACAGGGTCCGGGTCTCCCGGAGCAGGGCGGCCGTGTCCTCCCAGCCCAGGCAGGCGTCGGTGACGGAGCAGCCGTAGCGCAGGCTGGAGAGGTCCTCGGGGATGGGCTGGTTGCCCTCCTCGAGGAAGCTCTCCACCATGACCCCCACGATGGAGCGGTTGCCCCGCCGGATCTGGTGGGCGCAGTCCTGGAGGACCAGGGGCTGGAGGCGGGGGTTCTTGTGGCTGTTGGCGTGGGAGCAGTCCACGACGATGTTTTCCGGCAGGCCCGCCTTGCGCAGGGCATCCTCGGCCAGGGCGATGCTGACCGTGTCGTAGTTGGGGCGGCCCCCGCCGCCGCGCAGCACCAGGTGGCCGAATGCGTTCCCCCGGGTGCGCACGATGGCGGCCGAGCCCTGGTCATTGAGCCCCAGGAAGCTGTGGGGGCGGGAGGCGGAGAGGATGGCGTTCACGGCGGCAGCCAGGTCGCCGTCCGTGGCGTTCTTGAAGCCCACGGGCGTGGACAAGCCGCTGGACATCTCCCGGTGCGTCTGGGATTCCGAGGTCCGGGCGCCGATGGCGGTCCAGCTGATGAGGTCGCCGATGTACTGGGGTGTGTTGGGGTCCAGGGCCTCCGTGGCGGCGGGGAGGCCGATCTCGCCGATGCGGAGCAGGAACTCCCGGGCCTTCCGCATGCCCTCCTCGATGTGGAAGGAGTCGTCCATGCGGGGATCGTTGATGTAGCCCTTCCAACCCGTGGAGGTCCGCGGCTTCTCGAAGTAGACCCGCATCACGAGCAGCAGGGTGTCCGAGACCTCGTCGGACAGGGCCTTGAGCCGCCGGGCGTAGTCCAGGCCCGCCGCGGGATCGTGGATGCTGCACGGCCCCACCACCACCAGGAGCCGGGGATCCTCCCGGGCGAGGATGCGCTGGAGGTCCCGGCGGCCGGTGGCCACGGTGTCCGCCACGGCGTCGGGGACGGGCAGGGCCGCATGGACCTCCGCCGGCGAGGGCATCCGGTCGAAGGCGTCGATGTTCAGGTTCTCGAGGTCTTGGTGGGTCATGGGGCCTTCCGGGATAAAGAAAAACCCCGATCCGGGGAACGGATCGGGGTGGTCATGGGGATGTTCCAGGTATCAGGCTGGACCCTCGCCGTGCCACGCACGATCCGTGCGCGGGAACCAATAATAGCGATGGAAGCGGGGCGTCATGGCGAGGTCCGGAGGTGCTTCATCCTGGACCCGCGGCCGCCGGGCGTCAAGGCGGAGCCGGCCCCCGGGAAGGTGGCGCGGCGAGGCGTTTGGGATCCAATCAATGAATGTTTTTTGATAATTCCGTCCATATCTGTTGTGACTTGGATTGGCTTTCGGCTTGGACTAGGCTGGGCTTCTTTCCAAGGAGCCCCCATGGATCGCCGCACCCTGCTCGGAACCCTCGCCGCCGGAACCCTGGGCGCCGGCCTGCATGCCAAGGGCCTGGACCTGGGAGCTCCGGACGCCAAGCCCGCCGCCCATCCCCTGGCGGAGTACGCGGCCCATGCCTTCGACTTCGGCACGGGACTGCCGGGCCTGAGCAAGGACCTCCTTACCGAGCACCTCACCCTCTACAAGGGCTACGTGGGCCGCACCAACGCCCTCCTCAAGGACACGCTGGCCGCTGAGCGGGAGGGCAAGGCTGGTCCCGCGGTCCAGGAGCTGCGCCGGCGCCTGGGCTTCGAGTTCAGCGGCATGCGCCTCCACGAGCTCTACTTCGAAGCCCTCTCCGGCAGCGCCGCCAAGCCCAGCGGGACGCATCCCCTCCAGCAGGCCATCGCCGCCACCTGGGGTTCCTTCGACGCCTGGTGGGCCGCCTTCAAGGCCACCTGCACCATGACGGGCATCGGCTGGGGCGTCCTCCTGAAGGACCCCGCCACGGGCCGGCTCATGAACGCCTGGTACCAGGATCACGAGAACGCCGTGGCCGTGGGCGCCCAGGCGCTCCTGGTCGTGGATGTCTGGGAGCACGCCTACGTGAAGGACTACGGCGCCACGGGCCGGGCCAAGTACGTGGACGCCGTGAAGCCCCTCATCGACTGGCGCGTGGTCGAGAAGCGCTTCTGATTCCAGGGGCCCTCTGGGGAATTTACAAAATTGTAAGATCATGTGATGTTCTGTACAATTTTGTAGACCACTCGCCGGAGCCCCCATGCCCGCCTCGGAGGACGCCCTTCACCTCTCGCCCCTGCTGGAGCTGAGCCAGGCCCTGGCCGCCTCGGACATCCGGGCCTCGCTGCCCCGGGTGCTGGAGATCCTGGCGGAGGCCTACGGGGCCCTGAACGGGGCCATCCTGCTGGCGGACGAGGAGGGGGGCGCCCTCCGCGTGGAGGCCGCCCGGGGCCTGTCCAGCCAGGAGGTGGCCCGGGCCCGTTACCGGGTGGGCGAGGGCATCAACGGGCGGGTGCTGGCCAGCGGCAAGGCCATCGTGGTGCCCCAGGCCAGCCTGGAGCCCCTCTTCCTGGACCGCACCGGGGTGCTGAAGGCCCAGAAGCGGAAGAAGTCGGACATGTCCTTCTTCTGCATCCCCGTGTTCCTGGACCGGAAGACGGCGGGGACCCTCTGCCTCACGGTGCCCTACGACGCGCAGCGGGACTTCGACCGGGACACGAAGCTGCTCCAGATCGCCGCCTCCATGGTGGGCCTGGCCATGAAGGTGGCCCGGCTCGTGGCGGCGGACCGGCAACGGCTGGTGGAGGAGAACCAGCAGCTGCGGCTGGAATTGCGCGAGCGCTACGAGCTGCAGCACCTCATCGGCCACAGCCACGCCATGCAGCGGGTCTACGAGGCCGTGGCCCAGGCGGCGCCCAGCAGCACCACCGTGCTCATCCGCGGCGAGTCCGGCACGGGCAAGGAGCTGGTGGCCCATGCCCTCCACTACAACTCGCCCCGGGCGGACAAGCCCTTCGTGAAGGTGAACTGCGGGGCGCTGCCGGAGCCCCTCATCGAGTCCGAGCTGTTCGGCTACGAGCCCGGCGCCTTCACGGACGCCCGCCAGATGAAGAAGGGCCGCTTCGAGCTGGCCCACGGCGGCACCCTGTTCCTGGACGAGGTGGGCGAGCTGACCCCGGCCACCCAGGTGAAGCTGCTGCGGGTGCTCCAGGAGCGGGAGTTCGAGCGCCTGGGCGGCGTGAAGCCGGTGAAGGTGGACGTCCGGCTCCTGGCCGCCACCAACCGGGACCTGGAGGCCGCCGTGCGGACAGGCACCTTCCGGGAGGACCTCTATTACCGCCTCCACGTCTTCGAGGTCTTTCTGCCGCCCCTGCGCGAGCGCCAGGCGGACATCCTGCTGCTGGCGGACCACTTCGTGGAGAAGATCGCGGCGGCCCAGGGCAAGGATGTGCGCCGCATCTCCACCTCGGCCATCGACATGCTCACGGCCTACCACTGGCCCGGCAACGTGCGCGAGCTGGAGAACGCCATCGAGCGGGCCATCCTCGTCTGCGAGGGCGGCGTGATCCACGCCCACCACCTGCCGCCCTCCCTCCAGACCGCGGAAGTCTCGGGCACCGTGCCGGGGACGGCCCTGGGCGAGGCCGTGGCGGCCTTCGAGCGGGACCTGCTCCAGGACGCCCTGAAGTCGGCCCGGGGCAACCGCTCCCGCGCCGCCCGCCTGCTCCAGACCACGGAGCGGATCCTGAACTACAAGGTGCAGAAGTACGGGCTGGAGCCCGAGCGGTTCCGGTCATCCTGAGGGGAATTTTTACAAAAATGTAATTTAATTGCTACATCATTACATTTTTGTCTATTCAAACTTCGCAATTCCAAACGATGTGAGGCCGCATTATTCCTTTGATTGCAGTGATTCGATAAGAATATAACGACATCTGTCAAATCGGCACGTTCCCTGCTCACTGATACGGGCACAGGGGACCGGTGGTCGGTCCCTGAACTCCAGGGAGGATCGGAAGAGAGCCGTGGCCTGAGCCGATCCACCGGATTCCCTCGGTGAAGGCCACACCGATCCCCTGCTCCCATCGAAGGAGACATCTCCATGAACCGCCGAACCCTGTTCCGGGGTATCGCGGTGGCGGTGGCTTTTGCGGCCATTTCCACGCTGCTCTTCTCGGCCGGGCCCCCGGCCGGCAAGGCCGGCGGTCTCCAGCGGGCTCCCTTCCGCGCCCCCATGCCTCCCATCCATCCGTAGCACGCAGGGCCCAGCCTTTCCGGTCCTCCCGCCTCAGGGCGGGTGGCTCCCGGTGTGCTGACGCCCATGTCCCATCCCCTTCCACCCAGGGCCATTCCGGCCCTCGGGGAGGCCCTGCCCGGCCTCCGCCCTCCATCCGGATCCAGGGCGCCCCCTCGGATCTCTTCGCTTCCGGAGTCCCCATGCCCCCACCCAGGTTCCTTCCGCTGCTCGCGGTCCTGGCGGCCGACCTTGCCGCCCAGGCCCCGGCCGCGCCGCCGCCCCCCTCGCTCCTGGGCTTCACGTTGGGCGGCTCGGCCACCCTCGGCTCCCAGTACATCTTCCGCGGCCTCACCCAGACCGACGGCAAGCCCACCGTGCAGGGGGAGCTGGACCTGGTCCATCCCTCGGGCTTCTACCTCAGCACCAGCCTCAGCAACATCTCCTGGTTCACGGACCAGAACGCGGGCGTGGCCAGCGCCCCCACGGGCCTGGGTTCGCCGGGAGCCGTGGGCGCGCCGCTCTACAACTACGGGAAGGTGAACTCCGCCGCGGTGGAATTGGATCTCTTCGGCGGCTACAAGTGGGGCTTCGCCAAGGACTGGACCCTGGACGTGGGCCTCTACCGCTACCTCTACCCGGGCACCTACGAGAACCTCGGCGCCTACCGCAATCCCGCCACCACCGAGGCCTACCTGGGCCTGAGCTACGCCTGGGCCAGCCTGAAGGTTTCGCAGGTCATCAGCGCGAACACCTTCGGCGTCAACAACTCCGGCGGGACGAGCTACGTGGACCTCTCCCTGGCGATCCCGCTCGGTGAGAGCGGATGGACGGTGCTGGCCCACGGGGGCCACACCACCTACTCCGACAAGGCCAATCCGGGCTACTTCTTCAACGGGACCACCGTGACGGGCGACAACTCGCTGTTCAGCTATTCGGATTACAAGCTGGGCGTCGCGAAGGAGATCAGGGGCTACACGGTGGCTCTCGCCGGCACCTATGCCGACACGAAGTCCCGCGCCTCGGATGACGACGTCACGGTCTACGAGAACGTCCTGGGCCGGAACATCGGCAAGGGCCGGCTGACCCTGACGATCGCCAAGGCCTTCTAGATTCCGCGGGGCCGGCGTTCCACGCCGGCCGGATTCGGAGCTTCACCTCATCCCTTTTCCATGGAGCCTGAGATGGCAAGGACCTTCCACGAGCGCGACAAGCTCTCCTTCTCCGAAAAACTGACCCGGCTGGGCGCCCGCTTGAGGGACCCGGAGTGGCGCCGCTACGGCTTCGTGATGGCCTCGGGCAAGCTGCTGGGGCTGGCGGCCCTCCTCGCCATGATGATCCTCATTCCGCTGCTGCTGAACGGCAGCCCCGTCCATGCCGACGTCCCTCCGGCGGACCGGCCTGCCGCCGTGGCCGCAGCCACGTCCGCACCAACTGCCGCACCGCCTCCGCTGCCGGCGCCGCCCGCGGTGGCCGCCAAGGACATCGTCAACCCCCTCAACACCGTCTGGACGCTGGTTGCGGCCTTCCTCGTCTTCGCCATGCAGGTGGGCTTCGTGATGCTGGAGGCGGGCTTCTGCCGCTCGCGGGAGACGGTGAACGTGCTGGTGGAGTGCGTCTTCGACACCTGCCTGTGCGGCATCCTCTTCTGGGCCTTCGGCTACGCGTTCATGTTCAGCGAGGGCAACGGGTTCATCGGGGCCCACTGGTTCTTCCTCAAGGGCGCCCCGGCGACCTACGGGGCCACGGGCGTGGCCATCCTGGCCCACTGGCTGTTCCAGTTCGCCTTCGCGGACACCTGCTCCACCATCACCTCCGGCGCCATGATCGGGCGCACGGACTTCATCGGCGACATCCTCTACAGCTTCGCGGTCTCCGGCTTCATCTATCCCATCATCGGCCACTGGGCCTGGGGGCCCGACGGCTTCCTGGCCACCATGGGCAGCGCCGGCAAGTTCCTGCCCTCCCTGGGCATGAACTTCCATGACTTCGCGGGTTCCACCGTGGTGCACACCATCGGCGGCGCCGTGGCCCTCGCGGGTGCCATCGTGCTGGGCCCCCGCCTCGGGCGCAAGTTCAAGCGGGATGGCGGCGGTCCCATGACGCCCCACGACCTCACCATCGCTGTGTGCGGCGGCCTGCTGCTCTGGTTCGGCTGGTACGGCTTCAACCCCGGAAGCACCTTGTCCGCCATGGACTTCGAGGGCATCGGCCGGGTGGCCGCCAACACCACCCTCGCGGCCTGCGCCGCGGGCCTGACCGCCGTGTCCTACATCTACGTCCGCACCGGCAAGTGGGATCCGGGTTCCATCACCAACGGCTTCCTGGCGGGCCTGGTGGCCATCACCGCGCCCTGCTACTGGGTGAGCCCCTTCGGCTCGGTCATGATCGGCGCCATCGGCGGCGTGATCGTGATCCTGGGCGTGGACCTGCTCGAGTACCTCCGCATCGACGACCCCATCGGCGCCGTCCCGGTGCACATGATGAACGGCATCTGGGGTACCCTCGCGCTCGGCCTCTTCGCCAGCGGCCAGTATTCCGCCATCGGCAGCGACCCCATCTCGCCGGACCTCTCCAACAAGCTCACGGGCCTCTTCTACGGCGGCGGCTTCAAGGTCCTCGCGGCCCAGGCCATCGGCAGCGCCATCGTCACTGTCTCCACCCTGGCGGTGTCCTTCGCCGTGATGCTCGCCATCGATGCCAAGGGGCTCCTGCGGCTGTCGGAAGACGGTGAGCACGACGGCCTGGACATCCACGAGCACGGCATCTCGGCCTATCCCGAATACGTGATCTCGGCCCTGGCCTCTCCCGCCGGCGCACCCCTGCGGGTCCCCGTTCCCAGCGAGAAGGTGAGCGGAACGCCCACTCCCGTCCCCCAGTCCCTGTAGGAGGAGCCGACCATGAAGATGATCGTCGCCATCATCCGGCCCGACAAGTTCGAGGCCGTCCAGGCCGCCCTGGTGGCCAAGGACATCTACCTGATGACCGTCTCCGATGTGCGGGGCTGCGGCACCCAGAAGGGCTACGCCGAGCAGTTCCGCGGCAGCAAGATCGGCCTCATCCGCCTGCTGCCGAAGGTGAAGCTGGAGATCGCCGTGAACGAGGAATACGTCAAGCCCGCGGTGGAGGCCATCATGGGCGCGGCCAAGTCCGAGCCCAGCCAGCTGGGGGACGGGAAGGTCTTCGTCCTGAACCTGGAGGAGTGCTTCCGGGTCCGGACGGGGGAAGTGGGAGGTGCGGCCATCGGGCCGTGAGGGCTGGCCCGCCCATCGGGCCGGGGTTGGACCGTCCTGCGGGACGGGTGGTAGGGGGGCGTCCGGGTCGGATTCTCGGCCCGGGCACCCTCTGACGAGGTTCCCGGGACCCGCCGCCCTGGCCCGGATTCCGATAAGCTGATCCCATGCCGCTCGATCCGCGCCTCCTGGAGATCCTCTGCTGCCCGGCCTGCCATGGCGACCTGGTGGAGAAGCCGGAGGGGATGCACTGCCAGTCCTGCGGGCTGCTCTATCCCATCGAGGACGGCATCCCTGTGATGCTGGTGGATCATGCCAAGCAGGTGGGCGCGAAGAAGGTGGAGCCGTGAGGCTCGATCGCCCCCAGGCCGAATCCCTGCTCCGGCGCATGGAGGGCTGCAAGGTGGCCGTCCTGGGCGACGTGATGCTCGACGAGTATCTCTTCGGCGAGGTGAGCCGCATCTCGCCCGAGGCGCCCGTGCCCATCGTGCGGGTGGTGCGGGAGCAGGCGGTGCTGGGCGGCGCGGCCAACGTGGCGGCCAACCTCAAGGCCCTGGGCGCCGAGCCCCTGCTCATGGGCACCCTCCAGAAGGATGCCGCCGGGGACCGGCTGCTGGGCCTGCTGGGCCGCCTGGGCATCTCCATCTCGGGCCTCGTGCTGGACCCCTCCCGCCCCACCATCATCAAGACCCGCGTCATCGGCCAGCAGCAGCAGATGCTCCGCATCGACCGGGAAGAGTCCGGACCGCCGGAGGCCGCCGTGCTGATGGGCCTGAAGGACCGGCTGGAGCGTGCCCTGGGCGAAGCCTCGGCCCTCATCGTCTCCGACTACGCCAAGGGCACCGTGAACGAACCGGTCATGGAGATGGTGCGGGATCTCTGCGCGGCCCGGAACCTGCCCTGGATCGTGGACCCCAAGCCCGCCCACAAGACCCTCTACCGGGGCGCGACGCTCATGACGCCCAACACCAAGGAGACTACGGAGCTGACCCAGCGGGCCGCCAAGTCGGACGCGGAGGTGGCCGAGGCCGGCCGGTCCCTCATGGCCGAGCTGGGCCTGAAGGGCCTGCTGGTGACGCGCAGCGAGCGGGGCATGGCCCTTTTCGCGCCCGATGGCGCCCACACGGCGACCCCCTGGATGGTGCCCACGGAGGCCCGGGAGGTCTTCGACGTGAGCGGCGCCGGCGATACCGTCATCGCGGCCTTCAGCGCCGCCGTGGCCGCGGGTGCGGACTGGCGGGAGGCGGCCATGCTGGCCAACGCCGCCGCGGGTCTGGTCGTCGCCAAGGTGGGCACGGCCACGGTCACGCCGGCCGAACTGCTCGCCCACTACCACGAGCAGGAAGCGAACTGACCCTCAGGGGTTCCGGGGAAGCCATGGACCAGGCCGATCTCAGGGGGGTGCTCGCCCCCGTCGTCACCCCCTTCGGAAGCGACCTCGCCCCGGATGGCCGGCGCTTCGCCGCGCATTGCCGCTGGCTCCTGGACCAGGGCGCCAGCGGCCTGGCGGTCTTCGGCACCACCAGCGAGGCCAACTCCCTCTCCGTGGACGAGCGCATCGAGCTGTTCGAGCAGCTGCGCGCCGCGGGCATCCCGCCGGCCCGCCTCATGCCGGGCACGGGCTGCTGCGCCCTCACGGACAGCGTCCGCCTCACCCGCCATGTGGTGCGCGCCGGCGCCGGCGGGGTGCTGATGCTCCCGCCCTTCTACTACAAGGGCGTCTCCGAGGAGGGGATCTTCCGGAGCTTCGCGGAGGTGATCGAGCGGGTTGGCGAGGCGCGGCTCCGGATCTACCTCTACCACATCCCCCAGGTGAGCCAGGTGCCCTTCAGCCTCCCCCTGATCGAGCGGCTCCTCGCGGCCTATCCGGGGACCATCGCCGGCCTCAAGGACAGCTCCGGCGATCCCGCCCACCTGCGGGCCCTGCTGGACGCCTTCGCCGGGAGCGGCTTCGCGGTCTATCCCGGCTCCGAGGTGCTGCTGCTGGAGGGCCTGCGCCATGGCGGCGCGGGCTGCATCACCGCCACGGGGAACGTGAATCCGGGCCCCATCGCGCACCTCTACGCCCACTGGCGCTCGGCCGGCGCCGACGCGCTGCAGGCGGGCCTCGACGCCGTGCGCCGGACCATCCAGGCCTTTCCGCTGATCCCCGCCATCAAGGCCACCCTCGCCCACCACGCGGGCGACGCCGCCTGGAGCCGCGTGCGCCCGCCCCTGGTGGAGCTGGACGCTGCCCAGCAGGCCCAGCTGGCCGCGCAGCTCCAGGCCCTGGATTTCCAGATGCCGGGGATCGCCGCGCTCCGCTGAACGCTGGCCCGGAGCCGGGGCCCTAGTTCCGCAGCTCGATGGCCAGCAGGAAGCGCTCGCCCTTGGGCAGGCGCTCCTTGACCTGGGTGAAGTTCAGGTCGAAGGTCTCGGTTTCGCCGGGCTTGACCGTGCCGACCTTGGTGCCGCCCGAGGCCACACCCAGGAGCTTGCCGTCCTTGTCCAGCACGGCCACAGCGAAGCCGGGGATGCGGGGATACTTGGCGGTGTTCGTGACCTCCACCTGGGCCCGCGTGCCGAACTCGGCCCCCTTCATGATGTTGAAGAAGCCAGGCTGCATCACGCGCCGGTTGAAGAAGATGCTGGTGACCTTGAGGCCGTCCACGTTCACGGACAGGGGGATCACGCGATCCCAGGCGAAGGCGAAGCTCTCGGAGAAGTAGGACAGGGAGGTGTCCGCCACGGCGGCCGGAGCTGGGGCCGGGGCGGAGGCAGGCACAGGCGCCTGGGCCAGGCAGAGGAGGGCGGTGAGGGCGAGGGTCTGCATGTCAGTTCTTGCCGAAGAGGCCGCCGAAGAGACCCTTCTTGGGGGCCATCTCCAGGGCGGGGGAGTCGAAGGCCGGCGTCGCGCCGCTGCGCTCGCGGCGCAGGCGCTCGAAGGCCGGACGGAGGCCGGGGACCTTGTGGGCCTCCAGCCAGTTCTCGCTGTGCTGCCGGGCCACCAGATGGTGCTCCAGGATGCGGCCCTCCTCGATCCAGGTCGTCAGCTGCGCCATGGTGAGGCTGGGGTAGATCTCCTCCCCGATCTTCAGGCGCAGCCGCTCCGCGCCGGGATCCTCCGTGGCGGCCGGTTCCGGCAGGGGGGCGGACAGGTCCGTGGCCCGCAGCACTTCCGTGGGTTCCGACGGTGCGCCGACCCGCAGGGCGGCCCGGAGGTCCTCCTGGGACAGCCGCATGGTGGCGGTGGAGGGCGCGTGGAGGTCCTCCTCCGGAGGCCGGCCCGCGGAGGTGGGCTCGTCGCCCTCCGGCGGGGCGGGCAGGTGCGGGGGCGTGGCGCCCTTGCCCAGGGTGGCCTCCAGGGCCGAGAGGGTGGCTTCCATGTCCATGGAGCGGGGCTCCCTCGGGGCCTTCGGCGCCGGGGGCAGGTCCGGGAGGCCCGCGAAGAGCTTGCTGATGGCGTCCTTGGCGGAGCTGTAGGTGCCGCCGCCGGTGAGGGTGTCCTCTCCGGCCTCGGGGACCACGGGCGCCGGCGCAGGCGCTGGTGCGGCGGGCGGAGGCGGGGCGACCTCCACGGGCGGAGCCGCGGGAGCCGGGGCCGCCTCCGCGGGAGGCATGGGGGGGAGGTCCGAGGTGCCCGCGACGCCGGACAGGGTCCGCTCGAGGATCTCCGCGTCCGTGACCTCCAGGTCGCCCAGGGTCAGGGACGGAGGGGCAGGGGGGATCGGCTCCAGGGCCGCCGCCACATCGGCCAAGTCGAACTGGGCCGTGGCCGCCGGCTGCTCGGGAGCCGGGGCCGCCTCGGGCGCCGCCGCCGCGATCAGCCTTTCAAGCGCCGCCGGGGCGATCAGCGATTCGGGCAGCGATTCGGGCAGCGATTCGGACGCCACAGGCGCGCCCAGGGGGAAGACCTCACCGCAGGAGAAGCAACGGGCCCGGCGATGGGAGGGCTTCATCCGCCCGGGATGCAGGCGGTAGCGGGTGGAGCAGCTGGGGCAATGGAGCGCTTCGGCCACCTGGAACTCCTGGAGTTTCAAGCAGGATAGCACCGCGGCGCGGGGCGTCCAAACCGCGGGGCCGGCCACCGGGTATCCTCATCGGACGGAGGTCCGGTGCGGGGCGTGTTCATCACCATCGAAGGCGTGGAGGGCTCGGGGAAGTCCACCCAGCTTCTGCGGCTCTCGGAACGGTTGCGGCACCTGGACCTCCCCGTGGTGGTCTCCAAGGAGCCTGGGGGCACGGCCCTGGGCCGGGAGCTGCGGCGCCTGCTGCTGGAGCGCCACGCCAGCGGCGAGGCCTGGTGCGCGGACGCGGAGCTGCTGCTGTTCTACGCGGACCGGGCCCAGCACCTGGAGGCCGTGATCCGGCCTTCATTGGCCGCCGGCAAGGTGGTGCTGGTGGATCGGTTCGAGGACTCCAGCCGGGCCTACCAGGGCGCCAGTGGCGTGTCCGAGGCCAACCTGGACCGCCTCAGCGAGGTGGTGCTGCGGGGCCTGCGGCCGAACCTCACGGTGCTGCTGGACATGGATCCCGAGGTGTCGCTGCAGCGCGTGGAGGTGCGCAACCTGGCCCTGGGCGCCGAGTTCGCGGAGACGCGCTTCGACGAGGCGGCCCTGGAGTTCCACCGCAAGGTGCGGAACCGCTTCCTCGTCATCGCCCAGGCCCATCCCGCCCGGGTGGCCGTGGTGCCGGCGCGGGATCCCGTGGACCAGGTGGAGGCGGCCATCTGGGCCCGGGTGGCGCCGCTCCTGCGCAGCGCCGGATTCCGGGTGGACTGATGTTCGCCGCCGAACTCGCCGGCCACCAGGCCATCCGCCAGCGCCTGCTGGACCGCCTCCAGACGGGGCGGATCCGCGGGACCCTGCTCTTCGCCGGGCCCGAGGGCATCGGCAAGCGCCGCGTGGCCCTGGAGCTGGCCCGCCGCGAACTCTGCTTCCGCCGCAACGCCTGCGGCCAGTGCGAGGGCTGCCGCATGGTGATGGGCGACGACCTGCCCTTCGAGCTGCCCAACCTGCTGCGCATCGTCCCCGAAGGCAAGGCCGGCGTCATCCGCATCGACCAGATCCGCGAGGGCCTCGATTCGGACCACCAGCCCCGGTTCAGCCGGGGGGTCATCGAGTGGGCCTCCCTGGCCCCGCCCGTGGGCTGCCACCGCTGGATCCTGGTGGAAGAGGCCCACCGGCTCAACGAGGCCAGCGGCAACATCCTGCTCAAGACCCTGGAGGAGCCGCCGGCGGACACGCACTTCATCCTCGTGACCCACCGCCCCGAGGCCCTGCTCCAGACCATCCGCAGCCGCTGCGAGCGCATCCCCTTCGCACCCCTGGGCCCCGAGGAGGCCTGGGCCGTGGCCTCGCGGAACGGCTGGGCGGAGGCCGACCGGCCCCGCTGGACTGCCCTGGGGGAGGGCACCCTCCGCTACCTGGATGAGGCCGCCTTCCGCCGGGCCGAGGCCCAGGTGGAGGCCTGGCTGGACCTCCTGGGGGGCCGCCCCTTCAGCGAGGCGGGCGGCGCGCTCCTGCCCGAGAAGGACTCCCCTCTGGCCCAGGGCGAGCAGCTGCGCCAGCCCCTGGAGCTGCTCCTGCGCCTGCTGGCGGACCTGGCCCGGATCCGGACCGGCGAGGCGCCGGCGCTGGAACCCTGGCGCGAGGTCCTGGAATCCCTGGCGGCCCAGGGCCGGGATCTCCGGCCGCCCCAGGAGGCCGCCCTGGACTCCCTGCGCCACCTGCCCCGGAACCTCAGCCCCGAGCCCCTGCTGCGGGAGGTGGGGCTGGCGCTCCAGTGACCCCCGTCACCGCCGGTGCCGGTACACTGGATTCAGGAGCCTCGACTCCTGAACTGGAGCCCGCCATGTCCGAACCCCTCTACGGCCACGACCTGCTGTCCCTGCTGGTGGAGAAGGGCGGGAGCTGCCGCCTAGAGGAGCTGCGCGCAGCCTCCGCGGCCGCCCACGGCGGTTCCGCCGTCTACTGCAACTGCCACGGCGACCAGTTCGATTTCGATGGCGTCATCGCCTTCCTGGGCAGCAAGGGCAAGGTGCAGGTCGCAGACGGCACCGTGACCCTCGGCATGGCCCCGGCCTGCCAGCACTGAGCCCCAGCTTTCCTCCCGGTCCCGTACACTGGGGCGGGAGGCCCCATGAAGCTGCTGCGCATCAACCACCTGGGCATCGCCACACCGGGCCTGGACGAGGCCATGGCCCGCATGGCGCGGCTCTTCGGCATGACGGCCGACCACACCGAGGCGGTGCCCGAGCAGAAGGTGACGACGGCCTTCTTCACCGTGGGCGAGAGCACCCTGGAGTTCCTGGAGAGCACGGATCCCGAGGGCCCCATCGGGAAGTTCCTGGCCAAGCGCGGCCCGGGCATCCACCACGTCTGCTTCGAGGTGGACGACATCGACGCCGCCGTGGCCCAGCTCCTGGCCAAGGGGGTGCGCATGATCGACCAGGCCCCGAGGAACGGCGCCCACGGCTGCCGCGTGGCCTTCATCCATCCGGCGGAGACCGGCGGGGTGCTGATGGAGCTGAGCCAGGGGGCCTGACGGTCCCGGCCCTGGGCCCGGCCGGAGTGAATCGCAGGTGGGGGCTCTCATCCGAGGCGCAGGCCCCCGGCTAACCCATACCGGCTTCTCCAACGAAACCCTCTCATCCAGCATTCATCAGGCGTCTTCCCCCCCCCCGGGGCGCATGGGTGGGCTTTCGGAAGAGGAGGCCGCGCGGCCGCTTCGGCCAGGGTCTGCCGGCTCCTCAACCTTCGCCACACCTCTCCGGTCCGCCCATCCCCCAGGAGCCTTCATGACCCCCCGCGCCCTCAAGGCGTCCGCCTTGATTCTCGCCATGGCCTTCACGCTGCGCTCGCAAAGCGGCAAAGCCTTCGTGTTCGAGCATGTGAACGTCGTTCCCATGACCAGGAATGTGGTGCTTGCCGACTACAGCGTGGTCGTCAGGAACGACAAGATCGAACAAATGGGCGCGTCATCCACGATCAAGGCGCCCAAGCATGCGATCAGGATCGACGGCAGAGACAAGTACCTGATCCCCGCCTTGTCCGACATGCACGTGCATCTGGAAGGCGATGCGTGGAACCTCATGTTCCCGAAGGAGAAGAAGTTCACGAGCGAGGAGATCGATTTCAGGGACATCCTGTTCCTGTACGTCGCCAACGGCATCACCACCATTGACGTGCTGTTCGCCTTCCCCGAGCACCTCGCCCTGCGCGAGAAGATCCGCAAGCAGGAGCTGCCCGGACCCAGGATGGTCCTGTCGCGGATGATCGATGGGGCGGGCAAGGCCTGGCCTCCGCCGCTCGGCGTGTGGATCCACAACCCCGCCGAGGCGGAGGACGCTGTGATTGAGGCGCACCGGCAGGGGTACGACCGGATCAAGGTGTACTCATTCCTGGACCTGCCCTCCTACGACGCGATCATGCGGGCCGGAAAGAAGCTGGGGATGCCCGTGGATGGGCACATCCCTTTTGCCGTTTCCGTCGAGCATGCCGTCGCCTCTGGACAAGGCATGATCGCCCATGCCGAAGAGATCATGAAGGCCGCGAAGGAGAACAACCCGGAGAGCATCCGACACTACGCCTCGCTGCTTGCTGCGAGCCCTACCTACGTCACGTCGGCCCTGATCACCAACAAGAACATCAACGCCGTCATCCAGGATCCGGTCCGCGAATTCTCGAAGCCGGGGACCGAGTTCCTCCACCCCATGGGGCTGGGCATCTGGAACTACGTGTACCTGAACTTGTACAAGCCAATCCCGAAGAAGCACCGCGACCATCTGAGCGAGGGCTATGAATCGTTCCTCAAGCCCTTCGTCCGCGAGTTCCACCGGCGCGGCGGCAAGCTGCTGGCCGGGACCGACGCGCCCATCCCCTCCACCCTCCCGGGCTTCGCGTTGCACGACGAGCTGGCGGAGCTGGTGGTGGCGGGGTTGAGCCCCTATGAAGCGCTCCGGGTGTCCACCACCAACGCCCACGACTTCCTGGGAGAACGCGCCCTGGCGGGCACCCTCGAACCTGGAAAGGCCGCCAATGTGGTGCTGCTTGATGGGAATCCCCTCGACGCCATCTCGAACACCCGGAAGATCTCCGGAGTGATGACGCAGGGCCAGTGGTTGTCCAGGGCGGACATCGACCGCCGGCTGGCCGACATCAAGGATGCCTACGCGAAACTGAAGGCCAAGAAGGCCATCCGGCCCATGGTCGCCGATCCCCTGTGATTCCTCGGGCGCCTGGGGCGTGGCGGGATCTGCCGGTCAGCCCACCACCCCCAGGTACCCCAGCCACAGCGCCCGCCCGAAGAACACCACCACGGGCGTGGCCAGGGCCAGGAAGCAGCCGAAGGGCAGCATGGTCTGGCCGCCGGAGCGGCGGAAGAGCATGAGGGGCACGCCCACGGCGGCGCCCAGGCCCGCGCCCAGGAAGAGGATCCCCAGCATGGGACCCCATCCCCAGAAGGCGCCCAGCCAGGCCAGCATCTTGAAGTCACCCATGCCCAGGCCGTCGGTCTTGCGGATGGCCTTGTAGATCAGGTTCAGCAAGGCCGGCGCGCCGTAGCCGATGGCCAGGCCCAGGAGGCTGGCCTGCCAGGTGACCGTGGGCTCGAAGCCGTGGTAGGCCGGGGCAGGCTGGAGGCCGTTGTGGAAGGCCAGGGCCTGGATGAGCGTGTCCCCGCTCCCCCAGGCCTTCATGAGGGTCTCGGGCCGAGCCAGCTGGGGCAGGGCGAACAGCACGCCGAGGGCCATCAACGGGAACTGGAGTACGTCCGGCAGGATCATCTCGGTGAAGTCCGTGAAGAACAGCACCAGCAGCGCGTAGGCGCAGATCACGGCCTTGAGCCAGATGAGCGTGCCGAAGGGGAAGACCCAGTGGGCACTGCCCAGGATGAGCCCCCCCAGCAGCTCCACCAGGGGGTAGCGGACGGGGATGCGCCAGCCGCAGGCCGCGCACTTCCCCCGCAGCCAGAGCCAGCCGAAGAGGGGCACGTTATGCCAGGGCTTGATCTTCGCCTTGCAGGAGGGGCAGTGGCTGGCCTTCGTCACCACGTTGCGGTCCTCCGGCGCCTCCTGGGGCAGCCGGTGGATGAGCACGTTGCAGAAGGAGCCCAGCATCAGGCCGAAGGGGGCCAGGAACAGGCTCAGGATCCAGGGCGGGAGGTCCAGGAAGGGCATGGGACAACGATACCGGGGACTTCTCCCCGGTTCGCGGCAGAATGGAGGGGAACGCCCAGGAGTCCCCGTGTCCCGTCTGCTGCTCTGCCTGTCGCTCGCCGCGGCCCTGTCCGCCCAGGCCCCCGCGCCGGCGCCGGCCGCCCCCCAGGCGCCCGCCCCCGCTGCCACGCCCGCGCCCGTGGCCAAGCCCCGGGTGCAGATCCTCACCAGCTACGGGCCCATCGTGGTGGAACTGGAGCCGGCGCTGGCGCCGAAGACCGTGGAGAACTTCCTCCAGTACGTGAAGGACGGCCACTACAAGGGCACCATCTTCCACCGGGTCATCGAGGGCTTCATGATCCAGGGCGGCGGCCTGCTGGAGAACCTGGACGAGAAGCCGTCGCGGCCCCCCATCGTCAACGAGGCGCCCGACACCTTCCGGGGAGGCCTGAAGAACACCCGCGGCACCATCGCCATGGCCCGCACGGGCTCCCCCCACAGCGCCTCGGCCCAGTTCTTCATCAACACCGTGGACAACAAGGCCCTGGACCACCGCGACATGAGCGAGGAGGGCTACGGCTACTGCGCCTTCGGGCGCGTGGTGGCGGGCATGGACGTGGTGGACAAGATCGAGAAGGTGCGGACCGAGTGGCGCAAGGGCCAGTCCGGCGTGCCCCAGTTCGCCGTGCGCATCAAGGACGCCATCCTGCTGCCCCCGCCGCAGTAGGCATGTCCGGCCGCCCCTTCCTCCGCCCCCTCCTGGTCTGGATCCTCGGCGCCCTGGCGCTGGCCCTGTCCGTCTGCCTCTGTTTCCTGCTGGCGCCCTTCCTGGGGGGACCGCTGGCCTTCTGGCTCGTGGCGCCCCGCTACATCCGCGGCACGGCCCGGGCCTTCGGCATCCGCCGCGAGCTGGAGGGCTGGGAGGCGCTGCCCGCCGACCTGCGGGAAGGCCGGCGCCCGGCCGTGTTCATCGGCAACCACACCTCGCTCTTCGACCCGCCCCTGATGATCTCCACACTGCCCTGCCGCCCGGTCTTCGTGGCCAAGCGTGAGCTGGCAGGGATCCCCTTCCTGGGCTGGGTGATCTGGCTGGCGGATTTCATCTTCATCGACCGCCGCGATGGGGCCTCCGCCCGGGCGAGCCTGGCGGAGGCCACGGCCCGCATCCGGGCGGGCCAGGCCATCGTGGCCTTCCCCGAGGGCACCCGCAGCCGCGACGGGCGCCTCCTGCCCTTCAAGAAGGGCCCCTTCGCCCTGGCCTTCGAAGCGGGCGTGCCCCTGGTGCCCTTCGCCATCCACGGCGGCCCGGAGATCCTGCCCAAGGGCGCCTGGCGCGTGAGGGGAGGGGCCTACCGCATCACCATGGGCCAGCCCCTGGAAGCCAGTGCCTTCGCGGATTCAGGTGCCCTGCGCGAGGCTGCGGAATCGGCGGTGCGGGACCTGCTGGGCCTCAGTTCACGATCTTGATGGGCGGCGGCGGCCCCTGGGGGCGCTGGCGGTCCTTGGGGATGAAGAGGGCGCCGAGGACGGAGGCCACGACGCTGGTGACCAGGGCGCCGAAGAAGCCCGCCCAGAAGCCGCTCACGGTGAAGGTGAGGCCCAGCCGCGAGGACAGGGTGCCTGCCAGCCAGAAGACCAGGCCGTTGATGACCAGGCTGAAGCAGCCGAAGGAGCAGGCCATGGGCACGATGGCGATGAGCTTCAGGAGGCTGCCCACGGTGGTGTTCAGGGCCGCCAGGATGACGGCCACGATGAGCAGGTCAAGGAAGGAGCCATGGCCCAGGCCGGGCACCAAGGCGCTGGCCACCAGCAGGCCGATGGCGGAGAAGAGGAAGCGCAGGAGGGTGGTCATGCGGGCATCCCGTCCTTCTCGTTGGCCTGGGTGATGACACTGCCGGGCGGCACGCTGCGGGTGAGCCACACGTTGCCGCCGATGGCGGAGCCCTTGCCTAGGGTGATGCGGCCCAGCACCGTGGCATTGGAGTAGATGATCACGTCATCCTCCACCACCGGGTGGCGGGGGACGCCCTTGACGGGGTGGCCCTCGGCATCCAGAGGGAAGCTCTTCGCGCCCAGGGTCACGCCCTGGTAGAGGCGCACGTTGCGGCCGATGATGCAGGTCTCGCCGATGACGACGCCCGTGCCGTGGTCGATGAAGAACCGCTCGCCGATCTGGGCGCCGGGGTGGATGTCGATGCCCGTGAGGCTGTGGGCGTGCTCGGTGATCATGCGGGGCAGCAGGGGCACGCCCAGCTTCAGCAGTTCGTGGGCCAGGCGCTGGCTGGCGATGGCCACCATGCCCGGGTAGCAGAACAGCACCTCGTCGGGGCTGGTGGCTGCCGGATCGCCTTCGAAGCCCGCCTGGATGTCCGTGGCCAGGAGGCGGCGGACCTCCGGCAGCCGCGCCAGGAAGGCCCGGGCCAGGCCCAGGGCCCGTTCGCCGCAGTCGCCGCAGGCGGGATCGGAGGCCATCATGCCCCGCTGGATCTGCTCGCAAAGGCCGTTCAGCACCCGGTCCATGCGGGCGCCCAGGTGGTAGCGCAGGGTCTCGGCCTTCAGCTCGGAAGCGCCGAAGTAGCCGGGGAAGAGCAGGGCCCTGAGCTCTTCGACCAGGGCGGCCAGGGCCGTGCGCGAGGGGAACTCCCGGCGGCCCAGGGGCATGTCCGTGAGGGCCGAGGAGGCCTCGGCCAGGGCCTCGACCACGGCGTGGAGGTCGGGCCGGTTCTCCTGGGGATGCGGGCTGGCCATGGCTGCTCCAGATTCCGGGCCGTCCGTTTGATCGGTCCAGATGGACAAGGATGCCACGCCGCTAGTCCCTCACGTAGTGACAGGTGTACCCGCCCGGGTGCTTGATGAGGTAGTCCTGGTGGTATTCCTCGGCCTTCCACCAGGGGCCGGCCGGGGTGATCTCGGTGACGATGGGGCGCTTCCACTTGCCGCTGGCGTCCACTTCGGCCTTCACCCGCTCGGCGGTCTGCCGCTGGGCCTCGCTGTGGTAGAAGATCGCGCTGCGGTACGAGGTGCCCACGTCATTGCCCTGGCGGTTGAGGGTGGTCGGGTCGTGCATGCGGAAGAAGAAGCGCAGCAGGGCCTCGAAGCTGGTTTTCGAGGGATCGAAGCGGATCTGCACGGCCTCGGCGTGGCCCTCGTGGTGCTCGTAGGTGGCGTTGGGCACCTTGCCGCCCGTATAGCCCACCTCGATGGCGATCACGCCGGGCTGCTGGCGCAGCAGATCCTCCATGCCCCAGAAGCAGCCGCCGGCCAGGGTGGCCACCTCCTCCGCCGGGTTCGGCTTCGGGGCAGGCCCGGCCTTGGTGGTGCGGCCGAACAGGGGCAGGAAGCGGCCCAGGCCCTCCTGCTCCAGGTCGTCCACGGGCACGAAGCGGAGGGAGGCGGAGTTGATGCAGTAGCGCAGGCCGCCCTTGTCCCGGGGGCCGTCGTCGAAGACATGGCCCAGGTGGGAATCGGCACCCTTGGACCGCACCTCCGTGCGGATCATGCCGTGGGAGGTGTCGCGGTTCTCCACCACCTCGTCGGCCGCCAGGGGCTTCGTGAAGCTGGGCCAGCCGCACTCTGAATCGAACTTGTCCTTGGAGGAGAACAGCGGCTTGCCGCTCACCACGTCCACGTAGATCCCCTCCCGGTGGTCGTTCCAGAAGGCGTTCTGGAACGGCGGCTCCGTGCCGGACTCCTGGGTGACGTGGTACTGCATGGGCGTGAGCTTCTTCCTGAGCACGTCCTGGCCGGGTTTCTCGGGCGCGTTCACCTTCACCTCTCGATCAATCGGGGCCGGGGCAATCGGGGCCGGGGTATGGCCGCGTGGAAGGGCCAGGGCCGCGCCCGCCGCCAGCACCGCCGCGGCGGCCAGGGTCAGCCAAGTCTTCCCGCTCCACATGAACGGCTCCTCCGGATGCAAGGTTGGATGCCGGAAGCGCTCCCTGCGTTTCCAGGTGCGGGACAATGGGCCCGGAGGCTCCCATGCGCTTCATCTTCGAGCAGGTCCGGGTAGGCGGGGACCGCAACTTCGGCTACCTGCTGGGAGACCGGGAGGCCGGCGAGGGCATCCTGGTGGATCCCTCCTTCGATCCCGAGCCCCTGGTGGCCCGGGCCAAGGCCCAGGGCCTGCGGATCACCGCCATCCTCAACACCCATGGGCACGCCGACCACAGCAACGGCAACGGGGGCGCCCAGAGCCTCACGGGAGCTCCCGTCCTGGGCGGGCCCGGCCACCCCGGCCCCCTGGACCGCGTGCTGAAGGATGGCGAGCGCGTCCCCTTCGGCGCCTGGCGGCTGGGGGTGTGGCACGTGCCCGGCCACTGCCCGGACCACTTGGCCTTCCTGGTGGAGGGTCTGCCCGGCGGCATGGCCGCGGGGATCACCGGCGACCTCCTCTTCGTGGGCAAGGTGGGCGGCACCGCGGACGACCGGGACGCCCGCACGGAGTGGGACAGCCTCCACCGCCTGCTGCGGGAGTGGCCGGACCACGCCACCATCTGGCCCGGCCATGACTACGGCGCCCGGCCCAGCTCCACCCTGGCCTGGGAGCGGGAGGCCAACCCCTTCCTCCGCTGCGCGGACGTGGAGGCCTTCATCCGCCTCAAGGCCGAGTGGCCCGTCTTCAAGGCCCGGCACGGGCTGCGCTGAGGACCGGCCCAGGAGCCAGAAGACCGTGCCCCGGGAGGCGGGCCGATATCATCTCCGGATGGCGGCCGTGGTCCTCTCGCTCATCAGCATCCTCATCTGGAGCACCCTGGCCGTGCTCGGGTCGCGCATGGGGCACCTGCCGCCCTTCCTGTCCGTGGGCATCGCCCTGGTGGCGGGCGGCCTGGTGGGATTGGTCCGTGTCAGGGACTGGAGGGTGCCCCTGGGCACGCTGGCCATCGGCATCGGGGGCATCTTCGGCTACCACGCGCTGCTCTTCGCGGCCTTCCGGTTCGCCCCGGCCGTGGAAGTGAACCTCCTCCAGTACCTCTGGCCCCTGCTCATCGTCGTCCTCTCTCCCGTCTACCTGCGCGGGTGCCGGCTGACGGTCCACCATGTGGCAGGGTCCCTGCTGGGCCTGGCGGGAGCGGCCCTCGTCCTCAGCGGCGGGCAGCTCACCCTCCAGACCGTGAACCTGCCCGGCTACCTGCTGGCCCTGGGCGCGGCCCTCACCTGGTCCAGCTACTCGCTGCTCACCAAGCGGGTCCGGCCCTTCCCGACCGGCGCCGTGGGCGGGTTCTGCCTGGCCTCGGGCCTCCTCTCCCTGGCGCTCTTCGCGCTGGACACCGCGGCCACCGGCGTCCCGATGCCCACGCTCACGGGGAAGGACTGGGCCTTCCTCATACTCCTGGGCCTGGGCCCCATGGGTGCGGCGTTCTACACCTGGGACGCGGCCCTGAAGCGGGGGGACTCCCGCGTCATCGGGGCCCTGGCCTACCTCACGCCCCTGCTGTCCACCCTCAACCTCGTGCTCTGGGGCGGGCGGCGCCTCTCCGCCGTCTCCCTGGGTGCCATGGTGCTCATCGTGCTCGGGGCCGTGATGGGGTCGCTGGACCTGTTCCGCCGGCGGCCCGGGGCCTCCGAAGCCCTGTCCGGCTGATCCTGGGCCGGGTCAGAATGGGGCCCAGCCCCACGTTCCGTCCGGCGTCCGCCCGCCTTGAAAGGATCGACCTGTGAACCTGTACGACACGCCCAGTGAAGCCGCCACCGCTGCCGTGGACGAAGCCATCATGAGCCGCCGCTCCATGCGCGCCTTCCTGCCCACGCCCGTGCCGCGGGAGACGGTGGAGGCCATCCTGCGGGTGGCCTCGCGGGCGCCCTCGGGCACCAACACCCAGCCCTGGCAGGTGCACGTGCTCACGGGCGCGGCCCTGAGGCGCCTCACGGACCGCATTGCCGCCATCTACGAGGACCCCCTCGAGCTGGCTTCGCACGAGCAGGAGTACGACTACTACCCCAAGGAGTGGGCGTCACCCTACCTCGATCGCCGCCGCAAGGTGGGCTGGGACCTCTACGGCCTCCTGGGCATCGCCAAGGGCGACAAGGCACGGATGCACGACCAGCACGGCCGCAACTACCGGTTCTTCGACGCGCCCGTGGGCCTGATCTTCAGCATCGACCGCCGCATGCAGCTGGGCAGCTGGCTGGACTACGGCATGTTCCTGGAGAACATCATGGTGGCCGCCCGCGCCCGGGGCCTGCACACCTGCCCGCAGGCCGCCTTCACCCAGTTCCACCGCGTCATCGCCGAGGAGCTGGCCTTCGAGCCCGGCCAGATGCTGGTCTGCGGCATGGCCCTGGGCCATGCGGATCCCGAGGCCTTGGAGAACAGCCTCGTCACCGAGCGCGCGCCGCTGACCGAGTTTGTGCGCTTCCTGGAGGAGTAGCCCCGGGGACCCGAACCGACTCCCGGAGGACGGCCAGAAAGGCCGCCAGGAGCGGGGAGGCGTCGCCGCTCCGGTGGGCGGCGGCGATCTCGATGAGCACCTGGGGCGGGGCCAGGGGGACATAGGCCACGCCGCCGTGGGCCAGGCGGCGCACGGTGCCGGGCAGGAGGGAGACGCCGAAGCCGGCGGCCACGAAGCCCACCACGGTCTGGATCTCCTTGGCCTCCTGGGCGATGCGGGGCGCGAATCCGGCGGCCAGGCAGGCGCCCATCACCAGGTCCAGGATCCCCAGGCCGTGGCTGCGGGGGATCATGATGAACGGATCCTCCGCCAGGGCGGCCAGGGGGATCCGCCGCCGCCCGGCCAGCCGGTGATCCGCGGGCAGCACCGCCACCAGCGGCTCCCGGAGCACCGTGGTGGTGGTGATGCCCGGCTCGTGCAGGGGCGGGCGGAGGAAGCCCGCCTGGATCCGGCCCTCCCGGAGCGCGTCCACCTGCTCGCCGCTGCTCATCTCGTGCAGCGTGATGGCCACGGCGGGGTACCGCTCCCGGTAGGCCCTGAGCACCCGGGGCAGCGAGTCCTCGTAGGAGGCGGAGCTGACCAGGCCGATGGCGATCTCGCCCGCCTCGCCCCGGGCCGCGCGCTGGGCCTGGAGGACGGCCCGGTCCACCTGGGCCAGGATCTCCCGGGCGGAAGCGAGGAAGAGGCGGCCGGGGCCCGTCAGCTCCACCCGGCGCCGGGTACGGGCCAGCAACTGCACGCCGAGCTCCTCCTCCAGGCGCTTGATCTGCTGGCTCAGGGGCGGCTGGGCCATGTGGAGGCGGGCCGCGGCCCGGCTGAAGTGCAGCTCTTCGGCGACGACGGTGAAATAGCGCAGCAGCCGGAGTTCCATTAATATCTCCTGAATATCAAATAGCACTCGAATAGATATTTTTCATTGGATTTCATGGCTCCGACAATGAAGGCATGCATGAAGGCGACCTCTCCCCGACTCCCGTTCCGGAACCGGACCTCCAGGGCGCGGAGGGCCGCCGCACCCTGGCCGTGACCTTCGCGGGCTTCTGCGCCTTCCTGGGCCTCTACGCCACCCAGCCTCTCCTGCCCATGCTGGAGCGGCTCTTCCAGACCAGCAAGGCGGCGGTGAGCCTCACGCTCACGGCCTCCACCCTGGGCGTGGCCCTGGCGGCCCCCCTGGTGGGCATCGTGGCGGACCGGCTGGGGCGGAAGCGCGTCATCGTCGCCTCCGCCAGCCTGCTGGCCCTGGCCACCCTGCTGAACGCCACGGCCACCGGGCTCCCGGCCCTGGTCTTCTGGCGCTTCCTCCAGGGCGTCTTCACGCCCGGCGTCTTCGCCGTGACTGTGGCCTATGTGCAGGAGGAGTGGGCCGGGGGCGGCGCGGGCCGCGCCATGGCCATGTACGTCACGGGCTCGGTCATCGGCGGGTTCGTGGGTCGCATGACCACGGGCCTCATCGTCTCCCATTGGCATTGGCGCTGGTCCTTCGTGGTCATCGGCCTCATGGGCGCGGCCTCGGCCCTCGTGCTCCAGGCCTGGCTGCCCCGGGAACGCCGCTTCACGGGCCGCGTGCAGGGGGAATCCCCCTTCGCCGGCGCGGTGGCGCACCTGCGCAACCCCCGGCTCCGCGCGGCCTACGCCGTGGGCTTCGGCGTGCTGTTCACCCTCATCGCCAGCTTCACCTACGTGACCTTCCACCTGGCGGGCGAGCCCTTCCGCCTGGGGCCCCTGGCCCTTGGCTCCCTGTTCTTCACCTACCTGGTCGGCGCGGTCATCACGCCCTACGCCGGCCACGTCATCGACCGCTACGGCCACCGGACGGCCATGGTGCTGGCCATGGGCGCGGGCATGGGGGGCATGCTGCTCACGCTGGCGCCGAGCCTCTGGATGGTGGTGGTTGGCCTGGCCCTCTGCTGCACCGGCGTGTTCGTGGCCCAGGCGGCCACCGCCAGCTACCTGGGCGTGGCGGCGCGACAGAACAAGGCCCTGGCCGTGGGCCTCTACGTGACCTTCTACTACATCGGCGGCTGCGTCGGCGGTGAGCTGCCAAGCTACCTTTGGCGCTTCGGCGGCTGGACCGCCTGCGTGGCCCTGGTCATCCTCGTCCAGTTCCTGACCATCGTCATCACCCTCGCGGGCTGCACCACGCCCGCCCGGGAGGCTGCGGACCTGGAGGCCCTTCCCGGCTTCGAGTGAGGCTGGCTCAGTCGATCCGCGCCGCCAGGGCCCGCCCCGTGTGGGAGACCGGACAGGCGCGCAGAGCCTCCGGCGGGCCCTCTGCGATGATCCGGCCGCCGCCGGAACCGCCTTCGGGGCCAAGGTCGATGACCCAGTCGCTCTGGGCGATGAAATCCAGGTCATGCTCCACGGCGACGACGAGGTGGCCATCCGCCGCGAGGCGCCGCAGGGCCGCGGCCAGCCGGTCCACGTCCTCGAAGCCCAGGCCGCGGGTGGGCTCGTCCATGAGGAGGGCGGCCCATCTCTCCGGAGGCGCCGCCAGCAGGCCGGCGAGGCGGAGCCGCTGGCGCTCGCCCTCGGACAGGGCGCTGCCTTCCTGGCCCAGGCGGAGGTAGCCGAGCCCGATCTCCTCCAGGGCCCTCAGGGGTCCGGAAAGCCGGGCGTCCTTGGCAAAGACCGCGGCCAGCTCGGCCACGCTGGCCTCCAGCAGGCCCGCAATGTTGCGGCCCTCCAGCCGGCAGGCCAGCACCTCGGGTTTGAAGCGCCGCCCCTGACAGGTCTCGCAGCCCACGACGACGTCCGGCAGGAGGTCCATGGCCACGGTGAGGACGCCGCGGCCTTCGCAGGCCTCGCAGCGGCCGCCGGGTGCGGCGGTGGAGAAGTGCTTCGCCGTCAGCTTCGACGCCTTGGCCTGGGGGGTCGCGGCGAACCGCCTGCGCAGGGGGTCTCCGAGGCCCGCGAGGGTGAGGACGGTGCTGTTCCAGGCGAGTCCCGGGGCCGCCTGGTCCGCGGAGAGGACCTGCCGGATGTCCGCCTGCACGTCGATCCCGGCGCAGCCCACGGGGCCGCGGCCCTGCACTTGGTTCCGGAGGGAGGCCCCCAGCACCTCCCGCACGAGGCTGGACTTCCCGCTCCCGGAGACGCCGGTGACTGCCACCAGGACGCCAGCGGGGAAGGTGACATCGAGGCCCTGGAGGTTGTGGAGGTGGGCCCCCCGCACCCGGACTCCCGGACGACCTGCCCATGGCTGTCCCGTCCCCACGCCAGGAGACCGCCGGAACAGCGCCCCGGTCCGCGAGTCGGGCTGTTCCGCCAGCTCGCCGGGCGGGCCCTGGGTCACGAGGCGCCCGCCCTCGGGACCGGCGCCGGGGCCCAGCTCGATCACGTGGTCAGCCGCGGCGATGAGGGAGCGGTCGTGCTCCACGAGGACCACGGCGTTGCCTGCGTCCGCCAGGCGCCGGAGCACGCCTCCGAGCCGGTCCACGTCCCGGGGGTGGAGCCCCTGGGTGGGCTCGTCCAGCACGTAGGTGACGCCCACGAGGCTGCCGCCCAGGGCCGCCGCGAGACGCACGCGCTGGGCCTCTCCGCCGGAGAGGCTGGCCATCTCCCGCTGGAGGGCCAGGTAGCCGAGCCCCGCCTCGGAAAGCGCGTGGAGGCGATCGAGGATGTCCCGGCGGAGGTCCTCGGTGAGGGCGAGGGTCCGCGGGGGAAGGCGGCCGTCCAGCTTTTCGAAGGCGGCGAGCGCGGCTTCGACGGGGCGGGTCATCAGCTCCGGGAGGCGGAGTCCGTCGAACCGCACGGCGCGGGCCGCCTCCCGCAGGCGCTCCCCGCCGCAGTCCGGGCAGGGCAGGTCCATCATGAGGGCCTCCAGCTCCTCACCCCTGGGATCGGCGTGGATCCGCCCGTACTCCCGCTCCACGAGGGTGGCGTAGCCGGGCCAGGGGGTTTTCAGCAGGTGCACGCCCTCCGCCTTGCCGCGCCGGTAGCGCCAGGCCACCTCGTGCACGGTGTCCCCCGTGCCGCGCATGGCCAGCTCCCGCTCCGCCGGGCCGAGCTCGCGCCAGGGGCGGCTGAGGTCCAGGCCCGCCTGGGCCGCCACGTGCCGGAGGGTGGCCACGAACTGGCCGTCCGCCTCGCCCAGGTAGGCGCCGAAGCGGGTGCCGTCCATGGCCCCGCCCTCCAGGGGCCGGTCGGGATGGCTCACCAGGCGCTCGGGATCGCAGCGCTGGAGGAAGCCCAGGCCCCGGCAGCGCGGGCAGGCCCCCTGCTCGGAGCGGGGCGAGAAGTCCCAGGCCCAGAGCGCCGGGAGGAGGTGGCCGCCGGGGCAGTGCTCCCCCACCGCGGGCCTTCCGCAGGCTGGGCAGGGACGTTCGCCCGCCCGGGCCCACAGGAGCCGCAGGCGCTCCTCCAGCTCGGTGGCCGTGGCCAGGGTGGAGCGGGGATTCCGGCGGCCCGCGTGGGGCGGCACGGAGAGGGTCGCCTGGAGCCCCCGGGCCGCCTCCAGGTCGGCGCCGCCCCGCCGGGGGAGCAGGCGCCGGGCCCAGGGGGAGACCAGGTCCGCGAACCGGTTCTGGGCCTCGGCCAGGAGGGTGTCGAAGACCAGGGAGGACTTGCCGGAGCCCGAGGGCCCCGTGACCACCGTGAAGCCCTGGGCGGGCAGGGTGACGTCAAACCCCTGGAGGTTGTGGGTGCGGACGCCCAGGAGCTCGATGGGCGGCGGCTCGGAGGGATGGAAGGGCGGGGCCGGAGGCTCCGGGACGGCCCGCAGCGCCGCGCCCGTGAGGGACTCCCGGCGGGCGGCCAGGTCTGCGGGAGTGCCCTCCACCACCACGCGCCCGCCTTCGGGGCCGCTGCCGGGACCCAGCTCCACCACGTGGTCCGCGTGGCGCACCACGTCCAGGTCGTTGTCCACCGCCAGCAGGGTGTGCCCGGCCCCCAGCAGATGGTCCCAGGCCGCCAGGAGCACCTTCACGTCCGCGGCGTGGAGACCCGTGGTGGGCTCGTCCAGGGCGATGAGGGCGGGTCCGGCCGAGGCCCTGGCCAGCTCGGCGGCCAGCTTCACGCGCTGGGCCTCGCCGCCGGAGAGCGTGGTGGCGGGCTGGCCCAGGGGCAGGTAGCCCAGGCCCACGTCCCGCAGGGCGTCCAGGATGCGCCGCAGCCGCGGCTGGTCTGCGAAGCAGCCGAGGGCCTCCGCCACGCTGCCCTCCAGGAGGTCCGCGATGCTCCGGTCCCGGACCTTCACCTCCAGCACCTCGGGATGGAAGCGCCGCCCCCCGCAGGTCTCGCAGACCTGGTCCACGGTGCCGAGGTAGCGCATGCCCACTTCCTGGACCCCCGCGCCTTCGCAGGCCTCGCAGCGGCCTCCGGCGGTGTTGAAGGAGAAGTGCCCCTTGCCGAAACCGCGCCGCTTCGCCTCCGGAGAGGCGGCGAAGAGATCCCGGAGGAGGTCGAAGGCCCCCGTGTAGGTGGCGGCGTTGGAGCGGGGCGTGCGGCCGATGGGATCCGCGTCCACCGCGACGATGCGGCGGAAGGGCGAACCGGGCGCCCGGCCCTCCCGGAGGCGCGCCACGGCCTCCTCGAGGAGGGAGGTCTTGCCCGCGCCGGAGACGCCGCACAGGACGTTGAGGCAGCCTTCGTGCAGGTCCACGCGCACGTTCTGGAGGTTGTGGCGGGCCAGGTCCTCCAGGCGCAGGCGGCTCCGCAGGGGCCGGGGCATCCGCGGAGCCTCCGCCAAGGCTCCCGCCAGCCAGCGCTGGGTGGGTGTGGCGTCATCCGTCAGCTCCCTCGCGAGCAGATCCGCCGGGGGGCCGCTCCAGAGCAGTTGTCCGCCCTCGCGCCCGGGGCCGGGCCCCAGGTCGATGAGCCAGTCCGCGGAACGGGCGATGAGGGCGTCGTGCTCCACCACCACCACGGTCTGGCCCTGGTCCCGGAGGCGCTTCAGCACCTGGACCAGGCGGCCCACCTCGCTGGGGTGGAGGCCGGCGGAGGGCTCGTCCAGGACGACCAGCAGGCCGCGCAGCTCGCCCAGCGCGAGGCCGATGAGCCGCAGCCGCTGGGCCTCGCCGCGGGAGAGGCTCGGGGCGGGCCGGTCGAGGGCCAGGTAGCCCAGGCCGAGGTCCACCATCAGGTCGCAGCGGGCCAGGAGGCCCGCCCGGATGGGTTCGAGGACGGCCGCTTCCCGGGGTGGGACCTGCGCGGAGGCCAGCGTGGCGCGCAGGTCCTTCACCGTCAGGGCGGCGAGGTCCACGATGCGCCGCCCCTGCCAGGTCACGGCGAGGGCCTCCGGGCGCAGGCGGGCGCCCTGGCAGGCCGGGCAGGGGGCGCTGCGGACGAAGCGGAGGATGGAGTCGTTGCGCTTGCCCCGGAGGATCTCCTCCATGACCGGCAGGAGCCCGCGGTAGAAGCCCTCCTGGCGGGGGCGGGCGGTGATGCCCGTCCACTTCAGGCGGGACTCGAGGGGGTGCTTGCCGTAGGGGACCTTCAGCCGATCCGACCCGTGGAGCACGACCTGGCGGGCCTCATCGGTGAGGTCGCGCCAGGGGATGTCCACGGAGCCGCCGTGGGCGCGGAGCACGTCGTCGAGCACCGGGAGGGTCACCTGGGAGTACATGAGGTAGCCGCCGGGCGTGCTGACCCGCAGGGCGCCCTCGCGCAGGGACCTGGCGGGGTCGGCCACCAGCAGGTCCGGATCCAGGCGGTCCTCCACGCCGAGGCCCTGGCACCGGGGGCAGGCCCCCTCCTCGCCGTTGAAGGAGAAGAGCCCCCGGGTGGGATGGACGCCCTCCGGCGCCGAGCCCAGCCGGGCGAAGAGCAGGCGCAGGAGGTCCCAGCCCTCCGTGAGCGTGCCCACCGTGGAGCGGGGGTTCGAGAGGGAGGGGCGCTGGCCCACGGCCACGGCGGGGCCGAGGCCTTCGAGGCCCCGCACCGCCGGGCGCGCGAGGCCGCCCACGAACTGGCGGGCGAAGGAGGGCAGCGTCTCCAGGAACCGGCGCTGGCCTTCGCGGAAGAGGGTGTCGAAGGCGAGGGAGGACTTGCCGGATCCGGAGACGCCGGTGATGACCGTGAGGCTCCGCCGGGGGATCCGTACGTCGAATCCCTTCAGGTTGTGGGTTTCCGCCCCCCGGATCCGGATGTCCCGGTCTCTGCGTTCCGCCAAGGCCGGCCCCCTCAGGATGTGCCGGCCCGGATGCACTCCTTGGCCTTCGGCGTCATGGCGCGGCTGACGGTGAGCTCCACCGCGGGAGCCACCAGCACCTTGATGCGCCCCACGGAGGCGGGGCGGATCCCCTTCACCGTCTGCGGGCGCAGCAGCAGGTGGCGCTGGATCCGGAGCATGCCGTCGTCCGGGAAGGCCTGCTCCACCTCCGCCAGGCTGATCCAGCGCGTGAGGTAGCGGTTCTGCCCCCGGCAGGCCCACACATGCTCGTCCACCAGCTCGAAGTGGGTCACCAGGTCCAGGTCCATGTAGACCTCGCCGTCCCCGGCCTTGATGGGGAACCGGACTGGAGGGGGCAGGAGGGTCTTCAGCTCCGCGGGGCTGAGGGGCCGCACCAGCCGGTCCTGGAGGCGCTGGAGGCACTTGGCGAGCCGGTCCGCGAACACGGGCTTCAGCAGGTAGTCCACGGCGGCCAGCTCGAAGGCCTGCACGGCGTAGGAGGAGTAGGCCGTCACGAAGACCACGGGTGGTCCGCCGGCGGCCTCGGCCAGCACCTCCATCCCGCTGAGCCCGGGCATCTGGATGTCCAGGAAGATGACGTCCGTCTCGGCCAGCTCCCGGCCCGGCTCCTTGAGCCACTGCAGCAGGGCCACGCCGTCCCCCAGCTCGCCGGCGACGGTGCAGCCCGCTTCCTTCAGGAGGCGGGAGAGCCGCTCCCGCGCCAGGGGTTCGTCATCAACGACCAGGGCCTGCAATGGCTTCATGCAGGAAGTCTACTTGGGTTGCCTCGAACCGGATGCAGGCGAGGGTGCCCTGGTCCGAAGGCCCCAGCTGCAGCTCGGCCGCCGAACCGAAATGCAGGGTCAGCCGGGAGCGCAGGTTCCGGATGCCGATGCCGCCGGCGCCGCCCCTCTCCCGGAAGGGCGCCCCGGAGTTCCAGACCTCCAGGCGGATCATCCCTCCCTCGCTCCGGGCCCGGATGACCACCTCGCCGCCCGGGATGCTGGGCGCGATGCCGTGCTTGATGGCGTTCTCCACCAGGGGCTGCAGGAGCAGGGGGGGCACCTCGATGTCATCCAGGGCCTCGTCCCACTCCCAGCGGATCCGGAGCCGGTCGCCCAGCCGGATGGCCTCCAGGGCCAGGTAGTCCGCCACGATCTTCCGCTCCTCCCAGAGGGGCAGGCTCAGGTGCTCCGAGGCCCGCAGGAGGCGCCGGAGCAGGTCCGACAGGTGGCGGATGGCATCCTCGGCGGCCTTCGGGTCCTTGTGGACGAGTTCCGCCAGGCCGTTCAGCGCGTTGAACAGCACGTGGGGATGCACCTGCCCCTGGAGCAGGCGGTTCTTGGCCACCAGGGCCTCGGCCTCCGAGGCCACCCGGAGTTCCTCCGAGTGGGCCCGCGCCGCGACAAGGCCTCCGACGATCATCATGGCCGGCCCCACGAGGGAGGTGTAGAGCTGGACGAGCTTGCCGAGGTTGAACTGGACTCCGCCCCGGGTGAGGATCCAAGCGTCGAGGACCGGAAGCAGGGCGGAAGCGGATTCACAGGTGAGCACCGAGAGGACGAACCCCAGGATGAAGTTCCAGGGTGAAGGGAGCCGGCGGGGGAGGATCCAGGGCAGGGGGGCCAGGAAGGCGAAGGCGCCAATATGCGCAAGCGGAGAGGAAAAGGCGCTGGCCAGCCACCATCCGGATCCGACGCGATGGGATATCCAGTGGTCATACAGAACGAATAGGACCCACAGCGCGTAGCAGATTCCGATGACCCGCCAATTCCGGGCCAAGGGAAACCATGAACCCAAGCGGCTCGCCGAACCCACGACCCCCCCTGTCCCGGATTCGACGAGCCCACTAGGGCCGGCATCAGATCGTCGTGAGGGAGGTGGTGATGGTGATCGGCCGCTGCTCACGGGCATGCTTCGGACTCGTGGCATCGGTGCGTTCGAGGACCTGGCGGCTCAGCGCTTCGCTCTCGCGGCTGGACTGCTGGATGGATTCTTTGCGGAAGGAGAGGGTGGTGGTCACGGGAGCTCCAAGGTGGCGCCACGGGGCGCGACCCTGTTTGTGAGTCCGGCTCGAACGGAAACCAACCGCTTTCCATGAACGGTATGAAAACACAGTTCAACCGTTCGACCCCCCGGATGCCACCGTTCAGCGGATCCTCGCCCCTTCGGTGGCTCCGGGTGGTTCCCTGGAGGCGCCTGTCTCCGGGAAAGCCCCCTTCATGCTTCCTCCACCCGAATGCCGAACCGCTGATTTCTTCGTGCTCCGCAGCCCGGCCCTGCCTCTGGACGCGCTCTCACGCCGCCCCCCCACATGGCTGGAGGCCCTGGGCGAGCGGCTCTCCGGAACCCGCCTGGAGGCGGACCGGGAGGCCCTGCGCGAGACGCTCCGGGGCCTGGCCCGCCGCGAGACCGTCCGCGAGGCGGTGGCGCTCGCCTCGCCGGACCTGGCCTCGCGCCTGGACGCCTGGCTGGCGGGAACCCTGGACGAGGCCGCGGCCCGCGGCGTGGAGCGATCCCTGGTGAAGTACTTCAGCCGCATGAGCAGCCGCTGCACGCCCTTCGGCCTCTTCGCAGGCGTGTCTCTCGGGGCCTGGGGCGCGGCGAGCCGGCTGTCGGTGGGGTCCTGGCAGGCCAGCCGGAAGGCCGTGCGCCTGGACTGGGGTGTGCTGGAGGCCCTGGTGGACCGGCTGGAACAGGCGCCGGAGGTGCGCGCCATGGTCCGGTACCACGCCAACACCAGCCTCCACGCCTGCGGCGGCTGGCACCGCTACCTCGAGGCCCGCAACCCGGGCGGCCAGGGGCGGACCTACCACCTCGAGGCGGTGGAGGCCACGCCCCACCTGGACTTCACCCTCCAGCAGGCCCAGACGGGCCTGCGCCTGGGGAACCTCGCCGCCCGCCTGGCCCGCCATCAGGAGGTGGATCCCGGGGAGGCCCAGGCCTTCCTGGAGCGGCTCGTGGCGGCCCAGGTGCTCCGCTCGGACCTGCACCCCCCCCTGACGGGCGCCGATCCCCTGGGCCACGTGATCGCCGCCCTCCGGTCCCACCCGCTCACGGACGGCCTGGCCGCGCCCCTGGCGGCCCTCGCCCGGGAGCTGGAGGGCCTCCGGGAGGCCCCCCTCGGCGCCCGCCCCGGGGGCTACGCGGACCAGGCGCCCGCCCTCGCGAAGCTCGAGGCCCCGGCGGGAACCCGGGATGTCCTCCAGGTGGATCTCTTCCGCCCGGCGGCGGACCTGGCCCTGTCCCCCGTCGTGCGCAGGGCGCTGGAGGAAGGCGTGGAGACGCTCCGCCGCCTGACGCCCGCGCCCCCCGCCGACGGGCCTCTGGCCCGGTTCCGCGCGGCCTTCACGGAGCGCTTCGGGGTGCGCTGGATGCCCCTGCTGGAGGTGCTGGACGAGGAGAGCGGCCTCGGCTTCGACGGGATCCCTTCGTACGGTTCCCCCCTGCTCGAGGACCTGACGCTTCCGGTCCCGGTCCGCCCCCAGGCGCTCACCGACCGCGACCGCTTCCTCATGGGGCAGATCCCGCGGTGGCAGGGCCACCAGGCCTGGGAGCTGACGGATGCGGACGTGGCGGCGCTGACTCCGCGGAACCTGCCGGCCTTCCCGCCGGCCTTCGCCGCCCTGGCCAGCCTTTCCGCTCCGGATGCCGAGGCCCTGGACGAGGGCGGCTTCACCTTCTGGATGGAGCAGTATTCGGGGCCCACGGCGGCCCGCTGGCTGGGCCGGTTCGCCTCCGGCGACGAGGCTCTGGGCGCGGCGCTCCGGGCCCACCTCCGCAAGGAGGAGGCGGCCCGCCCGGAGGCGGTGTTCGCCGAGGTGGTGCACGTGCCCGAGGGGCGCATGGGCAACATCCTGGCGCGGCCCGCCCTGCGCCAGTACGAGATCCCCTTCCTGGCCACCCCCGGCACGGCCCACGAGCAGACGATCCTCCCGCAGGACCTGCTGGTGACCGTGCGGGAGGGCCGCGTCGTGCTGGCCTCCCGGCGCCTGGGGCGCGAGGTGGTCCCCCGTCTTTCCTCCGCCCACAACTTCGGCCGGGGACCGGTGGTCTACCGCTTCCTCGCCCACCTGCAGGACCAGGACGGGCGGTCCGGCGGCTGGTCCTGGGGGGCCCTGGAGGACCTGCCCTTCCTGCCGCGGGTGACCCGCGGGCGCCATGTGCTCTGCAAGGCCCGCTGGCGCATCGGCGCCGACGAGCTGAAGGCGGGCGGGGGGGATGCCTGGGCGGCCTTCCAGGCCCTGCGGGAACACCGCGGCCTGCCCCGGTTCGTCACCCTCACGGATGCGGACAACACCCTGCTCGTGGACCTGGACCGCGTCCTGTGGGTGGAGGCCCTGCACCACCTGGTGGCCCGCCGGCCTTCGTTCATCCTCACGGAGTGCTTCCCGGATCCGGGCCAGGCCCCCGTGACGGCGCCGGAAGGGGGCTTCGCCCACGAGCTGGTCATCCCGTTCGAGACGGGGGCCGCCAGGCCCGCGGCGGCCCCCCTGCGCCTCCCGGAGCCCGCGTCCCGGGAGGTCCGGGCCCACGCCCCGGGCTCCGAGTGGCTGTATCTGAAGCTCTACTGCGGGCCTGCCAGTGCGGACCGGCTCCTGGTGGAGCTGGAGCCCCTCCTGCGCTGGACCCAGGCGCAGGGCTACTGGGACCGCTGGCATTTCGTCCGCTACCACGACCCCGAGCCCCACCTCCGGCTGCGCTTCCACGGGATTCCGTCGCGGCTCCTGGGCGACCTGCTCCCCCTGGTCCACCGGCACCTGGAGCGCCACCTGGTCCAGGGCCTCCTCTGGCGGTGGCAGGTGGACACCTTCGAGCCCGAGCTGGAGCGCTACGGCGGCGCCGCGGGATTCGCCCTGGCCGAGGCCTGGTTCTCCGAGGACAGCCACCGGGTCCTGGACCGCCTGGCCTCCGGGGCCACCCACGAGGACCGCTGGCGGGCGGGCCTGAAGGAGACGGACGCCATCTGGACGGCCCTGGGGCTGGACCTGCGGGAGCGGAAGGACCTGGCCCAGGCCACCCGGGACGGCCTGCGGAGGGAGTTCGGGGACGAGGGGGCCGGGGCCGTGCAGATGGGGGCGGCCTACCGGAAGCTGAGGAAGGACCTGGAGGCGGCGCTGGCCCAGCCGGCGGCCTCGGATGCCCCGGGCTCTGAGGGCCTGGCGCGGATCCGGGAGGCCTGGGGCCGGGGCCTGGTGCGGGAGGACCTGGCCCGGATCGCCGGGAGCCTGGCGCACATGCACCTCAACCGCCTGCTCAGGACCGACCACCGGGAATGCGAGTGGGTGCTCATGGAGTACCTGACCCGACTCTATGATTCGCGCCTGGCCCGCGCCAAGGGCGGAGCGGTGGAAGCCGGCCGATCGGCCGCGCGGATCTGATACCGTTCGGCGGGGGAAAACGACCGTTCGGGGGGAAAGGCGGCTTCCCGCGGGGGCCCGGCCTAGCATTTAGGCGTAGGAACATGCGTCGGGGCCCAGGTCCCGGTTCCCGCGCCAGGAGTTGCCGTGCACGACCACCTGAACGTCCCCTCCTCCGAAGACCAGGAGCAGATCCGCGTCGAGGATCCCCACGACCTGCTGGACTGGGCCATCTACTTCAGCGTCTCCCGCGAGAAGCTCCGGGATGCGGTGAGCGCCGTGGGCCCCGGGGTCGAGGACGTGAAGCGCTACCTCGGGAAATGACGCCGGCCCGGGTACAGTCGAAGGGTGGGAGGCCTCGACTGGCATGGCGCTTTCAGGGTGGGCGACGGACTACGTGAGGCTGGTGCTGGCGGTGGGCCGCCATGACGCCGATTTCGTGGATGCCTACTACGGGCCCCTGGAGTGGAAGGCCGAGGCGGAGGCCGGGGATCCGCGGCCCCTTCCCGCCCTGAGGGCGGAGGCCGGGCGCATTCTGGATGGCGTGGCCGCGGCCGGCGTTCCGCCGGGCGAGGCGCCCCGGCGCGACTACCTCCTGGGGCAGCTGGGGGCCGTGGCGGCGCACCTGGCCCGCCTGGACGGCCAGCGCTTCCGCTTCGACGACGAGGCCGAGGCCCTGTACCAGGTCCGGCCGCCCCACACGCCGGAGGCCACCTTCGAGGCCGCCCTGGCGCGGCTGGACGGGCTCCTGGAGGGCCGCGGGCCGGTCCAGGACCGCTACCAGGCGGCCCGGGAGCGGGTGCTCCTTCCGCCGGACCGGGTGGACGCGGTCTTCCAGGCCGCCATCGCCGAGGCCCGCGAGCGCACGCGCCGCCACGCCACGCTGCCGGCCTCGGACCACTTCCGCGTGGAGTATGTGCGGGACAAGGCCTGGTCCGCCTACAACTGGTACCAGGGGGGCGGCACCTCGGTGATCCAGGTGAACCTGGACCTGCCCATCGCCATGGACCGGGCCCTGGACCTGGCCGCCCACGAGGGCTACCCCGGCCACCACGTCTACAACGCCCTGCTGGAGCAGCGCTTCGCCCAGGGGCCGCCCGGGGGCCGGGGCTGGGTGGAGTTCTCCATCTATCCGCTCTTCTCGCCCCAGTCCCTCATCGCGGAAGGCACCGCCAACTTCGGCATCGAGGTGGCCTTCCCCGGTGGGGAACGGCTGGCCTTCGAGCGCGACGTGCTCTTCCCCTTGGCGGGCCTCGACCCCCTGGAAGCGGAGCGCTGGGCCCGGGTGCAGGCGGAGATGAAGCTCCTGGCCTTCGCCGACAACGAAGCCGCCCGGGGCTACCTCGACGGCCGCCTCAGCCGCGAGGAGGCCGAGGCCTTCCTGGTCCGCTACTCCCTGCGGACGCCGGAGCAGGCGGCCCAGCGCCTGCGCTTCATCGACGCCTACCGCAGCTACGTCATCAACTACAACCTGGGCGAGCACCTGGTGCGGGGCTGGGTGGAGCGCCAGGGCGGCACCGAGGCCGATCCCGCCCGCCGCTGGGCCGCATTCGTGGACCTCATCTCCAGCCCGCGCCTGCCCAAGGCGCTGGGCCTGTAGGCCGGCGGAGCCCGGGCCCGCATGGGCATCCACGCCTCGCTCCTCGCCGAAGTCCGCGCCTGCACCCGCTGCGCGGACCTGCCGCTGGGACCGAACCCCATCCTGCAGTTCCACCCCGAGGCCCGGATCCTGATCGCGGGCCAGGCGCCGGGGAGGCGGGTACACCAGTCGGGCGTGCCCTTCGACGATGCCAGCGGCCGCCGCCTGCGCGAGTGGCTCGGGATGCATCCGGAAGTATTCTACGATCCCCGGAAGGTGGCGATCCTCCCCATGGGATTCTGCTACCCCGGCACCGGAAAGTCCGGGGACCTGCCGCCCCGGCCCGAATGCGCCGCCGCCTGGCGGGCGCGGCTCCTGGAGGGACTGCCGCGCCTGGAGACCACGCTGGTCCTTGGGCAGTACGCGCAGCGGTACCACTTCGGCGCGGCCGCGGGCTCCCTGACGGACCTGGTGAGGGCCTGGCGGGATCCCTGGCCCCGGCTCGTCCCCCTCCCGCACCCGAGCCCCCGGAACACCCTCTGGCTGCGGCGCCATCCCTGGTTCGAGGCCGAGGTCCTGCCGGCCCTGCGGGCCATGCTGGCCGAGGTCCTGGCCCGGTAGAGGGCCACCGGAGGCCGGACGGACGCTCCCGGGCCCCCTACAATGGAACCCGCTCCTGGAGCCCCCTTGCGTCTGATCATCGCCGAGAAGCCGAGCATGGGCCGCGCCCTGGCGGAGGCCCTGGGCCTGCCCGGGCGGGGCCGGAGCCTCATCGAGGGGAACGGCCTCGTGGTGACCTGGTGCGTGGGGCACCTGGTGGAGGCCCTGAACCCCGAGGGCTACGATCCGGCCTGGAAGCCCTGGCGCTGGGACCGGCTGCCCATCTTCCCCGAGGCCTTCCGCTACGCACCCATCCCGCAGACGAAAGAGCAGTTCGACGTGGTGGCCCGGCTGCTGAACCGCGAGGACATCACCGAGGTGGTGAACGCCACGGACGCCGGGCGCGAGGGCGAGCTGATCTTCGACCTGGTGTACCGCCTGGCGGGCTGCACCAAGCCCGTGCAGCGCTTCTGGACCTCCAGCCTCACGCCCGAGGCCGTGCGCGAGGCCTACGGCGCCATGAAGCCCGGCGAGGCCTACGCGGGACTGCGCGATGCCGCCCGCAGCCGCCAGGAGGCGGACTGGCTGGTGGGCATCAACGCCACCCGGGCCCAGACCCTGCGCATGCGCCGGGCCGGGCCCGAGGAGGGCGTGTGGAGCGTGGGCCGCGTGCAGACGCCCACCCTGGCCCTGCTGGTGCGCCGGGAGCTGGAGATCCGGAACTTCAGGCCCCAGCCCTTCTGGACGCTCCGGGCCCGCTTCGCCCACCCGGAGGGCACATACGAGGGCCGCTGGTTCAAGGAGGTGGACGGCCAGACGGTCGAGCGCTTCACCACCGAGGAGGAAGCCCGCGCCCTCGCCGCGCGGCTGGCGGGGAAGCCCGGGAAGATCCGCAGCGCCACGGGGCGCACCGAGAAGAAGAAGCCCGAACTGCTCTACGACCTCACCACCCTGCAGAAGGAGGCCAACAAGCGCTTCGGCTTCACCGCCGAGGGCACCCTGGCCCTGGCCCAGAGCCTCTACGAGCAGCAGCTCATCTCGTACCCCCGCACCAGCAGCCGCCACCTGACGGAGGCCGACGCCGCCAAGGCCCCCCACTGGATCAAGGCCCTGGCCCAGGGCCAGCTCGCGGAGCTGCAGCCCTTCCTGGACGACCTCCGCAAGCGCTGGCCCGTGAAGCTGGACAAGCGCTTCGTCAACGACAAGGAGGTGGAGGACCACGCCGCCCTGGTGCCCACGGAGAAGCCGGCGCGGGGGCTCGCCGGCGACGAGCTGCGCATCTACGAGCTCATCGCCCGGCGCTTCCTGGCCGCCTACTTCCCCGACCGCGTGGAGGCCAAGACCACGATCATCACCGAGGTGGACGGCGAGACCTTCAAGACCACCGGCACCGTGGTGAAGGAGGAGGGCTGGTCCGCCGTGGATCCGCCCCACCGGAAGAAGAAGGCGGAGAAGGCCGCCGATCCGGCCGAGGCGGAGGAGGAGGGCGACGAGGAGGCCGAGGGCGGCCTGCCGGCCGTGAAGAAGGGCGAGGCCGTGGAGGTGGCCTCCCTCCATCCCAAGGAGGGGAAGACCACGCCCCCCAAGCGCATGAGCGAGGGCGACCTGCTGGCGGCCATGCAGGGCGCGGGCCGGGAGCTGGACGACGAGGCCCTGCGGGGCGCCATGCGCGACTGCGGTCTGGGCACGCCGGCCACCCGCGCCAACATGATCGAGACCCTCATCAAGCGCGCCTACATCGAGCGCAAGCGCAACGTCCTGCTGCCCACGGACAAGGGCATCCGGCTCATCGAGGGGCTGCCGAGCGAGGCCCTCCGCAGCGCCGAGCTGACGGGCAGCTGGGAGGCCCGCCTGGAGCGCATGCGCCGCGGCGAGGAATCCCGCGGAGCCTTCATGGCAGACATCCGGGGTTTCGTGTCGTCCATCGTCACCGAGCTCCAGGACGCCCCGGCGCCCCAGATCCACGGCGGCCCCTGCCCCCAGTGCGGCCAGCCCATGCGCATCCTCCCCAGCACCCGCCGCGGCGAGTTCGTGAACCGTTGCATGGCGTGCCGGCATGTGGAGGCGGGCAAGCCGGCCCCTGCGCAAGCGGGAGCTTCCCGCTGACCGGCGCCTTCCCAGGTGCTGGACTGGGGATTTCGGAAACATGTGGAAATCCCAGGAAGTAGACTGGTTGGATCCGGCATATCCGGCTCGACTGCCGCAAGGAGAACGGATGGCTCAGGTACGGACGGTCATCACGGGCACGGGCAGCTGCATCCCCCAGCGGAATGTCCCGAATGACGCTTTTCTGGATCGGTCTTTTTTCGAAGGCGAGGGGCGGCCCTATCCGGCCGGCGAGACGGCGCGGATGGTGGCGAAGTTCCGCGAGATCACCGAGATCGCCGAGCGGCGCTACGTCTCGGAGGACCGGGTCGCCTCGGACCTGGCCCTCGAGGCCGCGGAGAAGGCCCTGGCCTCGGCCGCCATCGATCCCGAGACTCTGGACTACCTCATCGTGGCCCACAACTTCGGCGATGTGACGGCGGGCAGCCGGCAGTCCGACCTGGTCCCGACCCTGGCCGCCCGGGTCAAGGCGAGGCTGCGCATCGCCAACCCCTTCTGCGTCGCCTACGACCTGCCCTTCGGCTGCCCCGGCTGGCTCCAGGCCGTGATCCAGGCGGACTACTTCCTGCGCTCGGGGGACGCGAAGCGGGCCCTGGTGATCGGCGCCGAGACCCTCTCCCGCGTGTCCGATCCCTGCGACCGGGACAGCCTGATCTATGCGGACGGCGCCGGGGCGGTGGTGCTGGAAGCCCAGTCCCACGACGAGCCCGTGGGCATCCTCTCGCACGCCACCCGGTCCGACGCCCTCGATCACGCCGGACTGCTGCGGATGGGCCGCTCCTTCGACCTCGAAGGCGGCGACCGGCAGCTCTACATCAAGATGGAGGGCCGGAAGCTCTACGAGTACGCCATCGCCACCGTGCCGGGCCTGGTGCGCCTGAGCCTCGAGCGGGCGGGCCTCTCCCTGGAGCATGTGGACAAGGTTCTGATCCACCAGGCCAATGGCAAGATGGACGAAGCCATCCTCAAGCGGCTCTTCCGGCTCTATGGCTTCCAGGAGATGCCCAAGGGGATCATGCCCATGACCGTCTCCTGGCTGGGCAACAGCTCCGTGGCCACCGTACCCACCCTCCTCGACCTGATCGTGCGGGGCCAGCTGGAGGGTCACACCCTGGCCAGCGGCAACCTCGTCGTGTTCGCCTCCGTGGGCGCGGGCATGAGCATCAATTCCGCGATCTACCGCTGGCCCTGAGGTTGGCGCGGGGGAAGCCGCCCCCAGGCCGGCTCCTCCACCAGGGACCTCAGCGGGGTGGCGCCTCGGCCTCAGGGAACGGCGTCCAGGTATCCCTCGATCAGGGATTCGATGGGCCAGTTCTCGGAGTTCGCGCGGGTGTGGGCCAGAAACCGCGCCGCCTCCGGAGGTGCGGCCGCCCTGAGGTCCTTGAGGGTGGGGTACAGCTCGGCCAGGGTCCGCAGAACGGTACCTTCGTCTTCCCTACCTGACATGGCATGGCTCCCCATGCACCGCAGTCCCGGTGCAAGGGAAGCCTGCACCCGGTGCTTCATCCTGTCCACGGATGGTTCCTGAGCGCCGCTGGAGCGCGCTCCCTCTTTTCCATATGACAGGCATGGCTCCCCGTTCTCGCCCGCCAGCCACCCATCGCGGGACTCCCCCTTGTGCTACACCTGCACCAACGGCCCCCAGGAGACTTCAAATCCCGTCAGCCTTGTAAAGATTTGGCCACCTCGCGGCGGCCCAACCGGCAGGGCTGACGGGATTTGAGCCCGTGTGATCGCCGTAATGTGAACAACCAGGGTGTAATCAATGCTCGAGACTGGACTGCGACAATGCGGCGGCGATGTCAGGACGATCAATCTGGCCGGCCCTTTGTCTCATGTTCCGATTCCGAGGATGGGGCAGAGCCCAGTAAACCGTAGGCTCGTCTGCCTCAACCCCATATCAAGCGCCTCCCTCGCCCCGAGGATGGTGGCCCCTGTGCGGGCGCGGGTGAGGGCGGTGTAGAGGATCTCGCGGGTCAGCAGGGGGCTATCCGCGGGCGGGAGAACCAGGACCACCCGGTCGAACTCGGAGCCCTGGGCCTTGTGGACCGTCAGCGCCCAGGCCAGCTCGAGCTGGGGCTGGAGGGGGCGGTAGGGCAGGAGCCGGAATCCGGTCGAGGTGCGGAAGGCCACGGCCTGATGGACGCCATCCTCCTGGCGGGCCTTGACCACGATGCCCTGGTCGCCGTTGAAGAGCCCCCGCCGGTAGTCGTTGAGGGTGACCATCACGGGCTCGCCGGCGTAGACGGTCAGGTCGCGATCCAGCGCTCCCGCAGCCTCCCGCCCGGCCAGGTGGTGGAGCCTCTGATTCAGGCCGGCCACGCTCCGCAGGCCGGGGGTTTCGCGCAGGGGGCAGAGGATCTTGGCGTGTTCGTGGGCCCGGAAGAGGGCTTCCAGGGCCGCTTCATCGCCGGCAGCCCAGGTGTTCCCGTCGTGCTGGTAGATCCGCTCGGCGGCCTCCCGGAAGCCCTGGTGCTGGAGGATCTCCTGGTCGAGGTAGTGCTGGAGGAAGGTCCTCAGAGACGGATCATCCACCTCAGCGTGCTCGGCGCCGTGGCCCTGGAGGTCGGTGAGGGCTCCGCGCGTGGCGAGCGCGCCTGGCGCATCCAGGGCGGCGGCGTCGCCCGCACGAAGGGCCTGGGCCGCCAGCAGCACGGAGCGGCCCGCCGGGTTGGCGGCATCCATCCGGTAGCTGTGGGTCAGCCGGAGGGTGGCGTCGGGCAGGGCCTCCACCAGATCGCGGAAGACCGCGCCGGCCTCGACGGAAGGCAGCTGCTCCGCATCCCCTAGGAGCACCAGCCGGGCCGCGGGATCCAGGGCGCCCGTCAGGCCGTCCATCAGCTCCAGACCCACCATGGAGCTCTCATCGACGATCACCAGGCGCTGGGGCAGGGGATTGTTCCGGTGGTGCCGGAAGGTCTGCCGGAAGGGCAGGAAGGCTAGCAGGCGGTGCAGGGTCTGGGGCTCGGGCAGGTTCTCCAGGAGCTGCCGATCCCCGGCGCTGGGCGACGCGATCCTGGCCAGGGTGCCGCGGATGCTCTCGCCCATGCGCTGCGCGGCCTTGCCCGTGGGCGCGGCCAGGGCGATCTCGGCCGGGGCGAAGCCCAGGCGCAGCGCGGCCCGGAGGATGGCCACCACGATGGAGGTCTTGCCGGTGCCCGGCCCGCCGGTGAGCAGCGTGAAGGGCGCGTGGACGGCCCGGCGCACGGCCTGGCGCTGCTCCTCGGAGAGCAGGACCGGCGCATCGAGCAGATCCCCCAAGTCCGCGTGTTCGGTCTCCCCCATGGGATGGTCGGCCGCTCGCGACCGGACGGCCGCGGCCAGGCGCAGCTCCGCGGTGTGAAGCCGGGCGGAGGCGAGCCAGGCTCCGGTCCGCACGAAGGGGCGGGGGGGCGCGCCGGGAGCACCGAAGGCCACCGAGAGGGCCGGGCGGCCCAGGAGGTCCGCCAGGGGCACCTCGGACCCGGTGAAGAGGGTCAACCTCGCCTCAGCCTCCTCGCTGCCAGCGCCGGTGAGGGGCAGGCGGGTGTGACCGTCCTGGGCAGAGAGCAGCACCAGCAGGGCCACGAGGGTGAGGGCTTCCTTGTCCTGCCCGTCCAGGCCCGGCGGGATGCCCGCGAAGGTCTCGGCCAGGGTCAGGAGCTCCGAGCCCTGGCCCAGCCGGACGAGGGTCTCCCGCCAGGCCCTCGGATCGCCCAGGGGGCGGACGGTATTCCCCGTGCGCTCAGCCATGCATCCCCCGCTCCATGCGGCTCAGGGCCAGTTCCTCGATGCGCAGGTCGCCGAGCTCCCGCCGCCAGGCCTGGACCTCGGCCCAGGAAGGCCGGTGCGTCCAGAGCCCCCCGGTCGGCAGGCCCCGGAGGAACACATACACCGCGCCGCCGAAGCGCTCCCGGAACGCGGCCTCGTGGTCGATCCCCGCGAAGGCGAGGGCCGCCAGGGTGTAGATGCGCACCTGCAGGTCGTAGTGGGCGGCCATGGTGCGCTCGAGCGCCTCCGGGCCGTAGTCGCCGCCCTCGAGGCTGTTGGTCTTCCAATCGAGGATGTAGATCCGGTCTTCCCACTCGAACAGGAGGTCCAGCGAGCCTTCCAGGCCATCTGGGTGGTCCGGGAAGGGCATCTGGAAGGCCACCTCCGGCAGGCGCTGCTCCACATCGTCCAGCCGCATGGCGGGCCCCTCGGGCAGCGGAATCTCGGTGGTCAGGGCGGCCCAGGCCAGGTGGAGGGCCTCTCCGGCCAGCGCGGGGTTCAGGCCCTGGTCCTTCAGGCACTCCATCGCCAGGGGCAGGAGCGCGTCCCGCCAGGCTTCGGGCCCCAGACGGCTCGTCCGCCCCACCGGGATCCGCTCGAGCAGCTCGTGGAGGGCGGTGCCCGTGGCCGTGCCGCCGGGAAGGCCCCCGGCCGGTCTCGCCTGCCGGGGCACCGGCACCTCGTCCGCCCGCGCCTCCTCCTCGCGACTGGCGGCGCGCGGCGTTTCCCCGAAGGCTCGGGACAGGGAGGTGAAGGAGTGGAGCTGCAGGGGGCGGCCCTGCCGGGCGAGGCCCGGGAAATCGGGTGTGGGCGGGGCGGAAGGGAGCTGGAGCCGGGTCGGCAAGGTGGGCATCGGCCCTTCGGCCTGGGCCCGGACCGGGGCGGGCAGCGGCATCGTCCAGGCGCCCCAGGTGTCAGGTGCGGTTTCCCTCAGGGCCCTGACGCGCCGGTTGAGGAGACCCTGGCGGCCCTTGGGATGACCATCGGCGTCGAAGGATCCCTGCTTGCTCGGGGGCTCGGGACCCAGCGTGAACACGGGCATCACCAGGTGCGCCTTGGGCCGGGTGATGGCCACGTAGAGCAGCCGCTCATCCTCCCGGGCGGCATCGGCATCGGCCCATCCCTTCACCTCATCCGGCATGGCGGATCTCGCCCCGAGGAAGGCGCAGCGCGTGTCTGAGCCGTCGTGGAAGCGGTGGACGCGTCCGTTCTTCAGGAACGGGTTTTCGCTGTACCCGCCGAACAGGGTCACCACCGGCGCTTCCAGGCCCTTGGCCTTGTGGATGGTCAGGAGCCGCACCGCCTGGGCCTGTCCTTCGGCGCGCTGGATGCCGGGTTCCGCGTCGAGGGTGGGGAGGTCCTCCTCGCGGATCCAGCGCCCCAGCCGCAGGAGCAGATCCTCGGGATCGAGGTGGGAGGCGTTGGCCTCCGTCAGCAGTTGCTCGGCGAGGTGGCGCAGGTTGGTGAGGGACCGGTCGCCCCGCTCCGTGATCAGGAGGCGCGGAACGATGCCGCTGTCCTCGAGGATGGCGTTGAAGAGCCGGGGGTAGCGCCGCTGGTGGGCCAGCTCCCGCCAGCGCTCCAGCCGCGCCAGGACGGGATGGCCCGTGGGCAGGTCCAGGCAGGCCTCGGCCTCGGCGATGCCGAACCCGAAGAACCGCGTGAGCAGCGCCCGGCCGCGGGCGTCGGGATCGTCGGGCTGCACGATGGCGCCGAGGAGATCCTTCAGCTCGAAGGCCTCCCGGGTCTGGAAGAGCCCGTCCGCCTTGAAGAACGCGGAAGGCAGGCCGGCCTCCCGCAGGGCCTGGGCCATGAGCCGGGATTCGCTGCCCGTGTGGGTCAGCACCATCAGATCCCCGGGATGGAGGGGCCGGGCGGGCTCCGAGGTGCCGGGATGGAAGGTGACGCCGCGGTCGAGGAGGTCCCGGAACACCGCGGCGATGCCCGCGGCGACCTGCGCCCGGAGGCGGCCTACGGAACCCGTGACCGGGACCTCCAGCAGCCGCAGCGGCGATAGCTCCCCCTCCGACCCCTCGAGCCGGGGATTGCGTCCCGCATTGACCGGCTCGGGGTATTCGTTGGGCGCGGTGAAGAACGCGCCCTCCGGCGCCAGGACGGCGTTCACGGCGCAGACCAGCGATTCCGAGGAGCGGAAGTTCTGCTGGAGGGCCAGGCGCTTCCCGCCGGCACCCAGGAGCTCCGCCTTCGCCCGGAGGTAGGTGGGCAGGTCGCCGCCGCGGAAGTCGTAGATGGCCTGCTTGGGATCGCCCACCAGGATGAGGCGGTGGTCCGGGCCGTGGAACACCCGGCGGAAGATCTCCCACTGGCGGCTGTCCGTGTCCTGGAACTCGTCGATGAGGGCCGCCTTGTAGCGTGCCTGGAGGCGGTCCACCAGGTCGGGGTTCCGCACGCCCCCGGCCACCTGGTCGATCATGTCGTTGAAGTCGAAGAGCCCCTCGGCGGCCTTCCGGGCTTCCATGGCCGCCCGGAGGGGCGGCAGCAGGCGATGGACGATCAGGCCCTCCACGGTGGGAAGGGCCGCTTTCAGCGCCTGCAGCCCGTCCCGGATGCGGGTGGCGGGGCCGGTTGGAATCGGATCTTCCCAAACCGCCTTGGCCCAGACTCCGACCGACGCACCTTTGAAAAGGTCCAGGCCGATGAGTTGATCCCAACCACTCAAGGTCTCTTGAGCCTGGAGGGAGGCCAGGAGTCGGCCCAGGATGGCGAACCGCCCCAGCGCGGTGTTGGCGGAGCCTTTGCCGTACGCGGTCTGAAGGGCCTCCGCCTCGATCAGATCCGCCACCGGGAAGGCCCCGACCGCCGCTCGGGCCTGCGCCACCTGGCTCTCATCGGGGAACAATACCGCCCGCGTGTTCCAGGCGTCCCTGAGAAGCTTCTCCAGATCCTCCGGGGAACCGGTCCGCTCCAGGGCCTCCATCAGAAATGCCTGGTCGGCCTCCGTGGCGCAGAAAGCGGTGCGCAGATGGTCCTTGAAGACCTCCGCGAAGAGCTCCCCTTCGGCCACCCGGGTCTGCCGGAACAGCCGGCCCGTCTCGAAGGCCGCGTCCTGGAGCACCTTCTGGCAGAAGGCGTGGATGGTGGAGATGACGGTGCGGTCGAAGGCCTGGAGGGCTATGTCCAGCTTGATCCGGGCGCCGTCATCGAGCTCCCAGTGGGCGCGGCCGGGTAGGAAGCGATCCTCCCCGAGGTCCCGCAGCTCCTGGAGCTTCTCGCGGATGCGGCGGCGCAACTCCAGGGCCGCAGCTTCCGTGAAGGTGACGATGACGATCTGCTCGAGGGGCAGGCCCGCGGTCAGCACCAGGTCCACGACCAGGTGCTCCAGCGTAAAGGTCTTCCCGGTCCCGGCGCTGGCCTCCAGCACCCAGTGTTTCGGCTCCAGCTCCGGGAAGGCGGCGGGCTTGGGATAGCGGACCAGGCTCATTCGACGACCTCCGTGCGGCCCGTCTGGGCCTGTGGGAGGAAGTCGCCCAGCCGCCGCGCGGCGGTGTTTGCTGGATCGGGATCGAGGTCGACGCGTTCGGCCCGGCGGAGGGGGCCGGTCTTGAAGGCCGCGAAGCTCCGCTCGTCCTCCGCCTGGTCGAGAATCCATTGCTGGAGGTCTGCCGTGCTCCACACCGGCTCTTCCAGCAGGGCCTCGATGGGGAGCAGGCGGGGTTCCCGGGTTTCCAGCAGCTCGGTGATCCAGGCCGTGAGCCGAGCCTTCGCCGTCACCGGATCCAGAGACGAGAAAGCCACTGCACTCCGATAGGCCCCGGACTTCTTTCCATCGGCGGACCGCCCGGCCACGCCGAGGGCGCTGTGGGCGACCTCCGTGTCCGAGGCTGCGGCCAGCAGGTGCTGATCCAGGTAGGCCCGGAGCAGCTTGCCCTTGAAGGCATCCGTCAGACCGCCCTTCGGTTTGGCCCCGGCCTCCTTCAGGGGGAAGAGGCTGGCATCCCCGACCTGGGGCTGCAGGGAGCCCACGAGCCGGACCTTCAGGGTCTCGCCATGCACTAGGACGGCGAGCTCCAAAGGCGGCCGGACCTCGTCGGCCTCCTCCTCCACGCTCATGGCGGGGCCGAAGCGCACGAGCCGGATCCGCTCGCCCCGGAGGGCCTTGGCCTGCTGCTTCAGCAGTTCCAGGTCCTCCTGGATCTCGGCCTGCCCGAAGATCCCCGGCGCGGCCTGCCCGGCCCGCTGGAGGGCATGCCGAGCCTCGCGGTAGGCCTGCTCCGGATCCTGGCCCTGGCGGGCGACCCGCAGGAGGGCGTCCTTTCGCAGCAGCGCCCGGTGCAGGGCCGAGGTGCCGAGGGCCTCCTCCTCCAGGTCCGCCAGGTCCTCCTCCTCGTCCCGGAGCTGCAATCGGACCCTCGCGGTGCCCTGGACGGGGCACTCCAGCCAGGCCCTCAGGTGGGCCAGGCGCAGGGTCAGGATCTCGGGCAACTGTCGACGACCGGAGGGCGTAGGACAGGGGTCCACCAGGAGGTCGAGTTCCTTCCGGAGGGGCTCCGGCAGTGACAGCGACGACCAGGGCTGGTCCTCCATATCCGGGATGGTGGCGGCCTGCGTCGTCCCGGCCGCCTTGGCCCGGGCCTCGCGGTGCGCCGCGGGGGCCAGCGACCGGAGGTCGGAGGATTCGGCCAGGGGGAAGTAGGCCTCGTCGAACCGATCGCGCGGGTGGCGCTCCTGCAGGTCCGCCAGTGTCAGGGGCGCGACGGACTGGACCAGGTCCTGGATCAGGCTGGAGGGAAGCCGCGCCTCCTTGCTCACGGGATCCTCGGTGGGGTAGGTCAGGCGCAGGTGCTCCCGGGCGCCCAGCAGCATTTCCAGGAAGAGGTACCGGTCCCGCTCGGCGGCTCCCACATCTCCGGGCTTGCGCTTGGCGTTGCGCAGATCCAGGGGCTGGCGCTCCTCCGGGGACGGGAACTGGCCCTCCCCCAGCCCCATGAGGAGCACGGCGCGGAAGGGCAGGGCCCGCATGGGCGCATAGCTGCCGACCACCACGCCCTGGTGGGGGCGGCCGCCGGCCTCGCCCCGGATGCCCGCGAGGGCCTGGTTGGCCAGCTCCCGGGCCTGCCGGTAGTTCAGGGTCGGCGCCTCCATGCCCGAGGGCACCAGCGACGACAGTCGGAGCAGGGCCTGGGCCAGCTTGGCGCGGCCACCGGCATCGGCAGCGTCCTCGCCGCCGAGGTAGGCCAGCAGGTAGTCCGAGAGCCGCTCGCCCCAGGCCGCGGGCGTTCCGTGGAAGGCCCGCAGGGCGCGCAGCCGCCGGATGAGCGAGGCGGCCTGGTCCAGGAAGGCGGCCGTGGAGGCCGCGTCCCCGGCGTGGGCCGAGGGGCGCTCGAAGCCGCGGTCCGCCCAGGTGAGGTCCGGGGGCAGAAAGGCGGAGAGGGCGAGGCGCTCGAGCCCCTGCTCCCAGTGGAGGAAGCCCGGTTCGACCAGGACCTCGCCCGCCAGGTCCTCCGGCCCCAGGCCCCGGACGATGCCGGCGGCCTCGGCCCACCGGGCCCAGGCCTCGGAGTCCAGGTCGGGGAAGTGCGCCGCCACCGCCGGATGGGTCAGCGCCCGCAGCAGGTCCCGCCGGCTTCCGCGCCCCAGGGGCAGCTCCAGGAGCCACTCCGCGCCGTCCAGCAGGGAGGCGAGGGCCGGGGAGGGGGCGTCCACGACCACCATGGGGATGTGTCCCGTGGCGTCAAAGGCCGTGCGCAGGTGGTCGAGGTAGGCGGTGCGCAGGCTCCCGCTCGGAGGCACCACCACCGCGATGTCCGAGAAGCGCAGGGGGTTTTCAGGAGGGGCCGCATCCATCAGCCGCCAGACCTCGGAGGCCACGACCTCCGCCTCCCGGGCCGGGCTGGGGCAGGCCAGGATGCGCAGGGACGGGTCCGCCGCACCGGGCTCGCAGGCCGTGCGCTGCTGGAGCGCGTCCTGCACGCGGCGCAGCAGGGTGGTGCGGTCCGGCTCCGGGAAGGCGCTCTGGAAGTCGCAGTCCGAGATCTCATTGAGCAGCCGGATGTTCTCCCGCCCGGGGCGCCCCCAGCGCCGCAGGAGCAGAGGATCCTCGTCCGACTCCAGCGCGTAGGGATCGTCCTCCTCCTGGGCTTCGGGCCGGCCCGCCAGCCGCTGGCTCCGGCGGCGCTGCTCGGCTTCGGTGGGGAGATCGTCCCAGAACTCCTGGCAGGGGTTCAGGGCGTACAGGTGGACCTCCACCCGCTTGGCGGCGGCCTCGAAGGCCCGGTGGTAGACCTCAGCCGCATAGCTCAACCCGAAGACGTGGATCCGGGGCGGCAGGGGGATCCGGTCGAAGCGCCCTTCCCGCAGGAGGCCGGCGAGGGTGGTCCACCGCTCGGGGCTCGCCTTGGTCCCGGCGAGCATCCGGTTCCACAGGCCCCGCTGCCAGGCCTCCAGCTCTGCCGGCGCCCCGGAGACAGACCGCCCCGCAGCCCAGGCCGCGGCCCATTCCGGGCGGGTGAGGCTGTAGTCCTCCAGGAGGCCGGCCGCCTTCTCGGCCAGCTGCATGAGCTTCAGGTCGGCGCCTTCGCCCTCCAGGTAGCGCTTCAGGGGCAGCAGGTCCGGGGCCTCCAGGGCCCCGGGCTGGGACAGCACGGACAGGATCGCACCCTGAAGCGCGTGGCGGTTCCACAGCCGCACGGGCGGATCCATCTGCCCCAGGGGCCCCCGCCACAGGCCATCCAGGTAGTTCACCTTGAAGTTGGCCAGGATGCCCAGCGACTTCCCCAGGCCGTCCAGCAGGTAGCGCTTCACATTCGGATTGGGCACCACCAGCTGGATGGGCTCCCACATCCCGTAGGCCTGCCGCTCCTGGCGCAAGGCCTCCGCCAGCGTCTCGAGGAGGCGCTCGGTGCGGTTGGCATAGGTCAGACGCAGCATGGTCGGGAAGGATCCAGGGTAGCGGAAGCGGGCGCGGGGGAGATGCGGGCCGCCCGACCTTTTATCCCCCCTTTTATCCCCCGATCCGATGGACAGCCACTGTCCGATGGAGGGCCTCCGCCGGGATCGGGGAAGGGTTACAGTGGGGGAGGCGCGGGACGACCGCCCGTCCAGGAGGCAAGGTGGCAGGCTTGAGCGGGGATCCGACCCTCCAGGACCAGCGGGCGCAGATTGCCGCGCTCGACCGGCAGATCCTGGAGGCGCTCAACCGGCGGATCCGCCTGGTCCAGCAGCTCAAGGCCCACAAGGAGGCCCGGGGCCTCGGCTTCCACGACCCCGCCCAGGAGGACCGGCTCCTCGCCGCCCTGGGCGAGGCCAACCCCGGTCCGCTGTCGGAGGAGGGGCTACGCGAGATCTTCGGGCTCATCCTGGCCTGGTCCAAGCGCGAGGCGGCCAAGCGCTAAGGCCTGGGGAGGCCGGGCGGCACCTGGCTGGCCGCCTGCCGGGCCGCCGATTCCCCCGCCAGCCAGCCCGTGGAGAAGGCGATCTGGAGGTTGTAGCCGCCGGTGTTCGCGTCGAGATCCACCACCTCGCCGGCGAAGTAGAGGTTCCCGACCTTCCGGGAGGCCATGGTGCGGGGATCGATGTCCTTGAGGGAGACGCCGCCGGCGGTGACGATGGCCTCCTCCCAGCCCCCGTGGCCCGTCACCTCGAACCTCAGCGCCTTGAGCAGGGCCAGCAGCGCCTTCCGCTTCGCGCCCTGGAGCTGCGCCGCGGGGCTGCCCGGGCGGAGGCCGAGGGCCTCGCAGAACACCTCGACGAGCGGGGCCGGAAGCAGCGACCGCAGCAGGGGGCCGCAGGGGCCGCCCCCGTGGGCCTCCAGATCGCGGAGCAGCCGCGCCTCCAGCTTCGCGGGGTCCAGGGCGGGCTTCAGGTCGAGGGTCAGCGCCACCTCCAGGCCCGCGGCCAGGGCCTCGACCACGGCCCGGCTGAGCCGCAGGACGGCGGCGCCCGCCAGACCCCTGGCCGTGAACTCCACCTCCCCGAACTCGCCGGCCCGCTTCCTCCCGTCGATCCAGAGGGTGAGCTGGACGTTCCGGAGGGTCAGCCCCTGGGCCTTCTCGAGGACGGGGCGCGTCTCCAGCCGCACCAGGGAGGGCCGGAGGGGTTCGACCCGGTGCCCGGTGGCCTCGGCGAACCGGTAGCCGTCGCCCGTGGAGCCCGTGGCGGGATAGGACCGTCCGCCCGTGGCGAGGATGCCGCACCGGGCCCGGATCCGCTGGGGTGGGGCCTGATGCTGGGCCTGGTGCGGGGCCGGGGCCTTCCGGGCGACCTCCACGCCCGCGAAGGCGCCGTCCTGGACGATCAGGCCCTCGACCCGTGCGTGGTGGAGGATCTCGACGCCCTGCGCCCGGGCCCAGGCCACCAGGGCGTCCGCCACGTCCCAGGCCAGGTCGCTGGCGGGGAACACCCGGTCGCCGCGCTCGACCTTGGTGGCGACGCCCTGCGCGGCCAGCAGCTCGATCAGGTCGCGGTTGAAGAAGCCCTGGAAGGCCTGACGCAGGAAGCGCGGCTCCGGGCGGATCTCCTTGAGGCAGTCCTCAAGGGCCCGCATGTTGGTGATGTTGGCCCGGCCCTTCCCGGTGATGCGCAGCTTGCGCGCCGACTTCTCCATCTTCTCCAGCAGCAGGACCCGGGCGCCCAGCATGGCGGCCCGTCCCGCGGCCAGCAGCCCGGCCGGCCCCGCGCCGATGACCAGCACGTCCCAGGCGGCCTCGTCGGGCGTCACCCCCGCTCCCGGCGCTCGTGGAGCACCAGCTCCATGCGGCAGTTCCGGCAGTCGAAGCGGCACTCCAGCCGGGTGGGCCCGTTCTCCAGGAACAGCGGGCCCTGGGGCTCCGGGAGGCGGGCCCAGGGCTCGGGGTTCGCATGCACGTGGCACCAGCCCAGCTCGAACTTCACGCAATGCCGCGTGGTCATGACCACCCGGCCCTGGAGGCTGTCCTGCAGCTCCGCCGCGGGCTCCAGGACCCGGGCGCCCGCCCGCTCGTAGAAGGCCCGGGCCGCCCGGTTGGCCACGTTCCAGGTGAAGTCCAGGTCCGTCGCGGGAAGGGGCGCGAGCTGCGGGGAGGCCGGCCGGCGCGCCTCCCGCTCCCGCGGGGCGCGGCGCAGGGCCTCCAGGGCCGCGGCGGCCTCCCGGCGCAGGCCGTTGAGCACGCTGGCGGGCACGAAGCGCGGCTCGGCCGCCTCCAGCCCGGCCAGCTCGAAGGGGGTGTTCCCCAGGCGGGCCAGGGCGTCATGCAGGCTCCGCAGGGTGGCCTCCGGATCCCGGGGCGCCGCGAAGTCGCCCGGGACCTGGGCCGAGGCCGTGAAGCCGGCCGGATCCTCCAGGCGCAGGTGCGCGACCCCCCCCGGGAAGGCCAGGTAGGCCCTCACGGGGATCCGGCGCTCCACCTTGGCGCTCCGCAGGGCCTTGAGCCAGTGGAGGTCCAGGTTCCGGTGGAGCCGGGTGCCGACGCGGATGCGGGAGGGATCCTGCACGAAGACCTGGCGCGCCTCCACCGCGTTGACCACCGTGCCCGCCACTTCGGCGCCATCAATGAACGCGAGGCCATCCCCGGGATGCAGCTCCACCAGGGGATCCAGCACCAGGCGGTCCCCCTGGAGCGAGCGCACCTGGCCCACGAGCTCGCCGAGGTGCTTCGCCGCGTCCGGCGTGCCCATGCGCTGGCGCTTCCCCTCGAGGCGGTAGGTGGAATGCCCGCGCTGGAAGGTCTTGGCGGGATCGGGCGTGAAGGCGTGGTCCACCGCCCCGAGGGAGGCGCGCCCCAGCGAGGGCCGCCGCTGGAGGAGCGCGTCGAGCTTGCGCCGCAGGTGGCTCACCACGTTCTTCACGTAGTCCGCGTCCTTGAGCCGCCCTTCGATCTTGAAGCTCCGGATGCCGGCGTCCGCGAGGGCCTCCAGGTGGTCGGAGAGGTCCAGATCCCGGATGCTCAGGAGGTGCTTCTCCCGCACCACCACCCGGCCCGGGGCATCCACCAGGTTCCAGGGGGCGCGGCAGGGCTGGGCGCACTCGCCGCGGTTGCCGCTGCGGTCGCAGATGGCGCCGCTCAGGTAGCAGCGCCCGCTCTCGCCCACGCAGAGGGCCCCGTAGACGAAGGCCTCCAGCTCGAGGTCGGCGGCGCCGTGGATGGCGCGGATCTCGCCCAGGCCCAGCTCCCGGGCGAGGATGGCCCGGCTGAAGCCCGCGCGGGCGAGGAAGGCCACCTTCTCCGGGCCGTCGCAGGCGGCCTGGGTGCTGGCGTGCAGGGGCAGGGGCGGGAGATCCAGCTCCAGGTAGGCCATGTCCTGGACGATGAGGGCGTCCACGCCGGCCTCGTACAGATCCCACGCCTGGCGCCGTGCCGCCTCGAGCTCGCCGTCGTAGAGGATGGTGTTGAGGGTCGCATAGACCTTCGCGCCCCAGAGGCGGGCCTCGCCGCAGAGCCGCTCGAAGGCTGCCCGGTCGTTCCCCGCCGCCTGCCGGGCGCCGAACTTCGCCCCGCCCATGTACACCGCGTCCGCCCCGCAGCGCAGCGCGAGGAGGCCCTGGTCCGCGTTCTTCGCGGGGGCGAGGAGTTCGAGACCCATGGCTCCAGGGTACCAGCGGGGGAGAGGCCATGATCTGTGATCCCGGTCCAGTCCTTCAACCGCAGGAGCGACCTCGGGGAGCGCAGATGACGAGGGCATGTTCGCCTTGAGCCCATCGGCCGAATGGAAACATCTCACCTGGATCGTTTACCGCGAAGACGCTCAAGCTCGCGGCAATCGAGCTACTCAGAGCCGAATTTTCCGAACAAATCCGGGATGAGCCGCATTCGGAGCAAATCTGGCTTATGGCCATGTATGAAGGCTTGATTGCTTATTCCTGTGCGGAGATGAGGCGAAGGCACGGAAGGCGGCAAGGGCGGCACAGCGACCCGTGAATTGCAGTCTAGCTAGAGGGCGCTCTCCTCGATGGGAGTAGGATGGCCGCAGATATTTCACGAATTATGTGTTGGGCACATGAGGAGGTTGCATGAGGTTACTGGTCGCGCTTCTGGCTATGACTCCCCTTTTGGGGCAGGCCCCAAAAATCAAACCCGCTTCACCCCCGGCGACTCAAATCGAGACCTCGGTTCATCAACTGGCACCCCGTTACCAACTAATCCAGCTTGGTGAGTTCCGCTCGGATCAATACCTTCTCGACACACACACGGGCAGGATGTGGCAGATGGTGAAGAGCAAGGAAGGGAGCATGGTTCTTCAGATGGTCCCGTTTATTGACCCTCTAGATGAGCAGGTGTTGCTTCCGAATGAGGATCTAGACAGCAGAAAGTTCGCGTATCGCATTCAGATCCTCAAGGAGTCGGAAAAACTGTTGGGCGTCGGCGGTGCAAAGAAGAGTGGTAAATACCCACCTGAAACCCCACTACCTCCGCCCAAAAACTAACTGGGCCTCTGAAGTCGAGGGTGAATCCAACCCATCCATGCTCGACCCTGCTTCGGAAGCTCTTCTTAATGCGCCCCTGTGCACCTTGGAACATGGCAGGCCAGGAAGGCGTTTTGAGCATCGTTTGAGCACGGAACACTTTTGAGAATAGCCGATGCCGATTTGATACAATTAGAGCCTAGATTTCTCTAGGCTCTTTTGCTGGTAGGGCTAACGGGATTTGAACCCGTGTTACCGCCGTGAAAGGGCGGTGTCCTGACCCCTAGACGATAGCCCCATGGGGTGGAACTTGGTGGGCCCTGCGGGATTTGAACCCGCGGCCAACGGCTTAAAAGGCCGCTGCTCTACCGCTGAGCTAAGGGCCCTTGCCGGTGGTACCAGGCCCGCAAACCCTCGAGCGTGCGGTGCACGGAAAGCGTGCGCTGCCTGGCTGGGCAGGAGGATCAGTGTGCCTGTGAAGGGGCGGCGGGTCAACCCAGGAGCGGTTCCAGGAAGGTCCCGGGGTAGATGCAGCCCTCCTGGCGGTCGGGGCCGGTGCTGAGGTAGGCGATGGGCACCTCGACACTGTCCACCAAGGCCTCCAGGTAGGCGTGGGCCTCGGCGGGGAGCTTGCCGTGGTCGGTGATGCCGCGGGTGCTGGCCCAGCCCTTGAAGCGCTTCACCTCGGGTTTGAGGCCCTTCCAGTCGGCGGCGCAGCTGGGGAGCTTGGTGGTGACGGTGCCCTCGCCGGTGCGGTAGCCCACGATGAGGCCCACCTCGTCCAGGCCGTCCAGCACGTCGAGCTTCATGATGGCCAGGCCATCCACGCCGTTGGTGCGGCAGGCGTGGGCGGTGATGGGGGCGTCGAACCAGCCGCAGCGGCGGGGCCGGCCCGTGGTGGTGCCGAACTCGCGGCCCACCTGGCGCAGACGCTCGCCGGTGGCGTCGTTCAGCTCGGCGGGGAAGGGGCCCGATCCCACGCGGGTGGTGTAGGCCTTGGCGATGCCCAGGATCTTGTCCAGGGCCTTGGGGGGCAGGCCGGTGCCGGTGAAGAGGCCGCCCAGGCTGCAGTTGCTGGAGGTGACGAAGGGGTAGGTACCGTGGTCGATGTCGAGCAGGGTGGCCTGGGCGCCCTCGAAGAGGATGCGGTCGCCGCGCTCCCAGGCGGCCACCAGGTGGCTCTGGGTGTCGCCGATGAAGGGCAGGAGGGGCTCGGCGGTGCGGAGCAGGCCCTCCACCACGGCCTCCAGCGTGGGCAGGCCGGCTCCGGCGCCCAGGCGCAGGCGGACCTCTTCGTAGCCGGGCTGGATGCGGTCGGCCAGGGTCTCGGGATGGAGCAGGTCGCCCAGGCGCACGCCCATGCGGCCGGCCTTCATCTCGTAGGCGGGGCCGATGCCGCGGCCCGTGGTGCCGATCTTGTTGGCGCCGCCCTCGCGCCAGAGGTCCAGGGCGATGTGGTGGGGCAGGATGAGGTGGGCCTTGTCCGAGAGCATCAGCCGGTCGGAGAGGTCGAAGCCCCGCTCGTTCAGGCGGTCCAATTCCTGCTGGAAGACGTCGAGGTTGAGGACGACGCCGTTGCCCACCACCAGGAAGCAGCCCGGGTGCAGGGCTCCGCTGGGCACTTGATGCAGGGCGATGCTCTGGCCGTTGACCACGACCGTGTGGCCGGCGTTGTTGCCGCCCTGGAACCGCACCACCTGGTGGAAATGGGGGCTGAGGAGGTCCACCACCTTCCCCTTGCCCTCATCGCCCCACTGGAGCCCAAGGATCGCCAGATTGGTCCTGATCAGGCCCATGTCGCCCTCCAAGCCCTCCAGTCTACCGGCGCCGGGCGGTTCTGTCCCGGCCGCAGACGCCGCCGCCCTCCAGGATCCGGGCTCGGTTCTGTCCCAGCCGGGCCGGGACAAGCAGGGTGGAAGAGGCTACCCTTGTAGGCTGCCCTGGAACCATCCTGGCCCGGGGACCATCCAAAGACCCGAGAGGGTGTCCCGTGTTCGAGAAATTCACTGAAAAAGCACGACGCGTGATGTTCTTCGCCCGCTACGAGGCGAGCCAGTTCGGTGCGGAGAGCATCCAGAGCGGCCACCTCCTGCTGGGCCTCCTCCGGGAGTCGGAGAAGACCAGCACCCAGCTGCTCGAGCGCATGGGCGTGCAGGTGAGCGCCCTGCGCGAGCGCCTGGTGGCGGCCCTGACGCCCCGGGACAAGAAGATCACCCCCAGCAGCACCAGCATCGACATCCCCATGGAGGAGGAGGTCAAGCGCATCCTCCAGCACGCCACGGCCGAGAGCGCCAAGCTCAACCACAAGCATGTGGGGGCCGAGCACCTGCTGCTGGGCATGCTCAAGGAGGAGGGCTGCCTGGCGGGCCGGCTCTTGATCGAGGCTGGGGCGGACCTCATCGCCGCCAAGGAGATCCTCCTGGAGAGCACCAAGGAGGAGAAGATCGCGAAGAAGAAGAAGGAGCACCCGCTTCTTTCTGAATTCGCGCGGAACCTCTCGGAGATGGCCGAGCGGGGTATCTTCGACAACCTCATCGGCCGCGAGCAGGAGGTGGAGCGCATCATCCAGATCCTCAGCCGGCGCCGGAAGAACAACCCGATCCTGCTGGGCGAGGCGGGCGTGGGAAAGACGGCCATCGTGGAGGGCTTGGCCCAGAAGATCTACGAGGGCGTGGTGCCCCCCAGCCTGGTGGACAAGCGCATCTACGCGCTGGACCTCAGCCTCGTGGTGGCGGGCACCAAGTACCGCGGCCAGTTCGAGGAGCGCCTGAAGTCCATCATCGCCGAGGCCAGCAAGGACCCCAGCGTGGTGCTGTTCATCGACGAGATCCACAGCCTGATCGGCACCGGGGCCGCCGAGGGCAGCCTGGACGCCGCCAACATCCTCAAACCGGCCCTGAGCCGGGGCGAGATCCAGTGCATCGGCGCCACCACCCACAAGGAATACGCCAAGTACATCGACAAGGACCGCAGCCTGGTGCGGCGCTTCCAACCGGTGACCGTGAACCCGCCGGACGAGGCGGAGAGCCTGCGGATCATCGAGGGCATCCGCAGCCGCTACGAGCTGTTCCACCGGGTGCGCTACGCCCAGAAGACCATGGAGGCCTCGGTCTACCTGTCCAACCGCTACATCACCGACCGCTTCCTGCCCGACAAGGCCATCGACCTGCTGGACGAGGCCGGGGCCCGGGTGAAGCTGCGGGTGGGGCCCGGCGGGTCGGACGCCGAGGGCCAGTCCCATGAGGAGGAGCTGCACCGCGTCATCAACGAGATGAACGAGGCGGTCCTGAGTCGCGATTTCGAAAAGGCCGTCCTGCTGCGCCAGCGGGAGCTGCAGCTCCGGGAGGAGCTCCAGAAGGACCGCGGCGAGCTGACGGACGAGGACTACGCCCGCTTCCCCGAGGTCACCGAGCAGGACATCGAGGACGTGGTGGCCAGCTGGACCGGCATTCCCGTGAAGGCCCTCAAGGGCGACGAGAAGGCCAACCTGGTGAACATGGAACCCAAGCTCAACGAGCGCGTCATCGGCCAGCCCGAGGCGGTGAGCGCGGTGGTGCGCGCCGTGCGCCGGGCTCGGACCGGCCTGAAGAACCCGAACCGGCCCATGGGCTCGTTCCTCTTCCTGGGCCCCACGGGCGTGGGCAAGACGGAGCTGGCCAAGACCCTGGCGGCGTTCCTCTTCGGCGACGTCAAGAAGATGATTCGCTTCGACATGTCCGAGTACATGGAGAAGCACGAGGTCTCCAAGCTGCTCGGGGCCCCTCCGGGGTACGTGGGCTACGAGGAGGGCGGCATGCTCACGGACCGCATCCGGCGGAACCCGTACTGCGTCCTGCTCTTCGACGAGATCGAGAAGGCCCACCCCGACCTGATCAACATCCTGCTGCAGATCTTTGACGATGGTCAGGCTTCGGACGCCTTCGGGAACCTGGTGGACTTCAAGAACACCATCATCATCATGACGTCCAATGTGGGCAGCCGGGAGCTGCTGGCGGAGAAGAACCTCGGCTTCGTCGAGCAGGACGCCCGTCCCGACGCGAAGTCCGGCGATGCCATGAAGGTGCTCAAGCGGACCTTCCCGCCCGAGTTCCTCAACCGCATCGACGAGATCGTGGTGTTCAACCGCCTGGGCGACGACGAGCTGCGCAAGATCGTCCGCCTCCTGGTGGAGGATCTCAACGTCACCCTCCAGAAGCACAAGCTCGCCGTGTCCCTCTCGGACGCCGCCTGCGACTGGCTGGTGAAGACCACCCTGCGGGACCGGGCCTACGGCGCCCGGCCGCTGCGGCGCGCCATCCAGAAGCAGGTGGAGGATCCCCTCGCCGAGCTGATGGTGGGCCAGGACACCGTGCCTTCCGGCCTCGTGAAGTTCGATCTGGTGGACGACAAGCTCGTCCCCACCCTGTCTGATCCCGGAGACGTGGCCGCTGGCCAGGAAACCCATCTGGTCGGAGCGCCTGAATGACGCATCACAACATGGTCTGGAACCGGGTCCGGCCCCGGTGGCGGAGGGGCATGCTGCCCCTGCTCCTGGCGGCGGGATTCGCGCTTCCACTGGCGGCGCAGGACATCGAGCCCATCGTCAAGATCGAGGTGGTGGGCGCCCAGAAGCAGACGCCCGAGACGGTGATCTTCAAGTCCGGCGTCCGGGTGGGCGACGACCTGCGGAACGTGGACTTCAGCGGCGTCATCGGCCGCCTCTGGGCCAGCGGCGGCTTCGACGACATCAAGCTGGAGCTGGAGGACGCCCCGGGCGGCAAGAAGCTGATCATCCGCATCCGCGAGCGCCCCCTGATCAAGGAGATCGACTACCGCGGCGGCACCGAGGTGGGCATCACCAACATCAAGGACAAGGTGAAGGAGAAGAAGCTCACCATCAACCCGGACACCATCTACGATCCCGAGGCCGCGCGGAAGATCAAGAACCTGATCGTGGACCAGGCCGGCGAGAAGGGCTTCCGGAACCCGGTGGTGGACATCACCCTCGAGCCCATGGGCCCCGGCGTGGCGCGCCTGGTCTTCGAGGTGAAGGAAGGCGGCAAGGCGAAGATCTACAAGGTCGACTTCCGCGGCAACAAGGTCTTCTCCAGCTCCCAGCTGCGGGGCGTCATGAAGAAGACGCGCAAGCACTGGATGTTCAGCTGGCTCACCACCCACGACCTGCTGGTGGACAAGAACCTGGAAGAGGACCTGGAGAACCTCAAGAAGGCCTACTGGCAGCGGGGCTACAAGGACGTCTTCGTCGGCAAGCCCGTCATCGAGGTGGAGGACAAGACCACCGAGAAGCAGAAGAAGAAGAACGAGAAGCGCATCAAGGAGGCCAAGTCCCCCAAGTACGACCTCCGCGCCACCCTCACCATCCCCATCCTCGAGGGCGAGCAGTTCTTCGAGGGGACCTTCAAGGCCGAGGGCGGCAAGCTGTTCCGCGAGACCTATTGCCCGATGAAGTACGCGGAGGTGAAGCGGGACAACCACTCCTTCCTCAAGAAGTTCTTCAACATCCGGCCCTCCGTCGAGCCCCCCAAGCCGGGCTCCAAGCCCGTGCCCTTCGACCTGGACGCGGTGAACCAGACCGTGGACAAGATCAAGGAGGCCTACAGCAACCAGGCCTACATCATGTTCCGGGCCGAGAAGAAGTTCGACATCCGGATGGAGGACGGGGTCAAGAAGGTGGACACCACCCTGAAGCTCGATGAGGGCGAGCCGTACACGGTCCGCCGCATCGAGTTCGAGGGCAACCTCACCACCAAGGACAAGGTGCTGCGCCGCAGCATGATGCTGAAGGAGGGCGACCCCTTCCGCACGGACATCTTCAAGGACTCGCTGCTGGGCATCAGCCAGCTGAGCTTCTTCGACGTGAAGAACTCCGAGCCCAAGGTGGACCTGGTGCCGGACAAGCCCCAGGTGGACGTGGTGATCCGCGGCGAGGAGGCGGGCGTCAACGAGCTGCTCTTCCAGGGCGGCTACGGCTCGCTGTTCGGCTTCTCCCTGGGCGTCAGCTTCTCCACCCGCAACCTGGGCGGTGGCGGCGAGACGCTGTCCGTGAGCTACAACGGCGGCAAGTTCTCCAAGAACATCTCCGTGGGCTTCACCGAGCCCTTCGTCTTCGACCTGCCCTACTCGTTCTCGGCCTCCGTGTCGAACGGGTCCGCGGACTACGACGCCTCCCGCGTGGGCATCGCCAATGCCTACAAGCAGTACACCCGGAGCCTCGGCCTGTCGGTGGGCGCGCGTCTGAGCAACTGGTTCCCCAACCAGCCCTGGGCCTTCTTCACCACCTACTCCACGGGCTACAGCTTCCGGCTCATCCGCATCGAGGGCGGCCGCAACTACTACTTCCGCGACCTGAACAACCAGCTCACATCCACCTTCAGCCAGAGCCTGTCCTACAGCACGGTGAACCACCAGTTCAAGCCGACCCAGGGCACGCGCCTCGCCTTCGGCCTGGAGTACGGCGGCTGGCAGTTCGGCGGGGACAAGCCCTTCCTGCGCGCCACCTGGGACTTCGCGAAGTTCGCCAACGTGGCGGACCGGCACATCTTCGCGCTCAACATGAGCTATGGCTACCTGCAGAACCTGGGCCGCGAGGACCTCCCGCTCTACGACCTCTACCGGCCGGGCGGCGAGAACAGCATCCGCGGCTACCGCTACGGCCAGGTGGGCAGCGTCCTCCTGGACAACGGCGGCTACCCGGTGGTGGTGGGCGGCAACAAGCAGTTCATCGCCAATGCCGAGTACCAGTTCAAGATCGCCGACCAGTTCCGCCTGGTGTTCTTCTACGACGCCGGCAACTCCTGGGGCAGCGGCACCAAGATCTTCAGCCGGGACGTGATCACCTACCGGGGCTACGACAACAACCTCTACACCTACAAGAACCCCTCCCTGGTCCGCTCCGCGGGCCTGGAGTTCCGGTTCTTCCTGCCCATCAGCCCCGCCCCCCTGCGCCTGATCTGGTCGCGGAAGCTGAACCCCTATCCCTTCGACACCGAAGGCCAGAACGACTTCCAGTTCTCCATCGGCACCACCTTCTGATTCCCGCGGGAGGGCCGCGTTCCGCGCTACAATGGCCCTTTCGCCCTGGAGATCCCCATGCGTCTGCTCGCCCCGTCCGTGGCCGCCCTGTGCCTGTCCGCCGCCCTCGCCGTGCCCACCGCGGCCCAGGAGGCGCCCCGCTTCGCGTTCTTCAGCATCAACCAGCTGGTCCGCAGCTCCAAGAAGGCCGGCGCCATCTTCTCCGAGCTGGAGATCACCGGCAAGAACCTCCAGGAGAAGCTCCAGGCCAAGGGCCAGGAACTGCAGACCCTGCAGCAGCAGCTGAACTCCCCCAGCATCGACCCCGACAAGAAGGAGGCCCTGGCCAAGAAGTACCGGGACCTGGAGTTCGAGGCCAAGAAGATGCAGGAGGACAGCCAGCAGGAGTACCAGCGCGTGGAGAAGAAGGTGGGCGAGGCCATCACCAAGCTGGCCGGCCCCATCGTCGAGCAGCTGGCCAAGGAGCAGAAGCTCCAGATGGTCTTCTCCGACCAGTCCGTGCAGATCCTCTCCTGGGCTGACCAGGAGTGGATGAAGGGCTTCACCGCCGAGGTGGCCAAGCGCCTGGACGCCAGTGAGGGCGCCGCCCCCGCGGCCAAGCCCGCCGCGGCGCCTGCGGCCAAGCCCGCCGCCAAGCCCGCGGCCCCCAAGAAGTAGCCTGACCCGCCGCCCCCCGAGATGACCGCCGCGCGACGGCTGCTCCTGCTGCTCACCGGGATCAACCTGGTGAACTACCTGGACCGGTACGTCGTCGCGGCGATCCTCGAGCCCCTGGGCCGGGAGCTGCATTTGTCGGACGCCCAGCTGGGGCGCCTGACCTTCGTCTTCATCGCGGTCTACATGTGCGCCGCGCCCCTCTTCGGCTACCTGGCCGACCGCTTCCACCGCCCTCGCCTGGTGGCGGCGGGCGTCGCCCTCTGGAGCCTGGCCACGGTGGGCGCCGCCTTCGTCCACAGCTACCCGGGCCTGCTGGCGATGCGCTCCCTGGTGGGGGTGGGCGAGGCCGCCTACGCCAGCCTGGGGCCCGCCATGCTGGCAGACGGGTTCCACGAATCGGACCGGGCGCGGGCCTTCACCTGGTTCTACCTGGCCATCCCCGTGGGCAGCGCCTTCGGCTACGGCCTGGGCGGGCTGGTGGCCGGCGCCTGGGGCTGGCGGGCCTCCTTCCTGGTGGCGGGCCTGCCGGGCCTGGCCTTCGCCCTGTGGATGGCCTTCCAGGCGGACCCCGTGCGGGGGGGCATGGACGAGGGCGGAGACCGGGAGGCGGGAGAGCCCTACCTGCGCCGCCTGGGGCATGTCTTCCGCAACCGCGTCTGGCTGGCCTGCACCGCCAGCTACGTGGCCTACACCTTCGCCATGGGCGGCCTCAGCACCTGGGGGCCGACGCTCCTGCAGCGGCGCTTCGGCGTCTCCACCGCCCGGGCCGGCCTCGTCTTCGGGGCGCTGGCGGTGGTGACCGGCATCCTGGGCACCTTCCTGGGCGGCTGGCTCACGGACCGCTGGCAGAAGCGCTGGCCCGACGCCGGGGCCGGCATCTCCGGACTCACCCTGGTGGCCTCCGCGCCCGTGGTGGCCTGGGCCCTGGCCACCGGCCACCTGGGGACGGCCTACGCCCTCTTCTTCGTGGGCATGTTCCTGCTCTTCGTGAACACCAGCCCCGTCAACGCCCTCACCGTCAGCAGCCTGCCCTCCGGCATCCGCGCCACGGGCGTGGCCGTGAACGTGCTGTTCATCCACCTGCTGGGCGACGCCATCAGCCCCGAGCTGGTGGGCCGCCGGGCGGACGCCCTCCACGCCGCGGGGCTCTCCGGCGGCGACGCCCTGGCCCGGGCCCTGGTCCTGGTGCTGCCGGCCATCGTCCTCAGCGGCGCCGCCCTCTGGTGGGCCCGGCACCGGCCCGCGGAGGCCTGAGATGTCCGCCAGCCGGTTGGCCCGGCTGCTGGGGCGGATCTGGTTCCGCGCCCTGCGCCGGGAGGGGCCGCCCCTGCCGCCAGGTCCCTGCCTCATCCTCCTGAACCACCCGAACGGGCTGCTGGATCCCCTGGCCGCCGCGGCGCTGCTGGATCGGCGGGCCGGCTGGCTGGCCAAGGCCACCCTCTGGAAGCTCGCGCCCCTGCGGCCCTTCCTGGCGGCCTTCCGGGCCATCCCCGTCACCCGGCCCAAGGATGGCGGCGCCACGCCGGAGTCCATCCAGCAGTGCTTCCGGAAGGTCCACGAGGTGCTGGCCGCGGGCGGCTCCGTGGCCCTGTTCCCGGAAGGCGTCAGCCACTCGGAGCCGGACCTGGCCCCCCTCAAGACCGGCGCCGCCCGCATGGCCCTCTCCAGCCCGGTGCCGGTGGCCCTGGTGCCCGCGGGCCTGGTCTACGGGGACCGGGCCACCTTCCGCCACAGCATCCTCCTGCGCCTGGGCGAGCCCGTGGCCTGGGCGGACCTGGCCCCCCTCGGCACGGACCCCGGGGCCGTGGCGGAGCTGACGGCCCGCATCCGGGCCGCCCTGAAGCCGCTCACCCTCCACGATGCGGAGGCGCGGGTACTGACCCTGGCCCAGGAGGTGGCCTGGCTCCTGGCCGAGGCCCCGGGCAGCCGGGTGGACCTGGAGGCCCTGCGCCTGCGGGTCCGGGCGCTGGTGCCGCACCTGGCGGCACTGCCCGAGGCGGAGCTGGCGGCCCTGGAGGGCCGGGTGCACGCCGCCCAGGCCTGGCTCCGGTCCAAGGGGCTCCGGCCCGACCAGGTGGGCCATCCCTATCCCGGCGCGGAAGTCCGCCGCTGGCTGCCGGGCGCCGCCCTGCGGCTGGGGTTGGCGGTCCTCCTGCTGCCGCCGGCGCTGCTCTTCTGGCCTTCCTACCGCCTGGTGGACGGAGTGGCGCGCCGGGGCACGGACGAGGGCGACCAGGCCGCCACCCTGAAGCTGATGGCGGGCCTGCTGATCCACCCGCTCTGGGCCGGGCTCCTGGCCGCGCTGGCCGGATGGCGCTGGGGGTGGCCCGCGGCCCCGGTCCCGCCGGCGGCCCTGCTGGCGGTGCTCCTGGGCCTGCCCGCCCTGGAGCGGGCCGGGGAGGACCTCCAGGCCATCCGCGGCTTCCTCCGGCGGCGCGATCCTGCGGTGCCCGAGCTGCTGGAGGCCCGGCGGCAGCTGCTGGAAGCCTTCCCGGAACTGGCGCCCTGAACGGGAAAGGCGGGGCCGGAGCCCCGCCTTTCCGTGCGTGCGGCCGAGGATCAGTGGCCGAGGATCAGGAACTTCTCCGGGACCTGCACATCAGGGAAGCTCAGCGGGGCCAGGGGAAGGGCCGCGCCGCCCTGGGTGGGATCCACCACGAGCGCCACGCCGGTGATGCCGAGGAAGTAGCGCATCTGCTTCTGGAGCAGGCCGGTGTTCGCCAGGCTGGCGGTGGGATCCAGCAGGGAGCTGTGGTTGATGCCCGTCTGGTCGAACTGGAAGTAGCCTTCCGTGGGCGTGGTGTCCGCGCCGGTCACGGCGGCATTGGCCACCTTGGGCGCGAGGGCGCCGCCGGCGATCGTATACATGAACTGCGCCGGGACGCCCGCCGCGTGGGGCGGGGTGCCGCCGGCGGTGTAGGCCAGCTGCTTGAAGCCGGGGGCCACGGCGGCGCCGGCGGCGCCGAGGACTTCGCGGCCGCCGAGGGCGTTGCCCAGGTAGCGGGTGTAGGGGTTGCCGATGACGGTGTCACCGACGGCTTCCTGGATGGCCACGCGGTTGGAGAGGCGGCTGGGCAGGCCCGCGCCCAGCGGGGTGGTCATGGTGGCGGGATCCGCGGGATCCACCACGCTCTGGGTCACCTGGAAGAACTGGTGGTAGGTGGGCGTGTTCTTGGCGATGCCCACCGCCGCCAGGCCGGCGTCCACGGAGGGGCCGAAGGCGGGGCTGTTCTGGATGAGGTAGGCCAGGCGCCCGCCGGGGACGGACAGGTAGCCCTTCATGTCGGCGTTGAGGGTGGTCTGGGTGTAGGGCGCTCCGGTGGTGGCCAGGGTGGTGTTGCCGGCCAGGTAGTAGGCGCCGACGATGGAGCCCAGGCTGTGGCCCACGTAGCGCATGCCCGTGTTGGAGGGCGGGGCGGGCAGGGCGGCGAAACCGCCGACGGCCACGGTCAGCTCGAGGCGGTCCAGGTTGAGGGCGGCCTGCTGGATGTTGGTGCGGGTGGCCAGGGGGGCGCCGATGGCCATGAAGTCCTGGCCCCAGACGGTGCCGGTGGTGTGCGTGGGAACGGCCAGGGCGCCGTGCATGGGAAGGTCGATGGCGACCACGGCCCGGCCCACGGTGGTGAGGGTCTGGGCCAGAGCGATGACGGTCTCCTTCCGGCTGGTGATGCCGTGCTGGTAGATCACCAGGGGCCAGTTGGAACCGGCGGCGGGGGCGATGTAGACGAAGGGGATGGCCCGGGGCACGTGGTAGTAGCTGGTGAGGGCACCCGTGGTCCGGTAGGGCTGGGTCACGCCGGCGGCGGGGTTGTAGGCCCCGGTGACGCCGGTGAGGTCGCCGCCGGCGACGGTGGCGTTGGCGGCCACGACGACGGGGTCCACCGAGAGGTCCGCGCTGTTGATGGTGCCGAGCACCACGGTGCCCACGGTGGCGGGGGCGGTGGTGGCGGCGCCCATCACGGCGCTCCAGTAGGCGTCAGGGCTGGGGTTCGTGCCGCCGCGGTCGAAGACGGCGGTGACGGTGGCGGTGTTCGCCCAGGTCTTGCCGGGCAGGCCGCCCAGGGTGGCGCCGGCGGCGAAGGAGCGCAGGGCGCTCTCCACGGGGATGCGGGTGTTGGGGGCCGCGAGGTTCGGCGCGATGAAGCCGGCGCCGGTGGTGATGAAGCGACCCATCACGGTGATGTTGGCGCGCTGGGCGATGGTGGTGGTGGCGGAGGCGGTGATGAGGTCGTCCATCACCTTGGCGTAGCCGGAGAGCAGGATGTTGGTCCCGCTCGTGACGTTGGCCCGGATGGGCTCCAGGGCCGCGAAGGAGCCCGTGAGCGGGGTGGTGGACTTGAGGGCCTCGAAGAAGGGCGAGGCGGAGATGGGCAGGCCGGCGGTGTCCTTCACGCGGTTGGTGACCACGTAGAGGTAGCGGGTGCCGGGCAGCAGGGGGAAGTTCGGGAAGAGGAACAGGTCCGTGCCGCCGGCGGTGTACTGGTAGGTGAAGGTGGCGGAGATGTCCGTGAAGCCCAGGGCCGCGTTCTCGGTGCCGGCGGCGTCGGGAGTGATCTGGAAGACCTTGATGTTGTTGGAGGTGACGGTGGCGGCGTCCACGGCGGCGTTGAACTGGAGGTAGACCGGGGCGTTCAGGCCGGAGACGGCGTTGGTGCCGCCCATCTCGCGCAGGTTCACGTAGGCCAGGGCCTCCGGGGGCGTCATGGGCTTGTTGGCGGCCCGGCCGGTGAGGGGATCCGCGGCCGTGGCCGTGGCCAGGATGTTCGGCAGGGGCACGTTCGCGTGGGCCGGATCGAAGACCGGCGTGGTGGTGCTGGGCATGTAGCCGGGGCCGGTGACGATCGTGGGGGCCTCGGAGTCACCGCCCTTGGTGCAGGCGAGGATCGTCAGCAGGAAGGCGCCGAGGACCGCTTGGTTCAAGCGTGGATGCATCGCGTCACCTCATGGGTGTGGTTGGAAAGGTTTCGAGGACGAGGATTGGTTTGATGACAATAGGCGGCCCGAACGGGAAATGCCACATAAAAGGCGAGGCCCCCGAGGGGGCCCCGCTTGACTCCGGGTAGGTTGGCTGCGGATCAGTCGGTGACGGCGAAGACGACCTTGTCGTTCTTGAAGCGGCTCACGGTGATGAGCTCCACGGTGGCCGTCTGCTTGTCCGGGCTGATGGTGAGGCGGTAGTGCTCATCCTTCAGATACGAGCCGGGCACCACGTTCACCTTGCCGATCTTCTTGAGGCCCACGTCCGAGGCCTTGATGGTGATGGTCTTGCCGGAGCGGAGGTCCAGGCTCTGGGTGAAGACCTCGTCGCGCCAGTTCTTGCCGGCCCGGTCCTTGGCGAAGACGGGGATCTCGATGACGCCCTCGGCCTTCAGGGTGTCGCGGTTGCCGACGACGTAGTGCAGCGAGTTGAGCTTGGCCAGCTGGGCGGTGTTGTCGGCCTGGAGCTTGGTGCGCTCCTCGATGAGGTTGGCCCGCTCGGTCTGGAGGCCGGCGATCTCCTCTGTGATCTTCTGCTTCTGGCTCTCGAGGTCGGTGACCTCCTCCTGCAGCTTCTCGTTCTGGGCGACGGCCTCGTCGCGCTCGCCCTCGATCTTCTCGCGCTCCTGGCGCATCAGGTCGTTGGGCGTGATCTTGGCGTGGCCCTGAGCCACCCAGGTGCCGTAGGTGCCGTTGGCGTAGAAGTGGTAGACCTCGAAGCCCGGGGCCAGCTTCTCCATGATGGCCACGCGGCTCACCAGCTTCTTGGCCTCGGCCTCGGGCACGCCCTTCTTCTTGAGGAAGCGCATGGCCATGCCGTAGTGGCTGTCATTGGGCTTGGCCACATCGGGCTTGGGGAGGTCGGCCTTGAGCTTGGCCAGCTTGGCGTTCAGGTCCTTGATCTCCTTGTCCTTGTCCAGCACTTCCTGGAGCAGGGCCTGGTAGGAGCTGTTCTTCTCGTTCTTGATGCGCTCTTCGAGGGCCTTCTTCTGCTCGTCCGTGAGCTGGAGGGTCTCGGCGTTGGGCTTGATGTCGTTCACGCCGGCCTGGGCCAGCTTCTTCTGCTGCTCGCTGCCGGCCTGGTTCAGCTGCTGGCCGGCCTTGTCAGCCTCGGCGGCCTTCTGGGTCAGCTCCCGGATCTGCGGGTCCTCCCGCTTGCAGGCGGTGGACACCATCAGGATGGACGCGGCCATCAAGGCGAGGGCCAGCGTCGGGCGACGGAAGAGGGTCATGGGTTCCTCCACTAAGGGGGCAAGGGACAAGCGCTTCGGGGATGGAAACATCCAACCTTAGTCCCCCAGGCTAGGCCATGGCAAGGTTTCCCGCGTCATCCGAAAGGTGTATGCGCTGGGGCCTCCACGATATACTCATTGTTTCCTCCGGGCAGATGTTTGGAGGGGTTCCGAGGAGTCGGGCATGGCCACCCAGGGGCGTCACCTGTTCACATCCGAGAGCGTCACCGAAGGGCATCCCGACAAGATGGCGGACCAGATCTCCGACGCGGTGCTCGACGCCGCGCTCAAGGACGATCCCCGCAGCCGGGTCGCCTGCGAGACCCTCCTGACCACGGGGCTCGTGCTGGTGGCCGGAGAGATCACCACCGAGACCTACATCCCCGTGGCCGCCCTGGTGCGCGACGTGGTCAAGGACATCGGCTACGACCACCACATCAAGGGCTTCGACTACGCCACCTGCGCGGTGATGGTGACCATCGACCAGCAGAGCCCCGACATCGCCATGGGCGTGGACACCGGCGGCGCCGGCGACCAGGGCCTGATGTTCGGCTATGCCTGCCGCGAGACGCCGGAGCTCATGCCCGCGCCGGTGCACTACGCCCATCTGCTCACCCGCAAGCTGGCGGAGGTGCGCAAGAACGGCCAGCTGCCCTGGCTGCGGCCCGACGGCAAGTCCCAGGTCACCGTGGAGTTCGACGGGGATCAGGTGAAGCGCATCCACACCGTCGTCATCTCCACCCAGCACGACGAGCACGTCACCCAGAACAGCATCCGCGACGCCGTGATCCAGGACGTGATCAAGGCCTCCCTGCCGCAGGACCTGCTGGATTCCAAGACCATCTTCCACGTCAACCCCACCGGGCGCTTCGTGGTGGGCGGGCCCATGGGCGACACGGGCCTCACCGGCCGCAAGATCATCGTCGACACCTACGGTGGCAGCGGCCACCACGGCGGCGGCGCCTTCTCGGGCAAGGACCCCAGCAAGGTGGACCGCAGCGCCGCCTACATGGGCCGCTACATCGCCAAGAACATCGTGGCGGCGGGCCTGGCGGACCGCTGCGAGATCCAGCTGGCCTACGCCATCGGCGTGGCCGAGCCCGTCTCCATCGCCGTGGACACCTTCGGCACCGGGAAGGTCTCGGACGAGGCCATCGTCCGCGCCGTGCGCGAGATCTTCAGCTGCACCCCCAAGGCCATGATCGAGGCCCTGGACCTGCGCCGGCCCATCTACCGCGCCACCTCCGCCTACGGCCACTTCGGCCGCCCCGAGTTCAGCTGGGAGAAGACGGACAAGGTGGAGGCGCTGCGGGCGGCGGCGAAGTAGCTGTCGGCTGTCAGCTGTCAGCTATCAGTTATCGGCTCTCAGTGGAAATGGATGCGGCCCTCCGGGCCGCGTCTGCTTTTAGCTGACAGGCGACAGCTGATAGCCGATAGCCAAAAGCTATTCCGCCATCTCCACGCGGTTCCGGCCGCCCTGCTTGGCACGGTAGAGGGCTTCGTCGGCCTTGTTGAGGAGGCCCTCCGCATCGGGCATCGCGGCCTGGCCTGCGCGGGCGGAGACGCCCATGCTGACGGTCTTCCGGATGGTGGCGTCGCCCAGGAGGTGATCCAGGGCGGCAAACTTCTGCCGCAGCTGCTCCGCGACCTGGATGGCGGCCGGGCCGTCGGTGTAGGGCAGCACCAGGGTGAGCTCTTCGCCGCCATAGCGCGCCGCCAGGTCCGTGGTCCGGAGGCTGGCGTTCAGCATGGTCCCGATGTTGCGCAGCACCACGTCGCCCATGGCGTGGCCATGGGTGTCGTTCACCTCCTTGAAGTGGTCGATGTCGATCATGATCACCGCCAGGGGGGCCCGGGTGCGGCGGGCCCGCCGCACCTCCTCCTCCAGCCGGGAGACGAGGAGGCGCCGGTTGGCCAGCCCCGTGAGCGCGTCGGTCACGGACAGGGCCTCCAGGCGGGCGTTCATCTCCCGGAGTTCATCCTGGAGCCGCTTGAGCTTGGTGTGGATGCGCACCCGGGCCAGCAGCTCCTTCTCGTGGAAGGGCTTGGTGACGTAGTCCGAGGCGCCCCGGGCCAGGATCTCGGCCTTGCGGTCCAGGTCGTCCTCGGCCGTGAGCATGATGACGGGGATCTGCTCCAGCTCCTTGCGGCTGGCCTTGAGGCCCAGGAACTTCAGCCCGTCGAAGCCCGGCATCACCAGGTCGCAGAGCACCAGGTCCGGCGGCGTCTCCATGATGACCTTGAAGGCGGTGAGGCCGTCGGCCGCCTCCAGGAAGTGCGTGAACCCGCCGTCGCGAAGGAGGACCGCCTTGATCTCGTTGCGGATCGTGGCGTTGTCATCGACGATGAGGACGCGGGAGGCCATCAGCTCTTCTCGGCAGCGCTCCGGAGCCGCTTGAGCCAGGCGTCCCACGCCCCGGGCTCGAAGGGCGGCGAGGGGGGGAGGTGGCGCCGCAGGGTCCGGGCGGCCTGCACGGGCGCCCCCCACAGGGATTCCGGGAGGCGGCCGGCCGCATCGGCGCAGGCGGTCCAACCCTCGGGACTCTGGCAGACCAGCAGCCACTGGTGGCCGGCCTCCAGGGAGAGGCGCACCCGCTCGTCCCAGGTCCAGTCCGCGCAGCCGCCCATCTCCAGATCATCGGGCAGGAAGCGGCCCTGGATGCCCCAGGGGTTCCCGGCCACGGAGCCCCGGTGCAGGCTGGCGGGCAGGGGGGCCGAGGCGGGCGTGCGCAGGTGGGCCACCATCACCAGGCGGTCCGGGTGGGCCAGGGGGATGAAGGCGGCGGCGTTGCGGTCGACCTGGGACGCCGCGTCGAGGGCGGGCAGGCCCAGGTGGCTGTCCAGGGTGGTGCCGCCCAAGCCGGGGAAGTGCTTGAGGCAGCCCCGGACGCCTGTGGATTCCAGGCCGTGGAGGAAGGCTCCAGCGGCGGCGGCGACCTCCGCGGGATCGGCGCTGGCGGCCCGGTCCCCGATGCCCGCGTCCGGGTGGCCGTCCCAGAGGTCCACCACCGGGGCGAAGTCCACGTTGAAGCCCAGCAGGCGGAGCCCCTCGCCCCAGAGGCGGCCCCAGGCCCCGCAGGCCTGGGCGCCGCCGCCGGTCCAGATCGTTCGGAGGGGCGGCGTGGTGCCCACCCAGGGCCGCAGGCGGCTCACGGGCCCGCCCTCCTGGTCCAGGGCCACGGCCAGGGGCAGCCCTGCTCCGAAGCGCGCCTGGAGGCCGTCGATGAGGGCCCGGCAGCGGGCGGGGCCGGACTCCGGGTCGGGATCCAGGTTCCGGGCGAAGAGGATGAGGGCGCCCGGCGTGAACGGAAGGTCCACCTCCGGGGCGTCGAGGCCGCGGAAGCCGGTCCAGAGAAGCTCGTGCGGACTGGTCATCCCCCCACCTTACCCCGGGGGCGGGCCCAGGTCATGAGACGAAGGTCCTCCCTCGGACCATGGTGCGCTCGTAGATCCGGGCCTCGATGAAGATGCGGAGGGACTCCTTGTCCAGGAGGTTCACGCGGACCTCCTGGTCCAGGATCTCCAGGCTGCGCTCCAGGCTCACGGCGGCCTTGTAGGGGCGGTCCGCGGCGGTGAGGGCGTCGTAGACGTCGGCCACGGCCATGAGCCGGCTCTGCACCGGGATGTCCGGCTCCTTCAGGCGCCTCGGGTAGCCGCGCCCGTTCATGCGCTCGTGGTGCGCGTAGGCGATGTCCGGCACGCCCGCCAGCTCCGCCGTCCACGGGATCTGGGTGAGGAACCGGTAGGTGTGGGTGACGTGGCTCTCGATCTCGGAGCGCTCCTCGTTGGACAGGCTGCCCTTGGGGATCCGCAGGAGGTCCAGGTCGCCGGGCGCGAAGAGGGCGTGGCGGTCCCCGCTCCAGTGCTGGTAGGTGAGGTCCTCCAGCGTGTCCAGCTCCGAGGCCACCTCCTGGGGCAGGACGGTGGGCTCGTTGCTCTGCCGCACGAGCTCCATGATGCGGCGGGTCTCCTCCTCCTGGTGGAGCAGCAGGGCCTCGAGCTGGTCCTGGTCGAAGGTCCGCCCCTTGGTCCAGGCCTCGAGGATCCGGTCCCGCAGGGACTCGATGGAACGCTGGTGGAGGCGCTGGTAGAGGCTGTCCAGGCGCTCCTGGGGAAGCTTCTTGGCCTTCACCCGGACCCCCACCTTGCCGAAGTCGTGAAGCAGGCTGGCGTAGCGGATCTCGCGGATCTGGACCGGGGTGAAGCGGATGCCGCCGTAGGGGCCGTTGGGCGTCTCGTTGACCGCCTCCGCCAGGCCCACGGTGAGCTCGGCCACGCGGCTGGAGTGGCCAGAGGTGCTGGGATCGCGGGCCTCGATGGCGGTCACGGAGGCGTTCACGAAGCCCTCGAAGAGCCGCTCGATGTCGTTCTTCAGGCCCAGGATCTCCTGGGTGCGGGCCTCCACCATGCGCTCCAGGTTCTGCTGGTACTCCTCGTTCTCCCGCAGCAGGCGGTAGTGCTCCAGGGCCCGCTCCAGGCCGGCTTCGATCTCCACCAGCTTGAAGGGCTTCTGGATGAAGTCGTAGGCACCGCGCTTGAGGGCCTGGATGGCGGATTCCGTGGTGGCGTAGCCGGTCATGAGGATGCCGAGGGTGCGGGGATCCTCCTCGTGGATGGCCCGCAGCAGTTCCAGGCCCGACAGTCCCCCGGGCATGTTCAGGTCCGTGAAGACCACCGGGAAGTGCCTGGCGCGCACCAGGTCCAGGGCCCGGGCCCCGTCCTCCGCCCCGTGCGCATCGTAGCCCTGGTCCGTCAAAGCCTCGACCAGGAGGTTCCGCAGGTCCGCTTCGTCGTCCACGATGAGGATGGAAATGGGGGGGGTCAGAGTCACTCCGGCTCCACGTACCCGGTCTTCATCGGACAGGACCAGGACAAGGCCAAGTATTGCATGGGTATGGCCTTTTTTGCCCAGGCCCCCCTACTGGACGGCCTCGGCCTCGACGAGGAACTGGCCTTCACGGACCGAGAGCAGAGCCCGGCCGCCGGGCTGGAGCTGGCCCTGGAGGATGAGGCGGGACAGGGGATTGACCACGGCCTGCTGGATGAGCCGCTTCAGCGGACGGGTGCCGTAGTGGGGGTCGAAGCCGCGGGACCCGCTCCGCGAGGCCAGGCGCAGCCTGGCCGAGTGGGAGGACGCGCCAGTGGCGCGTCCGTTCGCGGGGGAGCAGGCCCGGCCCGTGAACCCAAGCGGAGCGCCGGGTGAGCGGCTGCCGGGCGAGGGCGGCTACTGGACGGCCTCGGCCTCGATGAGGAGCTGGCCGTCGCGGACCGAGAGCAGAGCCCGGCCGCCGGGCTGGAGCTGGCCCTGGAGGATGAGGCGGGACAGGGGATTGACCACGGACTGCTGGATGAGCCGCTTCAGCGGACGGGCGCCGTAGTGGGGGTCGAAGCCCTCCGAGGCCAGCCAATCCAGCGCCGCCTCCGGCACCTCCAGGTCCAGCCGCTGCTCCTTCAGCAGCGCCTCCACGCGCTTGAGCTGGATGTGCGCCACGGCCTTCATGTCGTCGCGGTCCAGGGAGCGGAAGATCACCACCTCGTCCAGGCGGTTGAGGAACTCGGGCCGGAAGTGGCCGTGCAGGGCGGCCTTGACGGCGGCCTCGGCCTTCGACGTGTCGCCCCCGGCGTCATAGATGGCCTGGCTGCCCAGGTTGGTGGTCATGAGGACCACCGTGTTGCGGAAGTTGACCGTGCGGCCCTGGCCGTCCGTGAGCCGGCCGTCCTCCAGCACCTGGAGGAAGAGGTCGAAGGTGCGCGGGTGGGCCTTCTCCATCTCGTCGAGCAGGATCACGGCGTAGGGGCGGCGGCGGATGGCCTCGGTGAGGCGGCCACCCTCCTCGTAGCCCACGTAGCCCGGGGCGGCGCCGATGAGGCGCGTGGCGTCGGCCTCGTGGGTGAACTCGCTCATGTCGATGCGCACCAGGGCGTTCTCGTCGTCGAAGAGGAACTCGGCGAGGGCGCGCGCCACCTCCGTCTTGCCCACGCCCGTGGGGCCCAGGAAGAGGAAGCTGCCGATGGGCCGCTTGGGATCGCCCAGCCCGGCGCGGTTGCGGCGCAGGGCATCGGAGATGGCCGTCAGGGCCGGATCCTGGCCTACCACACGCTCGCCCAGGCGGGCCTCCATCTTCAGGAGCTTCTCCACCTCGCCCTCGAGGATGCGGCTCACGGGGATGCCGGTCCAGCGGCTCACGATGGCGGCGACATCGGGCTCGCCCACCTCCAGGCGCAGCATGGCGCTCTCCCGGGGCGCGATGGCCGCGATCTGCTTCTCCAGGGCCGGGATCTCGCCGTATTCCAGCCGCGAGGCCCGCTCGTACTCGCCCTTCGTCTTGGCCTGGTCCAGCTCGATGCGCAGGTCGTCCAGCTTCTTCTGCAGTCCCCGGGTGCCCTCGATGACCTTCTTCTCGTTCTCCCACTGGGCGCGCAGGCGTCCAAGCTCCTCGTTCAGCTCAGCCAGTTCTTTGTCCAGTTCTGCCAGCCGCGTGCGGCTGGCAGCATCTTTTTCCTTGGTGAGCGAATGCCGCTCCAATTGCAGCTGCATCTCGCGGCGCTCCCGCACGTCGATCTCCGTGGGGCGGCTGTCGATCTGCATGCGCACGGCGCTGGCGGCCTCGTCCATGAGGTCCACGGCCTTGTCCGGCAGGAAGCGGTCGGAGATGTAGCGCTGGCTCAGGTGGGCCGCGGCCACCAGGGCCGCGTCCTGGATGCGCACGCCGTGGTGCAGCTCGTAGCGCTCCTTCAGGCCGCGCAGGATGGAGATGGCGTCCTCCACGGAGGGCTCGTCCACCCGCACGGGCTGGAAGCGGCGCTCCAGGGCGGCGTCCTTCTCGATGTGCTTGCGGTATTCGTCCAGCGTGGTGGCGCCGATGCAGCGCAGCTCGCCGCGCGCCAGGGCCGGCTTGAGCAGGTTGGCGGCGTCCATACCGCCCGACACCGCGCCAGCGCCCACCAGCAGGTGCAGCTCGTCGATGAAGAGGACGATCTGGCCCTCGGCCTTCTCCACCTCCTCGATGACGCCCTTGAGGCGCTCCTCGAACTGGCCCCGGTACTGGGTGCCAGCCACCAGGGAGCCCATGTCCAGGCCCATGACGCGCAGGCCCTTCAGGCTCTCGGGTACATCCCGCTTGTGGATGCGCTGGGCCAGGCCCTCCACGATGGCGGTCTTGCCCACGCCGGGCTCGCCGATGAGCACGGGGTTGTTCTTGGTGCGCCGCGACAACACCTGCAGCACGCGGCGGATCTCCTCGTCGCGGCCGATGACGGGGTCCAGCTTCCCGGCCTCGGCCAGGGCCGTGTAGTCCTTGGCGTACTTCTCCAGGCTGGCGAACTTCTCCTCGGCCTTCTCGTCCTCCACTTTCGAGCCCTTGCGGGTCTCGCGGATGGCGGCCTCCAGCCGCTTCCGGTCCAGGCCGAAGCGCTCCAGCACCTTCTTGGCGTCCGTGTGGGCGTTGCTGAGGGCCAGCAGCAGGGCGTCCGTGGCCAGGAAGCGGTCGCCGAGCCCGCGGCCCGTGTCGCTGGCCACCTCCAGGAAGTGGCGGAAGGCCGCGCCCACCTGGGGCTCGGCGCCGCCGACGGCCCGGGGCAGCTTCGAGACCAGGTCATCGGCGGCGTCCAGCAGGCCCTGGGTGGACTCGGGCGTGAGCCCAGCCCGCTCCAGCAGGGGGCGGAGGCCGGCTTCGGGGGCCAGCAGGGCCAGGAGGAGGTGCTGGGGCACCAACTCCGGGTGCTGGTCCGCCACGGCCCGCTCGCGGGCGGCCACCAGGGCGTCGTTGGCTTTCTGGGTGAAGGGGAGGAGGGACATGGAACACCTCGGCTCCATGATGATGTAGATGTGATATCAATACACTAAAATTTTCTTCTGTATTTTGTTTAATACGATTCAAACCCTTTCAAATCAGCTTCCTCCGCTCGGCTTCGCGTCGCAGGGTCGGGTTGAGCTGGAGGGCCCTGGCCGCCAGGGCCCGGGCCGCGTTGGCCTGGCCCCCCTGCTTCAGGCGCTCCGCGTCCAGCAGCTGACACCAGGCGTCCCAGGGGCGGGTGTCGGCGGCGCGGCGGAGGAGGGCGGCGGCGTTGGCATCCAGGGGCAGTCCCAGCTCGCGGGCGGCCTCCAGCGCCAGGGCCCCGGAGGCGATCTGGAGGTCGGGGTTCCCTGGGGCGGCGGCCAGGGCGCGCCGCTGGAGCGCCAGGGCCTCCCGGCCCAGGACAGGGTCGCGGGCCGCGCGGGCGGAGAGCATCCGCTCCCGGGCGCTGGCCGCCAGGGCGTCGGGCTGGCCGGGCCCCTTGGCGAGGACGGAACCGATCTCCCGGCGGGCCTCGGCCAGATCCGCGGTGGCCTCGCGGCCCCGGTCCAGGTCCGCCGCGGCGCCGTCCAGGAGGGCCGCCGCCAGGCCGAGGCGTGACAGGCGCGAAGATGGCTGGAGGGCCAGCCCCTTGCGATGGCAGCGGATGGCCTCCTCCAGCGCGGCCCGGGGATCCGCGCCCGTGCGGGCCTGGTACTGGGCAAGCGTCTGGTAGGCCGAGCCCTCGCTGAAGTCGTGGCCCACCCAGGGGCGCAGGGCGGAGGCGGCCTCGAGGTGCGCCGCCGCGGCCTTGACCTCGGCCGAGGGATCCCGCCCGGTCTGCAGCTGCCGTTCGGCCCGCAGGGCGTGGATGTTGCCGAGGGCGTCCAGGAGGTAGTCGTGCAGGCGGGGCTGGAGGAGGGCCTTCTGGAGGCCGGCCTCCGCCCGGGCGAGGAAGGGCTCCGGATCGCGCCCCTGGGCCATCTCCCGCTCGGCGCGGTTGCGCATCACCGTGGCCCAGTTCACCCAGAGGGTCGCCTCGGCGGGACGGAGGGCCAGGGCCTTCTCCGCGCCCTCGGCGGCGGCGTCCAGCTCCGGGCTGGGGTCCTGGCCACGGGCCAGGAGGTAGGCGGCCCAGCGGCGGTGGATGGCCGTGCCGTAGCTGTGGGCCCGCCAGTTGTCCGGATCCAGGGCCAGGGCCTCGCGGACGGGCGTCAGAGCCCACTCGCGATCCGCCGGGGAGGCCTGGCCCTGGTCCACCTTCAGGCCCAGCAGGGCGAAGCGGCGCTGGGCTTCCTCCACCAGGGGCTCCGGGGCGCTCCGGGCCCGGTCCTGGGCGGCGGCGAGGGCCGCGCCTTGGCCGTCCATCTGGGCCAGGGCCTCGTCCCGGCGGCCCGTGGCGAGGAGGCCGATGGCCATCTCCTTGCGGACCTCCGCCTCCAGCAGCCACGGCTCCGGGAACCAGGGCTGCTGGGCCTGGGCCTCCCCCGCCTTCTGCAGCGCCTCGTCGAAGCGGCCCTCCACCAGGGCCAGGAGGCCCTCGGCGTAGGCGGAGCCTTCCAGGGTGCGGCCCCGGGCCTCGCGCAGGAGGACCAGGGCGGGGCCGCGGAGCGTGGGCTCCAGGTCGCGGCGGCGCTCCTCCAGAGCCTGGCCGTGGAGGCCCTCCAGCTCCGCCACATAGAGGCGCGCCAGGGTGGTACCCAGGGCCTGGGCGGCATCGGGATCCCGGGGCGCGGCCTTCCGGGCCGCCTCGAGCTGGGCGCGGGCCTGTTCCAGGTCGCCCAGGGCCAGGTAGCCGCGCCCCAGGGCCAGGCGGGCGGGGCCCTGGGCCCAGCGGCCCTGCTCACCGGTCTCTTCCAGGAGCCGGGCCAGGGCGGCGCGCACCTCCTGGAGCTCGGGGCCCGCGGGATGGCGGGGCAGGCTCCGCACCTGGAAGATGCGGCTGTTGAGGCGTTCCACCTCCTGGGCCAGCTGCTGGGCGAAGCGGGCCTGGGAGCGCGCCCGCAGGGCCGCGAAGAGGCCGTAGACCGCGGCCAGGAGGAAGCAGGTCAGCAGGATGGCCGCCGGGCGGTTGCGGCGCAGGAGGCGGTCCGCGCGGTAGAGCAGGGAGGGGCGCCGCGCGTGGATCGGATCGCCGTCCAGGAAGCGCCGGAGGTCCTCGCCGAAGGCGCGGGCGGAGTCGTAGCGCCGGTCCGGCTCCTTCTCCAGGGCCTTGAGGATGATGGTCTGGAGATCCCGCGGGAGTCCCGGCGCGAGGCGCGAGGGCGGCGGCGGCTCGTCCTCGGCGATGCTCCTCAGGAGGCCCAGCGGCGTCGTCGCCCGGAAGGGGGGAGCGCCCGTCACGCACTCGTAGAGGAGCGTGCCGAGGGCATAGACGTCCGAGCGGCGGTCCACCTTGTCGGCGCGCCCCAGGGCCTGCTCGGGGCTCAGGTACATGGGGGTGCCCATGATGGCGTGGGTGTAGGTGTGCGAGACGGCATCGAGGTCGCGGGCCACCCCGAAGTCCATGAGGTAGGCGTGCAGGCCCTGGTCGGTCTTCTGGAGCATCACGTTGCCGGGCTTCACGTCCCGGTGGACGATGCCCGCCCGGTGGCAGGCGTGGAGGGCCTCGGCGGTCTGGAGGATGACCTCCACCTTGGACCGCAGGTCGAGGCTGCCAGAGGCCTCGCGGAGGGTCGGACCGTCCACGAACTGCATGACGAGGTAGGGGTGGCCGCTGGCCTCGCCGACCTCGAAGATGTGACAGATGTTCGGATGCTCCACCTGGGCCTGCACCCGCGCCTCCCGCAGGAAGCGCTCCGTGTCCTCCGGGTCCAGGCGCTTGAGGAGCTTGATGGCCACCGTGCGCTGGAGCTGGCGGTCGAAGGCCTGGTAGACCACGCCCATGCCCCCTTCGGCGATGACCTCCAGGGCCTCGTAGCGCCCCTCCCGGGGCAGGGGGAAGCGGGCCAGCAGCTCTTCATGGCTCAGCCCGGAAGACGGCCCGCCGGAACTGCGCGGGGTTGCGCCCATCGGCCCGAGCCAGGTGGCCTCGGGGTCCGGCTCCGGGCCGGCGGCGGTCCAGTCGCTCCCCTTCCCACCGGAGCCGGGAGGCGGCATCAGGGGATCCGGGCGCGGGTCGGTCATGGACTGGCCCCAGGATAGTCGGCCCTGCAAGGGAAGAGGGAATTCCCTACCTAACCCGCTGCCTCCCCCGCCAGGGCGAGGCAGGCGGTGAGGCCCGGGGACTCGATGCCGAAGAGGTTCACCAGGCCGGGGATGCCGTGGACCTCCTCCCGCTGGATGAGGAAGTCCGGCGCCGGCTCGCCCGGCCCGTGCAGCTTGGGGCGGATGCCCGCGTAGGCGGGCTGGAGGGCGCCATCCGGCAGGTCCGGCCAGTACTTGCGCACCTCGGCATAGAAGCCGTCCGCCCGGCGGAGGTCCACGTCGTAGTCCTCCCGGTCCACCCACTCCAGGTCCGGCCCGAAGCGGGCCTGGCCCGCCAGGTCCAGGGTGAGGTGCACGCCCAGGTGGCTCTGGTCGGGGACGGGATAGACCAGCCGCGAGAAGGGGGCCGCCCCGGCCAGAGAGAAGTAGCTGCCCTTCGAGAGGTGGAGGGGCGGAACACTGCCGGGCCGGATCCCCGCAAAGCCCCGCGCCACGGCCTGGGCGCCCAGGCCCGCGCAGTTGAACACGCGCTCCGCCGTGAGGCTCATGGGCTCGGCCCCGCCCACCTCCACCCGCAGGCCCTCCGGCGTGTCCATGCCGCCGAGGACGGGGCTCTTCAGCACCACGGCGGCGCCCGCGGCCTCCGCTTCCATGCGCAGGGCCCGCATGAGGCCGTGGCTGTCCACGATGCCGGTGCTGGGGGAGAGCAGGGCCGCGGCGCAGCGGAGCCCGGGCTCCAGGCGGCGGGCCTCGTCCGCCTCCAGCCACTGGAGGTCCTGCACGCCGTTGGCCCGGGCCCGGGCCTCAAGGCCCCGCAGGGCCTCCACTTGGCCGGGCTCCGTGGCGACGATGAGCTTGCCGCAGCGCCGGTGCGCCACGGCATGGGCGGCGCAGTAGGCGTAGAGGGCCCGGTTCCCGGCCACGCAGAGGCGGGCCTTCAGGGAGCCGGCCGGGTAGTAGATCCCCGCGTGGATGACCTCGCTGTTGCGGGAGCTGATGCCGGTGCCGACGCGGTTCTCGGCCTCCAGCAGCACCACCTCGCGGCCCCGGAGGGCCAGCTCGCGGGCCAGGGCCAGGCCCACGACCCCGCCGCCGATGACAATGCACTCCACGCGTTCCATGGCAGGTTCCCCGGAGGGGCCGGTGGCCCGGCCCGGAACCTCCAGGCTGGGCCACCGGAGATGCCTCCGGACCTAGCTCTTGTGCATGAATCCGGTCCGTTGGAACCGCAGGTGCCAGCTGAAGGCCTCCTCGAGCATATGGGGGGTGTGCTTCCCTGGCGAGGAATTCAGCGCGTACTGGTAGTAGTCCTTCAGCTGATCCCGGTAGCTGGGATGCACGCACTTGTCGATGATCTGGATGGCCCGCTGCTTGGGCGAGGTGCCCCGCAGGTCGGCGAGGCCCTGCTCGGTGACGACGATGTCCACGTCGTGCTCCGAGTGGTCCACGTGGCTGACCATGGGGACCACGCAGGAGATGCCGCCGTTCCGCCCCGCGATGCTCGGCGTGGTGAAGATGCTGATGAAGGAGTTGCGGGCGAAGTCGCCGGAGCCGCCGATGCCGTTGATGATCCGCGTGCCGTTCACATGCGTGGAGTTGACGTTGCCGTAGAGGTCGAACTCGACGCAGCCGTTCATGGCCAGCACGCCCAGCCGCTTGATCACCTCGACGTGGTTGCTGATGGACTGGGGGCGCAGGATGATCTTGTCCTTGTAGGCGGAGACGTTCTGCTTGAACCGCTCCACCACTTCGGGAGAGACGGAGAAGGCCGTGGCCGAGGCGAAGTCCACTTTGCCGGCGTCGATCAGGGCCAGCAGGCCGTCCTGGATGACCTCGGTGTAGACGGTCAGGTCCTTGAAGTCCGAATCCAGCAGGCCGTAGAGCACGGCGTTGGCCACATTGCCCACGCCCGACTGGAGCGGGAGCAGGTTGGCCGGGAGGCGGCCCTTCTTCACCTCGTGCTCGAAGAAGTCGAGGATGTGGCGCGAGATGGCCTTGGAGTTGGCGTCCACGTCCTTGAAGACGGTGGTGCGGTCGGGGTGGTCCGTCTCGACGATGGCCTTGATCTTCTCGGGGGGGCAGGTGAGGTAGGGCGAGCCGATGCGGTCGGCGGGCCTGGTGATCATGATGGGCTGGCGGTGCGGCGGCATGGGCGGCTCGAACACGTCGTGCATGCCCTCCAGCTCCATGGGCTGGTAGTGGTTGACCTCGAGGATCACCTCCCGGGCGCAGTCGATGAAGGCCTGGTTGTTGCCCACGGACGTGGAGGGGATGAGCCGGCCGTCCTCCGTGATGCCCGTGACCTCCACGATGGCCACGTCAAGGTCGCCGAAGAACCCGGATTTCACGTACTGGGCCACGGAACCCAGGTGGAAATCGAAGTACTCCATCTTGCCGGTGTTGATCTTCTCCCGGGCCGTGGGATCGGAGTTGTAGGGCATGCGGAGCTCGATGCCGTCCACCATGGCCAGCGCGCCGTCCAGCTCGGAGCTGGTGGAGGCGCCGGTCATCACCGAGATCTTGAAGGAGCCGCCCCGGCTGTGCTCCCGGAGGATGTGCTCCGCCAGGGCCTGGGGGACGAGCTTGGGATAGCCCGAGCCGGTGAAGCCGCTCATGCCCACCCGGTAGCCCTTCTTGATGAGCGCCGCCGCTTCCGGGGCGAAGCAGATCCGGTCGCGGAGGGAGACGTTCCTGATGCGATCCTCAGTGGGGGTGGCCATGCTGTGCTCCTGGTTGTCATGGAGGTTGGAACAACCATTTTGCGATCTGGAGGGCAGCAATGCCAGCAGGAGAAACCGCCTGTGCCCTCCCAGGCGACGGGACCGCAGACCGACCACTGGACCTTCCAGAGAGGTGCCTGGCTGCGCCGCGCCCAGCGATGCGGCTTTGGGCTGGAAGGTTTATGGGAAGATCGTAGGCATCCAGGAAACATCGGCCCTGGCGCCTTGGTTGGATCAGGCAGAAAAGCCTGCTGATGGAAGCGGAGGATTGCCGAGTGGCAGAGGAAAGCGGAGGTTTGGAGCTTGAGTCACTCTCTGAGGTGGTCCTCGGGTGTGCGGTCAAGGTCCAGCGAGAACTTGGCCCCGGGTTGCTCGAAAGCGCCTATGAAGCTTGCCTGGCCTATGAGATGGGAAAAAGCCGGACTTCGCGTCCAGCGCCAGGTTGCACTCGATATCAGCTATGGAGAGATTCAGATTCCAGGCGCCTACCGCATCGATCTCCTGGTGGAGGATCAGCTCGTCCTGGAGTTGAAAACGGTGGAACGCTTGACAGACTTCCACGAGGCCCAGCTTCTGACCTACCTCCGCTTCGCAGAAAGCGGGTGGGGCTTCTCCTGAACTTCTGGCGCTGGCCGCTAAGAGACGGGGGCATCAAGCGGATCCTGAACCCCCGCATCTCTCCGCTTTCCTCCTCTCCTCCGCAGCCCTCCGCTTAACCTGATCATTCATCTCTGATTGAACGGCGAGCACCCATGTCCACTCCGATGATGCAGCAGATCGCGGGCCTCAAGCGCGAGGCGGGGGAGGCCGTGCTGCTCACGCGCATGGGGGACTTCTACGAGATCCTGGGCGAGGATGCGGTGCGGGCGGCGCCGGTGCTGGAGATCGCGCTCACCCTGCGCGGCAAGGGCACGGACTCGGAGACGCCCATGTGCGGCGTGCCCCATTTCGCCCTCGACTCCTACCTCCCCAAGCTGCTGGCGGCGGGCTTCTCCGCGGCCATCGCCGAGCCCACGGCCAAGGCCGAGGAGGTGAAGGGCCTCCTGCCCCGCGCCATCAAGCGCATCATCACGCCCGGCACCTGGCTGGATGACGACGCCCGCTGGCTCTGCGCGCTGCACCGCTCGGGCGGCACCTGGGGCCTGGCCCTGCTGCAGCTGGCCTCCGGCGCGCTGCGCGTGCTCCCCGGCGAAGGCGAGGAGGCCCTGCGGGCCACCCTGGAGCGCCTGGGCCCCCAGGAGCTGATCCTGGCCGAGGGTGCCGAGAATGCCTTCGGCCTGGAAGCCGCCCGCACGCGCCTGCCCGCCTGGCGCTTCGAGGCTTCCCGCGCGAAGCAGCAGGTGCTGGCCTTCTTCGGCTGGCAGCACCTGGAGGGCGTGGGCCTCGATCCTTATCCGGCGGCCCTGGGCGCCCTGGCGGCCCTGCTGGACCACGTCGAGGCCACCCAGAAAGGCCGCCCCGCGCACCTCCAGGGTGTGTCCCTGGAACTGGGCGCCGCGGGTCCCCTGCTGGACGCCACCAGCGCCCGGCACCTGGAAGTGCTGGCCAATGGCCTGGACGGCGGCCGCCCGGGCTCGCTGCTGGCCCTGCTGGACCAGTGCCGCACCCGCCTGGGCTCGCGGCTGCTGAAGGCCTGGCTGGAGCAGCCCCTGCGGGACCGCGCCACCCTGGAGCGCCGCTGGTCCCAGGTGGCCTGGCTCACGGAGGACCGCCGCCGCGCGCCCATCCAGGCCCTGCTGGCCCAGGTGCCGGATCTCGACCGCCTGCTGGGCCGCGTGGCCCTGGGCCTCGCCACCCCGCCGGAGCTGGCCCAGCTCCGCGAGGGCCTGGCGGTGCTCCAGAAGCTGCCCGCGAAAATCCAGGATGAGGGCTGGGCGGACGAGGTGGCGGAGCTGGGCCTCTGGCCTTCGGGCACTCCGCTTTGCACGCCCTTGCTTACGGAAGTTCAGCGAGTCCTCGCCGAACTTCCGCCCCTCGATCCAGAGAAGGGCGGCCTCATTCGCGAGGGCGTGGACGCGGAGCTGGACGCCGTGCGCCGCCTGGCCCGGGACGCCAAGCAGGTGATGCTGGAGCTCGAGGAAGAAGAGCGCGCCGCCTCGGGCATCCAGAGCCTGAAGATCAAGTACAACCGGGTGTTCGGCTACTACTTCGAGATCACCAAGGCCAACCTGGGCGCCGTGCCCGCCCACTTCCTGCGCAAGCAGACCCTGGCCAACGCCGAGCGCTTCACCACGGAGAAGCTGGTGGCCTTCGAGCAGCGCCTGCTGAGCGCCGAAAGCGACCAGGCCCGCCTGGAGGCCGCCCAGTTCCAGCGCCTGCTGGCCCTCGTCCTGGAACACCGGGCGGACCTCACGCGCCTGGCCCGGGCCGTGGCTGCGCTGGACGTGCTGGCGGCCCTGGCCGAGCGGGCGCGGCTGTCGGGGTGGACCCGTCCCGAGCTGGGCGAGGACCGCGAGCTGGTGCTGGCCTCCGCCCGGCATCCCATGCTGGAGGCGCGCCTGGGCCGCGAATGCATCCCCAACGACCTCCAGTTCACGGCCGGGCAGCCCATGGCCGTGGTGACGGGCCCGAACATGGGCGGTAAGTCCACCTTCCTGCGCACGGCGGCCCTGCTGGTGGTGCTGGCCCAGGCAGGCTCCTTCGTGCCCGCCGAGCTCATGCGCTTCGGGCTGGTGGACCGCATCTTCACGCGCATCGGCGCGTCCGACCAGCTGGCCAAGGGCCAGTCCACCTTCATGGTGGAGATGACGGAGACGGCCCGCATCCTCAACCAGGCCACGGCGGCGAGCCTGGTGATCCTCGACGAGATCGGCCGCGGCACCTCCACGCGGGACGGCCTGGCCCTGGCGGAGGCCATCGCCGTGTTTCTGCGTGATCTGAAAGGAGGCGCGCCCCGCACACTCTTCGCCACGCACTACTTCGAGATGACCAAGCTGGCCGATGATGCCCGCATCCAGAACCTCCATGTGGAGGTGCAGGAGTGGGAGGAGCAGCTGCACTTCCTCCACCGCGTGGCGCCCGGGCCGGCGGACCGCAGCTACGGCATCCAGGTGGCGCGGCTGGCGGGCCTGCCGAGGGCTGTCATCCAGAAGGCCCAGCGGCTGCTGGCCCAGGCGCCGGAGGCGCCGCCCCGGGCCCCCATGCCATCGCAACCTGCGCTGCCGCTTTTCGAAGTGGAACCTGATGCTCTCCGCACCGAGCTGGAGGCCCTGGACCTCAGCCGCATGACGCCGCTGGAGGCCCTGAACTGGCTGGCCATGAAGCAGAAGGAGCGGGCGTGAACGCCCCGGAGCATCCCATGCGCCGCCGGGACCGGGAGCTGGGCGAAGCCGAGACCCTGGCCCTGCTGCGGGAGGCGGAGTGGGGCGTGCTGGCCACGGTGGACGCCGACGGCTGGCCCTACGCGGTGCCCGTGAACCACGCGGTGATGGATGGCGGCCTGATCCTCCACTGCGCCACGAAGGGCCACAAGCTGGCCAACCTGGCCTTCAATCCGAAGGTGTCCTACTGCGCCGTGACCCTGGCGGAACCCATCCCGGCGGAGCTGGCCACCCGCTACGCCAGCGTCATCGTCTTCGGCCGCGCGGAGCTGGTCGAGGATGAGGCGGAGAAGCGGGAGGCCCTGCGGGCCCTGGGCCTGCGCTTCGCGCCGGAGCACTCCGAGGTGGTGGATCGCGAGATCGGCAAGGACCTCTTCCGCACGGCGGTGGTGCGCATCCGCATCGAACGCGCCACGGGGAAGGCCCGTCGCTGAGCAGGAGGCGGGCCCCCCCGGGAGGCCGGACTTCCGCTAGACTGCCGGCATGTCCCCCAAGGCGCCCCTCAGCAAGACCCGCCTCCGCGTGGCATGGACCATCGCCCTCGCCGTGGATGCCATCCAGGTCCCCGCGGATCTCAGCGGGCCCGGAGGCTGGTTCCTGGGTGCGGGCCTGGACTTGGCCACCATGGTCGTGATGTGGGCCCTGCTCGGCTTCCACTGGGCCTTCCTGCCCTCCTTCATCACCGAGGCCGTGCCCTGGCTCAACCTGGCGCCCCTCTGGACCCTGGCCGTGGCCCTCGCTACCCGGGGCCGGGGGCCGGACGCCCTTCCCGTTCCGCCGACCCTCCCCCCTCACCCCTGAAGGAGGTTCCATGCAGATGAACATCGGAGGCACCGACAAGGTCGTACGCATTCTGGCCGGGCTCGCGCTGCTGAGCCTGGTCTTCCTGCTGAAGGGAAGCGCCCGCTGGTTTGGGCTCATCGGCCTCGTGCCGCTGGTGACCGCCTTCACGGGGTTCTGCCCGCTCTATTCGGTAGTGGGCGTGAGCACCTCCCCCAAGAAATAGGCTCCACCGCTCCGCCACGACACAGAGCCGACATAGGCCCTCTGATCCAGTTACTGGGTCACGGCAGCCTTGTTCGGTGGGACACTGGCCTGCCTTGGGCAGGTGGGTCCCATGCGAGCCTTCCCGCGAACCTGCGGATGCCTCCGATCCGGCGTGCTGCCGCTCCTGTGGGGCTCATGGCCCGGGTGCGCCTGGGCTGGCGAGGAACCGGGCCCCCCCGTTCCCGCCTCATTCGGCCAGCGGCTGGATCAATTTCAGGCGAGGACGTACCACTTCCTGCAACCGCGGGTGGAGCGGATCGACCGCTGGTTCGTGCGCAAGGGGGCTGAGCCGCTTCCGGTGCCGCCCTTCGAACTTCGGCTGGGCCTGTACGCCCTCCCTGATCTGGATGCGGCGAGCCGCTTCCACCTGAAAGGCCTCCTCGACCTGGATGCGAAGGTCTATCTCCCCAATGTGGACCGCCGCCTGAAGCTGAAAGTGACCACCCACGACCCCACGCTGACGCCTGGTGCGCCCCCCATCGAGGCTCGGCGGGCGGGGCGGATCGGGGTGGAGCGGAACTGGAGGGATGATTTCCACGCGACGCTGGGCCTCCTGACCAGCCTCCGCCCCCAGCTCTACACGCACCTGGACTGGAGCCCCACGTGGACTGCTGGACACTGGAAGGTCTATCCCTTCGAGCGGATGTACTGGGAAAGCAAGGATGGCGCCGGGGAAATCACGTCCCTGATGGGGGACCGATGGCAGGGCTTCTGGAACCTCCGGCCGGCCGCATCCTTCAAGTGGAGCGAGAAAAAACGGGAAACCGACTGGACGACCCAGACCGGCGGCCGGGGCTGGGAGTGGGAGGTCAGCCTCAGCCTCGGCTACATCACAGAACTCCTCCGGGAAAGCGACATCGGCCGGCGCATCAGCGGCGGGGACATGGCCAAAGGCACGAGCCTCCGGTTCAGCGCCTTCGGCACGCCGGGGCAGGAGAACCGGTACCTCCTCACGTGCTTTCTCAAGCGTGAGCTGCGGAACCGCTGGATCTACTGCGTCGTCATGCCAGAGATCGAGTGGAACCGGGCGAATCGCTGGAGGCGGGAGTATCGGTTGGGCGTCGGCATCGAACTGCTTTTCTGGCACGACCGCCTGGCTTCCAGTCCAGCCCCGCGCGGCGCGCCCTAGTCCACCGCCGCGCCCCGGAACTCATCCTGCTCGTGCCGGTTCTGCTCTTCCATGAGCAGCTGGCTCAGCTCCTTCTTCAGAGCGTTGAAGCCGGGGCTGGCCACGTCGCGGGGGCGGGGCAGGTCCACCTTCAGGTCGCGCTTGATGGTGCCGGGGCGGTAGGTCATCACCACCGTGCGGTCCGCCAGGTAGAGGGCCTCCTCGATGCTGTGGGTGACGAAGAGGATGGTCTTCCTCAGCTCGGTCCAGAGCCGCAGAAGCTCGTCCTGGAGGGTGCGGCGGGTGAGCGCGTCCAGGGCCCCGAAGGGCTCGTCCATGAGCATGATGGGCGAGTCCAGGGCCAGCACCCGCGCGATGGCCACGCGCTGGCGCATGCCGCCGCTGAGGTCCTTGGGGTAGCGCTTCCGGAAATCCTGGAGGTGCAGGAGCTCCAGCAGGGCATCCACCCGGGCCTGGATGGCCGGCTTGGCCTCGCCCTTCACCTGGAGGCCGAAGGCGATGTTCTGCTCCACGGTCATCCAGGGGAACAGCGCGTATTCCTGGAAGACCATGCCGCGATCGGGGCCCGGGGCCGCCACCGCCGCGCCCTCCACGGCGATGGAGCCGGAGCTGGGCAGGCTGAAGCCCGCCACGGCGTTCAGCAGGGTGGACTTGCCGCAGCCGGAGGGGCCCAGCAGGCAGACGAACTCGCCCCGGGCGATCTCCAGGTCGATGGCCTTGAGGGCGTAGACGTCCTGGCCGCCGCTCTGGAAGACCTTGTGGACGGCCTGGACGGAGATGTGGCTGGCGTTCGCGTTCATCCCTGCTCCAGGCCCCGGTGCCAGCGCAGCATGCGCGAGCTGAGGCGGCTCATGACCGTGTCGATGCCCAGGCCCAGGAGCCCGATGGTGAACATGCCCGCGATGATCTTGTCGGACCAGAGGTACTCGCGCGCCTCCAGGATGCGGTAGCCCAGCCCGTTGTTCACGGCGATCATCTCGGAGACGATCACCACGATGAAGGCCGTGCCCATGCCGATGCGCGCCCCGGTGAAGATGTAGGGCGTGGCGGCGGGCAGGATGATCCGGGTGAACTGGGTGTACCGCGAGGCGCCCAGGTTGCGGCCCACGCGCAGGTAGATGCTGTCCACGTTCTGCACGCCGGTCACCGTGTTCATCAGCACCGGGAAGAAGGCTCCGATGCTGATGAGGAAGACCGCCGGCGGGTTGCCCAGGCCGAACCACAGGATGGAGAGCGGGATGTAGGCGATGGGAGGGATGGGCCGCAGCACCTGGATGAGCGGGTTGAAGAGGGCGTAGACCACCTTGCTGTAGCCCATGGCCAGGCCCAGGGGCAGGGCCAGCCCCGTGCCGATGGCGAAGCCCAGCAGCACGCGGTAGAGGCTTCCCATGGCGTCCTGGGGCAGCTCTCCGGAGAAGCACCACTTGAGGTACGAGCCCATGGAAGGGTCGTAGGCCTCCAGCGGCCGCAGGTAGGCCCACCACTTGGTGAGCACCTGCATGGGGGAGGGCAGGATGGTGGCGTTCACCCAGCCCTTGGCGGACAGCAGCTGCCAGAAGGCGATGGCCGCCAGCGGGACGAGGATGCCGGAGGCGGCGTGCCTGTAGCGCTTCATCCCTTCTTCGCCTTTTTCTTCGCGGGGGCGGCCTTGGGGGCGGCGGCCTTCGGCAGGTCGATCTTGAGCTGCTTCTTGGCCTCGCCGAGCAGGTCGAGCTTCACCCAGTCATGGGCCTTCGGCGGCGTCGCCATCTTGCCCACCCCGTACTTGGCCATCAGGTCCGTGGTGATCTGGACGTGCTCGGTGGTGATGTCATAGCTGAAGGGGGAGTTGCCGATGGCGTCCTGGTAATCCTCGGCGCTGATCTGGTTCTTGAACATGTTCTCGCGGACGTACTTCTCGGCGAGCTTGGGGTCGTCGATGAACTTCTTGGTGGCCTCCACGAAGCAGAGGAGGAAGCGCTGGGCCACGTCGCGGCGCTCCTTGTAGAGCTTCTCCGTGATGACCAGCGCGCGGATGGGCTCGCCGAGGGGCGTGTCGTAGGGCTTCAGCAGCTCCACGCCGAACTTCCGGTTGATGGCCTGGGAGCTGTAGGGCTCGCTCTGGCACATGGCGTCGATGTTCTTGGCCATGAGGGCCTGGTTCAGGTCCGCGAAGGGCATGTAGAGCACCAGCACGTCCTTGCCGGGCTTGTCGGACCAGGTCAGCCCGGCCTTGGCCAGCTCCGCCAGCAGCAGCAGCTCCTGGGCGCCGCCCCGGGCCACCCCCACCTTCTTGCCCTTGAGGTCTTTCAGCGACCTGATGCCCGTGGAGGCGTTCACCACGATGCGGGCGCCGCCCCTGGCGAAGCCGGCCACCACGTAGATGGGCACTCCCTGGGCGCGGCCCGCGATGGCCGCGTCCAGGGCCGCGGCGCTGGCGTCGATCTCACCGGCCACGATGGCCGGGTTGATGTCGATGCCCTTGGCGAACATGCGCTCATCGATCCGGAGATTGTACTTCGGCGCGATCTCCTTCATGTAGGACACGGCCCCGTAGTGGGCGAACTTGAGGTTGCCGAGGCGGACCACATCCTGGGCCAGCAGGCTCAGAGAGGAAAGCGCGAGCAGGAAAGCCAGGGGCTTCAGTCTCATGGGGTACTCCGGGGGTTTGGACCATTCTAGGCCAAGGACTCCCGGAGGGGCACGGGTCAATCCTGCCGCCGCCTCGCCACCAGCAGGAACTCGCGTCCCGCGCGGCGCGGATGACCCGTGTCCGCGTGGGCGAGATGGAGGATGTCGAAGCGCGGCTTTGCAAGATCCCGGCAAGTCTCCAGGGACATGGCATGCGGCGAGAAGTCCAGGCCCGCCGCGCAGGCGTGCGCCAGGGCCTCGCCCAGCACCGGCGTGGCCCCGGCCAGGTCCCAGCCGGGACGGCCCCCGCCTTCGTAGATGCGGTTCCTGTGGTCGGGGTGGGTGGTCATGGCACCTGGATCATAGCCCGCGGGCGATGCGCGACAGCACCTCGTGGCTGTTGCCGAACCGGCACATGGCGTCGCAGTGGGTTTCGATGTCGGTGAAGGTGAGCAGGGCCGGCTTGTTGGCCAGGGCGCGGAAGGTGGGGCGGACCAGCTGGGCCCGCACTTCCCCCTCCCGGCCATCCGGGGCGACCAGGTACAGGCTGGGGCCGGGATCCGAAAGCGAGAGGCTCAGGTCCTGGAGCCGCAGGATGCCTGAATAGATCGAAGTGCTCTTCTCCACCTCGAAGGCGCAGACTACCTGGTTCTCCTTCAGCCACAGGACATCGATGAGCTCCACGGTGTTGAGGACCTCCGGGCCCAGCCCCATGGGGGGAAGCTCGGCCAGGGTCTGTTCGCCCAGGCGGCCGCCGCCATGGCAGTCGGGCGCCTGCCGGTCGTTCCGGGCCACCCAGGTCTGGTAGCCCAGGGCCCTCCCCACCTTCAGGAGGTGCGCCTGCATCCGGGCATGCAGGGAGGACTCCTGTCCATCCGCCAGGACCTCCTGGTGGCGCTTTTCCAGCATCTTCTGGAGCTTCTTCTCCTCGAAGGCCAGGGCAGTTTCCGAGTTGCCGTCCATGGCGATCTTCCCGATGCCGATGTCGAAGAGGAACCCTGAAACGGCCCCGAGGTCTCGCGAGAACTCGCCGGGGAAGCGTCCATTGAGCATGACGATCCCCTCTCGCATGGCCAGGTAGTCCCGCCAGGAACCAAGTTTCAGGCGCGCCCCGGTGAGGGCATTGAAGCCCTGGAGGATGGCGGTGTTGAAGGCGGGGAACAGGGTGGGGTGCAGGAAGTAGAGGAGGTTCGCGGCCGCGGGCCCCATGCCCTTGATGCCCAGGGCGTCCAGGCGGTGGATGGCGGTCAGGATCTGCTCCTCGCGGGCCGCCCTCAGGGCCTCCTCCAGGAAGCGCGCGAACCCCAGCTGGTTCTCCCGGTCCTCGTAGATGTCGGGGATCCGGAGCTTGGGCTTCCAGTAGAAGGCATGGGCCGCGCCCTGGAAGACCTGCTTCTGTTCGGTGATGGCGGTCATCACTACTTCGAGGCTCGAACCCCGGTAGTCCCGCGGGAAGCGCCCTTGGAAGATGTCCTCCACCACGGCCTGGATGCCCCGCCGGATCGTCCGGAAGGCCTTCAAGCGCTCTTCGCCCCGGAACCAGGTGTGGTAGACGGACTCCGGGTCGGCGCAGTAGCGGCGGACCAGGGCGGGGAGTCCCGGAGCGGGTGCCGGTTCGTGGGGATCCATGGAGGGCCTCGGGATGGAGTGAGGGGTCCCCAGCAGCTTACCGGGGGGTCAGGTCAGCCGGATCTCCTCGGCCTCAAGGAAGCCCGCCAGCCGCTCCAGGGCCTCGCCGAGGCCGCGCGTCCGGGCCTTGGTGGGCCGGACGCCGGGCTCCCACCAGAGGCCCTTCACCTCCAGCAGGCCGCGGTCCCGGTGGAGCTTGGGGTCCAGACGGCCCACGAGGCGCTCGCCCTCGAGGATGGGCAGCACGAAGTAGCCGTACTGGCGCTTGGGCTCGGGCACGAAGGCCTCGAAGCGGTAGTCGAAGCCGAAGCGGCGCAGGGCCCGGGCGCGGTCCCGCAGCACCGGGTCGAAGGGACAGAGCAGGCGCGTGCGCTCCGGGGGATCGGGCAGCTTCGCCAGCCGCGCCTCCCAGCCCGGCAGGGCGAAGGCCGGACGGATTTCGCCGTCGGCGCCTTCCACGGATACCGGGACGATGCGGCCGGCCTTGGCCGCTCGCTCGCACCAGCCCTTGGCTTCCACGGCCTCGATGGAGGCCCAGAATTCCGCCAGCTCCTTCGGCGTGAACACCCAGAGCCGCTCGGCGGCCGTGGCGCAGGCCCACTCCAGGTGCTCGGCGGGCTCCGGGCAGGGCAGGGCGTGGTGGTCCGGCAGCACGCGCTCGGTCAGGTCGTAGACCTTCTGGAAGCCCTCGCGCCGGGGGACCATCAGCTCGCCGCTGCGCCAGAGGAAATCCAGCGCGGCCTTCTGCGGCTTCCAGCCCCACCAGGGCCCGCGCTTCTCCGGGTGCTCGAAGTCCGCGGACTTCAGCGGACCCTCGCGCTCGATGCGGGCCTTCACATCCCGCACCACCCGCGCGCCGTCCGTGCCGCGGAAGTGGTGCTGCCACCAGGCGTGGGCGTGGATGCGCTCCCGGTCCCGCGCGAAGCGCGGCTTCCAGTGCCCGAACCAGGCGGTGGGGATGACCGAGGCGTCGTGGGTGAAGGCCTCGAAGAGGCTGCGCTTGTCCTCCAGCAGCTTCCGCAGGTGCTCCGGCCGGTAGCCGTCCAGCCGCGAGAACAGCGTGAGGTCGTGGGCCCGGGCCACCACGTTGATGGTGTCCACCTGCACGAAGCCCAGCCGCTCGATCAGCTTCTGGAGCGAGGGCCCCGTGACCCGCCGCTCCGGATCGTCCAGCAACCCCTGCGCCCCCAGGAACAGGCGCCGCGAGGCGGAGGCGGAAACAAAGGGAAGAAGGTTTGCCACGGATGAACCCGGATGAACACAGATGAATCAGTATCCGCGTTCATCGGTGTTCATCCGTGGCAAAAATTCAGATCTTCGCGGCCAGCTCGGCGCCCTGGCGGATGGCGCGCTGGGCGTCCAGCTCGGCGGCCAGGTCGGCGCCGCCGATGAGGTGGACCGGCAGGCCCCGCTCCGCGAGCGGCGCGGCGAGGCTGCGCTCGGAGACCTGGCCGGCGCAGAGGATGACGCTGTCCACGGCGAGGCACTTGGAGCCGGCGTCCTTGCCGTCGCGGATCCACAGGCCCGCGTCGTCCACGCGCTCGTAGTGGATGCCGCCCATCATCTTCACCTTCATGGCCTTGAGGCCGGCCCGGTGGGCCCAGCCCGTGGTCTTGCCGAGCGTGGCCCCCATGCGGTCGGTCTTGCGCTGAAGCAGATACACGGTGCGGGCGGGGGCCGGAGGCTCGGGCGCGGCGAGCAGGCCGCCGCGATGGGCATGGGCGCCATCCACGCCCCACTCGGCGAGGTAGCGGTCCACCTGCGGCCCGTGGGTCGGCTGCACCAAGAACTCCGCCACGTCGAAGCCGATGCCTCCGGCGCCGATGATGGCCACGGTCGCCCCTGCCACCTTCCGGCCCGAGAGCAGGTCCGGGTAGCTGATGACCTTGGGATGGTCCACGCCGGGGAAGTCGGGGGTGCGGGGCAGGACGCCGGAGGCCAGGACGACCTCCTCGAAGTCCGCCAGCAGGTCCACGGTGGCCCGCTCGCCCAGGCGCAGGGTGACGCCCGCGGCGGCCAGGCGGCGCCCGAAGTAGCGCAGCAGCTCGTGGAACTCCTCCTTGCCCGGCACCTGCTTGGCGTAGTTGATCTGGCCGCCCAGCTCCTTCTGGGCCTCGAAGAGGGTGACCACGTGGCCGCGCTCGGCGGCGTGGCTGGCGAAGCTCATGCCCGCCGCGCCGCCGCCCACCACGGCGATGCGCCGGGGCGCGTAGGCGGATTCGAACACCAGCTCGGTCTCGTAGCAGGCCCGGGGGTTCACCAGGCAGGTGGCCCGCTTCTGCTCGAAGACGTGGTCCAGGCAGGCCTGGTTGCAGGCGATGCAGGGGGCGATGTCCAGGGCGCGGTCCTCGGCGGCCTTCTTCACGAACTCCGCGTCCGCCAGGAAGGGGCGGGCCATGCTCACCATGTCCGCGCAGCCCTCCGCCAGGACCTCCTCCGCCACCTCCGGCGTGTTGATGCGGTTGGTGGTGACGAGGGGGATGCCCACCTCGCCCTTGAGCTTCTTCGTCACCCAGGCGTAGGCCCCGCGGGGCACCATGGGACCGATGGTGGGCACCCGGGCCTCATGCCAGCCGATGCCCGTGTTGAGGATCGTGGCGCCGGCGGCCTCCACGGCCTTGGCGAGCTGGACGACCTCCTCCCAGGTGCTGCCGTCCGGCACCAGGTCCAGCATGGAGAGGCGGAAGATCACGATGAAGCCGGGGCCCACGGCCTCGCGCACGGCCTTCACCACCTCCACCGGGAAGCGCATGCGGTTCTCGTAGCTGCCGCCCCAGGCGTCCGTGCGGCGGTTGGTGCGGGCGGCGATGAACTCGTTGATGAGGTAGCCCTCGCTGCCCATGATCTCCACGCCATCGTAGCCGGCCTTCTTCGCCAGGGCGGCGCAGCGGGCGTAGTCGCGGATGGTGGCCCGGATGCCGCGCGGGGAGAGGGCGCGGGGCTTGAAGGGCGTGATGGGGCTCTTCACGGCCGAAGGGGCGGCGCTGAGGGGGTGGTAGCTGTAGCGCCCGCCGTGGAGGATCTGCAGGGCGATCTTGCCGCCCGCCGCGTGCACGGCCTCCGTCACCACCCGGTGCTTCCCCACCTGCCAGGGCCAGGAGAGCTGGGAGCCGAAGGGCGAGAGCCGGCCCCGCAGGTTGGGCGCGATGCCGCCGGTGACGATGAGGCCCACGCCGCCCCGGGCCCGCTCGGCGTAGAAGGCCGCCAGCTTGGCGAAACCGCCCTTCGCCTCCTCCAGGTTGGTGTGCATGGAGCCCATCAGCACGCGGTTGCGCAGCGTGGTGAAGCCCAGGTCGAGGGGGGCCAGCAGGTGGGGGTACGGCATGGACGCTCCGGGGGGTGGTGGCAGTGTACGGCGGCCGCGGGTCCCGCGGCGCATCCGGCGCGGCGCCGCGCCTCGCGGATTCCGTGTCACGCCGGGATTTCCCCTGCGTCCGCCAATGGGCGCTGGCCCTCCGGAGGATTTGTTTTCCGCATCTTGACCGCCCCCCCGGCGGACCTTCCAATGATGGACCACCCAATCCATCCATCCCCCGATTGGTAAGTCCCCGGCCATGCCCTACTCGCCCCATCCCCTGTCTGGCCCCGCCCCCTCCCCGGGAGCGCCCGGCGGTCGCGCGGCCCGGGCCCAGGAGCGCCCATGAGCAACCTGCGGGGCCTCCTCGAGAGCATCAGCATCACGGACGTGGTGCAGCTGCTGCACCTGAACAAGAAGACCGGCCAGCTGCTCATGCAGAACGGCCGGTTCCAGGGCGTGATGTACGTGAGCGGCGGCGCGGTGGTGCATGCGGAGACCGCCCGGTCCACCGGGGAATCCGCCGCCTTCGAGCTGCTGGCCTGGGAGCGCGGCGAGTTCGAGTTCCAGGCGGTGCCGGTCAAGCCCGTGGGCAGCATCCGGCGGAGCGTGCCCGACCTGCTCATGGAGTCCGCCCGCACCCTGGACACCCGGCGCCGCCTGGGGGCCTACTTCCCCTCCCTGGACGCGGTGCCCTGGACCTTCCTGCCCGAGCCCGCGCTCACGGCGGACCTGAAGCTCACGCCCGAAGCCCTCAAGGCCATCGCCCACTTCGACGGCTACCAGGACTTCCACCAGGTGATGGCCTCCACGCAGCTGAACGAGACCGCCGTGCTGGAGGCGGCCTTCGCGCTGCTCCAGGCCGAGCGGCTGCAGGTTTTCGAGCCCGCGGTGCCCCTGTCGGTGGAGACCCTGAAGACCGGCCTCTTCAAGAAGGGCGACCACGTGGAACTGGGCGCCATCCACGAATCCCGCTGGCGCGGCCTCCAGCCCTACAGCCACGGCTTCATCACCCGGGTGCGGATCCAATGGCGCGGCGGCGTCGCCCACGAGGCGGTGCGCTTCGTCCCGAACCTTGCGGACAGCGCGCTGGCAGCCCCCGATGCCCTCCTCCAGAGCTGGGGCATCGGTCCCTCCGAACCCGTGGTGGTGCGGCCCGCCCCCTGACCTGATCCCATTCCCCGGAACCAGCCCCTTCCAGGAGTCACCCATGGTCCAGACCATCGCCGACCTGTTCTACCAGGCCTGTGCCTTCCAGTCCCGGGATGCCCTGGCCTACCGGAAGGGGGGCGCCTACGTGCCCATCTCCCACCAGGAGCTCCAGGCCCGGGTGGAGCGCCTGGCCCTGGCCCTCCAGGCCCGCGGCCTGAAGGCCGGCGAGCCCGTGGCCCTGATCTGCGAGAACCGGCCCGAGTGGGCCGTGGTGGACTACGCCTGCGCCATCTCCGGCCTGCCCTCCGTCCCCGTCTATCCCACGCTGAACGCGGTCCAGAGCGCCTTCATCCTTCGCCACTCCGAAGCCCGCATCGTCTTCTGCTCCACGGCGGAGCAGGCCCGGAAGGCCCTGACCGCCAAGGGACCCGACTCGGCCCTCACCGCAGTGGTGCAGATGGACGGCATCCCCGCCGACGCCACGGTGATCCCCTTCTCCACCCTCATGGCCGAGGGCGAGGCCCTGGAGGCGCGGCGTCCGGAGGTGCGGACCTGGGCCAAGCAGCGCACGCCCGAGGACCTGCTGACCATCATCTACACCTCGGGCACCACCGGCGATCCCAAGGGCGCCATGCTCACCCACGGCAACCTGGTGTCCAACGTGGAGCGCACCCTCCAGCTGCTGCAGCTCAAGAAGGGCGACCGCTGCCTCTCCTTCCTGCCCCTCTCCCACATCCTGGAGCGCATGGCGGGGCACTACTCCACCTTCCGCATCGGCGCCAGCATCTACTACGCGGAGAGCATCGCCACCGTGGCCGACGACCTGCAGGCCACCAAGCCCACCATCATCATCAGCGTGCCCCGCATCTACGAGAAGATCTACGCCCGGGTCCGCGAGGGCGTGGCCTCCAGCAGCATCGTGAAGCGGTTCATCTTCCACTGGGCCATGTGGGCCGGGGAGATGTCCGTGCCCTACCTCTACGTGAAGCAGGACATCCCCCTCTGGATCAAGTTCCAGCTCTGGTGGAGCCGGCACCTGGTCTTCCACAAGATCCTGGCCCGCACCGGCGGGAACATCCGCTTCGCCATCAGCGGCGGCGCGCCCCTGGCGCCCAAGGTCATGGCCTTCTTCTGGGCCGTGGGCCTGCCCATCACCGAGGGCTACGGCCTCACGGAGACCAGCCCGGTGGTCTCCTTCAACCGCTTCGGCGAGGTGACGCCCGGCAAGGTGGGGCGCCCCATCTACGACACCTGGGACGGCAGGCCCTACGTGAAGATCGCGCCGGATGGCGAGATCCTCGTCCAGGGCCCCAACGTGATGAAGGGCTACTGGAAGAACCCCGAGGGCACGGCGGAGTCCTTCGACGCCGACGGCTACTTCCGCACCGGCGACATCGGCGAGCTGAGCGACCGGGGCCTGCTGAAGATCACCGACCGCAAGAAGGAGATCATCGTCACCAGTGGCGGCAAGAACGTGGCCCCCCAGCCCATCGAGGAGCTGCTCAAGACCGATAAGTTCATCACCCAGGCCGTGCTCCTGGGCGATAAGCGCAACTTCATCTCCGCCCTGCTCATCCCCAACTTCGACAGCCTGCACCGCTGGGCCCACCAGAAGAAGCTCACCTTCTCCAACAACCGCGACCTGGTGGCCCGGCCCGAGGTGCATGAGCTGATGATGGAGCGGGTGGAACTGGTCAACCAGCAGCTCTCCAACTTCGAGCGCGTCAAGAAAGTGGCCATCCTCGACCACGAGCTGAGCCTGGAGACGGGCCAGCTCACCCCCAGCCTCAAGGTGAAGCGCCGGGTGGTGAACGAGATGTACGCCACCCTCATCGAATCGCTCTACAAGGGGGCCTGAACCCCGCCAACCCTCAGTCCGCCGAGGGCCCCTTCAGCTCGATCACGTTGCCCTCCGGGTCCCGGAGGTAGACGGACGGGCCGGTGCCCTCGGCCCCGTAGTTGTCGTGGACCTCGCTCAGCTCGACGCCGTGGGCGCGGAAACGCGCCCGCAGGTCGGCCTCGTCGAAGGGGTCGATGCGCAGGCAGAAGTGGTCCTGGTTGCGGCCCTCTGGCCCCGGCGCCGCGCCTCCGGAGGCGCCCAGCTTCCCGGCCACGGAGACCAGGTCGAGCATCGAGCGCCCCGCCCGGAGGTGGACGAGCCCCAGGTCCGGCACCCGCCGGTCCAGGCCGAGGCCAACCGCCCGCGTGTAGAAGTCGGTCATGGCCTCCAGGTCGGCGACGCGGAGGACCAGGTGGTCGAGGGCGAGGATGCGCATGGCTGGTGGACCTCCCGGCCCACCAGCATAGCCGGGCACTCCCGGGGGAGGGCCCCCGCGCGGGCGCTGGCACCGGGCGGGGGCTGCGCTGATGGCGTCAGAACCGGACGCCGGCGTAGAGGCCGAACTGGCTCTTGGGGGCCATGGCCTTGAGCGCATCGGCCGTGCTGGCATTGATGTCCACCCCGCTGCCCTTGGTGGTCAGGGGGAAGGCCACCTCCAGGCCCACGAACGGCTTCACCACCGGTGAGGGGATGGCGAACCCGGCGTTCACCCGGGCCCACACCCGGTTGTAGGTGGTGCTGTCGCCGAAGCCGGAGAAGGTGGCGGAAAGCCGCTCCGACCGGAACTCCACCCCCGCGCCGATGGCCACGAAGGCCTTGAAGTTGAACATGGCGCCCGCGGACCAGTGGTTCTCCTTGAAGTCGCCCACCTCCACCGCGGGGATGCCGGGCAGGGAGGCCTTGACCGTGGCCTTGGCCTCCGGCTGGTAGCCGGCGGTGAGCTGGAGGAGCGCCGGGCCCAGGTCCACCACCGTATAGCCGAAGCGCGCGGCGAAGACCGTCTTGTTGTCGGTCTCCATCCGCAGGCTGGTGCCCGGCGCCACGTCCGTGTGGATCGAGGGGTACTGCTGCTGGCCGAGGAAGAGGCCCACTTCGAAGGACTGGGCGGCCAGGGGGGCGCCGAGGGCCCAGGCAAGCGCGATGGCTTTTTTCATGGTTGTCTCCTGATGGAAAAGGGAAAGGCGGCCCATCCTTTCACTTCCATCCCGGAAAATCAAGATGATCTAGGTGTCATCAATTTTCGACGGGCTCCCGCATCGCTCGGGTTCAATTTCTAACCTGTCAAATAGCATTGGCAGGTTAGAATTGAGCCTCTCTGCTGAAACCCCATGTCAAGGAGGACCGCCATGCCGACGCTCATCGAACGCCTCTTCGCCCTCGCGCCGGAGATCCGCTACGTCGCCACCTACCTGGAGGGCGTCCACCGCTCGGCCCAGCGCCCGGGGATCGAAGGCGCGAGCAGCTCCGAATCCGACAAGTACGAGGAGCTGATCGTGAATCCGACCCTGCTGAAGCTCGTCACGCAGCGCGGCAACATCGACTGCGGCGGGGCTGGCTGGGTCGTCATCCGGTACGGCCACTTCTACGAGCTGGTCGTGCCCGTTCCGGAAGGCCACCTGTCCCTCGGTATCGAGCTGTCCGGCCAGCCCCTCGCCATTGCCGAGAAGGTGCTCGCCGTCTCCGGGCAGGAAGGCTAGGAGGCCCCGCGGGCGGTCCCGCCCCGGGCCGCCTTCCGGACCCGGTGGTAGTGGCGCCGGGCCTTCTCGCGGTTGCCGCAGCTGGTCATGGAGCACCACCGGCGGGAACGGCCCCGGCTGAGGTCCAGGAAGAGCCAGGTGCACTGGGAGCCTTCGCATTCCCGGATGGGGACCGGAGGCTCGCGGGTCAGCAGTTCCGCCGCGGCCCGGGCGATGGGCCAGAGGGGGGAGCCCGGGTGGCGCTCCCCCTCGAGCCACTGCCAGGCAGATGCCCCAGGGCCCTCCAGGCCCAGGTGGGAGAGGGCCTCCCGGAGCACCTGATTCAGGCGGGCCAGGTCCCGCGGAGGGACCTCCCGTCCCTGGATCCGGGCCGAGAAGAGGCCGTACAGGGCCTCCCGCAGCCCCCGCGCCGTCCGCAGGACGGCCTCGGCGGCCGGGGTTCCCGTCTGGGCGGCCAGGGCTTCCAGGGTGCCCGGATCGAGCAGGCCCGCCTGGCGTGCGAAGGCCAGAAGGGCTCCGTAGGAATCCAGGCCGTCCGTGTCCGGCCGGCCTCGGTCCCCCCAGGTGTTCACGAAATCGAGGCAGAGATCCCCTCCCGAGAGTTCGAAGGGGCCTGGGGAGGGGGAAAGGGGGTCCATGGGGAATTCTAACCCGCCATGATCGGTTGACAGGTTAAAGATGTACTCCATACTAACCTGAATCAAGTATCATGGAGGTTAGATATGGCTCAGACCCGGAACTCCGCCCCCGCCCGGCTGGCGGATCAGCTGGAGCGGGCTTTCAGGGGAGGCGCCTGGCACGGGCCCGCGGTGATGGAGCTCCTCTCGGGCATGGACGCGGCCCTGGCCCAGTGGCGCCCGGGAGCGCGCGCCCAGGGCCCGGCCCACACCATCGCCGAGGGCGTGGGGCACCTGGCCCATGTGATGGAGGACGCGCGGCGCCAGATCCTCGGTGAGCCCTCCCCGGCTCCGGCTGCGGGCGCCCAGTGGGGCCCCCCAGAGCTGCCTTCGGAAGAGGCCTGGCAGGCCCTGTGCGCGGCCCTGGAGGAGTCCCACGGCCGCTTGCGGGCCGCGGTGCTGCGGCTGGAGGAGAGCCAGCTGGACCTGGCGCGATCCGGTTCCGATACCACCGTGCGGGGGCTTCTGATGGGCGTCCTGCAGCACACCGCCTACCACGCGGGCCAGATGGCCCTGGTGCGCCAGCTGGGCGAGGCGGCCCAGGGGAGCCGGCCATGACGCCCCTGGAGGCCCGGACCCTCGAGCGGCTCGTGACCCGGCGGAACCACTTGGCCCGCCTGACCTCCGGGCGGAAGGAGCACCGGTGGGCGGACCTCATGCGCCGCGTGGACGCGGCCATCGGGGCCATCGAGGTGGGCACCTGGGGCCGCTGCGCCGTCTGCGGCGATTCCATCAGCCCGGCCAACCTCGCGGAGGACCCCCTGCTGCGCGTCTGCCTGGAGTGCCTGTCCGAGGCCGAGCGCCGGGACCTGGAACGGGACCTCCGGGCCGCCGGGAAGGTCCAGCGCGCCCTGCTGCCGCCCGCCCACCTGGTCCAGGCGGGCTGGGAAGTGGCCTACCACTGGGAACCCCGGGGCGTGGTCTCGGGCGACCACGTGGACCTCATCCCCTCCGCGCCCGGCGAGCCCTTCCACCTGGTGCTGGGCGACGTGTCGGGGAAGGGCGTGGCCGCGGCCCTGCTCCAGTCCCACCTCCACGCCCTCTTCCGGGCCCTGGCGCCGGCCGGGCAGTCCCTCCCGGACCTCTTCAGGCGGGCCAACGAGCTCTTCGCGGAGGCCACCTCATCGGTCACCTACGCCACCCTGGCGGCCCTGCGCCTGGCTCCGGACGGCAGCCTTTCCATCGCCAACGCCGGGCACCCGCGCCCCCTCCTGGCCGACGGCCGCGGCGTGAGGCCCATCGAGGGCGGCGGCCTGCCCCTGGGCCTCTTCTGCGATTCCGTCTACACCGAGCGGGAGCTGCGGCTCCGCCGGGGCCAGACCCTGCTCCTCTATACAGACGGCTGGACGGAGAGCGCCCGCGAGAACCGGGAGTTCGGCATCGGCCGGGCCGCCGCCTCCCTGCGCCGGGGCGCCGCCCTGCCCCTCCCCGACCTGCTGGCCGCCTGCCGGGCGGACCTGGAGCGGTTCCTGGGCGAGACCCCCCGCGGGGACGACCTCACCCTCGTGGCCCTGCGGCGCCTGGCGGCCTGAGCGCTCAGTCCTCCACCCGCTCCACGGCGATCACCAGGCGCGTGGCCACGGCGGCCAGCGCTCCGACCGCGGCGAAGACCGGCAGCAGGGCCGCGCCCACCAGGCCCAGGGTCAGCGGGATCTCGATGAGGGTCTTCCCCTCCTCGTTCTTCAGCGTGATCCGCCGGATGTTGCCCTGGTGGATCAGGTCCTTGATCGTGTCGAGGACCTTGCCGCCTTCGATCTTGAGCTCCTCGGTGCGCGGGCTCATGCGGTCTCCTTCAGCAGCAGGTGGCCGGCCAGCCAGACCTGGAAGCGGCCCAGCAGCAGGGCCAGGTGGAGGGTGAGGGGGGCCAGGGCGAGACCCGCCAGGCCGCAGAGGACCACCGCGAGGCCCGGGTTCGAGGTGATCCAGGCGATCCCGGCCACATCCCCGGTGAAGCTGGCCCCCAGGTGGAGCAGGCGCAGCACGGGCACGGCCAGCAGGCTCACGGAGAGGGTGAGGAGGGTGACCATCAGCGTGAAGTAGAGGACGCCCAGGGGGAGGAGGAGCACGAAGTAGAGCAGGCTGCTCCAGGTGCGCGGATCCGCGATCAGGCCCTTCAGGCGGGCGCCCCAGCTTCCGGCGGGGAGGATGGCCGGGATGCGGATCTCCTCGGCGCCCAGCAGCAGCCGCAGCAGGCCCAGCTCCGCCGCGGAGAGGGCCCGCGTGCCGAGCAGGAAGGCCAGGGCGATCGGCAGGCCGATGATGAGGATGGCCAGGCCCAGGCTCAGGGACAGTCCGGTCACGGCATAGGTGAAGGCCAGGATGCCCGTGACCAGGGAGAGCAGCAGGTAGAGCAGCGTCGTGTAGGCCTGGCGCGTGGCCAGGACCTCGAAGAAGCCGGGATGGGGAGGGGGCTGCGGGGGCATGGGATCTCCAAGGCGCACCCTCAAATCTAGGGTCGCTTCCGCATTGCCGGGGAGGGAACCGGCGAACGGCGGGCCCGGGCCGGCGAATGCCCCGCGGCCGGGCCCTCAGGCGCCTTCGAAGCAGGGGCCGGTCTCGCGCACCTCGATGGTGGCCCACTCGGCCGCCGGGCAGGCCCGGGCGATGGCCACCGCCTCCTCCCGCGTGGCGCAGGTGAGGTGGAAGAAGCCGCGAACCATCTCCTTGGATTCCGCGAAGGGGCCGTCAAGCAGTGAGGCCCTGCCCTCCCGCACCTCCACGCGGACGCCTTCGTGGTCCGGCCGGAGCGAGCTGGTGGACACGAGCAGGCCCCGCGCCTGGAGATCCTCCGCGAAGCGCACCATCCGCTCGTAGACGGCGCGTCCCGCCGCCTCCCCGCGCTCGGCGCGCTGCCCGCGGGGTTCCATGATCAACAGCACGTAGGGCATGGTGCACTCCTGGAGAGATTCATTCCGGGGGTCTGACCCCTTCAGGCGCCGTGGCAGGCGGCGGCCCGCTGGAGCAGGAAGTCGCGCTCCCGGGCGTTCCCCGTGAGCGCCGCGGCCTTCTCGAAGGCGGCCCGCGCTTCCTCGCGGCGGCCGACCTTGGCCAGAAGGTCGCCGTGCACGCTCGGGAGGAGGTGGTAGTCCTTGAGGGAGGGCTCCGCCACCAGCGCCTCCACGGCCTCGAGCCCCGCCGCGGGGCCGTAGGCCATGCCGAGGGCCACGGCGCGGTTGAGCTCCACCACCAGGGAGGGACTGGCGAGGGCGAGGGCGTCGTAGAGGGCCGCGATGCGCGCCCAGTCCGTGTCTGCGGCGGTGCGGGCGAGGGCATGGCAGCTGGCGATGGCCGCCTGCAGGACATAGGGCCCGGGCGCGCCGCCCAACTGGCTGGCCCGGTCGAGGGCGGCGAGGCCCCGGCGGATGAGGAGCTGGTCCCACTTCCCGCGGTTCTGGTCGGGCAGCAGGATGGGATCCCCGGACGGCCCCACCCGGGCGGGCAGGCGCGAGGCCTGGAGTTCCATGAGCGCGACGAGGCCGTGGACCTCGGCTTCCCTGGGGGCGAGTTCGGCGAGGATGCGGCCCAGGCGCAGGGCCTCGTCGCAGAGGGCGGGCCGGATCAGGTCCTCGCCGGCGGTGGCCGAATAGCCCTCGTTGAAGATGAGGTAGATCACCTCCAGCACGGAGCCGAGGCGGACGGAAAGGTCTGCGCCGCGGGGCACCTCGAAGGGCACCCGCGCCTCGGCCAGGGCGCGCTTGGCCCGCACGATGCGCTGGGCGATGGTGGGCTCCGCACAGAGGAAGGCCCGCGCGATCTCCCCGGTCGTCAGCCCGCCGAGCAGGCGCAGGGTGAGGGCCGCGCGGGCCTCGGGAGAGAGCAGGGGATGGCAGGAGATGAAGATGAGCCGCAGCAGGTCGTCGCCGATGGGATCGTCGAGCCCGGCCTCGAAGTCCACGGCAGCCTCCTGCAGAGCCTGCAGCTCGCGGCCCAGCTCCTCGTGCTTGCGCTCCATCAGCTTGAGGCGGCGCAGGCGGTCGATGGCGCGGCGCTTGGCGGCGGCCATGAGCCAGGCGCCGGGACGATCGGGAACCCCGGAGCCGGGCCATTGCTCGAGCGCGGCGACCAGGGCGTCCTGGGCCAGCTCCTCGGCGAGGCCGATGTCGCGCACGAGCCGGGTGAGGCCGGCGATGAGCCGGGCGGATTCCATGCGCCAGACGGTGTCGATGGCCCGATGGGTGTCGGATGTCGTCACATGGAAATCAGAGCAGGTCCGCCCGCGGGCCGCAACCTCCGAGGCCCGCGCGCGGGCGAAGGCTCAACTTGGTTGATGGCCGGGGGGCATGGCCGCTGGATCCATCCAGAACGGCCCCCAGACGTGTCCGTCGGGATCGGTCAGGTCGCGGCCGTACATGAAGCCGAGGTCCTGGACGGGGTTGATGTCGGCCACGCCCCCATTCGCGGCGGCGGCGGCGTTCATCGCGTCGACCGCCTCGCGGTTCTCGCACGAGAGGGCGAGCGACACCTCGCTGGAGGTGGGCGGGGGGATCTCCCGCGTCGTGAACGTGCGCCACTTGGCATGGGTCAGGAGCATCACGTAGATGGCCTCGCTCCAGACCATGCAGGCCGCCGTCTCGTCCGTGAACGCGGGGTTGTTGGTGAAGCCCAGGGCCGCGTAGAACGCCATCGACGTCTTGAGGTCGGTGACGGGGAGGTTCACGAAGATCATCTTGGACATGGGGGTCGCTCCTTGGGTGGTCCTGCCGGGTGGAAGGAAGGTCTAGGCGTGGCGGGCGATCTCGGCGCGCAGGCGGTCCTCCTGCTCCCGCAGCTCGGGCGTGAACGCCTCGCCGAAGTCCTCGGCCTCGAAGACCCGCCGGATCTCGATCTCGGATTCCGCGCCCGTGGGGTTGGGGCAGCGCTTGATCCACTCGATGGCCTCGTCCATGGAGCGCACCTGCCAGAGCCAGAACCCGGCGACCAGCTCCTTCGTCTCGGCGAAGGGCCCGTCGATGACGGTGCGCTGCGCCCCGGAGAAGCGGACGCGCACGGCCCTGGAGCTGGGATGCAGGCCCTCCCCCGCGAGCATGATGCCGGCCTTGACCAGCTCGTCGTTGTAGCGGCCCATGTCGGCCAGCAGCTTCTCGTCGGGAAGGACGCCGGCTTCGGTGTCCCGGGTGGCCTTGATGAGGATCATGACGCGCATGGGGGTGCCTCCTTCGAGCGGGCATCCGGCCTTCGGAGCCCTCGCTCTACCCATGCGTCGAACGGGGCGGGCGGGAATCGACATGCCCCGGACCTTTTTTTGAAAAATCTCCGCTGGTGCCTCAGCCCAGGTCCGGCACGCGCCAGAGAGCCAGTTCCTCGCCCAGGGCGGGGGCGGGCAGGAGGCCGTTCTCCACGGCGCCGTCGTCGCTCTCCGCCTCGCAGAGGTAGGCGGCGATGGCGCCCAGGGGCTGGTCCGTGGGCACCAGGGACCAGCCGGCGGGGGCCTTCCGGGGCCCGCGCCGCCAGGACACGCTCAGCTCGCCCACGGCGGCGGCCTCCAGGATGGCCCGTCCGCCCTCGGTTTCCAGGGCCTCCACCACGGGCACCTCCGCCTCGAAGGTGCCCAGGGCCTCCTGCGTGCCCAGCCCGTGCAGGCGCAGGTGGGCCGCCACGGAAGGCGGCACCAGGTAGGCCGCGGGGCGGTCCACCACCAGGCTGCCCACGAAGCGGCCCAGGTGCGGGAGGGTCACAGAGGAGGGCGCGCCCTCCAGGGTGCGGGGCGTGCGGGTGAGGATCTCCACGGGCCGCTCGAAGGCCTTCAGGTCGTAGCGCACGGCGATGCGGCTCCGGGGCGTGCGGCTCTCCGCCACGGTCTGCACCACCTCGTCCTTGTGGGCGGCCACGTACTTGAGCGTCTCCAGCATGAAGGCGTAGGCCGTGCGGACGCGCTCCTCGAAGGTGATGTAGGAGTAGCACTCCAGCAGCAGGTCCATGCGGCTGGTGAGGCCCCGGTAGTTGCTGCCGAAGCGGGGGTGGTGCGGATAGGTCATCCACCCTTCGCGCACGGGCGCGCCGGGCTCGGCGTCGCGGTCCGCGTCCAGGGCCCGCTCGTCCTCCACGAAGTTGCCGTACCAGCCCGCGTCCAGGCCGTGGTTGCGCTTCAGGGCCGCGGTGACCGGCGGCAGCAGGCGGTTCCGCATGTACTCGATGGGCTCGCCCCGGCCGCTCTCCACGGTGTGGGGGATGTCGTAGGTCATGGAGAAGCGGTGCACCGAGCCGTTGGTGGCGTGGTTGTCGATGGTGAGGTCCGCCGCCCAGGGCTGGCACACGCGGGTCTGCAGCAGGCGCATCTCGGCGCCTTCGTATTTCAGGTAGTCGCGGTTCAGGTTGATCTTGGCGGCGTTCACGCGGGTGCCCACGCCGCTGTCCGGGCCCAGCTGGCCCGTGAGCTTGGGCAGGTGGAGCTTCCGGTTGCCGGGGTCGATGGCGTCGTTGCCGTCCGGGTTGAAGAGGGGCGCCACCACCAGCGTGAGGCTCTCCAGGATCTGGCCCGCGTCCAGGCCCGGCCTGCCGTCCAGCAGGTCGCGCACGAGCATGAGGCAGCCCTCCTTGCCCTCCACCTCGCCGGCGTGGATGCCGCTGATGACCAGCACCACCGGCAGGTCCAGGGCCCGGGCCTCCTCGGGCGTCTTCGCGCCGCGGGCGGAGAGCACCAGCAGGGGCAGCTCCCGGCCCTGGGGGCTCGCGCCGAAGCTGGTCACGTGCAGCCGCCGGTCGCCTTTGGCCTGAAGGGCGGCGATGAAGGCCATCACATCGGCGTGGCGGCTGGTCTCCTCGTAGCGGGTGGCTTCGGCGCGGGTGAGCGGGGTCATGTCGGCTCCGGGGTGGGAGGGCATTCTCGCGCTGGAACGGCGCGAGGTGTCAGCGTTTCGCCACGAGCTCGATCTCCACGGAGGCCCCCAGGGGCAGTTCCGCCACGGCGACGGTGGTGCGGGCGGGGTAGGGCGCGTGGAACCGGGCTTCGTAGGCGGCGTTCATGGCCTGGAAGTGGGCCATGGTCGTGAGGTAGACGTTGACCTTGATGACCTGGTCCATCGCCAGTCCGGCATCCCCCAGCACGGCCTCGAGATTGTCGAAGGCCCGGTGGGTCTGGACCGTGATGTCGCCGGGCACCAGGCGGCCGGTGGCGGGGTCGATGGGGGTCTGGCCCGAGAGGTAGAGCAGGTCGCCCGCCCACACGGCGCGGGAATAGGGCCCGATGGGCGCCGGCGAACCGGGGGCGGCGACGGGAAGGCGGGTCATGGGGTCTCCGTGGGGGGCTACATCCGCTTCAGCACTTGCTGCCCCATGTGGGACACGCGGTAGTGGCCGATGGCGCCTTCGCGGATGAGGTCGTGGCGCTCGAGGTAGGCCAGGTCGGCTTCCGCGGCACCGGCCTTCAGCAGGTGGTCCCGGGCCACGTCCGGATGCTTGGCCACCAGCTGCAGCAGCAGCTTCTGGCGGGGGGTGATGGGCTCGGCCATGGGCCTCCTAGGGGGTGCTGGTCTGCCGCCGGTAGCTGGCGCGGTGCAGCTCGCTCACCTGCACGGTGAGGTTCAGGCGCATGGCCGTGGTGGTGCGTGGGAAGGCTCCAGCCAGGACGGCCATCAGGGCTTCGCTGAGCTGGGCCTTCACCTCGTCCTCGCGGCCCTCCATGATCTGCAGGTCCAGGGTGACGAAGGCCCGGTCGGGGGCGCCGTCCGCCACGCGGAAGGTCCGGTGCAGGATGACGCGGCTCTTCAGGTCCTCCTCCTTGAAGAGGCCCGTGGCCACCAGCGTTCCGTGGAGCTTCTCCAGCAGGGCCTCCCAGTCCGGGGCGTCCAGCAGGTTGTCCGAGGTCTCGAGGATGCAGTGGGGCATGGGGGATTCTACCGCCGTCCCGCGGGCTTCCTCGCCACGCCGCGCTTCGCGCCCTTGTCCCAGTAGCCGCCCTCGTCGGCGAAGCAGATGTCCCCCAGCTCGCTCACGCGCGCCTGCATGCTGGCCTGGGCGTCGGCCACGCCCTGGTTGTAGATGGCGGGGCCGATCTCCGCGAGGCAGAAGCGCAGGAAGGTGCCCGCCCCCAGCTCGCCGAGGCTCGTGCCGTACTCCTCGGCCACGAAGCGCTGGATGGCGCCATGCAGGCCCTTCTCGATGTCGGGGGTGAGCTGGATCTGCACGGCGGGCCTCGCCCGGCCATGTAACCACGTTCCCCCGCCGCGCGGAAGGCGCCCCCCGGATCGAGCGGCGGTACAGTGGATGGCCCGGAGGCGCCATGCCCGAAGCCCGATCCGTCCGCCCGACCTCCGGCCGACCGGCTTCCGGAGGCGACGGCCGGCTGCTCTTCCTGACACGGGCGGCCCGCATGTGCTCCTACGGGTTCCTGTCCGTGGTGCTGGTGCTGTACCTCGCGGGGCTGGGGTTCAGCGAGGGGCGCATCGGGCTGCTGCTGACGCTCACCCTGGCGGGCGACACGCTCATCTCGCTCTGGATCACCGTCCACGCGGACCGCTGGGGCCGCAGAAAGATGCTGGTGGCGGGGGCGGGGCTCATGCTCCTCGCGGCCATCCCCTTCGCCCTCAGCGGGAACTTCCTGGTGCTGCTGCTGGCCGCCACCCTGGGGGTCATCAGCCCTTCGGGCAACGAGGTGGGGCCCTTCCTGGCCATCGAGCAGGCGGCCCTCTCCCAGGTGCTGCCCGAGGAGCGGCGCACGGGCGTCTTCGCCTGGTACCAGCTGGCGGGATCGTTCGCCACGGCCCTGGGCGCCCTGGGCGGCGGCTGGGCGGCCCAGGCCCTCCAGGGCGCCGGGCACTCCCCCGTGGCCAGCTACCGGGCCCTGGTCTTCGCCTACGCCGCCGTGGGGCTCCTCCTGGCGGGCCTCTTCACCCGCCTGTCGCCGGCGGTGGAGGCCCCGCCCACGGCCGCCCACGCGAACCGCTTCGGGCTGCACGCCTCCAAGGGCGTGGTGCTGCGCCTCTCGGCCCTGTTCTCGCTGGACGCCTTCGCCGGGGGCTTCGTCATCCAGAGCATCATGGCCTACTGGTTCCACGTGAAGTTCGGCGTGGCGCCGGGAGCCCTGGGCTCCATCTTCTTCGCGGCCAACCTCCTGGCGGGCCTGTCCAGCCTCTACGCCGTGAAGCTGGCCGACAAGATCGGCCTCATCCGCACCATGGTCTTCACCCACATCCCCTCGAACGTGCTGCTGATCCTCGTGCCGCTCATGCCGACCCTGCCCCTGGCCGTGGCCATGCTGCTGCTGCGCTTCAGCATCTCCCAGATGGACGTGCCCACCCGCCAGGCCTACACCATGGCCGTGGTGGCGCCGGACGAGCGCTCCGCGGCGGCGGGCGTCACGGGCATCGCCCGCACCACCGGTGCCGCCATCTCGCCCTCCCTGGCGGGCCCGCTGCTGGCCGTCCCCGCCCTGGCGGGCCTGCCCTTCCTCCTCGCCGGCGGCCTGAAGATCCTCTACGACCTGCTGCTCTACCGCAGCTTCAAGGCCTCGGACATCGGCGGCTCGGGCCAGAGGTGAATTGGACAGCAGCTGTCCATCGGGTGGCGGAAGACTGGAGCCTGCCACCCCTGGAGGTTCCGTGCCCGCGATCATCCTGGACTACTTCGGCGACTGGAGGACCCGCCAGCTCACCTGCCCCGGCTGCGGCTGGACGGGCACTTTCGAGGAAGGCTGGACTGAGCTGTACGACGCCCTCCAGGACTGCCAGTGCCCCGGCGACCACGGCCTCTCGGACCGCCCCATCCTGGCCGTCGTGCCCCACCCCACCCTGGAGGAGTGGCAGGCCCACGCCGCGGGCCTGTCCCCGGGGGAACGGACCTACCTCGGCCGGATCGAGCGCGGCCGGGAGCGTTTCAACCGCCTGAAGCTGTGCCTGGCGAGCCAGCTGCCCGACCTGCCGGATCCCGTGCTGGACCTGCTCTGGGACCAGGAGGGAGAGGACCTGGTGATCCGCCTGGGGGGCCGCGAGGTGTGGCGGGAGCCGGTGCGCTACGAGGCCCTGTGGCGCTTCGAGCAGGTCCTGACCCTGCTCCGGGAGAAGTACGGGGTCCGTCTGCGGGACCTGGCGCCCACGCCCGCCGCCGAGTACCACCTCTACGGCGACCAGACCGCCGCGCCCGCCGCGGTCCGGCGCCTGCGTGGGCGGCTCCTCCGGGCCTGGATGGCCGCCAGCCAGTCGGGTCAAACACCCTGAGTACCTAGATAATGATGATGAAAAAACGATCAATAAACACTGTTACAACATAAAAAACCCATTCCAATGATGGGAATGGGGCTACCCTCGGGTCCGCCCTCTGGAGGTGGGCTTCCATGAAGCATTCCCTCTTCTTCCCGTCCCCCGCGTTCCGCCTGGCCTTCGTCGCGGTTCCGGCCCTGCTGGCCCCGGCCTTCGCGCCCCTGCGGGCCCAGGGAGGTCCCCAGCCGCCGCCCCCGCTCATGATGTTCTACCGCGAGGAGGTCAAGCCGGGCCAGGGCGCGGCCCACGCGGCCACGGAAGCCGCCTGGGGCCGCACCCTCACCAAGGGCAAGTCCACGGAGCACTACCTCGGGATGAGCTCCCTCACCGGGCCCTCCGAGGCCTGGTTCATCATGGGCTACGGCTCCTTCGCGGACTGGGAGGCCCGGCAGAACGAGATGGACAAGAACCCGGCCCTGAAGAAGGAGGTCGATGCCATCTCGCAGAAGGACGGCGAGCACCTCAGCGGCTCCCGCAGCTTCCTGGGCGTGCTCCGCAAGGACCTGAGCTTCGGGCCCCCCGTGGAGATCGGGAAGATGCGCTACATGCGGGTGCGCACCTTCCGCGTGAAGCAGGGCATGGGGAAGGCCTTCGAGGAGGGCGTGAAGATGGCCCTCGCCGCCTACGAGAAGAGCCGCTTCCCCTTCTCCTTCGCCTTCTACGAGGTGGAGGCGGGCACCTGGTCGCCCACCTACGTGGTGCTTCGGCCCATGAAGTCCCTGGCGGACATGGATGGCCTGGAGGCCGCCGACAAGGCCTTCATGGACGCCCTGGGCGACGGGGGCCAGAAGGCCATGCAGAAGACGTTCATGGATACGGTCAACGGGGTGGAGAACCAGCTCTTCGCCTTCAGCCCCAAGCTGAGCTACCCCAGCGCGGCCGTCATCGCCAGCGATCCCGCCTTCTGGGCGCCCAAGCCTCCCAAGGAGGCCGCGAAGTAGCTCCTACCTGAAAAGCCGCCACGGACGGGCGCGAGGCCCATCCGTGTTCATCCGTGTTCATCCGTGGCGGATTCCTTCTTTTCCTCCGCCGGCTTGGCGAAGCGCTGGGCGCGCAGGTGGAAGTCGTCGGTGAAGGTGCGGCGCACGGGGGGCGGCGGGGCGGCGTCCGCGGCCCGCTTCGCCTTCCCCACACGCCACAGGCCCCAGGCCGCAGGCAGCAGCAGGAGCGCCGGGTATTCCAGCAGCACGCGCAGGAGCGTCAGGCGGAACTGAGTGGGGCGAAGGCCGTCCGCGTACCAGGCGTCGAGGATCCACACCTCGTCGTCCGGGCGCAGCTCCGCGGCCTCGTCCTTGGCGAGGTTGAGCACCCGCTCCGCATCGCCGTGCTTCACGCTCACGAAGTCCGTGATCTGGCTGTCCTGGTTGCGGTCCACGCTCACCACCTGCACCCGCGCCACGCCCGGCGCCTGGAGATGGCAGAAGGGGTTGAGCGCCAGCAGGAAGACCTGCACCAGCACGATCCACAGCACCGCGCCCACCAGCGCCCAGAGGGCGATGAGCAGGGACCAGCGGACCGCGGGGCGGGCGAGCATCGGCATGAGGGGGAGTATCCCAGGATCCAGGGCCCGTCCTGAGGGAAAGCCGGGGGGTGGCCATAGATTCCGGTGACCTGCGTGCCGGCGAACCTCAGACAAAAAAATGAGGAACCGCAGAGACGCCCTCTGGGCGCGCGGAGAGCGCGGAGGGGACTCAACCCACCGCGCGCGGGCCCGCCGAAGGCGGCCTCCGGCATGGCCGGAGGTCATGGGAGTGCCAGGGCCGAGCTCCTTATGGGGTGCGCGGCTCTGGCGCTCCCATGGAGCCCACGCTTGCGAAGCGGCACCCCCAAACCAGCCACAGCCCCGTTTTCAATCCGTGCAAACCCGCGGAACCTGTGGACCCGCAGCCTTTTCTCCGCCATCTCCGGCTCCAGCCTTTTCATCTTGCGAACATGGGGCTGGGTCTGGCCGATACGCCGGTCCGGTGTTTTCAGTGATGCCGCCTCGGGCGGGCTCGTGCGCGAGGTAGGCGGCGCCCATCACCGGAATCGGCGTCTAAAGCACCTGCCCGCCCACCTCCACCTCCTCGGCCCCGGGCGCGGCCTCCGCGGGCTTCGGCAGTCGGGCCAGGAAGGCACTGATGGCCTGGACGCAGGCCCCAGGTCGGGCCTGGAGCAGCCAGTGGGGGCCCTGCAGGCGCGAGATGTCCAGGTTCGGCAGGTGAGCGCGGAGCCAGGCCGTCGCGGAAGGGGGCACCAGGCGGTCCCCTGTGGCGACCAGGGCCAGGACCGGCATGCGCATCCGGCCCAGCAGCGGGGTCTGATCCACGGCCACCACGGCGCGCAGGCGGGCTTTCATGGTGGCGGGCGGCACCTGCGGGAGGAGGGTCCGCGCCAGGTCCATCAGCGGCTCCGTGGCCCAGCGGCCCAGGAGCAGGAAGCGGACCGCGGCCAGCGGCAGGCGGCCCGGCAGGAGGGGCAGCAGGGGCGCCAGCCGGCCCAGGCCCGGTCGCGGGTTCCGGGCGAAGGTGCCGCAAAGCACCAGAGCCACCAGGTTGTCCGGGGGCTCCGCCGCCAGGGCCAGCGCCACGGGGCCCGAGAAGGATTCCCCCAGCAGGAGGAAGGGCCGGTCCCGGGGCAGCAGCGTGCGGGCGAAGTGGGCGCAGGCGGGATGGGACACCAGCGCCGGGGGATAGCGCACCACCCGGGCCTCGAAGCCCGCGGCCTCCAGGGCCGCCACGAAGGGTCCGAACATGAGCCCCGTGCCGTCCAGGCCGGGCAGCAGGACCAGCAGCGGGCGTTCCCGGGCCGGGAGGGGCATGGGGGAGTATCCCAGATCCCGGCCCGGCAGGTGGGGTCCTACATGTCCACGAGCTTCGGGTGGGTGAGCCGCTCGAAGTCCTTGTAGGACATGCGGATCAGCTCGGTGTGGGAGCCGGCGTTGAAGGCGATCTCCGCATCGGCCGCCAGGTGCGGCTCCACGTAGACGTCCATGCCGTAGAGATTCCCGAAGGGCGGCATGGCCCCGGGCTCGCACTCGGGGAAGTCGCCCAGGAACTCGCGCTCGTCCGCCAGCTCCGCGTTCACGGCGCCCGTGGCCTGGCGCAGGCGCTCCAGGTCCACCTTGCGGTCGGCGGGCACCACGGCCATGGCCAGATGGCCGTCCAGGTTCACCATGACGGTCTTGGCCATCTCACGGCCCTTGATGTGGGCGGCCCCGGCCACCGAGGTGGCCGTGAAGGCCAGCGGGTGCCGGATGATCTGGTGGACCACCCCGTTCTGGTTGAGGAATTCCTCCAGCTTCGTCGTGGCCATGGCAGCCTCCTCGGAACGAAAGCGACCCAAGGATGGGTTCCCGGGAGGCTGGAGGCCAAGGAATTCCGGCCCCCCGGTCCGCCTACTGCAGCTTCAGCGGGGCGACGACGGAGGCGGGCAGGCCCAGGGCCGCGTTGGTGATGGTCTTCAGCAGCCAGCCGCTGACGGAGCCTCCGGAGGCGTAGCAGGTGGGGTTGTCGATGCCCTGGCTGGTGAAGGACACCGAGGTGCTCATGCCCGCGGCGTTGACGGTCGAGGGGACCATGAAGCTGCCCTTGGAGCCCACCCAGTAGGCCGTCTTGCCCCAGAGCAGGGAGCCCGGGTTGCCGCCGTCGTTCAGGTAGACCGTGCCGCTGCACACGCCGCCGCTGAAGGTCGTGAAGTAGGCCTGGGCGGGATAGACGGTGCCGTCCCAGGACATGTCCAGCAGGTAGCCGGTGGAGGTCAGGACGGTGTAGCCGTTGCTGTCGGCGCGGGTCACCTTGCCCAGCACCACGCTGTTGGCGTCCAGGACCTGGAGCCCCGTGCCCGAGGCGCCCTGGGGGATGGTGAAGTTCAGCACGGCGGCGCTGGAGGTGCCGGAGTTGGTGACCGAGGCGGCCGAGCCCGCGGCGCCCGTGCTGGTGGTGCCGACGGCGACGGTGGCCGCCGCGCCCGCGGGGCCGGTGAGGCCCTGGAGGCCGGTGGGCCCCTGGGGACCCGTGGCGCCGGTCGCACCGGCCGGGCCTGTGGCACCCGTAGCACCGGTCGGGCCCGTGAGCCCGATGGGGCCCTGGGGCCCCGTGGCCCCCGTCAGGCCGGTGGGACCTTGAGCGCCAGTCGCTCCGGTGGCGCCGGTGAGTCCGATGGGGCCCTGCGGTCCGGTGGCTCCGGTGAGGCCGACGGGGCCCTGGGGGCCCGTGGCTCCGGTTGCGCCCTGAGCCCCCGTCGCGCCGGTGGCGCCGGCCGGTCCCACGAGGCTGGTGCCGGGGGCGGGCCAGGCGCCGGCGGTGACGGCGCCCTTGGGGCCGTAGAGCACGCTGGCGGCGGTGTCCAGGTAGAAGTCCCCGTCCACGCCCTGGGCAGCGGTGGGTGGGACAAGGCCGCTGAGGAGGGTCTTGCCCGCGGTGCCGGGGAGGCCCTGGGGGCCCGTGGCGCCCGTGGGGCCGATGGGGCCCTGGGGCCCCGTGGCCCCCGTCAGGCCGGTGGGACCTTGAGCGCCAGTCGCTCCGGTGGCGCCGGTGAGTCCGATGGGGCCCTGCGGTCCGGTGGCTCCGGTGAGGCCGACGGGGCCCTGGGGGCCCGTGGCTCCGGTGGCACCCTGAGCCCCCGTCGCGCCGGTGGCGCCGGCCGGTCCCACGAGGCTGGTGCCGGGGGCGGGCCAGGCGCCGGCGGTGACGGCGCCCTTGGGGCCGTAGAGCACGCTGGCGGCGGTGTCCAGGTAGAAGTCCCCGTCCACGCCCTGGGCAGCGGTGGGTGGGACAAGGCCGCTGAGGAGGGTCTTGCCCGCGGTGCCGGGGAGGCCCTGGGGGCCCGTGGCGCCCGTGGGGCCGATGGGGCCCTGGGGCCCCGTGGCCCCCGTCAGGCCGGTGGGACCTTGAGCGCCAGTCGCTCCGGTGGCGCCGGTGAGTCCGATGGGGCCCTGCGGTCCGGTGGCTCCGGTGGCGCCGGCCGGTCCCACGAGGCTGGTGCCGGGGGCGGGCCAGGCGCCGGCGGTGACGGCGCCCTTGGGGCCGTAGAGCACGCTGGCGGCGGTGTCCAGGTAGAAGTCCCCGTCCACGCCCTGGGCAGCGGTGGGTGGGACAAGGCCGCTGAGGAGGGTCTTGCCCGCGGTGCCGGGGAGGCCCTGGGGGCCCGTGGCGCCCGTGGGGCCGATGGGGCCCTGGGGACCGGGAATGCCCGGGAGGCCCGCGGGTCCCTGGGGCCCGGTGGCGCCCATGGGCCCGGCGGGGCCTTGCGGACCTTCAGGACCCATGGGTCCCGCCGCCGTGGAGGGGGCCCAGGTGGAGCCGTTGAACACCAGCGCCTGGCCCGCGGCGGGGGCCGCGGAGTCGAGGGGGATGCCGTTGAGGCGCAGCACCACCGTGGCGCTCTGGGTGCCGGTGACATCGCCGGCCAGGGGGCCCGAGAACTCGAAGGCGCTGCGGGCCTGGAGGGCGGGCACCAGGTCCGTGTCCGGCGTGAGCGTCACGCCGTTGATGGCCACCCGGAGCTTGAGGTGGGGCGTGCCCAGCAGGGAAGTAGGAATGGCGGGCATGCCCGTGCCGCCCAGCACGGCCGCATAGAGGCCGCCGTTCACGGAGACGTCCTGGGGGCCCGAGGTCCAGAGCTCCGTCCCCTGGCTGTCCAGGATGGCGAAGGCGAAGCTGCGGGTGCCCGTGACCGGCAGGCCGGCCTCGGTCAGGCGGCCCTGGTAGGCCACCTGGGGGGCCGGGGCGGCGGGGGGCGGCGCGGGGGGGGGCCGGGGGGGGGGGGGGGGGGCGGGGGGTGGTAGGCCACCTGGGGGGCCGGGGCGGCCGGAGCCGCTGCGGCGGCCGCCGTCTGGGTCAGGGCCTGGGCCTGGAGGATGGTGGAGGCCAGTCCGGCGGCCAGGGCCAGGGTCAGGAGGGAGGGGCGGAAGGGCATGGCGTCTCGCGCGGAATGGGGGTGGTTGGGATCAGTTCGACGGGGTGGACGGGTGGAAGCCGTGGCGCAGGGTCTGCACCTGGGCGGCGTCCGCCGCGGGGGTGGCGGCCACGGGCTCCTGCACCACCGGCATGTTGGCGTAGGCGCCGCCCTGCTGCGCCTGGCCGCTGGCCTGCACCAGGTCGGGGCGGAGCTGCCCGGGGGGGAGGGCCGGGGCGATGGTCAGGTCGAAGGCCGCCATCGTGGCCTGGCCCGCGGCGGCCACCTTCACCCGGAGGCCCTGGAGCACCTGGGGCGCCACCGAAGGATCCACCCAGAGGGACAGGGTCCCCGTGGAGCGGTCCGCGGGAATGGACCCGCTGCCGGTGACGCCGGCGGGGGCCTGGTCCAGGGTGAGGGTCAGGGGGCCCTGGAGGCTGGGGACATGGGGCAGGACGCGGGCCGCCGTCACCGAGACCTGGCCGCTGCCACCGGCGGGGACGCCCAGGCTGCCGGGGCTCACCTGGGCCCGGAAGACGCCGCTGGCCGAGGAGGCCTGCCGGCTGCCGCCGAAGCAGGCCAGAAGGGGGAGGAGCAGACCGGCAACCAGACTGCCGCCCGCAAGGCGATGGCGTGTGCGCATAGACATCTTTCAGCAGTGGAAAGCCTTATTTTTCCTAGATCCATTGGAGTATGTCAAGACGATTAATGACATTTTTTTAATAGTTGAATTCAACAACAACGCATTTCTGTGAACGGAATGTGACGGGCAGATCACAAGGTCTAATATTGGCGAATTGAGGATGTGGTCGTCGGCAGGTGCAGGGCGGGAGGGCCCTGCCTCCCGGGGAGGGCCCTGGCGCGGGGCCATCCCCGACCCCACCCTGGCGGCGCCCCCGCCGGAGGCGGCGCCGGGCTGTGCGTGGACAGGGGGTTGCCATCCTGCCGGTCCGAGGAGCCGACCATGACCAGCCGCCAGACGCCCCTCCCCTCCCGGTTCGGCCCCGCCACCACGGCCCGGGAGGCGCTGCGGGGCCTGGATCTCCACGGCCGCGTGGCGGTGGTGACCGGCGGCGCCGCGGGCCTGGGCCTGGAGACTGTCCGGGCCCTGGCGGAGGCCGGCGCCGAGGTGGTGGTGGCCGCCCGGGACCTGGAGAAGGCCCACGGCGCCCTGGCGGGGCTGGCCGGGGGCGGGATGCGGGTGGAGGCGGCCCCCATGGACCTGCTGGACCCGGCCTCCATCGAGGCCTTCGCCCGGGCCTTCCTGGCCACGGGCCGGCCCCTGCACATGCTCATCAACAACGCCGGCATCATGGCCACGCCCCTCCAGCGGGGCGCCCGGGGCTACGAGAGCCAGTTCGCGGCGAACCACCTGGGCCACTTCCAACTCACGGCCAGGCTCTGGCCCGCGCTCCGGCGGGCGGGCCAGGCCGGGGGCGCGCGGGTGGTGGCCCTCTCCTCCCGCGCCCACCAGCGGGCGGGGGTGGACTTCGACGACCCCCACTTCCACAGCCGCCCCTACGACCGCTGGCTGGCTTACGCCCAGGCCAAGAGCGCCAACGCCCTCTTCGCCGTGGCCCTGGACCGGCGCGGAGAGGGGGAGGGTATCCGCGCCTTCGCCGTGCATCCGGGCCTGATCCTCACGGACCTGGGCCGGCACATGACCGAGGAGGACCGGCGGGCCGCGGGCCTGGGCCCGGAGGACGGCCCGGGCACCGTGCCCGCGGGCCGCTCCGTGCGCGAGGGCGGCGAGTTCAAGACCACCGAGCAGGGCGCCGCCACCGCCGTGTGGTGCGCCACCAGCCCCCAGCTCGCCGGCCTGGGCGGCGTCTACTGCCAGGACTGCGACGTGGCCCCGGTGCTGCCGCCCGGAGCCCCCGGCACCATCGGCGTGCGCCCCCACGCCATCGACCCCGACGCCGCCGAGCGCCTGTGGGCCCTGAGCGAGCAGCTCACGGGGGTGCGGCTCGAGGGGTGAGCGCCTCCGTGGAACCGGAAAAGCGGTTGAAGCCACGGATGAACACGGATGAACACGGATGAAAGACGAAGGCGGGGGATGGCTGCCACATCCCCTTCATCCCTTGAATCCCTGTGAATGTTTTTCCTGCTTATCGGCGAACCTCAGGCAAAAAAGCGGAACGCAGAGAACACAGAGACGCCCTTCGGGCGCGCGGAGATCGCGGAGGGGGTTCGACCCACCGCGGACATCCTTTCTCGGGCGGCGGCCCGGATGTCCTGGCCTGGCCGCCTCTGCGCGCTCTGCGTTCTCCGCGGTTCCAGGCCATTCAGGCTGAGCTTGGCCGCTCAGCAGGCAGCTGTCTTTATCCGTGTTCATCTGTGTTCATCAGTGGCTAAAAAAGGCCTTTCACCCGGGATGCCGCCGCGACCTGCTCTTCGGTGAGGCCGAAGAGGGGCGCCACGCTACGGCCTCGCAGGCTGGCCATGAGGTAGAGCTGGCCGCGGTGGTGGGCTTCGTGTTCGGCCATGGCGCGGAGCCACTTCCAGGTGGCCATGGGGGCTCCGGCGGGCGTCACGCAGGGCGCCAGCAGGTCCGCGTCGGTCAGCGTGGCGAAGATCGCCAGCGACTCGGCGTGGCAGCGGTCCAGGTAGGCGCGCAGGCCATCCAGACCCGCGTCCGGTCCTCCCGAGAGCTCGGCCCCGTGGCCCGGATAGAGGCTGGGGCGGCCCTGCACGTTCTCCGCATACATGAAGCGCTCCAGCCCCGCCAGATGGCGGAACAGGTCGCCGAAGGTGAAGGCCCCGGGGGCCGGCGCCCAGGCCAGGTCCCCGGGCTCGAGCGCCTCCAGCACCCGCACCGTGCGGGCCCGCGCGTTGCGCCAGTAGGCGAGGAAGGAGGGCGTGTCCTGGAGCATGGGGCAGTATCCCAGAACCCCGGGCGCCGTGGCGGAACCGGGGGCGGGCCGGGCCCTACCAGTACTTCTCCAGATGGATCTCGCCCGGGGCCTGCCTGGTGTGCTCGCGGAAGCCCTCGGCTTCGAGCTGCTGCTGCATGGCCTCCAGCATGCCGGGGTTGCCGCAGAGGAAGATGTGCGTGTCGGCGGGGCTGGGCCGGAAGCCCCAGGCCCGCGCCAGCGCCCCGTCGGCCCAGTAGGCCGGGAGGCGGCCCGTGGCGCCCGTCCAGGGCACCAGCTCCGCCTCCGGGCGGGAGAGCACGGGCAGGTAGGTGAAGTGGGGCGCCAGGCGCTGCATCTGCACCAGCTCGTCGCGGTAGCCCAGGTCCCAGGAGTGCCGGGCCCCATGGAGCACCGCCAGGCGGCGGCTGCCGTCCCGCTCCAGGTGGGTGCGCAGCATGGACATGTAGGGGGCCAGCCCCGTGCCCGTGCCGATGAAGGCCACGTGCCGGTCCGGCGGCACCTCGTCCAGGGTGAACAGGCCCGTGAACTTGGGCCCCAGCCACAGCTTGTCGCCGGGCTTCAGCGCGAAGAGCCGGGGCGTCAGGGCGCCGCTCTGCACCTCCACCAGGTAGAACTCCAGGTACTCGCGCTCCCGGGAGGAGGAGGCGATGGAGTAGGCCCGGCGCAGGAAGGTCTCCGACGGCATGGGCGGATCCTCGGGCTCCGCTTCCACGCTCCGCGGCGCCGAGGCCGGCAGCCCCAGCACCGCGAACTGCCCCGGCCGGAAGGCCGGCAGCGCCCACCCCACCGGCGCCACCCGCAGCGTCATGAGGCCCGGCGCCGTGTCGATGCGGTGGGTGACGAGGGCGTTGAGGGTGGGCATGGGAGGTTCCTCCCGATGGGACTCCGGCGTGGGGCTCCGAGGGGTCCCATCATGGCGCCGATCGGAGGGCGGGGGTCCATGGAAAAAACGCAGAACACGCGTGGTCGAAGGGCGAGCGCGGAGAAAGAGAAAGGCTTATTTGGCCACTGATGAACACGGATGAACGCTGATGAAAGATGAAGGCGGTCCGGGGTATTGCTGTGCCATATCCCCTTCATCCCTTGAATCCCTGTGAATGGCTTTCCTGCTTATCGGCGAATCTCAGGTAAAAAAGCGGAACGCAGAGAACACGGAGACGCCCTTCGGGCGCGCGGAGAGCGCGGAGGGGGCTCGACTCACCGCGGACATCCTTTCTCGGGCGGCGGCCCGGGCGGCTTCCAGGGGCCGCCATGGCCGCCGCCCGAGAAACGGACCGCGCCATGCGCGGCCCGGGGCCGCAGGCCCGGATGTCCTGGGACCTCAGCACCTGTGCTGGTTTTCGCGTCCTTCAGCTTTCCCGGCATCCGGGAACACACCCCGGCTTCCAGTCGACCCTCATGGATGCCACCGGGCCCATCTCCGCCATCTCCGTTCATCTCCGGCTAAAGCAGTTTTTCCTTCGCGTGCTTCGCGTCGGCTCTTGACGTCCTCAGGCTGGGCCTAGCCGATCAGCAGGCGGCCTATTGGGCAGGGATGCGGGAGCTGCTTCGGGCCGGATCAGGGCCCGGTCGTCGCGGGGACCTTCAGGCCGCGGATGAGGAGCCAGAAGGCCAGAACCAACTCGAAGAGGCCCAGGGGCACGTCGAAGGCCCAGAGGCCCACGGCCTTCTCGAAGGCGGGGTTCAGGATGAAGGCGAAGGCGCAGAAGGCCGCCCAGGCGGAGGACAGCAGCCCGGCCAGCGCGAGGCTCCGGGGGATGTAGCGGGAGCGCCACCACAGCGCGCAGGCCACCGTCGAGCCCAGGCCCCAGAACAGGAGGCCGAGGTAGTACTGCTCGAAGCGGGCGCTGAGGAGGTAGCGGGCCAGGGCCTGCACCCGGGGCGGCTCCAGGGCCGCCAGGAAGGGGTAGGGGCCCAGCAGCCGCAGGGCCTCGAACAGGTTGAGGGTCATGCGGATCCAGGCGAAGGCGTACACCGCCCGCCAGGCCGCCGCCAGCAGCGCATAGGTGCGGTGGACGGGCTGGAGGATGGTGTAGAGCGCCACGGTCAGCGCCAGGAGGGCCGCGCAGTGGACCAGGTCGAACGCGATGCCGAGCCGGAAGAGGCCCGCGTGGGCGAGGAGGTTCCGGGCCGTCGCCGCCGCGTCCCCCGCGACCACCAGCCGGTCCTGGATGGCGAAATTGGCATAGACCACCAGCGGCCAGCTCACCAGCAACGCCAACCCCGCCAGCCGGGCAGCCTGCTGCTGGGATCCATCGGGATGGGGGTCGGTCATGGGGGTTCCTTCAGGGGTGTGAAAGCAGGCTACGACACAGGACCTGCGACGGGTTATCAGAAGGCCAGGAGACTGGGATTTTATCCCCTTCATCCCCTGAATCCCTGTTCATGAAGGTTTGAAACAGGGATTCAGGGGATGGAAGGGATGCCGAAGGTCGTGCCTCCACGCGCCTGGACTGCCCCGTTTGCCCCGCGTGAGCGGGAGAGAGGCCAAGGCAGGAACACCGATGAACACCGATCAAAGCTGATGAACACCGATCAAGATGAACGGCTGTTTTGCCGCTGATTTCGGTGATTCCAGTGATTTTCCTGCGACGAGGCAGCATGGGCGGAGGCGGGGGCGCCGTGGCCGTGCCTTCTGGGAGCGCGGCCACGGCGCCCCCGCCTCCCTTCCGGCCAGGCCGGAAGCCGCCTCCGGCGGGCCCAGGCGGGAAGCTCACGGCGCGCCATCACCGTGCATCACCGGTTCAAGTTTTTAATCCGTGTTCATCCGCGGCCAGGAAAAGCGCACGTAAGCGGAGGGAGGCAGAGGCGCGGAGGGAGCGGAGCAAAGCCGAACATGGCCCTGTCTTTCTCCGCTGTCCTCCGTTCCTCAGCCTTCCTCCGCTTACAAAATTCTTTTCCGGAAGAGAAGCCGCCTCCGAGAGGGTGCCGAAGATGGCCAGCGCCACCCCGTGGCCCGGGAACACGCTGGGGCGGCCCTGCACATTCTCCGCGACCATGAAGCGCTCCAGCCCCAACCGGTGGCGGAACAGGTCGCCGAAGGTGAGGGCCCCGGACACCGGCGGCCACTCCAGATCCTCGGACCCCAGCGCCGACCGCACCCGCACCGTGTGGGACCGGGCGTTGCGCCAGTAGGCGAGGAAGGAGGGCGTGTCCTGGAGCATGCGGAAGGATCCCAGAATCCGGGTCAGGGCTCGGTCGTCGCGGGCGCCCCCAGCCCGCGGATCAGGAGCCAGAAGGCCAGAACCAGCTCGAAGAGGGCCAGGGGGATGACGAGGCGTTCGCTCTCTTCCAGAAGAACGTGAAGGACCACCCCGCCTCCTGGAACACCTACGACGACAGTCTGGCCGAAGCCTACGCCGTCAAGGGCGACAAGGGCCAAGCCATGGCCTTGTACCAGAAGGCCAAGGCCATGGTGAAGCAGGACGACCAGAAGAGGAGAATTGATGGGGAGTTATAGAAGCTGCAGTAGACCGGGATTTGGACTTGAAATGAAAAATAAGATAAGCGGAGGAAAACCGAGGGGCTGAGGAAAGCGGAGAAGAACAACGAGTCATGTCTTTTCCCACGCTTTATTCCCTAAATCCGCTCTCCTCTGCTTATATGATTCTTTTCTAAGAGCCCCGTTTTTGAGGCCGCCGCCAGTTCCTGCTCGGTGAGTCCGGAGAGCGGCCCCACTCCAAGCCTACTCAATACGCGCACCTTTGCTCACAAGCCCAAGCTCAATGATTCGCAAGCGGGTATTCTCAAAACGATTTAGGGCGCCTGATATTTGCTTCTGAAGATCGAGATCGAATGTTCCATCGTCTTTCACCGGAATATTGATATTGAGGGTGCGAACACGGCCAGGGAATAGTTTAGCTTCGTAGAAGTAGCCCCCATGTTGAATTGCACTGTCAAGCTGGTGGGCAATGTAGTCGATATCCAAACTTGCGTTGAGTGGCTCAACAACCGTTACATCATCAGTGATGGCGCATCGGTTACGGCGGACGTGGACTGGACCAACGACACCGTTAGCGCTGATCGTAATAATCGGCGTACTGTAGATACGGAATTTCTGTTTTTTTATCCATTTTTCGTCCACCTTTCCCTTCTCTGTCTCTTCGTGGATGTAGCACGAATATACAGGAAGCGTCCCCGGATTTTCCCGAATATGCGCTCCCGTAATACGGTCCCCATTCGACACTTTAAATAAACCTGCGTCTGAGAGGGCGAGCGAAACCGTGGGGCCGGAAGTAAGGCTGGTTAGCTCTTGGCGAGCTGTTTCAAGCTCAGTGGTGATCTGGTTGATGGCGGCGGCTGTCTCATCGATGAAGTCAAGCCTTCCCACTGCCGGTTCCGTAACACCTAGCGCTTCTTGCTCGTCTGTAGGCCAGAACCGGTCAATGTCCCACCTAGCTGTCGAGGAGAACTCTGATGAATCTATCATCTTTGTGATGGGCAATTCATCGATCAGCGTTGTGTCACCAGAGGTCGCAGCGATGAATGCGTCAGTGACATCACTTAGATCATTGATATCAGGGGTCGGGATCCGTCGATAGTCGAGGCTTTCACCGATTGTCCGGACCCATGCGCACATAACCTTGGGGCGCGGATCGGCTTCAGTGTGGCGCTTTTCAAGGATCAAAATGTACGTCTTTTGTGAAGTATTGAAAAATGTGCCGCGTGGGAGCCTTATTGAAGCGAGAAGATTGCACTCTTGAAGCACTTTGGTTTTAAAACCGGCCTCAGTCCTATTCAAGAGCCCAGTGGGGACAATGACAAAGGCTTTTCCTCCTGGTTTAAGTGCGCCTGAAATGTACCTAAGAAAGAATGACTCTAGTCCAAGCCCGACGTTCGCATAGTAATCCTTCAAGTCGGTGCCATTCTTTGAACCTTTTACGTTTGCAATTTCTTTCTGGTATCCGGCGGAACCCTTGGTAACGTAAGGTGGATTTGTCAAAATTACATCGACAGAATTTCGTGGTGGATATAGTAAAGATCCCAATTGTGTATTATCATTCATAAGTATGAATGTATTAGCCATGGCCTGATTGACAGCCGGAAGGGTAGTCTCGGGGCGGGTGAGAGCCTCCGCAAGGTGAATGAGCATGTTTGCCTTCGCAAGGATATGAACGTCTATGTCCATGTCCACGCCGATGGTTCTAACACGCCTAGATGAGTCACCTTTTGCAAATGCCACGTTATTCATAAGTGAGTCTTTGAATAGCAGTGGCTCAAGGATGAATCCACCGACACCGACAGCAGGATCAAGCACAACTGATCCGTCAGGCAGTTTACCTAACTCCGCCATTCGAATCATTTGCCGTACAACGTTGCGCGGTGTAAAGAACTGGCCAAGAGCCTGTTGCTGGACCGATTGGCGAAGGAAGGTCTCGTACAGTCGAAGTTTAAACTGGGGGTCTATGCGTGTCAGTGGGCCAAAATCGGAGAACGCTTGAAGAACCTCAAGAAAGACACGGTTGTAACTTGCCAAGGATTGCTGTGAATTTCTTAGAAAGGCGAAACCATTGATGATAGAAGTTTTGGAGACGATGGTTGACATACCGAATAATTGAGCCAAGCCGGATTCTTTAGCAGCGACATTGTCTGGAAACAATGTTTTAATTCTTGGTCTAATTTGAGATACATAATATTCAATAGCGGTCATGCCATTTTGATTTTCAAACTTCTTTACATCCTGAAGAAGAGTATCGAACCGATAGGCAATCGGAAGGTCCTGTCGCCTGAGATTGTCTGATAGAAATTTGAGAACGAATATTTCCACAAACGTGAGAAGGCAGTCCTTCGGCTCGGCTTTCGTCGCCTGCCATACTATTTGCCAAACTTTTTCCGCAAGAGGTTTGGGATCCCGAACAGTATTCGTATCCTTGTGAAGAAGGTTTTGCAACACACTTGGATTTAACTGACGCGGTTCATCTAGTAACGAAAGCTTTTTTGTGGCTAATGACACGGGAACATCGATGTAGATGTAATTATGGCCATTGGTCGCTATTGCCAGGGAAACACCGAGCGTGGCGCCGTGATAGAGCGCTTGTTCTGCTGCTTTTTGGCGTTGGTCAGGAGTGTCAAGTTTCGTGCTTGCCTTGTGTTCGCAAACGGCGACAGGAAAAAGTTCCGTGGAAGTCCGAGCGAGATAGACACGATCAGGCTTAGCATTGGCCGGGTTCTTAGGAGACTTGTACAGCTCAAAAGGAAAGTCGATGACAGTCGGGATGGTGAACTTGACGCCCTGAGCAACAAGTTCGCGCGCCGTTGTGGCTCCGACGTTGAGCAGTTCATATGGGCCAAACACCTCGCCCACTAGCGACCCAGTAGCTAGGTATCCGTTTTGCGACAATTGTTCGTTGGACATATCGATAATGCTCCTAAATGCCTCAGCTAACTGCGAAAAATCTCATCGGCGAAATGAAAGGACGCCTCACAGCGCATGGCGGCAAGCAGGCCCAAGGTCGCCGATTCAATGTACCACCAGTCCTTCCTCCAGGACTGCCTAGTCCAAGGGGAGAGCTATGGAAAGTTATGATGGATGAACTGACAACAGGTGTTCCTATCGCTTGGCACAGACGGGCTTGTCCCAGGCGATGAAGTGGCCCTCGGGGTGTTTCACACCGCCTCATGTCGAGAATGATTTCGAACCCACCCCATCCTGACTGACTCCCAGTGGGGCCCCGCTTCGTAGGCTGCCCCGCAGCCTACTCCGCGACCCACTTGGTCGTCACCCCATCGGCTCTTCATGCCCGCACTTGGGGCAGAGCAGCACCTGGATGGGGTCCTTGCCGCGCGGCTTCCGGGTCTTCTCGCCCATGTACGGGTTCTTGCAGCTGGGGCAGGTGACGGGGACGGGCTTGTCCCAGGCGGTGAAGTCGCACTTGGGGTAGTTGGTGCAGCCGTAGAAGACCTTGCCGAAGCGGGTCTTGCGGGGGCTGAGGCCGCCGCCGCACTTGGGGCAGGGGACGGCGAGGATCTCCTTCTTCACCGTCTTGCAGGTGGGGTAGTCGATGCAGCAGATGAACTCGCCGTAGCGGCCGTGGCGCTTCACGAAGTCCTTGCCGCAGTTGGGGCACTTCTCGCCGATGGGCTCGTCCGGCGGAACCGGAATGCCTTTCGGGTCGGCCTTCACAATGCCCTTGCACTTGGGGTAGTTGGGGCAGGCCCAGAAGGGGCCCCACTGGCCCTTGCGCAGGTTCATGGGCGTGGTGCCGCAGAGCGGGCACTCGGGCGCGTCCTCGGGCTCCTCCATCTTCTCGAGGTCCGCCGTGTAGTCGCACTTGTCCTTCTCGGCTTCGGCGCTGTAGTTGGTGCAGCCCACGAAGAGCCCGTTGCGGCCGATGCGCTTGAGCAGCATGCCCGGGTGCTTCTTCCGGTCGCCGCACTTGGGGCACTTCTCCCCCGTGGGCACGCCGGCCTTGAGGTTCTGCATGTCGTGCCCGGCGGCGGCCAGGGCCTTTTCGAAGGGGCCGTAGAAATCGGTCATGGCCTTCTTGAAGGTGAGCTTGCCGTCCTCGATGAGGTCGAGGTTGCCCTCCATGCCCGAGGTGTACTTGCTGTCCATGAGGCGGGGGAAGCCCTGGATGAGCAGCTCCGTGACCGTCATGCCCAGGTCCGTGGGCTTGAAGCGGCCCTCGTGCTTCTTCACGTAGTCGCGGTCCTGGATGGTGCTGATGATGCTGGCGTAGGTGGAGGGCCGGCCGATGCCGTCCTCCTCCAGCTCCTTCACCAGCGTGGCCTCGTTGAAGCGCGCGGGGGGCTTGGTGAACTGCTGGTCCGTGTCGAGCTGCTCCAGCTTGAGCGCCTCGCCCGCCTTCAGGGCCGGGAGCTGGGACTCGTCCTCGTCCTCCTCGTCGCCCTTGGTGGCGTCGGCGATGGACTCGGCGTCGGCCTCGGTCTTGTCGGCGCGGTAGACCGCCAGCCAGCCGGGGAAGCGCTCGATCTCGCCCTTGGCCTCGAAGAGGGCGATGTCCTTGCCGACTTCGGCTTCCGTCTGCACCACGGTCTCGTCGAAGCGGGCGGCCTCCATCTGGCTGGCCATGGTGCGCCGCCAGATGAGGGCGTAGAGGCGGAACTGGTCGGGTTCCAGGTGGCCGCGCAGGCTCTCGGGCGTGCGGGTGATGTCCGTGGGGCGGATGGCCTCGTGGGCGTCCTGCGCCCCGGCCTTGCCCGTGTAGATGCGGGCCTTGGCGGGCAGGTACTCCTTGCCGTACTTCTTCCCGATGAATTCGCGGGTGGCGTCGATGGCCTCCGGGGCCATGCGGGGCGAGTCCGTGCGCATGTAGGTGATGAGGCCCACCGGGCCCTCGCCGAAGTCCAGGCCCTCGTAGAGGCGCTGGGCGTTCTGCATGGTGCGGCTCACGCTCATCTTCAGCTTCTGCGCCGCCTCCTGCTGGAGCTTGGCGGTGGTGAAGGGGGCGGCGGGGTTGCGCTTCTTCTCCTTGGTTTCCAGGCTCGTCACCTTGTAGGTGGCCTTCTCCAGCTTGGCCTTGAGGTCCTTGGCCTGGGCGGCGTCCGCCACGCGGCGCTTGGCCTCCTTGTTGCCAAGCTGCACGGCCTCGCCGCCCAGCTTCACGAGCTTCATCCAGAAGGACGGGGGCAGCTTGGCGGCGAACCGGCCCTTCACCACCCAGTACTCCACGGGCTGGAAGGCCTGGATCTCCTTCTCGCGGTCCACGATGATGCGCACGGCCACGCTCTGCACGCGCCCGGCGCTGAGCCCGCGGCGCACCTTGTCCCAGAGCACCTGGCTCACCTTGTAGCCCACGAGGCGGTCCAGAACGCGCCGGGCCCGCTGGGCGTCCACCAGCTTCTTATTAATGGTGGTGGGGGCGGCCATGGCCTTCTGGATGCCCGCCGGGGTGATCTCGTTGAAGAGCACCCGGCTCACGGGCAGGCTCTTGGGCGGCTTGATGGCCTCCAGCAGGTGCCAGCTGATGGCCTCCCCCTCGCGGTCGGGGTCGGTGGCGAGCACCAGCTCGGTGGCGGTCTTGGCGGCGGCCTTCAGCTCCTTGACCACCTTCTCCTTGGCCGGGCTGATCTCGTATTCCTCCTGGAACCCGTTCTCGATGTCGACCCCCAGCTTGCGCGGAAGGTCCCGGATGTGGCCCACGGAGGCCATGACCTTGTACCCCTTGCCGAGGTACTTGGTGATGGTCTTCGCCTTCGAAGGGCTTTCGACGATCACGAGCTTGGATACGGAAAAACTCCTAACGGTAGGGCTAAGCCGCCCTCAACGAACCATGGTTGCGTCTCAAATCCCGGGGGGCGGCATAAGGGGCCGTAACAGGGCCGCCAGAAAAAACGCTGTCCGCCCTGAACGGCCCCTAAGGATGGATCCTACTGCCGGAGGTTTGTCAAGGGACCCAGGTCCTCCAGGAGGTTCTCCGGGGATAGGCAAATTCGTGCAGCCCCTTCCCTTAGCAAAAAGTTCGGCCCGTCGGCGGAAGGATCCTCCGGGGAGCCGGGGCAGACCCAGAGCTCCCGGCCCAGGTCCAGGGCCAGGCGGGCGGTGACCAGGGAGCCGGACTTCAGGCGGGCCTCCACCACCAGGACGCCCTCGGTCCAGGCCGCCAGCAGCCAGTTCCGCCGGGGGAAGTGCCACTTCCGGGGCGGGGCCTCCGGCGGGAAGGGGGTGATGACGCCGCCTCCAGCCGCCACCATGCGGTCCATGAGGGGACCGTGCTCCGGCGGATAGGGGTGGTCCAGGCCCGAGCCCAGCACCCCCCAGGTGGGCCCGGCCTCCAGGGCCCCCGCGTGGGCGGCGCCGTCAATGCCCCGGGCCAGGCCCGAGAGCACCGCCACGCCCGCCTCCGTGAGGGCCCGCGCCCAGGCCCGGGCCCGCTCGCGCCCCCGCCGGCTGGCCTCGCGGCTGCCCACCAGGGCCACGCGGGGACCCCGACTCGGGTCTGGCGGCGGCAGGGCCCCCCGCACCCACAGGGCCACAGGGTAGGGCAGGGGCGCCAGCAGGGCCTCCAGGGCCGGGTCGTCGCCGGGCAGGAACAGGCGGGCGCCCCGGTCTTCAGCCTCCTGACGGCGCCGGGGGAGGTCAGCCTCCAGGCGCGCCAGCTCTCCGGCCAGCTCGGGCACCAGGGCGGGCGCCACGCCGGCCTGGAGGGCCGCCCAGGCCTCGGCCTTCCGGCGCTCGGGCCAGTCCAGGACCGTGAAGGCGAGGGCCCAGAGGGCGAGATCCATGGGGGTTCCAGGTGGGCTGCCGCTATCCTGGGAGTAGGCAGGCGCACAGTGCAAGCCCTTTCCCCTTGCATTTTGTATGCACACGACTACACTGGTTCTCTTGGCTATTTTCCTTTTCGGCCCGTGAGGTTCCCATGTCCCGTCAGTGCGAAGTCTGTGGCAAGAAGCCCCAGTTCGGGAACAACGTCTCCCACTCCAACAATGTCACCAAGCGCCGCTGGAACCCGAACATCCAGCGCGTCCGCGCCCTGGTGGGCGGCGCCCCCCGCCGCCTGCGGGTCTGCACCTCCTGCATCCAGGCCGGCAAGGTCCTGAAGGCCGTCTAAAAAGACCGCGCTCTGCTCGGTTCCGAAGCGGCGGCCATCTGGCCGCCGCTTCGCATTGGCCAGGCTACGAAAACCTTTGATCCGACGCACTCCCAATGACGGATGACTTGATCCGTGCATCATACTTTTGTCCATGCGGATTTCCGCCGATTCGATACCATGGGCGAAGGTCCAACCTTGGAGAAATCATGAACGCGCATGCTGCCTGCCTGGCTGGCCGCGCCGAATTCAACTTCGGCCCGCAGTCTGCTGCCCCAGTCATGGCTCGCGAGTTCTTCACTCCCGGCGGAGTTCCTTCTGCTCCACCCATCATCCAGGCCGACCTTCGGGCGCTGGAGGACCTGGTTGATGCGCTTTTGGCTGAGAAGCTGCTCGAGGCAAGCCGGCCCGAGGACTACATCTCCCTCGACGAGTTGAACAACTCCCTCGGGGATTGAGGCTGAATGGCCTATGCGGTGGAGGTCCACAAGCGGGTCCGGAAACACTTGCTTGGCCTTCATCCTCATGACCGGAAGGCCATTCTTGCAGCCATCAATGGGTTGAAAGAGGATCCTCGGCCACCATCCGCCGTTGGTCTCCATGGCAGGAAGTACAAAGACCTTATGAAGCTCAGGTTGGGCGACTACCGCATCCTGTACAAAACCATCGATGGCCAAGGGGCTGTGGTCGTGATGTTGACCGGCCATAGACGTGAGGTCTATGCGCTCTTAGAAAGGCTGCTCAACGGTTAGTCCGCACAGGTTAGTCCCTGGAGTCTTTCAATCCTGGGGATGCGGTGCAGGTACCCAGAATCGCACCCCTTGGAATCTTGCGGCTCAAGCCCAGCCACCAGCCCCCAGACGATAGACTGGCCCCATGCTGCTCGCCCTCGACACCACCACGGAGATCCTGCACCTGGCGCTGATCCGGGGGGACCGGACCTGGACGCGGCGGGTGGTCTCGGGGGTGGGGCGGGGGCACAGCGAGCGGCTGATCCCGACGCTGGACGAGCTGATGGCCGAGGCCGGGGCCGCTCCTGCGGACCTCACCGGCGTGGCGGCCTGCCTGGGGCCCGGCGGCTTCACCAGCCTGCGCATCGGCGTGGCCACGGCCGAGGGCCTGGGCCTCGCGGGCCTGCCCACCTGGGGCTTCTCCGCCTTCGCCCTGCGGGCCGAGGCCCTGCGCCAAGCCCGGGGCCAGGCCGGGATCGCCGGGCCCTTCTGGATCCTCCTGGACGGCCAGCGGGGCGAGGCCTTCTACCAGCGCTGGGCGGCGGACGGCCCCTCGGAGGCCGCGGCCAAGCACCCCCTGGCCGCCCTGCCGGAGCGGCTCGGCGCCGAGCCCTGGTGGGCGCCGGCGGCCTTCGCGCCCAAGGTCGAGGCCGTGCTGCCCGCGGGCCGCGTGACCTTGGCGGATGAGGGCGCGGCCACCCTGGCGGGCCTGGTGGCCCTGGCCCGGCGCGTGTCCCAGGGCCCGCCGGAGGCGCCCCTGACGCCCTTCTACCTGCGGGAGACGGATGCGGAAGTGAACTTCCCCCACGCCGCCGCGCACCTGCCGGAGGCCCTGCGCAAGGGCGTGGCGCGATGAGGGCCGAGCCGGTGGACATCCTCCGGCTGCCCGAGGGCGAGCCGCTGCCGGCGTGGGTGGCCCGGCTGGACCGCCTGGCCTTCGGGGACGCCTGGACGGGCCTGGCTCCCCATGAGGCGCTGTGGGGGATCCCCGACCTCGCCTTCGCCCGCTGGTCGCGGGTGCCCGCGGCGGGGGAGGCGGAGCTGCTGCGCATCGCGGTGGCGCCCGAGGCCCGGGGGCGGGGGCTGGGCCGCCAGCTGCTGGAGGCCTGCCAGCGCGACCTGGCCGAGGAGGGCCTGGTGTTCCTCTTCCTGGAGGTGCGGCCCACCAACGCCCCCGCCATCCGCCTCTACGAGGCCTGCGGCTGGGAGCCCTGCGGCCGCCGGCTCCGCTACTACGGCGACGGCGAGGACGCCCTGCTCTTCCAGCGGGTGGGCTGAGCGGATGCTTTCGGCCCATGGGAGGGAACAAAGGGCCCCCTCGTGCATCCCTTCCTGTGAGCCGCTGAATTCGGCCGGTCTCACTGGGAGATGCCATGAACAGGATTCGAACCTCGCTCGCCTTGCTGGCGCTGGCCCCGTTCACCACCGCCTTCGCCGGAGCGCCGGGCGCGCTGCCCGCCCACCGGGCCACGGCCTGCCAGGCGGCCTCGTGCACCATGGACATGGCGGACATGGCGAAGGCGGCCCACGACGCGCCGGCCCCGGCCACCTCGAGCTCCTGGTACTTGCCGACCTGGGAGGACGTGAACACGGGCACCGCGGCCTGCGATGAGGCGGGAAGCGCCATGGCCCCGGCGAAGCCGGACGGCGCGGCCGCCGCCAGGACGACCCCCTCCTCCTGGTACCTGCCGACCTTGGAGGAAGCCGCCGGAACGGCCGCTGCGTCCATGGCCTGCTGCGAGACGCCCTGCCCCATGGAGCAGGACAGCCACGCCAAGCCCGCCCCCGCCGGGAATCCCGTCGACTCCTGGTACTTGCCGTCCTGAACGGTCCCGTGCTTTGGTGGAACAGCCCGCTCTGCGGGGCTGACATGCGGGACATTCCTTGGATCTGACGTGTGAATCCCTCGTGGAGGCGCATCTTGATGCGGTGCATGCCTACGCCCGGGCGAGGCTCCGCCAGGAGGACCTTGCCCGGGAGCTCGTGCAGCGGACCTTCCTCAAGGCCTTCGAGAAGCTCGGACAGCTTCGGGACGCCCTGGCGGCCCGGGGCTGGCTGCTGTCCATCCTCCGCCACGAGATCGCCATGGAGTTCAGGTCCAGTGCGCGGTTCGAGGTCTGGGACGAGGAGGCCTTCGAGAACCTTCCCGGCCCCGACGCCGACGAGGCCGTGGATCCCTCGCTGCTCTCGGCGCTGTCCGCTGCCCTCGACCGGCTTCCGGAGGCGGCGCGGTCCATCCTGCTCCTGCGGTACCAGCAGGAGCTTTCCTACGACCAGATCGGGGAGCTCCTGGACCTTCCCCTGGGCACGGTCCAGAGCCGGATCCACCGGGCCAAGGCGGCCCTGAAGGCCGCCATGGCGGTGGAAGGGATCCCCGTGACGGGAGGTGCGGTATGACCAGGGACACGGCTTCCACCTCCGGCTTCGACCGTCAGCTCAAAGACGCCCTGCGCCCCGGCGCCGCGCCTGACGACCTGCGACGCAGCCTGCTGCGGGCGGCGGGGAGGCGCCGCTTCCTCTGGACGTGGCCGGCCCTCGGCATCGCCGCCCTGCTGATGGTCCTCCTGGGCGGGGGGACCTGGGGGTGGATGGTCCGCGGCCAGGAAGGTGCGCGGCTCAGCCGGGCCGCGATCCGGATGTTCATGGAGGCTCCGGGCATGGCGTTCACCGCGGAGGCTTCGGACCTGGATTCCGGGGAGCAGGGCCGGCGCTGGTCCGCCCAGGCCGCCGGATTCTCCGCCGCGCTGCCGAAGTGCCTGGCCGGGCAGGCCATGAAGGGGGGCTGCGTGTGCGACATGGAGGCCTGCCGCGCGGTCTGCTACTACCTCCAGGATGGCCGTGCCATCTACGTCTTCGATCGCACCCTCCGCGGGCTGCCCTTCGATCCGGCTCAGCCCCGCCGGCTTGCCTCCGAGGGGCACCGGGCCCAGGCCTGGAACGAGAATGGCCGCGGGTATGTCCTCGTCGAGCCCCCAGGGTGGGGCGGGCAGAGCTGACCGGGCCATCCCGGCGTGGTGAGAAGCGGACTCATTCATCCGTAAAATTGTTGACCTATGGGTATTGACCAAGGTGACTGATGGGGTAATGTTATCTCCACGGTCACATTCGAGGTCCCATGGTCGGCATCTCCAGACAGACGGATTACGCGGCGCGGCTGGTGCTCCACCTGGCCTCGCTGCCGGAGGGGACGCGCGCTTCCATCGCGGAGATCGCGGAGGCCCGCCTCCTGCCCGCGCCCTTCGTCCGCCGCCTCATCGGCGGCCTGGCCAAGGCGGGCATCCTCCAGACGGTGCGGGGCACGGGGGGCGGCATCGCCCTGGCCCGGTCCGCCTCGGAGGTCTCCCTCCTGGACGTGGAGACCGCCCTGGAAGGCCCCATCGTCCTCAACCAGTGCCTGGACGGACACCACCACTGCCCGCTGGCCCACGGCTGCCCCATCCAGGCGGCCTGGGCCGAGGCCGCCCGCACCCTGGAAACCCACCTGGCCGCCGTGCGCTTCGACGCCCTGGCCCGCTCTCCGGAGACCCACCTCGCCGCCCACCTGCGCTGCCACACGGCGCTCAAGGCCAAGGCGGCGTCGAGCTGTTCCTGATCCCCTAAGCCCCACACCCCCCCCGAAAGGAGGACACCTTGGATGTCCTAGCCCTGTCGCGCCTGCAATTCGCGGTCGCCACCTACTTCCACTTCCTGTTCGTGCCCCTGACCCTGGGCCTCTCGATGCTCGTCGCCCTCATGGAGACGCAGTACGTGCGCACCGGCGACGAGGACTACAAGCGCATGACGAAGTTCTGGGGGAAGCTCTTCCTCATCAACTTCGCCATCGGCGTGGTGACGGGCCTCACGCTGGAGTTCCAGTTCGGCACGAACTGGTCGCGCTACTCCGCCTACGTGGGCGACATCTTCGGCTCGCTGCTGGCCATCGAGGCCACGGCGGCCTTCTTCCTGGAATCCACCTTCATCGCGGTGTGGTTCTTCGGCTGGGAGAAGCTCTCGAAGAAGGCCCACGCCACCAGCATCTGGCTGGTGGCCATCGCCTCGAACATCTCGGCCTTCTGGATCCTGGTGGCCAATGCCTGGATGCAGCACCCCACGGGTTTCGTGCTGCGGAACGGCCGCGCCGAGCTCTCGGACTTCTTCGCCGTCATCACCCAGCGCTTCGCCCTCCTGGAGTTCATCCACACCCTGGGCGGCGCCTACATCACGGCGGGCTTCTTCGTGCTGGGCATCTCCGCCTGGCACCTGCTCCGCAAGCACGAGGTCGCCTTCTTCAAGAAGTCCTTCCGCCTGGCCGCGGCCTGGACGCTGGTCTTCGCCCTCTTCGAGATCGCCCAGGGCCACATGAACGCCGAGATCCTCAGCAGCACCCAGCCCACCAAGCTGGCGGCCATGGAGGCCCACTGGGAGACGGGCCGGAACGTGCCCATGCACCTGCTGGCCTGGCCCGACGCGGCGAACGAGCGCAACGCCGTGCAGTCGCTCTCCGTGCCCAGCGGCCTCAGCCTGCTGGCCACCTACTCCGCGGGCGGCGAGGTGAAGGGCCTGAAGGACTACCCCGCCGACCAGCGCCCGCCGGTGCTGCCGGTGTTCCTGAGCTTCCGCGCCATGGTGGGCCTGGGCGTGCTGTTCCTGGCCCTGGGCCTCTGGGCCTTCCTGAAGCGCCATGAGATCGAAGGGCAGTCCCGCTTCCTGAAGGTGCTGCCCTGGCTCATCCCGCTGCCCTACCTGGCCAACGAGCTGGGCTGGACCATCGCCGAACTGGGCCGCCAGCCCTGGATCGTCTACGGCCTGATGAAGACCTCCGACGCGGTCTCGCCCCTGGCGACCTCGCAGGTGGGCACTTCGCTCGTGGCCTTCTTCCTCGTCTACGCGCTGCTGGGCGCCGTGGACATCTACCTGCTGTTCAAGTTCGCCCGCAAGGGCCCCGAAGCCGCGACCGCGGCGGCGAAGTGAGGGAGGCGACCATGCTGGAATCCATCTGGTTCGTGATCTGGGGCGTGGCCTGGGCCGTGTACCTCATGCTCGACGGCTTCGATCTGGGGCTGGGCACGCTCTTCCCCTTCCTGGCCAAGGACGAGACCGACAGGCGCATCCTCGTGAACGCCATGGGCCCCTTCTGGGACGGCAACGAGGTGTGGCTCATCACTGCGGGCGGCGTGACCTTCGCGGCCTTCCCCCGGGCCTACGCCATCATGTTCTCGGGCCTCTACACGCCGCTCATGCTGCTGCTCTTCGCGCTGATCCTGCGGGGCGTGGCCTTCGAGTTCCGGGGCAAGGTGGACAGCGCCCGCTGGCGCGCCACCTGGGACGCCTGCCTGGTCGCGGGCTCCTTCCTCCCGGCCCTGCTGCTGGGCGTGGCCTTCGCCAACATCTTCCAGGGCCTGCCCCTGGACGCCGCGGGGCTCTTCCACGGCAACCTCCTCACCCTGCTGAACCCCTACGGTCTGCTGGGCGGTGTGCTCTTCGTGGTGATCTTCGCCGTGCATGGCGCCCTCTGGTTGGCCACCCGCACCGAGGGCGAGCTGCAGGCCCGGGCGGGCCGCATGGCGACGGCCCTGTGGTTGGCGGAGGCCGTGCTGGCCGTGGCCTTCCTGGCCATGACGTGGTTCAGCACGCGGCTATGGCAGCACGTGCTGGCGAAGCCTGCGCTTCTCGTCCTGCCCCTGCTGGCGGTCGCCGGCCTGCTGCTCACACGCCTCTTCGCGGCGCAGGGCGCCTGGTGGAAGGCCTGGTTCGCGTCGTCCGCCCTCATCCTGGGCGCCGTGCTCTTCGGCGTGGCGGGCCTCTTCCCCGACCTGCTGCCCTCCAGCCTCGACCCCGCGGCCAGCGTGACGGCCTTCAACGCCGCCTCCAGCCCGCTCACCCTGAAGATCATGCTGGGCGTGGTGCTCTGCTTCCTGCCCGTGGTCATCGGCTATCAGCTGTGGGTGTACCTGACCTTCCGGGATGCGGTGACGGCGGAGAGCATCGCCCGCGGACCCTCCTACTGACCTGATCCCTCGCGTCTGAACCGGCCCCCGCCCCGGGCGGGGTGGGGGCCTTTCTGTCCCATGCCCCGCTTCGGGGCGCTTCCAAGGAGAACTCCCATGAAGACCTTCATCCTGCCGGTGGCCCTGGCCGCCGGATGGCTGGCCTCTGCCCCGCTCCAGGCCCAGGAGGGCCCCTGGATGGTGCGCCTGCGCGCCGTCTCCCTCCAGCCCGCAGACAAGTCCGACGCGGCCCCGGGCCTTCCGGCGGACGCCATCCACGTCAGCTCGAAGACCATCCCCGAGGTGGACATCAGCTACTTCTTCACCGCGAACCTGGCCGCGGAGCTGGTGCTGACCGTGCCCCAGGAGCACGACGTCACCTTGGCCGGCGCGAAACTCGGCACCTTCAAGGAGCTGCCGCCCACCCTCACGGCCCAGTGGCACTTCCTCCCTGGCCAGAGGGTGGATCCCTACGTGGGCCTGGGCCTGAACCTCACCCTGATCTCCGACGTGAAGCTCGCGGATGGCGCCCTGGACCTGGACAAGACGAGCGTGGGCCTGGCGGCCCAGGTGGGCGTGGACTTCAAGGTGGCGAAGCAGTGCTTCATCAACCTGGATGCCAAGTACGCGCAGATCCGCAGCGACGTGAAGACCGCCGCGGGCGCCAAGGTCACCACCGTGAAGGTGGATCCCTTCCTGTTCGGCGTGGGCGTGGGCTACCGGTTCTGATCCCGCCGGGGCGCCCCATGCCGGGGCGCGGCCGAGCCGCGCTCTGGCATGGGGCTCAGGGAGGGTCCGCGGGCGCGGACAGGGCCTTGGCCAGCGCCCGCAGCAGGGCCGCGCCGTCGCCGCGGAAGGAGCTGCCGTGCATGGTGGCGAGGGTCCGGGGCTGGAGGTCCGCCAGGCGGGCCAGGGTGGTCCGAGCCTTGTCGCGGCAGGCGAAGTAGTCCATGCCGCCGCGCATGGCCTCGCTGGGGCCCAGGATGTCCCCCTCGGTGACCGGCGGCAGCTCCGCCCCGGGCTGGGTGAACAGGTCGCCGCAGAAGAGGGTGCGGGCGGTGGGCGCCCAGATAAGCCCTGCGTCCCAGCCGTGGGGCACATGGGGGGTGTCCAGCCAGCGGATCCGGTGGCGCCCCAGGTCCAGCTCCTCCCCGTCCCCCAGGGCCCGGGGCGGCCGGTCGGCCACGTCGCCCATGGACACCATGGCGCTCACGCGGCTGCACAGGGGGACGGCGCCCGGGGCCGCCGCCAGGAAGGCGTTCATGGCCCCGCACTCGTCCGCCTCGAAGTGGGAGTAGGCCAGGTAGCGGAGCGAGGCCACCGGCAGCACCCGCTCGATGGCCGCCCGGGTGGCCTCGAAGTGGCCCCGCAGGCCGGTGTGGAACAGCAGGGGGGCCGCGTCCCGGATGAGGATCTGGTTGAAGGTGAAGCCCCCGGGGAGGGCTGGCAGGGGAATCGAGGTGCTGATGCGGAAGATGCCGTCGGCGATTTCGTCAACGCGGGTGGGCATGGGGGCCTCGTAAGTCGGCGACGGGGGCCGGATCAGGGCTTGGCCTGGGGCACCACGTCCCACTTCCCGCGGACGTCCATGGAGATCACGCAGTCGGCGCCGGGCATGCACCTGGTGACGTGCTCCTTCTTCCCGCGGAACACGAAGACCGAGCCGGCGGGCAGCAGGGTCTCCTTGCCGTCCACGGTGAACGACAGGGTCCCCGAGAGGACGGTGCCGAAGTGGTCGGAGGTGTGGTGGTGCAGGGGCACCACGAGCCCCTCCTTGAGCTGGACGAGGAAGTGGCAGGGCCCCTTGGCGGGATCGCCGTCCACCACCGCCATCCGCACGCCCGGATGCTCGGGGTCGTCGGTCCAGATGAGGTCCCCGGCGGGGAAGAGGCTCACGGCGGGGGGCCTCTTCCCCTCCTTCGCCGGGGCGGAGGCGGCGAAGATCAGCGCCAGGGCCGGCGCCAGCAATGTGCGCGTGTTCATGGGATCCCTCCTGTCATTGGGACGCTTTCACTTCAACGCAACGGCTGTGGCGCCGGAGGCTATCCCCGCACCGCCACCACCTCCAGGTACTCGGCCTCGACCTGCGTGGTGCCGTCCTTGGCCTGGTTGTGGTCGGCCCAGACCTGCTCCAGATCCCGGTGCAGGCCGGTCTGCCCCTCCGCGTCCAGCGCGGCGAAGGCCCGGTTGACCGGGCCGTAGTAGGCCTGGAAGAAGTCCACCACGTCAGAGGGCGGGAAGGGATAGCGCATGGGGTACATCCGCTTCCGGGTCTCCAGGCTGGAAGCGCCCTCCCGGAACCGCTCGCGGACCGTCGCGTCGTCCCCCCACTGCACCGGCGGCGCCATGAGCGGGGACGGCGGGACGTGCTTCCCGACGACCTTGAACATCTGGCCCACGAAGCCCTGGGGCGTCCAGTTCGCCATGGCGATGCGCCCCCCCGGGCGGCAGACGCGCACCAGCTCCGCGGCCACCCGTTCGGGCCGGGGGGCGAACATGGCGCCGATGAGGCTCACCACCAGGTCGAAGGCGCCGTCCTCGTAGGCGATGGCCTCCGCGTCGCCCTCCTCGAAGCGGGCATCGAGGCCTTCGGCCCTGGCCCGGGACCGCGCCGCCTCGATGGAGTTGGTGGCGATGTCGATGCCCGTCACGTGCACGCCGGTCCTGGCGGCCGGGATGGCGATCTGGCCCGCCCCGCAGGCCACGTCCAGCATCCGCGAGCCGGGCTCGGGTCCGATGCTGTCCAGGAAGGCCAGGGCCCCGGGCTCCAGGTAGGTGGCGAAGTGTCCGTAGTCGCCGGCCATCCAGATGGTCTTGAGGCGGGCCTTGAGGGTGGCCATTTCGGGCGTCATGGAATCCAGGGAGAGTGTGGTGCCCATGGTGTCTGCTCCTGAGGGAAGGGGCCTCCGGGCGGCGGGGCTTCCCCAGGCACGCGCACCCTCCCCCTCCACCTCGGAACGGCGGCTGCGCGGCGTCCTGTGGGGATCGGGCCAGAGCCTCCGGGCGGCCGAGGACGGTATCCCAGGATCGGCTTCTGCGACTCTGTGTCAATGTCTCAAAAATGAATTTTAATGTCTGTTTTTGACCATAGGTGGCTAGGCGGACAGACAGCTGGACCTGTGCTGGGCCGGGGTGGTTCAGGCCCTCTCGAACAGCACGATGCGGTTGCTGTTGGTGCCCTTGCCGTTGTTGTCCACGCCCCAGATGTGGGCGGTCTTGGTGAAGACCTGGGTGTTCACCAGCACGCCGTGGGCGCGGAAGCCCGCGGCCAAGCCCAGGGGCAGGGCCACCTCGTCGAGCTTGAGCTTCCCGCCGCGCACCTCGCCCACCTCGAAGGCCACGAAGCCCCCGGGCCGGGTGAGGCGGAACAGCTCGGCGAAGACCTCGCCCATGGCCTGGGCCCAGGCCTCCACCGTGCGGTGGGTGCTGAGGCCCTTGCCGATGGCTTCGGCGTCCAGGCCGTTGAACCAGCAGCGCAGCCAGTTGTCCCCCGCGTAGTCCACCACGTCGAGGAAGGGGGGCGAGGTGACGGTGAGGGCCACGGAGCCGTCCGCCAGGGCGGGCGTGGACCGGGCCTCGCCGGTGAGGAAGAGGGCATCCTCGGCGGCGGTGGCCAGGTTCCCCAGGGCCAGGGCCTCCAGGCCGGCGAGCAGCTGCTTCGTCTTCTTCAGGATGAGCGCGTGGGTGTCGCGGTAGGCGGGCACCTGGTTCCGCTTGGCGTTGATCTGGCGCTGCTTCTCGGCGCTGACCGCCTGGTTGGGCGGCAGGGTGTAGACGGAGAAGAAGCCGGGGCTATGGCCCGTGAGGCGGTTGGTGGCCACCATGCGGATCCAGGCGTCCAGAGGATCCAGCTCGCCCGCCGCCTCGCGCTCCAGGCACCAGCTCCGCAGGCCGCGGATCTCGGCTTCGGTGTCGGCATGGAAGAACATGGACAGGTCCAGGCCGTCGGAAGCCCCCATGCGCGGGATGGCCTTCAGACGCCGGGCCACCTCCGCGGGATCGGGCGGCGTGAGCCGGGGCTCCGCCAGCAGCCGCGACAGGGGGTTGAGGTCGTTGGCGGCCACCCGGCGCCCCATGAGGGCCGCTTCGAGGGCCGTGGTGCCCCGGCCGCTGAAGGGGTCGTAGACCCGGTCCCCGGGCAGGGTGAGGCGCTCGATGAAGTGGCGGGGGAGCTGGGGCTTGTAGCAGGCCCGGTACGAGATCTCGTGGAGGTTGGCGGCCTGCCGCTGCCGGGAGGTCCAGAACTCGGCGGACAGGCGGGGGCGCCGGCCGGAGGCGGTCTCCACCTCGTCCCAGGCCGCATCCTCCACCGGGGCGAGGTCGGCCAGGAAGGCCCTGCTCGCGGCTGTCTGGGCGTCCATGGTCTGCCTTTCGCGGAGCATCCAGGATAGCCTGCTGGGAATGGTCCCCTCCCGGCCCAAGCGCCACCCGGAACTGACCCGCCTCTACGTGGCGGTGGCGCTGGGCGTGGTGGTCATCATGATCATCCTGGCCTACAAGGCCGTGGGGAACCGCGTGGCCGAAGGGGGGCTGGACGCGCCCTCCCGCTGGGCCCTCATCGCCCTGGGCCTGGCCAATGTGCTGGCCATCGGCACCCTGCTCTTCATCGTGGCCCGCAGCCTGGCCAAGCTCTACTTCGAGCGCAAGAGCGGCATCCTGGGCTCCCGCCTGCGCACCCGCATGGTGCTCACGCTCTTCATCGTGGGCATCCTGCCCAGCCTGATCCTCTTCCTGGTGGGCCGGAACTTCATCAACAAGAATGTGGAGCGCTGGTTCAGCCCCGAGACGGAGCTGGCCATCCGGGACGGCCAGAAGGTGGCCGCGGACCTGAGGGCCGCCGCCAAGGCCCGCCTGGACTTCGGCGCGAGCCGCCTGGCGGCCTCGCCCTCGGCGGAGCTGCCCGCCCTGCGGGTGGCCACGGACCTGGACCTGGTGGCCTTCCTGGATCTCAAGGGAGAGGGCGTGAAGGGCCTGGAGCTGCGGGAGGGCATGACGCCGCCGGACCTGACCGGCTCCGGGCCCGAGACCGGCCAGGAAACCCGGGAGGGCCTCTGGCTGCTGCGCCGGGTGGCCCGGGGGGACGGGGTCTGGGTCGTGGGCATCCACATGCCGCGGGAGACCCTGGACCGGGTGCTGGCCCTGGAGCAGCGGTACCGCGAGAGCCAGCAGATCCAGGCCGCCCGGGACACGCTCCAGACCCTGCCGCAGAGCACCTTCCTCTTCCTCACCCTGCTGACGCTCTTCTTCGCCGTGTGGTCGGGCCTGGCCCTGGCCAAGTCGCTGAGCGAGCCCATCCGCGCCCTGGCCAAGGCCGCCCAGCGCGTGGGGAGCGGCGACCTGGAGGTGCAGCTGCCGGAGATGGGCGAGGACGAGCTGGCCTTCCTGGCCCGCACCTTCAACGCCATGATCCGCGACCTTAAGGCCAGCCGGGCCGCCATCGAGGCCCAGGCCAGCCGCCTGGACCAGCAGCGGGCCTACCTGGGCCAGATCCTCGCGGCCCTGCCCGTGGGCGTCATGAGCTGGCGGGCGGATGGCGAGTTGCGCACCTTCAATGCAGCGGCCAAAACCTGGATGGGCCTCGAATCCTTCGATCCCTCCGAGGACAGCTGGGGCGCCGTGGTCTCCCTGCCGCGGCTGGGCCGTCTGCCGGAGCTGCTGGCCGCCGTGCGCGAGTCCGGCCGCGGCGTGCAGGAGGAGCTGCGCCTGGGCGGCGAGGGCGAGGGCCGGCCCGTGCGGGCCATCCTCGAGCCCCTGCAGGGCGGCGGCGTCCTGGCGGTGCTGGAGGACCTCTCCCTGCTGGCCCAGGCGGAGAAGCGCGCCGCCTGGCAGGAGGTGGCCCGGCGCATGGCCCACGAGGTGAAGAACCCCCTCACGCCCATCCAGCTCACGGCCCAGCGCCTGCTGCGCCGCACCCGCGAGGGGCGCCTGGACCTCGTGGCCGTGCAGGAGGGGGCCGAGACGATCCTCACGGAGGTGGCGAGCCTCTCGCGCCTGGTGGACAGCTTCAGCCGCTTCGCCCGCCTGCCCTCGCCCCAGTTCGCCCCCTGCGATCCCGCGGAGCTGCTGCGGCAGGTGCTGGCGCTCTACGAGCCCAACCAGCCGGGCATCACCTGGTCCATCCGCTTCCAGCTGGAGCCCCTGGGCGTGGTCTGGGACGGCGACATGGTGAAGCGGGCCCTCATCAACCTGGTGGACAACGCCGTGGCCGCCGTGGACGGCAAGGGCGCCGTGGCCCTCTCGCTCACGGGCGAGGACGGGAACCTGCGCTACGACGTGGAGGACGACGGCACGGGCGTGCCCGAGGCGGACCGCGACCGGCTCTTCGAGCCCTACTTCTCCACCAAGTGGAAGGGCACGGGCCTGGGCCTGGCCATCGTGCGCCGCATCGCCCAGGACCACGGCGGCGACGCCCGCTACCAGCCCCTGGAGCGCGGCAGCCGCTTCACCCTCACGCTGCCGAGGGCCCCGAAGGGCTGATCAGCCCCGCCGGCGCCGCAGCCAGAGCCCCAGCGGTCCGATGACAAGCCAGGCGAGCACCACGACCTTGAACAGCGGGGACAGAGGACCTCCGGGAAGCCGGAACCAGCCTCTCATGGCCGGGCCGCGGGATGGGGACGCTATGCTGGCCCCATGAAGCGCGGAAGCTCGGCGGGTCCCTGCCTGCTCGTGGGATGCGGCTACACCGGCCTGCGGCTGGCCCGGCGCCTGGCGGCCCGGGGGCCCGTGCCCGGCCAGGTATCCGGCCTGGTGCGGTCGCCTGCCTCCGCCGCGGCGCTGGAGGCTTCCGGTGTTCCGGCCCGGGTGGTGGATCTGGACGGAGCCGCGGCCCTCGATCTGCCCCGGGACCTGGCCTCCGTGGTCTACCTGGCGCCTCCGTCCGCGGAGGGCGAGGGCGATCCGCGCCTCGGGCGCTTCCTGGAGGGCCTGGGCGGGCTCCGGCCCCGCGTGCTGGTCTACCTCAGCACCACGGGCGTGTACGGGGACACGGGCGGCCTGCCGGTGGATGAGGCCTCGCCCACCGTGCCCGGAGACGCCGCCTCCCGCCGCCGCCTGGCCGCGGAGAGGCTCGTCGGCTCCTGGTGCGGCGCCGCCGGCGCGCGCGGCGTGATCCTGCGCGTGGCGGGCATCTACGGGCCGGGCCGCCTGCCCCTGGACCGCCTGCGGGCGGGGGAGCCGGTGCTCCGGCCCGAGGACTCCGGCCCCGGCAACCGCATCCACGTGGACGACCTGGCCGCCGCCTGCGAGGCGGCCCTGGACCGGCCCCTGTCCGGCGCGTTCAACGTGGCGGACGGGGACCACCGCAGCATCGGGGCCTTCATGGAGCTGGTGGCCCGGCAGGCGGGCCTGCCGCCGCCCCGCCGCGTGACGCGGGAGGAGGCCCGCCGGGAGCTGGGCCCCGGCATGCTGGCCTACGTCCTGGCCTCGCGGCGGGTGATGAACCGGCGCCTGGTGGAGGACCTGGGCGTGCGGCCCCGGAATCCGGAGGACGGCGTGCGGGAGAGCTTGGCGGAGATGGGCCTCGAATCCAGGCGCGACCTCTCCTGAGGAGAAAAGCCAAGCCTCCACGAAGGACACGAAGGGGCGGAGCCGGAGGGAGCCAGCCGAACGCCAACCAAGCATTCTTCGTGTTCTTGGCTTTCCCTTCGTGCCCTTCGTGGAGATCCGTTCGGTCTCTAGTACCGCAGCACGCTGAACACCGGCAGCCCCTGGACCTTCTCGCGGCCGGGCAGGGAGGTCAGCTCGATGAAGACGGTGAGGGCGACGGCCTGGGCGCCGGTCTTCTGCACGAGGCGCTGGGCCGCGGCGGCGGTGCCGCCGGTGGCCATGACGTCATCCACGATGAGCACCCGGTCGCCGGGGCCGAAGGCGTCCTGGTGGATCTCCAGGGCATCGCTGCCGTACTCCAGGCCGTAGGCCTCCTTGTGGGTGGGCATGGGCAGCTTGCCGGGTTTGCGGGCGGGCACGAAGCCCACGCCCAGCTTCTGGGCCAGGGCGCTGCCGAAGATGAAGCCGCGGGACTCGAGCCCGAGCACATGGGTGGGCTGGAGCGTGAGCACGGGCTGGGCCATGGCGTCCACGGCCTCGCTGAAGGCCTCCGCGTGGGAGAGCAGGGGCGTGATGTCGCGGAAGAGGATCCCGGCTTTGGGGAAGTCCGGCACGTCACGGACGAAGGCGCTGAGAGAAGTCGTAAGGGTCATGGCTACCTGAGGATCTGGAAAGGAAGGGGAAGCGAGGATCGCACATCCTGGGCCTCCCAGTCCAGCCGTCCCACGGCGGCGTAGGCCGGGCCCTCCGCCAGCCGCGCGCGGAAGGCCTCCAGGGCGGCCTCGGGGCCTTCCGCCTCGCCGGCCACGGAGCCGTCCGGCTCGTTGCGCACCCAGCCCGCCAGGTCCAGCGCCCGCGCCTCGCGCTCGGCGAAGCGGCGGTAGCCCACGCCCTGGACGGCGCCGTGGACGCGGAAGCGGACCGTCACCTGACTACCCGTTGAAGGCCGCGTCGAAGTCGGCCTGCCGCGCCAGGGTCTCGGGGCAGCCCAGGTCCAGGCGCAGGGGGGTGATGCTGGCGTAGCCCTCGAATACCGCCCCGGCGTCGCTGCCGGGGGCCTTGGCGTAGGTGGGGCCCGAGTCGCCGCCGATCCAGTAGTAGGGCGTGTTCCGGGGATCCGCGCGGCGCTCCACCAGGTCGTGGTAGGCCCGGCTGTCCTGGCCCGTGAGGCGGAAGCCCTTCGGCTCGCCCTTGGGGAAGTTCACGTTCCAGATGCGGTTGGCGGGCAGGTCCATGGCCTCCCAGCGCTCCAGGAAGCGGGCGATCCAGGGCTCCGCCTGCTCCAGGGAGCCCCGCGGATCAATGGAGAAGGCCGCGGCCCGGGCGCCCTGGAGCCGGCCCTCGAAGGCCGCGCCCACGGTGCCGGAATAGAACACGTCCTCGCCCAGGTTGAAGCCGTGGTTGACGCCGGAGAGCACCCAGTCGGGTTTCCGGTCCAGGACCTCGCAGACCCCCAGCAGCACGCAGTCCACGGGGGTGCCGTCGCAGGCGTGGCGGTCGGGCCCGATCTCGTGCAGGCGGAGGATGTTGTGCAGGCTCAGGGCCGAGGAGATGGCCGAGCGGTTGCGGTCCGGGGCCACGGTGACCACCCGGCCGAAGCGGGAGGCCACCCGGGCCAGCGCCGCCAGGCCGGGGGCCCAGAGGCCGTCATCGTTGGTGAGCAGGATCAGGCGTTCGGACATGGAGCCAGTGTATCCCGTGGGTCCGGGCCGCATTCGCTGTCAGGATGGAATTCACCGTCCCGTTCCATGGATCCCGACCTGTCGATGACCTCCGCCCTTCCGGCTCCCGACGGGGCGGCCGGGGCCGCGGCCCTGTCCAGCGGCCGGATCGAGGTCCTGGCCCGTCTCCGTGAAAGGATCGTGGCCTTCGCGGCATCCCGGGGTGCAGGCGCCCAGTCGGAGGACCTGGCGCAGGAGGTGCTGGTGCTGCTCCACACGAAGTACGGCCACCTGGACGCGGCGGAGGACCTGGTGCCCCTGGCCTTCCGGATCCTGCGCTTCAAGCTGGCGGCCCAACGGCGCACGGCGGCCCGCCGCGGCGAGTACGACGCCGTGGACGTGGAGGCCTTCCCCCCCGCCTCGGACGCGCCGGACCCGGCGGCCGTGCTGGAGCGCAAGGAGCTGCTGGCACGGCTCATGGGCGGCATCGCGCGCATGGGCGAGCGCTGCCGCGAGCTGTTCCGCCTCAAGCTCCAGGGCCGCACGTTCGCGGAGATCCAGGGCCTCCTGGGCGCGGCCACCCTCAACACCGTCTACACCTGGGACCACCGCTGCCGGAAGGAGCTGCTGGCCTCCCTCGGCGGCGGCTGGGAAGGGCCGGGAAGGGGGGCTCCATGAGGCGCGCCGAGGTCCGGAAGCTGCTGGGCGGCCACGCCACGGGCACCCTCACGGAGGCCGAGCGGAAGGCCCTGTACGCCGCAGCCCTGGAGGACCAGGCGCTCTTCGACGCCCTCATGGACGAGGAGGCCCTGCGGGAGCTGCTGGCGGATCCCGCAGCCCGGGCCCAGGTGCTCGCCGCCCTCGCCCCGGCCCCGCCGAAGGTCGTCCCCTTCTGGCGGCGGCCCGGCATCCTGGGCGCGGCGGCCGGGGTGCTGATGGCCTCCCTGGCGGGCCTGACCTGGCTGCGGAACCCCCAGGCGCCGCCCGCGGTCCAGCAGGAGCGTTCGAGTCCGAAGCTCCTGTCGCTGCCGGAGGCCGCCGAGGCCCCGGCAGCCCCGGCGGAACCCCCGGCCGCCAAGCGCAAGCCCGCGCCCCGGCCGGCCCAGGAACCAGCGGCCCGCCCGGCGGAGGCGGCCCCCGCGCCGATGCCCGCCGCGCCCCGGGCCGACCAGGCCAGCCGCCTGGAGAAGGCCGCGCCGCCGGCTCCTGCCAGCGTGCCCCGTGGTGTGCCCGGCGGCGTGCCCGGTGGCGTGCCCGGCGGCGTGGTCGGCGGCGTGCCCGGCGGCGTGCCCGGCGGCGTGCCCGGCGGCGTGGTGGGCGGCGTGGTGGGCGGCGTGGTCGGGGGAGTCGTCGGGGGCGCCCAGGCTCCGGCCCAGGTCCCGGCGCGGGACCAGGCCCAGGCCCCGGCGCGGGACCAGGTCCAGAATCGGGCCCGGGAGGAGGCCCGGCGGGCCCCTGCGGCGACCGTGACCGCCGTCCTCGCCGAGGCCCCGGCTCCCGTCTGGCACATCGCCTTCCGGGCCGGGGACCTCGCGGAAGTCCTGGTCAGCGCCCCCCACGGGGCGCAGGTGGTTCTGCTCAGGCGCGGCCCCGCCGGGGTCGAGGTCCAGGCGGCCCGGGCCTCGGAGCCCGAAGGGAGCCGGGTGCGGTGGCGCTACCTGGTGCGGCTGGGGGCCAAGGACACCCTGGACCTCTACCTGCCGGCACACGCCGTTCCGGATCCCGGGGCCCTGCCCGAAACGGGGCCGGTGGATGGGTTCCGGGCGCGGATCTTCCCCGAGGCGAAGTAGGCGAGGCTCAGCCTGACCAGGGCCTCAAAAGCCTCCACGAAGGACACGAAGGAGCAGGCCAAGGCCACGAAGGCAGGCCTCGGCGTCCGGCCCAAGACATCCGGGCCTTCGGCCCCGGGCGCGCATTGCGCGACCGGCTTTGCGGGCGGCGGGCACGGCGGCTCTTGGAAGCCGCCCGGGGCCGCCGCCTGCAAAGGGATGTCGCGGTGGGTCGAAACCCATTCGTGCCCTTTTCATGCCCGGAAGGGCGCCTTCGTGTCCTTCCGTGGTGGTCTTTCCAGACTGAGGTTCGCCGATTATTCCTGAGATCCTGTGATTGCGGTGATAAGGCAGGTCGTGGTCGCATGCAGGTCGAGCCGGGCCCCCATCGTTGGAATCACTGTTCATCGGTGGCAAGATCGCTTTTCCTGCAGGGCGTCACCGGCGGACGGTTTTTCTGAAAGGGTTTCACCGGTGGCGGCATTCCCCCTGTGAACCGCGCCCTCGCGCGGCCCACGGGAGGATCCCATGTCGCACCGCGCCGCCACCCTTCTGCTCGCCTGCTGGTCCGGGCTCTCGCCCCTGGCCTCCGCCCGAAGCCGCCCCGCGGCCTTCCGCCCCGATCCCCAAGGTGAGGCCTCCGCGGACCGCACCCTGTCCCCCTACTTCTTCGTGAAGGGAGACGATGCGGCCCTGGACCAGCTCCCCCTGAAGGCCACCTCCGCCAAGGTGGCCATCGCCGGCGTCATCGCCGACGTGACGGTGACCCAGGTCTACCGGAACACCGGCACCAAGCCCCTGGAGGCGATCTACGTCTTCCTGGGCTCCACGCGCTCGGCGGTCTACGGCATGACCATGCGCATCGGCGAGCGGGTGCTGAAGGCCCAGATCAAGGAGCGCGGCCAGGCCCGCGCCGACTACGAGCAGGCCAAGCAACAGGGCCGCAGCGCCTCGCTGCTGGAGCAGCACCGGCCCAACGTCTTCCAGATGAACGTGGCGAACATCCTGCCCGGCGACGAGATCCGCGTGGAGCTTCGCTACACCGAGCTGCTGGTGCCCACCGACGGCGCCTACAGCTTCGTCTATCCCACGGTGGTGGGCCCGCGCTACGCCGGGAGGGCCGGCACGGCCTCGAGCACGGGCGAGACCTGGGTGGCCAACCCCTACACGTACGCCGGGGAGAAGCCCGCCGCCACCTTCGACCTGGAGGTGAAGCTGTCCGCGGGCCTGCCCATCCAGCGCATGGCCTGCGACACCCACAAGACCACCATCGCCTACGACGGCAAGGCCGAGGCCACGCTGAAGCTGGATCCCAGCGAGGCCCACGGCGGCAACCGCGACGTCATCGTGAAGTACCAGCTGGCCGGGAACGCCGTGCAGTCCGGCCTCCTGCTCCATCAGGGCCGCCGTGAGGGTCAGGCGGAGAACACCTTCCTGCTCATGGCCCAGCCCCCCAAGCGCGTCACGCCCAGGGACCTGCCGCCGCGTGAGTACGTCTTCATCATGGATGTCTCCGGCAGCCAGATGGGCTTCCCGATCGAAGTGTCCAAGGTGCTCATGAAGGAGATGATCCAGGGCCTGCGGCCCCAGGACCTCTTCAACGTCATGGTCTTCGAGGGCACCTCGGCCTTCTGGTCGCCCAAGGGGTCGCAGCACGCCACGCCCGAGGCCACGGCGCAGGCCCTGGCATTCGTGGGTTCCCAGCACGGCGGAGGCGGGACGGAGCTGGGCAGCGCCCTGAGGAAGGCCCTGGGTCTGCCCCGGGTGCCCGGCATCTCGCGCACCTTCGTGGTCTCCACGGACGGCTACATCAGCGCCGACGGCCAGGTCTTCGACCTCATCCGGAAGAACCTGGGCTCGGCCAACCTCTTCGCCTTCGGCATCGGCTCCTCGGTGAACCGCCACCTCATCGAGGGCATGGCCCACGCGGGGCAGGGCGAGGCCTTCGTCATCACAAAGCCCGAGCAGGCCACGGCCGAGGCCGAGCGCTTCCGCGCCTACGTGTCCTCGCCGGTGCTCACGAACCTGAAGCTCACCACCAACGGGTTCCACCTCCAGGACCTCGAGCCCCTGCAGCTGCCGGACGTGCTGGCGGACCGGCCGGTCATCTGCCTGGGCCACTGGACGGGCGAAGCCAAGGGCACCGTCACGCTCTCCGGCGTGAGCGGCGCAGGCCCCTGGAGCCAGACGTTCGAGGTGGGGAAGGTGAAGGACCGCGACCACGGCGCCCTGCGCCAACTCTGGGCCCGCCAGCGCATCCAGATGCTCTCGGACTACGACCAGTTCGGCGCCGACGAGGGGCGCAAGGCGGAAGTCACTCGCCTGGGCCTCGCCTACCACCTGCTGACGGCCTACACCTCCTTCGTGGCGGTGGACACCCAGGTGCGCAACGCGGGCGGCCGGAGCACCACGGTCACCCAGCCCCTGCCCCTGCCCGAGGGTGTCTCTAATGCGGCCGTGGGCGGCGTTCCGGGCGGCGTGGTCGGCGGCGTGGTTGGTGGCGTGGCCGGTGGCGTGGTCGGCCGCTCCGTGGCCTACGCCCCGGCGCCCCCGATGGCGATGGCGGAAGCCCCCGTCCAGGTCGAGACCCTGCGCCAGGACCAGGCCCAGCGCCGCAAGTCCGGCCCCAGTGAAGCGCGGGCGAAAGCCTCCCTGCGCATCCTGGCCTTCTCGGGCATCACGGGCACCTCGAATCCGGCCTCTCTCCGCGGCGAATTGGATGCCCGCCTGAAGGATCCGGCCCTCGTCGCCGCCCTGGCCGCCCTGCCCAGCGGCACGGACCTGGAACTCAAGGTGGACGCCTCGGGCCAGGTGGTGGCCGCGGCCTTCAGCCGGGTCTTCCCCGGAGACGCCAAGGCCAAGGCCCTGATCCTCACCTGGCGCCTGCGGGCCTGGACCGGCGGCCTGGCCGGCCAGCTCGAGCTCACCCTCGGCTTCCGGCCCTAGATGTCGCGGCCAAGGACGTTGTTCAGCTTTTGAGCGGGGGCGAGACCGCCGAGGGCTGAGTGGGACCTGTGGTGATTGTAGTGGTGGAGCCAGGCTTTGAGGGCTTGGCTCCGCTGTTCTGAGGATTGGTAGGCCAGGCGGTAGGCCCACTCGCGAAGGGCTGTCTGGATGAACCGTTCGGCCTTGCCGTTGGTCTGAGGGCGGTAAGGCCGGGTGAAGCTGTGCCGGATGTCTTGGGCCTCGCAGACAGCTTGGACCAGCTTCGAGTGGTAGCACATGCCGTTGTCGGTGAGGATGCGCTGAACCCGGACGCCCTGGCT
>NZ_KE386810.1:394978-766188 GCF_000428885.1 Geothrix fermentans DSM 14018 | reverse complement strand
CAGGGCGTCCGGGTTCAGCGCATCCTCACCGACAACGGCATGTGCTACCACTCGAAGCTGGTCCAAGCTGTCTGCGAGGCCCAAGACATCCGGCACAGCTTCACCCGGCCTTACCGCCCTCAGACCAACGGCAAGGCCGAACGGTTCATCCAGACAGCCCTTCGCGAGTGGGCCTACCGCCTGGCCTACCAATCCTCAGAACAGCGGAGCCAAGCCCTCAAAGCCTGGCTCCACCACTACAATCACCACAGGTCCCACTCAGCCCTCGGCGGTCTCGCCCCCGCTCAAAAGCTGAACAACGTCCTTGGCCGCGACACCTAGAGCCAGTAGCGGAACAGGGAATCCTGCAGGCGCGCGACGATGTCGCGGTTGCGGCGGTTCCTCTCCTCGCGGCCCGGGAGCTCGGGATAGGCGGGGACAGGGTCGTGGAGGGTCGAGCCCGGCTCCGGGCCCAGGCGGTCCCGCCAGCGTTCCAGCCAGGCCTGGGGGAGCCGCTCGGGGATGGGCAGGTCCATCAGCGTGAGGTAGAGGATCGTCCACACGCGGGCCACCACCTGCGGCTCGTAGCCCCCTCCCAGGGTGAGGAGCACGCGGCCCTGGGTGTGCGTGGCGGCCAGGTCGAGGATCCGCCGGTAGAGCCCCTGGAAGGCCTGGGTGGTGAGGGCCAGGTCGCCCATGGGATCCGTGAAGTGCGCGTCGGCGCCGGCCTGGACCACCAGGACCTGCGGGGCGAACCACTCCAGGGCCCGGGGCACCACGGCGTCGAAGGCCTCCAGGTAGCTCTCGGACTCCGTGAAGGGCTCCAGGGGCACGTTCACGCTCAGGCCCCGGGCCGGGCCCGTCCCCAGCTCCTGGATGTGGCCCGTGCCCGGGTAGAGGTAGTGCCCCGTCTCGTGGAGGCTGACGGTGAGCACCCGGTCGTCGCCGTAGAACAGGTTCTGGACGCCGTCGCCGTGGTGGAGGTCGATGTCCAGGTAGGCCACGCGCCAGCCGTGGGCCACGCAGGCCTGGATGGCCACGGCCAGGTCGTTGTACATGCAGAAGCCCGCCGCCCGGTCCTTCTGGGCATGGTGCAGGCCCCCGCCCAGCTGGAGCACGCGCGTCTCCGTGCCCGCCATCAGCAGCCGCGCCCCGTGGAGGGCGCCGCCCACCAGCCAGCGGGCCGCGAGGTCCATGCCCGGGAAGACGGGGTTGTCCGGCGTGCCCAGGCCGAAGCGCTCCGCCTCGGGTCGGGCCTCGCCGCGATCCAGGGCCTCGACCATGGCCACATAGGCCTCGTCGTGGACCGTGAGGATCTCCTCCCGGGTGGCCGCGGGCGCCGCGATGGGCGAGAGGGTGTGGCCCAGGGACTGGATCAGGTCCAGGACCATGGCGAGCCGCGCCGGCGTGAAGGGATGCTCCGGCCCGAAGTCGTACCCGGCGTATTCCGGGCGGTGGATCAGTGCTGCCATGGCTTGGGCAGCGGCCACAGGACATCGAACTCCGCCCGCCGGAGCTCGTCCGCCAGGGGGCGGATCTGGTTGGAGTCCACCCGCAGCACCGTGCGCACGGCCTCCGGCGAGGGGTAGGTGAGGATGGAGTGGATGTTGACGTGGCGTTCCGCGAGGAAGGCGGTGAGGCGCGCCAGCTCGCCGGGCCGGTCCGCGAGGGCCACCTCGAGCCGGGACGAGGGCTTGGTCACCCCGGTGAGGGTCATCAGGGCGTCCAGCAGGTCCATGCCCGTGAGGATGCCCACCAGCTCCTGGCCGTCCACCACCGGCAGGCAGCCGATCTTGTGCTCGCGCATGATCCGCGCGGCGTCCTCCACGGGATCCAGGGGATCCGCCGTCAGGGGCGGGCTGCTCATCACGGCGGAGACGGGATCCGTGGCCACATGCGGCTTCTCGCTGAAGCTGCTGGTGGCCAGGCGGAGGTCGCGGTCCGTGAGCACGCCCACCAGGCGCCCATGGTCCACCACGGGCAGGTGGCGGAAGCCGCGATCCAGGAGCAGCTGGTAGGCCTCCCCGATGGTGGCCTCCACGGAGACCACCGTCACCGGCCGGCGCATCATCTCCTTCACGAGCATGGCGGTCTCCTCGGGGTTCAGGGCTTGCGGAAGCCCACCTGGGTGAAGGTCAGGCGCAGGTCCGGCTGCAGGGGCAGAGGGCTGAGGGCGCCGGTCTCGCCGTGGACGGCGACCTGCGCCTCCAGCGTGTGGAGCCAGGGCAGTTCCTCCACCAGCTGGGTTAGGCGGCCCAGGGTCTCGCCCAGGCCGTTGCCAGGCGGCAGGTGCATCCGCTCGAGGACGTCGGCGATGTCCAGGTCCGTGAGCGGGGTGAGGCGCAGGATGGAGCCCACGCCCTGGCGGTGGAAGCGCCAGATGGGACCGAAGTCGGGATCCGCCGTGAGGTGGAGCTGGACCCTCGGGCCCCTCCGTTCCGCGGGCTCCGGGAGGGTGGTGACGGGGATGCCGAAGAGCGCCATGAGCTCCCGGGCCTGGGGCAGGGAGAGGATCGCCTGGGCGGCCTCGGGCAGCTTCCCCACCAACTGCTCCACGCGCCGCCGGGCTTCGCCGGCGTTGAGGTCCGCGTAGCCCTGGAACCGGCCCGGGGGCTGCCGGCGGAAGTGGGCGTACTGCACCACCTTGGACAGGGCCAGGGCCGCCGACTCGGGGAAGCGGTAGGAGGGGAAGGTGCGGTTCATGGCGCCGCCCTCGCCCCGGGCGGTGGATCCCACGGGAATGGCCCCGCTCACGCCCATGAGGGAGAGCAGGGTGGGCTTGGGGACGCCCGTGGTCTGCTCCGCCCGCACGGCGGCCCGGCGGATGGCCCGCGCCACCATGTCGGGATCGCAGTCCCCCAGGCAGGCGAAGGAGGCGATGAGGGCGTCCACCTCGGGATGCTCCAGGGCCTCGCGGCAGGCCTGCTCGTAGTGCTCCGGGGTGGCCATGGCGTGCAGGTCCACCACGCCCGGGCCCGCGATCCGCATGCCATGGGCTTCGCAGGCGTCTGCGCAGATGGTGGCCACTCCGCCGGAATTGCTGACGATGGCCACGCGGTCGCCCCGGGGCAGGGGCTGGTGCGACAGCAGGAGGGCGATGTCGAAGAGGTCCTCCAGGGTGTCGGCGCGGATCACGCCGGCCTGGTGGAAGAGGGCCTCCACCTCGGCGTCATTCTGGGGGCTCGCCGCGATGTGGGCCTGGGCCACCCGGCGCCCGGCGTGGCTGCGGGCGCTCTTCACGCAGAGGACGGGCTTGCGGTGGGAGATCCGGCGGGCCAGCCGGGCGAAGCGGCGCGGGTTTCCGAAGGTCTCCAGGTAGAGCAGGGCCAGGTCCGTGTCCGGATCCTCCTCCCAGTACTGGAGCAGGTCGTTGCCCGAGACATCGGCCCGGTTCCCCGCGGAGACGAAGGAGGAGAACCCCAGGCCGCGCTCGGCGGCGTACTGGAGGATCACCACGCCCAGGGCCGCGGAATGGCTGAAGAAGCCGACCCGTCCGCGCGGCGGCATCGCCGTGGCCAGGCTGGCGTTCAGCTGGACGGCGGCATGTGTGTTCAGGAGTCCCAGGCAGTTGGGGCCCACCAGGCGCGCCCCCCGGCTGCGGGCGAGGCGCACCAGCCGCTCCTGGCGCCGGGCGCCTTCCGGGCCGGTCTCCGCGAAGCCGGCCGTGAGGACCAGGAGGCCGCGGGTGCCCTTGTCCAGGGCCCGCCGGGCGAGCGCGGGCACCTTGGCGGCCGGCACCGCCAGCACCACCAGGTCCGGGGACTCCGGCAGCGAGGCCAGGGAGGGATAGGATTTGACGCCCTCGATGGTCTTGGCCCTGGGGTTCACCGGGTAGACCGCCCCCTGGAAGCCGCCCCGGAGGATGTTGCGGAAGATGGTGCTGCCCACGGAGCCCGGGTCCCGGGAGGCGCCCACCACGGCCACGCTGCCGGGCCGCAGGAGCGGCACCAGGGAGTTGGCCGTGGCCACGCGCTCGCGAATCTCCGCCCGCTCCCGCTGGGCCTCGGGGGCGCTCAGGGGGAAGCGCACATGGATGATGCCGCCCTCCATGGCCCGGGTGGTCTCGAACCCCGAATCCCGGAAGACGTTCGCCATCTTCTGGTTCTCGTGGAGCAGCTCGGCTTCGAAGCCCAGGTAGCCGGCCCCCGCGGCCAGACCCGCCAGGCGCTCGAGGATCAGTGTGCCGATGCCCCGGCCCTGGTGCGCGTCCCCGATCATGAAGGCGACCTCGGCCACGGCGCCGCCGTCGCCCACGTAGTTGCCCAGGCCCAGCACCTGCTGCTCGGACCCCTCGCCCTCGATGGCCAGGAGGCAGGCCCGCTGGCGGCGGTTCTCGTCGCAGAGGTCCTCCACGAACTTGCGCGAGACGCCGGACACGCCGCCCATGAAGCGCATGGCCATGCTCTCCCGGGAGAGGCCGCGGATGAAGGCCTCCACGCGGTCCGCGTCCTCCGGGGAGGCGGTCCGCAGGAGCACGCCCTGGCCGTCCTTCAGGAGGACGAATTCCCGGTAGCCTGCGCCGTCAGGGATGATGCTGAACACAGGATGCCTCGCGGAACAGGGGGTGCGATGCGACCACCCTACCACGCGCTCCAGGTCGCTGGCCCTACTTGAGATTCTTTCTCCCCCTGTATGTCGCTTTTCATCCTGGACGGACGGACCGGGCCGTCCTAGATTGCTTCATACCCCCCCAAGCGAATTCAGGAGGACCAGATGAATGGTCGCGAGGCGTTTCTCCAGGCCAGGGACTTTCTCGTCGCGCATCGCGACGACTACGAAGGGGCCTGCCGGGATTTCCGTTGGCCCGTCCTCGATGCCTTCAACTGGGCCCTGGACCACTTCGACACCTACGCCGTGGGCAATGACAGGCCCGCGCTGTGGATCGTCGAGGAGAACGGAACGGAGACGAAGGTCAGCTTCCAGGACCTCTCCCGGCGCAGCAACCAGGTGGCCAACACCCTGCGGGCCATGGGCGTCAAACGCGGCGATGGCGTGCTCATCATGCTGGACAACGTCCTGCCCCTCTGGGAGGTGATGCTCGCGTGCATCAAGCTCGGGGCGGTGCTGGTGCCCTCCACGCTGCTGCTGGCGCAGGCGGACCTCCAGGACCGCATCGAGCGCGGCGGGATCCGGCACCTGGTGGTGGATTCCGCCCAGACGGCCAAGTTCGACGGCCTGGACGCCAGCCTCACCCGCATCAGCGTGGGCGCCTCGGTGCCTGGCTGGCACGACGTGTCGGAGCTCTACGCGGGCTCGACCGCCTTCGAGGCCGATGGCCCCACCCGCGCCACGGATCCCATGCTGCTCTACTTCACCTCCGGCACCACGGCCAAGCCCAAGCTGGTGGTCCACACCCACCAGTCCTACCCCGTGGGCCACCTGTCCACGATGTACTGGGTGGGCCTGCAGGAAGGCGACGTCCACTACAACATCAGCTCGCCGGGCTGGGCCAAGCACGCCTGGAGCAGCTTCTTCGCGCCCTGGAACGCCGGAGCCTGCATCTTCGTCTACCGGGCGGCCCGGTTCAGCGCGTCCGCCACCCTCAAGGCCATCGTGGACAAAGGCGTGACCACCCTCTGCGCCCCCCCGACCGTGTGGCGCCTCTTCATCCAGGAGGACCTGGCGGCCTACAAGGTGAAGCTCCGGGCCCTTGTGGGCGCCGGAGAGCCCCTGAACCCCGAGGTCATCACCCAGGTGGAGAAGGCCTGGGGCCTCACCATCCGCGACGGCTACGGGCAGACGGAGACCACGGCCATCGTGGGCAACTCGCCGGGGCAGGCGGTGAAGTCCGGCTCCATGGGCCGCCCCCTGCCGGGCTTCCACGTGGCGCTGCTGGATCCCGAGGGCCGGGAGGCCGAGGAGGGCGAGATCGCCCTCAAGCTGAAGCCCCGGCCCACGAGCCTCATGGCCGGCTACAAGGACGATCCCGAGAAGATGCGGAAGGCCGAGGCGGAAGGCTACTACCGCACCGGGGACGTGGCCACCCGCGACGAGGACGGCTACCTCTGCTTCGTGGGCCGGGCGGACGACGTCTTCAAGAGCTCCGACTACCGCATCAGTCCCTTCGAGCTGGAGTCCTTCCTCATCGAGCACGAGTCCGTGGCCGAGGCGGCGGTGGTGCCGAGCCCGGATCCCCTCAAGCTCACCGTGCCCAAGGCCTACATCATCCTGCGGGCGGGGTACGCGCCGGACCGCGCCACGGCCCTGGCCCTGTTCCGCTTCATCCGCGAGCGCATCTCCCCCTACAAGCGCATCCGCATCATCGAGTTCGGGGACCTCCCCAAGACCATCTCCGGCAAGATCCGGCGGGTGGAGCTGCGGAAGCGCGCTGCGGATCCGGCCTCTTCCGCCCTGGAGTTCCGGGAGGAGCAGTTTCCTGAACTGAAGTAGCCACCGCCCTGGGAGGCCCGCTCCAACTTACCTGAGGACAGGTATTGGAGCAGGGCGCCACCTGGGCGAAAAATGGAGAGCGAACCCCCTTCCACGGCAATACATTCAACCTGCCCCGCATTCCTGGAGATCCCATGAAGTACCTGGACGACGCCCGTGACATCAAGTTCAACCTCCTCGAATGGCTGGATCTGGATGCGGTCCTGAAAGCCGAACCCTACCAGGAGGTCGATCGCGACCAGCTGGCCATGGTGCTGGACGAGGCGCTCAAGGTGGCCAAGGGCAGCGTCGCCGCCTGCAACGAGATCGGCGACCGGGTCGGCGCCCAGTGGGAGAGCGGGAAGGTGCGGCTGCCGGACGGGTTCGCCGAGGCCTTCGGGGACCTCGCCTCCGGCGGCTGGATCAGCGCCACCATGAACCCCGAGTTCGGCGGCATGGGCCTGCCGGAGGCCGTGGGCACCGGCATCAGCGAGTACCTCATGGGGGCGAACACGGCCCTGGGCCTCAAGGTGCTGCTCACCCGCGGCGCCGCCCACCTCATCGAGACCTTCGGCAGCGATGAGCTCAAGAAGGTCTATTGCGAGAAGATGTACACCGGCGAGTGGACCGGCACCATGTGCCTCACCGAGGCCGGGGCCGGCAGCGACCTGGGCGCGCTCACCACCAAGGCCGTGAAGCAGGCGGACGGGTCCTACCTGATCACCGGCGAGAAGATCTTCATCACCAGCGGCGACCACGAGCTGGTGCCGAACATCATCCATGCCGTGCTGGCCCGCACGCCGGACGCCCCCGCGGGTCCCAAGGGCATCAGCCTCTTCGTGGTGCCCAAGTACCGCGTGAACGCCGATGGCAGCCTGGGCGCCCCCAACGACGTGGCCTGCGCGGGCATCGAGCACAAGCTGGGCATCCACGGCTCGCCCACCTGCAGCCTGGTGTTCGGCACCAACGGCGGCACCCAGGGTTTTCTCCTGGGCCAGGAGAACCAGGGCCTCGCCCACATGTTCGTGATGATGAACGCCGCCCGGTACGAGGTGGGCGTCCAGGGCCTGGGCAATGCCTCCGCCGCCCACCAGGCGGCCCTGGCCTACGCCAAGGAGCGGCTGCAGGGCCGCGCTCCCGGCGCCGCCAAGGGCGCTTCGCAGTCCCTCATCGTCGACCACCCCGACGTGCGCCGGATGCTCCTCATGCAGTCCGCCTACGTCCAGGCCATGCGCGCCCTCGTGACCTACACGGCCTGGTGCATGGACATGGCCCACGTCTCCGCCGGGGAGGAGCGGGACCGCTGGCAGGGGCTGGTGGAGCTGTTCACGCCCGTCTGCAAGGCCTGGTGCTCCGACTGGGGCTTCCGGGTCACGGAGTGGGCCCTCCAGACCTTCGGCGGCTACGGCTACACCATGGAATACCCCGCCGAGCAGTACCTCCGCGACTGCAAGATCGCCTCGATCTACGAAGGCACCAACGGCATCCAGGCCCTTGACCTGGTGGGACGGAAGTTCCGCATGCAGGAAGGGAAGCCCGTCAAGGCCCTGATGGGCCAGGTGGGGGCCTCGGTGCAGGCCCTGGCCGCGGATCCGGTCCTCGGTCCCTCCGCCCGCCAGCTGGGCGAGGCCGCGAAGGCCCTGGGGACGGTGCTCCAGGAGATTCCCGCCCAGGAGAACGCCGCCCTGCTGACGGGCCTGAACGCCGTGCCGCTGCTGGACATGGTCGGGCACGTGGTGGCGGGCCACCTGCTGCTGCAGCAGGCCGCGCTGGCCAAGGGCAAGCTCGCCGCCCTGATGCAGGAGCGGGGCGTGGACGCCGCCGACGCCAAGGCCGTCCGGGCCCTCCTGGCCGGCAGCTCCGAGGCCGCCTTCTACCAGAACAAGGTCCAGGCCGCGATCCACTTCGCCCACCGGGGTCTGCCCCTGGTGGCCGCCCAGGCCGTGGCCCTGCGGGCCGGCGAGATGGCGCCCATGGAGGCCGTGCTCTAGGTTCCCGCACCTCACGTGAAAGCCCCCTGGCGACAGGGGGCTTTTCGTTTGGTGGACCTGATCAGGATCATGGGGCCCGCCTCCGCGAGCCATGCGAGCGGGAGCAGGCTCCGGGGGAGCCTGCGATAGGTGGGCTGACGACCGACAGGAAGACATCGGCGAGGTCGTCCCATGAAACAGAAGCGGCGGCCCGATGACCGCCGCATTCCATGGACTGGTGGACCTGATCAGGATCGAACTGACGACCTCTGCATTGCGAACGCAGCGCTCTCCCAGCTGAGCTACAGGCCCACGAACCTCCAGTTTAGCGGGGTCCCCGCTTCAGTCAATGCGGGGTCCTCGGGGCCAGGAGATCCTCCAGGAAGAAGGCGGAGAGTTCCGCGCGCCCTTCCAGCCCGGCCTTCCGGTAGATGGCCTGGGCCTGCTGCCGGACGGTGGCCTCGCGGGTCTCGCGGAGGGCGGCGATGTCCCTTGTGCTCAGGCCCTTCAGAAGGAGGAGGGCCACCTCGCGCTCTGCCTCCGTGAGCGCCCAGCGCTCGAACTGGCCGTCGATGGCTTCCGACAGGCCCCGGAGCAGGCCGGCGGCTTCCTGGCGCCATCGGTGGGCCTCGGCCTGCTCAGCGGCCAGATCCCGCCGGAGGCGCAGGACGTCCCGGTCACGGGCGCGGAGGGCCCGCAGCAGGCCGAGGCCCATGCCCAGGGCGAGGCAGGCGGTGAGTCCTTCGATCAGGAGGTGCCCCCAGCCCGCCGAGCGGAGGAAGCGGTCCATGGCCAGATCGACGGCGAGGAGGCCGGCCACCACCAGAAGCGCCAGCGCGAGGGCCCGCCCGCCGGGCCATCCCCCATCTGTCGGATGGTCGTTGGGGTGCGTCAATCCCATGGGAGGCTCCGGGCATCGGTCGTCTGTCGGATGGATCCCGGGGCGAGGCGAGCCGAGGATCTCCGCCAGGCCGGAGGCTACCATGACCCCACCCGCATCCTCATCCACGTCCCCCGCTTCCCTCGCCCCGGAGGGAGCCGACGCCTCCATCCGGGTCTGGGACCTGCCCACCCGCCTGCTCCACTGGGCCATGGCGGGGTTGTTCGCGGCTTCCTTCGGCCTGGCGACCCTGTCCTCGGAGCACAGCCCGGCCTTCCGCTGGCACATGGCGGCTGGTCTGGCCCTGGTGGGCGCTGCGGCGCTGCGTGTGGTCTGGGGGTTCATGGGGTCGCGCCACGCCCGGTTCCGTTCCTTCCTGTGCGGTCCGGGAACGCTCCTGAGTTACCTCGCGGATGCGGCGCGGGGGCGGGACAAGCGGCAGGCGGGCCACAACCCGGGGGCCGCCTTCGCGGCCATGGCCCTGCTCCTGCTTCCCTTCGGCCTGGTCGCCACGGGCCTGGCGATGTCCGGCCGCAAAGAGGCCTTCGAGGACCTTCATCAGGCGCTCGCCTACGGCATGCTCGCCGCGGTGATGGCCCACCTGGCCGGCCTGGCCTTCCATGCGATCCGGCACCGGGACCGGACCCCCAGCAGCATGGTCACCGGCAGGAAGCTGGGGCGCCCGGAGGAGGGCATCGCCTCGGTCCATCCCCTGCCGGCCCTGGCGGCCCTCCTGCTGCTGGGCGGGTGGGGGAGCCTTCTGGTCCGCTCCTTCGATGCGGAAAGGGGGCTGTTGAGCCTGCCGGGAGTCGCGCCCATCCAACTTGGGGAAGGCGGCGGGCATGGCCCCGGGCACGAATCGGAAGCGGAGGACGACGATTGAGGTTCCATGTGCGCAGAAAGCCGCCTTCCGGCGGCTTTCTGCGCATGAACGGCGTAGCTACATGAGGCTGTGCATGATCTTGTCCAGCTCCGCGGGGCTGGGCTTGAGCAGGTCCTCGCCCAGGGTGGCCAGGGGCTCCTCCACCAGGTTCAGCACCTCGGGCAGGGGGGGCTGGGTGGGGTTGATGTAGAGGAGGCCCGTGAGGAACTCGCCCTTGGCCATGGACTCGTGGATGGCCTTCATGGCGCCGAAGCGGTCCGTGGGCTCGTAGCCTTCGTGGATGGCCTTGATGGCGACCTTGGAGCCGTCCGGGAACGTGACGATCTCGGTCTCGCCCGCGGGGATGTCCACCTGCTCGACCTCCGAGTACTGGATGAAGCCCAGGTCGTGGAGGGGGAAGTCGTGGTCCTTGACGTGCTTGTAGGAGCGCGTGGAGGCATCGTGGTTGTTGAAGGTGACGCAGGGGCTGATGACGTCCAGGACCACGGTGCCTTCGTAGGCGAAGGCCGCCTTCAGGAGCGCGTTCAGCTGCTTGGGATTGCCCGAGAAGCTGCGGGCCACGAAGCCGCAGCCCAGCTCGATGGCCAGGGTGCAGGGGTCGATGGGTGGGAAGTCGTTCACGGCGCCGGTCTTCAGGTGGGAGCCCTTGTCGGCGGTGGCGGAGAACTGGCCCTTGGTGAGGCCGTAGACGCCGTTGTCCTCGATGATGTAGATCATCGGGATGTTGCGGCGGACGGCGTGGACGAACTGGCCCATGCCGATGGACATGGAGTCGCCGTCGCCGGAGACGCCGATGTTGATGAGGGTCCGGTTGGCCAGGGAGGCGCCGGTGGCGATGGAGGGCATGCGGCCGTGGACGCTGTTGAAGCCCCAGCCCTGGTTGATGAAGTAGGCGGGGGTTTTCGACGAGCAGCCGATGCCGGAGTACTTGGTGACGCGGTGGCCCTCGATGCTGGACTCGAAGGCGGCGTTGATGATCTGGGCCGTGATGGCGTCGTGGCCGCAACCGGCGCAGAGGGTGGACTTGGAGCCCACGTAGTCCTGCTTGGTGAAGCCGAGCTTGTTGGTGGGAGCGGCGGGTACGGGAGCGGAGGGTGTGGCGGTGGTCATGGTCGGCTCCTTACTTCTGCTCGAAGGCGGTGATCTGGTCCACGATGCTCTTGGCGTCGATGGCGTGGCCGTCGTAGTGCAGGACGCTCTTGAACTTGGTGGCGTGCTCGGGATAGGTCTCGCGGAAGAGGTTGGCCATCTGGCCATCGCGGTTCTGCTCGACCACGTAGACCACCTTCTTCTCCTTCACATAGGCGTCGACCTCGGCGGTGAAGGGCAGGGCGCGGAGGCGCAGGTAGTCGGTCTTGAGGCCCTGAGCCGCGAGGATGTCCTGGGCCTCGATGACGGCGGGATCGCTGGACCCGAAGGCCAGCACGCCCTTGTCGGAGCCCTGGTTGCGGAACACGGGCCCGGGCACGTGGGTCTTGGCGGTCTCGTACTTGCGCTTGAGGCGGTCCACCACCTCGAGGTAGTCGCCGGGCTTCTCGGAGTACTGGGCGTACGCGTTGTGGCCGGAACCGCGGGTGGTGTAGGCGCCCTTGCCGCCGGGCGTTCCGGGCAGGGAGCGGTAGGGGATGCCGTCTCCGTCCACGTCCTTGTAGCGGCCCCAGTCCTTCATTTCCGCCAGCTGCTGCTGGTTGAGGACCTTGCCGCGGTCATAGGGCTTGGAGGGGTAGGCGAAGGGCTTGGAGGCCCAGTTCTGCATGCCCAGGTCCAGGTCGGTGACGACGAAGATGGGCGTCTGGAACCGCTCCGCCAGGTCGAAGGCATCGTAGGAGAACTGGAAGCACTCCTCCATGGTCCCGGGGTAGAGGTTGATGTGCAGGGTGTCGCCGTGGCTGGCCTTGGCACAGAGCTCCACGTCCGACTGCTGGGTGCGGGTGGGCAGGCCCGTGCTGGGGCCCGTGCGCGCCACGTTGAAGAACACGCCGGGGGCCTCGACGTAGTAGCCCAGGCCGATGAACTCGCTCATGAGCGAGATGCCGGGGCCCGCGGTGGAGGTCATGGAGCGGGCGCCGGCCCAGCCCGCGGACAGCACCACGCCCGCGGAGGCCAGCTCGTCCTCCATCTGCACGATGGCGACGGTGGACTTGCCGGTCTTGGGATCCTTGCGGTACTCCTCGGCGTACTCGATGAAGGTCTCGACCAGGCTGGAGGCCGGGGTGATGGGATACCAGCCCACCACGGTCACGCCGGCGAAGAGGGCGCCCAGGGCGCAGGCCTCGTTGCCGTCGATGATGATGAGCCCCTGGGTCTTGTTGTCGCGCACGACCTTGACGTGGTCCTGGTCTTCCAGGTTCTCCATGGCCCAGTCATAGCCGGCCACGCAGGCGGTCTGGTTGAGCTCGATGGCCTTGGTCTTGCCCTTGAGCTGCTTGGCGATGGCCTTCTTGACCTCCTCCATGTCGATGCCGAGCAGGCGGGCGGCCACGCCCACGTAGATCATGTTCTTCACGAGCTTGTGGAGCTTGGGCTCGGGGCAGGAGGCCGTCACGAGCTTCTGGAAGGGCACGGGGATGTAGCTGAGGTCGGCGCGGAGCTTGTCGAGCTGGAGCGGCTCGTCGTAGATCACCAGGGCGTTCGCATCAGCCCGGGCGATGTCCTCCTTGGCCGTCTCGGGGTTCATGAGGATCAGCATCTCGTTGCTGGCCTTGCGCGCCACGTAGCCCTGGGCGCTGGCGCGGATGGTGAACCAGGTGGGCAGCCCGGCGATGTTCGAGGGGAAGAGGTTCTTGCCGCTGACGAACACGCCCATCTGGAAGATGGAACGCAGCAGCACCGTGTTGGCGGTCTGGGAACCCGATCCGTTGACCGTGGCCACCTGGATGGAAAAATCATTGATCCTCGTTTTCGCTCCTCCGGCAGGCGAGGGGGCGGCAAGGGCGGCAGTCATAGGACTCCTTTCTCATCGGGGCAATGGCGACGAAGAGGGCGTAAATACTAGGCTCACCAAAGCATCCTTGAGTATGGCAGAGGCCGCCAGATGCATCCAGGCAAGGTCCCGGGAGCCCCCCTCCGAGGGGTCTGAAATAAAGCGAAAAAAAAGGGATTGACGACCTGCGGATCGACTCTTACCTTGGAGACCATGAAAGCCTCCGATCTCACCAAGCGCCAACAGGCCGTCCTGAAATTCATCCGCACCTTCGTGCAGGACGAGGGGCGAAGTCCCACCCTGGCTGAAATTGCCAAGGGCGTGGGCTCCAGCGCGGTGTCGACCATCCACAAGCACGTCCAGCACCTCATGGACAAGGGGTTCCTCGTCCGCAGCCACGGCAAGGGGAACAACCTGGTGGTGGCGGCTGGACCCGTGGAGGACGAGGCGCCCGCCCGGACGGAGCGGAGCGAACCCGTGAGCCCCGTGCGGATCTTCCCGTTCTGCGGGGATGTGGCCGCCGGCTCGCCCATCCTGCCCGAGAGCCGCTCCCTTCCCATCGAGGTGCCGAACAGCATCCATCGCCAGAAGGAGGAGCTCTTCGTCCTGCGGGTCCGGGGCGATTCCATGGTGGACGACGCCATCCTCGACGGAGACCTCGTGGTGCTCCAGCGCAAGGGCGAGTACCGCAATGGCGACCGGGTGGTGGCCCTCATCGACCAGGAGGAGGTCACCCTCAAGGAGTTCCGGCGCGACGCCAGGGGCGTGTGGCTCATCCCCCACAATCCTGAGCTCCAGCCACGCTGCTATGCCCCCGAGGCCATCGACATCCAGGGGGTCCTCGTCGGCGTCATGCGCAGTTGCTGACGCCGACCAAGCATCAACCGGCGTCATGCGCAGTTGCTGACGCCGACCAAGCATCAACCGATGTCATGCGCAGTTGCTGACGCGGACCAAGCATCCACCGGCGTCATGCGCAGTTGCTGAAGGGCCGGCGCCCTCCTGGAAAGAATTGAGATAAGCAGAGGATCGCTGAGGAGTTGAGGGAAGCGGAGAACGGAAACAGGCCTTCACCTGCTCTCCGCTTTCCTTCCATGCTCCGCAAACCTCCGCTTCTGTGAAGCTTTCCCAAAAAGACATGGAATGCCGGTTCTAGGGCAGCCGCTCGCGGATGGCCCAGCCCATCGCGGCGGTCCCGAGGCTACCGCCGAGATCATGTGTCTTCGCGCCATCGCACATGGCTGCGGCCACGGCCTGTTCCACCGCTCGGGCCTCCGGCTCCCAGCCCAGGTGCCGGAAGAGCAGGGCGGTGCTGAGGATCATACCCACGGGGTTGGCCAGGTTCTTTCCGGCGATGTCCGGCGCGGAGCCGTGCACGGGCTCCGCCAGGGCCGCGCAGCGGAAGGGCCGGTGCGGCGCCCAGCTCAGGGAGGGCGCCGTACCCATGCCGCCGGCGAAAGCCGCGGTGAGGTCGCTGATGAGATCACCCAGGTAGTTATCCGCGGCGATGACGCCGAAGGGGGCTGGATCCTGCACCAGGGCGCAGAGGAGGGCATCCGCGTGCATCCCGCGGGCGGGCACCTGCGGGAAGGCGCCGCGGAGGTCCTGGAACACCCGCATCCACAGCCCATGCCCGTGCTTGAGCACATTGGCCTTGTGGGCCAGGGTGAGGGGGCAGCCGCGCTCCTCGGCCCGGGTGAAGGCTGCTTCCAGCAGGCGGCGCACGGCCACCTCCGTGTGCACGGCCAGGTCCACGGCCCGGCCCGGTTCCGTGGAGCCCTGGAGGCAGTAGGCCCCCTCCGTGTTCTCCCGGAAGACCTCGAGGTGGAGTCCCTCCGTCCCCGTCCCGGGGAGGGGCTGGCAGGGACGGAAGTTCACGACGAGGTCCAGCTCCCGGCGCAGGCGCAGCAGGATCGCCTCCGCGTGGCGGCCGTCCGGCACCCGGGGGTCGCCCACGGCGCCGAAGAGGATGGCATCGGCGCCGTCCCGGAGTTCCGCAAAGGCCGTCTCGGGCAGGGTTTCCCCCGTGGCCAGGAAATGCTCCGCGCCGAAGGGCAGGCGAACCACGTCCAGGCGGCGGCCCCTGTCCCGGGCCCAGTCCAGCAGTGGCTCGGCCTCCGCCATGACTTCCGGGCCGGCGCCGTCGCCGGGGATGAGGGCGATGCGTGTCGTGACGTCCAAAATCTTCTGCCCCTTTCCTGTTCCCTGTTCTCCGCCGATGGTGCCACACTCGCACCCCTCGGGGAGGCGACCATGGATCGGAGATGGAGGGTCGGATTGGGCCTGATGGCGATGTTCGGAGCGGCCTCGGCGGGGGAGGTCCGGGAGGGCATGAAGGCGCCGGCCTTCGAGGCCCGGGACCAGCACGAGGCCCTGGTCAGGCTGGCGGATTTCCAGGGCAAGTCGGCGGTGGTGCTCTATTTCTACCCCAAGGACGACACGCCCGGCTGCACGGCCGAGGCCTGCAGCCTGAGGGACGGGTTCAAGGCCATCCAGGCCGCCGGCGCGGTGGTCCTGGGCGTGAGCGCGGACACCACCCAGAGCCACAAGGCCTTTGCCGAGAAGTTCCACCTGCCCTTCAGCATCCTGGCGGACCCAGACCGGCGGATCATCGAGACCTACGGGGTGAAGATGCCCCTCCTCGGGATGGCCAAGCGGATCACGGTCCTCATCGACCGGCAGGGCATCGTCCGCAAGGTCATCACCGATGTCCGCACCAAGGACCACGACCAGCAGGTTCTGGCCCTCCTCAAGACCCTGTCCTGAGGGCGGGGAAGCCGCATTTGCATTGAGCCCGGCGGGTTTTCCGGGCTAAACTTATTCCTCCCAAGAGGTTCAGGAATGGTGTTTTTCAACCACGCCACCCGGCAGATGACGGCGAAGATCGTCTACTACGGGCCGGGTCTGTGCGGAAAGACCACCAACCTCAACACCATCTACGGCAAGACCAGCCTCAAGGCCCGGGGCGAGATGGTGAGCCTCAACACCGAGACGGACCGCACCCTGTTCTTCGACCTGCTGCCCATGGACGTGGGCATGGTGGGCGGCTTCCGCACCAAGCTCCAGCTCTACACCGTTCCGGGCCAGGTGTTCTACAACAGCACCCGGAAGCTGGTGCTCAAGGGCGTGGACGGCATCGTCTTCGTGGTGGACAGCCAGGTCCCCATGCTGGACGCCTGCCGGGAGAGCTGGGCGAACCTCGAGGAGAACATGGGCGAGTTGGGGCTCAACCTCCAGGACATCCCCGTGGTCTTCCAGTGGAACAAGCGGGACCTGAAGAACGTGGTTCCCGTGGACGAGCTCGAGGCGGTCTTCAACCCCCGCGGCGCCCCCAGCTTCCAATCCGTGGCCTCGGATGGCACGGGGGTCTTCGAGACTCTGCGCGGCATCACCAAGCTCGCCCTGACCCACATCAAGACCCACGTGCTCGGGGAATCCCCGGCGGCGCCTAGTCCCCCAGCGCCGGCGGCGCCTGGTCCGTTGGTCCCGGCGGCGCCTGGTCCATCGGCTCAGGCGGCATCCATTCCTCCGCCGCCTCCGGCCGTTCCGGCGCCTCCGGTGGGCGAGGCCCTCACCTTCTCGGACCTGCCCTCGGTGACGGACCTGCTCGACATGGACCTCCCGCTTCCCACCGCCGAAGGTACGCCCCTGCCCGATCTGGATGACGACACGGGCATCTTCATCGAGGCGCCCCACCTTCCGGAGCCGCCCTCCGAGGACCCAGCGCTCTCCTTCCTCATGGAGGAGGGGGCCGGCCCCTTCGATGCGGAGGCCTTCTCCGCCTTCCAGGGGGAGGACACCCCCGCCGAGGCCCAGCCGCCGGTGCCGGGGGCACCTGCCTCCCGGCCGCCCGCCAAGGCCGATCCCCTGGCGGCCCTGGCCTCGCTGCGCGTGGAGGGCCGCCGCCCGGCCCCCAAGCCGCGGAGCGCGGATCCGACGGACGTCATCTCCTCTTTGCTGGACGAACTCACCCTGGTGGGCCGCCAGGGGGCCCCGTCGGTGCTGCGGATCGAGGTTCCCGCGGACCTGGATGGGCAGGAAGTCGAGGTCGTCGTCCAGCTCCGCCACCGGGGGGCGGTGGTGGCCGAGGGCGGAATCCAGCGGCCCGCCCCCGCCAAGGGCAGCACGGCCAAGCTCAGCGTCGAGCTGAAGCGGAGCTGAGATGAGCCTTCGTGTCCGGTCCCTCTGCCTCCCGGTGCTGCTCGCGGCGCCCCTGGCCGCGGCCCTGCCCGCTTGGTGGACCGCCTTCCCCAGGGTGCCCGCCCTGGTCAGCCGCTTCCGCCAGGAGAGCGACAGCGCCGTCTTCGGGAAGATGACCCGCCAGGGGAACCTGCTGCTGGCCCGGGGGGGGAAGCTGAAGGTGGCCTACGATTCGGGGCTCGTCGTGACCTCCGACGGCCGCCACCTCGTCCAGTACGATCCCGATACCCGCACGGCTCAGCGGGTGGAGCTGGCCCGGGCGGTACGCGACTTCCCGCTGCTGGGGATCCTGCTGGATCCCGCGCGGATCGGCCTCCTCTACCGCGCCGAGTCCGCCGGCGGGGAGACCGTGAAGCTGGTGCCCCGGACGCCGGACATCCCCGCCCTGCAGGCCACGGGCCGCAAGGGGCTCCTGCACGTCCTCGAGTGGACCGATCCCACCGGCGCGCGCCAGCGCCTGGAGCTGCTGGATGCGAAGACGCCGGCGGCCCCGGGCCCGGCCGCCTTCAAGGCCCAGGTGCCCCCGGGAACGCGATGGGCTACTCCGAACGGCTGAAGGCGTCGAACACTTCAGCTTGCGGGAAGCGGATGCGCAGCCAGGCATCCAGCTCCGGCACCGTGTCGAAGATGCGCTCCGCCCCGTTCTGCTCCAGCTCCCCGTGGCTGCCGTAGCCCCAGCCCACGCCGATGGCCTCGAGGCCGTGGTCGCGCGCGGCGACCATGTCCACGCCCCGGTCGCCGATGAAGACGCCGCCGGGCCAGAGGGTGCCCTGGCGCACCAGGCCCGCCACCACCTCGGTCTTGGGCTGCCAGCGGCCCTTGAGGGTGCTGCCGAAGATGTCGTCGAAGATGAGGTTGAGGTCGAACTGGTAGGCGATGCGCCGGGCGAAGAGGCTGGGCTTGGCCGACACGATGTAGATGCGGTGCCCCTGGCGCTTCAGCCGGTGCAGCAGGCGGAAGACGCCGGGGTACAGCTCGTGCTCGAAGACGCCGTCCTCCCGGTAGCGCTCCCAGTAGAAGTCCAGGGCCTCCTCCAGGCGCTCGGGGTCCGCGAGGCCCGGAAGCGTGGCCAGGGACTCGCGCATGCCGAAGCCGATCCAGGCGCGGACGGTGGCCTCTTCAGGTACCGGCAGTCCGAAGGCCTCGCAGGTCTTCCGCACGCAGTTCCGTACCCCCAGCAGGGGATCCACCAGGGTTCCGTCCAGGTCGAAGCAGATGAGGCCCGGCGCCTCCGGTGATGCCATCGCCCGCTACTTCTTCTGCCGGTTGAACGCTTCGATGGAGGCCCGCACGAAGGCGTGGGCCTCGTCCTTGCCGCCCCAGCCGTCGCTGGTGACGCTCTTGCGCTCGAGGTCCTTGTAGGTGAGGAAGAAGTGCTCCACCTCCAGCAGGAAGTGGGGCGGCAGGTCGCTGCGGGAGGTCACGTGGGCGTAGGTGGGATCGTCCGTGGCCACGGCGAGGATCTTCGAATCCAGGCCCTTGTCATCCTTCATGCGCAGCAGGCCGATGGGCCGGGCCCGCATCACCACGCCGGGGTAGGTGGCGCCGTTGATGAGCACGAGGACATCCGCCGGATCGCCATCCTCCGCCAGGGTGCCGGGGATGAAGCCGTACTCGGCCGGGTAGTGGAAGGGCGAGAAGAGCACCCGGTCCACGTGGACCAGGCCCGTGTGGTGGTCGATCTCGTACTTGATGCGGGACCCGGTGGGGATCTCGATGATGGCATTGACGATCTCCGGCGCCTGGGGACCGGGATCGAGATGGACCAGGGACATGGAAGCTCCGCGAAGGCCTCGATTTTCGCATGCCCTGTGACGCCCGTCACGGAATCAGGCCAGCCCCTTCAGCCCGCTCAGGGCCTCGCGGAACTCCCCCCGGGGCTCCGCGTCCAGGACGCCCTTCAGGAACTCGGTGGCCGCGGGGATTCCCAGGTCCACGAGGGCCCGGGCTCCCGCCAGCCGGATGGCGGCGGACTCCGTGCCGGCGAAGAAGCCCCGGCGCCGGACCAGCTCCGCCAGCGGCGCCAGGGCCTCCGGGGAGCGGATGGCGCCGAGGGTCTCGATGGCCTTGATCCGCAGCTTCTCCATGGCCCGGCGGTCCTGGGCGAACTCGGCGATGGCCGGGAGTCCGGCCACGGACTTGAGCTGGCCCAGGGCGAAGAGGACCTCCTCCAGCGCGCCGGGATCGGTCTCCTTCATCCGGGGGATGAGGTGCGGCTCGGAGGCCGGGCCGCAGAGCCGCCAGAGGGAGCGGATGGCCACCCGGCGGACCCGGGGTTCCGGATGCCGGAGCAGGGGGGCGATGGTGGGCAGGAGGCCCGCGTCGCCGATGTCCGTGAGCAGGCTGAGGGCGTTGCGCACCAGGTACCAGGTGGGGGACTCCAGGGCCTGGAGGATGGGCGGCAGCGCGGCCGGGCCCATCTGCCGGATGGCTTCCACCAGCCGTCCGCGCTTCACCCGGTCCTCCTCCTGGCCCAGGCAGGCCATGAGGTGGTGGACCATGGGGACGCCGATGAAGTCGAGGTAGGGGAAGGCCTCCGAGGCGAGGTGGGCGCGGTCCATCCCGTGGAGGTGGGCTACCACCTCATCAAGAAGGCCGGGCCGGCGGAGGGCCTCCAGGAGCCGGTCGTAGGCCTCCCGGCGCCAGGGCTGGGGATGGTCCAGGAACGCGCAGGCCCCTTCGAGTTCCCGCATGTCCGAGATGACGCGGTTGAGGTCGCCCCGGCTGACATGGGCGCGGAGGAGGGTCTCCAGCGCCTCGGTGGTCCAGCGGTGCACGGGGGGGTCGGGTTCCCAGGGGAAGTTGGCCTTGAGCCCCTCCGCCAGGGGGGCCTCGATGGCCGGGGGAAGGCCCGGGGCATGGATCCACCGGGCGATGCCGGCCAGCGTCTGGGCGGACTGCAGGCGGAGCAGGCGCTCCTGCCGGAGGGCGTCCAGGAGCAGTTCCTGCACGCGGATGAAGTCGTCGGTGCGGCCCAGGTCCAGCAGCTCCCTCAGGAAGGCCAGCCGCTCCTCCAGCGTGAGGTCGAAGAGGCAGCCCTCTTCGAGGACCTTCACGAGCCGGGCTTCCAGGCTGAGGTCCTCCCAGGTGACTCGCCGCAGCAGGAGGCCGACCTTGCTTGGATCGTGGCCCTGGCCCCGGAGGAAGTCGCCGAGGCCGCCGCGGACCTCGTCCCGGTCGGGAAGGAGGCCCAGGATGCCCTGGACGGGACCGGCCAGCTGCTCCCAGGTGGCCCCCTGGCCGAGCAGGCCCGCCACCGCCTGCTGCAGCAGCCCGCCCGCCAGTCCGTGGACTCCGGCGGTAAGCCCGCCAGGCTCCTGGGGGAGGGTGCCGAGGCCGGCCAGCAGGCGGAGGAGCGTTCCGGGGCCGAGGCCCGAGAGCACCTGGCGCAGCGTGTCCACCTGGTCCGCGGTGGCCTGCCCGGCGCCGAATCCCAGCTCCGCGCCCAGGGCCCCCAGTCCCCCCAGCTCGAGGGGCCGGAAGGTCTGGAGGAAGGCCAGCTCGTCGGCGTCCGCCGCCCCGGGGGCTCCGGCACCCGGCTCCTGGGGGAGGGAGAACAGGAGGGCTTCGCGGATGGCCTTCACCAGCGGGTCCTCGATGGGCGGTGCCTGCACGGACGGAGCGCGGTTGAGGTCCCGGTTGGAGGCCTCCGCCTCGTCGCCCTCCAGCACCACCTGGTAGCGGACCTGGGTGACCTGGATGCGCCTCACGCCCGCCGCCAGCAGCATGCTCTCCAGCCCGCCCAGCTCCTGGACCCTCGGCGGCCGGGTGCCCAGGGCCTCCACGAAGGAGGCGAACTCGTCAGGGGAGGCTCCGCGCTCGATGATGAACCCGCTGACGCCCCGCTCGGTCACTTGCCGGACGAGGGCGGCGAGGTGGGGGCTGCGGTCGTCCTGGGCCTCGCCGTTGAAGAAGGGGCGCGATCCCGAGACCACGAACTGGAGTTTGGGGCGCTCCGCCAGCTGCTCCAGCAGGGTGGCGTAGGCCGCAGCCACGGCATCCTTGGAGCGGGGATGGGCCGCGGTGTACATCTGCAGGGACCGGAAGGCCACGGCCAGGCTCTGGGCCAGCTGGAGGAGATCGCTCATGGGGGAGTCGGCTCCATGGGGTCGGACCACTCCCGGCGCAGCTGGGCGTAGTGGGCCTCCAGGAAGGCCAGGCGCTTCCGGCCCTCCTCGCGGGCGGGCTCCGTGTTGAAGCTGGCCGTGATGCCCCGGGCCAGGTCCAGCCAGGCCTCGCCCCGGCGCAGGATCTCCGCGGTGGTGATGGGCTGGAAGGCCCCGCTGATGCAGCCGAAGTGGATGAGGCTGGCCGCACCGATCTTGCTGAGCTTGTCGCAGTCCCAGAGGCAGGCGGTCTCGATGGGCTCGAGCCGCTTCGTGAGCTTGAGGCCCACGTGGTGCTCGATGGCGTGACGCACGGCGGGGATCTTCTCCGGGGGGAAGTCCGTGCCCGCGAGGATCTCCTCCACCCGCGCTGAGGCGTCCTGGGCGTGGGTGTCCTTGGCCTGGGGGTCCTTCAATCGCTTGGCCACGTCGTGCAGCCAGGCGGCGCACTCCACCACCTCCGGATCCGCCCCCGCGAGGGGGGCCAGCCAGCGGGCCAGGAGCACGGCCGCATAGGTGTGCTCGAAGCGGTAGTTGAAGATGGGCTGGTATTCCCCGCCCACCTGGTGGCCGATGCCCCAGAACCGGATGGCATCGGCATCCGAGAAGCGCCGGAGCGCCAGTTCGCAGGCGAGCCGCCAGGGGGTGGTCATGGGCAGACCTCCTGGTGGGCGCGGAGGGCGCCGAGGGTGGCATCGATCTCCTCGTACATCACCCGGTCCGTCCAGGGGGCACAGGCTTCGGCCAGGCGGGCCACCAGCGGTTGCAGGCCCGCGGCCGGGGCCATGCCGAGGATGCGGAGGCCCTCCAGGGCCATGCGGGCCTCGATGGCCAGCACCTGCTCCAAGGCCTCCACGGCGCGGAGCAGCTTGCGGGCGGCGATGGGACCCATGCTGACGTGGTCCTCCTTGCCGGCGCTGGTGGGGATGGTGTCCACGCAGGCGGGATGGGCCAGGCCCTTCATCTCGCTCACGAGGGCCGCCGAGGTGACGTGGGCCATCATGAAGCCGGATTCGAGGCCGCCGTTCTGCGTGAGGAAGGCCGGGAGGTCGCTGTAGGCGGGGTTCACGAGGCGCTCCTGCCGGCGCTCGGAGATGCTGGCGAGGTCCGCCGCCGCGATGGCGAGGACATCGCAGGCGAAGGCGGGATACTGGCCGTGGAAGTTGCCACCGGAACGGGACTCCTGGGTGTCTGTGAAGATCATCGGATTATCCGTGGCACTGTTGAGTTCCCGCTCGAGGATGGCGCCCGCGAACTGGAGCGCATCCCGGGTGACGCCGTGGACCTGGGGGATGCAGCGCAGGCTGTAGGCGTCCTGTACGCGGTGGCAATCCTTGTGGCTTTCCGAGATCTCGCTGGAGGCGCCCAGGATTCCCCGCATGCGCTCGGCCACGGCGATCTGGCCGGGATGGGGCCGCGCGGTGTGGATGCGGGGATCGAAGGCGGAGCGGGTGCCCCGCAGGGCCTCCAGGCTCAGCCCGGCGATCTCGTCCGCCAGATCCGCCAGGCGCGCGAACTTCTCCACCGCCAGGTTGCCCAGGGAGGTGATGAGCTGGGTGCCGTTGATGAGGGCCAGTCCCTCCTTGGCCTGGAGGGTCACAGGCTTCAGGCCCGCCTGGGCCAGGGCCTGACCGCCGGGGATGTGCCGACCATCCGCCCAGGCCAGGCCTTCGCCCACCAGCAGCAGGGCCATGTGGGCCAGGGGGGCCAGGTCACCGCTGGCGCCCACGCTGCCCTGGCTGGGCACCAGGGGGACGATGTCGCGGTTGAGGCATTCCGCCAGCAGGCGGATGGGCTCGGGCCGGATGCCGCTGTGGGCCTTGAGCAGGCAGTTGATGCGGGCGGCCATGAGGGCGCGGGTCTGATCCTTGGGCAGGGGCTCGCCCACGCCCGCAGCGTGGCTGCGCACGAGGTTGAGCTGGAGCTGCTGGAGCTGGTCCGGGGGGATGACCACCGTGGCGAACTGGCCGAAGCCGGTGTTGATGCCGTAGACCGTGCGGCCCTCGGCCACGATGCGGTCCACCACGGCCCGGTTCTTGGCCACGAGGGCCAGCGCGCCCTCGTCCAGGGAGACGCCCTCGCCAGCGGCGATGCGGGCCAGCAGGGGAGCGGTGAGGGTTCGTCCATCGAGGCGGATCATGCATGCACCTTGCGTGAGAGGGTGAGGGCGAGGAGGAGGGCCAGGGCCAGGGTGATGCCGGCCACGGTGTAGGAGACCTGGCCGCCCCAGCGGGCGAAGGTGAAGGTGCCGACCGCGGGGCCGACGATGCGACCCAGGCCCGTCATGGCGTTCAGCACGCCGAAGAGGCTGCCCTGGTCCTCCGGCGGCGTGAGGCGGCTGGCCAGGGCCGAGCCGGCGGTGTTGCTCATGCCGCTGCCCCAGGAGAGGGGGACGAGCAGCAGCAGGAAGGGCCACATCCAGGCGGCCAGGGGCATGAGGGGCAGGGTGATGCCCAGGATGATCAGCCCGGCGATGAGGGCCCCCCGCTCGGGAATGCGCTTGGACACCATTCGGACGAGGCCGCCCTGGTAGATCACGAGGAGGATGCCGATGCCGGCGAAGAGGTAGCCCACCTCCCGCTGATGGAAGCCGAACCGGTGCTGGACCAGCAGCGCGAAGGTGCCCTCCATCATGGCAAAGCCGGCCATGGCCAGCAGGGACACGAACAGGATCTGGGGCATGCCGGGACGCTTGAAGGCCTTCACCAGGGCGTGCCCGCGGCTCTCGCTGGAACGGGCGCGGGTGCGGGCCTCGTCATCGAGCGTTTCCGGGACCCACAGGACCACCAGCAGCGAGGCAAGGAGGGACAGCCCCGCCGCCACGAAGAAGGGCAGGTGCCAGCCGCGGGTCGCCAGCAGGTGGTGCCCGAAGGCGCTGCCGCTGAGGATCCCGGCCAGGGCGGGGCCCAGGACGAAGCCCAGGCCGAAGGCCGCGCCGATCATGCCCATGGCCTTGGAGCGCTCCTCCGGGGCCGAGCTGTCGGCCATGGCCGCCTGGGCCACGGAGATGTTGCCGCCGGTGATGCCGTCCAGGATGCGGGCCGCCAGCATCCACTCGAAGCGGCTGGTGAGGGCCAGCATCAGGTAGCCCAGGGAGGACCCCAGCAGGCTCATCCAGAGCACTGGCTTGCGGCCCACCTTGTCCGAGGTGCGGCCCAGGATGGGCGAGGCGATGAACTGCATGAGGCTGAAGCTGAGGAAGCCCACGCCGGCCCAGAAGGCCCCGGGCGTGGTGCCCGCCCCGCCCAGGCCCAGAAAGTGGTTCACACCCTCCATCCAGGCGCTGGGGTGGTCCGCGATCTCCTTGGCGTAGAGGGGCAGGATCGGGATGACGATGCCAAAGCCCAGCAGGTCGACGAAGACGGTGAGGAAGATGGCCAGCCTGGCGCGCTTGGAAGACGGCATGAGGTTCTCCAGCCGACCAGTCTAGCTCGGGATCCCGCTCACCTCCCCAGGACACCCCGGATGGCGGTCTTCAGATCCTTGAGCTGGTAGGGCTTCTGGAGGAAACCCGCGGGGCCGCCGTCCGGAAAGGCCTGGAGGGAGTCCTGCTCCGTGAAGCCGCTGCAGAGCACCACGGGGATGGCCGGATCCAGGCCGCGCATGGTCCGGAAGGCCTCCCGGCCGTCCAGGCGCGGCATGGTGATGTCCATCAGCACCAGGCTCAGGTCCTGCCGGTGCTCCCGGAAGCGGGCCAGGGCCTCCAGGCCATCGCCGGCCACCACCACCTGGAAGCCGAGCAGCTCGAGGGATATCGCCGTGGTCCGGAGGATCTGCTCCTCGTCGTCCACGAGGAGCACCGTGCCCCGGGAGGGGACTTCGGCGGGCGTCGGCTCCGCCCCCCGGTTCACGGCGGGACTCCGGTCGGCGGCGGGAAAGCAGAGCCTGAAGCGGGTGCCCCAGCCCACCTGGCTGGTGATGCTCAGGCCCGCGCCATGGCCCCGGAGGATGCCCTGCATGGCGGAGAGGCCCAGGCCCCGGCCCGCGGCCTTGGTGGTGAAGAAGGGATCGAAGATGCGGTCCAGGACGTCGGGCGACATGCCGCAGCCCGTGTCCTGCACCTCCAGGATCACGTGGCGGCCGGGCCTGGGGGCCTCGATCCGGAACTCCTGCCGCAGCGCCGCGGCATCGAGATCCCGCGCGGAAGTGGCGATATGGATGCTGCCGTCCCGGTCGCCGATGGCGTCCGAGGCGTTGGTGACCAGGTTCATGACCACCTGCTGGAACTGGGCCGCATCCGCCTGGATGGGCGGCAGGTCCGGGGCCAGGTCCAGCTGGAGGCGGACCTTCTTCGAGATGGAGACCTCGAGCAGCTGGGTGAGGTCCCGGACCACCGCATTGAGGTCGTGGGGCCGGACCTCGAAGTGCCCCCGGCCGGAATAGGCCAGCATCTGCTTGGTCAGCTCCGTGGCCCGGAGGACCGCGGCCTCCATGTTCGCGAGGTAGGGGCGGGCCGGGGAGGCGTCCGTCATCTTGAGCTGGGCGAGGTTCAGGTTGCCCAGGACCACGGTCAGGAGGTTGTTGAAGTCATGGGCGATGCCCCCGGCCAGCACGCCGAGGCTCTCCAGCTTCTGAGCCTGCCGGAGGGCCTCCTCCGCCCGGCGGCGGTCCGTGATGTCCAGGATGTAGCCCAAGTGGTAGCCCGGGTCGGCTCCCTGGGCCGGAACCGAGGCGCTGAAATCGAAGAACCAGCGGTATTCCCCGCTGGCGGTGCGGAGCCGGTACTGCTGCTCGTAGTGGGTGAGACCCCGGGTCTTGTTCTCGGCGGCGGTCCGGTGGATGGCCTCCAGCTCATCGGGATGCACGAGGGCGTTGTAGGAGATGCGGCCGCTGGTGAGCTCCTCGGGGGCGTAGCCCAGGATGGCCTGGATGTTGGGCGAGACGTAGTCCACCGGCCAGCCTTCGGCATTGCGCCACTTGATGACCATCACCGGCCCGCCCACGAAGAGGCCCCGCTCGGCGCGGAGCGCCTGCTCCGCGGCCATGCGGTCCGTGATGTCGCGGGTGATGGAAAGCAGGCAGGGGATGCCGCCCACCTCCATGATCTTCCCGGACATGAGGCCGGTGATGATCCCGCCGTCCTTGCGCCTGAATCCGGCCTCCAGGCCCGTGAACTCCCCGTGCTCCTGGATGAGGCGGACCGCCCGGTCGCGATCTCCCGGGTCGGCCCAGATCCTCAGGTCCGGGGCCGTGCGGCCCACGGCCTCCTCGCGCGTCCATCCTGTGAGGCGGGTGAAGCCCTCGCTGACGTCCAGGTAGGTCCCGTCCTCCAGCCGGGTCAGGTTGATGGCGTCGGGGCTGGCCTGGAAGGCCCTCGAGAACTTCGCCTCGCTGAGTCTGAGCGCGTCCTCGGCGGCCTTGCGCTCGATGGCCATGGCCACCTGGCCGGAGACGAAAACCAGCAGGTCCCGTTCCTCCGGGGTATAGCGGCGGGTGCCCTCATAGATCTGGATGGCCAGGACGCCGAAGGTGCCCTCGGTCCCCACGAGGGGGACGCCCAGCCAGTCCAGGCAATCCGTACCTTGAGGCTCCACCTCTCCGGTGGCCACCAGGTTGCGGCTGAGCTCCGGGCTCAGGAGGAGCGGCCTCTCCGTGCGGAGCACGTACTCGGTGAGGCCCCGCTTGAGCTTCCGGGGGGCGGGGGCCGGGTCCACCTCATCCACGAAGTAGGGGAAGGACACGGTTCCCGTGGGCCGGTCCCAGAGGGCGAAGTAGAGGTTCTCCGCCGTCATGAGGTCGCGGACGATGGCGTGGACCCGTGCGTACAGCTCCTGGAGGTCCGTGGCCCGCAGCGCCGCCTCCGCGATGCGGTAGGTGGCCTTCAGATAGCGGCGGACCAGGGCCAGAGCTTCGGCCGGATCCCGTGGTTCCCCAGGTGGATGCATGGATCCCTTATCGGTGTCCTCTCTGGGAGGCTTCAGAAATGGACGGAATCAGGCCCAGCGGAACCGGCGGACCGCCAGGGCGAAGGCGGCCAGGCCCCAGGCCGCCACAATGGCCAGGCCGGCCCCGTGTCCGGCCAGGGTGCCCCCATCGTTGAACACGGCCCGCAGGGCCCGGAGGAAGGGGGCCAGCGGCGCCACGGCCACGGCGTGCTGGAGCCAGGCCGGGGCCGAGTCGAGCGTGAAATACACGCCGCTGAGCAGCATGAGCGGGAAGAACACCAGGTTCGAGATGGCGGCGTAGCCCTCGGAAGTGTCCGCGAAGCCGCTGAGGGCGAAGCCGAAGGCCATGAAGCAGCCCGTGCCCAGCGTCATGATGAGGAGCAGGTCGAGGAAGGATCCCTGGTTCTGGATGCCGAAGACCAGGCGGCCCACCAGCAGCAGGATGCCGGCCTGGATCACGGTGACCGTCAGGCGGTGCAGCACCTGGCCCAGCAGGAACACCCACTTGGGCAGCGGGGTCACCGCCAGGCGCCGGAACTTGCCCTTCTCGCGGTAGGAGACGTTCACCATGCCCACGCTGAAGAGCCCCATGCTCACGAGGTTCAGCCCCAGCAGGCCCGGCAGCAGGAAAGCGGCGTAGTTGGCGGAGTGCTTGTGGCCCGGGCTCTCCACGGAGACCGGGATGCGGCCCGGTTCCGGCGCCCCATTCAGGCGCGCCTGGGCCATGAGCCAGGCCTGGTTCACCAGCCCGGCCGTGGCGCCGGCTTGGGCCATGAGGTAGCTGTTCAGGCGCAGGCGGTAGCCCGCGCCATCGGCCTCCAGCTGGGCGGCGGTTTCGCCCCTCGCCCAGCGGGCCTCGGCCTCGGCCTTCGGAAGCGCCTGCACCTTGAGCTGCACATCGGCCAGGGCCTGGTCCAGGGCCGCATCCTGCGGGCCCGGGGCCGGGGCCTGTACGCGGACCACGGACAGCTTCGGCCCGCCGCCATCCCGGAAGATGGTGCCGAAGCCCAGCAGCAGCACCACGGGGAAAGCGAAGGTCCAGAACATGGCCACGCGGTCGCGGCGGTAGAGCCGCCATTCCATCGCGAATTGGCGCCACAACATCATGGTTACTCCCTCAGGCTGCGGCCGGTGCGGTGCAGGAACACGTCCTCCAGCGTGGCCCGACGGATGTGGACCTGCTGGAAGGGGACGGCCGCGGCCTCGGCGGCCTCCAGCAGCCGCGGCAGGAGGGCCTTGGGGTCCGGCGTGGGGATCTCCCACAGGTCGGCGCGGCGCTCCACGACCTGGTCCAGCCGCGCGGCGAAGGCGGCGGGCTCGGGCGCGGCGCCTTCGAAGGTCAGCTCCACCACGCTGGGGATGGCCAGGTCGGAGATGAGCGAGGCCGGCGTTCCCGTGGCGATGACCTGGCCGTGGTCCATGATGGCCAGCCGGTCGCAGAGGGCCTCGGCCTCGTCCATGTAGTGGGTGGTGAGCATCACGGTCCGTCCCTCGGCCTTCATGCGGCGCACCACGTCCCACAGGCTGCGGCGGGCCTGGGGATCGAGGCCCGTGGTGGGCTCGTCCAGGAACACCAGCTCCGGGTCGTTCACCAGGGCCAGGGCCAGGGCCAGCCGCTGCTGCTGCCCGCCGCTGAGGGTGATGTGGTAGGCGTCCGCCTTCTCCTGGAGCTGCACCAGGTCCAGCAGCTCCTCGGTGCTCCGGCGCTTGGGGTAGTAGCTGCCGTAGAGGTCGAGCGATTCCCGCGGCGTGATCTTGTTGAAGAGGCTGGTGCTCTGGAGCTGGACGCCGATGCGGGCCCGGATCTCCTGGCCCTGCTGCGCCCAGGTGAGGCCCAGGATCTCGATCTCGCCGGCGTCGGCGGTGGTGAGGCCCTCGATGATCTCCAGCGTGGTGGTCTTCCCCGCGCCGTTGGGGCCCAGCAGGCCGAAGACCTCGCCCCGGGGCACCTCCAGATCCAGGCCGTCGACCGCGAGAACCTTGGCGTACTGCTTCCGGAGCCCCTTCACGCGCAACGCCAGGTCGGTCATGTCCACCTCGATCGTCCAGCCTTCCATGATGGACCCGGTGCGCTCAACCCTGGATCGGTGAAGGTGCGGATTCCGCCGGTGGATGTGAGGAAGGCGGATTCCAGGAAACGGCGCGCCGGGCCTTTCCCCGGACTGCATGGTTGTCGACACACCATCCACATGAAGATACCGTCATAAACGGCAAATCCGCAGATCTATGGAGGCAGAGGCATGATGTTGCCGGATTCCCGTTCAGCGGCCCTTCTTCCTCCTGGCAGGGATGCGCGGGCCTTCAGGACCGCCGCGGGCGGACTCGTGCTCGGCTACGTCGCCGTGCAGGCGTTCCAGGCTCATGTGTTCGGCACCTTCCCCGCCCCGGCCAGCGCCGCCGAGGAACTGCTTCAGGGCGCTGCCCCCCTGCACGTGGCCCGTTCCTCACTCATGCTGGTCTGGATGTTCGCCCTGATCTTCATCTCGTGGGTGATCTGCGCCCAGGGCATGCGGAGGCGGCCCATCCTCGCCGGCGCGGCGTTCCTGGGCTTCTTCATGTTCGGCCTGTTCGAGGTGGCCCTCCGTTCGGTCGAGCTCTTCTGGACCCAGATCCAGCTTCCGGCGGCGTATCTCAAGACAGCGGATCCGGCCCTTCGCGCGACGATCCTCGACAAGGTGGCCACCTTCCAATCCATCCAGCACGCGCTGTACTTCCCCCTGATGTTCGCGCCGTGGCTCGGCAGCATCGGCGTGTTCTTCCTGTTCCCAAGAACGCCGCGGATCCATTGGGCCCTGAAGGCCGGCATGGCCATCGCCATCATCCGCACGGCGGTCCGGCTGCTGGCCTATGCCGGCATCGAGCTCATGAGCCTGGCCTTCTACGAGAAGATCTACTTCCTGCTGGTCGTGGTGGAGTTCCTGCCGAAGGCCTACTGGCTCTTCAGGGTGGGCGACGACCAGGGTTGAGCCTCCCGGGAACCGGGGTGGCGCTCAGGAGAGGCCCACCAGCGGGATCACCCCGAACCACAGGAGGTAGGTCAGGGCCAGAGTCATGATGCCGTCGATGCGCTCGCAGGGCGCGCCGCGCCGGAGGTAGCGGAGGATGGCCCGGACGAGCAGCAGGGCGTGGGGGACCGCCAGGAAGGCCGCGAATCCGCTGAGCCCTCCGAAGAGGCCGCATCGCTGCCAGAGCACCCCGCAGGCGGCGGCGGCCACCGCGAACCCCAGGGCCGCCCAGGCAGCCCCCCGCCGGCCCAGGAGCACCGCCAGCGTCCGCTTGGCCACGGCCCCGTCGGCCTCATGGTCCGGGAGGGCGGACAGGGTGATGGCCGCGAGGGTGGCGAGGAAGAGCGGCAGGCCGACGAGCCAGGGGAAGGGGTCCCGCCAGACGCCGGACTGGAGCAGCCCTCCGACGAAGATGGCCGCGAAGCTGTGGGTGAGGCCCACGTCCAGCTCGCCCAGGCCCCGGTACACGAGCTTCAGGGGAGGTACGGTGTAGCCCGCGGCGAGCACCGCCAAGGCGATCATGGCCGCCAGTCCCGGCCCGCCGGCAAGGGCCGCGCCCAGGGCCGCCAGCGCCATCCCCAGTGCCAGGGCCAGCCCGAGCATGGCCCGGCGGACGCTTCCGGGACCGAGCTCCCCATCCGCCAGCACGCGGCTGCCGCCGTTGAAGGGCCCCGCGTGGCGGTTGAGGCGGTCCGTGCCCTGGTCGAACCACTCGTTGCTGACCACGGTGAGCGCCTCCATGAGGAAGAGGCACAGGTAGCCGAGCCAGTAGACCCGGCTCGAGAAGACCCCGCCATGCCGCGCCGCCGCCAGGGCCCCGATGGTGTAGGCCACCCAGGCCATGGGATAGAACTGGAGGCGCAGCAGCCGCAGCCAGGCCCCGGCCCGCGCGCGGAGGCGGTGGCGGCGGAGGCGGCCGGGCAGGCGCAGCGCCTCTGCCCGGGCCCGATCCAGCCACTGGGCCCGCGCCTCGGCAGTGGCGGGCTTCACGGGGCCGAAGGTCGAGACGAAGGTGGGCGCGACGCCGCAGAAGCCCAGGGTGGCGCGCCGCATGGCCTGGTGCCCCGGCTGGCGGTAAACGACCCGGTAGGCCCAGGGTGGCGTGTCCATGGTCACCAGCAGGTGGGCCGAGCGGCCCTTCAGCAGCTTCGCCCAGCTGGAGGGATCCTCATCATCGGCCGCGAAGGCGAAGCCGGGCGTGAGCACGCGGTCGAGGAAGCCCTTGAGCAGGGCGGGCAGGGTGCCCCACCAGGCGGGGTAGACGAAGACCAGGTGGTCCGCCCAGCGGATCAGCGCCTGGGCCCGGGCCAAGTCCGGCTCCAGGGCCTGGTCCCGGGGGTAAGGCAGGTGCACATTCGGATCGAAGGCAAGGCGGGCGAGGTCCAGGCGCTGCACTTCGCAGCCGGCGGCGCGGGCACCTGCTTCATAGGCCCCAGCCAGGGCCCCGCAGAAGCTATCCAGGCGGGGATGTCCCAGGATCACCAGGACCCGCGGGGATCGGGCTTCCGGGAGTACGGCCATCTGCCCTCCGACCTCATGGGATCGGGCTATCCTACTCCGGCCGCGGCTGAGCGGTCAGACCCGCCAGACACCCCAGGCGGGCTGGAGGCCGGAGAGCCGCGTGGCGGCAGCGTCCCGGGCCTGGGCACCGTCGTACCGGGCCGCCCAGCAGCTGCCGGAGCCGCAGAGCAAGGGCTCGCCGCCGGTGTCGCGCAGGGCGTCGCGCACCTCCGCCAGGGGCGGGCAGACCCACAGAGCCGCGCCCGTGAGGTCGTTGCGCCAGGGGGGCGCGGCGCCTTCGGGCTGGGATGCCAGGGCCTCCGGGAACGGATAGCCCACGTCCTGGAGGGCCCGGTACACGCTGGGCGTGCTGACGTGCAGGCCCGGGTGGACCAGCAGGATGGGCTCCAGCGGGACCGGCCGCAGGGGGAACACCCGCTCGCCCCGGCCCAGGCCCAGCACGGTTCCGCCCAGCAGGAACAGGGGCACGTCGCTGCCCAGGCGGGCCGCCAGGCCCAGCAGGGCCGCGTCGCCCAGGCCGAGGCCGAACATCCGGTCGCCGAGCCGGAGGGCCGCCGCGGCGTCGCTGCTGCCGCCGCCCAGTCCCGCGCCGTGGGGGATGCGCTTTTCCAGGCGCAGGGCCGCGGGCAGGGGACGCTTCGCCGCCTCTTCCAACAGGCGCCAGGCCTTGATCACCAGGTTGGATCCGTCCGCCGTCAGCCCGGCGCCTGTGGGGCCGGCGATCTCGAGCGTGAGCACCGGGGCGGGCTCGCCTTCCAGCGTGTCCGTCAACTCCGGCACACCCTCCAGCACGGTGGTGACCAGCTCCAGCTCGTGGAAGCCGTCCGCGCGCCGGCCGAGCACGGCGAGGAAGCGGTTGAGCTTGGCGGGTGCCTGGATCGCGAAGGCCATGGCTCCAAGGTAGCGCATCGGTCCGCTAGGCTGGTCGGATGGTCCTCTTCTTCCGCACGCTCTGGAAGCTCCTCACCCTCTGGCGCAGGCCCCGGATGGAACCGATGGGCACGTCCGTCCTGCGCTTCCGCGTCTGGCCCAACGACCTGGACGTGAACATCCACATGAACAACGGCCGCTTCCTCAGCATCATGGACCTGGGCCGCTTCGACCTCAGCTTCCGCACGAAGCTGGGCCGGGTCATGCTGCGGAACCGCTGGCAGCCGCTGGTCGGGGGCATCACCATGCGCTACCGCCGCAGCCTGGCCCCCTTCGAGCCCTACGAGCTGCACACGCGGCTCCTGGGCTGGGACGAGAAATGGGTCTTCCTGGAGCAGCGCTTCCTCAAGCGCGGCGGCGACCTCGCCGCCGAGGGCGTGGTGAAGGCCCTCTTCCGCGGCAGGGAAGGCAACGTCCCCGTGGCCGAGCTGCTCCGCCAGATGGGTTACGAGGGCCCCAGTCCCGAGCTGCCCGAGGCCATCCGAAGATGGGCCAGCCATTAAGGCGAAAAACGCGGCTGCGTTTTTCGTATACGCGCGGGCGCAGCCCGCGCGCCCTGAAGACTGAAGACTGAAGACTGAGGACTGAGGACTGTCCTACAGCCCGTCTTCCAGCTCGAACTCGGGATCGGGGATGCTCAGGATGTCCGGCCCATCCTTGGTGATGGCGATGTCGTGCTCGAACTGGGCGGAGAGCTGGCCGTCGCGGGTGCTGACGGTCCAGCCGTCGGGCTCCACCAGGCACTTATGGCTGCCGAGGTTCAGGATGGGCTCGATGGTGATGGTCATGCCCGGCTCCATGCGGAAGCCGGTGCCGGGGCGCTGGTCCGCGAAGACCACCTGGGGATCCTCGTGGAGGTCGCGCCCCAGGCCGTGGCCGATGTACTCGCGCACCACGGAGTAGCCGCGCTCCTCCGCGAAGGTCTGCACGGCGGTGGCCATGTCGCCCAGGCGCTCGCCGGGGCGGCAGTGCTCGATGCCCACGTACATGGCCAGCTGGGCGGTCTGGATGAGGCGGCGGGCCTCGTCGCTGATCTTCCCCACGCCCACGGTGAGGCAGGTGTCGCCGTGGAAGCCGTCGAGCTTGGCGCCGCAGTCGATGGCGATGATGTCGCCTTCCTGGAGGACGTACTTGGAGGGGATGCCGTGCACCACCTTGTCGTTCACGGAGAGGCAGAGGGTGGCGGGGAAGCCGTGATAACCCTTGAAGCTGGGGCTGGCGCCCTGCTGGCGGATGTAGGCCTCGGCCACGCGGTCGATCTCCAGGAGGCTCACGCCGGGCTTGGCGGCCCGGGCGGCCAGACGCAGGGCGTTGGCGGCCACGCGTCCCGCTTCGCGGAGCTTCTCGATCTCCTTGCGGCTCTTGTATCGGATCTGTTCGCGGATCAGGACCATGTCGCCCTCGACCATCAGTTTACCGGCTAGGCGGTAGAATGTCGGCATGGCGCGACCGACGACGATCCTGGTGACGACACCTGTGCTGGCCGGGGCCCTGCTGGCCTGCGGGGGCACGCCCTCCCGGCCGGCCTCCGTATCCGCCGAGGCGCTGTGGTGCCCCGAGGCCAAGGGCGGGCTCTTCCTCAAGGTGGGGGGCCACCAGGGCACCCTCTGGCAGCTGGAGGTGTGGGACCGCAAGGGCCGCTCCCTGGCCTCGGGTTCCTTCCGCCTGCGCGGCTTCGCCAAGGCCAAGATCGTCCCCGAGGAGGTGCTGGCCTGGGAGAACGGGATCCTGCAGCTCAAGGACGGGACCGTTCTGGTGCGGGAAAAGCCCTGATGCCCTACACCCGCGAGGAGAAGGACTGGCTGGAGCGCGAGTGGGCCTTCCGGGCCTGGGGCCGGGCTGGGCTGCTCAGCACGGATGACTACCGCCAGGTGCTGGCCTGGGAGGCCCAGGGTGTGCCCATGGACCTGGTGGTCGCGGCCCTCAACGCCTTCTTCGACCGCCGGGAGAAGCGGGAGAAGCCGCGGACCTTCGTCGCCCTCAAGCACCTGGACCGCGACGTGGCCAAGGCCGTGAAGCTCCGCGAGTCGGCCCTGCGGGCGGGCCCCGAGCTGGAAGCCGGCCGGGGCTGGAGCCAGGTGAAGGCCCCCTTCCATGACGACCCGGCCGCGAAGGCGGCCTTCGAGGCCTGGCAGCGCCTGCGCGCCACGGCGCCGTCGCCGGAGTCCGTGGGCTACCTGGCCCACCACGACCAGGAACGGGAGGCCCGGGCCGTTCTGCTCGCCCAGGCCGAAGGGGCCCTGGGACCGGCCGCGGAGACCCTCCGCACGGATCTCCACCGGCGCCTGGAGGCCTCGGACATGAAGGAGGGCAGCCTGGTCTGGAAGCGGGCCTGGAACCACCACTGGGCCCGCCTCGTGGCCGCCGCCTGGAACCTGCCGCTGGAGGGCGCATGACTGTGGATCCCCGCTGGCAGCAGGAGCTGGAGGCTCCCACGGAGCGGTTCTTCGAGGCCTATGTTGCCCAGGCCGCCCAGCCCGACGGCGTGCGTGACGGGGTGCGCGAGGCCGTGAAGGCGCTGGTCCCCCGCATCGACTGGGAGGCCTACTTGCCCCACGTGCCCCACGGGATCCTGGGCCTGCGGGCGATGCTGCGCCTGCGCCCGCTGCTGGGCGAGGCGAGCTTCCACCGGGCCCTGGCCACCCAGCTGCACATGGCGGCCCACGAGGGGCGCCGCTCGCCCCAGGTGTTCGCCCAGGTGGCCGCGGCCAAGGGCAGCGGCCAGTGGCGGAACCTGGAGGCCTTCATCCAATCCCGGCGCCCCGGCATGGCCTACGCCGAGGCCCAGGGCTTCGAGCTGCCGGAAGCGGCGGACTTCCAGCGCCTGGCCCGCCTCACGGACCTGGACATGGCCACCGTCGGCCACAAGGCCGTGATCTGCGACCACCTGGCGGATCTCCACGAGCGGCTGGAGCGGCCCAGGGCCACGGGCCGCCGGCTGTTCGGCCTGGCGGCCTGGGTGGCCGCCTCGCCGGAGGACACCTTCTGGGCCCGCCGCGCCGCCAAGCGCCTGGAGGATGCGGAGGTCTCTGTGCCCTGGGCGCCGGCCTCCCTCGATGCGGCCGCCCTGGAGGCCCAGGTGCGAGAGATCTGCGACCTGGGCCTGGTGGCCCTCACGGAGACCCTCGTCACCCGGCTGAAGGCGGGGCAGGGGGCCGGGGACACCCTGGCGGCCCTGGTGCTGGCGGCTTCAGAGAAGCAGTTGGACGCCCGCCGCGACCTGGAGGGGAAGACGGCCTGGACCTTCGTCTACCTGGCCACCGTCGCCCGGTCCGGCGCCACGGATCCGAGGATCTGGTGCCAGGCCGCCGGCCTGGTGAACCTCTTCCCCACGGACGAGGCGGAGGATCGGGTGCGGGCGGTCGAGGTTCCCGAACCCAGCGCCGCGGCCCTGACGGACGCCGTGCTGGATGTGGAGCCGGCGCTGGCCATGGGCCACGCCGCGGGCCTGGCGAGGGCAGGGCAGGCCGAGGCTGCGCTGGCGGCCCTGGCCGAGGCCGCCACCCGCGACGATCCGACCTTCAACCACGCCCACCAGGTGCTGTCGGTGGCCGCGGCCGCGGACCTGCTGCCCCACCTGCCCCCGGCTGCGCAGGAGGCCATGCTCGCGGCCCTGGCCAAGAGCCTTGCCAATGGCCAGGGCAGCGGGGACCTGGGGCGGCTGGCGGACCGGGCGCTGGGCTGACCCGCCCGTCTCAGAACCGGTAGGTGAGCGATCCCGCGAAGGAGGCGTCGTCCGTGTTCTCGTGGTGGGTGATGTTGTTCACGTAGCGGAAGGTGAGGGTGGCCTGGCGGTTCAGGTGCACGTGGACACCGAGGTCGTGCTGGAGGCTGCCCTCGTGGAGCTTGGCGAAGGGGCGGGGGGTGCTGAAGCCGCTCAGGAAGTAGAGCTGGACGAAGGGCTGGACGGCGCGGTGGCGCCGGCCCTGCCAGGTGAGGTGGGCGCCCAGGTCCGAGGTGTAGTCCAGGTTGTTGTAGGCGTCGTTGCCGCGGCCCCGGTGGGTGTAAGCGGCCCCGGCGTAGAGGGTCTGGGTGGGGGTGAAATCCCACCAGCCGCTGAGCCCGCCCTCCATGTCCCAGCCGGCCCGGTAGGAGCCGTAGGCGGTGGTCAGGGGCGGCTTCACGGTGAGGGTGGCGCTCAGGCCCGTGGTTTCGTCCCGGTGGATCTGATGGACCACACCGATCAGGGGATCCTGCACGCGGGTGGGCTGAGAACCTTCCCGCACGAAGTCCAGCCGGCCGTAGCGGATGGTGGCCACCACGGCCTGGTTGCGGGCCACCTCGGTGCGGCCCCACTGGGCGAACCCGAAGGCCTTGTGGAAGGACTCGATGGGCGAGTCCATGTCGCCGCCGCCGTGGCGCTCCACGGGCAGCTCGATCCAGACATCGGTCTTGTCCGTGAGGCCGTAGCGGAGCTGGAGGGTGGTCCGGGCGATCTCCTCGTCGAAGTAGAAGACGAAGGGCGCCGTGGGGTACTCGGCGGCCAGGGCCTCCAGGGAGGCGCGGTCCATGCGGTGGCGGCCCTGGAACCAGGCGGGGGGGTGGTCCTTGATGAGGTCCGAGAACTCGAAGACGTTGGCCCGCACATGGGAGATGGTCATCTGCCAGTGGCCGGCGCCGATGGGGCGGGGCGCCACGGGCTGGTAGGTCATGGGGGCCTGGAGCAGCGTGAACATGTTCCGGGTGGGCAGGGGGCCCATCTCGGGATAGGGCTCGTCCTGGGCCTGGAGGGACAGGCCGAGGGCCAGCGCGAGAGCGGCGCGCATGAATGACTCCTTCGGGGCCGCACGATCCCGACCCGTCCGCGGGGGAGGGTGGGTGGCAGCGGGGGTGGGACCTGTGGTGGGGCGGGTGGCCGCCCGGACGGGGAACGGACCGAAGGAGGTTGCCTTCCCCGAACGTGATGTTGAGAAAGGTAATCATCCTCGCCGGAGGATCCAGGCCTTGATGCTGATCTGGGCTTGTGAAAACCGGCGCGGTCCCGAGAAGCAGGGAGGAAAATGACGCTTCCGGACCTTTGCTGCTAGGTGGGGGTGGCGGCCATGATGAGGTCCTCGCTTTTCGTCAGAAAGGGGCTTTCCCTTCGATAGCAATCTTCAGCCGTGTGCTTCCCCTTGTCAAGGGACTTTCTTTGAGATAGTTTTATGAGGACCCACCCCGGGTCCTGGAACGTCTCCATGGACATGCCTGAATCCCCCAGTTGCCGCTGCTTCCGCATGGCCATCGACCTGCTGGCCAAGCCCTGGACCGGCCAGATCCTATGGATCCTCCAGGAGGGTCCTCTCCGCTTCAACGAACTCGCCACCAAGGTGCAGGGCATCGGCGAGAAGGTGCTCTCGGCCCGGCTGAAGGAGCTGGAGTGCCAGGGACTGCTGGTGCGCCGCGTCCTGCCCACGACCCCCGTGCGGGTGGAGTACGAGCTGACCTGCAAGGGCGAGGGCTTCCGGCAGGTGGTGGAGGCGGTCACCCAGTGGGGGACCCAGATCGCCGAGGCCGAAGCTCAGGTTCAGGCCCAGGCCCAAGCCCAGATTCAGGCCCGGTAGTTCGGCATCAGGGCGCTCTTGGCCCACTCAAAGATGAGGCTGGTCTGGATGTGGGCCACCTCGGAGCGCGTGGTGAAGGCGTCCATGGCCAGGTCCCGCAAGTGATGGGCGTCCCGCACGGCCACATGCACCTGGAAGTCGTGGGTGCCGGCCACGTGGAAGACCGCCAGCACTTCCGGCAGGCCCAGGGCGTGCTTCCAGAAGGCCTTCACCTGGGCCCGGCTGTGCTGGCGCAGCTGCACCGCGATGAGGGCCTGGAGGCCCACTCCCATGGCGGCGGGATCCACCTCCGCATGGGCGCCCCTCAGCACGCCCCCGGAGCGCAGGCGCTGCACGCGGGCCAGGCAGGAGGAGGGCGCCAGACCCACGGCTGACGCCAGTTCCTTGTTGGATAGCCGACCATCCTTCTGGAGAAGGTTCAAAATATCGCAGTCGATTCGGTCAAGTTCCATGAATGGCATCATTCCACGAAAAAGATTCGGAGGAATGCCGAATTTATGGAACCTACATTGGGGACAGGAGAGTCCCCATGTCCAAGCCCAGCGCCCCCCTGTCCATCGAGACCCAGGCTGTCCATGCCGGCCGGGAGGTGCTGCACGAGCAGGGCATCCACGCCATGCCCATCGACCTGAGCAGCACCTATCCCCTCCAGAACCTGGAGGAGGGCGGCCGCAGTCTGGAGGCCATGGCCCTGGGCGGCCTGCCCGTGGGGAGCCCCGTCTATTCCCGCCTCTACAACCCGACTACCGCCCGCTATGAGCAGGCCCTGGCCCAGCTGGAGGGCGCCGAGGCGGCCGTGGCCTTCGGATCCGGCATGGCGGCGGTGACCGCCTGCCTCATGGCCGCGAAGCAGCGGGGCGGCCATGTGGTGGCCGTGCGTCCCCTGTACGGCGGCACGGACCACCTGCTGGCCTCCGGGATGCTGGGCCTCGAAGTGACCTGGGCCGAGGCCGACGGCATCGCCGCGGCCATCCGGCCCGACACCGCCATGGTCATCGTGGAGACGCCCGCCAATCCGACCCTGGCCATGGTGGACCTCGACGAGGTCGTGCGCCAGGCGGGCAAGGTCCCCGTGCTGGTGGACAACACCTTCGCCACGCCCATCCTCCAGAACCCCATCAAGCAGGGCGTGACCCTGGTCCTCCACAGCGCCACCAAGTTCCTGGGCGGCCATGGCGACGTGCTGGCCGGCATCGTGGCCACGAACAACGACTGGGCCACGGAGCTCCGCAAGGTCCGCGTCATCACCGGCAACGTGCTCCATCCCCTGGCGGCCTACCTGCTGCACCGCGGCCTGCCCACGATGCCCTTGCGCGTGCGCGCCCAGCAGGCCGGCGCCCAGGTCATCGCCGAGCGTCTGGCCAAGCATCCCGCCGTGGCCGCCGTGCATTTCCCCGGCCTGCCCGGCCAGGACCCCAAGGGCCTGCTCGGCCGCCAGATGCAGGGCCCCGGCTCCCTCATGGCCTTCGAGCTGAAGGGGGGCTTCGAAGCCGCCGCCGTGGTCATGGCCGAGGTGAAGCTCATGACGCCCGCCGTGTCCCTGGGCAGCGTGGACACCCTGATCCAGCATCCGGCCGCCCTCACGCACCGCGTGGTGGATGCGGAGGCCCGCGAGCACAGCGGCATCTCCCAGTCCCTCATGCGCCTCTCCGTCGGCCTGGAGAGCCCCGAGGACCTCTGGGCCGACCTGGAGCAGGCCCTGGCGAAGGCCATGGCCCGCCAGGCCGTGGGCGCCGCCCGCTGACAGCCCTGTCAGGACAGATGGATCAGGTGCGCGGATTGACCCCGGTCGTATGCTGAGGGGTCTCCCCCTCGGAGCGCCCATGGCTCCACGTGACAGCCTGATCCACCTCCACTGCGGCGACGCCTCGGCCCTGGTGCACCGGCGGTCGGGGCTCCCCGGGGTGGTGCGGGTCTGCCGCGATTCCCCCGCCGTGGGGCCCTGGACGCCGGACGCCGCGCGGCTGCCGGGCCTGAGGGCCGTCTGGTGGGGCGTGGCCGCCGACGAGATTCTGGAAGAGCCACGCCTGGCGGACCTGGGCGGGTCCTCGGAGCCGATCCTGTGGTTCGGCCCGGATCCCTGGGAGCAGGCCTGCCTCCTGCGCGTGCTGGCGGAGCTGCCGGAAGGCACCCTGGCGGACCTGGTGCCCCTGGACCGGAGCGTGGCCCAGACCCCGCCCTCGACCCTGCCGGGCCTCTTCTCGGGCCGTGTACTGCTGGAGGAGGAGACCCTGGCCCAGGCGCGGGAGATGTGGGACGGCTTCCTGGAAGGGGGCTGGGGCTCCCTGACCGGATGCGGCCTGTCGGCCCTTCCCTGGATGGCCCGGGCGCTGGCGCGCCTGGCCGAGGATCACCCCCGGGAGGGCCCGGGCCGCACCCTCACCCAGATCCGGGGCCTCATCGACCAGGGCGTGCGGGAGCTCCCGGCCCTCATGGCCGGCCTCAGGAAGCTGGAGGATCCCCACCACGGCGCCTGGTACGGCGACCGGTTCGTGGCGAAGATGGTGGACTCCATGGAGGCGCGGCTAGGCTGAGGAAGCCGCCATGACTTCCCTCGCGCCCCTGCCCCTGTCCACCAAGGTCACCGTCCTCCGGGGCCTGGGTCCGGCCCGCGCCGCCGCGCTCCAGGAGGCGGGGATCGACACCCTGCGCGACCTGCTGTGGAGCCTGCCCTACCGCTATGTGGACCGGGGCAGCCTGCGGCCCCTGGGAAGCCTCGAGCTGCGGGGCCTGGAGCCCGCGGACCAGGGGATCGTCACCGTCCTGGGCACCCTCCGGGACCTCCGGCAGAGCACCACGCGCGTCCAGCGCATGGCCCTCACGGAGGCCCTGCTGGAGGACGGCACCGGCACCCTGCGCCTCATCTGGTTCAACCAGCCTTACCTGGCCCGGGCCCTCAAGGTGGGGGACCGCCTCCTGGCCTTCGGCACCCTGGCCGTGGGCCGCCATGGCCTGGAGCTGCGCGGCCCCCAGTTCGAAGTGATGGGGCGCGGCGAGGATGCCGCCTGGGTGCGCCGCTTCCTGCCCCTCTACCGCAAGCTGGGGCCCCTCCCGGGCCGGGTGCGGCAGAAGCTCGTGCAGGAGGCTCTGGCGCGGGTCCATGTCGCGGACGAGTGGCTGCCCCTGGAGCTGTCGAGGGACCTGCCGGATGGCCCCACGGCCCTCCGCCTGCTCCACGATCCGCCGGATGACAGCGATCCGGCCCTGCTGGAACGGGGGGAGTCGCCCGCCCACCAGCGGCTGGCGGCGGAGGAGCTGTTCGCCTTCTCTTTGGGCGTGGCCCTGCGCCGCGCCGGGCGCCTCAAGCGCCGGGGCCTGGTGGTGCCCACCTCGCCGGAGCTGCGCGAGCAGCTGAGGTCCTACCTGCCCTTCCACCTCACCGGGGCCCAGCGGCGGGCCTTCAAGGACATCGTGGACGACCTCACCTCGGGCCGCGTCATGAACCGTCTGCTCCAGGGCGACGTGGGCAGCGGCAAGACCCTGGTGGCCCTCCTCTCCCTGGCCATGGTGGCCGAGACCGGCGGGCAGGGGGCCCTGCTGGCGCCCACGGAGGTGCTGGCCCGCCAGCACGCCGCCAGCTTCCGGCGCTACCTGGGTGACCGGGCGGAGTCCCTGCAGCTTCTGCTGGGTGGCATGAGGGCGGCGGAGAAGCGGGCGGCCCTGGCCCGCATCGCCAGCGGCGAGGCCCGCTACGTCGTCGGGACCCACGCCCTCTTCCAGGAGGCCGTGGCCTTCCACAACCTGCAGCTGGTGGTGGTGGACGAGCAGCACCGCTTCGGCGTGAAGCAGCGCGAGGCCCTGAAGGAGAAGGGCGGCGATCCCCACTGGCTGGTCATGAGCGCCACGCCCATCCCCCGGTCGCTGGCCCTGGCGGTCTTCGGCGACCTGGACCAGAGCGTGCTGGATGAATTGCCTCCCGGCCGCCAGCCCATCACCACCAAGCTGCACAAGCCGGAGTTCGCGGAGCGGGCCTGGGAGCAGGTGCGCCGGGAGCTGGCCGAGGGTCGCCAGGCCTTCGTGGTGAGCCCCAGCATCGATCCCTCAGACGAGGGCAAGGTGCAGCTCCGCGACATCCAGGCCATGGAGGCCCTGCTTCGCGGCATCTTCCCGGAGGTTCCCCTGGAGGTGGTCCACGGCCGCCTCAAGCCCGACGAGATGGGGGCCCGCATGGGGCGCTTCGTCTCCGGCGAGGCGAAGATCCTGCTGGCCACCACGGTGATCGAGGTGGGCGTGGACGTGCCCAACGCCACGGTGATGGTGGTGGACCATGCCGAGCGCTTCGGCCTCAGCCAGCTCCACCAGCTGCGGGGCCGCGTGGGCCGCGGCGCCCACCGCAGCCACTTCCTCATGATCAGCGGCTCGGAGACAGAGCGCCTGCAGACCCTGGTGGAGACCCAGGACGGCTTCCGCATCGCCCAGCGGGACCTGGAGCTGCGCGGGCCCGGCGAGTTCTTCGGCGTGAGGCAGGCGGGCCTCCCCCAGTTCCAGGTGGCGGACCTGGTCCGCGACCGGCGCCTCCTGGCCCGCTGCCGCGAGGCCGCCGAGAAGGCCCTGGCCCGCGGCCTCAGCGAGGCCCAGGCCCAGTGGCTGAAACGGGAGCAGGCGCGTCTGAGGCTGGCGGACGTCAGCTGAACCCGACGCCGGTTCGGCCGGTGCTAGCGTGGAAAGGGAGGCCGGCGATGCTCGATGAAACGGTTCTTGGCGTGCTCAAATCGGAAGGGTCCGCAACCTTCATGACGAAGGGGCCCGACGGTCCGCACCTGGTGGCGACCTGGCAGAGCTACCTCGATCCCATTGATGCCAGGACCCTGGTGTTTCCCGCCGCGGGCTACCGCGTGACGGAAGCGAACCTCGCGCACGACCCGTCCGTCCAGATGATCATCGGCAAGCAGCGGGGCGCCGACGGCGCCGCCCTCGGCTTCAGGCTCTCCGGGACGGCGGTGGTGCAGGCGGAAGGCCCCCTCCGTGAGCGGATGAAGGCCAAGTACCCCTGGTGCCGGGCCGCGGTCGTGATGACGGTGACGGGCGTCGAGCGGATTCTCGGCTAGCCAATTTCTGACTTGGCCGGACGATCCGGGGGCTTCCGCGGGGCGGCCTCCGGCCTACATTTGGGCTCACTCCCCCTGGATGTCCTGAGAGGCGCCGGGATGTCTGAGGTCCATTCCTGGTTGATGTCGAGTCAAGCATCGTAATTACTTGTTTTAACAGGAAAATCGACCCGAGAATCCAGATCCAGCCACCGGCACAAGGCACAGGGGAGGTCCTATGAAGTTCGCCACTTCCAGGGGATTCTGGGCGGCGGTCGCCGCCGTCGTCACGGTCCTGGCCCTGTCGGGCTGCCGGGGGAAGTCGGGGCAGAACGGCCTCAACGGTCTGAACGGAACCAACGGCACGAACGGGACCAACGGCTCCAACGGGACGCCGGGACCCGCCTACGCCATCGACGCCACCACCTATTCTCCCGACGAGTGGGGGGCCCTGACACTCAAGGCCACCATCACCAGCGTCACCATCAGCTCCACACCCGTGGTGTCCTTCAAGGTGACCGACGGCCACAACGTGCCGGTGAAGGGTCTGGGCTTCACCAGCCAGGCCTCTTCCGCGGCCTACGCCAGCTACGCCAACATGGCCTTCGGCTTGGCGAAGCTGGTGCCCGGGAGCAACGGAAGCCCCAGCACCTGGGTCAACTACGTGGTCACGGCCAATCCTTCGGCTTCGGCCCCCAGCACCTGGGTCCCCGCCAGGCCTTCCACCGACAACATCGGAACCCTGGTGGACAACGGCGACGGATCCTACGTCTACACCTTCCGCCGCGACATCACCCAGACCCAGACCCTGCTGGATGCCGCCACCTATTCCGGCAACAACCTCCGGGCGGATCTGGGCGATGTCAGCTACAACCCCGACCAGACCCACCGGCTCACCCTCTTCGTCGGCGGCACCGCCCGGGGGACGGGCACCAACACGTCCGACGCCTCCGCCAGCGGCCTGGTCGCCGTGCCCATCCTGAATCCCGCCAACACGGTCTACGACTTCATTCCCGCCACCGGGGCCGTGGCCGGAGCCTCGAACGAGCAGCGACTGATCGCGGACGTCTCATCCTGCTTCACCTGCCATGCCAAGTTCGAGTTCCACGGATCGGGCCGCCAGGACACCCGCTACTGCGTGATCTGCCACAACGACCAGCGCAAGTACGGGCGCGCCGAAGCCACGATCACCGCCACCACGGTCTCCGGGGATACGGGAAAACTGGCCGGGCATGCCTCGGGCGACTTCCCGGGCTTCATCCACCGCATCCACATGGGCGAGGAGCTGGCCCGCACCGGCTACTCCTACGGCGGCATCGCGTTCAATGAGGTCACCTATCCACAGGACCATCGCAACTGCGTGAAGTGCCACACCGCCAGCGCCACGACGCCCCAGGGGAACAACTGGTTCAATGTGCCCAACCGCTTCGCCTGCAGCGGCTGCCATGACGACATCGACTGGGCCACGGGCGCCAACCACCCCGGGGGAGCGGCCACCTCCGACCTCAACTGCACCAGCTGCCACGGGGCCGCGGGCATCCAGCTGGTCCACCGTCCCGTGGTGCCGCCGGATCCCGCCAACATCTGGAACACGGGCGGGACGAACAACAACACCAACGCCTCCTCCGTGGCGGCCTTCATCAACAACCTGCCCGAGGGCGCCAGCCGGGTCACCTGGGATCTCAAGAGCGTGACCCTCAACGCCAGCGCCAAGCCCGTCTTCACGTTCCGGTTCCTCAAGGACGGCGTTCCCGTGGTGTTCAACACCTATGCCGCCGGATCGGTCACCGAGCTGATGGACAACTTCGTGGGCGGCCCCAGCTTCTACCTCGCCTTCTCCGTGCCCCAGGACGGCATCGCCAATCCGGCGGACTGGAACGCCACGGCCAGCACCTACCTCAAGAACATCTGGCGGGGCGACGGGCTCGACATGGCCGGGAACCCCCTGGCGGCGTCCGCCCAGAGCACCCTCAGCGCCACACCTGATGCCAGCGGCTACTACACCCTCACCATGACCGGCGTGGTCATCCCCACCACCGCGGGCATGATCACGGGCGGCATCGGCTACACCTACGGGCTGACCCTGACCCAGCCCCTGACCCAGACCAACGTGGCGGGCTATCCCTACACCCCCAGGGTCGCGGGCGTGGCCGGAACGGGGCAGGGGGGCCTGAGCGTTCCCGCCCCCAATGTCTCGAAGCTCATCAGTGGACCGCTGCCGGCGGGCTTCCCCCTCAATGCCGGGAGCACGACCACCGGGCCCGCGAACACCCCGCGCCGCACCATCGTGGCCAACGCCAAGTGCCTGGACTGCCACGGGGCCATGGGTGTCTTCACCACCAAGGCCTTCCACGCGGGCCAGCGCAATGATCCACAGACCTGCGAGTTCTGCCACAACGGCCAGCGGGTGAACAACGGGTGGGGCGTGAACATGAAGGATTTCGTCCACGCCATCCACGGGGCCGGCAAGCGGGTGAACAAGTTCTCCTGGGAAGCCTCCGCAGGAGACACCTACTGGAAGACCACCTACCCGGGGGTGCTGAACAACTGCGAGGCCTGCCATATTCCGGGCACCTACGACTTCGGCCTCTCCTTCAATGCGGGCGAGCTGCCGGATCTGCTCTGGACCACGGTGGCCACCGGCACGGTGCCCACGCCCGTCAACGTCATCCTCACGGGTACCGAGCCCATCCCCGGCGTCTACTGGTCACCCTTCGCCGCCGCCTTCGGCTCGGGCTATGTCTTCGGGAGCGGCTTCAGCTACAACGCCAACACCGGGGCCACCACGCCCGCCGCGGGCACCACCCTGGTGAACTCGCCCTACGTGGCCGCCTGCTCCAACTGCCACGACAGCCCCCTCGCCATCTCCCACATGCAGACCAACGGCGGGACCTTCTACGGCAGCAGGGCCAGCGTCACCGTGGGCGGCCAGTTCGTGCGGCAGGAACAGTGCTTCCTCTGCCACTCCGCCGGGAAGATCGCCGACGTGAGGGTCGTGCACGCCTTCAGATAGGGACCTGGACGGAGTCCTGGCCGCCGCCCGGATGGGCGGCGGCCGGGCTCCGATTCACCTCGACGGAGACATGCACCAGCTCCTCGTGGACGGCGAGCTCGCGCTTGAAGCAATCGGGGCTCGCCTCCTCAGAGGTCTCCAGGGCGAGGATGCAGGCGTACTTGCCCTTGCCGACGCGCCAGACGTGGAGGTCGCTGATGTCGGCGGCCACGGGCCCCTGGGCAATGGCCTCCCGGATCTCCGCCACCACGGGGGCGTTCATCTCGGCGTCGAGGAGCACCCGGCTGGAATCGCGGAGCAGGCCGTAGGCCCAGGTCCCCACCAGCGCCGCTCCGACCAGGCCCATGGCCGGGTCGAGCCATGCGGCCCCCCAGATCCGGCCTCCGGACAGGGCGAGGATGGCGAGCACCGAGGTGGCCGCGTCCGCCACCACGTGGAGATAGGCGGCCCGGAGGTTCAGGTCGTGGTGGTGGCCGCCGGGGGCGGGATGTTCGTGTCCATGGTGGTCATGGTGGTGGTCATGGTCATGGCCGTCCCGGAGCAGCCAGGCGCAGGCCAGGTTCACCAGCAGGCCGACCACGGCGATGGCGATGGCCTGGTCGTAGTGGATGGCCGTGGGCGCGATGAGCCGCTCCACGGACTGGTAGGCCATGAGCCCGGCCACCAGGACCAGGAAGAGGGCGCTGGTGTAGCTGCCCAGGACCTCGATCTTCCAGGTGCCGAAGGTGAAGCGGGAGTCCCGGGCCAGCCGCCGGGCGGTTCCGTAGGCCAGCACCGACAGTCCCAGCGCCAGGGCGTGGGAGCTCATGTGCCAGCCGTCCGCCAGCAGGGCCATGGAGTTGTAGATCCAGCCGCCGGCGATCTCGGCGACCATCATGAAGGCCGTGAGGCCGACTGTCCACCGGGTGTTCCGCTCGGCCAGCGGGTTGCCCTCGTCGAAGACATGGGAATGCCGACGGTCCTCCGGTGAAGGGGGTGTTCGCATGGCGCGGGCCTTTCAAGCGGGTGGATATATACTATACCCCAGTATACCTTGACGCCACAGGAGGGCGGCATGCCCCACACCATCAAGGCGAAGAAGCACCTGCTGGCGCGTGTCCGCCGCATCCAGGGCCAGGCGGGGGCGCTGGAGCGGGCCCTGGAGGAGGAGACCGACTGCTCGGCGGTCCTCCAGCAGATCGCCGCCATCCGTGGAGCCGTCAGCGGGCTGATGGCCGAGGTCCTGGAGGGCCACCTCCGCGACCACCTGGCCTCGGAGGCGGTGGCTCCAGAGGAGCGGGAGCGGGACCTGGAGCAGGTGGTTTCGATCCTGCGGTCCTACCTCCGCTAGGAGCTCCCTACTCCGCCTTTCCCAGCCGCGCGACGATGCGCTCCCGGAGGAGCTCCGGCACCAGGTCCGCCAGGTTCCCCCCCATGCTGCCGATCTCGCGGACGAAGCGGCTGCTCACGGCGCTGTACTTCTCCTTGGGCATGAGGAAGACCGTCTCCAGCTCCGGGGCCAGCTTGCGGTTCATGAGGGCCATCTGGAACTCGTACTCGAAGTCGCTGAAGGCCCGTACGCCGCGGATGATGAACTGCGCGTTCTGGGCCTTGGCGAAGTCCACCAGCAGGCCATGGAACGTGGTGACCTCCACATGGGGCATGGCGGCCGTCAGCTCCTTCAGCATGGCCACCCGCTCGTCCACGCTGAAGGCGGGGGACTTCGCGGGATTGTGGAGGACGGCCACCACGAGCCGGTCCACGAGTTTGGCCGCACGCTGGATGAGGTCCCAGTGGCCCAGGGTCACGGGATCGAAAGAGCCTGGATAGATGGCCGACCGCACGGGCGCTCCGAAGGATGGTGAAACAGCCTAGCGCAACCTGGGCGCGTTCCGTGTCAAAGCTCACCGGCTCGCGGCAGGCGCCCGGTCACGGCCAGGGGCCCGTCTCCCGCCCCGGGCACGGGATCCTCCTCCGGCCGGGCGATCCAGCCCGAGGCTCCACTTCCCACGGACCCGTCCCAACCGGGAGGATGAGGCCCGTTCATCCGAACGGCCGATTGGCGGGTGGCCGCGCCGGACCCACCTTTCAGGGGGAGGTGGACCATGGCTTGGGATGGAAAGGAACGCCGGAACCGTGATGTCGCCTACGCCGGGCCCGACCGCCGGCGCGCAGGCGGGGCCCCTCGGCCGGAGCCCGCCGCCCAGGAGAAGGGCGAGCGGATGCTCGAACTCCTCCAGGGTCGCCACCGGAGCCGGGCCAGCCACTGGGAGGCCGGCGAATTCCTGGAATGACCCCTTCAGGCCTTGATGATCCAGGTCCGGAACCGGCCGTTCGCTTCAGCTTCGCACCAGCAGGCCTGGCCCTCCTGGCGGAACTGGTCCAGGAGGGGCTCCGGGCGGAAGGGGCTCAGGAGCTGCAAGATCTCGCCGGGGGCCAGGGTCATCAGGGCGCGGCGGGTCCGCGCCAGGGGGTGGTCTCCTCCCGCCAGGATCGCGTCGGCGTCCAGGGTGGAGCGCACGCGGCTGGTTTGGGCCCAGTCCGGACGGGACTCCTCCCCCCTCGCCGGGGCCTCGGGCTCAGGGTCCCCGCCAGCTTCCCCGGCCAGCTCCCGGAGGAAGCGCACCAGTTCGGCGGTGGGAAGGCCGGCCATGCGGGCCGCGTGGTCCACCGTGGCCAGCTTCGCCACCGTGCGGCGCAGGATGGGGTTGCGCAGCTTCGCGAACTCGGGGACGCGGGCGATGAGGGCCTCCTGCTGGTCCGGATGGGCCGCCAGGAAGTCGCCGATCTTGGTGTCGGGGGTGATGGCCATGGGTCGCCTCAGGCTTCGTCGTACTGGAGCAGGCGGCGGTCGCCTTCGAGGGCGCGCAGGCGCGTGAGGTCCTGGGTGACCTCCAGGGTGCCCAGGTAGGCCCCGGCCTCGTCGCGCACCGCGAAGTAGCGGATGTGGACGAACTTCCCGTGCATCTGGATCCAGAACTCGGCCACGGTCTGGCGACCCGTCTTGAAGTCGTTGAGGATGCGCTCCACCACGTCCACGCTCTTGGGCGGGTGGCAGTGCTTCACCTCCCGGCCCAGGATGGTTCGGCTGCGGGCGAAGACCCGGTCGGGCCCCTCGCTGAAGAAGGCCACGCGGTCGTCGGCATCCACGAAGGTGATGTCCACGGGCAGCGAGGAGAAGATGCCGATGAGCTGCTGGACGCTGAGGGCCCCACTGGGGAAGGCCACCGCCGAGGCGTCGGGCAGACGGACGGGATCCTCGGGCAGGACCGCCGCCGGCGGCGCGTAGCCCGCGGCGGGCTCCACCAGGCACCAGCCGTAGCGCGGGCTGTCCCGCCAGGCCTCGCCCCACTCCTCCTCGGTGAAGAGGCCCAGGCACATGGGCAGGAGGATGGTCTCCTCCTTGTAGATCATGGACTCCAGCGCCGCCAGGGCCGGACGCAGCACCGTGGGCACGAGGATCTTCAGCTCGGCGCCGCTGAGACTCTCCTCGCGCAGCACCTCGATGGCGCCCTTGAGCAGCTCGCGCACCTCATCGTCCTTGGCCCACATGACCTTGGAGGGCCCCGTGTTGCCGTGGCGCTCGAGGATGGAGAAGACCAGGTGCTCCTTGCGCTGGTAGTGCTTGTCCACGTCCATGAGGGCATTGAAGGTGCCCAGCACGGCCAGGCGCTCGTCGGCCGGGTAGGCCTGGTCCGGCACGGATTCCAGGACGGCCACGGCCTGCCGGGCGGTGGCGATGGCCGCCTCCAGGGCCCGGTTCTCCCGGCGGAAGGTGTCCACGGGATGCCCCGGCGGCAGCTCGCGGGCCTTGGCCGGGGTCACGGTGTCCTGGAGCACCTCCGCATGGAGGTCGCACATGGACTTCACCTCCTCGGGGCTCATGCCGTCGGCCATGAGCGACTGCTCCATGGCGGCGATCTCGCTGGCGTCCACCTCGCCCACCAGCTGGGCCAGGCGCCCCTTCACCTGCTCGGGGGCCTCGCCCCGGTGCAGGTGCAGGATGACCTCCTTGAGGGTGGCGATCCGGTGCTCCCGGTTGTTGAGGAGTTCGCTCATGGGTTCGGTCTCCGGTGAAAAATTATCATAGTAAAAGAATCAACTATTCCTAAATGTGATTTCCGTCGCAGGGATGGGCTTCCGGCCCTGGGGAGACCCTCGTCGTCCGGGTGCTAAAGTGAGGATATGAGCGACAAACTGAGCGTCGGCCTCCTCTTCGGCGGGGAATCCCCCGAGCACGAAGTCTCCATCGTCACGGCCCGGGCCATCGCAGAACACCTGGATCCGGTGCGCTTTCACGTCCGGCCCATGGGCATCGCCCAGAACGGCGTGTGGGTGGTGGAGGGCGATCCCTTCGCCCGCCTGGCGGCCGGGCAACTGCCGGAGCGCAGCAGCCACCCCTTCCTGCCCCTGGAGCAGGGCGCCGAGGCGACCCTGCTGCCGGACCTCTTCTTCAACGCCCTTCACGGCGCCGGCGGCGAGGACGGCCAGATCCAGGGCTACCTGGAGCTGCTGCACCGCCCCTACACGGGCGCGGGCCTGCTGGCCATGGCTGCGGGCATGGACAAGTGGATCACCAAGCGCCTGTGGGAGTCCGGGGGGCTGCCCGTGGTGCCCTATGTGGGGCTCACGGAGGAGCGCTGGCGGCGGGGCCAGGCGGCCTGTCTGGCGGAGTGCGCCAAGCTCGGCCTGCCGCTCTTCGTGAAACCGGCCAACCTGGGCAGCAGCATCGGCGTGGAGAAGGTGAAGCGCGCCGAGGACCTGGCCGCGGCCCTGGACCGGGCCTTCACCTTCGACCGCCGCGTGCTGGTGGAGCAGGGCCTGGACGTCCGTGAGATCGAGGTGGCCGTGCTGGGCGGCGACCAGCCCCTGGTGTCCCAGCCCGGCGAAGTGATCGTGGCTGACGAGTTCTACACCTTCGAGGACAAGTACCTCCACGGCCGGAGCCGCACGGAGATCCCCGCCAACATCCCCGAGGAGCTGGCGGACCTGGTGCGGAAGCTGGCGGCGGAGGCCTTCGCGGCCTCGGACGGCTACGGCATGGCCCGGGTGGACTTCTTCCTGGAGCGCCTGACTGGCCGGATCTTCCTGAACGAGCTGAACTTCATCCCCGGCTTCACCAGCATCTCCATGTATCCCAAGATGATGGCCGCCAGCGGCGTGCCCTATGCCGAGCTGCTCACCCGCCTCATCGACCTGGCCCTGGCCCGCCACGCCCAGACCGCCGTGAAGCAGAAGGGCTTCCGCTCCGGCAGCGACTGGTTCCGGGGCCCCCAGAGCTAGCGGGTTCCACCCCAGGGACCGGCTTTTCACCGACAGCTGATAGCTGACAGCTGACAGCCCTTTTCCACGTAGACTGTCCCCATGCACGCCCGTACCTGGCTCTCGGTGTTCTCCTTCCCCCTCGTGGCCGCCTTCACGCTGCCGGTGATCCAGCGGGGCGAGCAGCCGCGCACACAGCCCAAGCCTGGGGTGAAGGCGCCGCCCCAGGATCCCCTGGCCGGCATGTCGGATATCCAGGACGTGCTGGCCCTGGTGCAGCAGAACTACGTGGACCCGCCGGATATGGAGAAGGTGGTTTCCGGCGGCATCCAGGCGGTGCTGGAGCGCTCCCATCCCCTGAATGCCTACCTGTCCGCGGAGGACCTGAGGCTGCCGGATCCCGGCCCCGCCGAGGCCGGTCTGGTGGTCGTGAAGCGGGGCATCTATGCCACCGTCCTGGCGGTGACGCCCGGCGGCCCCGCCGCCAAGGCCGGCATCCAGCCCGGTGACGTGATCCGCAAGGTGGACGGCGATTCCGTGGGCCGCCTCAGCGCCTGGGCCCTGGAGCGCCGCATGGCGGGGGCGGAGAGCTCCACCCTGGACCTGTACCGCTACAACGCCACCGGGGACCTCACCAAGACCACCCTGCAGCGGCAGCGCCTGCCAAAGGCCCCCGAGGCCGTCAAGCAGGGCGCGGGCGCGCTCATGGTGTCCCTGCCGGACCTGAATCCCGGGCGGGCGGAGGAGCTGAAGAAGCTGCTCGCCTCCCAGGACCACGGCCAGACCCTCGTCCTCGATCTTCGCCAGTGCGTGAAGGGCTCCACCGAGGAAGCGGCCGCCGTGGCGGGCCTCCTGGGCGCGAAGGGCCCCCTCGGCACCTTGCAGGAGGCCGGGAAGCCTGATCGTGAGATTTCCGTATCGGGCACGGGGGTCCCCTTCGCCCGCCTGTCGCTGCTCGTGGGCCGCTCCACCCTGGGCCTTCCTGAGGTGCTGGCGGCCTGCCTGAAGAAGGGCGGCGCCCGGACCTTCGGCGAGAAGACGCCCGGCCTGGGCGTGGAGCGGAGCCGCTTCATGCTGAAGCAGGGCGGGGCCGTGGAGCTGGTGTCCCGGCGCTGGGTGGGCCTGGGCGGCGAGAAGCTCGACCGCCAGGGCGTGGCCCCGGACCAGACGCTGAAGCTCACGGACTCGGACGACGCCCTGGCCAAGGTGCTGGCCGCCCTCCAGACCCCGCCGCCCGCCGCGCCCGCGAAGGCCACCTAGCTTGGCCCGAGGCAAAGGCAAACGCACCTCCACCCTGGCCCTGCTGGGCTGGGCCACCTTCACGCTGCTGCTGGGACTGGGTGCGGGCCTGATGCTGGGCCAGCAGGGCTGCGACCGCCGCCAGACGCCCGCCAAGCGGGAAGCACCGGAACCCCATAAACCTGACAAGCGACCGGCCGAGCCGAAGGCGAAGCCGTCCTCTGAGGCCGCCAGGCCTCAGAGCCCTGAACCGGAGCGCGCGCTCCCCCGCCTCGCCCTCGTCATCGACGACCTCGGCTACATGCAGCCGGAGCTGGTGACGCGGCTGTGCAGCCTGCCCGTGCCCTTCAGCGTGGCCGTGCTGCCCTACCAGGAGCACACCCGGGAGAGCGCGGACATCGCCTACCGCCTGGGCAAGGAGGTCATGCTGCACCTGCCCATGGAGCCCATCGGCTATCCGGGGCCGGGCCGCGACCCGGGGCCCAATGCCATCCTCTACAACCTTCCGGAGACCGAAGTCCGCCGCCGCGTGCGCCTGGCCCTGGACGACATCCCCCACCGGGTGGGCGTGAACAACCACATGGGCAGCCGCATCACGCCGGACCGCACCCGCATGGGCTGGGTGCTCCAGGAGCTCAAGGCCCGGAAGCTCTTCTTCGTGGACAGCCGCACGGAGAAGGACAGCGTGGCCTTCGACGTGGCGGAGCAGCTGGGCATCCCGGCCGTGCAGCGGAAGGTCTTCCTGGATGACGACAAGGCCTTCCCCGAGATGGAGAAGCAGTGGGACCGCGCCCTCAAGCTGGCGGAGAAGGATGGTTCGGTGCTCATCATCGGCCACATCTACCCGGAGACCGTGGAGGCTCTGGAGAAGCTGGTGCCCCGCAGCAAGGGGCAGGTGCGCTTCGTGAAGGCCGGTGAGCTCTCCCGGTGATAGGCTGGTCCCGGCGATGGCGTCCGCCCCATAACCGCCTGGATGGCTGATGACGCCTGTGGATCCTGGAGGACACAGGCATGGCTTTCTATTCGTTTCTGGCGGTGGGCGTCGGCGCGGCCCTGGGCGCGTGGCTGCGCTGGGGCCTGGGCGCCCTGTTGAATCCGATGCTTCCGGCTCTTCCACTCGGGACGCTGGCGGCGAACCTGCTGGGGGGCTACCTTGTGGGTGTGGCCGTGGCGGTGTTCACCCAGCATCCGGGCCTGGCGCCTGAGGCCAGGCTCCTCATCATCACGGGTTTCCTGGGCGGGCTCACCACCTTCTCGACGTTCTCTGCCGAGGCGGTGCATCTGCTGACCCGCGGGGAGTATCTCTGGGCCGTGGGGCACATGGCCGTCCACCTGGTGGGATCGCTCTCCATGACCCTGCTGGGGCTGCTGACGGTGAAGGCGTTCGCGACCGCCTAGGAGGCGCCATGAAGGGGATCTACCTGACCTTCTTCGTCCAGGAAGACCGGACCCACCGCGGGATCCTGGTCTACGAGTGGCTGCTGAAGGAGGCGCGGCGGCTGGGCCTCAAGGGCGGCACGGCCTTCAAGGCCGTCGCGGGCTTCGGCCGCCACGGACTCATCCACGCGGACCACTTCATCGAACTGGCGGGCGACCTGCCGGTGGAGGTGACGTTCATGGCCACAGAGGAGGAGGCGAGCCGTCTCATCGCCTTCATCGAGGCCGAAGGCCAGTCCATGTTCTATGTCTCGGTGCCCGCCGAGTGCGGCTTCATCAACGAGAAGGCGCGCGCCTGATCCTGATCAGTGCCCGCACCCGCAGCCGCCGGTGAAGCAGGCGCTCTTCGCGGCGCGGACCATGCCGAGCCCCTCCCGGCCGATGAGGACGGCGAGGCCCAGCGCCGCGGCGGCATCCACCCACCAGAGGGTGGGCGCGAGGAGGAACAGCAGGCTGCCGAAGAAGAGCACGACGGAGAGCTGGATGCAGGCCCGGCTGCAGGCGGCATCTGCCTCCACGGTGGCGCTGTCCAGGGCCTTGGCCGCCTTCAGCTTGGCGCGCCACAGGAAGGCCATGAAGGAGAGGGACAGGGCCGAGATGACCAGTCCCGGCACGGTGGTGGGTGGGTGGGTGCGGGCAGTGAGCTGGAGGACGGCGCCCCCGGCGATGCCCAGGGCCAGCCAGAGGAAGAGCCAGCCGATGCCGCGCGTGGCCTTGCGCTCCCGCTCCAGGTTCCCGTGGTCCAGCAGCTTCCACAGCACCAGCACGGCGGAGGCCACTTCGATGAAGCTGTCGGCGCCGAAGCCGAAGAGCGCCACGGAATCGTCGGCCCAGCCGAAGGCCATGGAGACCAGCCCCTCCGCCAGGTTGTAGGCGATGGTGAGGCCGGACAGCCAGAGGGCCCGCCGCCGCCAGTCCACCTCCGGTCCCATCAGGCGTGCGCCTCCCGCACCTTCCGCGCCTTCACGAGCACCAGGGTGGAGCCCTTAGGGGAGCGCTCCATGTGCACCTCGTCCATGACCTGGCGCATGAAGTACACGCCACGGCCACCGGGCTTCAGGAGGTTCTCGGGCAGGTTCGGATCGGGCAGGGCCTCCAGGTCCACTCCGGGGCCGCGATCCTCGATGCGGATCTCGAAGCGGTCGGTCTTGGGGGTGAAGGTCACCTTCACGGGCTTGTCCCGGTCCAGCTTGTTGCCGTGCCGCATGGCGTTGGCGATGCCCTCCTGGATCGCCAGCCAGAGACGCTCGCCATCCTCCTGGGTGAAGCTGAGGTGCTTCAGGAACTCCGCGCCCACCACCTGGATGAGGTCGATGAAGCGCAGGTCCGTGTTGCAGGTGAGGACGACGGGCAGAAGGGCGGGATGAGCCATAGGACGGAAATTCCCTTTCAGAGATCCGGGGAGCCAAGGTCAAGGTACTTGGAATCCGCCCCCCGGGGCCAGAGGTTTTGCCATGGCCTGCAAGGCATCTGGAACCAAAGGGAGTGCGTGCTGAAGATCACAATTAGGAATTAACGGTCCTAAATATGGGAAATTGTGGAACACTGCTTTCCGGCGCCCAGAGCGGGCATGACGGAGGTACCCATGAAGGCAAGGTGGTGGCTGGTGTTGCTGGTGCTCCTGGCGGGCTTCGGCGTTCTGGGGTTGGGTGGCAAGCAGATCGCCCAGAATGCCCCCCCGATCCCCCAGCGGGTGGTGGCGGAGGACGGCACCCAGCTGGTGGGCCCCGGCCAGATCCTGGAAGGCCAGGTGAGCTACCTGGGCCACGGCGGCCAGCACATCGGCTCCATCTGGGGCCACGGGGCCTATCTGGCGCCGGATTGGACGGCCAAGGCGCTGCACCAGTGGGCGGCGCACACCCTGGATGGTGTGAAGGCCCAGGGGGCGTCCATCGCCGATGCGAAGGCCACCACCATGTCCATATTTCAGAGCAACCAGTATGAATCGTCCACCGGCACCCTGAAGCTCAACGCCGCCCAGGCCGCCGCCTACCTGAAGACCCGCGCGGAGTTGACGAAGGTCGCCGTGGAAGGGGACAAGGACGCGGCGATTCCTGCCCGGTGGATTCCCACCGTGGAGGAGGGCGAGCGCGTGGCCGACTTCTGGCTCTGGACCGCCTGGAGCGCGGCGGCCCGCCGCCCCGGCGCGGACCACAGCTACACCCAGAACTGGCCCCAGGAACCCCTGGTGGGCAATGTCATCACGCCCATCAGCCACCTCTGGAGCATCCTCTCCGTGGTGCTGCTGCTCCTGGGCGTGGGGCTCATGGTCTGGCACCACGCCAACCAGCCCGCCGAGGAGTTCCCGGATCCCAAGCCCATCCTGCCGGCCCCGGCCACGCCCAGCCAGCGCTGGTCCGCCATCTACTTCGCCGTGGCCATGGCCCTGTTCCTCGTGCAGATCGGCATGGGCGTCATGACCGCCCACGATGCGGTGGAAAGCAACGGCCTCTACGGCCTCGACCTCTCCCGCATCCTGCCCTACGCCGCCTCCCGCGCCTGGCACCTGCAGCTGGCCGTGTTCTGGATCGCCACCTGCTGGCTGGCCACGGGCCTCTACCTCGGGCCCAAGCTCAGCGCCAAGGAGCCCAAGGGCCAGTGGCTGGGTGTCGCCGGCCTGCTGGCGGCCCTCGTGGTGGTGGTGGTGGGCGCCCTCGCCGGCGCGCACCAGGCCATCATCGGCAAGCTGTCCGGCTCCTTCATGCTGGGCACCCAGGGCTATGAATACGTCGAGCTGGGCCGCCTCTGGCAGATCCTGCTGACGGTCGGCATGGTCATCTGGCTGGTGCTGGTGCTGCGCTCGCTGATCCCCGCCCTCAAGGGCGAAAAGGGCCGCCTGGGCCTGCTCAAGCTCTTCGTGCTGTCGGCCATCGCCATCCCGCTCTTCTACTCCGCGGGCTTCATGTACACCCGGGAGACCCACATCGCCCTGGCCGAGTACTGGCGCTGGTGGGTGGTCCACCTCTGGGTGGAGGGCTTCTTCGAGGTCTTCGCCACCGTCGCCATCGCGCTGCTCTCCACCCGCATGGGCCTGCTCCGCGAGGGCACCGCGCTGCGCGCCGTGAGCCTCTCCATGGCCCTCTTCCTGGGCAGCGGCGTCATCGGCACCTTCCATCACCTCTACTACACCGGCTCCCCGGCCTCCATCTCGGCCCTGGGCTCCGTGTTCAGCGCCCTGGAGATCGTGCCCCTCAGCATCGTGGGCTTCGAGATCGTCATGAGCCTCAAGGCGGGCCGCGCCCTGGGCAGCGGCTACGAGTGGCCCTTCAAGTACTTCGCGGCGGTCTGCTTCTGGAACCTGCTGGGCGCCGGTGTCTTCGGCATGCTCATCAATCCGCCCTCGGTGCTCTACTTCGGCCAGGGCCTCAACACCACGCCCATCCACAGCCACGCCGCGCTCTTCGGGGTCTACGGCTTCCTGGCGATCTCCCTCATGCTCTTCGCGCTGCGCGGCATGACGCCGGACCGGGCCTGGGACGAGAAGTGGCTGAAGTGGGGCTTCTGGGGCCTGAACCTGGGGCTGGGCATCATGCTGGTCTGCTCGCTGATCCCCAGCGGCCTCTACCAGTTCGCCCAGAGCCTGGAGCACGGCACCTGGTATGCCCGCAGCGCCGAGGTGGTGCAGAGCCCGCTCATGCGCACCTTCACCTGGCTGCGCGTGCCCGGCGACACCCTCTTCGGCCTCGGCGCCCTCGCCGTCATCCTCTTCACCTTCAAGGCGGTCATCGGCGCCTGGGGTTGGAGGAGCGCTGAGGAGACGAAACCCGCCCGGGAAGAGGTGGATGGCGCCCCCGCCTTCGCCCTGAACGAGGACTGATCGGATCTGGACCAGAGCGGGGCCCCTGCCGCGAGGCAGGGGCCCCGCTTCATTCGCAGGCGCGCCACAACCCTAAGTTCTAGGGAAGCCACCAGCCTTGGATCGCGTTGACACATCGTATCGGAACAATAAATTGGGGGCCCGTCCTGGTGCGGGGTCTTCCAACCATGCGGAGCGGAGCTCCGCGGGATCGAGTGAGGTGACCATGTCGATGTCCGCGTTCGTCCTAGCCTGTTCCCTAGCGGCTTTCATCCCCTCACCGCCGTCGGTGGCGCCGCAGGCCCAGCCGCCCGCTCCGTCGCTGGGGGCGACCGATGAGCGCGCCGCGGCCTGTCCGGTGTGCGGAAAGACCATCGCAGCGGGGCAGGGCTCCAAGATCCTGGTTCGCGGCCATGAGTACACAGTGGACGACGCGGCCTGCGGCGAGGAGTTGGCCGCGAATCCGGACAAGTACCTGAACGCCGACGGTACCCCCAAGAACGCCAAGAAGGGCTCGAAGAAGGGCCCCAAATAGGATCCTGCCAGGCTCAGCTTCCGGCCTCCGGCCCCGCCCGGGGGCCGGGTTCATCCGCTGTTGCGCAGCCCCGCGGCGATGCCGTTGATGGTGAGCAGGATGCTGCGAACGGTGGCATCGGCGCGGTCGCCAGCGCGGTAGCGGCGCATCAGTTCCACCTGGAGGTGGTTCAGGGGGTCGAGGTAGGGGAAGCGGTGCTGGATGGACCGCCTCAGGGTGGGGTTGTCCTCCAGGAGCTCCCGCTGGCCCGTGATGGCCTTCAGGGCCGCGATGGAGGCCTCGCATTCCGCCCGGAGGCGCCCGAAGATCCGGTCCCGCAGCGCCGTGTCACCCACCAGGCCCGCGTACCGGGAGGCGATGCCCAGGTCCACCTTGGCCAGGACCATGTCCATGCTGGACAGCAGGCTCCTGAAGGTGGGCCAGCGGGCGTGCATCTCCCGCAGGAGGGCCAGGCCCGCTTCGCCATGTTCCCGCTCGAAAGCGCCGACCGCCGCGCCGAAGCCGTACCAGCCCGGCAGCATGACGCGGCACTGGCTCCAGCTGAAGACCCAGGGGATGGCGCGGAGGTCTGTGATGGCGCGGCTGGCCTTCCGGGCGGCGGGGCGCGAGCCGATGTTGAGCCGCGCGATCTCGGCGATGGGGGTGGACTCCCAGAAGAACCGCTCGAAGCCCTCGGTGCCGTAGACGAGGTCGCGGTAGGCCCGGCAGGCCTCCGCCGACAGCTCATCCATGGCCTCGGGGAAGCGCGGGTCAGGACCGGCGCCATCGGCGTCGGGCAGGCTGGCCTCCAGGGTGGCGGCCACCAGGACCTCGAGGTTGCGGCGGCCCACGGCCGGATGCCCGTACTTGGCGGCGATGACCTCGCCCTGCTCCGTGAGCCGGATCTGGCCCTGAACCGCGCCGGGCGGCTGGGCCAGGATGGCCTCGTAGCTGGGGCCGCCGCCCCGGCCCACGGATCCGCCCCGGCCATGGAAGAGGCGCAGGCGGACCTGGTGGCGCGAGGCCACCTCCACCAGGCGCGTCTCGGCCTTGTAGAGCTCCCAGCGCGACGTGATGAAGCCGCCGTCCTTGTTGCTGTCCGAATAGCCCAGCATTACCTCCTGCACCCCGCCGCGGTCCTCCAGCAGGCGGCGGTAGAGGGGCAGGGCGAGCAGCTCATCCAGGATCCCGCCGCAGCGCTGGAGGTCCTCGATGGTCTCGAAGAGGGGAATGAGGTGGATGTCGAGGCGGCCCTCCGCGGGACGCAGGATCCCGGCTTCCCGCAGCATCACCGCCGCCTCCAGGAGGTCGGAGACGCCTTCGGTGTGGCTGACGATGCAGCTGGGGACGGCTTCGGGCCCCAGCTGCCGCTGGGCCTCGGCGGCGGCCTGGAACAGGGCCAACTCGCCGCGGGTCTCCTCGCCATAGGCCAGGTAGGGCGAGGCGAGGGGGCGGGGGCTCTCCAGCTCCGAGGCCAGCAGGGCCACCCGCTCCGCCTCGCCCAGGCCCAGGTACCCGGTGCCTGGCCGCACGGCCTCCAGCAGCTCTGCCACCACGCGGGCATGGACGTCGGAGCTCTGGCGCAGGTCCAGGGGGGCGAGGTGGAACCCGAAGACCGACACGGCCCGCCGCAGCTCCCGCAGGCGCCCCCGGGCGAGGTGGCGCCCGCCGTGGGCGCGCAGGGAGCGATCCAGGATGTCCAGATCCGCCAGGAGCTGGGCGGGTGAGGCGTAGGGTTCCTGGGAGCCGGCGGGCTCGGCGGCGGCGTCCATCCGGTGGGTGGCCGAGAGTCGCTCGAAGATCAGCGAGAGGGCCCGACGGTAGGCCTCGTCCGCGTGGCGGGGGGCTTGGTCCGGAGAACGTCCGGCCAGGTCCAGGAGCTCCGGGGTGGCCTTCGACACCTGCAGGCTCAGGGACAGCTCCTCGGCCAGGGCGCGCGTCTCCCGCAGAAGATGGCCGAGAATCGCGCGGGACTGCGTCCGCAGGGTCTGCCGGAGCACCTCGGCGGTGACGAAGGGGTTGCCGTCCCGGTCACCGCCGATCCAGCTCGCCACCCGGAAGAAGGGCGGCAGCTCCGTGTCCCCCCAGGCCGGGTCCCGCCCGAGCCGGTCCTCCAGGTCCGCGTAGAGGGCCGGCACCTCTCGCAGGAAGGTGCGGTCGAAGGTGGAGAGGGCGCTGGAGACCTCGTCCGCCACCGCGGGCCGCTCGGGGCGGAGCATGCGCGTCTGCCAGAGCAGCAGCACCTGCCGCTGGAGGTGCTCGTCCCGGAGCTCAGCCTCCCTGGGGGTGCAGACGCCGCGGTCCCGCTCGTCCAGCAACCGCGCGATCACCATCTGGGCGTTGAGGATGCTCTTGCGCTGCACCTCGGTGGGATGGGCGGTGAGCACCGGCCGGATCAGGGCTCCGGCGAAGAAGGCCCGCAGCCTTTCGGCGTCCAGGCCCGCCGCGGCCGCCCGTTCCAGGGCATGATCCAGGGAGCTGGGCCGGGACGGCGTGTGGTCCATGCGGTGGGCCCGGGAGCGCCGGATGTGGTGCTGGTCCTCTGCCAGGTTGGCCAGCTGGGAGAAGTAGCTGAAGGCCCGGACCACCAGGATGGCCTGGCCGGGGCTGAGGTCCGCGAGGAGCGTCCGCAGCGCCTCCCCCGCGCCGGCGTCCTGGGCCCGCCGGAAGCGCACGGAGCGCTGCCTGATCCGCTCGATGAGGTGGTAGACCTCGGGGCCCTCCTGCTCCCGGACTGTGTCCCCCAGCAGCCGTCCCAGGAGGCGGATGTCCTCTTTGAGAGGCAGGTCCTTGTCCAGGTAGTCGGAGTCCATGGGAGGGTTCCCGGAGAGGCGGCGAGGGGGGCTCAGGCCAGGGTACCTCATCGGACCCATTCCATCTCGATGGTGCGCCGGCGTCCTGCGGGGGGTATGATGAATAACCTGACTAACCAGGTCAGGATTGTGCAATTCAGGATGATGGGGCCGCCATGAAGGTGATCGTCGCCAAGACCGCGGGATTCTGCTGGGGCGTGAAGCGCGCCATGGACGCGGTGCTGGAGGCCTCGGTGCGGAACGACGGCCGTACGGTCCAGACGCTGGGCCCCCTCATCCACAACCCCCAGGCGCTGGATCTCATCGGCAAGCGGGGCGTGGCCGTGGCCGAGGCGCCGGACAAGGTGGAGAACGGCACCGTGGTCATCCGGGCCCATGGCATCCCCATCCAGGACCTGCGGGGCCTGAAGGAGCGGCAGAAGAAGGGGGAGCTGAAGATCGTGAACGCCACCTGTCCCGAGGTGGCCAAGGTCCACCACAAGATCAAGAAGTGGAGCCCCAAGGGGTACTTCACCGTGATCCTGGGCAGCCACGGCCATGCGGAGAGCGTGGCCCACCGCAGCTTCGCGGACAGCGGCTCGGTCATCGTCGCGAACATGGCGGAGGCCGAGGCGCTCACGGACGAGCAGCTGAAGAAGGTGCTGGTGGTGGCCCAGACCACCTTCACGGTGAAGGACTATCACGCCATCACGGACTACATCCGCACCCGCTCGGTGGACGCGGTTTTCGAGAACACCATCTGCGAGGACACCTGGATGCGCCAGGACGAGGCCAAGAACCTGGCCCGCACGGTGGACACGGTGATCGTCGTGGGCGGCAAGGCCTCCAGCAACACCAAGCACCTGGCCGAGCTGGCCCACCACTACGGCAAGCCCGTCCAGTACGTGGAGACGGCAGCGGAGCTGGACCTCGGGATGTTCTCGGGCCGGGAGACCGTGGGGGTCCTCGCCGGCGCCTCCACGCCCACCTGGCTGGTGGACGAGGTGGTGGATGTGCTGGAGCAGCTGGGCGACGGTCCGAGCCGCTGGCGCAGCTTCCTCCAGGCCGCCTTCGGCAGCTCATCGCTGCTGGCCATCGGCGTGGCGCTCATGACCCTGGGCGTCCACAAGTGGCTGGGCCTGCATCTGGGCTGGCGCTATCCCCTCCTCGCGGGCACCTACGTGCTGGCCATGTACCTGCTGAGCCCCTTCCTGGATCCCCTGGGCCTCGGCGCCAAGGGGCCGGCCCGGGCGCGGTTCCTGGAGCGCAACCGCAGGGTCCTGATGACCACGGGCCTGGTGGCCCTGGCCCTCACCCTGGGACTGGCGGCCAGCCTGGGCCCCAAGGCCCTGGCAGTGGCCGCGGGCGCCGTCCTGGTCGGCGCCGCCTACAAGCGGCGCTTCACCCTGGGGAGCCGCGCCTTCAGCCTGCGGAATATTCCGGGCTCCAAGGACGTGGTGGTGGCCCTGGCCCTGGCCACGGTGGCCGTCATCATGCCGGTCTGGCAGGAGGGCCGCATCTGGGACCTGCGCGCCTTCGCCGCCATGTTCCTGGTGGGCGTGCTGACCTTCGTGCGCACGGTCATCTACGAGATCCGGGACATGCAGAACGACCAGATCGTGGGGAAGGAGACCCTGCCCATCTTCATGGGGAAGGCCACCACCAAGGCGGTGCTGCTGGCCCTGCTGGGGACGCTGCTGGCGGGCACCCTCTGGCTCACCTTCGAGAACCGCCAGCACGGGCATCCCCTGGCGGTGGCCCTGGTGCTGGTGGCCTGCGCGGCCTACCCGGTGCTGTACCTGTGGCTCTACCACGAGCGCTTCACGACGGGGAAACACCGCTTCGAGCTGAGCGTGGACCTGAGCTTCTGGCTCGTGGGGTTGCTGGCCATCGTGTAGTTCTTGCCCTTTCATGGGGGACTGCTAGCCTGGGGGCACCTTTTCAAGGAGAGCCTCATGCGCATGAAGTCGCTTGCCGTTCTTTCGGCCACGGCCATCCTGGGCGCCGCCCTCGGCTGGGCCGCCGCAGCCGTCAGCTACCAGAAGACCGGCACCGTGAAGGAAGTGGCCCCCGACAGCTTCACCCTGGACCTCGGCAAGGAGGCCTGGCGCTTCTACACCGACGGCGGCACCGCCGGCAAGGAAGCCCTCAAGGTCGGCGACAAGGTGACCGTCACCTACAAGCAGGTGGCCACCAAGATCGAGAGCAAGGCCGCCGCCAAGGCTCCGGCCAAGAAGAAGTAATCGATCCATCCGTCTGCGAAACGGGGCGCCATCGGCGCCCCGTTTCGCAGCATGTGGAAAGATGGCTGCATGCGGAACTGGGTGCTCATCACAGGGTGTTCGACGGGCATCGGGCGGGCCCTGGTGCCGCTCTGCCGCGCGGCGGGGTGGGGCGTGGTGGCCACGGCGCGGCGGCCGGAAACGCTGGCGGACCTGCCGCCGGGCGACGACCTCCGGCTGCTCTCCCTGGATGTGACGGATGGTGCCAGCATCGCGGCGGCGGCTGCCGCCTGCGCCGACCTGCACCTCAAAGCCCTGGTCAACAACGCCGGCTACGGCCAGGTGGGCCCGCTCGAGCTTCTCCGCGCGGAGGAACTCCGCGCGCAATTCGAGACCAATGTGATCGGCCTGCACCAGGTGACGAACGCCTTCCTGCCTCTGTTGCGGCGGGTGCCCGGCGCGCGGATCCTGCAGGTGGCGTCCATGCTGGGTCGCCTGTCCATCCCTCTGGCCGGCCCCTACAACGCCTCCAAGCACGCGGTGGTGGCCCTGGCGGAGAGCCTGCGGCTGGAAGTCGGGGAGGAGGTGGCCGTCGTGCTGGTGGAGCCCGGCGCCATCCGCACGGAGTTCAGGGAAACCCTGACGAAGGCCTGGGGGGATCTGCCCGAGCGGGCCAAGGGCACCCGGTACGAGGCGATCCTTGCGCGCTACCTGGCCGTGCGGAAGCGCCAGGGCGAGCGCTTCGCCATGGACGCGGAGCGCTGTGCCCGCAGGATCCTGCGGGCCCTGGTGGCCGACCATCCCCCGCGGCGCGTGGTCATCGGCCGGGATGCCTTCTGGGTGGGCAAGCTGAAGGCCCTCCTGCCCGCCGCCTGGTGGGAGCGGATCCTGCGCCGGGCCTACGGACTGGGCTGACCCAGATTCTGGAGTGCCGAGGCGGAGTGGTTCAGGCTCCGGGATCGAGCAGCCTCCCCTGGAGGTCACGGTGGAAGAGGTGCCACTCCAGGCTGCGGAGGCCCTCGCCATGGTAGGGGATCTTCTCCTGCGGGGCCGCCTCACCGAGGAAGGCGATCGTCTGCTCGATCACCCAGGGATCGCGGATGATCCGGCGGTGGCCCAGGCCCTCCGTGGTGCGCAGGATGGCCCCGGGACAGGCGGCGGCGATGGCGGCTCCCTCGGACCAGGGCACCTCGCGGTCCAGGCGGTCGTGGATCACCAACAGAGGCGCGGCGATCCGGGTGGCCAGGCTCTGGATTCGGATCCGTTCAGGGGGGAGTCCGGTGCGGCCGGCATAGGCCTGGAATGCCGCCACATGCTCGGCCTCGGGGAAGCCCAGCAGGGACAGGAGGGTGCAGTAGTAGCGATCGGGCCCGGCGGGGGGTGCCAGGAGAACGATGCGCGGCATGTGCAATCCCTGGTCCACGGCCAGGGCGGCTCCCGCGGCGCCAAGCGAGTGGGCCACCGCTCCGTGGATGGGGCCCACTCGAGCCACCAGGTCCTGGATGGCCTGGGCCCACTCACGGGGGCCGCTGCGCCGGCCCTGGGAGCCGCCATGCCCGGGCTGGTCGAAGGTCAGAGTGGAGAATCCGGCCTTGGCCAGGGGTTCGACGAAGGCATGGAACTGGAGCCCCTGGCCCTCCCACCCATGGAGGCAGAGCACGGCCGGGCCTTCGCCCCAGGCGTGGGCCCGGAGCCGGAGGCCCCCCGAATGGAAGTGGAATGTACGCGCACGCCCCAGGGCCACCCGCTCGACCCCGGTCTCCTTCCGCCGGCGCGGGGTGGAAAACAGGCGCTCGGCCCCTCGATGGGCGAGGTTCGAGGACAGGGCGCGGAGGGCGTGGAAGCCCAGCTTGAGTGTCTGGGCCTGGATGGAGCGGCCAGCTTGGCGGGTCATGGGAGGCTCGTCAGAAGGAGGGGATGCGGAGGCCCGGAGCGGCGAAGACCTTCAGGCGCTCTTTGATCGCGCGGCGGGCCATGGCGAAGCACCGATGATCCCGGTGGAGCTGGAAGGCCCCGTTGGCGCCCAGGGCCAGCGCCCCGAACTCGAAGGCCAGTTGTTCGGGGTCGGCGCCGCGCGAGAGCTCGCCGCACTCTCTGGCTTCGCGCACCAGGCGCGCGAGGCTGGTGCGCCAGTCATCCATGCAGACCGTCACCATGTCCCGCACGGGGCCCGGGCGGCTGTCGAATTCGACGGAAACCGCGGCGAAAAAACAGCCGCCCCGGAACATCTCCCGCTCCGCGTAGTCCAGCCAGGCGGCCAGAACCGCGCAGAGCCGCTTGACCCCGCGGGGCGCGGTGAGCGCGGGCCCGAAGACCTGTTCGATGAAGACCGCGCGAGCCGCCTGGACGGTGGCCAGCTGGAGCTCCTCCTTGGAACCGAAATGGGCGAAGAGGCCGCTCTTGCTGAGGTTCGTGGCCTCGGCCAGGGAGCCGATGGTCAAGCCTTCCAGCCCGTTGACCGAGGCCAGATCCATGGCCTCCTGGAGGATGGCCTGGCGTGTGAGCGCGCCCTTGTGGGCGGGGTGGGGGACCAGGGGTTCAGGAGAGGATGGGGTCATGGGCGAATCCAGCGTGTTTCATAAAAATAGAACGATCGTTCGTGCTGTCAAGGCCCTCGAGGAAGCCCGTCCACGACGCGGCCGATCCGCCCTCTCCCGCAGGGTGTGGGCCGGGGCGGCCGGGGAAAGTGGTGCCAGACTGGGGGCATGTCCGAAGACCGCCTCTACCTCGTCGACACCTTCGCCTTCATTTTTCGGGCCTACTTCGCCAACCCGCGGCTGAAGAACGGGGCGGCGTACACCTTCACGCGGTTGGTGCTCCAGCTCTTGGAGAAGCACCAGCCCACGCACATCGCCTGCGTGTTCGACATGCCCGGGCCCACCTTCCGGCACGAGCTCTATCCGGAGTACAAGGCCAACCGGGCGGAGATGCCCGAGGACCTGCGCCCGCAGATCCCCATGATCCGTCAGCTGGTGGAGGCGCTCTCCATCCCTATCGTGGAGCTGTCCGGCTTCGAGGCGGATGATGTCATGGGCACCCTGGCGCGGGAATCCGCCGCCAGCGGCCTGCCGGCGGTCATCGTCAGTCCCGACAAGGACCTGCTCCAGCTGGTGGACGACGGCCTGAAGATCCAGGTGCTGAACACCAAGGAGGGCGAGGTCTGGCACGACCGCGAGGGCGTGAAGGCCCGCATGGGCGTGTGGCCCGAGCAGGTGGTGGACTTCCTCAGCCTGGTGGGAGACGCCTCGGACAACGTGAAGGGCGTGCCCGGCATCGGCGAGAAGGGTGCCGCCCTGCTGCTGGAGAAGCACGGCAGCCTGGACGGCGTCATCGCCGCCAAGGCGGATCTGAAACCCAAGCAGCGGGAGGGCCTGGAGGCCGCCCTCGATTCCGAGGCCGGCTGGCTGGACCTCACCAAGCGCCTGGTCACGGTGGTGACCGACCTCGACCTGCCCCTGCATCCGAAGGATCTCGTCTATCCCGGCGTGGACGAGGCCAGGGCCCGGGAGACCTTCAAGGCCCTCGGCTTCCAGACGCTCACGAAGGAGTTCACCCAGAGCGCCAAGGAGGCGGGCAGCGCACGGAAATACCGCGCCGCGGCCACCGCGGCGGACCTGGAAGCCGCCGTGGCCGCCTGCCGCGCGGCGGGGCGCTTCGGCCTTGACACCGAAACCACCAGCATCGACCCCACCCGGGGTCACCTCGTGGGCCTGAGCCTGGCGTGGACGCCCAACGAGGGTCTCTACGTGCCCCTGGCCCACCTCAAGCCCGCCACGGCGGATACGGAAGGCTCGCTGCCCGGCCTGCTCCCGGACTCGGGACTGCCGGATTCCCTGCTGGACCTGCGGGGCGATGCGGTCGCCTTCTTCGCCGAGCTGGCGCCCCACCTCGACCCCCGCAACGTCCCCTTTGCGGAGGCCCGGCGCGTGCTGGCTCCGCTGTTCGCCGATCCTTCCGTGGGCAAGTGCGGCCAGAACCTCAAGTACGACTTGCAGGTCCTGTCCCGCCACGGCCTGCCCGTGGCGGGCCTGGCCGACGACAGCATGGTGCTGAGCTTCCTCCTGGACAGCGGCGTCCGCCACAACCTGGACGACCTCTCCGTGCGCCACCTGGATCTGAAGCCCATCGCCTTCGAGGAGGTGGTGGGGAAGGGCAAGGCCCAGAAGCGCTTCGACGAGGCGGTGTTCGAGCAGGCCGTGCAGTACGCCGCCGAGGATGCGGACCTGGCCCTTCAGCTCTGCGACAAGCTGCGGGCGAGGCTCACGGACGATCAGCTGAAGCGCCTCTACGAGGAGGTGGACCTGCCACTGGTGGACGTGCTGGCCGCCCTGGAGGGCCACGGCGTCCGCTTAGACCTGGAGGTCCTTTCCCTACTCGGCGCGCGTATGCGCGCCGAGCGCGAACGGGCGCAAACGCGCGTGGTCGAGCTCGCCGGCGAGGCCTTCAACCTCAACAGCCCCACGCAGCTGGGCGGCATCCTCTTCGGCAAGCTGGGCTTCAAACCCGTCAAGTACACCGGCAAGACCAAGGCCCCCAGCACAGACGAGGACGTGCTCCAGGAGCTGGCGGAGAAGCAGGGCGCCGAGATCGCCAGCGAGCTGCTGCGCCACCGGCAGATGGTGAAGCTGCTGGGCACCTACGTGGAAGCCCTGCCGCAGATGGTGAACCCCGTTACGGGCCGGGTGCACACGCGGCTGCACCAGGCGGCCGTGGCCTCGGGGCGGCTGGCCTCCAGCGATCCCAACCTGCAGAACATCCCCATCCGCACGGAGGAGGGCCGCCTCATCCGCGGCGCCTTCGTGCCCGAGCCCGGCTGGGTGTTGCTGGACGCGGACTACAGCCAGATCGAGCTGCGCGTGGTGGCGGCTCTGGCCGAGGACCCCGTGCTGCTGGGCGCCTTCGCCGCTGGCGAGGACATTCACCGCCGCACGGCCTCGGAAGTGTTCAACGTGCCCATGGACCAGGTCACCTCCGAGCAGCGCAGCGCCTCCAAGGCCGTGAACTTCGGCCTGCTCTACGGCCAGGGGGCCTTCGCGCTGGCGGCCAACATCGGCGTCAGCCAGAAGGAGGCCAAGGCCTTCATCGAGCGCTACTTCGAGCGCATGCCCAAGGTGGCCGCCTGGATCGAGGGGGCCAAGGAGAAGGCTCTGGCCGAGGGCCTGGTGCGCACCCACTGGGGCCGCATCCGGCGCATCCCCGAGCTGGAGAGCCCCAACAAGCAGTTCCAGGCCCAGGGCCTGCGGGAGGCCGTGAACACCATCGTGCAGGGCACGGCGGCGGACCTCATGCGCCGGGCCATGGTGTGCCTGCACCGCAGTCTCCAGGCCTCGGGCCTCCAGGCGCGCCTCCTGCTCCAGGTCCACGACGAGCTGCTCCTGGAGGCGCCTCCGGCGGAGGTGGAGCATGCCTCGGCCCTGCTGAAGGAGGCCATGGAGGGTGCCGATGATCTGGGACCCCTGGGCGTGAAGCTGGCAGCCGAGGTTCGCACCGGCGACAGCTGGCTGGCCGCCAAGTAGTTTTGACGATCTGTAGGTCCATAGAGCCGAAACGGGGTATTTCGGCAGGATTTGTGACGGCGGACCGGGCCCGAACTTAACGGGGAGGTCATGATTGGGCGTTTCCGGCGCAGGCCGCGCCGCATCCGCAGACCCCTTGCGAAGGAGCCTGATCATGAGCCAGTTCAACATCGCGTGGCTGCCCGGTGACGGTGTGGGCGTGGAAGTCATGGAGGCCGCGAAGATCTGCCTCGATGCCCTCAAATTCGACGCGAAGTACACCCACGGCGACATCGGCTGGGAGTTCTGGCGCACGGAAGGCGAATCCTTCCCCCAGCGCACCATCGATCTGCTCAAGCAGAGCCACGCTGCCATGTTCGGCGCCATCACCTCCAAGCCCGTGAAGGACGCCGAGGCGGAGCTGGTGCCCGAGCTGAAGGGCAAGGGCCTCGTGTATCGCAGCCCCATCGTCCGCATGCGGCAGATGTTCGACCTCTACACCTGCCTGCGTCCCTGCAAGGCCTACCCGGGCAACCCCCTGAACTACCAGGACGGCATCGACATGGTGGTGTTCCGCGAGAACACCGAGGACCTCTACTCGGGTGTGGAGTTCAGCCCCGTGCCGGATGAGCTGAAGCAGACCCTGAAGGCGCTGAGCAAGCCCTTCGGCCACTTCGCCGACATTCCCGGCGACGAGTTCGCCATCACCTGCAAGGTGAACACGAAGAAGGGCTGCGATCGCATCATCCGCGCGGCCTTCGAGTACGCCAAGACGTTCAACTATCCGAAGGTCACCGTCATCCACAAGGCCAACGTGGTGCGTGCCACGGAGGGCATGTTCCTGGAGACCGGCAAGCGCATCGCCAAGGAGTATCCGGGCATCGCCATGGATGACGCCAACGTGGACGCCATCACCATGTGGATGCTGAAGAACCCCAAGAACTACGGCGTCATGGTGGCCACCAACCTCTTCGGCGACATCATCAGCGACCTGGCGGCGCAGATGGTGGGCGGCCTCGGCTTCGGTTGCTCGGGCAACATCGGTGAGAAGCTGGCCGTCTTCGAGCCCAGCCACGGCAGTGCACCCAAGTACGCCGGCCAGTACAAGGTGAACCCCATCGCCACCATCCTGGCCGCCAAGATGATGCTCGACTGGCTGGGCGAGACCGAGAAGGGCGCCCGCCTCGAGAAGGCCGTGGCCGCCGTCATCGCCGAGGGCCAGGTCCGCACGTACGACATGGGTGGCAAGGCCACCACCCTCGACATGGGCGAGGCCATTGCGCGAAAGCTTTGATCTTCTGCCACGGATGAACACGGATGAACTCAGATAGATCAAGGTCGCTTGCACTCATCCGTGTTTATCCGTGTTCATCCGTGGCAAACCTCCGCAGGTGATCCTTTGAACCACATCCTCATCCACGAAGTCGGTCCCCGCGACGGCCTCCAGGTCGAAGCGGCGGTGGTGCCGACGGAAGTCAAGCTCGACTGGATCCGCCGCGTGGCGGACTCGGGCGTGGACATCGTCCAGGTGGGCTCCTTCGTGCGCGGTGACAAGGTGCCGCAGATGGCGGATACGGATGACCTGTTCCGCATCCTCGCGAAGGAATCCCACGGGGCCCTGCTGTCGGGTCTGGTGCTCAACGAGAAGGGGCTGGCGCGGGCCCTCGAGGTGGGCGTGCCACTCATCTGCATGGGCGTGTCCGCGTCGGAGACCCACAGCCTGAAGAACACGGGCATGGGCAGCGAAGAGGCGCAGCGCCGCATCATCGCCACGGCCCTGGAGGCCAAGGCCGCAGGGCGGAAGGTGCAGGTGAGCGTGCAGAGCGCCTTCGGCTGCGGCTTCGAGGGGGCCATCCCTGAAGAGCGCGTGATGGGGATCGTGGCCGCCTACCTGGAGGCCGGACTCACCTCCATCAGCCTCGCCGATACGGCCGGCCACTCGCACCCGGACCAGGTGCGCCGCTACGTCCGGAGGGTGCTGGAGCTGGACCCCGCCGCCGAGGTGACGGCCCACATCCACAACACCTACGGCCTGGGCATGGCCAGCGTCTACGCGGCCATGGAGGCCGGCGCCACGGCCATCGAGACCAGCTTCGGGGGCCTGGGCGGATGCCCCTTCACCAAGGTGGCCGCGGGAAATGTGGCCACGGAGGACCTGGTCCATGGCCTCCAGCGCACGGGCCTTCGCGAGGACATCGACCTCGGAGCCCTCATCAGCGTGGCCACGGATGTTGCCAGTCAGGTGGGGCGTGACTTGCCGGGGTGTGTCTACAAAACTGGACCGATTCAAAGTCTGTCATCGAAAAAAACAGAATCTGCCACAGATGAACACAGATGAACACGGATGCCTTTTCTTCATCTGCGTCCATCCGTGTTCATCCGTGGCTCCAATCGCTTTTGAGGTAGGTCGATGGTGAAGATTCTCGAAGGCATCAAAGTCCTGGACCTGACGAACGTCCTCTCCGGTCCCTTCACGACGCTCCACATGGCGCTGTTGGGTGCCGAGGTCATCAAGGTCGAAAACCCCAAGGACGGCGACCTGGCGCGCAAGCTGGGCATCGTGCCCGAGCTGAACAAGAAGCTCATGGGCACCAGCTTCCTGGCCCAGAACTGCAACAAGAAGTCCATCACGCTGAACACCAAGAGCCCCGAGGGCAAGGAGCTGTTCCGCCGGCTGGTGAAGGACGCGGACGTGGTGGTGGAAAACTTCCGCCCCGGCGTCATGGATCGGCTGGGCATCGGCTACAAGGCCCTCGCCGAGATCAATCCGCGCCTCATCTACTGCGCCATTTCCGGGTTCGGCCAGACGGGGCCGGACGCGCTGAAACCCGCCTACGACCAGATCATCCAAGGGCTGTCAGGCGAGATGGCGGTGAACGGCGACGAGCGCCTGAGCCCGCTGCGCACGGGCTTTCCCGTCTGCGACACCGTGGGCGGCCTGAACGCGGCCTTTGCCGTGATGGCGGCGCTCTTCCACCGGGAGCGCACGGGGCAGGGGCAGGCCATCGACATCGCCCTGCTGGACAGCATCATGCCCCTCATGGGCTGGGTGGCGGCCAACCTCCTCATCGGCGGCGAGCAGCCCGTGCTCATGGGCAATGACAACTTCACCGCCGCGCCCAGCGGCACCTTCCGCACCCAGGATGGCCACATCAACATTGCCGCCAACAAGCAGGAGCAGTGGGAGGCGGTCTGCGACGTGCTGGAGGTGCCCGAGCTGAAGACAGATCCCCGGTTCCAGGAGCGGGACACCCGCAAGAAGAACCGGCGGGAGTTGACGCCGCTATTGGAGGCTCGGTTGGCCCAGAAACCTACCGGTTTCTGGGTAGAAGCGCTCAATGCGAAGGATGTTCCGAGCGGGGAGATTCTGGGGCTGGAAGACGCGCTGCGGCAGCCGCAGGTGAAGCATCGGGATGTGCTGAAGAAGGTGCAGGTCGCGGGCGTGGGCGAGATCGAGGTGTTCGGGCTCACGGCCCTCTTCGAGAAGACGCCGGGCTCCGTGGACGCTCCGCCTCCGGCGCTGGGCGAGCACAACCGGCAGATCTATTCCCTGCTCGGCCTCTCTGAGGCCGAGCAGGCAGAGCTCAAAACCAAGGGTGTGATCTGAGGAGGTTCCCATGGGCATGACCGTTGTCGAGAAAATCCTGGCCCGCGCGGCGGGCCTGCCGTCCGTGAAAGTCGGGGATGTGGTGGAGCCCAAGGTGGACCTCGCCATGTCCCACGAGAACGCGGCGCTGGTGATCAACCAGTTCCAGGAAGTGTTCGAGGGCACCGGCCTGGCGCCGAAGATCTGGGATCCCTCGCGGATCGCCATCATCTTCGATCACCGCGTGCCGGCCGAGTCCCCCAAGACCGCGACGAACCAGAAGAAGATCCGCGAGTTCGTGGCGGCCCACGGCATCACGAAGTTCCACGATGTGCGCGGCGACGTGGGCGGCATCTGCCACCAGATCCTCCCCGAGTACGGCTATGTCCGGCCGGGTTTCGTGGTGGTGGGCACCGACTCCCACACCACCAGCCACGGGGCCCTCGGCGCCTTCAGCTTCGGCATCGGCGCGACGGAGATGGCCTCGGTGTGGAGCCTGGGCATTGCCGTCAACATCGAGGTGCCCGCCACCATCAAGGTGGTGGTGAAGGGCGAGTTCCCGCCCATGGTGGGCCCCAAGGACCTCATCCTCCACCTCATCGGCAAGCTCACGGCCCAGGGCGCCAACTACAAGGTGCTGGAGTTCCACGGCGAAACCATCCGGAAGATGAGCACCAGCGGGCGCATCGCCATCTGCAACATGAGCGTGGAGGCCGGCGCCACCTCGGGCATCGTGCCCGGCGACGAGGAGACCGTGCGCTACCTGCGGGAGGAGGCGGGCGTCACCGAGGCCATCCCCTGCACGACGCCGGACGCGGACGCCACCTACTGCCAGACCGTGGAGATCGACGTCTCCACGCTGGTGCCCCAGATCGCCTGCCCCCACATGGTGGATCACGTGAAGCCCGTGGACGCCGTGGCGGGCACGAAGGTCCAGCAGATCGTCATCGGCAGCTGCACCAACGGCCGCCTGGACGACCTGGAGATCGCCGCCGGCATCCTGCGCGGGAAGAAGGTGGCCGAGGGCACCCGCATGCTGGTGTTCCCGGCCTCCAGCAAGATCTTCGCGAAGGCGCTCGACCGGGGCATCGTCCACGACCTCATGAAGGCCGGCGCCGTGGTCATGAACTCGGGCTGCGGCCCCTGCCTGGGCGTGCATGAAGGCGCGCTGGGCGACCACGAGGTGGCCCTCAGCACCACCAACCGCAACTTCAAGGGCCGCATGGGGAATCCCACGGGCGAGGTCTACCTCTGCAGCCCCGCCGTGGCAGCCGCCTCCGCCATCACCGGCGCCATCACCGATCCCCGCACCATGAACTGATCCACCACGGAGGCACGGAGGGCGCTGAGAAAAGAACACCGAGGAATGATCTGATGGCCATTCTTCTCCGTGATTCTCCCGCGTTCTCTGTGCCTCGGTGGTGGATCCTTTCCCATGACACGGAGTCTCCCATGCCCAAGGTCATCATCACGCTCGGCAACGACATCAGCACGGACGACATCTACCCCGGCCGCTTCATGGCCACGGTGCTGCCCACAGAGACGCCCCAGTTCGCGTTCTTCGATCGCACCGATTTCAACGCGAAGCTGAAGGCCAAGGCCTTCCCGGCGGGCTCCATCATCGTGGGCGGCGAGAACTTCGGCTGCGGCTCCAGCCGCGAGCAGGCCTGCTCCACGCTCAAGGGCCACGAGGTCGCCATCGTCGCCAAGAGCATCTCGCGCATCTTCCTCCAGAACAGCATCAACCTGGGCCTCCAGGTGGTGATCTGCCCCGGCATCGAGGCCAGCGAAGGCGATGACCTGGAGATCACGGCGGATCAGGTGCTGAACAAGACCACCGGCAGGGCCTACGACCAGGTGAGGCTCCCCGCCGCCCGCAAGGGGATCATGGACGCCGGCGGGCTGATCCCTTATACCCGGGCGAGGCTCATGGCCAAGGTTTGAGAGGAAAGGATCTCCACGAAGGACACGAAGGGTAAGACAAGATCACGAAGACGGGGGGTTTCTCTCCTTTATCTTCGTGATCTGCTCGCGCCCGGGGGGCGCCTTCGTGTCCTTCGTGGAGTCTTTTCCCAGGGCCTGATCGGAACACCTACTCCGTGCTCTCCAGCGCATCCTCCGGGCAGGGATGGTGGTGGCTGCGGATGGCATGGATGGCGGCCTCGTAGTCCGGCTCCTGGGTGACCTCGGGCACCAGCTCCGCGTGGATGACGGTGCCGTTCTCGTCCATGGCCACCACGGCCCGGGCGAGGAGTCCGCGCAGGGGGCCGTCCACGAGGGTGACGCCAAGGTCGCGGCCGAACTCCGGGTGGCGGAAGGCGGACGCCGGGATCGCCCGCTCGAGGTGCTCCGTTCCGCAGAAGAGGTCCTGGGCGAAGGGCAGGTCCATGGAGACGCACAGCAGGAGCGCGTCGCTGAGGTCCGCCGTGAGCTCGTGGAACCTCCGCATGCTCTTGGCGCAGGTGGCGGTGTCGAGGCTGGGGAAGATGCTCAGCACCACCCGCTTCCCGGCCAGGTCCGCGCTGCTGAGGTCACGGAGGTCCGTGCGGGTGAGGCTGAAGGCGGGGACGGCGAAGCCGACGATGGGCAGCTCGCCGGAGGTGTGGGTGGGGTTCCCGTTCAGGGTGATCGTGGCCATGGTGACCTCCCGGCGGCGCCCATCCTACTCCGATTGGGGGATCCGGGGGCAGGTTCCCGCGTCCCGGCCCCCGGGGGCCGGGACCGCCCCCGGAATCCCTCGGTTCGCCCCAGCTTTCCTGGCGGGGGCAGGCCATCCTCCCTAGCTTTGGACCATGGAACCCGCGCTCGGCAGGTGGCGATGGTACTGGGGCATCTGGGGCCTGATGGGCCTCTACATGGCCACCTGGGACATGGTCATGTATCCGGCCGAGTCGTTCCTGCGGCTCCTGGGGATGAACCTGCTCCAGAACGCGGTCTGGGCGCTGGCGGGCCTCTTCCTGATCCGGCTGGCGGACCGGCACCCCATCGAGTCCTTCGCCTGGGGCCAGTGGCGGACCTGGGTCCTCCACCTGCTGGCCAGCGTCCTGGTGGCCATCCTGGGGCTGTTCCTGGCCTACCTGATCTCCCTCGTCATGGAAGGCCGGGGGAAGCCCCTGGACATGGCCATGATCCGGAAGGGGCTGCCGAGGTTCTACCGGGCCTACTTCCACACGAACCTGCTCTTCATGTGGGCGGTGGTGGCGGCCTTCCACGGACTCCGGATCTACCGGAAGTACCAGGCCCGCGAGGTGGAGGCCGCGCGCCTGGAAGCCCGGTTCGCCGAGGCGCGGAACCAGGCCCTGCGCATGCAGCTCCAGCCGCACTTCCTCTTCAACACGCTCAACTCCATCTCCGCCCTGGTCCACACCGACCCCGACGGTGCTGACGACATGATCAGCCGGCTCGGGGACTTCCTGCGGATGACCCTGGAGGCGACACCGGACCAGATGGTGCCCCTGTGGAAGGAGCTGGCCTTCATCCAGGCCTACCTGTCCATCGAGCAGGTGCGGTTCCAGGGCCGGCTGCGGGTCGAGGTGGACGCCCCCGCCACCGTGCAGGACCTGCGGGTGCCCAGCTTTATCCTCCAGCCCCTGGTGGAGAATGCGCTCAAGCACGGTCTCTCGGACCGCTCCCGGGGTGGGATGCTGCGGCTCCGGGCGGTCCGGGATTCGGAACACCTGGCGCTGGAGGTCCAGGACGACGGCAAGGGCTTCCAGCCGGGCGGGGAGGGCGTGGGCCTGGGCAATGTGCGGGCGCGGCTGGGCCTGATCTACAAGGGGCTCTACCGCCTGGATATCCTGGGCGCCCCCGGCCGGGGCACCCTGGTGGCGCTCCGGCTGCCCCTGGGGGATGCGAGCGGGGCCACGCCGTGAACCTCCGGGCCCTGGTGGTCGACGACGAGATGCTGGCCCGCCAGCGCATCCGGCACCTGCTCCGCCGGTCCACGGACATCGAGGTCGTGGGAGAGTGCGCCAACGGCCTGGAGGCGGTGAAGGCCATCGAAGAGCTGGCCCCGGACCTGGTCTTCATGGACATCCAGATGCCGGAGCTGGACGGCTTCGGCGTGGTGGAGGCCGTGGGGCCGGACCGCATGCCGCCCACCCTCTTCATCACCGCCTACGATCAGCACGCCCTGCGCGCCTTCGAGGTCCACGCCGTGGACTACCTCCTGAAGCCCTTCTCGCCGGAGCGGTTCCACCAGGCCCTCGAGCGGGCCCGGCGCTGGTGCCGATCCCCCACCGGGCAGAAAGGGCCGGACCTGGAGGCCCTCATGGCCAGCCTGGGCCGGGACCGCCCCTGGGCGGACCGGCTCCTCGTGCGCGCGGGGGATCGCCACGTCCTGGTGCGGACGGAGGCCGTGCAGTGGATCGAGGCCGAGGACAACTACGTCCGCCTCCATGTCGAGGGCACCTCCCACCTGGTCCGCCAGACCATGACCGGCCTGCTGGCGAAGCTCGATCCCGCGCGGTTCAGGCGCATCCACCGGTCGGCCATCGTGAACCTGGACTGTATCCGGGAGTTCCAGCCCTGGACCGGCGGCGATCACCTGGTGATCATGCGCGACGGCACCCGCCTCACCCTCAGCCGCACCTACCGGGACCAGTTCGGGGAGTGGCTCTGACAGAGGAAGGCCCGGCGCGGGGCCGGGCCTTCCCGTGGCGGGGGGATCATTCCGCGGCGCTGACCGCGATGGTGGCCATGCCGGGCTCGCGGAGCACCAGGGCCCCCTTCAGGACCATGCCGCGGCTGGGCAGGATCACGTCCACGGTTCCGATGAGCCGGTCCGTCACCAGCAGCTCGCCCTTCGTGCCCTCACCCACGCTGAACACCGCCCCCTGCTTCAGGGCCACCGGGGTGGTGCCGATGGCCGGCACACCCCGCTTCGCGAGCTGGGAGATGGCCTTGGTGGCGCCGATGGACCCGTCCCGGAAGGCGCGGTCGCTGGGCAGGAGCACCACATAGTCCGCCTGGTGGTTGGCGATGAGGTGGGCGGCGGGCACGGCTTTGTCCGGGCTGCGGGTGTCCGCCACGGTGATGAAGGCGCCTTCGCCGGCGGCCCGCGCCAGGGCCAGCACCTCGTCGCGGCTGGCCGAGTAGTCGCAGATCACGCCGATGTGCTGCTTGGCGGGCCAGGTGGCCTGGGTGGTCTTCATCAGCGGCATGAAGTCCTCGGCGTAGAGCGCCGGGCCGGCGAAGACCGCAGCGGCCACCATGAGGGATGTGGAGAAGCGATGCATGGTGCCTCCGGGCAGGGGCCGGGGACTGGGCCCGGCCGGGGTTGGGGATGAGGCACAACATGGGGGAACCCCGGGCCCCGGCCAGGGTTCCGGGACGGACCGGAGCTGGCGAGGGCGACCCGGGGTTCCAGGGGGGCGAGCCGTCAGTCTTTGAAGAGGCGTCCCAGGCTTCCCAGGAAGCCGGTGTCCTCGGCCTTCGAGAGGGCTTCGAGTTCGCCGGCGTCGAGCCACACGCCCCGGCAGGAGGAGCACTGGTCGATCTGGTGGCCCTGGTAGGCGATCTCCACCAGCTCCATGCCGCACTTGGGGCAGCGCATCCAGTGGCGCTCGCGGAGCGCCTTCCGCTCCTCCTCCTTCAGGGCCTGCTCCCGGGTCTGGGCGAGCGCGCGCTTCCGCTCCCATTCCTGTCGGGCGAAGAACTCTTCTTCCGGCGTGCTGGGCTTGATGGGCATGGGGGCTCCTTTCAGGGGGTCGCCGGGGGACCGGCGGGGTGGGGTGCTTTGGGCCAGATCAGGGAGGCGGCCACGGACCCGCCCACCAGCAGGCCGATGATGCCGAGGCTCCAGGCCACGGGAACCTTGTAGGCCTCGACCACCAGCATCTTGAGGCCCACGAAGACCAGCACGAGGCTCAGGCCCACCTTGAGCAGGTGGAACCGGTCCGCCACGCCCGCGAGGAGGAAGTAGAGGCTGCGCAGGCCCAGGATGGCGAAGATGTTCGAGGTGAAGACGATGAAGGGATCCCGCGTGACGGCGAAGATGGCGGGGACCGAGTCCACGGCGAACACCAGGTCCGTCAGCTCCACCGCCACCAGCACCAGCAGCAGGGGGGTGGCGTAGCGGCGCCCGCCCGCCACGACGGTGAAGGCGGGGCCGTGGTAGGTCTCCACCGCCGGCACCGCCTTCCTGAACAGACGGAAGAGCGGGTTGTTCCTGGGATCGAATCCCTGGTTCCGTGCCACCAGCATCTTGATGCCCGTGATGACCAGGAAGGCGCCGAAGAGGTAGAGCACCCAGTGGAAGGAGGCGATGAGCGCGGCGCCCAGGCCCACGAAGAGGGCCCGCAGGGCCAGGGCCCCGAGGATGCCCCAGAAGAGCACCCGGTGCTGGTAGATGTCGGGCACGGAGAAGGCCCCGAAGATCAGCACGAAGACGAAGATGTTGTCCACGCTCAGGGCCTTCTCGATGAGGTAGCCCGTGAGGAACTCCATCCCGCGCTGGGGGCCGAAGGCCCGCCACAGGATCAGGTTGAAGGTCAGGGCCAGGGCGACCCAGACGACGCTCCAGAGGGCGGCCTCGCGGACCCCCACCCGGTGGGCCTTGCGGTGGAACACGCCCAGGTCCAGGGCCAGCATGCCCAGCACGAAGGCGATGAACGCGCCCCACATCCAGGGCGAACCGATGCTCTCCATTCAGACGCTCCTTTGGGCGGCGGGGGCGGGGCGGGGGAACCGGAGGAAGGGGGCCGGATGCTCCATGGATCAGCCTCCTAGGACCGGCGCCGGTCCAGCAGGTGGGCCACCCTCCGGCCGGCCTTGGCGGCGGCCAGGTCCACGGCGGCGTAGAGGTCCGCGTCCCGGGCCTCCACGGAGGCAGGCCCCAGCCCCCGCACCTCGAGGTCCACCTGGCAGACCTTGTCGTTCCCGCCCTTGGGGCCGTTCAGGTCGCTGAACCGGACGAGGACCCGGTCGAGCTGGGTGGAGAACCGGGACAGGGCGAAGGCCAGGCGCCGCTCGATGTGGGCTGAGATCGCCTCGGTGGCCGGGATTCCGATCGCTCTGATCTGGATGTTCATGGTGCCTCCGGGCTCCAGTTTCAGGGCGGGTGAAACATCGATCAAATAGATAAAAAAATTGAAAACATAGTTATTATCTATGTATTGAAAGACATCGCATGGACTGGCTGAACTACCATCACCTCCTCTACTTCTGGACCACGGCCCGGGAGGGCGGGGTGACCCGGGCGGCGGAGCGCCTGCGGCTGGCCCAGCCCACCCTCAGCGCCCAGATCCGGGCGCTGGAGGCCTCGCTGGGCGTGAAACTCTTCGAGAAGCAGGGGCGGGGCCTGGTCCTGACGGAGGCCGGCCGCACGGCCTTCCGCTATGCCGACGGCATCTTCGGCCTGGGCCAGGAGCTGAGGGAGTCCATGGCGGGGCTGGCCAAAGGACGGGCGCCCCTCCTGACCGTGGGCATCTCCGATGCCCTGCCCAAGCTCATGGTCCACCGGCTGCTGGAACCGGCCCTGAAGGTGCCCGAGGGCATCCGGCTGGTCTGCCTGGAGGATCGGACGGAGCGGCTGCTGGCCAAGCTCTCCCTGCACGAGCTGGACCTCGTGCTTTCGGACGCCCCGCCGCCGCCGAACAACCCGGTCCGGGCCTTCAGCCACCTCCTGGGCGAGTGCGGGGTGCAGGTGTTCGGTACCGCGGGGCTGCGGAAGGCGCACCCGGGGACCTTCCCGCGCTGCCTGGACGGCGCGCCCTTCCTGCTGCCGCCGGAGGGGACGGCCCTGCGGCGGCAGCTGGACCAGTGGTTCGAGTCCGAAGGGCTCCGCCCGCGCATCGGCGGGGAGTTCGACGACAGTGCGCTCCTCAAGACCTTCGGCCAGAAGGGCCACGGTTTCTTCTCCGCCCCCGCGCCCCTGGCGCGGGAGGTGGAGCGCCAGTACCAGGTCCGCCGACTCGGCCCGGCGAAGAACGTCCGGGAGCGGGTCTTCGCCCTCACCCTGGACCGGCGCCTGCGGCACCCCGCCGTGCTGGCCATCTCCGAGGCGGCGAAGGCCTTCGTCTGACTACCAGGCCGCGGCGGCCACCGCCAGGAGGACCAGGCCGCCCCCGCCGGCCAGGCCCATGGCCAGGAGCCGGCTCCCCGCCAGCCGCGTCCAGAGCAGCGTGCCGCTGAGGGTGAGGAAGACCAGGGCCCCGGCGAAGGCGTCCGCCAGGAGGATCCACGGAGCGTGCCCCGCGTCCGCCTTGTGCATGCGCTGGAGGGCGCCCAGGGCGTCCGCCCGGCGCCAATCCAGCTCCGCCGTCCGGTTGCCCGGCAGGTAGGTGGCCCGCACCTGCCGGGTGTGGGTGCCCAGGAGGATGGTCCAGGTTCCGGCGGCGGTGACGGGGGCGCCGCCGAACTGCACGGGCCGGGGGGCCTGGACCGTCCACCGGGCCCGCTCCGGGGCGAAGCCCAGGCGGGCGGCCAGGTCCCGGGCCAGGGTTTCCGGCGCGTCGGGCACCGCCTCCAGCGGGACCTGGACCTTCTCCACGGCGATGCGCCCGCCGGGGAGCTTCATGACGGCCCGGTGGTTCAGGAGGAAGCCCGTAAGGCCGAAGAGCAGGCCCAGGGCGGCTCCCGCCAGGCCCACCCAGGCGTGGATCCGGCGGAGCCAGACCAGGAGGCGGCGGGAACCAGCCACAGGCTAAAGCCGCAGCCGGAGGCTGAGGTCCGCGCTGAAGGGCGCCCCGGGCACCAGCAGGAGGTCGCTGGCGCCGTGGCCGGAGACGATGTACTTCCGGTTGGCGAGGTTCTTGAGATTCAGCGCCAGGTCCCATCGCTGGGAGCGGTAGTAGACGGCCCCGTCGACGGTGGTGTACGAGCCCAGCCGCACCCGGTTGCTGCTGGAGGCGAAGCGGTCGCCGGAGGCGTTCAGGCCGAGCCCTGCCCCCCAGCCGGGCGTGATGTCCCAGGTGACCCAGAGGTTGCCGCTGTCCACCGGCGTGAGGCTGGGGCGGTGCCCCTCGATGGGCACGCCGCTCACCTTGGTGCCCGGGGTGGAGCCGGTGATGCGGCCATCCAGGTGGGCGTAGCCGGCGCGCACGCGCCAGCCCTCGGCGATCTCCCCGCCCAGGCTCAGCTCCAGGCCGTTGGTGCGCTGGGTGCCCACGGGGATGAGGAGGGCCGGGTTGGCCGGATCCGTGCTCTTGATGCCCGTGCGCTCCAGGTTGAAGAGGGCCGCGGTGGCGGCGGCCTTGCCGGCGAAGAGGTCGTACTTGGCGCCCAGCTCCCAGTTGCGGGTGCGCTCGGGATCCACGGCGGCGTTGTTGACGGCCAGCGGCAGCAGCTCCGCCGAGGGCTGGAAGCTCCGGCTGTAGGACAGGTAGTAGGACTGCACCTCCGTTGGCTGGAAGACCAGGCCGGCCCGGGGGCTCCAGGCCGTGTCCACCCGCGCCAGGGTCCTCAGGGCCTTGAAGTCCTGGGTGGACTGGTCGAAGCGGTCCCAGCGCACGCCCACCAGGGCCTTCCACTGCGGGGTGAATTCCACCAGGTCCTGGACGTAGCCGCTGAGGCTCTTCTGGTGCGTCAGCGTGTCGCCGGCGGGCACCGCGTAGTTGAAGGCGGGCAGGGGCTTCAGGACGGGATCGTAGAGCGCCACGGTCACGGCGTTGGCGAAGGAGAAGTTCCGGGCCCCCTTGCGCTGGAGGCCCAGCTCCAGGCCGTAGAGCAGCTGGTGGTGGATGGAGCCCGTGCTGATCCGCTGCACCAGCTCCAGCTGGTCGAAGAGGCCGCGCTCCTGGCGGCGGAGGTCGCCGTGGGTGAGGGAGACGGTCCCCGCGGCCTCGTTCACGGCGCCCACCAGCGTGTTGTGGCGGTCCAGGTCGAAGTCGTAGGCCCGCGTGGCGTTGCGGAGGCTGAGGGCCGGGCTGAAGCGGTGCTCGAAGGTGACGGTGGTGCCGTAGACTTCCGAGCGGCTGGTGTCGTCCTTCCGGGCGTCGGCGGAGCCGTAGTAGGTCTCGCGGGGAACCTCCACCGGGCGGCCCGTGCTGAGAAGGCCGGGGATGCCGAAGTCCGTGAGGCGCTTGTCGCGCAGGTAGTCGAACTGGACCGTGAGCTTCGTGTCCTTGCCGAAGCGCCAGCCGAAGGAGGGGGCCAGGGCCTGGCGCTCCAGGAAGGACTGGTCACGGAAGCCGCCCGAGTCCTCCAGGGCGCCGGTCAGGCGGTAGTTGGCCCCCCCCGCCGCGCCGCCCAGGTCGAAGCTGGCGCGGCGCTGGCCCAGGGTGCCCAGGGTCAGCTCCAGCTCCCGGAGGAGTTGGCCGTCCGGCTGCTTGGTGCTGCGGTTGATCATGCCGCCGGAGGAGCCGCGGCCGTAGAGCACGGAGGCGGGGCCCTTCAGCACCTCCACGCGCTCCACGTTGCTGAGGTCGCGGAAGTACAGTCCGTCGTCGCGGATGCCGTCCACGAACTGGTCGCCGATGGCGGTGAAGCCTCGGATGGTCACCTGGTCGCGCTGGCCGTCGCCGCTGCTGAAGCCCACGCCCGGCACGTTCTTCAGCGCGTCCTGGATGGAGCGGGCCCCCTGGTCCTTCAGCAGGGCGGCGGGCACCTGGTCCACGGTCTGGGGGATGTCCTTCAGCGGCGCCTCGATCTTGGTGGCGGTGCGGGCGGTGACCGGCTGGTACTCCCGGTCCTCGGTCTTGGGCTTGGTCTTGGCGGCCTTCACCTTCACCTCGGCCAGGGTGGGGGCGGCGGGTTCGGGCTTGGCGGGCTCCTGGGCCATGGCCGTCAGCACGGCGAGGCAGGGCAGAAGTCGGGCGGGAAGCATGGGGGCTCCGGGTTCGGGTGGGGTTGGGAGGGGGGCCGGGAAGGGCCTGGGGTCAGGATTCGAGGTCGAAGCGGATGGGCACGAGCACCCAGGCGGCGAAGGTCTCGCCGCCGCGCATGGCGGGCACGAAGCGCCAGCGGCGCACGGTCTGGAGGGCCGCCTGGTCCAGGCGGGGGAAGCCGCTGCTGGCCTGGAGCTGGATGTCCCGGGGCAGGCCCTCGGGCGAGATCAGCACGCGCAGCAGCGTGCGGCCCTCCTCGCCCAGGCGGCGGGAGAGGGCCGGGTAGTCCGGGGGCGGATTCTGCAGGTAGGCGGCATCGAAGCGCGGCGGGACCACGCCCCCGGGCGTGCCGCCAACCGTGCCGCCGATCGTCCCGCCCGCAATGCCACCCGTCGTGCCGCCGGGGACGCCCCCGGCCGGGCCCGCCGGCGCGCTGGGGCCGGAGGCCGGAGCTGGTTCGGGCGTGTCGCGGGGAGGCGCTTCTGGCCAGGGGACCAGTGCGGGCGTGGGCTCCGCGGCCACCCCTGCGGAGCGGGGGCCCTGGGGCGCCCCGGCCGGAGGGGGCGGCGGGGCCAGGAGCGGCACCTCCTCCTCCACGAAGCTGAGGGTCACGGTCCGGGGTACCGCCACCGGGCCCGTGGCGCGGGCCCCCAGACCCACGGCCACCGCCCCGAGGGAGCCGTAGGCCAATAGGCTCAGGGCCAGCACGCGGACCCGATCGCCCGCGCCGAGGGCGGGGTCCTTGGTGACGAGGCTGGACCGGTAGATCAGGTCCTCAAGGCTGGGGGCGGGATCGGACGGCGCGGCTGGCGGGCGGGGCATGGGGTATCCAATAAAGAGACTCAATCTCAATACAAAGATTAAGAACCTCCCGATCCCCTGTCAACCTCCCGGCCTCCTCCTGGCCTCCACCGGGCGATACTTGGGGTTCGGAGGCATCCATGAAGATCCTGCTCCTCGGCTCGGGCGGCCGGGAACACGCGCTGGCCCTGAAGCTCCGGGCCTCGGCCCGGCCTATGGAGCTGGTCTCGGCGCCCGGGAGCGATGCCCTGGCGGAGCTGGGCGGCTGTGTGGCCCTGGACCTGGAGGATCCGGCCGCCGTGGCGGCCTGGTGCGCGACGAACCGTCCCGATCTGGTGGTGGCCGGGCCGGAGCTGCCCCTGGTGGCCGGTGTGGCTGACGCGGTGCGGGCCCTGGGCATCCCCGTCTTCGGCCACGACGCCGCCACGGCGCACCTGGAAGGGAGCAAGGCCTTCGCCAAGGCGTTCATGCAGCGCCACGGCATCCCCTGCGCCGCCAGCGAGACCATCACCGACCTGGCTGAGGGCGTGGCCCTGATCCGGGGCTGGTCCTACGGGTACCCCATCGTCCTCAAGGCCGACGGCCTGGCGGCGGGGAAGGGCGTGGTGCTGGCCCAGAGCGAGTCCGAGGCCCTGGAGACCTTCCGGGCCTTCCTGGAGGGGCAGTTCGGGGATGCCAGCCGTACGGTGGTGTTCGAGGAACCCCTGCACGGCATGGAGCTCTCCCTGCATGTGCTGGTGGACGTGGATGCGGATCACGCGGCCTATGCGATGCTCCCCGCCTGCCAGGACCACAAGCGCATCTTCGAGGGCGACCATGGCCCCAACACCGGCGGCATGGGGGCCTTCGGGCCCATCCCCTTCCTGCGGCCCGAGGACGTGGAGCGGATGCGGATCGAGCTGGTGGAGCCCACGGTGCGCGGCCTCCAGAAGGACGGCCTCGCGGCCCGGGGCGTGCTGTTCCTGGGCGTCATGTGGACGGCGGCGGGCCCCAAGCTGCTGGAGTACAACGTCCGGTTCGGCGATCCCGAGACCCAGGTGCTCATGCAGCTGCTGGACGAGGACCTGGCGGCCCTGCTGCTGGAGGTGGCCGAGGGCCGGCTGGCCTCCCGGGACCTGAAGCTGAAGGCCCACACGGCCATCACGGTGGTGCTGGCGGCGGAGGGCTATCCGGAGGGCGCCAGGAAGGGCGTGCCCATCTCCATCGGGACGCCCGATGTCACCGTGATCCACGCGGGCACCCGCAAGGAGGCCGGGCAGTGGCTCACCAACGGGGGCCGCGTCCTGAACCTGGCCACCTCCGCGCCGGATCTCGCCACGGCCCGGGCCGCCATCGAGGCCGCCCTGCCGCTGGTCACCTGGCCCGGCATGCAGGTCCGCCGCGACATCGGCCTCAAGGCCCTGAGGCACGCCCGCGAGGGCCGGACCGTCCAGGACCGCTGGTAAGGACTTAGCTGGCGTTCCTCAGGAACCAGACCGCCAGCACCAGGATCGCCAGGGTCAGGGTGATGGCCCCGGCGGCCCGGTGGACCCGGGGCACCCAGGGGCTGCGCCCGCGGCCCTCGCGCCAGGCCAGGGCCGCCCGGCCCAGGAGGAGGGTGGTTCCGGCGGCGCCCAGGAGCACCAGCCAGAGGACCAGGTGATGGGAGGCCAGGGCCCGGGGGTGGAGGACCACCCGGAGGAGGACCACCGTCGCGGCGGCGGCCATGAGGTGGCCGTGGAGCCGGTGATCGCCCCGTCGCACCGCGCGCAGGGCCAGGGCCAGGACGATGGCGGCGGGGATCAGCAGCAGGTCCAGCATCAGGGCCAGGGTACCCCAGCTGGCTCAGAGCGGGAGGGCCTCCAGGCGCTTCTCGCCCTCCCAGCGGTAGAAGCCCGCGCCGGACTTGCGGCCCAGTCGGCCGGCGGCCACCAGCTGGCGCAGGATGGACGGAGCCTTGAACCGGGGTTCCCCGAAGGCCTCGAACATCACATCGGCCACGCTCTGCATGGTGTCGAGGCCGATGAAGTCGCTGAGGTGCAGGGGGCCCATGGGGTGGCCGCAGCCCAGCTTCATGGCCGTGTCGATGTCCTCCACCGTGGCGAGCTTCTGCTCGGCACAGCGGAGGGCATCCAGCAGGTAGGGCACCAGGAGCCGGTTCACCACGAAGCCCGGGGCGTCGGGCGCCAGCACGGCGGTCTTGCCGAGCCTCTGGACGAAGCCCTTCAGGGCCGCCAGGGTGTCCCCGTCCGTGGCCAGGGTGCGGACGATCTCCACCAGGGGCATGGCGGGCACGGGGTTGAAGAAGTGCAGGCCCGCCAGCCGGGGCAGGCGCTCCGGGCTCAGCACGGGGCTGAGGTGGGCCACGGTGAGGCTGGAGGTGTTGGTGCAGAGTACCGCGTGGGCCCCCAGGACCTTGTCCAGCTCGGCGAAGGTCTCCAGCTTGAGGTCCATGCGCTCGGGGACGGCCTCCACCGCCAGGTCGCATCCGGCCAGGTCCGCGAAGGCGAGGGTTCCGTGGAGACGGGCGATGAAGGCGTTCCGCTGCTCCCCCGTGATCTTCCCCTTGCCCTCGGCCCGCTCCCAGGCTCCGCTGATCCGGGCCAGGCCCCTGGCGAGCAGGGACTCGTCCGCCTCCTTCACCCAGACCTCGCAGCCCGCCTCCGCCGCGCACTGCGCGATGCCCGAGCCCATGAGGCCGCAACCGACGATGCCGACACGCTGGATGTCCATGGGACGCCTCCGCTGGAATGGTGATGGTCTGGTCCCCATTCTCCGACAGATGCCCCTCCCGCGGGGTGGCGACCTCCGGTAGGATGCGTCCGCGAGGATCAGCGCTTTCCGGGGGTGCCCATGTCCGCTCTGCTCAAGGACCTGCTCGGCCACCAGGCCTGGGCCGATGCGATGTTCTTCCATGCCTGGGGCAAGTCGGCGGTCCGCGAGGACCTCGACCTGCGGACGCGGACGGGCCACCTGGTGGATGTCCAGGAGGCCTTCCTGGCGATCCTCCAGGGCGGGATCCCCACGCTGGAGGACCGCCCGGTTCCGGACTTCGAGGCACTGAAGGGGCGCTGCTGGGCCGGCCACGCGGCCTTCCAGGCCCTGATCCGCAGCCTGGACGAAGCGGCCCTGGCCCGCACCATCCGGGTGCCCTGGTTCCCTGACCCGCCCTGCCTGGTGACCGTGGCGGAGGCCCTGACCCAGGTCTGCATGCACACCCAGCACCACCGGGCCCAGAACATGACCCGCCTCAAGGCCCTGGGCGCCGTGCCGAAGAACGTGGACTACATCATCTGGCTCTGGAAACAGCGGCCTGAGCCGCGCTGGGAGTCCTGAGCGCCGGAAGGTGAGAGACTGGCTCCGGAGACGCGACATGCCGACGGACGAGGATTCCCTGCGCTTCATGCGGCGCGCCATCGAGCTCTCCCGGGTCCACATGGAGGCGGGCGAGGGGGGACCCTTCGGCGCGGTGGTGGTGAAGGACGGCCAGATCGTGGGCGAGGGCTGGAATCGAGTCACGTCTTCCCACGACCCCACGGCCCACGCCGAAGTCGTGGCCATCCGCCAGGCCTGCCAGAGGCTGGGCACCTTCCAGCTGCGGGGCTGCGAGATCTACACCAGCTGCGAGCCCTGCCCCATGTGCCTGGGGGCCGTCTACTGGGCCCGGCTGGACCGCCTCTGGTACGCCAACGGCCGGGAGGACGCCGCCGCCATCCAGTTCGACGACGAGTGGCTCTACCGGGAGGTGGCCCTTCCCGCGGAAGCCCGCAGACTCCCGTCCCGCCAGCTCCTGCGCGACGAAGCCCTGGACGTTTTCCGCGCCTGGGCGAAGAAGCCCGACAAAACCCCCTACTGACAGCCGATAGCTGACAGCCGATAGCCGATAGCTGACAGCCGAGAGCTAAATCTCCAGATACGTGTGCAGCGACCGTTCCTCGGTGAGCAGGGCGCGCAGGGCCTCCGCGGCATCGCTCTTGGCGCTGGTCTTGCGCTTGGTCTGGGGGCCCTGGACGAGCACGTCGGGATCGTAATGGACGCTGCGGAGCACATGATCCACCGTGTCGCCCTTGACGATGTGCTGCACCTTGAAGGTGTCGTCCTCGTCCACCACGATGTGGGCCTCGTTGGGGGCGCCGAAGAGGTTGTGGCGCATGCCCAGGATGTCCTGGTAGGCGCCGGTCAGGAAGAACGCCACGTAGTAGGCCTCGCCGCCGCGGGGCTCGTGGAAGGGGAGTTCGTCGCGCACGTCCTTCAGGTCGATGAACTTCTCCATCTTCCCGTCGCTGTCGCAGGTGATGTCGCAGAGGGTGGCGGACAGGCCGGGCTTCTCCTTGAGCCGGTGGATGGGCATCACCGGGAAGAGCTGCTCGATGGCCCAGTGGTCGGGCATGGACTGGAAGAGGCTGAAGTTGGCGATGAGCTTGTCCGCCAGGCTCTTGTTGAGGTCCTGGAACTCCTCGGGGACATACTTCAGGCTCTTGCTGCTGAGGATGCGGGAGAGCTTGCGGCAGACCTCCCAGAACAGCGTCTCGCCCTTGCTGCGGTCCTCGAGGCCCAGGTAGCCCAGGTTGAAGAGCGTGAGCAGCTCGTCCTTCTGGGTGATGGCGTCGTGGTACATCTCGGCGAAGTTCTTCACGGAGATGTTGTCGCGGGTGTAGGCCAGCTCCTTGAGGATCTGGGGTTCGTTGCCCGTGAGCGTCACCGTGTACTTGGTGTGGGTGGTGTCGATGAGGCCGATGATGTCCACCACCACCACCTCGTGGTAGGCCACGATGGCGCGGCCCGACTCGCTGAGCAGGTCCGGCATGGGCACCTGCTCCTGGGTGCAGATGTCCTTGGTCGTGTAGACCACATCGGCGGCGTACTCGCTGATGGTGTAGTTCATGGAGCTGCTGAAGGTGGTCTTGCTGCCGTCGTAGTCCACGCCCAGGCCGCCGCCCACGTTCAGGTAGCGGATGGGCACGCCCAGCTTGCGGAGCTTGGCGTAGATGCGGGTGGCCTCCTTCATGGCCGATTTGATCTTGCGGATGTCCGTGATCTGGCTACCGATGTGGAAGTGCAGCTCGATGACGCTGTCCAGCAGGTCGCGCTTCTCCAGCACTTCGATGGCGTCGAGGATCTCGCGGGTGGTGAGGCCGAACTTCGCATGGTCGCCGGCGCTGGTCTCCCACTTGCCGCTGCCCTGGGCGTTGAGCTTGGCGCGCAGCCCGATGAGGGGCTCGACTTTCAGTTCCTTGGCCACCTTCAGGATCAGAGGCAGCTCGGTCATCTTCTCCACGGTGATGACCACCTTGCGGCCGGCCTTGCGGGCCAGCAGGGCCATGCGGATGAAGGACTCGTCCTTGTAGCCGTTGCAGAGCACCAGGGCCTCGGGATGCAGGTCCTGGCTGAGGGCGATGATCAGCTCGGGCTTGGAGCCGGCCTCGAGCCCGTAGTGGTACTTGTTGCCGGAGCGGATGATCTCCTCGACCACTTCCTTGGTCTGGTTGGTCTTCACGGGGAAGACGCCCTGATAGCCGCCCTCGTAGCCGAACTCGATGATGGCGCGCCGGAAGGCCTCGTTGACCTCCACCACGCGGTGGTCCAGCACCTGGGGGAAGCGCAGGTTCACGGGAGTGCGGATGCCCTTCTTCTTCAGGTGCTGGACGATCTCGTAGACGTCGCAACTGAGGGACTCGTCCTTGGTGGGGGTGATCTCCAGATGGCCCTTGGCATTGATGCCGAAGTAGCCGTTCCCCCACTCCTTCACGCCGTACAGGGTCGCGGCGTCCTGGACCGTCCAGTGCTTCATGGGCATCCGAGGTGCCTCCTCAAAACCTTGGTGGCCACCTTTGGCCGGAAGTTCGTTTATAGGGAAAAAAGCCAAGCACTTCCAATGAAAAATCACGAGTTCTGGATTCTGGCCAGGGTCGCCCGCCAGTGGCGGTCCCGGACGCGCCTCAGGGCGGTCCGGCGGGTGAGCTTCCGCCACTGGGCGGCACCGTGAGGAAGCTCCTCAGCCGAGCGGGTGTGGAGGGGGCTCGGGCCGCCCCAGAGGGCCGGGTCCCCCCAGACTGGGGCCCGGTTCCAGGGGCAGGCCTCCTGGCAGGCATCGCAGCCTGCGGCCCACCGGCTCGCCGCCAGGGCGGCGGCGACGGCCGGGGGCGGCTCGGCCTCGGTCTCGATGGTGTAGGTGGTGAGGCAGCGGGCCGGGTCCAGGCGGAAGGGCTCCAGGGCGCCGGAGGGGCAGGCCTCCAGGCAGGCCGTGCAGGTCCCGCACTGCTGGGTGCCGAAGGGCTCGTCCGGGGGCAGGTCCACGGAGAGCAGCAGCACGCCCAGGAAGCCCCAGGAGCCGTCCTTCCCGGCGATGAGGAGGGTGTGCTTGCCCTGCCAGCCCAGGCCGGCCCGGGCCGCCAGCTGGCGCTCCAGCAGGGGGGCCGTGTCCACGCAGACGCGACCCTCCAGCCCCGGCCAGCGGGCCTGGGCGGCCTCCAGCAGCCGGGCCAGGCGTGGCTTGAGAATCATGTGGTAGTCCGGGCCCCAGAGGTAGCGGCTCAGCTTGAGGCTGCCTGGAGCCGCGCCGGGCACGGCCTCGGGCCGGGCGTAGGGGAAGAAACCTGCCAGGGCCGTGCGGGCCTGGGGCCAGAGGGCCCTGGGGTCCAGGAGCGTGGCCGGGTCCAGATAGGGAAGCAGGGCGCTCCGGCCCTCCTGGAACCAGGCTCGGAGATGCCCTTCCTCGTTCTGGAAGGGGCCGCAGGCGGCGAACCCGGCTCGGGCGAACCCGGCGGCCAGCGCCTCGGATCGAAGCCAGTCTCTGAATGCCAGCGGTTGCGGCGGTTCGACTGGCACGCGGTGGTTTCCTCCCTGGAGATATCCTCGCCCCCGGATCTCCGGATGTCACGGCCTTCCAGGGGCCAGGACGGCGGGGGCCCGGGAAAAGGCGGTAGGCTGGATTGAGGAGCCGAACGCCCGCCATGAACCTGCCCAATGTCCTGTCGCTCGCGCGGATCCTCATGGTCCCAGTCCTGGTCGTGGTGCTCATGACCAAGGTCACCAACCACGAGGTCATCGGCGTGCTCGTGTTCTGGGCGGCCTCCATCACGGATGCTCTCGACGGCTACTTCGCCCGGCGCTGGAAGCAGGTGACCACCCTTGGGAAGCTGCTGGATCCCCTGGCCGACAAGCTGCTGGTGTCCGGGGCCCTGATTTCCCTGGTGGAGCTGAATTTGGCGCCGGCCTGGATGACCTTCATCATCCTGGCCCGGGAGTTCGCCGTGACCGGTCTTCGCGGCATCGCCAGCGAGGAGGGCATGACCATCCCGGCCGGCACCATCGGCAAGTGGAAGATGGGCTTCCAGGTGGCGGCCATCTCATGCCTCATCCTCGGCCCCAGGCTCGACTATTGGCTCTACGAGTGGACCCACAAGGACATCTTCCACCTCTTCATCCAGCTCAACCGGCCCTACAGCTTCTTCTGGGGCATGGGCGTCCTCCTGCTGTGGGGCGCCGTCATCCTGGCCATCTGGAGCGCCATCTCCTACTTCCACGGCTTCTGGAAGGTGGTGGGCCCCAGCATCATGGCCGAGGATGGCCGCCTGACCGGAAATAAGGCGCACGAAGGACACTGAATGATCCGCAAGCATCTCCTCGCAGGCCTTTTCTCGGCATCCCCTGCGGGGATGCGCGAGACGCTTGGTAGGGCTTGGTCCGTGTGCCGACCTGGGGACTTTCGATGATCCGCAAGTATCTCCTCGCAGGCCTTTTCTCGGCATCCCCTGCGGGGATGCGCGAGACGCTCGGTAGGGCTTGGTCCGTGTGCCGACCTGGGGACCTTCGATGATCCGCAAGTATCTCCTCGCAGGCCTTTTCTCGGCATCCCCTGCGGGGATGCGCGAGACGCTCGGTAGGGTTTGGTCCGTGTGCCGACCTGGGGGCTTTCGATGATCCGCAAATACCTCCTCGCAGGCCTTTTCACTTTGCTGCCCCTCGTGGTGACGCTCTGGATCCTCAAGGGCATCTTCACGGCCCTGGTGGGCATCTCGCGGGAGCCACTCACCTGGGTGGCCCACCTGACCCGCATGCCGGACCCGCCCACCTGGGCGCTCGCCGCCCTTTCCGCCCTGGCCACCGTGCTGCTGCTGCTGCTGGTGGGCGCCCTGATGGGCAACTTCATCGGCCGCCAGCTGCTGGGCTGGATGGACGAGCTGATGATGTCCCTCCCCGTGGTGAAGACCGTCTACGGCGCCACCCGGCAGCTCATGGGCGCCATCCAGTCGGGGCAGGGGGGCAGCTTCAAGGAGGTGGTGATCGTCGAGTGGCCCCACCCCGGCTCGTTCACTCTTGGCTTCGTGGCCGGCCGGGACTGCTCCTGGGCCATCCCCGGCGGCCAGGGCATGGTCGCCGTCTACATCCCCACCGCCCCCAACCCCACCTCGGGCTATGTGATCATGATCGAGGCCTCCAAGGTAAAGTCGGCGGACCTCAGCGCCGATCAGGCTCTGACCTGGGCCATCAGCGGCGGGGTGGTGACGCCCATCCGCACCGGGACCGGCAGCTTCCGGATGCCGGAGAAGCCGTGAGCGCCCTCCAGAACCGCCGGATCCTCGTCACCGGCGCCGGCAGCGGCATCGGGCGGACGGCGGCCCGACTCTTCCGGGACCGCGGGGCCGAGCTCATCCTGGTGGGCCGGCATCTCGACAGGCTGAAGGAGACGCTGCCGGATGCGGTCCATGCGGTCCTGGACCACACGGACGACGCGGCGGTGGCGGCCTTCGCCCGGGAGTGTCCGGAGCTGGATGGCATGTTCCTGAACGCCGGAGGGCTCCTCCTGGGCTCGGTGACGTCGATGCCCGTGGCCGACTTCGATGCCACGCTCGCCGTGAATCTGCGGGGCCCCTGGCTCATGGCCCACCACCTGGGCCCGAGGGTGAAGGACGGCGGCAGCGTGGTGCTGGTGGGCTCCAACATCGGCATCCGGGCCATCCCCGACAGCGCGGCCTACAGCGTGGCCAAGGCCGGCGTCCACATGCTGGCGAAGGTGCTGGCCCTGGAGTGGGCGCCCCGGCGCATCCGCTGCAACGCCATCGCGCCCGGTCCGGTGCGGACGGCCATGGTGGACGCCCGCCTGGAGGCCAGCGCGGATCCCGAGGGCGATCTGGCGCGCCTGTCGGCGGTGAACCCCCTCAGGCGCCTGGGCACCGAGGCTGAGGTGGCCGCCCTGGCCGCGCACCTGCTGGGGGCCGAGAGCGGGTGGACGACGGGGGCGGTGATCCCGATTGATGGCGGTGCCGACGCGGTCTATTAGGCCCGCTGGCCAGGTGATGCTCAGCGGTGCGGGGCCCCGCTCGGGAGGCTGCCGCAGCAGCCTCCGCTCGCGACCCGCATCCGCTTCGCGGCGGTGCCGACGCGGTCTATTAGGCCCGCGGGCCAGGCGATGCTCAGCGGTGCGGGGCCCCGCTCGGGAAGCTGCCGCAGCAGCCTCCACTCGCGACCCGCATCCGCTTCGCGGCGGTGCCGACGCCGACTACTGAGGCCCGCTAAGAGGTCAATCCACCTCAAGGAAGTTCAGGTCCTTGGCGTGGGTCTCCTCCATGCCCCAGAGGCTCAGGGCGGCGAAGGCCAGGCAGCTGAGGCCGATGGCCAGGGCGGAGTTGACGATGCCCCAGTGGGCCTTGAGGGCCAGGAACGAGGTGGTGATGAGGACCACCGCCCCCCGGACGAAGTTGGGCACGGTGACGGTGACCGTGGCGCGCATGTTGGTGCCGAACTGCTCGCTGGCGATGGTGACGAACACGGCCCAGTAGCCTGCCGAGAAGCCGAGGGCCACGCACAGGGCGTAGTAGGCCTGCGCGGAGAGCCCCCGGCTGAGGAGGGTGGCCAGCACCGTCACCAGCGTGAGCCCCTGGAAGATCAGCACGGTCTTCTTCCGGCTGGCGATCCACTGGCTGAAGAAGCCCGATCCCAGGTCGCCGATGGCCAGGCCCAGGTAGCAGGAGGCGATGGCGTGCCCGGGGTTCACCTCTCCCACCACGCCCAGGCTCCTGGCCAGCTCCGGAGAGGAGGCCACCAGGATCGAGACCACGTACCAGATGGGGACGCCGATGAGGATGCTGCGCAGGTAGCGGGAGAACCGGGCGAAGTTGGTGAACAGCATGAGGAAGTTGCCCTTGGCCACGTCCTGCCTGGCAAGGTCCTTGAACATCCCGGAGTCCGTCACCTTGATGCGGAGGACGAGGAGCAGCAGGCCCAGCACGCCGCCCGTGATGAAGGCGCCCCGCCAGGAGAGGAGGTTGCCCACGACGTCGGCCACCAGGGCCCCTGTGATACCGACGCTCGCCACCACCGCCGTGCCGTAGCTCCGGATCTCCTTGGGCAGCACCTCGCTCACGAGGGTGATGGCCGCCCCCAGCTCGCCCGAGAGGCCGAGGCCCGCGAGGAAGCGCATGGCCGCATAGGCGGGGATGGTGGTGACGAAGGCGTTGGCGATGTTGGCGAGGGAGTAGAGGGTGATGCTCCCGAAGAGCACCGACATGCGTCCCTTCTTGTCGCCGAGGATGCCCCAGAGCACGCCGCCGGCCAGCATGCCGATCATCTGGAAGTTGAACAGGTAGACGAAGGTGGGCAGGATCTGGCCCGCCGGGACCCCGAGATCCTTGAGGCTCTGGGTGCGGACGATGGGGAAGAGGATCAGGTCGAAGATGTCCACGAAGTAGCCGAGGGCGCCGACGATCACGGTGAGGTTGACGACGTCCTTCCAGGAATGGCGTTTCATCAGGCTGCTCCAGATGGGCGGGTGGATGATCCATGGTTCCTTCTGGGGGGCCGCAGTTCAAGGGCCGAGGCCGGCCGGACCGGTCCCTCCTACGGAGGAACCCCGGATCGGGCACACTGGGCGCTGGAGGCATCCGTGTCCGAACCCGCCTGGCCTGCGCCACCCGAGGGAATCTGCGGCCTGCCCTCCACCCTCGAGACGGAGGTGGCCATCCTGGGCGCCGGCATCCACGGCGCGGCCCTGGCCCGGGAGCTGACCCTGCGCGGGGTGCCCTGCGCCCTGGTGGACAAGGGCGGGGTGGGCGGGGGCACCAGCCAGTGGTCCAGCCAGCTCCTCCACGGCGGCATCCGCTACATGCTCACGGGCGACACCCGGCAGATGCGGGAGGGCCTGGCCGAGCGTGCGGCCTGGGCCCGCATCGCGCCCAGCCGCTGCCACTGGGAGGCGTTCTGGATGCCCCACCGCTATTGGGTGGAGGGCCTGGCCCACCGCGTGGGCATCGGCCTCTACGACCACTGGGGCGCCGAGCGGCCAGGCTGGCCCGCGGAGCTGAGGCTGGGCCATGTCCCCGGCGGGGCCTTCCAGGCGGACCCCCGGAGCCAGGGCGGCCCCTTCCGCGGCGCCACGGCCTACGCAGACCTCATGACCTGGGACCGGGACCTGACGAAGGATCTGGCCGCCTCCAGCCAGGCCCTGCTCCTGGACTTCCACGAACCGGAGGCCTTCGAGCAGGGCGAGGACGGTCTGCGGTCCCTGCGCCTGTGCGACCGCCGGAGCGGGGCCGAGCGCCAGCTCACGGCCCGCCGCTGGGTCTTCGCCTTGGGGCCCTGGACCGATGGCGCCATGGCCCGCTGGTTCGGCGAGACGCGGAAGCGCCTGCGCCTTTCATCCGGCATCCACCTCTGGTTCGACCCCGTGCCGGGCTGCGAGCGGCCCTGGGCCATCCGGCGTCCCAAGGGACGCATCCTCTTCGTCATCCCCCGGGACGGACTGCTCCAGGTGGGCACCACCGAGCGGGAGGTGGAGGACGGCTGGGTGCCCATCCTCGACGCCGAGCGCGAGGAGCTGTTCGGCGCGCTGGAAGCGAACTTGCCCGCCATCCCCTGGCGGAAGTTGCCCGTGCGCGCCGAGGAGCTGGGGGTGCGCCCCCTGGTGGCCGCCACCGGCGCCACCACCCACCTGAGCCGCGAGGCCGTGCTGGAGCGGCACGACCGCTTCCGGAACCTGACCCTGGTCCTCGGCGGCAAGCTCACCACGGCCCGGGCCCTCATGGACCGGCTCGCCACGGACCTCACGGGCCTGCGCTGCGAAGCCTCCACCACCGCGCCCCTGCGTGTTTGGGATGGACAGGCGCCGGAACTCCGGTAGAATCGTTCTTTCAGTGCGGTCCCGTAGCTCAGCTGGATAGAGCATCAGACTACGAATCTGAGGGTCGGGCGTTCGAGTCGCTCCGGGACCACCAATCAATACAATGCTTAGGCCCAGGCCAATCGCCTGGGCCTTTGTCTTGTTGGACATCCCAACAAGATCAGGTCGGCTCCTCGACTTCAGGGCCGCCGATCACATCTGTCGGGCACGACTTGGATGAGGCTGGTCATGATGGGGTGCCTTCCCCCATCACCACCAGACCCCAAGACCGGCCATCCAGGGCTCGGTCCCCACTTCCCGGAGGACGCCTTTGTTCAGGACGATTCAATCCAAGCGATGGACGGCATGGGCAGGCGCGCTGGCGCTCGCGCCGGGGCTGCTGTGGGCCCAGGCGAAGCCGGGCGCGGGGTACAGCCAGCCTCCGAAGGCGATCCTCGATGCCATGCTGGCGCCTTCGCCCGCCTCGCCGATCATCAGCCCCTCGCTGGACCGGATGCTGCTGGTGTCCTGGGAGGACTATCCTTCCATCTCCCGGGTGGCCACGCCCTACCTGCGTCTGGCCGGCGTCCGCATCGAGCCCAGGAACCACAGCAAGCACGACACGCCGGGCGGCTACGGCATTCCGCTGGCGGCCCGCAGCTTCGAGCTGGTCCGCATCCCGGATGGCGCGACCACGAAGGTGCAGCTCCCGGCGGGTGGCATCGTGCAGGCCCCCCTGTGGAACGCGACCGGAACCCGGTTCGCCTTCTCCCGGGTGACCGACCATTCCGTGGAGCTGTGGGTGGGGGACGGTGTCACAGGCGCGACGCGGCAGGTTCCGGGCGTCTGGGTGAACCAGATGCTCGGCGGCGAGGTCCAGTGGTTGCCGGATCAGAAGACCCTGCTGGTGAAGGCCGTGCCCGCGGACCTGGGCCCGGCCCCCGCCGCCCCGGAGGTGCCCCCGGGACCGAGCATCCAGGAATCCATGGGCGGGAAGGGGCAGAGCAGCACCTACGAGACCCGCGACACCCTGGGCAGCCCCCACGACGAGGATGTGTTCGACCACTACGCCACCTCGCAGCTCCTGCTGGTGGATGCGGAGACGGGCACCGCGACCTCCGTCGGCGCCCGCGACCGCTTCCTGCAGGTGCGTCCGGCGCCCGATGGGAAGCACCTGCTGGTCTCGGTCCTTCGCAAGCCCTACTCCTACGTCACCACCTTCGACCGCTTCCCCAAGGTGGTCGAGGTATGGGAGCTCACGGCGCCTGCCACGCCCGTGAAGCGGCCCATCGCCTCCCTTCCCCTGGCCGACCGGGTGCCCATCCACGGCGAGCCCCTGGGGCCCCGCCAGTTCACCTGGCGGCCCACCGAGCCGGCGACCCTGCTGTGGGTGGAGGCCCTCGATGGCGGCGACTGGAAGGCCAAGGTGCCGCATCGGGACAAGGTCATGGCCCTGAAGGCACCCTTCACCGGGGCGCCCGCGGAGCTCTTCCGCACGGAGCAGCGGTACGAGGGCATGTGGTGGTCCGCGAAGCCGGGCCTGGCCCTGCGGTACGAATACGACCACAACCGCCACTGGCAGCGGACCTTCATCGTGAATCCGGATGATCCCAAGCAGGCTCCCCGCAAGCTCTGGGATCTGTCCACCGAGGAGCGGTACGCGGATCCGGGTTCGCCCGTGATGAGCGTCCAGCCCAACGGCACCTACGTGCTCCGGCAGGACGGGGACACGATCTACCTGCGCGGCAGCGGCGCCTCGCCCGAGGGGGACCGTCCCTTCCTGGACCGGCTGGATCTGCACAGCCTCAGAACCGAGCGCCTGTTCCGCTCCGGCAGGACGGAATACGAGCAGTTCGTGGGCTTCGCGGGCAGGGACCCGAAGCAGCTCCTCACCTGGCACCAGTCGCCCGTGGATCCGCCCAACGTCACCCTCCGGAGCCTGGGCAAGGCGGTGAAGGCCGAGGCCGGCGAGGCGGCCTTCACCTCCACCCGGCGCGCGGTGACCCACATCCCGGACCCCACGCCGGAGATCCGCCAGATCAAGAAGCGCCTGGTGAAGTACAAGCGGGCCGATGGCGTGGACCTGTCCTTCACCCTCTACACCCCGCCGGGCTACCAGGAGGGCACCCGCGTCCCGGCCATCCTGTACGCCTATCCTCTGGACTACGCCGATCCCTCCAAGGCCGGCCAGGTGTCGGGGTCGCAGTACACCTTCACCCGGCTCCGGAACTACCGCCTGCTCCTGCTGGCGGGCTACGCCATCATCGACAACGCCTCCTTCCCCATCGTGGGTGACCCCACCAAGGCCTACGACACCTACCTCGAACAGCTCGTGGCCAATGCCAAGGCTGCCGTGGACAAGGCCGTGGAGTTGGGCGTGGCGGACCGCGACCGCATCGGCGTCACCGGGCACAGCCACGGCGCCCTGATGACCGCGAACCTGGTGGCCCACTCCGACCTCTTCAAGGCCGGCGTGGCGACCAGCGGCTCCTACAACAAGACCCTGACGCCCTTCGGATTCCAGAACGAGCGCCGCTCCGTGTGGGAGGCCCCCGAGGTCTACCGCAAGGTCTCCACCTTCTTCTCCGCCGACAAGCTCAAGACGCCGCTGCTCATCATGCACGGCGCCGACGACGCGAACCCGGGGACGACACCCCTCCAGGCCACCAAGCTCTACGAGGCCATCCGGGGCAACGGTGGCACCACGCGGCTGGTCATGCTGCCCTTCGAGCCCCACTGGTACACGGCCCTGGAGTCCAACGAACAGCTCCTCTATGAGATGGTGCGCTGGTTTGACACCTATGTGAAACCGGCGGGCAAGCCCAAGCCCTGATGGGGCCATCCGCCACCGCTACCTCAGCAGCAGCCTGACCATCAGGGGGGCCAGGGTGGCGGTGGTGATGCCGGCGAGGGTCATGGCGAGGCCCGCCATGGACCCTTGCCGCTCGCCCTCCATGAAGGCCATGGCCGTGCCCTGGCCGTGGGCGCCCGTGCCCATGGCCAGGCCGCGGGCCACGGGGACCTTGATGCCGGCCCAGGTCAGGAGGGTGCCCCCGAACGCGGAGCCCAGGGTGCCGGTCGCCACGACAATGGCGGACGCCAGCCCGGGGCTGCCGCCGTGGATCCCGGCGATCTCCACGGCGAAGGGGATCGTGACGCTCTTGGGCAGCAGCGAGAGGACCACCTCTCTCGGCAGGCCGGCCGCCAGGGCGATCAGCCCGGCGGTGAGCATGGACGCCAGAGAACCCAGGCCGACGCCCGCCGCGATCTCGCGGGCATGGCGACGGAGCAGGCTGCGCTGCCGGTAGAGGGGCACGGCCAGGCCGACGGTGGCGGGGCCCAGCAGCCAGGTCATGGCCTGCCGGCCAGGCACATAGGCTGCGTATGGGATCCGCAAGGCGAGCAGGGTGGTGATGACGAGCCCGGCGCCCAGCAGCACGATGTTCAGGAGCGGATGCCGGTAGCGGAGGTACAGGGCCTTGGAGAGCAGGTAGGACCCCACCGTCAGCAGGATGGTGAAGAGGATCATCAGTCCGCGCATGCCTTCCCTTTCGCCTCCATCCACTGGGCGATGGCGCCGGTCGCGAGGAAGGTCATGGCGGTGCTGGCGACGATGGCCAGGGCCAGGGCGAAGCCGTACCGGTAGAAGACCCCGCCCCAGTTCATCAGGTCCACGGCCACGGGGATGAAGAAGAACACCAGATGACTCCGCAGGAAGTCCGCGGCCTCCTGGACGTGCTCCAGGCGCACCAGGCCCAGGTTCAGCAGGACATAGAGGAGGACGATGCCCACCACGTTCCCGGGGATGGGCAGGTGGGCCCAGCGCGCGATCAGGTTGCCGATGTGGTAGATCCCGGCCAGGAGGGCGACCTGGCCGAGGAACCGCAGGTTCTTCTTCACGAAAGCCTCGAGCGAGCGTCGGCCTGTCCATGGATGAGGTCAGGCCGGCCTCTCCACTATGCCTCGGCAAGGGCTCTGGCGCTGAAGGTGAACCTGCGGGAGGCCTCTGGGGATCGTGCTGCCGGGGCGCCCAGGGGATTTTCCGCGCGGCTCAGATGACCTGGCTGATGTGCAGGGCCTGGAAGGCGCCTCCGCTCTGGTCCGCGGCGCGGGTCAGTTGGATCAGGCAGCCGGGGCAGGCGGTGACGACCACCTGGGCGCCGGTGCCCTGGATGTCCGCCTGCTTGCGCTGGAGGATGGCCGCGGCGGCGGCGGGATGCTCGAGGTGGAAGCTGCCGGAGCCTCCGCAGCAGCGCTCCTTCGCGCTCAGCTCGACCAGCTGTCCGGCCTGCTCCAGCAGCTGGCGGGGCTGGCGGCGGATCCCCTGGCCCCGGGCCAGGTGGCAGGGGTCATGGTAGGTGAAGGTGGCTCCGGGGAGGGCGCGGGGGCGGTACCCGGCCGCCACGAGGTACTCCGTCAGGTCCATGACCTTGGCGGCGAATCGCGCGGCCGGGCCCTCCCACTCGGGGTTACCCTCGAACCAGGAGGCCAGGTGCTTGAGGGTTCCCCCGCAGCTCGCGCAGTCGGTCACCACCAGGTCGGCCCCCTCGAAGGCCCGGATGTTCTCCCGCGCCAGCTCGAGGAAGGCCGCCCGCTGGCCGTGGGCGAGGTGGGGCAGGCCGCAGCAGGGGTGGTCCGGCCGCTGGAAGGCGGAGAGGCCACCGAGGATCCGTTGGGTGCTGCGGGAGGCGTCCGGGAAGAGCAGCTTCATGCCGCACCCCTGGAAGTAGGCCACCCGGGCGGTCGGGTGGACGGCCGGTGGGACCCCCGGGGCGGGGGCTCCGAGGAGGGCGGGACCCGCGCGCCGCGCGAGGTAGGACCTTCGCGACACCTCGCGGGGAACGACGCTGGAGGGCAGCAGGCGGTGAAGGCCCAGGAACCGCAGGCCAGTGAGAGCGGCGGCGCCCAGGGTGACCAGGCTGCGCCTGCGGAGCGTCCGCCCGATCAGCCGGCTTCGGAGCGGGGTGTGGCCCAGCGTGTCGGCGAGGGCCTGGCGCGCCTGGACCATGGCCTCGTCCGTGGGAACCTTGCCCGGACAGGCGTCGGTGCAGGCCCGGCAGAGGAGGCAGAACTCCAGCGCTTCCTGGGCCTCCCGGCCGGGCGCGAGGAGGCCTTCCGCCAGGCCCCGCACCAGGGCGTTCTTGCCCCGGGCGCTGGCGCGCTCCACATCCTGCACATCGAACAGGGGGCAGACCGGGAGGCAGGAGCCGCAGCGGTCGCAGCCCAGGACCTTCTGCCGCGCGGCCGCCAGAGGAGCGAGGCCGGCCTTCGGAGCGGCGCTCACCATATCTTCCCCGGGTTCAGGATCCACAGGGGATCCAGGGCTCCCTTGACGGCCCGGTGCGCCTCCAGGCTCACGGGTCCCACGGCCCCGGCGAAGTAGGGGCGCTTGCTGACGCCGATGCCGTGCTCGCCGGACAGGGTGCCGCCCAGCTCCAGAGCGGCCTTGAAGATGCCGTCCACCGCCTCGTGGGCCCGGGCCGCCTGGTCGGGGTCCGCCAGGTCGCAGAGCACGGAGGGATGGAGGTTGCCGTCCCCCGCGTGCCCGAACACCGGGATCCGCAGTCCTGTGGCCCGGGAGATGGCGTTGATGCGGCGCACCACCTCCGGGAAGGCGCTGCGGGGCACCGAGATGTCTTCGCCGAGCCGATTGGGGGCCATGGCGGCCACGGCGGAACTGAGCCCCCGCCGCTCGGCCCAGAGGGCCTCGGTCTCCTCCCGGGTGGCGGCGGCGCGGAAGCCGATGCGGCCCGCCTGGCCGGTGATGGCCTCGATGCGCCGGGACTGGGCGTCCAGGGCCTCGGGTCCGTCCCCGTCGATCTCGAGGATGAGGCAAGCGCCCGCCCCCGCCTCCAGGGAGGTCTTCCGGGCCAGGGCCACGGCCTCCAGGCAGGCCGCGTCCATGATCTCCGCGGCCGAGGGTGTCACGCCCTCCAGCAGCATGGCCTGCACCGCGGCGCAGGCCTCGTCCATGGTCCGGAACACCACCCGGAGAACGCCCCGGGCCTTGGGAAGAGGGCGGAGCCGGAACAGGGCCCTGGAGACGATGCCGAGGGTCCCCTCCGAGCCCACGAACAGGCCCGTCAGGTCGTAGCCGGTGACGTTCTTCACGGCCTTGCCCCCGGTCTCGAGCACCGACCCGTCGGCGAGCACCACCTCCAGGCCCATCACGTAATCCCGGGTCACGCCGTACTTCACGGCGCGCATGCCGCCGGCGTTCTCCGCGATGTTGCCCCCCAAGGTGGAGACCTTCCAGCTGCCGGGGTCGGGGGGGAAGAACAGGCCCTGGCGGGCGCAGTGGTCGTGGAGGTCGATGGTGCGGACGCCCGGTTCGGCGCTCACCATCATGTTGGCCGTGTCCAGCTCCAGAATGGAGGTCATGCGATCCAGGGCCAGGACGATGCCCCCCTGCAGGGGTACCGACCCGCCGGTGCGGCCGCTGGCGGCGCCGCGGGGGGTGACGGGGATCCGGCTGCGATGGGCCAGGACCATCACCCGGCTGATCTCGGCGGTGGTCCGGGGGCGGACCACCACCTGGGGCACGGTGCGGGTGTCCAGGGGCAGGAATGAGGCGTCGTAGGAGTAGCCGAAGACTTCCAGCGGCGACTCGATGACGTTCTCCCTCCCCACGGCCTCGCGGAAGCCTTCCAGGAGGTCGGGTTCGAGGGCGGTGCAGGTCGTCATGGGATCACCGCGTCAGGCCGAGCCAGTACCAGTAGGTCAGGGAGACCAGGGACATGAACCCCGCCGCCAGCAGGCTCATGACGGCGCCCGTCCGGATCATCTCCCGGGAGGTGACGTGGCCGCTGCCCATGGCGACGGCGTTGGGCATGTTGGTGACCGGCAGCAGGTACTGGTGCTGCATGTTCATGCCGAGGATCAGGGCGAAGGCCATGGGATCCACGCCGATGGCCAGGGCGTGGGCGATGATGATGGGCGTGAGGGCCGTGGTCTTGGGCCCGCCTCCGGTGAAGAAGATCTGGAGGGCGGTCACGACCCAGATGAGGATGATCACCTGCAGCACGTGCGACATTCCGCCGATGGGCCCCAGGAAGACCCCGGCCATCCACTTGGCCGCGCCGGAGGTCGCCAGGGCGGTGCCCAGGGAGAGGCCCGCACCGTAGAGGACGAACACGTTCCAGGGCACCCGGGTCTGGGCTTCCTTCCACTTCATGATGCCCTTGCCCGGCCAGAGCAGGGCGATGACGGAGGCCGCCCCCACGAGGACGACGTTCACCTTGTGGAAGGCGTCCGTGGCCCAGAGGAGGAGGGTCAGGAGGAAGACCACCAGGGTGTATTTCTCCGCAGCCGAGAAGGGGCCGAGGGCCTCGAGCTCCTTCCGGATGTAGTCGGCGCCGCCACTGGCGGCCTCGGCTTCAGGCGGCCACATCCAGCGGATCACGTACACGCTGAGGAACGCCAGCAGGAAGGCCGGCACGCCACCCACCTTCAGCCAGTGGGACCAGGAGACGGCACGTTTCGTAGCCGCCTCGATGAGGCCCGCGGTGATGGGGTTGCCCACATGGGCCGTGAGCACGCCCAGGCTCATCATCGTGCCGCTCATGGCCACGATGAACATCAGGGCCTTCATGGTGTTGCTCTTACCGGGCTCGGCCTTCACCGCCTGGCCGATGCCGAGGATGATGGGAAGCATCAGCAAGGTGCGGGCCGTGATGGAGGGGACCAGGAAGGTCATGACCGCCATCACCAGAGCCACCGCCCAGTAGATGCGGATGATGTTGCCTCCCGCCCGGGCCACGAGCCAGAGGGCCACGCGCCTGGAGAAGCCGGACTTCTCCATGGCCCCGGCCATGATGAAGCCGATGACGATGAGCCATAGCGCGGTATTGGAATACCCGCCGAAGGCGGCGGCCAGGGGCACAGCCTTCAGCACCGCCAGCAGGAACACGATCACCAGGCCGCTGAGGGCGTCTTCCAGCGCTTCCGTGACCCACACCACGATGGCGAAGACCGCCACGCCGATGGAGGCCTTTCCCTGGGGGCTGAGGCCCGGGATGGCGGGGGTCAGCCAGAGGATCGCGGCGAGCAGCGCGAACGCGCCCACCAACGATGCGATTTTCCTTGGGCCCATGTCGGTCCTCCTCGGATGCCGGTGTCCGGGCCCCTCGGCCCGCCACAGGCATCAAATCGCGACGAGGGGGTCCCCAAACACTCCGGCCTGACGAACGGCCCCTGGGGTCCGACGAACGGCCCGTGGCGGCGCCTCAGAGTCGGAAGTGGGCCCTGATCCGCTCGGCGTAGGCCCGGCCCACCGGCACCTCGACGGCCTTCTGGTCGCGGGGGCCCCGGAGCTTCAGCAGGTAGCCGTGGTTGAACCAGGGCGTGAGCTGGTGGACCTGGTCGAGGTTGACGATGAAGTTGCGGTGGCAGCGCAGGAACATCCGGGGGTCCAGCTGCTCCTCCAGGTCCCGCAGGCTGGCCCTGATGGGCCACTGGCGCCCATCGAGGGTCTCGACGAGCACCTCCCGCTCCCGGGCCTGCACCAGGCGGATGCTGGCCACGGAGACCACCTCCAGGCTGGCCCCATGCTCCACCAGGAGGTTGCGGGCCCAGGAACCTTGGTCTGGGGCCGGCCCCGTCGGCGGCGGCTGGATCCGCGCCGCCACCCGCCGGAGGTCCTCGGCGTCGAAGGGCTTGAGGAGGTAGTCCAGGGCCCTCACCGAGAAGGCCTCGAGGGCAAAGGAGGCATGGGCGGTCACGAAGACCACCTGGGGCGGATGGGGAAGGGCCAGCAGGCGCCGCGCCACCTCCAGGCCATCCATGCCCGGCATGTCCACATCCAGGAAGACCAGGTCGGCCCCCTCGGCCTCCAGGAAGGCCAGCGCCGAGGGGCCGTCGTGGTACACCCCCACCACCCAGGCCCAGCCCTGCTCCTCCAGCAGGCACTTCAGCTCCCCGCAGATGATTGGCTCGTCGTCCACCAGCACGGCCTTGAGGCGCTTCATGGGGCCTCCTGAAGGGGCAGGTCCAGCAGGGCCAGTGTCCCACCACCGCCCGGGGCCCGGGCGAGCGTGAGACCGGCCGGGCTGCCGCACAGCAGCTCCAGGCGCCGCTGGAGGTTGCGCAGTCCACTCCCCTCCCCGTAGGCCTCGGGCTCCCGGCGGTTGATCCGGTCCAGGCGCTCCTGGGAGAGGCCCAGCCCGTCGTCCTGGACCCGGATACGCAGCCGGCCGGCCTCCAGCCCGGCGGCCACCTCCACCCGGCCGCCCTCCGGCCGCGGGCCGATGCCGTGCTTGATGGCGTTCTCCACCAGGACCTGAACTGAGAAGACGGGCACGAGGGCGCGGGAAAGGGCGGGATCCACATCGATCCGGCTGGCGATCCGCGGCCCGAACCGTGCCTGCTCGATGCCCAGGTAGAGCTCCACCGTCTTCAGCTCCTCCGCGAGGGGGATCTGCTCCTCCCGGCGGTGCAGGGACCGCCTCAGGAACTCGGAGAGCCGCTTCACCACCTCGCGGGCCCCATCCGGGCTGACGCGGGTCAGGGCGCCGATGGTGGCTAGGGTGTTGAAGAGGAAGTGCGGATTGACCTGGGCCCGGAGGGCCTGGAGCTCCGCCTGGACGAGGAGGGCCTGGTTGCGGGCGTCGGCCGTGGCCTTCTCCTGCTCCCGGTAGACGTCCTTGACCACCAGGAGGAAGAGGGCGACTGCGGCGGCGTTCGCCAGGATGGTGGGCGCCGCGATGGTCTTCTCGAGCGTCCAGGCCAGGTCGAAGGGCTTGGACATGGTCAGGATGCAGGCCTTGAGGACGAGTTCCCCGGCCACCCCGGTGAGGAAGGCCACGGGAACGGTGATGCGGCGGTAGCCCAGGCCGGCCTGGACCCACCCGCCGATGAGGCCGGCCAGCACATTGGCCACCAGGGCGGCCAGGGCGGTGTAGCCCCCCATCGCGCAGCGGGCGAGCCCGCCGAGGATGCCGGCGCCGGCCCCCACCAGGGGGCCTCCGATCAGACCCCCGGCGATGGGGCCGACGATGCGGGTGTTCGCGAGGGCCCCGTGGATGGGCAGCCCCAGGAAATTGCCCAGGACCGAGAACAGGCCGAACACGAGGGTGAGCACCAGCGTGTCGAGGCGCCGGGAGCGGGATCCCGTGAGCGCCCGGCGCACAGCGCTCAGGCGGGTCACGAGGTAGGCGCCCATGCCGTTGAGGGCCAGGTTGCGGAGGATATCCCACAGCAGCCTGCCTTCGAACGGACCCCACGAGAAGTTCGTCCAGTCCATCATCCGCCCCAGTATCCACGGCCGGGACGGCCCGACCAAGGGCACCCCCGGCCTCGGCGCGATGCAGCAGGGCCCGGATCTGCCGTTTCCGGCAGGTCCGGGCCAGGATGTCGGGCCGAGCGATGGAGCTAGAAGGCCACCAGCAGCGCCGCCACGACCGTGTTGCCGCCCTGCTCGCCGGTCTCGGTGCCCAGCGGCTTGAGGAAGTTCTTGCTGCGGGCGATGTAGTTGACCTTGAAGTTGGCGGCCTTCACCTTCTCGGGGATCCAGGCGTAGGTGTAGCCGACGGTGACCTCGGTGTACTTGGGCTCGAAGTCGGTGCCGGTGGGCAGCCCCGTGGCCACGTTGGTGGTGTAGGGGTTGGTGGCCGTGTACCAGTCGTCGCCGCTGTTGAGGTTCATCATGTCGTAGCGGGCCAGGAAGCTGTGGTGGCCGAAGGTGTAGCCGCCGGTCACGTAGTAGCTCTGGAACTTCTGGTCCAGGTGCTCGCGCTTCACCGCGGGGGCGCTGGCGGCGAGGGTGGCGAAGCGGCGGCCCAGCAGGCCGGTCATGTACTCCGCCGTGAAGGTCCAGGTGCCGTCCTGGTAGGCGTAGAAGGCGCCCAGGTTGGTGGTCTTGTCCTTGTTGTCGTAGATGGCGGCCTGGCTGGGCCAGACGCCCCCGGGGTTGGCCGCGATGGAAGCCGGGGGATTGCCCTTGTCCGCCACGTCGGTGGTGCCCTGGAGGGTGTAGGCGCCGAACTTGTGCACCTTGCCCAGGCTGAAGTCCAGGCGGAGGACGAAGTCCTTCTGCGCGTTGGTGTCATTGGCCTTGCCGGCGACTGCATCGTTCATGCCGTTGAACACGGCCGCGGTGACCTTGCCGGCGAAGCCCTTGGGATCGCCGTAGGAGAAGCCGAGGGCGAGGCCCCGGTCGCGCTTGTCGCCGAACATCCGGCCCAGCTGGCTGCGCTCGGCGAAGAGCAACTCGGTGGAGCTCGTCACGCCCTCTAGGGTCTGGAGGTTCTTGAACTGGCCGGCCTTCACATCGAAGCCGGCGATGGGCTTCCAGACGATGAAGGCATCCTGGAGGATGTTGGGATTCGACGTGCCGGTGGAGATGGAGGGGTCGAACATGACTTCGTAGTCGACGCCCTCGGCGACGTTGCCCGAGACCTTGATCTCGGTGCGGCGGATCGTGAAGGTGTTCTCCTTGAACTCGCTGCGGAGGTTGTAGTACCCGCCGGGGGCCGCGCTGTTGCGGCGGAGGTTGCTGTCCGTCATCTGGGTGTACCAGAGCTGGATGTCGCCGCCGATCTTCGCCGTCTGGGCGGAGGCCGGGAGGGCGGCGAGGGCGAGGGCGGCCAGGCCGAGGTTGCGGGTGCGCTTCATGGGATCTCCTAGGGGGCCGTTGGGCCGACGGAGAAAAGGTTCCCGGTTGCCTGTGACGCAGTCGCGAAGACTCGGGTCCGTCCATGTGCCGGTGGCGTGAATTCCCGGCGGGGCCGCCTGATTTCTATCCGGCTGGAAGGATTTGGTGTGGCGGGTTTCTTGCGAAGTCTCTTAATTTGACCAGCCCATTCCCGGTATTCCTGGATTGAAGGGCCGATATGAAATCAACCTGGGGGGAGGCTGGATCGCCGGCCCGGAACCCAGGTGCCGGGGGTGTCGCCACACCTTTGTGTCCCGCATCACAACCGTCGGAACTTTCCGTTCATTTTTGATAGACGCAACGTGGCCCCGCGTTTAGCTTGAATCCGTTTGATCCACCCCGATCCTGTGTGACTGATGTCCCGGACATCTGGTGGTCTGACCTGATCCCGATCCCCCCTTATCAATCCCTCCAACCCTCCCTTAATAGGAGCCCATCCATGAAGATCACCCGCCTCGCAGGCGTCGCCGCCCTTCTCGCCGCCGGCTTCACCCAGGCCCAGGCCCAGGACGTGAAGCTCACCGGCGTCCTCATCGAGTTCTGGCAGACCCAGATGCTGGACAGCAACCTGCGGAACAACACCCAGGCCAAGCCCGGTGGCGTCTCCAACTACTACGGCCTGGACTCCCGGTTCACGGAGAACACCTTCGCCGTGAAGCGCGCCGAGATCTACCTCAACGGCAAGATCACCGACGACGTCAGCTGGAACCTGATGTTCGACCCGAACAACTCCACCTCCAGCGTCGGCAACAACGTGCTGCAGGATGCGGTCATCACCTGGAACATCGGCAACGGCTTCTCCGTGAAGGCCGGCCAGTTCAAGATGCCGACCACCTATGAAGCGACCATGGTCGCCGCGACGAACATCCTCTTCTTCGAGCGCAACCAGATCAACCGCGTGTTCGGCGACAAGCGCGACCGCGGCGTCTGGGGCATCTACGCCTTCGGTGATGCCAAGGGCTGGAACGGCAAGTTCAACGTCGCCGTCTCCAACGGCACCACCGATGACGGCAGCGGCGGCAAGAACAACGACCTGAACGCCCAGAAGGACTGGACCACCCGCCTCGAGCTGGCCTACGGTCCCGAGCACAAGTTCGGCGCCTACTACCGCGAGGGCCTCACCAACCTGAAGGACTCCACCTACAACGCTTCCTCCGCCTGGACCACCGCCGGCTACGTCAGCGCCGCCCAGATCAAGGACAACAAGGACAAGACGACCCTCCTGGGCGCCTACTACGCCTTCGACAACGCCACCTGGCACGCCAGCGCCGAAGTCGCCACGGGCCTCCTGGGCCGCCGCAACCCCACCCTCTTCGCGGCCGCCACGACCAACCCCAGCCGCGAGCACCTCGACCAGAAGTTCCTCGGCTACGCCATCGACGGCGCCTACAAGATGGGCCGCCACTGGTTCACCGCCCGCTATGACGTGCTGAACTACAACACCGGCGACGACTGGTACACGGCCACCAACCCCTACACCACCGCCGTGGCGACGGGCCTGCCCACCGGCAACGATCTCGAGCCCAAGTACACCGAGATCACCGTGGGCTACAACCTCCTCTTCAACCCCGCCAAGTACAGCGCCGGCAAGCTGAAGCTGGACTACGTGCACCGCAGCAAGAACTTCCTCCTCCCCCGCGCGGGCCAGACGGGCGAGCAGGGCGGCGACAGCCTCGTGGCTTCGCTCATGATCGGCTTCTGATCGACGCATCCAACCTGACGGATCTTGCCGTCGCAACACCACGGAACTCTTGGGTCACAACCCACGGGTTCCGTGGTTTTTTTGGGTGCGGATGGGTGTAGACTCCTGGATACCTTCCACCCACATCTCTTTTGCACTGGAGCTGCCATGCGAAAGCACCTCTTGGCCCTGGGCGCCGCCATCGCGCTCTCTCCGTGTCTCATGGCGCAGAAGATCGGCGTCATCAATTCCATGAGCGGTCCCGAAGCGCCCATCGGGGAGAACATCACCAACGGCATCAAGCTCGCGGACGAAGACCTCAAGAAGAAGGGCATCAACATCCAGCTCGTGTGGGAGGACGACACGGGCAAGCCGCAGATCTCCATGAGCGCCATGGAGAAGCTGGCCACCCGCGACAACGTCGTGGGCGTGGTGGGCCCCTACACGTCAGCCTGCTCCAACGCCGTGGCCAAGCTCGCCGAGAAGTACCGCGTGCCCCTGCTGATCCCCGCCGCCGCCAAGGAGGAGATCACGCGCCAGGGCCTCAAGCATGTCTTCCGCATGAACGCCCCTGCGGACAAGTACGCCTCCAGCCTCATCGACGCGGCTCTGGCCCTCGGCAAGCCGAAGTCCATCGCCTTCATCTACGAGAACACCGACTTCGGCACCTCCACCACCAAAACCGCCAAGGACTACGTGGCAACCAAGGGCATCCAGGTGGTCGCGGACGAATCCTATCCCAAGGGCGCGGCCGACTACCGCTCCACCCTCGCCAAGGTGAAGTCGAAGAACCCGGACCTGGTCTTCATGGTGTCCTACGTGGCCGACGCCATCCTGCTCATGCGGCAGTCGAAGGAGGTGGGCCTCCAGCCCCAGGCCTTCCTGGGCGCGGGCGCGGGCTTCACCACCGCCGAGTTCGCCAAGGAGAAAGCCATCTCGGAGAACGTCATCTCCTGCACCCAGTGGACGAGCGACGTGAACTGGCCCGGCGCGAAGGAGTTCGGAGCCCGCTACAAGGCCAAGTTCGGCAAGGAGCCGACCTACCATGCCGCCTGCGCCTACGCCTCCATGATGATCATGGCGGAGACCGCCCGGAACTCCGGCGGCGACCGGGTCAAGACCCGCAACGCGCTGAAGGCCGGCAAGTGGAACGGCGTCATGGGCGAGGTCCAGTTCTCGGACTACGAGGGCTTCACCAACCAGAACAACCACCAGATGCTGGTGCAGCAGATCATCAAGGGGGACTACGAGACCGTGCTGCCTGCCAAGTTCGCCACCAAGAAGGCCATCTTCCCCTTCCCCAAGTGGAAGTAGGTCAGGTCTGAGCGGGGGCGCCGCGAGGCGCCCCCTTCCATCCATCTCCAGGAGCCCTACGCGCCCATGGCTGTATTCCTGCAATCTCTCATCAGCGGCGTCCTGATCGGCGGCGTGTACGCGCTTATCGGCATCGGCCTCACGCTCATCTTCGGGGTGATGCGGGTGGTCAACTTCGGCCATGGCGACATCATGATGGTCGGGATGTACCTCACCTATCTGCTGTTCACGCTCATGGGCGTGGACCCCTTCGTCTCGGTGCTCATCAGCTTCCCGCTGATGTTCCTCTTCGGGGGCTTCCTCCAGAAGGTCTTCATCAACCGCGTGCTCAATGCCGTCGCCCAGAACCAGATCCTGCTGACCATCGGCCTGGGCCTCATCATGAGCAACACGGTGATGCTGATCTTCACCTCGGACTACAAGATCCTCACCACCTCGTACTCCTCCTCCACCATCCAGGCGGGCGGAGGGGTCTCCATCTCCACGCCCCTGCTGATCTCGTTCCTGATCACGGCGGCCATCACGGCGGCCCTGGGCTGGTTCCTGATGAAGACGGACACGGGCCAGGCGATCCGGGCCACGGCCCAGGACAGGGACGCGGCCCAACTCATGGGCATCAACGTCAGCCGCATGTCCGTCATCGCCTTCGGCCTCGGCGCGGCCCTGGCGGGCACCGCCGGCGCCCTGATCTCGCCGACCTACTACATCTTCCCCCAGGTGGGCGGGACCTTCACCCTGAAGGCCTTCGTCATCACGGTGCTGGGCGGCATGGGCAGCGTGGTGGGCGCGACCCTCGGCGGGATCCTCATCGGCGTCACCGAATCCATGAGCGCGGTCTACATCTCCTCCGGCTGGAAGGATGTCGTGGTCTTCGTGCTCTTCCTGCTCGTGCTCCTCTTCAAGCCCTCGGGCCTGATGGGCAAGTCGCGGACCTGAGGAGGACGACATGAACAAGACCATTCTCAAGGCTCTGATCGGCCTCATCGTCCTGGCGGCCCTCCTGGCGGTCCCCCGCTACGTGGACAGCCCCTACGCGCTGCACATGATGATCCTGCTCTTCCTGAGCGTGTCCCAGGGCCAGAGCTGGAACATCCTGGGCGGCTACGCGGGGCAGCATTCCGTCGGCCACGCCGCCTACTTCGGCGTGGGCGCCTACACGACCATGATGCTCATGCACGCCAAGCAGGTCGTCCCCTGGGTAGGCGTCTGGGCCGGCATGGCGGCCGTGGTCGTGGTGGCGCTCATCATCGGGAGCATCTGCTTCCGTTTGCGCGGCCCCTACTTCGTGCTGGCCTCCATCGCGGTGGCCGAGATCATGCGCCTGTCCGCCATCAACCTCACCACCCTCACCAACGGGGCCGAAGGCATCCTGGCCACGGAGATCCCGGCCTTCAAGATCGGTGAGACCGTGGTGACGGAATTCCTCACCAAGGTGCCCTTCTACTACATCGGCCTCTTCCTGGCGCTCCTCACCATTGCGGTCACCTACTGGGTCCAGCACTCCAAGCTGGGCTACTACTTCCAAGCCATCCGGGAGGATCAGGACGCGGCCCACTCCCTGGGCATCCACATCGCGGTCTACAAGAACATCGGCCTCGTGATCTCGGCGGTCCTGACCTCGCTCGCGGGGAGCTTCTACGGGATCTACGTCGGGTTCGTGGATCCGCCCACGGTGCTCGGGCTGGATGTCTCCGTCCAGATCATGCTCATCTGCATCATCGGCGGCATGGGCACCCTCTGGGGCCCGGTGCTCGGATCCCTGATCCTGGTACCCCTGTCCGAGGCCCTCCGCAGCAACATGATCACCGACCTGCTCGTGAAGATCGGCCTGGTCAGCGTGGACTCGAAGGTCGGAGTCTTCCTGAAGGAGAACCTCGCCCATGCGCACGTCCTCCTCTACGGCATCCTCGTGGTGCTGGTGATCCTCTTCATGCCGGATGGGCTCATGGGCTTCGTCAAGAAGCTGGCGGCGCGCCGGCATCGGGAGGCGGTCTGATGGCCATCCTGGAGATCAAGAACGTCAGCAAGTTCTTCGGCGGCCTCGCGGCCAATTCCAATGTGTCCTTCTCCGTGGAGGAGGGCACGATCATGGGTCTCATCGGACCCAACGGCGCGGGCAAGACCACGCTGTTCAACTGCATCACCGGCTACTACCCCCCCTCCAAGGGAGAGGTGCTCTTCGATGGCCGCCGCATGAACGGCCTCCAGCCCGACAAGGTGTGCAAGCTCGGCATGGTCCGGACCTGGCAGAAGGTCCGGCCCCTTGCCAAGCTGTCGGTGGTGGACAACGTGATGGTGGGCGCCCTGGCGCGCACCTCCTCCCTGAAGACGGCCCGGGAGATGGCCATGGAACAGCTCAAGGTGGTCCGCATGGAACACCGGGCCGACTTCCTGGCCGGCGGCCTGCCCATCGGCGAGCGCAAGAAGCTCGAGGTGGCCCGGGCCCTGGCCACGCAACCCAAGCTCCTGCTTCTGGACGAGGTCATGGGCGGCCTCAACCCCGCTGAAAGCGAGGAGATCATCGGCCTCATCCTGGACATCAAGAAGCACGGGCTCACGCAGATGGTCATCGAGCACGACATGAAGGCCATCATGCGGATCTCCGACCGGATCGTGGTCCTCACCTCCGGCGAGAAGCTGACCGAAGGCACCCCCCAGGAGGTGGTGAGCAATCAGGACGTGATCGACGCCTACCTGGGTGAGAGCCATGCTTAAGATCGAGAAGCTGAACTTCGCCTACGGCGACCTGAAGGTCCTGTGGGATGTGGATCTGGAAGTGAACGAGGGTGAGATCGTCACTGTGGTCGGCGCCAACGGCGCCGGGAAGTCCACCACCCTCAAGAACATCTCCCAGCTGGTGAAGCCTTCCTCCGGGAAGATCACCTTCGACGGCAGGGATCTGGGGAAGATGGCCCCCCACCACGTCGTCGAGGCCGGCATCGTCCAGGTGCCCGAGGGGCGCCGCATCTTCCCCGAGATGACCGTGATGGAGAACCTCCGCATGGGGTCCTACGTCAAGGCCACCCGCAAGGACCGCCAGAAGAACATCGACTGGGTGTTCAAGCTGTTCCCGCGCCTCAAGGAGCGCGAGAAACAACTCGGCGGCACCATGTCCGGCGGTGAGCAGCAGATGCTGGCCATCGCCCGGGGCCTCATGGCCAACCCCAAGGTCCTGCTGCTGGACGAACCCTCCCTGGGCCTCTCCCCCCTGCTGGTGAAGAACATCTTCGACATCATCACCGGCATCAACAAAGAGGGCGTTACCATCCTCCTCGTGGAGCAGAACGTCTACCAGTCCCTCCGCATCGCCCACCGTGCCTACGTCATGGAGACCGGCCGGGTGGTGTTGACGGGCCGCGGCGAGGAACTGCTCAACAACGAACACGTGAAGAAGGCCTTCCTGGGCATGTGAGGAGATTCCCATGAGCACGAGCACCGTTTCCCAGTGGATGACCAAGAACCCGGTCACGATCAGCGAGGACGCCTCGATCATCGAGGCCATCCACCTGATGAAGGAGAAGGGCATCCGCCGGCTTCCCGTCATGGCCAAGGGCCACCTCGCGGGCCTGATCACGGAGCGGATGATCAAGGACTACACCCCAGGCAAGGCCACCTCCCTGGACACCTGGGAAGTCCACTACCTGCTCTCCAAGACCGCCGTGAAGGAGGTCATGAACGCCCACCCGCACACCGTGACGCCGGAGACGGACCTGGCCACGGCCGCCCAGTCGATCCTGGACCACAAGCTGTACGGCCTGTGCGTGGTGGATGCCAAGGGCAAGCTCGTGGGCATCATGTCCGTGGGCGACATGCTCAAGGCCGTGGTGGAGTTCGCCAAGGCCGGCAAGTAGCCGGCGCGGGGGCTGGGATTCCCGGGCCACCCGCCCGCGGCCGGAGGGCCGGGGGCGGGTTGACCCCGGTGCCGGATCCCCGGGAAGATCGAGGGGCGATCCCCCTTTGCCGGAGGCCCCTTGAGCCTTGCTCGACGTCTGCGCGACATCCGTGATGGCTTTGAACGCCCCTTCTGGGTGGCGAACGTCAGCGAACTGTTCGAGCGCCTCTCGTACTACGCGGCCTTCGCCTCCCTCGCCCGGTACCTGAACGAGTCCCTGGGTTTCCCCACCCAGCATGCCAGCAGCCTGGCGGGCCTCTTCGGCGGCCTGGTGTGGTTCCTGGCGGCCTTCGGCGGCGCCATCGCGGACCGTCTCGGATTCCGCCGGGCCCTCTCCCTGGCCTACCTGATCCTCTCCGGCTCCTACTTCCTGCTGGGCTCCCTGGGATCGGCCTGGATGGGACCGGTGCGCGGGGCTGTGCCCCTGAGCGCGCTGGTGGCCTTCCTCCTGATGCTGCCGGCCCTGGGCATCGCGCTGGTGAAGCCCGCCGTGGTGGGGACCACGGCCCGCGCCTCCAAGGAGAACGTCCGGTCCATCGGCTACTCGATCTACTACACCCTGGTGAACATCGGCGGCGCGGCCGGGCCCTACGTGGCCTCCTACGTCCACCGGCACATGAGCGTCGAGAACGTCTTCCGCGTGGCCGCGGTGAGCGTGTTCCTGATGTTCTTCGCCGTCCTGATCCTGTTCAAGGAACCGCGCAAGGAGGGCGACGCGCCGGTCCCCTCCCTGAGGGAGACAGGGCGGAACTTCCTCACGGTGGTCTCGAACCCGAAGTTCATGCTGTTCCTGCTCATCTTCACGGGTTACTGGGTGGTGTACTGGCAGGAGTTCATCACGCTGCCGCTCTACGTGGTGAAGTACGTCGATCCCAAAGCCGACACGGAGCTTCTGCTGGCGACGGGCCCCCTGGTGGTGATCACCCTCACCGTGCTGATCAACCTGGCCACCCAGAAGATCGCCTCGGTGAAGGCGGTGACCCTGGGCACCCTCATGTCCTCCCTGGCCTGGCTGGTCCTCATCTTCGTGCCCAGCGTGACGGGCGTCATCCTCACGCTGGTGTGCGTCGCGCTGGGCGAGATCGTGCAGTCGCCGCGGTACTACGAGTACATCTCGCGGCTCGCCCCCCCGGGGCAGCAGGGCACCTACATGGGCTTCGCCTTCCTGCCCATCGGCCTGGGCTCCTTCATCGGCGGATGGTTCGGCGGCAAGCTGATGCACCACTTCGGGGAGGTGAAGCGGGCGCCGGCGGGGATGCTCTGGACGATCATCGGCGTGGGCGTGCTCACGGCCGCCCTGTTGTGGATCTACGACCGGGTGATGTCGCCGAAGGAAGCCTGATCACAGGTACTTCGACAGGAACTCCCACATGGCCTGGAAGCGGGCCCAGTTGTGCTGGGGCGCCCTCGGGCTGTGGTCCGAGCCCGGCAGCAGCACGAGCTGGGTGGGGGAGCCCGCCTTCTGGAGGGCGTCGATGAGCATCACGGTGTTCTGGGGATGCACGTTGTCGTCCAGGGTGCCGTGCAGGAGGAGCAGGCGGCCGGAGAGGTTTCCGGCGGCCTTCAGCACCGAGCTGGTGTCGTAGCCGGCCGGGTTGTCAGCGGGCAGGCCCATGTAGCGCTCGGTGTAGATGCTGTCGTAGAGGTGCCAGTCCGTCACCGGGGCTCCGGCGATGCCCAGCTTCCAGGCCCTGCTGTGGGTCAGTGCGTAGGTGGTCATGAAGCCGCCATAGCTCCAGCCGTCCAGGCAGATCCGGTCCATGTCGGCCCAGCCCTGCTGCTTCAGCCAGGCGTGGCCGTCCAGCAGGTCCTGGAGCTCCTGGGCGCCCAGGTTGCGGTGGATGCCGTAGGCGCTGGCCACGCCCTTGTTGGAGGCGCTGCGGTTGTCGCAGATCCAGGTGGCGATACCCTGCTGGGCCAGGAACTGGTACCAGGGCATGTCCCGGCTCCAGGCGTTCCGCACCACGGGCGAGGCCGGCCCGCCGTAGATGTACTGGAACACCGGGATCTTCTTCGCGGGATCGAAGTCCGGGGGCAGCACCAGGAGCGTCTCCATGGGGAAGCCGTCGCGGGTCTTCACCTGCTGGAAGCTCACCTTGCCGAGCTTCAGGGCCTTCCAGGGGCCGGCGGGGTTGGCGTCGATGAGGCGCACCAGCCGTCCGGCGCCGTCGCGGAGGGCCTGCTGGGGGGGCGTCTGGATGTCGCTCCAGGTATCGAGGAAGGCCGTGAAGGCCGCATTGAAGCGGACGCGGTGGGTGCCGGGGCGCTCTGTCAGCCGGGTGAGTCCCTTGCCGTCCAGGCCGATGCGGTAGGCATCCTGGTCGATGGGGCTGCGCTCCGTGGCGTCGAAGTACAGCGTCCGGCCCGCGGCGTCCAGGCCATGCACCTGCCGGACGTCCCAGTCTCCGGCGGTGACTGCGCCCAGCAGCTGGGCGTCCTTCCCGTAGCGGAAGACGTGGTGGTGGCCCGTGCGGCCGGACTCCCAGAGGAAGCCGCCGTCCGGCAGGAAGCGGGGCAGGGGCAGGCGCTCCTGCCAGGCCCGGCCGTTCTCCCGGATGAGCCGCTTCGAGGCGGCGCCGTCGTACCGGCGGAGATCCAGCCAACTCTGGACGCGGTCCTGGTGGATGGCCAGCAGGCGGCCCTCCGGATCCCAGCCCACCTGCACGATGAGGGTCTCCTGGCCCGGGTAGGGCTCGTCCATCCAGGTGGTGGTCCCGGCGAGGTCCACCACGCCCAGCCGGGTCACGGGGTTGGGGTCTCCGGCCTTGGGGTAGCGGGTGGCCACGGCCTTCTGGGGCTGGAAGCGGTCGTCCATGAGCGTGTAGACCGGCACCTTGGATTCATCCAGGCTGAGGTAGGCCAGGCGCTTCGAGTCCGGCGCCCACCAGAAGGCGCGGAAGCTGCCGCGGCCGTAGACCTCCTCCTGGTACACCCAGTCCAGGCGCCCGTTGAGCAGCGTCTCGCTGCCACCCGTGGTGAGGCGGGTCTCCCGGGCGGTGGCCACGTCCGCGCGGTAGAGGTCGCTGCCCCGGAGGTAGGCCACCTGGGTCCCGTCAGGACTGAAGGCCGGCTCCTCAGGTTTCCCCCCTGCCAGGCGCTTGGCTGCGCCCGCCTTCACGTCCACCAGGAAGAGCTCCTCCGCCACGTCCAGGAGGAAGGCGCTGTGGTCCTCGTTCCAGGTGAGGCCGCCCCGGCCCAGGGCGGCCCTGGCGGCGGATTCGCCGGCGCCCGCGGCCACCAGGGCCGCCTGGAGGCGGTTGGATTCCAGGAGGGGCTTCCGCTCCCAGGTGGCTGGATCCACCCGGTAGAGGGCCACCTGGTCCCCGGTCCGGCGGGTCTCCACCAGGGCGCCGTCCGGCAGCCAGGCCAGGCGGGTCGGTGGCTGGCCCGCGTAGGCCACCCGCTTGGCGGGGTGGGCGACGGCTTCGAGGGTGAGCCGGCCGGCGCCCTGGCCCAGCAGGACAGGGGCGAGGATCAGGCAGGCCAGGATGGCGCGGACGGACATGGAGGCTCCAGGGGATCTTCCATGTATATCGGAAAACGAGGCGTCGTCAGCCCTCAGCTTCCACCAACGAGATCTCCACCCAGGCCAGGGTCCCCGTGGCGAGTGGAACCAGGCCCATCCGGCCGCCCATCAGCTGGACGATGCCCGCGGCCAGGGGCAGGCCGATCCCGAGGCCGCCCCGCCGCCGCCGGAGGCTCCGCTCCTCCTGCTCGAAGGGCTTCAGCAGCCGCTCCCAGTCCGGGGGCAGGCCCGGACCCTCATCCTGGATCTCGAAGCGCAGGCGCCAACTCCGGCCCTCGGGACGGGTGGTCATGCGGAAGGACACGGTGCCGCGCTCGGTGAAGCCCAGGGCATTGTCGAGGAGGGCTTCCAGGGCCTGGAGGAGGCGGGCGGCATCGCAGACCAGGGGCGCCGGAAGCGCTTCCAGGGTCACCTCGGCCTCCAGTCCCTTGGTCCGGACCCGGGCCTCCAGGCTGTTCCCGAGCCGGGCCAAGTGGGCGCCCAGATCCGAGGGGCCCGGCCGCAGGGCCAGGGTGCCCTGGGTGAGGCCCGAGTAGTCCAGGAGCCCCTGCACCAGATGGCCGAGGCGCATGGTGGTCTCCTGGGCCTGGCCGAGGATGGCGGCCTGGTCCTCCCGGGGCTCCAGGTCCCGCAGCATCTGCAGCTGGCCCCCCAGCACCTGCACCGGCGTGCGCAGCTCGTGGTGCGCGTTCTCCGTGAAGGCCTCCTGGGCCAGGCGCAGCCGCTGCTCGGCCTCCAGGGCCTTCCGCTGCTCGCGGATGATGCGCGACTTGGCCGACACCGCGCTGAAGAGCGCGAGCCAGGCCAGCACCACCACCACGAAGGTGCTGAGCGTGAAGATCAGGAAGAGATGGGCTTCCTGCACAGGAACACCTTGGCGAGGGAGATCTGGTAGAAGACGATCACGAGTCCGTTCACGAGCCAGGGAAGAGGCAGCAGGTGCGGCGGCAGCGTCCTCAGGAAGAAGTTGGAGCTGGCGTTGAAGATCAGGGTGGCTGAACCGTAGATCAGGATCGCACCGTCCAGCCAGAACTCGGGCTTGCTTGAGAGGGCCTCGTCGTCGTCCTGGAGGATGAGTCTGCGCAGTTCATAGGTTCCCAGCCCCGTGAAGATCAGGCTCTGGGTGGTGGTGAAAAGCGCATTCCGGAGGAACAGCCCGTTCAGGAAGACCCCGGCCACGGCGGCCAGCAGCCCGATCCCGAGGCAGGCCAGGTAGAGGGCCCTGCGCCGGGGTGTGGGCGTGGATGTCCTCGCCAGGACCCAGAGCAGTCCTGCGAAGACCAGGGGCTGTGAGAGGTGCCGGAACCACTGGTTGTTCCGGTGGGACATGGCCAGGGCGATGAAGATGGCCCCCTGGAGCAGGTCGAAGACCTGGACGGCCAGGTAGCTCCGCATCCAGGAGGGGCGATGGAACCCCCCGCGGACCCGCGCCCAGGCGAAGGCGAGCATGGGCGCCAGGATGAAGGGGTCGAACAGGTAGAGGAAGATCCAGCGGTACAGGGGTCTGATCACCGGGACACCCGAATCCTCAAGGGGCTCAGAGGAGGCTGGAACCCGCGCAGTACGGCGGACAGTCGTGGCTGTTCTGGATGAACAGGGAGGAGGCTCCGGCCAAGTCTGCGCCTTGCTCGTCCACCGCCACCATCACCATCGTCGGCGAATGGTCCGCGTGCCGGGCATGGTAGATGCGGATGCCGGCGGCGCCGGGCTGGGCCAGGAGCTGCTCGAAGGCGCTGCGGTTGAAGGCCGAGGACCGGTGCGCCCCGGCCGCCGCCTGCGCGTGAAAGTTCCGGACGAGGCCCTCGGCCTCCTCGCGGGTGATGCGGTGGTCTCGGGCGGGGTCGAAGGCCTGGGTGGACACAGGATGCTCCTGGGTAGCAGCCGGGGGGCTGGTCGGGGGGGAACAGAGGGAGGTTCCCCCCCATCAGACCCGAAGACTCGGCACCTCACAAGATGCATCTGGGGTCTGCCAGGTCCTCAGTTGGGCAGGTGCGGCCGGGTGAGGTTGCGGTGCCCGCCGGCGGTCACCAGCAGGTTGTCCTCGATCCGGATGCCGCCGCAGGGGGTGAGCTCGTCGATGAGCTTCCAGTCGAACTTCGCCTGGTGCTCGTTCTCCCGGAAGGGGCGAAGGAGCATGGGGATGAAGTAGAGGCCCGGCTCCACGGTGAACACCTGGCCGGCCTCGATGATGCGGGTGGTGCGAAGCGTCGGATGCTGGGCCGGCGGGGGGGCCAGGGTGCCGTCGGGGGCGCCCTGGCGGCCGGCCACGTCATGCACCTGGATGCCCAGGTGGTGGCCCAGGCCGTGGGGGAAGAAGGGGCGGCTCAGGCCCTTCTCCACCGCCTCTTCGGGGCCAGCCTTCAGGATGCCGTGCTCCTTCAGGAGGCCTGCGATGGCCAGGTGCCCCAGGTGATGGAAGTCTCCGTAGGGCATGCCGGGCTTCACGGCGTCGCAGAGCCCGAGCTCGAGCTTCACCATGCCGTCCACCAGGTCGGCGAAGCGGCTGTCGCAGTGGGGCGCGGCCACGGTGCGGGTGATGTCGGAGGCGTAGCCGCGGATCTGGGCGCCCGCGTCGATGAGCATGACGGAGCCGTTCCTGACGGCGGGGCGCTTGTGCTCGTAGTGGAGGATGGCGCCCTTCTCGTTGAGGGCCACGATGCTGCCGTAGGGCATCTCGTGATCCACGATGCCCATGGCCTGGATGTAGGCGTAGTGGATCTCGAGCTCGCTGGCCCCCGCCAGGAAGGCGGCCCGGGCCGCCAGGTGACCCCGGGCGGCCAGCACCGTGGCCTCCTCGATGCACTGCACTTCATAGGCGGACTTGTTCGTGCGGTGCCAGTCCAGCCGGGCCGTGAGCCCCGCGGGGTTCAGCTCCAGGTCCGCGGCTCCCGCCTGGTCCGTTTCGTTGCCGAGGTAGGCCGCCCGCTCCAGGGTGCCCACCCGCTTCCAGACCTCCTCGACGGTCCCCACCTCCTCGAGGTCGAACTCGGCGGCCCAGAAAGGGTTCCCCAGGGGCAGCTGCTCGTACCAGAAGTCCTCGGGGGCGTAGCGGATGAGGCGCGGGCGCTGGCCGGGCCGCACCACCAGGGCGTGGTGGGGGCCCGCCATGGGGCACCAGTGGGCGAAGTGGGGGATGGGATGGAAGGGGGCGTCCTGGTCGTCGGCGAAATGGGTGTAGACCTTCCCGCTGGAGATCACCAGGGCGTCGAAGCCGGTTTCGGCCAGGGCTTCGGCCGTGGTGCGCTGGCGCTCGGCGATGTGGGCGTGGAAGAGGGGGGCGAGGTCGGTCATGGGGCGTCCAGGTGGGGGGTCGGGGGGCAGGGGCGTCCGCTCATAGGAAACGGAGCGGTTTTTCCTCAGGGGCGAAGCCGTGCCGCACGGCCTTTTCGTAGAAGAGGGCGAGGCTCTCGCGCTCGGCTTCGCCCAGGGTGTAGCTGATGTTCTCGGTAAGGTACTCGTGCAGCTCGATCTTGGTCCAGCCGATGCTGCGCCGGGCCTCCTCGATGATGGCCGGCAGCTGGGAGCGGCCGATCTCGTAGCTCTTGTGGAAGAAGGAGGCCACGCCGCCGGGCACCGGCAGCTGGGGGGCGTTCTTCCGGACCAGCCACAGGGCGAAGACGAAGGGCAGGCCCGTCCAGGCGTGCCACTCCTCGGCCAGGTCCAGCACGAAGAGCCCCTGCTTGGGCGCCCGCATGGCCGAGTCGCCGATCATGATGGCGGCGTCGTGGGCCTCCAGCATGGCCGGCAGGTCCGGTCCCATGTCCGTGATCTCGGGGCTCACGCCGTAGCGCTCCCGGAGGATGAGCTGGCCCAGCACCACGCTGGTGCGGCTGGAGGTGTCCAGGGCCAGTGTCCGGATCTGCTCGGGGGGCACCTTGGAGAGGATCACCACGCTGCGCACCCGCTTCGGCGAGGCGATGCAGAGGCCCGGGACGATGAGCAGGTCGGGGATCCGGAGGTACTCGATGGAGCTGACGATGCCGGCGTCCACATCGCCGGACCGGAGGCGGTCCGCGCAGGCCGAGGGGAAGTGGAACTTGAGGTGGAAGTGCTCCCAGCCCAGTCCGTGCTTGAATCCGTGGTTCAGGGGTGCGGCGTTCAGGTAGTCGATGATGGAGAGGCGGAAAGGTTCACTGGCCATGGAAACAGTCTAACGACCCTGCGATGATTCCCTGATGGTCCTCTGGCACTACGAGCTGAACACCCTGATGGGCGCGATGCGGGCAGCCTTCGACTGCCGCGGACGCCTGCGGGAGCTGGCCGTGGAGGGTCTCGATCCGCGCAAGACCAGCCCCCTGCCGCCCAAGGAGCAGCGCGAGGCCAAGCGCTACCTGGACCGCCAGCTGGACGCCTACCTGGCGGGCACGCTGCGCACCTTCACGGTGCCCGTGGATCCCCAGGGTTCGCCCATGCAGCTGCGGATCTGGGACACGGTGCGGACCGTCCCCTACGGGCAGTCCCGGCGTCCGGCGGATCTGGCCGCCTGGCTGGGGGTGGACGAGGACCTCATCGTCATGGCCTGCGCGGCGAACCCCATCGTGGTGCTGGTGCCCTCGCACCGGGTGGTCCTGCCCGGGGAGGGCCCTCTCCCCAAGGCCCTGCGGGAGCTGGAGTCGGGCATGGGCTGGCGGCGGCCCTGATCCGACGCAACAAAAAACCGTGATTCTGGCATGCTGGTGCCCATGAACGGGCCCTTCCACCTGCTGCCCACCCCGCTGGGGGACCTGGGCGCGGCCTTCGACGGCGAGGGGCGCCTGTCCCACCTGGTGCGGCTGCACGGCCAGCCGCCTCCGGTGCCCGCCGGCCCCCCACCCAGGAGCCTGCCCTTCCTGAAGCGGCAGCTGGAGGCCTACTTCTCGGGGAACCTCCGGGACTTCAACATCCCCATGCATGCGGAAGGCACCGAGTTCCAGGCGCGGGTCTGGAAGGAACTGCAGAAGATCCCCTACGGCCAGGCCATTTCCTACCTGGAGCTGGCCCGGCGCCTGGGCGACGAGAAGTGCATCCGGGCCGCGGCCCGGGCCAGCGGGGCCAACCCCATCTCCATCCTCATCCCCTGCCACCGCGTCATCGGCTCCGATGGTTCGCTGGTGGGCTACGCCGGGGGCCTGGACATGAAGGAGTTCCTCCTGCGCCTCGAGGGCGTGCTGCCCAAGGCCCCGCCCCAGCCGAGGCTGCCGCTGGAATGGGAATAGGCGACCTCGTTACCGGCGGACCCCGGCCCGGAAAGATCACCACGAAGAGCACGAATGCGCCCTTCCAGGCGCGAAAAGGCCACGAATGGGTTTCGACCCACCGCAACATCCCTTTGCGGGCGGCGGCCACGGCGGCTCCTGGAAGCCGCACTGTGCCGCCGCCCACAAAGCCGGGCGCGGCGCGCCCGGGGGCCGAAGGCCCGGATGTCTTTGGCAGGATGCTGGGGCCTGCCTTCGTGGCCTTCACTTGCTCCTTCGTGTCCTTCGCGGAGGCTGTTGAGGTCCATGACCAACCTGAAGCCCACCGGCCACCGGGTGGGAGGAAAAATTCCGGCGCCGCCCATCGGAGGATTTCCCGCGCGGAGGGCTCCTAGCATGGAGCCATGCGCTGGTCGGATGAGCACCTCTACGAACGGATCCTGGCGAAGGACGCCTCCTTCGACGGGCGGGTGCTCACGGGTGTCCTCACCACCGGGATCTACTGCCTGCCGTCCTGCCCGGCGCGGAAGCCCCTGGCCCGTAACGTGCGGTTCTTCCCGGACGAGTCCGCGGCGCAGGCCGCGGGCCTGAGGCCGTGCAAACGCTGCCGCCCTGACGCTTTCTACCGGGGCGAGGATGCGGACCTGGCCCGGCTGGAGGAGGCCATGGCCCGGGCCCTGGCGGATCCCGCGGCCTTCCCCGAGGCGGAGGCCCTGGCGGAGGTGGCCGGGGTGGGCCTCACCAAGCTGAAGGCCCTGTTCCGGGACCACGCCCACACCCAGCCCGCGGCCTTCCTCCAGCGGGCCCGCATCCAGGCCGCCTGCGCCCGGCTGGCCGCAAGCGCCTCCCCCCTGCTCGACCTGGGCGCCGCCGTGGGCTTCGAGAGCCCCTCCGGCTTCCATGAGGCCTTCCGCCGGCAGACGGGCCTGGCCCCCGGCGCCTACCGGGATCTGCTGAGTTCGGACCGTTTCACGCTGCCGCTGCCCGAGGGCACCCGGCTCGGCGACCTGCTCCGGTTCCACGGCCGGGATCCCGAAAGCGTGTCCGAGCGGGTGCGGGGGGACGCCCTCCGCAAGGCCGCCCACTTCGATGGGAAGCCCGGAATCCTCCACCTGGCCTTCGGCCCCTCGGCCGTCACCGCCACCCTCGAGGGGGCCGCCGGACCCCGCGCCATGGTGGAGGCCCACCGGGCGGCCCTGAGGCTGCTGGGCTGGCATGGGGATCCGGCCCCCTTCGAGGCGGCTCAGCCCCGGCTGGCCCGGGGCCGCGAGGGCCTGAGGGTGCCCCTCACCCTGGATCCCTTCGAGGCCCTGGTCTGGGCCATCCTGGGCCAGCAGGTGAACCTGGCCTTCGCCTACGCCCTGCGGCGGGACCTGATCCGCCTGGCGGGAACCCCCGTGGGGGACCTCATCGCCCACCCGGAGGCTCCGCGCCTCGCGACGCTGGATCCTGCGGACCTGACGGCCCTGCGCTTCTCGCGGCGCAAGGCCGAGTACCTCCTGAATGCGGCCGCCCAGGTGGCCCAGGGCCGCCCGGCGCTGGAGGGCCTGCTCACAGCCACGGCGGCGGAGAAGGCCCTCCTGTCTCTGCGGGGCTGCGGTCCCTGGACGGCGCAGTACGTGCTGATGCGCGGCCTGGGCTTCCGGGACTGCGTGCCCGTGGGCGACGCGGCCCTCACCCTGGCGCTCCAGCGCTGGTTCAAGCTCGAGGATCGTCCCGATGGGCCGGCCACCCTGCGCCTGATGGCCCCCTTCGCGCCCCACCGCAGCCTCGCCACCTTCCACCTCTGGGCCAGCCTGAAAGGAGTGCCCGCATGACGGGTTTCCATCGCCTCGACACTTCCCTCGGCCCCATCCTGGCGGCCTTCGACGGCCGGGGTTCGGTCATCTACCTGGGCTTCGCGGACCACGAGTTCCGAGAGCCCCTGCTGGCGAAGGTGGCCCGGCTGGGCCCCGTGGCGGACCCGGCGGGCGGGGCTGTGGCCCGCCTCCGTGATCAGCTGGACGCCTACGCCGCGGGGCGGCGGACCGCCTTCGACGTGCCCTTCCGCCTCCACGGCAGCCCCTTCGAGCAGCGGGTCTGGGCGGGGCTCCAGCGCATCCCCTTCGGTGAGACCCGCAGCTACGGCCAGCTGGCCGCGGACCTGGGCGATCCGAACCTCAGCCGGGCCGTGGGCCGCGCCAACGGCGCCAACCCCATCTCCATCCTCGTGCCCTGCCACCGCGTGATCGGGGCGGACGGCAGCCTCACCGGCTACGCGGGCGGCCTGGCCATGAAGGCCCGCCTGCTGGACCTTGAAGGAGCCTTAGAGGTCGTATCAACACCCCGACGGGGCCGCGATGAAGCCAGGCGGGATGCACCGAAAGGAAGCGCCCGCAGGGCGATGCGGGATATCGTTCAAGGGCGGTGACGCCGTGGGGCGCCCGCCTGGCTTCATCCCTCCGGGCGAGGGCACCGGGCGTCGCGATGCCGCGTCAAGCTCGTCGCGCGTAGTGCCCGCTACGCTTCTCCTCGCTTTCCTCGCCTCGCTCGCCCGGTTCCCTCGCGCGGCCACGTGGGGGTGATGATACGACCTCTTAGTCCGGCCGGGTCCAGATGAAGGCGAGCACCCCGCCGAGGCACAGGGCCAGGCCCACCTGGACCACCGGCGATGGACGGGCGAGGCCGTAGGTCAGGAGGCCGCTGGCCAGGATGGCCGCCGTGGCGGCCCGCTTGGCGCCGGGCCGGATGGCGCGGCGGGTCTCCCAGTCCCGGAGCAGCGGGCCGATGCGGGGGTGCCTGAGCATCCAGCCATGCAGCCGCTCGGAGGACCGGGCGAAGCAGGCGGCGGCCAGCAGGAGGAAGGGGGTCGCGGGCAGCAGGGGCAGGAACAGGCCCAGGACCGCCAGCCCCAGGCAGAGCAGGCCTCCGGCCACGAGGAGCGGATGGAGCCAGGGGCGGGCGGGCCCCGGGTTCATCCGTCCAGGCGGCCCAGGGGGCCGCGGGTGAGGCACAGGGTCTCCGTCGAGGCGGCCCCGAAGGCGGCCCCCAGGAACGCCACGGCCCTCGCGGTCTCCACGGCCCCGCAGGAGAAGTAGTCCACGGCGGCGAAGCCGTGCTCGGGCCAGGTGTGGATGGCCAGGTGGCTCTCGGCGATGATGACGGCCCCGCTCACGCCGTGGGGGCTGAAGTGGTGGAAGCTGTGGGTGACGATGGTGGCGCCGGAGGCGCGGGCCGCTTCCAGCATGGCCGCAGTGACGCGGTCCAGGTCCGCGAGGACCGCGGCGTCGCAGCCCGTGAACTCCACCAGGAGGTGGCGGCCGAGGGCGCTCCCCGGGGTGCTCGTAGGGGCGCTCACGGCCGCCTCGCCAGCAGGGCCACGCACTCCACGTGGCTGGTGAGGGGGAAGAGGTCCAGCACCGCCAGCTTCTCGAGGTCCCAGGCGGGCCCCAGCCGCTTGAGGTCCCGGCAGAAGGCCGCGCCGTCGCAGCCCACCAGCACCAGCGTCGAAGCGCGCGCGGCGCAGAGGCGCTCCGCCAGGGCTGGCTCCAGCCCGGCCCGGGGCGGGTCCAGCAGGACCACGTCGCCCGGCTCGCCGAGGCCCTCGGGCACCCAGGCTCCCACATCTCCCACCTGGCAATCCGAGGGCAGGCCCAGGGCCTCCAGGTTGCGCCGGGCCCAGGCCACGGCCGCCTCGCCGGACTCCACCAGCACACGACGGTCGAAGCGCTTGCCCAGCAGGGCGGAGAAGAGGCCCACGCCGCCGTAGAGGTCGTAGAGCGTCCGCCCCTTCACGTCCCAGGATTCGAGCAGCTCCCGGAAGGCCTGGGCGGCCCAGGGCGGGCTCACCTGGAAGAAGGCGCCGGGCTCGTGCCGGAGCGTGAGACCGCCCAGGCGCTGGGCGAGGGGGGCGTCGCTGCGGTGCCAGCCATCGGGCTCCAGGCGCCAGGTGCGGCCACGCTCGTCCGTGGCCAGGACCTCCTCCGCCGGCGTGCCCGTGGAGAGCTCCCAGCGGCCTGGACGGGTGGGGAGGATGCGGGCGGCCAGGGCCTCCTGGAGCCGCGGGATGGCCAGGGACAGGGGCTCCGCCGCGGCGGGGCAGGTAGCTACGGGCACGAGGGCGTGGCTGTGGCGGCGGAAGTAGCCCAGGGCCGAGCCGTCCCAGTGGAGCTGGATGCGGTGGCGGCGCGCGTCACTGGGAGCGGGATGCCAGTCCCAGGGCACCGCCTCACCCAGCTGGCGGCGGAGGAGGTCGGCCACCATCTGCCGCTTCAGGTCCGGCGCGTGGCGGCCCGCCTCCCACAGCTCGCAGCCGCCGCAGGTCCCGGCCACGGGGCACTCGGCCGCGGTCCGGCGGGGATCCCGGGTGAGCCAGCGGGTGACGCGGCCCTCGCCGTGGCGGGCCTTCCACACCACCTTGGCCTCCACCACCTCGCCGGGGAAGAGGGCCAGAGGCGCCTCCAGCAGCAGGAGGCGTCCGTTGGCCTCGTGGGCCACGCCCCGGCCGCCCCAGGCCAAGCGGTCCACGGGGCCCTGCCAGGTCGCGGTGGGGGCCGGGGAATTCCGATATGCTGGCGGGACTTTCGTCGTCCTCTTCCTGGAGTCTGGTTCCGCCTTGCGATTCACTGTCGCCGTCCCCCCTGAGCACCGTAGCATCCTCCTGGACCGCGTGGCCGGGGAGATGCGCCGCTCCATGGTCTTCACCGAGGGCGGCACAGCGGACGTGGTGCTGGGCTTGCCGGGCGACGGCACCTTCGCGGACTGCGAGGCCTGGCCCGGCCTGGAGGCGGCGGAGGCCCTGGTGCGGGCGGCCTGGGCGCGCCTGCAGGACCGCCGGGACATGGAGCGGCTCCACGAGGTGGGCCGGGCCCTGGCCTCGGAGCAGAACCTGGACCGCCTGCTGGACCTGATCCTCAGCAAGGCTCGGGAGCTGCTGACGGCCGAGGCGGGGTCCATCTACCTGCTCACGGGGGACGAGGACCGCCCCGAGCTGCTCTTCGCCCACACCCAGAACGCCCGGGTGAGCCTGCCCTTCGCGCGCGTCGCCATGCCCATCTCGCGCGAGGCCCTGGCGGGCTACGTGGCGCTCAGCAAGGAGAGCCTGAACCTGCCGGACGTCTACCGCATCCCCGCGGAGGCGCCCTACCGCTTCAACGACAGCTTCGACCGCCAGGCCGGGTACCACACCCAATCCGTCCTGGTGGTGCCCATGCTCGACACGGAAGGGCAGGTCCTGGGCGTCCTGCAGCTCCTCAACCGCCTGGACGAGGAGGGAGGCACGGTGGCCTTCTCCGGGGCAGACCAGCGCCTGGCCCAGAGCCTGGCGGGCCAGGCCGCGGTGGCCGTGCGGAACGCCCAGCTGCGGGAGGAGATCGAGCGGCTCTTCGAGGGCTTCGTGGCGGCCTCGGTCACGGCCATCGAGGCCCGGGATCCCGTCACCAGCGGCCACTCGGGCCGGGTGGCGGACCTCACCGTGGGGCTTGCGGAGGCCGTCAACGCCACGCCCAACGGCGCCTACGGCAGCCTCTCCTTCAGCGAGCGCCAGCTGCGGGAGCTGCGCTACGCCAGCCTGCTGCACGACTTCGGCAAGGTGGGCGTCCGCGAGCAGGTGCTGGTGAAGGCCAAGAAGCTGGATCCGGGCCAGCTGGAGCTCATCCTCCAGCGCCTGCGCCAGCTGGAGCTGGAGGAGGCCCTGGAGGCCCTCGCGCAGGCCTGGAAGGGCGGGGGGGACCCCGAGCTGTGGGAGCGCGCCAGCCGGGACCGCAGGGCCGAATCGGAGCGGCTCATCCATCTGGTGCGGCAGAGCAACGAACCGACGGTGATGGCCCAGGAAGTGGCGGAAGGGCTGGGGCTGCTGGAAGGCCTCACCTTCACCCACTGGAGCGGCGAGCGGCGGTCCCTCCTGGAGCCCGCCGACCTGGCCAGCCTGCGGATCCGCAAGGGCAGCCTGTCGGAGACGGAACGGCTCGAGATCGAGAGCCACGTCACCCACACCTTCCGCTTCCTGGAGCGCATCCCCTGGACCCGGGACCTGGCGGGCATCCCCGACATCGCCTACGCCCATCACGAGCGCCTCACCGGCAGGGGCTATCCCCGGAAGCTGTCGGAGCGGGAGATTCCGGTCCAGAGCCGGGCCATGGCCATCGCGGACGTCTACGATGCCCTCACGGCCCAGGACCGGCCCTACAAGGGCGCCGTGCCCGTGGAGCGGAGCCTGGCCATTCTCGAGGACGAGGCCCGGGAGGGGGCCCTGGACCGGGCCCTGCTGGATCTCTTCATCGAAGCCAGGGTCTTCGAGCGGACGGCCCGGCGGAGCTGAGGGTGGAGGAAGGCCGGGAGAACCTGTAATCTAGGGGATTGGAGTGCCCATGTCGGAACGCGAGCCCCGAACCATCGACCTGCAGGGAATCCTGGACCTGCTGCCCCACCGGTACCCGATCCTCCTGGTGGACCGCGTCCTGGATTTCGAGCCCGGGCAGTGGATTCGCGGCCTCAAGAACATCAGCTACAACGAGCAGATCTTCCAGGGCCACTTCCCGAGCCGGCCGGTGTTCCCGGGCGTCTACGTCCTGGAGGCCATGGCCCAGACCGGCGGCTGCCTGCTGCTCCAGGACATCGAGGACCGCGCCCGCAAGGTGATCTACTTCATGGGCATCGACGGGGCCAAGTTCCGCAAGCCCGTGCTGCCCGGCGACCAGCTGGTGATGGAAGTCAAGGTGGTCCAGCTCAAGGGCCGGATCTGCAAGATGCGGGGCGAGGCCTTCGTGGACGGCCAGAAGGTCGCGGAAGCCGAATTCATGTCCATGCTGATGGACCTGGCCGAGGGAGAGGGACGATGAGCGCGCAGATCCATCCGAGCAGCGTGGTGAGCCCGGAGGCCCGGCTGGGCGAGGGCGTGGTCGTGGGCCCCTTCTGCGTCATCGAAGGCAACGCGGTCATCGGCGCCCGCACCCTGCTGCGCAGCCACGTCGTCATCGGCCCCCACACCGAGCTCGGCGAGGACAACGACATCTACCCCCACGCCACCCTGGGCATGGGCCCACAGGACCTCAAGTTCAAGGGCGCGCCCACCCGGCTGGTGGTCGGGAACCGCAACGTGATCCGGGAGGGCTCCACCCTCCACCGCGGCACCGAGGGCGGCGGCGGGCTCACGACCCTGGGCGACGACAACTTCCTGATGACCGGTTCCCACATCGCCCATGACTGCCACGTGGGGAACAAGAACATCTTCGCCAACTGCGCCACCCTGGCCGGGCACGTCCATGTGGGCGATGGCTGCAACATCGGCGCCTTCTCCGCCGTGCACCAGTTCTGCCGGGTGGGCGACCACGCCTTCATGGGCGGCTTCACCGTGGCCACCCAGGACGTGCTGCCCTTCATGAAGACCGCCGGCGCCCGCGATACCAAGAGCTACGGCGTGAACACCATCGGCTTGCAGCGCAAGGGGTTCCCCGTGGAGGTCGTGGAGGCCCTGAAGAAGGCCCACCGCCTGCTCTTCCACGCGGGCCTGCTCCGCGAGGAGGCCATGGCCCAGACCGAGAAGGAAGTGGGGCACGTGGCCGAGGTGGCCTACCTGCTGAGGTTCATCCGCGAGGCCAAGCGGGGCGTCCACCGTGGCTGAGCAGCCCGCCACGGGTCCGCAGCGGCGCCACGCGACCATCGCCATCATCGGCCTTCCCAACGCGGGCAAGTCCACCCTGCTGAACGCCCTGCTGGGCCAGAAGCTCGCCGCCACCAGCCAGATCCCCCAGACCACCCGCACCCGGGTGCTGGGCGTGGTGAACCGGGGCGATGTGCAGCTGGCCTTCCTGGACACTCCCGGCATCCACCTGCCCAAGCACGCCCTCAACGAGCGCATGATGGCCCATGTGGAGCAGGCGCTCGAGGAAGCCGACCTCCTCCTGTGGATGGTGGACGCGGACGACTACCTGGGAACCGGGGAGCATGCTCTGGCCAAGCGCCTGCGCAAGCTCGGCCGCCCCACCTACCTGCTGCTGAACAAGATCGATCTGCTCTCCAAGGGCCGGCTCCTGGAGAAGGTGGCCACCTACAAGGACCTGCTCCCCTTCAGGGAGATCGTCCCCATCGGCGCCAAGATGGGTCTGAACCTGGATCCCCTGTGGGCCCTGCTGGAGCGCGATGCCGCTCAGCCCGGCTGGCTGCACGACGAGGAGACCTTCACGGACCAGACCGAGCGCTCCCTGGCGGCGGAGTTCATCCGGGAGAAGGTGCTCCGCAAGACCCGGGAGGAAGTCCCCCACGGCGTGGCGGTGGTCATCGAGCGCTGGATCGAGCCGGGCCACGACGACTATCCCGAGGACATGGACCCCGATGGCGTGTTCATCGCGGCCCGCATCCTGGTGGACCGGGACGGCCACCGCAAGATCCTGCTGGGCAGCCAGGGGGAGATGATCAAGGACATCCGCCAGAGCGCCCAGCGCGAGCTGAAGAAGCTGCTCCAGCGGCCCGTGCGCCTGGAGCTGTTCGTGAAGGTGGACGAGGGCTGGCGGGACCGGCCCGACCGGCTGGATCGGCTGGATCTTTAAATCGACAAGTCCGTAGCGCGGTGCTCGGTATCGAGGGGCGCCAGGCCCGCCGTGCCCGTGACCGAGGTGTACTGGCCGCGATCCGGGTCGAAGGCGAATACCTCGCCGGTCTCGATCTTGTAGACCCAGGCGTGCAGGTGCAGGCGGCCGCCGGCCACGGCCTTGGCCACCGATGGGTGGGCTCGCAGGGTCTCCAGCTGGACGAGGACGTTCTCCTCCACGGTGGCGTGGAGGAGTTCGTTCCCCTTGAGGTGGCCGTAGCTCTCCCACATGATCCGCTCGGTCTTGCGGGCGTGGGCCAGCCAGGCCTTGGTGGCCGGGAGCTCGCCGAGCTGCTCCGGCTCCAGGAGGGCCTTCATGGCGCCGCAGTTGGAGTGGCCGCAGACGATGATGTCCTTCACCTGGAGGGCCGAGACGGCGAACTCGATGCCGGCCGAGGTGCTGCCCAGGCTCTCGTAGGGGGGCACGAGGTTCCCCACGTTGCGCAGAATGAACAGCTCGCCGGGTTGGGTCTGGGTGATCAGGTTCGGGCTGATGCGCGAGTCCGAGCAGGTGATGAAGAGCGTCTCCGGCGCCTGGTCCCGGCCGAGGCGTTCGAAGAGGTTCTTGTGGGAGCTGAAGATCTGGGTCTGGAACTGGTGGATGCCGTGGACGAGCTTCTGCATGTCTCCAGTCTACCGGAGGTCAGGTCCCGGGGGCATGGGCCCGCTCAGAGGTTCAGGTGCGCCAGATGCTCTTCGGAGGAGATGGGCGTGTTGGGCTCGTCGTGGATGATCTTGCCGTCGCGCAGCTTCACGATGCGGTGGGCGTGCCGGGCGATGTCCTCCTCGTGGGTGACGAGGATGATGGTGTTGCCCTTCTGGTACAGGTCCTCGAAAAGGGCCATGATCTCCACGCTGGTCTTGGAGTCCAGGGCGCCGGTGGGCTCGTCCGCCAGCAGGATCGAAGGGTCGTTCACCAGGGCCCGGGCGATGGCCACGCGCTGGCGCTGGCCACCGGAGAGCTGGTTGGGCATGTGGTCGCTGCGGGTGCCCAGGCCGACGTTCTCCAGGGCCTTCAGGGCCATCTGGTGCCGCTCGGCGGGCGACTTACCGGCGTAGATCAGCGGGAGCTCCACGTTCTGGAGCGAGGTGGTCCGGGCCAGCAGGTTGAAGGTCTGGAAGACGAAGCCGATCTCCTCATTACGGATCTGGGCCAGCTCGTCATCGCTCATGGACGAGGCCAGCTTACCATTCAGCTCATAGGCGCCGGTGGTGGGGGTGTCCAGGCAGCCGATGACATTCATCATGGTGGACTTGCCGGAGCCGGAGGGTCCCATGATGGCCACGTACTCCCCGCGGTGGATCTCCATGGACACGCCGTCCAGGGCCCGCACTTCCATGTCGCCCATTTGGTAGACCTTGGTGATGTCGGTGAGCCGGATCAGAGGGGCGTCGGTCATGGGATCCTCGAAGGGCCGGCGGGGCCCTGGTCCATCTTCGCAGAACGTCTGGGGCGGGTTTAGGGCCAGCGGCGGATTCCCGCTACAATCCTGGATCCGTCCTGCATTCCGCCGTTAGGTTCTCCGCGATGATTGATTCCCTGATCCGAGCCCTGGGTCGGCCGCTGTTGCGGCTGCGCTACCGAATCCATGCGGAGGGTCTGGACGCCGTTCCCGCCCCAGGGAAGCCGGGGATCCTCTTCCTGGCCTCCCACCCGACGCTGGTGGATCCATTCCTGCTGGGGGCCGAACTGCACCCCAGTTATGCCCCGATTTTGGTGGTGGGGCGGGACCATGCCGCCTCGGCCCCCCTGCGCTGGCTGGCCCGGGCCCTGGGGGCCTGGCCGCTACCGGATCCCGTGGATGCCGGCGACCGCGCCCGCGCCCTCCTGGACCAGCGCCTGACAGCCCTGGCCGAGGATCTGGCCGCAGGCCGCAACCTCCTCATGTTCCCGGGCGCCCGGCTGGCCCGGCAGAAGACCCAGGATCTCTCGGACAACAGCGCCGTGGCCTCGATCCTCCGTCAGGCGCCCGGAACTCGGGTCGTGGTGGTGCGTCTCCAGGGGCTCTGGGGCAGCCGCTTCAGTGCGGCCTCCGGGTGCCGGCCCTCCATCGGGCTTGAGCTGTTGAAGAGTCTGGGCTACCTGCTGGCCAACGGGCTGTTCTTCATGCCCCGGCGGGATGTCCAGGTGGCCTTCGAGGAGATCCGGGACTTACCCGTGGCGGAGGGCCGCCAGGCCGTGAACCGGGCCTTGGAGACCCGGCTGAACGAAGGCGCCACGCCGCGGACCTTCGTGCCCTACCTGGTCTGGAAGGACCACGCGCCCCGCACCCTCCCGGAGCCGCCTCGGCCCATGGTGGAGGGCAACCCGCGCAGCGTGCCGCCCCAGGTGCGGGACGCCGTGCGCCGTCACCTGCAGACGGTGACAGGCCGCGGCGACCTCCAGGACTACCAGGACCTCGTGAAGGACCTGGGCCTCGATGTCCTGGGGCACCGGGAGCTGGAGATCTGGATCGAGCGGGCCTACGGGTACCGGTGCAGTGATCCGGCCTCCCTCCAGACCGTGGGCGACGTGGCGCTGGCGGCCACGGGCGCAGCGGTCTCCCTGCGTCAGGGCGAGCTCAAGGCCGTGCCCCACGCGTGGTTCCATACCCGCACGGACCTGCCCATCGAGATGCCCGAGGGCGACAGCATCCCGGAGGTGTTCCTCCGGCAGGCGCGCCGCGACCCGGGTCGCGTGGTCATCGCCGACCAGCTCGGCGGCGTGAAGACCTACCGGGACATCCTCACGGCGATCCTCGTGCTGAAGCCCATCTTCGAGGAGCTGGAGGGCACCCACGTGGGCCTCATGCTCCCGGCCTCCGGGGGCGCCAGCATCCTCTATCTGGCTCTGCTGTTCGCGGGCAAGACCCCCGTGCTGGTGAACTGGACCTCCGGGGCCCGGAGCATGGCCTACGGCCTGGACCTGGTGGGCGTGAAGCAGGTGGTCAGCGTGTCCACCCTGATCAGCCGGCTCGAGGCCCAGAGCGTGGACCTGTCCGCCGTGAAGGACCGCCTGGTGCTGCTGGACGTGGTGGGCAAGCGGATCACGCTGGCCACCAAGCTGTCCGCCGCCCTGCGGGCCCGTCTGGGCTGGACCTCCCTCGACGCCTCCGCAGCCCCGGCCACCGCCGCGGTGCTCTTCACCAGCGGCAGCGAGAGCTACCCCAAGGCTGTGCCGCTGAGCCACGGGAACATCCTCGCCAACATCCGCGATATCACCCAGGCCATCCGCTTCCGCGAGGATGAGCGGGTCATGGGCTGCCTGCCGCCCTTCCACGCCTTCGGCCTCACCACCACCACCATCCTCCCGCTGCTGCTCGGGCTGCGGGTGGTCTACCATCCCAACCCCACCGAGGGCCGGATGCTGGCCCGCCTCATCGGGGCCTATCAGGCCACGCTGCTGGTGGGCACGCCCACCTTCCTGGCGGGCATCCTGCGGACCGCGGAGGACCGCCACCTGGAGTCCCTGCGGATCGTGGTCTCCGGAGCGGAGAAGTGCCCGGAGCAGGTCTACGCCACCCTGGCCCGGCGCTGGCCCCGGATCGCCGTGCTGGAAGGCTACGGCATCACCGAGTGCTCGCCGGTGGTCTCGGTGAACCGGGAAGGGGATGTCCGCATGGGCAGCATCGGCAAGCCCCTGGTTTCCGTCGAGTGGGCCATCGTGGACCTGGACACGGGCCGGCGGGTGCAGCCCGGCCAGCCCGGCATGCTTCTGGTGCGGGGCCCCAGCATCTTCTCCGGCTACCTCAACCCGGACGTGGAATCGCCCTTCGAGACCTTCGAAGGCCGTTCCTGGTACCGCACGGGGGACCTGGTGTTCCAGGACCGGGGCGTCCTGGTGTTTTCCGGCCGCCTCAAGCGCTTCGTGAAGCTGGGCGGCGAGATGGTGTCTCTGCCGGCCATCGAGGAGGCCCTCTCCCGCCGTTTCCAGGGCGAAGACGAGGTCGAGCCCCTCCTGGCGGTGGAGGCCACCAATGAGGATCTCAACCCGGATCTGATCCTCTTCTCCGTGTCGGACATCGCGCGGGAGGAGGCGAATGCCGCCATCCGTGCGGCGGGACTCTCCTCTCTGCACAACATCCGGGTGGTCCGGCACATCGACCAGATCCCCACCCTGGGTACGGGAAAGACCGACTACCGGGCCCTGAAAGCCCTGCTGGAGGAGGCCTCGGCCTAGGCGGGCACCTCCAGCAGCACCGCCAGTCCCAGTCCTCCGCCGATGCCGAGGGTGGCCACGCCCAGCCCGCCGCCCCGGCGCCGCAGCTGGTGGATGAGGGTGGCCACGATGCGGGCGCCGGTGGCGCCGATGGGATGGCCCAGGGCCACGCCGCCGCCGGCCACATTGAGACGCTCCGGGGGAAGATCCAGCTGCAGCTGGCAGACCAGGAGCTGGGCCGAGAATGCCTCGTTGAGCTCCCAGAGGTCGATGTCGGTGACCGCCAGCCCGTGGGCCGCCAGGAGGCGCTGCACGGCCGGGACAGGGGCCTCGCCCATGTCCAGGGGATCCACGCCGGCTTCACTCCAGCCCAGGATCCGGGCCAGGGGAACGGCATCTCTAACCTGGTCCCGCCGGGCCACGAGGATGGCCGCGGCCCCGTCGGAAAGGGCCGAGGCGTTCCCGGCTGTGACCTGGCCCTGTGGGTCGAAGACAGGGGCCAGGCGCGCCAGGCCTTCCTCCGTGATCCCCGGCCGGATGGATTCATCGTGATCAAGTCTGGGATAGGGCAGCAGCTCGGCCCCGAAGTCCGCTGCCACGGCACGGCGGTGGCTCTCCGCGGCCCAGGCGTCGGCCTCCAGTCGCGTGACGCCCCGCTTCGCCGCGAGCCGCTCGATGGTCTCGCCCATGAGGAGGCCCGTCACAGGACAGCGCAGGCCGTCGTGGTGCATGACGTCCGGCAGTTGGCGGTGGCCCATGCGGAAGCCCCAACGCAGACCGGGCACCAGGTGGGGGGTGTCGGACATGGCTTCGCTGCCGCCGGCCAAGATGGGCGCCTCCGCCCCGTCCCGGAGCCGCTGGGCCGCGAGGATGAGGGCCTGGAGGCTGGAGCCGCAAGCCATGTTGACGGTGAACGCCGGAGTGTCCGCCGGGAGTCCGGCCCCGAGGGCCAGGGTGCGCGCCGGGTTCATGCCCTGGGTGTGGCTGCGGGCCATGCCCCACAGGACGCTACGGGGGCGGGGCAGGGTTGCATCCGCCAGCAGGCCTTCCACCGCGGAGCGGCCGAGGCTCACGGCGCCCAGGCCGGCGAGGCTGCCGCCGTAACGACCCTGCGGCAGACGACCCGCGGCGAGGATCAGCAGATCGTTGGGGCCCTTCATGAAGCCGGGGTCCAGTCGTCCGGGGTCGGCTCCCGGGGCCCCAGCCGGACGTCCGGAGGGAACCAGGCGTCCCAGAGGGCCAGGTGCCGGGCCACGTACTCCCGGACCCAGTACCGGATGCGGTTCACGGGGGGCCGGTCCTCCGTGGAGGCCGGTACGCCCCAGGCCTGGATGCCCAGGCGGTCCGCGACATAGAGGGCCCTCGGCAGGTGGAAATCCGAGGTGACGATGACCACCTGCCGTTGGCCGAAGACAGCCTGGGCCCGCTTGAGGCTGTCCCAGGTGCGGAGCCCCGCGTAGTCGCTGACGATGTGGGTGGGTGGAACGCCCTGCTTCACCAGCCAGCGCCTCATGGCCTGGGGCTCATTGTAGGAGGGGTGGCGGTTGTCGCCGGACACCAGGAACCAGCGGACCTTGCCCGCCTGGTAGAGGCTGAGGGCCGTGCGGAGCCGCCCCTGGAGCAGCTCGGTGGGCTCGCCGTCCCCATAGACGCCAGCCCCCAGCACCAGCACGGGGCCGCCCACGGGCGGAAGCGCCTCGGCCCGGTAGATTTGCTGGTGGTGCATGTGCGGGAACCTTCCCAGGGTCCAAAGCAAATCTCCCAGGAGGGGAAGCGCCAGGGCCAGGATCAGGGTCCGCCGGTGCGGCCTGCAGCGATGAAGAAAGGCGGAGATCGGCATCGTGAGTTAGCATAGACCTTCCGTACGCCCCAGCCCCATGGACCTCCCGCCCGAATGAGACGCCTTGATGAACATGAGCCTTGATCCTGTCATTCGCCACGCTCGTCTGTCCTCCCGTCGCCTCCAGCTGGTCCTGGCCCCCTTGGCCCTGATCCTGGCCGCGGGCGGCGTGGGCTGCTTCCGGGCCACGGGCGTGGGCCGGCCCACGGTGGCCGTGGAGGAGATTCCCGCCTCCGGCGGCGACCGCCTGGCGGGCCTGAAGGCCACGTCCGGCCCGGGGGATTTCTACCTGGGCAATGACGCGGTGCAGATCGCGGTGGACGGCGCGGCCTTCGGGGACCGGGAAGGCCAGTTCGGGGCGCCCTCGGGCGGCGCCATCCTGGATGTGGGCCACGTGGCCCTCGACCAGAACTTCAAGCGGGTCACCATGCCCACGGACCTGGTGGAGCGCCTGGGGCCCGTGGCGAACCAGGACCCTGATCTGCCCCTGGTCTTCGACCGCTATACGCCCGGGACTGCCGCCAATGAGGTGTACCTGGACATGCAGGGCTACCTCCTGGATCCCAAGGGGAAGCTCGGCGCGGCCACGGACCTCCAGGGCCGGGTGCAGGGCGTCACCGTCTCGCACCGCATCACCCTGACCAAGGCCGACACCTTCTTCACCCTGGAGACCACCCTCACCAACAACGGGACCTCAGCGCTCCCCATCCGGAGCCTGGGGGACTTCCTCTCCCAGCACGGGGGCGGATTCCGCTTCGTGGTCCCGGCCCTCACGGCCTTCGATGGCACCCCCATCAGCAGCTGGGGTGTGGAGATCCCGGGATCGGACTTCTCGGCTCCCCTGACCTCTAGCGTGGTGGCACCCATGGTGGCCTTCATGGGTGCGGAATCCGCCGGAAACACTCTGGATTCCCATTCCTCCATCGGCCTCCTGCCCCTGGACGTGGATCAGGTGCTGGTGGCCTCCGATCCCCAGCCCGCCCTCACGGAACTGCGTCCGCGCTTCCCGGGCCGCCTGGTGGTGGGCAGTCCCGCCGCGGCGAGCCTTCCAGCCGGGCAGTCCATGACCTACCGGCGCCGGCTCTACACCCTGGGAGGGGCAAGCATCTCCGCGACCCAGCCCGCCCAGGCGACCTCGGTCTTCAACGAGATGGTCCAGGCGCGGGCCGGCCTCCGGGGCGGAGACTTCGGCGTCCTGAGCTACGATTCCTTCGGCACGGCCGCCCGGGGCGGGCCCCTGCAGACGGAGTTCCGGTTCGACCGGTACGTCGGCCCCGCCGCCGATCCCTCCACCGACGCGAACCCGTCGAGCTGGGTGACGGAGCGGGTGGAGTGGCGCGAGGGGAGCGAGATCCCCTCGGTGGGCGGTGCCATCGGTGTGCTGCTCCCGGCGGTGGCCGATGCCCGCGGAACGGGGCACAGCCAGCCCTACCGGATCACCTCCACCAACGCCTTCCAGAGCCATGCGCTCTACCTTGGGACGAATACCTCGGACACCAACCGCCCGTACCTGGTCACTCCCATCACGCCTTCGAAGGACCAGGTCTGGAGTTTGGGAGAGAAGCTCAGCCCCGAGCGCGCCGAGGTCGTGGACGCGTCTGGGAATGTGATCCACCACAAGCAGCTGGCCCATAACTTCGTGGTCCGGCAAGCGGGAACCCTCGAATTGCTGGGCCTGAACCCCCTCCGCATCACCCTGCTGGGTCAGGGCGGGACAGCCGATCCTTCCATGCGCCGTTTCAGCCACTTGGCCGGGTACTACAACCAGGTCTTCAAGGCCAAGGACATCTCCGGCGCCAACATGGCCGCCTACCAGTACACGGCCGGAAACCAGATCTTCGGCACGTCTTTCCGCTACTCCGGCGGAGCGGCCACGGCCTACTTCCCACCCGGGGAGTACCTCGCCTACGGCACCCGCGGTCCTCTGTCCCACCTCGATGCCCTGCCCGTGAGCGTCTTCGACGGCCAGGAGATTACGACCCACGTCTTCGTGACCCTTCCCCCGGTCCTGCCCGCGGGCTGGACGAACTTCGACCTCCCGGGGCCCACCCAGGCCACCACCGGCGGCCTGAACCCCGGTGAGATGCTGAGCTCGGCCCTGGCGGAGGGCGTGCATGTGGTGGCCCGCACCGAGGAGGACCGGCTCACGGACCCCACGGCGCTCCGGGACGAGTTCCGGGCGGAGGTGGACAACCTTGCCGTCACGGATGCCCAGCGGGCCCCCCTCGGCCTCGATCCCCTCGTGGTTGGCGCCCGTAGCTCGGCGCTGGCCGACGGCTTCACCACCACCCTGTTCACCCCCACCCCCACCGGCGACCGAAACGGCGGGGCCCGGCCCTCCAAGGGCTGGACCCTGGCGGACTTCATCACCCAGGCGGAGGGCGCCTACACCATCGTCCACCGTCCCCGGGGCCCCCAGGGCCTGTTCACGGTGCGCGGGTTCGATCCGGCGGTGCCCCTCGGGACGGGGGCCAACGCCTGGTGGACCCAGACGGGCCCCGAGTCCCTCGGCAAGCGGCAAGGTGACTTCGACGCCCTGGAACTGCTCCGGGCCGAAGGATGCGATCCCGCGGATCCCACTTCCTGGTTCGCCGAGTTCAAGGCGGTCCGCGCTGACTGGTTCTCCCTGCTGAGCCAGCAGGCGCCGGGCGCCTTCACCAAGGGCCTGGGGCTCTCCGCCGCGAAGTACAGCCTCGACACGCCCGTGGGCCTGTCCCGCACCTACCTCAAGACCGGATCTTCCGCCCTGTCGCAGACGGCCCTCGATCCCGTGCTCTCGGCGCTCCGCAGCGGCGCGGCCGTGGCTTCCACTGGGCCGATGCTCGACGTGACCGTCAACGGCGTGGGCCCCGGTGGCCTGGTGTCCGGACCTGCGGCCACCGTCTCCATTGCCATCTCCCTCTATGCGGCGGACTGGGTGCCCGTGGACGAAGTCCGCGTGGTGGTGAATGGGGTGGCCCAGGTAATTCCCATGACCAGCTTCACGGCCTCCGCCGCGGACTTCCGGTTGCGGACGGCCACCCTGGACGGCATCGCCATGCCTGCGGGCAAGGATGCCTGGGTGGTGGTGGAGGCCGGTGTCCCCCTGGCCACCACCGGGGCCTACCAGGCGGGAACGCCCTGGAACCGGATCATGAAGGGCATCTACCCCATCGCTGTCACCAACCCCGTCTTTGTGGATGTGGACGGCGGGGGGTACACTCCTCCGGGACTCTAGACGGCAGGGGTGATGTGATGGCGGATTGGCTTCCGGAGCGGCTTCCGGAGGATATCGACGCGGAGCGGTCCTTCCTGGCCACCTGCTGCGCCCCGGGGGCGGGCTTCGCCGCCAGCGAGGCCGTGTTCGCGCTGGCCGAGGAGGACTTCGTCCACCCGGCACACCGGGCCGTATTCCGGGCGCTGCGCACGCTCATTGAGGCCCAGGTCGAGGTCAACTCCCTCACCCTGAAGGATGCGCTGGACCAGGACGACAGCCTGAACAAGGTGGGCGGCTACCCCGGGCTGGTGGAGCTCCTGGCCGGCGAGGACGTAGAGCGGCCCCAGGTGCTGGCGGACCTGATCCGCCGCAAGGCCAAGCTGCGCCGCCTCGTCCACCTGGGCGCCCAGCTCGTGCGCCAGGCCGCCGAGGAGGAAGAGCCGCCCGAGGTGCTGGTGGACCAGACCGCCCAGAGCCTCTTCCACCTGGCCCAGGGGGACGCGAAGGCCAAGGGGCTGCTCTCCATCCAGGCCGTGGCCGACGACGCCATGGACCGCCTCCACGACCGCCTGGAGGGCCGCCTCTCGCCGGGCGTGCGGGTGGGCTTCAGCCGCTTCGACGAGCTGACCCAGGGCTTCCAGCCCGGCAACCTCATCGTGCTGGCCGCCCGTCCTGGCATCGGCAAGACCGCCCTGGCCCTGAACTGGATCCTGCGGGCCGCCCAGGAGCGGGATGGGCATCCGGCCCACTGCGGGGCCTTCTTCAGCCTGGAAATGAGCCACGAGGAGGTCTTCCTCCGGCTGCTGGCGGCCCAGAGCCAGACCAACATGAAGGACCTCCAGTCCGGCCGGGCCACGGGGCGGCTGGACCATGTGATGCGGTGCCGGGACGAGCTGGTGCAGATGCCGCTCTTCATCTGCGACCAGGCCTCCATCACCGTGCCCCAGATCCAGAACATGATCGTGAAGCAGGGTAGCCAGAGCAACCGGCGGGTGGAGTTCGTCATCATCGACTACCTACAGCTACTGAGCAGCCCCGAGAACAGCCGCGGCGCCAAGCAGAACGAGGCCGTCCGCATCGGTGAGATCAGCCGCGGCCTCAAGCTCATGGCCAAGGACTTCGGCATCCCCGTGGTGGTGCTCTCCCAGCTGAACCGCGAGGTGGAGCACCGCACCGGCGGCCGCCCCCAGCTCAGCGACCTCCGCGATTCCGGCGCCATCGAGCAGGACGCGGACATGGTGGCCTTCATCCACCGGAAGATGCTGCCCTCCGCCAACGAGGAGCCCGATCCCACCGCTGAGCTCATCGTGGCCAAGCACCGCAACGGCCCCACCGCCATCATCCAGCTGCACTTCCAGGGCGAGTACGCCATGTACCGGGAGATGGTCAGAGAGACTTCCTCCTACGCGTGAACAGTGGGTCCTCCTATCGTTTCTTTATACGAAAAAGCGGCCATCCGGCCGCTTTTTCGCATGACTCAATGAAGCAAGCTACTCCAGCCCGAACGTGGAGTTCTCCAGCTCCTTCTTGACGAAGGCCATGAAGAGGTCGGCGATCGAACCGTCGATGGGGGGCCCCCCTCCATGAGGCCGAAGGCCGAATGGGAGCGAGCCCTTGCGGGGCTCGCGATCGGGGGCTGCCAGAAGCGGCGTGCGCGCCAGCGAAGCGCGCGCTCAGCCGCGGAGGATCAGCGGCTACTCCAGCCCGAACGTGGAGTTCTCCAGCTCCTTCTTGACGAAGGCCATGAAGAGGTCGGCGATCGAACCGTCGATGATCCGGTGGTCGAAGCTCAGGCTGCTGAACATCACCTGGCGGATGGCGATGAAGTCGGTGCCGTCGGGGCCGGTGATGACCACGGGGCGCTTCACGATGGCGCCCACGCCCTGGATGGCCACCTGGGGCTGGTTGATGATGGGCAGGCCGAAGGTGTCGCCGTAGACGCCGGGATTCGTGATGGTGAAGGTGCCGCCGCTGATCTCATCGGGCTTGAGCTGCTTGCTCCGGGCCCGCTCCGCCAAGTCGTTGAGGCTGCGGGCCAGGCCGCCCAGGTTCAGCATGTCGGCGCTCTTCACCACGGGCACGATGAGGCCCCAGTCGAGGCTCACGGCGATGCCCATGTTGATGTCCTGCTTGTAGACGACGTTGTCGCCGTCCACGGAGGCGTTGACCACGGGGTAGGCGCGCAGGGCCTTGCAGGCGGCCATCATGATGAAGGGCATGAAGCTGAGCTTGGTGCCGAACTGCTCCTCGAAGGCCTTCTTGTGCTTGTTCCGCAGCTGGGCCACGTGGGTCATGTCGATCTCGAAGACCGTGTAGACGTGGGCCGAGGTGCGGCGGCTGGCCACCATGTTGTCCGCGATGATCTTGCGCATGCGGCTCATGGGCTCCACCTTCACGCGCTCGCCAGGGGCGAAGGCGGGCATGGCCGGGGCGGGAGCCATGGAGAGCCCTGGGGTCAGGCCCATGGTGGGGGCGGAGGGATCGTGGACCGCGGGCAGGGCGGGGGCGATGGAGGCCGCCGGAGCAGCGGGCGCGGCCGCCGGGCCCTTGGCCAGGTAGGCCTCCATGTCCTCCTTCGTGACGCGGCCGGCCTGGCCGGTCCCGGGGACCTTGGTCAGGTCCACGCCATGCTGCTTGGCCATCTCGCGGACCAGGGGGCTGCTCTTGGCGCGCAGACGACCCTCGAGGCTGTTGTCGTCCTCCTCGGCCAGCGGGGCAGGGGCCGCTGCAGCCGGAGCGGAGGCGGCGGCAGGTGCCACGGCTGCGGCGGGAGCCGGGGCGCCTGAGGGCTTTTCCGAGGCGGCGCCGATGCGGGCCACGACGGTGCCCACGGGGACCGTGGCATTCACGTCCACGAGGATCTCCAGGAGGGTGCCGGCGGCGGGGGCGGGGATCTCCGCATCCACCTTGTCCGTGCTGATCTCGTAGAGCGTCTCGTCCTTGGCGATCACGTCGCCGGCCTTCTTGTGCCACTTCAGCACGGTGGCTTCCGCGATGCTCTCGCCCATCTGGGGCATGACGACGTCAAAGGCCATGGTTCGCTCCTATGCGGACAGGGTCGGGGTTTCGAGGTGGTGGCGGGTGAGGGACTGGAAGGTGTGGGCGGCCTCCAGCAGGCGGACATCCGAAAGGGCCGGCCCGATGAGTTGGATGCCGGCCGGCAGGCCGCCGGTGAACCCCGCCGGCATGGACAGGCAGGGGAGTCCCGCCAGGGCGGTGGGGACGGTGAAGACATCGGCGAGGTACATGGAGAGGGGATCGTCCGTCTTGGCGCCGAACGGGAAGGCCGTGCCGGGGCTGACGGGGGAAGCCAGGATATCGGCCTGGGCGAAGGCCGCGCGGAAATCCTCTGCGATGAGGGCGCGGGCCTTGAGGGCCTTTATGTAGAACGCGTCGTAGTAGCCCTTCGACAGACAGAAGGTCCCCAGGAGGATGCGGCGCTTGACCTCGTCTCCAAGGCCCTGGTCCCGGGTCCGGGCGATCATCGCGGGCAGCCCCCCCTCGGCGGAGGGCGTGCGGAGTCCGTAGCGCACGCCGTCGAAGCGGCTGAGGTTGCTGGACACCTCGCTGGTGCAGAGCAGGTAGTAGGTGTCGATGGCGTAGCGGGTGTGGGGGAGGCTCACCTCCACCAGCTCCGCGCCTTGCCCTTCGAGGGTCCGGAGGGCGTTGTCGAGCAGGTCCCGGACGCCGGGCTCCAGGCCGTCGGCGAAGCATTCCCTGGGGAGGCCGATGCGGAGGCCCTTCAGGTCCAGGGCCTGGAGATCCGCCAGCCGCTCCCGGTCCGGCAAGTCCACGGAAGTGCTGTCCAGGGGATCGGTGCCGGCCATGGCGCCCAAGGCCAGGGCCAGATCCGCGGCGGTGGCGGCGATGGGCCCCACTTGGTCCAGGCTGGACGCCATGGCCGTGAGCCCGTGGCGGCTGAGGACGCCGTAGGTTGGCCGCAGGGCCGTCACGTTGCAGAAGCTGGCAGGCAGGCGGACAGAGCCCCCCGTGTCGCTGCCCAGGGCCAGGGGCGCGTAGCCCGCGGCCACGGCCACCACGGAGCCACTGCTGCTTCCCCCGGGCACCCGGGAGGTGTCCCAGGGGTTGCGGGCCGGGCCGAAGGCGCTGTACTCGCCGCTGGAGCCCATGGCGAACTCGTCGAGGTTGGCCTTGGCGATGGGGACGGCGCCGGCCTCCAGGAGCCGCCGGACGACGGTGGCGTCATAGGGCGCCACGTACCCCTCCAGGACCCGGGAGCCGCAGGTGAGGGGGAGGCCGGACCAGTGGAGGTTGTCCTTGAGAATCACGGGCAGGCCCAGCACCGGCGTGCGCTCCCCGGCCCGCAGACGGACGTCGGCTCGCCGCGCCAGGTCGAGGCTGCGGGCCTCGTCGGTGGCCAGGATGGCGCGCAGGACGCCGTCGTGGGCCCGGATGCGATCAAAGGCAGCCCGTGCAAGGGACTCGGAGGACAGGTCGCCGGCGTCGAGGCCCCCGCGCCAGTCCATCGCCGTGCCCAACGCCATGCGCGCTCCCGTGGAACCTTCTACTCTGCCACCTCGCCGGGGCGTCTTCCAGCCTGGACAGGCGGGGCGACCCTTGCCGAGTGGCGGAATTCGGGCACGTTTCCGTGCCGCGGGCCTGCACACGGGCTGGAAATAGGCTACCATCCTCTGCTCAAGCCCTGTTCTTCCATCCCCATGCGATGCGCTGGCCCAGGGTGCGCTGTGGACCATCATGAATCCTTTCGATGTGCTGGAACTCTCACCCGATGCCTCGCCCGAGGACATCAAGGCCGCGTACCACCGGCTCGCCAAGCAATGGCATCCGGACCGGTTCACGGGTGAAGCGAAGGTGGAGGCCGAGGCGAGGTTCCGTGAGCTGGCGGAGGCCTTCAGCACCCTGAAGGATCCGGGCAAGCGGCTGGCGCTGGTGCAGCAGATGCCCAAGGCCGCGACCGCGGCGCCCGCCTCTCCGCGGGAACCGGAGAAGGGGGCCGATCCCTCCCAGGAGCGCACCCCCGAGGACTGGGCGGCCATGGCCAAGGAGGCCTTCGAGGCGGGCCGCCTGGACCAGGCCCAGGCACTCATCCAGTACGCCATCCGGCTGGACGAGACGAAGCCGCAGTACCACGCCATGCTGGCCACCTACCTCGAGCAGGGAGGGGGGGATCTCCGGGCCGCGGTGAAGGCGCTGGAGACGGCCGTGCGGCTGGCACCCCGGGACGTGGAGAGCCACATCCGCCTGGCGGGCCATTTCCAGGCCCTCGGGATGGCCGCGCGGGCGCAGCGCCACCTCCAGACGGCGCACGAGATCGCGCCGAATCATCCGAAGTTCCGCCAGGCCCCCCCGAAGGGCGGAAAAGGGGCCAAGGCGCCCCAGGCGCCTGGCCACAAGGGAAAGGCCCAGGCGGCCCCCGCCAGCCCGGGGAGCCTCATGGATCAATTGAAGGACCTCTGGGGCCGACTGACGGGAAAGGGTTGATCATGAGGATCCACGCCGCGGGAAAGACGGATGTCGGTTGTGTCCGGAAACACAACGAGGACAGCTACCTGTCCGACGCGGACCTGGGTCTCTTCGTGGTGGCCGACGGGCTCGGCGGCCATGCCGCAGGCGAGGTGGCCAGCCAGATCGTCGTGGACACGGTGGCCAAGTTCGTGGGGGACACCCGCGAGAAGGACCGCACCTGGCCCATGGAGTACGATCCCACCCTGTCCTATGACGGAAACCGGCTCAAGGTGGCCCTCCTGCTGTCGGACCGGGCCATCGCCGAGGACATCCGCCGCAATCCCGAGCGGGAGACCATGGGTTCCACCGTGGTGGCGGGTCTCTTCCACGGGTCCAAGGTGACCCTGGCCCATGTGGGGGATAGCCGGGCCTACCTGCTGGGCCCCGAAGGCATCCGGCAGGTGACGCGGGACCATAGTTGGGTGGCCGAGCAGGTGGCCAATGGCATCCTCACCCCTTCCGAGGCCCGGGTGCACCCTTTCAGAAACGTCATCACCCAGGCCCTGGGCAATGGAGGGGACCTGGAAATTGAAGTTCAGGATCTGGAACTGGGCAAAACGGAGCGACTCTTGCTTTGCTCCGATGGCCTGTCAGGAATGATCGGCGACAGACAGATCTGGGACATCGTGACGCAGTCCGGGAACCTCCAAAGGGCTGTGGAATCACTTGTTCTGGCCGCGCGGGAACAAGGCGGCGAGGACAATATCACGGCCATCCTGGTCGGCCTGGAGCCCGATCGCGCCTAATGCAAGATCCAGTAAGCCTTGACCTAATCCATTCCCGCGCTACCCTTTCTCCAATACCTAAATTCTCCAAGTGAGGCATCCGGTGGGTCTCTTCGGAAGCAAAGCCAAAAGTCTTGTCGGCTTGGATATCGGATCCAGCTCGGTGAAAGTCTGCGAGTTGCAGCAGATTGGCAAGGGTGGTCAGACTCGCTACCGCTTGCAGAAACTGGGCAAGGTGGCCCTGCCGCCCGACGCCATCGTGGATGGCGACATCATGGATAGCAACGCCGTGGCCTCCGCTATCCGGCAGGTCATGGCGGAGCAGAAAATCAAAGCCAAGGATGTGGCCATCTCCGTGTCGGGTCAGCAGGTGATGGTCAAAAAAGTGACATTCCCCCTGATGAGCCAGGCGGAACTGGCCGAGTCCGTCCGCTGGGAGGCTGAGAGCTTCTTCCCGGCAGGACAGGGGTTGGACTCCTACGCCCTCGATTACTACCTCATCGAGGAGCGGGCCATCGATGGGAACATGGACGTGGTCCTGGTGGCGTGCCGCAAGGACAAGCTCGAAGCCTATGTGAGCTGCGTCGCCCAGGCGGGCTGCAGCCCCAAGGTGGTGGATGTGGATGTCTTCGCCCTCCAGAATGCCTACGAGGCCAACACCTCGGGCGGTGGACGGGATGAAGTGGTGGCCCTGGTGAACATGGGCTCCACCTTCACCAACCTCACCATGATGGTGGGCGGGAAGTCCGTGTTCTGGCGCGACATGGCCTGGGGCAGCAGCCGGTACTCCGAGAAGCTCATGGAAGACTGGGGCGTGACCCGCGAGGGCGCGGAGCGCCTGAAGCGGAACCAGGCCTCGGAAGGCCACGAGCCGGATGAGGTGCAGCCTTCCATCAACGCCGTCTCCGATGCCTTCGGCGACGAACTGGGCCGCACCCTCGACTTCTTCAAGAGCAGTTTCAAGGTGGATCGCCTCGATCGCGTGCTCGTCAGCGGCGGCGGCTCCATGATCCACGGGCTGATGGATGCGCTGGGCGACCGGCTCCGGGTTTCCGTGGACCGGTTCAATCCCTTCCAGCTCATCGAGATCGATGGCAAGACCGAGGATCCCATGGCAGTCCGTGAGATCGGCGGCGGCGCCACCGTCGTGGTCGGGCTGGCCTTGCGCCAAGTGGGGGACCGATGATCAAGATCAACCTGCTGGGGGACGCGCTGGCCCAGGGCGGTGCCAAGAAGGGGGCCAGCAAGGCGGCCGCCGAGCCCGTCCAGGTGTACACGGGTGAAGGTGGGAGCCGCTCTAGCCTGCCCATCGCCGGCGTGGTGGTGGGCCTCGTGTTCGCGGCCTGCGGCGGCATCTACTATGTCTGGCTGAACAGCGAGCTCACCAAGGCCCAGAAGCAGAAGGCCGACCTCGAGCGCGACAAGAAGCAGTACGAGCCCTACATCGCCCTGGAGAAGACCTTCCGGGAGAAGAAGGCCGCCCTCCAGAAGAAGGAAGAGGTGATGACCACCCTCAAGCGGCAGCAGTCGCTTCCGGTGCACCTCATGGAGGAACTCGCCAACAGCCTGCCGGACGACGTGTGGTTCAAGAAGATCTCCCAGAAGGGCTCGATGATCACCATCGAAGGCGAGGGCCGGAACTTCGAGGCCATCAACGCCTTCTACGGCAACCTCCAGTCCCGGACCCGTTGGTTCAAGAAGATCAACTATCCGAGCGCGAAGCGCGGGACCACGGGTTCCTTCGACTTCACGATCTCCTTCGAACTCCAGAACGCTGTCTGAGGTAGGCCATGAATCCCCAGCTTCAGAAACAGATCGGCGTCGGCGCGGTGGCGGGCATCGTCTTGGCCGGCTTGGTCTACTTCCTGCTCGGCGGGAAGCGGAGCGAGCTGGAAACCACCCGGACCGAGGTGAAGACCCTCCAGGCCGAAGTCGACAAGGGACGCCTGCTCAAGGCCAGCTACGAGAAACTGCGCGATGAGGTCGCCAAGCAGGACAAGCGCATCGAGGAGCTGATCAAGATCATGCCCTCCGAGGCCGACTACGGCGAGATCCCCTACCGCATCAAGAAGCTGGCGGATGACGCCGGCATCGATCAGGTCTCCTTCGCCCTCAAGCCCGAGCGGAAGGATGCCTACTACACGGAAAAGCCCGTGGAGTTCGAGTTCCGTGTGGGGTACCACAGCTTCGGCCAGTTCACCTCGCTGGTGTCCGGCTACGACAAGATCATCAACGTCTCCAACATCGAGTTCAACCGCAAGGCCGACAAGGGCGGTCTCTACCCGGCCACGGTGAAGTGCATCGTCAGCGCCTTCATCTACAACCCCGAACCGCCCCCGGCGGCGCCGGCCAAGGCACCCGCCAAGGCTCCGGCCGCCAAGGGCGGCGCCAAGGAGGATTGAGGTACCCGCCATGATCCATCGACTCCTCCATCTCCCCCTGCTCGCCGGCATCGCCCTGGCAGCCCAGACGGGCCCCGCGGCGAAACCCGTGGAGGCTCCTGCCGCCCCGGCCCCCGAGGCTCCGGCCCAGGACGTGGCCGTCATCAAGATCACGCCCTACAAGCCCACCATCCAGCGGGACCCCTTCTCGACGCCTAGGGATGACCGTCCCGTGGACGCGCTCGACCTCATCGACGACATCGCCGTCAAGGGCATGATCCGGAAGGACGGCAAGAATTTTGCCATCGTCTCCGACAGCCGCGGGAATGTCCGCTGGCTGCCCGTGGGGCACCGGTTCAAGGACGGCGAGATCACAGGCATTTCCGATAAGGCCGTGACGTTCCACCAATGGGATGTGAACACCACGAACCGCTCTGTATTCCGAACCATCACGAAGACGTTCAAGCGTGAGGAGGGTAAACGATGAATGCTCGCCTGAGTTCCTTGCTGGTCGCAGGGGGCGTGGTCCTGGCGGGGATCCACACGGGGTCCCTCCTTGCCTCGCCGGCCCCTGAAATCTCCGTCGGGAAGGCCACATTGGTCGCCGCCACCCTGGAACCCGCTGGTGCGGGGGCCAAGGTGTCGCTCCGGATCCCCGGCCTGGCGGGCCAGCCCGCCATCCAGGTGCTTTCCAGCCCCCTCCGGGTGGTGCTGGACTTGCCTGGTGTCGAACGCGGCACCGCCGTCACCAAGAAGGACCTGGCCCAGCTGAGCCACCCCCTGGTGCAGAAGGCGAGGCTCGGCCAGTTCTCCACCGCACCCAAGGCGGTGACCCGCCTGGTGCTGGAGGTGGCTCCGGGCACCCAGGTGGTGGTGGGCACCAGCCCTGACGGGGTGGATCTGATGCTGAGCCCCGGCGAGGGCCGCGTCCAGGCCCGCGTGGAGGGCGTCTACCACCCGCAGCCGCTGGCCACGCCTGTCCTTCAGGCCGCCGCGCCGGTGCACGCCGAGCCGGCCCCGGCACCTGCCGCCGCTCCCGCGATGGCCCAGGTGAAACCGCTGACCAGCCTGCCGGCCGTGGGCGGCTCCTTCCAGATCCTGCCCCAGCTGGCCGCCTCCACGGCCCTGCCCGTGGCCACCCCCGAGGCTGTGCAACTGCCCGAGGCCGAGCGGCCCCAGGCACCGGTGAGCCGGCACCCGGGCCGGACCCTCGGCGAGTCCTCGACGCGATATACCGGCGCCAAGATCACCATCGACCTCCAGAACACGGACATCCGGGACTTCCTCCGCATCCTCGCGGATACGGGCAAGCTGAATCTGGTGATGGACCCCGACGTGCAGGGCAGCTACGGGTTCAAGTTCAACGAGACCCCCTGGGATCAGGTCCTGGACGTGGTGCTCAAGAATGCCAGCCTGGGCAAGGAGATCCAGAACGGCGTCCTGCGCGTCGCCAAGGTCGAGAAACTCCAGAAGGAGGAGGAGGAACGGAAGCGGCTGGAGGAGACCAAGGCCCTGGCCGGCGAACTCCAGACCATCACCCGACCCCTCTCCTACGCGAAGGTCAGCGACGTCCAGAAGATCCTTAAGGAGATGATGACCAAGCGCGGCTCGGCCATCCTGGATGACCGCACCAACACGCTCATCATCACGGACCTGCCCTCCCGCATCCCGGTCATCTCCGAGTTGCTGGAGACCCTGGACGTCCAGATCCAGCAGGTCCAGATCGAAGCCCGCGTGGTGGAAGCCAACAAGGACTGGCAGCGCCAGTTCGGCGTGAAGTGGCCCCAGGCCAACAGCGGCGCAGCTTCCATCTCGGGCGGCAGCGGCTCCACCGGCACTCCATGGGTCGGTACCCAGGCCCCCTTCTGGAACGGCATCCAGGGCTTCAATCGCACAGCCTCCGGGCAGCAGGCGGCTGTGGCCTGGTCCCCCGGCATGACCGGTGTCACCTCCCTCGCGGCCCCCGCCGGCGAGCTCTGGCTCTCCTTCCTCAGCAATCGCATCAGCATCAACGCCATCCTCCAGGCCCTGGAGTCCGACGGCACGGTGAAGATCGTCTCTTCCCCGAAGGTGGTGACCCAGAACAACAAGAAGGCCACCATTCTCAGCGGCGAGAAGATCCCCTATCCCTCCCAGCAGGGCGGCGCGGCCGGCGGCGCCATCACCGTGGCCTTCGTGGACGCGAACCTGCAGCTCGATGTCACGCCCCAGATCACCAACGAGGGCACCATCATCATGGACATCAAGCTGGAGAAGGCCGAGGCCGATTTCAGCCGCACTGTGAACGGCACCCCCACCATCCTCCGCAAGGCCCTGGAAACCCAGATGCTCGTGCGGGATGGCGGCACCGCGGTGCTGGGCGGGGTCTACATCACCAACCACACCAGTGGCCGGGTGGGTGTCCCCTTCCTGTCGAAGATCCCCCTCCTGGGCTTCCTCTTCCGGAAGGACACCAAGGCCGAGGCCAACAGCGAGCTGCTGATCTTCATCACGCCGCGGGTGCTGCGCCAGTAGTCCGGCGCGGCCCAAAAGGAAACGGCCCCATCCGGGGCCGTTTCCTTTTGAAGAAGAAAAAACTACTTGGCGATGGGGAGGGTGCGAACGAGGCGCTTGCAGCTGTTGCAGAGGATGGTGAAGTTATCCGCCTGCTCGAAGTGGTACTTGAAGCCCGGGTCCTCGGAGACCTTCTCCAGGTGGCCGAAGTGGTACTCGGCGATGCGCACGCTTTGGGGGGCGGTCAGATCGGCGCCGCAGTGGGTGCAGGAGATGGCGGCCATGCTTGCTCCTCGGGAGGCTGAGAGTCAGGAGTGGAACACTTTCCAGAGCCCCCAGCTTAGCAGAGCCAGCGCGGCCAGGCCCACGAAGACCCGCAGCAGCACCTTGCCGATCCGATATGCGACGTAGATCACGACCAGGAGGAGGAGACCGCCGGCCACGAGGATGGGGGTGTTCACAGGCGCCTCCCGTCTGGATCCCAGATGTAGAAACCCCGTCCAGCTTCCCGTCCCGTGGCGCCCTCGGCCACCTTTTCCCGGAGGATGGCGGGAGGCTCGAACCGGGGATCCCCGGAAGCCCGGTGGAGGCCTTCGGCGATGCGGAGGCGCAGGTCCAGGCCCACGCGGTCGGACAGTTCCAGGGGGCCCACCGGATGGCCATAGCCCAGGGTCATGAGGGCATCGAGGTCCTCGGCGGAGGCCACGCCGGCCTCCAGCAGCCGCATGGCCTCCAGCCCCTGGGCCAGGGCCATGCGGGCCGCGGCGAAGCCGGGCTGGTCCCTCACGACCACGGTGCGCTTGCGGAGGGCCAGACCCAGGGCCCGGGCCCGGTCCACCTGGGCCGCAGACACGCCCGGAGGCACGGCGATTTCCACCACGGCCATGCGCGGCACCGGCACGAACAGGTGGAAGCCCAGGAGGCGCCCCTGAAGGCCCGCGGCCGCGGCCAGGTCCGCGATGGGCAGGGCGGACGTGCCTGAGAGCGGCAGCAGGCCGGCTCCGCCCCAGGCCGCGGCCGCCGCCAGGGCGGGGACCTTCACGGCCGAATCCTCAGGCAAGGCCTCCAGCAAGATGTCCACGCCCTCCAGGGCCCCGGGGCCGAAGGGGGCCGGCCGGATCCGGGCCGAGGCCTGTTCCAGGATCTCCGCCGCCACCCTTCCCTTCCGGAAGGCGGCCTCCCACCGCCGTTCCACCTCCGCAAGACCCCGGCGGGCGTGATCCAGGTCCCGGCCCAGCAGGCGCACCTCGAGTCCGCATTCCGCCGCCCACTGGGCCGCGGACAGGCCGAGGGCTCCCGGGCCCAGGATGGCCAGGACGCCCGTCAAGCGCCTTCCCCGGCGCCCGGGATCCGGCACTCCAGGTGGTCCTGGCAGAGCCCCTCCCACACCACGGTCCGGCCCGTGTTGAAGGCCTTGACGATGGAACCCTTGCCGCCCGCCACCAGGTCGCCCGCCAGGAAGAGGCCGGGCACCGCCGTGTGGTAGCGGTGGTCCACCCGCGGATGCCGCCCGTCCAGGTCCACACCGGCCTGGCGGAGGAAACCCTCCGGCGTGGCTCCGCCCAGGGCATACACCACATGGTCGAACCGGGCCGTCCGGCCATCCTTGAACCGCACCTCGACTCGCGGGGCCGCCCCGGCATCCCCGAGCGAGGCGATGTCGGCGTTCCGCCAGACGGTGGCCTGCCCAGAGGTCTCCAGGTCCCGCAGGATCCTGCGGTTCACCTCGTTGGCCCTGGCGAACTCGGCGCCGCGGTAGGCCAGGGTCACGTCGTGTCCGGCATAGAGGTATTCCACGTACTCCAGGGCGGTGTTCCCGCCACCCACCACGAGTACGCTCGCGCCGGCGGGGAGGCTCTCCGTGAGATCGAAGCGTACGTTGCCCTTGAGGCTGGCGGGAAGGGGGTAGTCCGGCTTGTTGGGCCGCCCGTAGACGCCGATGGCGATGACCACGGTCCGCGTCCGGTACGTGGCTCCCTGGGCATCCACCGCCTCGAAGCCACCGCCATCCAGGGGTGTGATGCGGCTGACCTCCGTGTGGCTGCGGATGTCCAGGCCGTACTCGCGCACGAAACCATCCAGGGCCTCCAGTACCGTCTCCCGGGTGCCATCCACGATGCAGACCGCGCCTTCGCAGTCCACCTGCTGGCCCAGGTAGACCTTGTCCACCCGCTTGCCCGGGGTGTAGAGCTTCTCGATGGAGAAGCTGTGGCCCGGCCCCTTCTCGAGCAGCAGGATGCGCCGGATGCCGGCCCGGCGGGCCTCCACGGCGGTGGCGATCCCCGCGGGCCCCGCCCCGATGATCAACAGGTCCAGAAGATCCGCCTCCGCGGGTCCTTCAGCCATTGTTTCCTCCCCTCACCCGCTATGATGAACGGAAAGGGCCCTCCGTACCTTCCCGAACCCCGCCACCCGCCAGGGTCGTCATCCCTCATGCTCATCGATTTCGCCGCGATCACCCATCCGGGCAAAGTCCGGAGGAACAACGAAGACGCCTACCTGCTGAGCGCGCTGGACGGCGAAGAGCCCATCATCAACGGACCGGCCCATTCGCTGCGGGTGGGCGAGCCGGGCCTCCTGGTGGCTGTGGCCGATGGCATGGGCGGGGCCGCCGCCGGGGAGGTGGCCAGCCGGGAAGGCCTGGCGGCGGTGGCCCTGTACCTCTTCGGCCACTGGGGCCGCCTCGCGCCGGGCAGGGGCCGGGAGACCGATCTGGTCAAGGCCCTGGAGGCCGCCGTACGGCAGGCCAGCGACGCCGTCCTGCGGTATTCCGACGACGACCGCACCGCCCGGGGCATGGGCTCCACCCTGACGGCGGCGGTCATCTGGAACGGCTGCGCCTATGTGGCGCAGATCGGCGACTCCCGGGCCTACCTGCTGCGCCAGGGCGAACTGCACCAGCTCACCGAGGACCAGACCCTTGTGAACGACCTGGTGGCCCAGGGCACGCTCACCCGCGAGCAGGCCCGCACCCATCCCCAGCGCAACATGATCACCCAGGCCCTGGGTTCGCCCCAGCCGCTGAAGGTGGCGCTGTCCCGCCTGGAGCTGCGCCGCGGCGACCGGCTGCTCTGCTGCTCCGACGGCCTTCACGGCGAAGTGGGCGACGGGCGCATCCGGGAGGTGCTGGACCAGAGCCTCAGCCCCCGGCGCAGCCTGGAACTCCTGCTGGACGAGGCCATCGCCCGGGGCGCCCGGGACAATGTCACCGGCGTCGTCCTGGTCCTCAACGATCCCTCCCTCCCCCTGCCCATGGCGGGGGAGCCCCTCCACCTGCTGCACCCGGACACCCGGAACCAGGCAGGCGGCTTCTGGGGCCGTCTGCGGAGCCTTTTCGGAGGCGGTGCCTCATGAGCATCCTTCAGGGGACCGTGTCCCTCAAACGCTTCCTGGTGCTGGGCCCCGTGCCCGACCCCAAGGATCTCCAGGCCGGCCTGGCGCAGGACCAGTTCCGCCCGTTCCAGGACGGGATGGAGGAGGAGCGCATCGGCTGGTGCGACTGGCGCAACCCCCTCATCACCCCGCCGGACGAGGACTGGGTCAGCCAGGAGCGCTTCGCCGTCTTCGGGCTCCGCATCGACACCCGCCGCGTGCCGCCGGCCCTGCTGAAGGCCCATGTGGACCTGCGCCTGCAGACCCTCCAGAAGGAGAAGGACCTCGCCTTCATCGGCAAGGAGGCCCGCATCTCCCTCCAGGATGAGGTCAAGCTCGAGCTGCTGCGCAAGGTGCTGCCCACGCCCAAGGTGGTGGAGGTGGCCTGGGACCTCAAGGGCGGCATCCTCTGGACCACGGCCTCGTCGAGCAAGGCCCAGGGCGCCCTCGCGAGCATCTTCATCAAATCGTTCGGCTGCGAGATCCACCCCCTGGCGCCCCTGGTGCTGGCGGGCCGGCTCAGTCCGGAACTGTCCGTGGAGGGCCTGATGGCCCTGGATCCGCTGGATCTCGAACTCGAGGAGGCCTAGGTGAAGCCGCTTGAACTCATGGAGCAGGGCCGCTTCCTCGGCGAGGAGTTCCTGCTCTGGCTCTGGATGCGCAGCATGGCCGAGGGTGGCGCCAGCGGCGAGGATGGCGACGGCTCTGGCTGCTTCGTGGACGACGCCATCCAGCTGGTCTCCGAGCGCGGCGAAGTGAAGGAGATCAGCCTCCGCAAGGGCAACCCGGCCGAGAGCCGCGAGGCCTTCGAGGCCCTGGCCCGCGGCATGCGCCCCGCCAAGATGAAGCTCCGCATCCTCTCCGGCGACCTGGAGTGGGTCTGCACCCTCAATGCCGCCACCCTGGACATGGGCACCCTCAAGCTGCCGCCAAGCACCGGCAAGGCGCCCCACGAGCGGCTCCACGACCGTCTCTTCCTGCTGGAGGAGGGCGCCGGGCACCTGGAGCGCCGCCTGAAAGGGTTCCTCCGGGCCCGCTCCGAGGATCCTGACGGTCTTCAGGAATCCATGCGGGCCTGGGTGAAGGCCGGGCGCTCCGGCGAGGCGTTGCCCACGGGCGAGGCCCCGTGGGAGGCCTGAGGTTCGGCATGGCCCTGCTCCTGCCCGCGGTGGTCGCCGCGGCGCAGGAGCCCGCGCCCGTGCTGGCGCACGCCCGCACGCCCGAGGGCCGGGCCATCCTCCTCCGGCTCCAGTTCCGGAAAGGTCTCAGCGTGGAAGGCAAGTCGCTGCCCAGGGCCTTCCTGGCCAAGGGGGCCGACCCCGGTGGGTGGGTGGGCTTCGAGTCCCTCAGCCCCCAGGGCAAGCGCTGGGCCCTGTCGGCCCTCTTCCCCGGGGACCAGTGGCGCCAGGAGGAGGTGCGCCACACCGTCCGCCATCCCGAGGTGGAATCCGTCTGGACCCTGGCGGCGCTCTTCACGGGCCATGGCCAGAACTACGACCGGCTCATGGCCGGGAATCCGGACCTGCCGGAGAAGCTGCGGGAGGGCGACGTCTGGCGCATCCCCCGCAGCCTGCTGTCGGCGGATCTCGGAGGGCCGGGGCGGGGTCCCGACCGCTCCCATCCCGAGGACGAGCTGGACGACGAGGCCCGCGTGGCGGCCTACCGCGGGATGCTCACCTTCGACGAGGACGCCCAGGGGAAGTTCGCAGCCTACCGCATGCGGAAGGGCGAGGCGCTGTATTCGAGCGTGGTGATCCGCTACACGGACCGGGTGGATCCCAAGGGCGTGAACGAGCTGGCGGACCTCATCGCCAAGCGCAGCGGCATCGCGGATGTGCGTGGCATCCAGCCCGGCCAGCTCGTCAAGATCCCCGTGGTCTATCTGGCGGACCCCTTCCAGTCCGAAGGCAGCTCGGGCCTGGCGGAGGAGCGCGAAGTCCGCGCCGAGGTGCGGCGCACGGCCCGCGTGGAGGCCGGCCCCAAGCTCAAGGGGGTGCGGATCATCCTGGATGCCGGCCATGGCGGCGTGGACCCCGGCGCCCGGGCCAACGGCCTCTGGGAATCGGATTTCGTCTACGACATCACCATGCGCGTGCGGCGGCTCCTGGAGCAGGAGACCGAGGCCCAGGTGAGCAGCACCATCCGCTACCCTGGCCTGGGCTTCAAGAGCCGCGAGACCATCCGCACGCCCAGCCGCGCCGCCGAGATCCTCACCAGCCCCCCCTTCGCCGTGGATGGCGAGAGTCCCTCGGCCGTGAGCGTCCACCTGCGCTGGGTACTGGCCAACGACCTCTTCGCGGACTTCCGGAAGACCCGGGGCGATGCCCAGAAGACCCTCTTCCTCAGCTTCCATGCCGACAGCCTGCACCCCTCGGCCCGGGGCTCGATGATCTATGTACCCGGGGCTGCTCTGGTGCCCTCCACCTTCGCCCTGGGCGGCGCGAAGACTGGCCGCGTGGCCGAGGCGCGGCGCTCGGCCCGGGTCGCCTTCACCGGTCGGGAGAAGCTCCAGGGTGAGGCCCGTGCCCGGCAGTTCTCCGAGGCCCTGCTGTCGGCCCTCCAGAAGGACAGCATCCCCGTCCACGCCAACCGGCCCATCCGCAACGTCATCCACCGTGGCCATGGGAAGTGGATCCCTGCCGTCATCCGATACAGCACCGGCGCGACCAAGGCCCTCATCGAAGTGGCCAACCTCACCAATGAGGACGACGCCGCCAACCTGCGCGACCCGGACTTCCGCGAGCGCTATGCCGTGGCGGTGGTGAATGCCATACGCGCGTACTACCGGCGGTAGCTGCGGAGCTGCGCCAAGGTGCCCTTGGCGCCGGAAGGAAAAGCATCAGAATGGGTGCGGAGGTCCCATGCGTCTGGTCCTGGTGGCGCTGCTGGTGCTGGCTGGCCTCGGCTGCCGGAAGCCCGAGGCCGTGGCGGCGCCGCAGGCGCGCCTCATCGTGCGCTACCTGGACCGGGACGCGGCGCTGGACCTGGCGGTGGCGCCGACGGAAGGTCCCTGGCGGGTGATGAACGCCGGACAGTGGGAACCCCTGGAAGTCCGCTGGAAACCAGGCCCGCCGCGCATCGGCGCCGCCGTGGTGGGCCGCACGGCCCCCGACTGGGTGCTGCTGGAGGATCCCGCCCAGGACACCCACCGCGTCGTCATGCGCGGTCCCGGCCCAGAAGAGCTCCGTGACCGCAACCAGCGCATGGACCCGGACGACCAGGAGGCCCTGGCCTTCCTGGGCATCCTCTGGGCGCTGGGGTGGGCGAGGTGGTGATTCCGCTTCCTCCGGTGGGACCCAGGGTGAGGTCGGGACCGGGTCCCTCCTGGAGCAGATGCAGCAGAGCTGGGCCGCTCTGGATGCCATCAGCATAGTCATCCAGTCCATCCTCTTTATCTTGGCTAAATTGTATTTTCAAAAGAGATGAGCCAGGATGAAGAAGCGCGGGAGGATGAGGGAATCTTCTCTGCGTCCGGCCTTTCTCATCCATCCCGGCAACCACTCTCTGAGGTCTCCATGACGACGACTCCCCTGGTGGGCATCCTGATGGGCTCCAAGAATGACTGGGAGACCATGCAGCACACGGCGCTGACCCTGAAGAGCCTGGGTGTTCCCTTCGAGGCCCATGTGGCCAGCGCGCACCGGACGCCGGAGAAGGTGGTCGAGTTCTGCAGGGGCGCCGAAGGGCGGGGCCTGAAGGTGATCATCGCGGCGGCGGGTGGCGCGGCGCACCTGGCGGGCGTCTGCGCAAGCAAGACGCATCTGCCCGTGCTGGGCGTGCCCATGAAGGGCTGGGCCACGGAAGGCATGGACGCGCTGCTCTCCACGGTGCAGATGCCCTCGGGCATTCCCGTGGGCACCCTGGCCATCGGCAAGGCCGGCGCCATCAATGCCGCCCTGCTGGCCACCTCGATCCTCTCGCTCACGGATGCGGGCATCCGCGACCGCTACCTGGCCCACCGCCAGGCGCAGACCGAGAAGGCGCTGGCGGACGACACCCTCGTGATGCCCTGACATGGATCGCGTCCACCTCATCACCCTGTCCGACCGCGCCTCCCGGGGCGAGTACCAGGATCAGTCCACGCCACTGCTGACGTCGTGGCTCAAGGGGCAGGGGGTGAAGGCCGTGACCGCATCGCTGATGCCGGATGATCCGGCGGCCCTGGAGGCGGACCTGCGTGCCGCGGTGGCCGCAGATGCGCCCCTGGTGCTCACCTGCGGGGGGACGGGCTTCGGCCCCCGAGACACCACGCCCGAGGCCACGCGTCGCGTCATGGAGCGCGAGGCGCCGGGCATCTGCGAGCTGATCCGCGCCAAGGGCGGCCATCCCCTGGCCTTCGCCAGCCGGGCCGTGTGCGGCATTGCGGGCCGGACTGTGATCCTCAACCTCTCCGGCCGGCCCGCCGCCGCCCTGGAGCAGATCCAGCTGGCCTGGCCCCTCCTCCTGCACGCGGTCTCCGTGCTGCGGAAGGAGGGCGCGGCCGGAGGACCCTGCACGTGAAGGTCTGGGCCCGCATCAACCACGTGGGCTGGGTGCACCTCTGGCGCCGCCGTGAGGACTTCGAGGCCGCTGAGCCTTCGGCTCACTTCCTCCATGGCAAGACGGACCCGCGCTGGGCGGAGGCCCCCCTCACCGTGGAGCAGCGGCGGGCCCTGGAGGCCGGGGAGCTGATCGAGATCGAGGATCCCGGGTTCTTCGACGACGAGGCCTGATCAGGGCGCCGGGGCGGCGGTGGCCGCTTCCAGCCGGTGGTACAGGGCCAGCAGGGAGCAGCTGAGCCAGAGATTCAGGGCGCCGCCCAGCAGGTTGAAGATCCAGAAGGCAGGGTGCTTCAGGCGGAGCAGGGCGCCGGGCCCCACCTCCGGGTCCACGGCCGGCAGCAGGCGATCCAGGGCCCAGCCCGCGGCGATCTGGTAGACCAGGGCCACCAGCAGCATGGCCAGCACGGCCTGGACGATCCGCGGCCACTGGCGGGCCATGGCGGTCTGGCTCCAGCGCAGGGCAGGAACAGGGGCGTCCCCCCGCAGCAGCACGCGCAGGGGAGCCCAGCCGAAGAGCGTGAGGACCAGGATGCCCGGAATCAGGAAGCACAGCAGGCCCAGGCCAATGGCCACGCTGAGGCCCAGGCGCAGGAGGAAGGCCCTCAGCCAGCGCCCTTCGAAGACCTCGCGCCAGCTTCTGGCGGGGTTGCCCGGCGCATCGCGGAGTTCCGCGTCGAGTTGCGCCTGCATGCGGGGGATGAAATACATCTCCAGGGGCAGCAGCCCCGCGAATCCGAAGATCGGCTGGATCAGCAGGCTGGGCCCCACCCGCGCCGCCAGCTCCAAGACCGGTCCCAGCTGGGCGAGGGCCATGGCCATCACGGCCAGCCCGAGGAAGGGCAGGGGATGGCGGCGGAGCATGGCGAGGCCCTCACGGAGGGCGCCGAGGTGGGACGGCATGGGCGTGCGCATCCCTCCAGGCTATCCGGGTCCGGGGCCTGGAACGCTGGGCTATCATCTTCCGCATCATGACGCCCGAAGCCCCTTGCCTCCTGGTGGCCAGCCCCTCCCTCCTGGACCCCAACTTCCTGCATACCGTGGTGCTGATCGTGGAGCATGACGAGGAGGGCGCCCTCGGGTTGATCCTCAACCGGCCCCTGCCGCTGGCCCTGGCCCAGGTCGGCGAGGAGGGGGGACTGGACTATGAGGGTTCCGAGGAAGCCACCGCCTGGCGAGGCGGACCCGTGGACCCGCAGCGGGGCATCCTCCTGGTGCAGGGCGGCCTGCCGGCCGAGGAGGACACAGTGGTGGACCTCACCCACTTCGTGAGCCACCGCAAGGACCTGCTGGAATCCCTGCTGGCGGATCCGCTGGCCCGCTACCGCCTCTTCCTGGGCTACGCCGGGTGGGGCCCGGGCCAGCTTGACCGCGAGCTGGAGATGGGGGCCTGGACCCGGCGCCCCGTGGTCTCCGAGTGGCTCATGCACCCGGACCCCACGGGCCTTTGGCAGGTCGCCCTGGCCAGCGGCGCCAACGGCTGAGTTCTGGCGTTTTCCCGCCTCGGCACCGGGGGCCTGTTATACGTGTATCAATTATTTTAATGATTTGTCATCTGTTCATTAAATTGATTGATTCAAAGGTAGACTTTCCGTCTCCATTTCTCAGGCAGGCCCACCCCGCTTCCCCGGAGGAACCGATGACCTGGACGCGACTCCTTCCTTTCGCCGCCATCCTGGGCGCGGGGCTCCCCCTGGCCGCGGCGGGGAGCGCCCCGGTGAACGACACGGGGACCACGGCGTGGATGCTGACCTCCACGACCCTGGTGCTGCTGATGGTGCCCGGGCTCGCCATGTTCTACGGCGGCCTGGTGCGCACCAAGAACGTGCTGGGGACGATGATGCACTCGTTCTCGGCCATGGCCGTGGTGGGCGTGCTCTGGACGGTCGTGGGCTACGCGCTGAGCTTCGGTCCCAACGCCCTCGGCGGTCTGGTGGGCTGGAGCCGGGACCTGGTGCTCCTGCGCGGCATCGACCATACGATCCTTCCGGCTGGCGTGCCCGAGTACGCCTTCGCCATGTTCCAGGGCAAGTTCGCCATCATCACTCCGGCCCTGATCGCCGGGGCGGTGGCCGAGCGCATCTCCTTCCGGGGCTGGGTCACCTTCATCACCCTGTGGGTGCTCCTCGTCTACTGCCCGCTCTGCCACTGGGTGTGGGCCTCCGACGGCTACTTCTTCAACCTCGGCGCCAAGGGGGCCATCGACTTCGCCGGCGGCACCGTGGTGCACATCTCCTCGGGCGTGGCCGGCCTGGCCCTGGCCCTCTTCCTGGGCGCCCGCCACGGCTATCCCAAGACCGCCATGGCCCCCAACAACCTGACCTTCACCCTCATCGGCGCCGGCCTGCTGTGGGTGGGCTGGTTCGGCTTCAATGCGGGCTCCTCCATCGCCTCGAACCTGGAGACGGCCCGGGCCCTCACGGTCACCCAGGTGGCCGCGGCAGCCGGCGCCCTCACCTGGATGCTCATCGAGATCATCCGCGAGGACAAGCCCACCAGCCTGGGCATGGCCTCGGGCATCCTCGCGGGCCTGGTGGTCATCACCCCGGCCGCGGGGGTGGTGCAGGTGGGCGGGGCCATCGCCCTCGGCGCCATCGCCTCCTGCACCTGCTACGGCATGATCCTGCTGAAGAACCGCCTGGGCTACGACGACTCCCTGGACGCCTTCGGCATCCACGGCACCGGCGGCATCGTGGGGGCCCTGGGCCTCACCTTCTTCATCCGCGGTTCCTGGTGGGCCGAGGCCGCGGCCAAGAGCCCGGGCTGGGGCCTGCTCTCCCAGCTGAAGGTCCAGGCCTTCGCCGTGGGGACAACCATCGTCTTCTCGGTGGCCATGACGCTGCTCATCGCCTACCTGGTGGAGAAGGTGGTCGGCTTCCGCGTGGCGGAGGGCGTGGAGAAGACCGGCCTCGACCATGAGATCCACGGGGAACGCGCCTACGGGCTGAATAACCTCAACTAGGCTGAATCAGGAGGCTCTGATGAAACTCATCACCGCCATCATCCCGGAGGAGAAGCTCGACGAGGTCCGCGAGGCCCTCATCGAAGCGGAGATCGAGCGCATCACCGTGTCCCGCGTCAGCGGCCATGGGCGCCAGAAGGAGATCTCGATCCAGCGCGGCAAGAAGGTGATCCCCAACCTGATTCCCAAGATCCAGATCACCATCGCCTGCAACGACGCCTTCGAGGACATCACCGTGGACACCATCATCCGCACCGCGCGCCACGGCGAGGGCGAGGTGGGCGACGGGAAGATCTTCGTCCAGGACCTGAAGGAGTGCATCCGCATCCGGACCGGCGAACGGGGCGGCCAGGCCATCTGAGGCGGATCGTCCGGCTGTCGTCCCGCCCGGATCTCAGCTAGGCTCGCGGCATGCGCAGCATCGTCTGGTTCCGTGGCAAGGACCTCCGCGTGGCGGACCACGGGCCGCTGTCCGAGGCGGCCGCCGCCGGCGAGGTAATTCCGCTCTTCGTGCTGGATCCCTACTTCTTCGCGCCGGACCGGGCGCGGGAGCTGCCCCACCGGATGCAGTTCCTGCTGGCCTCGCTGGCCTCCCTGGCCGCGAACCTGGCCCACCTGGGATCGGAGCTGATTCTGGTGGAGGGGCGGAGCGTGGCGGTGCTGCCCCGCCTGGCCGACAAGTGGAAGGCCGACCAGGTGCTGGCCCACCGCTGGGTGGAACCCTTCGGCCGGGAGCGTGACCGCCGGGTGGGCGAGGCCCTGGCCCGAGAGGGTGTCGCCTTCCGGCTGTTCGAGGGGGAGACCCTGCTGCCGCTGGGCTCGGTGCGGAACGGGCAGGGCGGCATGTTCCGGATCTTCACGCCCTTTGCGCGGGCCTGCGGGGCGAAGCTGGATCTGGAACCGGCACTGCCCGCCCCGCGTTCGCTCCCGCCGGTTCCCGCGGACATCCGGGCCGAAGCGGTGCCGATTCCTTCGATGCAGGCCCTGGGGCTCGCTCCCAATCCGCGCCTCCAGGAAGGCGGCGAGCGGGCCGCCCGCCAGCGCCTGAAGGCCTTCGTGGAGGAGCGCCTGACGGACTACGGGGCCGCCCGCGATCGCATGGACCGGCCCGGCACCTCGCGGCTCAGCGCGGACCTGAAGTTCGGCACGCTGTCCGTGCGGGCCGTGTGGCAGGCCGTGGCGGCGGCCGGGGCGGCGGCCGGGGCGGGCGAGTCCGCCCGCCGCTACCTGAACGAGCTGCTCTGGCGCGAGTTCAGCCACCACCTGCTCTGGGAGTGGCCGGAGGTGCTGGAGCGCCCCTTCCGTCCCGAGTTCGCAGGCTTCCCCTGGCGGGAGGACGAGGCGGGCTGGGCGGCCTGGACGCAGGGATGCACGGGGTACCCGGTGGTGGATGCGGCGGCCCGGCAGCTGCGGGCCGAAGGCTTCGTCCACAACCGGGCCCGCATGGTGGCGGCCAGCTTCCTGGCCAAGCACCTGCTCATCGACTACCGGCAGGGCGAGGCCCACTACCTGCGCTGGCTCACGGATGGCGACTGGGCTGCCAACAACCTGGGCTGGCAGTGGAGCGCCGGGTGTGGCTGCGACGCCCAGCCATGGTTCCGCATCTTCAACCCCGTGACCCAGGGGCGGACCTTCGATCCCCGCGGCGACTACGTCAGACGCTGGGTCCCGGAACTGGCGGACTGTCCCGAAGCCTTCATCCACGAGCCATGGAGGGCGCCCCGCGACCTGCGCCGCCGCCTGGACTACCCGGAGCTCATCGTGGACCACGCGGCGGCCCGGGAGCGGTTCCTGGCGGTGGCGAAAGACCACCTGGGCCGGCCCACGCCCTGATAGAGTGGGAAGGGCGCAAGCCACTGATTCCTTGTGTTTTATTGACTTACAGGTATCGCATGCACACCATCCGATTCGACGGCAAGAAACCCGGCACCGCGGAATGCGAACAGGAGACCGCGCTGCTGGCGGCCAGCGCCCGGGCCGGCGTGCCCCTGAACCACCGCTGCGGAGGCCACGCCCGCTGTGGCACCTGCCTCGTCACCGTGGTCGAGGGCGCCGAGCACCTGAGCGAGAAGGGCAACGCCGAGCGCCGCGTGCTGGAGGTGCTCAAAGCCGGTCCCGATCAGCGCCTCGCCTGCCAGGCCTGGGCCCGGGGCGATGTCTCCGTGAAGTACTGATCGGATTTCCCCCTCCATCCGCTCTTGAAAAAGGCATGAATAAGCGGAGGTATGCGGAAGAGCCGAGGAGAGCTGAGAAAATCACCTTTTCTAGCTCCGCTTCCATCTCAGGTGTTCTTTCGAACACCATCCAGATGCGTACCGGCCTGGCTATGCGATGGGCCGGCGCCCTTCCATGGCGCGGTCCAGGGTGAGTTCGTCGGCGTATTCCAGATCGCTGCCGATCGGGAGGCCCAGGCCGATGCGGGTGGTGCGGATGCCGATGGGCTCGAGGATGCGGGCCAGCCAGCTGGCGGTGGCCTCGCCGTCCACGGTGGGGTTGGTGGCCAGGATGATCTCCTGGATGGCGCCGTCCTCCAGGCGCTTGAGCAGCTCGCGGATGCGCAGCTGGTCCGGCCCCACGCCGCGCAGGGGCGAGATGAGGCCGCCCAGCACGTGGTAGCGGCCCCGGAAGTGGCCGCTGCGTTCGAAGCTGAGCACGTTGGAGGCTTCGGCCACGATGACGAGGCTGGCGGGATCGCGCCGGGGATCCAGGCAGATGGGGCAGGTGGGCTGGTCCGTGAAGGCGCCGCAGACCTGGCAGAAGCCCACCTTGTCGGCGGCCTGCTGCAGCTGTTGGGCCAGGTGGGCCATGGCCTCCGGCCCCTCCTTGAGCAGGTGCAGGGCCATGCGCTGGGCGGACTTCGCCCCTACGCCCGGAAGCTTCTGGAGGCTCTCCACCACGGCCTCGAGCGGCGGCGGCAGCTTCATGGTTTGGACCCAACCTGGACGAAAGGATTCACCACGGAGGCACAGAGATCACTGAGGTTACACGGAGAGTCACAGAGGCTCTGTGTTTCCTCGGTGGTTTTTCTCTGTGCCCTCGGTGTCTCCGTGGTGAATCTCATAATCCCAGTCCGGGGATGCCCAGGCCCGCGCCCATGCCGCCCATCTGCTTCTTCATGGCCTCGTCCACCTTGCCCGTGGCGTCGCGAAAGGCGGCCATGAGCAGGTCTTCGAGCATGGAGGGATCCTCGGGATCCATGGCGTCCTTGGCGATGGAGAGGCCCATCAGCTCCTTGGAACCGTTCAGGGTGACCTTCACCAGCTCGCCGCCGGCGGTGCCCTCGATGCGCAGGTTCGCCTGGGCCTCGGCGAGCTTCGCCTGCATCTGCTGGGCCTGTTTCATCAGGAAGCGCATGTCCATGTCAGTCTCCGGGAAGAGGGGTGGGAGCAGGCTTGGGCCGGCGCAGGCGGTGCGCCAGCCGGAGCATGAGGAAATATCCCACGGGAAGGGCCAGGGCGCTCATGACGAACCCGCCCAGCAGATAGGGCGCGAGGATGGGCTTGAGCATGGCCGCGGCGGCCTGGAAGCCCTCGCGGGTGGCGAAGCTGTGCCAGCCGAAGCTCTTCCAGTCCACCCCGCTGAGATCCAGGTGGAGTCCCCGGCCCAGCAGGAGGTTGCCGAGCAGGGCGGAGCCCGTGGCCATGGGCACCATGGTCCAGGGGTTGTTGGTGAAGGCGCCCAGGAAGGTGAGGGGCCGGTGCAGCTTCTTCACCAGGGCGCAGGCCACCAGGATGATGGCGGTGTGGGTGCCCAGCAGGGGGTTCCAGGCGATGGAAAAGCCCAGGGCGAAGCTCCAGGCCAGGTGGTGCGGCTCCAGATCCGGATCGGCCAGGAACCGCTTGGTGCGGGCCCAGATGTGCGTTTTGTCGCGATGCTTCATGAAGGTCCGAAGTGGTCGAAGCTGAGGTCGGGCAGGGGGCGGAGCGAACCTCCATCATAGGCGAGCAGAGGCGATTCGCCGCGGGGCAGGGCCTCGCCCACGGGAATCAGCGGCAGGCCGAGGCGCGCCTCCAGTTCCGCCTGGGGCAGGGCGGCGCCGAAGCAGCGGGCGTAGTCCTCGCCGCCCCGCAGCATGTCCTCGTCCAGGCCGGGTTCCACGGCGATGCTGAGGCCTGAGGCCTCGGCCAGGTTGCGAAGGTCCCGGCTCAGGCCATCCGACAGGTCCAGGCAGGCGTGGACTTCGGGCAGCTCCGCCAGGCGCGGGCCCAGGCCCAGTCTGGGCCGGGGCGCCAGATGGGCCGCCAGATCCGCGTCTGGCCGGGAAGGGTTCCAGCGCTGGCCCGCCTGGAGCTTCCGCAGGCCCCGCAGGCTGGCGCCGGGGGGCTGGTCCACGAAGATCCGATCGCCGGGCCTCAGGCCATCCCGCCTCAACCAGCGCACCGCGTGGCCGAAGGCCGTGAGACCCAGGCCCAGGCCTGCGGGACGGCCCACCGTATCTCCGCCCAGAACTTGCACCTCCGCCTCGCGGGAGGCCCCGGCCAGGCCCTCCAGGAAGGCGTCAAGCCATGGTCCGTCGATCTCCGGGCCCAGGGCCAGGGTGAGGGTGTAGCCGAAGGGCCTGGCGCCCGAGGCATCCAGATCCGAAAGGTTCACCATCAACAGCTTGCGAGCCAGGAGGTCCGGCGGGTGCCAGTCCAGGCGGAAGTGCTGGCCGGATTCCATGAGGTCCGTGGTGACCAGCAGGGTCTGGCCTGGCGGAGGGGCGGGCAGGGCACCGCAGTCGTCCAGGAGCGTGCCGCCGCCGGGCAGCAGCTCCCGGATCCGGGCGAGAATTCCCGTCTCCCTCAGGCGCATGGGCGGACCTCCGTCACAAGTCCAGTCTCCCACGCCTCTGGAGGCGAGGGGACGCTTGGTCCGGGGCCCGCGCGATGCTAGTTTGATTGGGTTCGCCCCTGCCAGGGCCCCCATTGAATCTCGAGGAGACGACCATGGCCATCACCAAAGTCTGGATCGACGAAGGCTGCATCGTGTGCAATGCCTGCGAGGCCGAGTGCCCCGACGTGTTCCACGTCACCGACACCAGCTGCAACATCAACGGCTCCGTGCGCGAGGACGGCATCGATTCCGAGAACCGGGATGAGCAGAGCCCCCTCTCCGGCAGCTTCGGCACCGACCTGGAGGCCAGCATCGAGGCCGCCGCGGCCGGCTGCCCTGTGGAAGTCATCAAGTTCGAGAAGGCCTGAGGACAGTCTTCAGGGATCAGTCTCCAGTAGCGAAGCGGGCGCCGGAAGGCGCCCGCTTCGTATCTTTTACTGAGGACTGAGGACTGAGGACTGAAGACTGTCCCCGTCATCTGCGTCACCATGGAAGATCACCCGGAGGCCCCCATGCTCACCCGTCTGCAGGCCGATCTGAAAACCGCCATGCTGGCTCGGGACGCCGCCCGGACCCAGGTGCTCCGCATGGCCCTGGCCGCCTACAAGAACGAGGCCGTGGCCAAGGGGCTGGGCCCCCAGGGGACCCTGGAGGAGGGCGATGCCCTGGCCGTCCTCAAGCGGCTGGTGAAGTCCCGGGAGGACAGCATCGCCCAGTTCGAGAAGGTGGGGCAGGCCGACCGGGCCGCCCAGGAGCGGGCGGAGATCGAGCTGCTCAAGCCCTATCTGCCGGCCATGATCGAGGGCCCGGCCCTGGAGGCGGCCGTGAAGGCCGCCATCGCCCAGACCGGCGCCGCCACCAAGAAGGACATGGGCCAGGTCATGAAGGCCCTCCAGGCCGCGCACGGCGCCGCCTTCGACGGCAAGGCCGCCAGCGCGCTCGTGCAGAGCCTTCTGGCCTGACGCCGCCCGATCGACGGAGGCCGCGGAGCTCCGGACGTTCGGGCCGGGCTTCGCCTGGCCCGAACGTGGGGGTCGAAGGGGGGACATCGCGAGCAAAGCGGGCAGGCGGTCCCCCCTTCCTCGTATAGACTCGAAGGTTCGAGGCCCCCATGAAGCAGTCGAAGCTCCTGATCCAGACCCTGCGCGAGACGCCGCGCGATGCCGACGTGGTGAGCCAGCAGCTCATGATGCGCGCGGGCATGATCCAGAAAGTGGCGGCGGGCATCTACAGCTACCTGCCGCTGGCCTTCCGGAGCATCCGCAAGTTCGAGGAGATCGTCCGCGAGGAGCTGGCCAAGGACGGCTGCCAGGAGCTGCTCATGCCCGCGGTGCTGCCCGCGGAGCTGTGGCAGGAGAGCGGGCGCTGGAAGTTCTACGGCGATGAGCTGCTGCGCTTCTGCGACCGCAAGGCCAAGGCGGAGATGGCCGAGCGCCGGGCCCGGGGGGAGAAGCCCGATGAGCGGGAGTTCTACAACTTCTGTTTGGGCCCCACGCACGAGGAGGTCATCACCGACATCGTGCGGAAGAACGTACGCAGCTACAAGCAGCTGCCCATGAACCTCTTCCAGATCCAGACCAAGTTCCGCGACGAACGCCGCCCCCGCTTCGGCCTCATGCGTGGCCGCGAGTTCACCATGAAGGACGCCTACTCCTTCCATGCGGACGACGCCTGCGCCGACCGCGAGTACTGGGCCATGTTCAACGCCTACAAGCGGATCTACTCGCGTCTCGGCGTGAAGTTCCGGCCCGTGGAGGCCGACAGCGGCGCCATCGGCGGCAGCTTCACCCACGAATTCCACGTGCTGGCGGGCAGCGGCGAGGACGCGATCCTCAGCTGTGATGCCTGCGACTACACCTCCAACATCGAGAAGACCGAGGCTCCGGTGCTGCGCGCCGGAGAACATGGAATAGCCTTCGAACTGAAGAAAGATCATTTCCGCACGCCGGGTGTGGTGGGGCAGGTGGAGCAGGCCGAGGGGATGATCGACGCGGATCATCCGAAGGGCATGCCCATCACCCAGACCAGCAAGTTCTTCCTCTACCGCGTCACCTTCGCGGATGGGACCACGAAGCTCGTGGGGGCCGTCCTGCGGGGCGACCACGAGGTCAACCCCGTCAAGGTGAAGAACTTCGTCGGGGCCGCGGAGATGGAGATGATGCCGCTGGAAGAGGCCGAGGCCTTCACGGGAGCCAAGAGCGGCTTCATGGGGCCGGTGGGGTTGAAGGACGTCCAGATGCTCGTGGACGGCAGCCTGGAAGGCGCCGTGAACCTCACCTGCGGCGCGAACCGCACGGACTACCACCACTTCGGTCTGGATCCCGTGCGCGACCTGCCGGGCTGCGCCTACGCGGACCTGCGCATGGCCACCGAGGGCGACGCCTGCACGCGCTGCGGGAAGGGGCACTACCAGGCCTTCCGCGGCATCGAGGTGGGCCAAGTCTTCAAGCTGGGCCTGAAGTATTCCAAGAGCATGGGCTGCACCTTCCTGGACGAACAGGGCAAGGAGAACCCCATGGTGATGGGCTGCTACGGCATCGGCATCACCCGCACCGTGGCCGCGGCAGTCGAGCAGAACTACGATGCCGACGGCATCATCTGGCCCTGGCCCATCGCGCCCTACCAGGTGCACATCGTCTGTCTCGATCCGGCCAATCCGGAGGTCTCCGGCGTGGCCTCCCAGGTCGAGCAGGATCTGGAGAAGGCCGGCTTCGAGGTGCTCCACGACGACCGCGAGGGCATGAGCCCCGGCGCCAAGTTCAAGGATGCCGACCTGCTGGGCTTCCCCCTGCGCCTCACTGTGGGCGCCAAGGGCCTGAAGGACGGCATCGTCGAGCTGCGCGACCGCCGCACCAAGGAAGTCCTGAAGCTCAAGCCCGAGGCCGCCGCCGCCGAAGTGGCCGCCGCCCGCGACCGCATCATGCAGGAACTGGAAGCCGCGGGAGGGCGCTGATGGCCGAGGGCCGGGTCCACCTGACCACCTTCCTCGAAGGCGTGGTGGTCCACGGCGGGCGCACCCCGTTCGTCCTGCTGGCGCCATCGCCACATGCGCCCCATCACGGCCTGCTGATGCCGATCCAGGTCCCCTGGTCGCCGGGATTCCTGCCGACGACGCTCCTGAGTTCCCAGCTCGAGACGAGTTGGGGCATCCCCTGCCGCTTCGTGGACAAGTCCATGCTTCCGGTGATCTTCGACGAGCGAACCAGCCGCCTGCCCACCCCCTGGCTGCTCAGGGTGGAAGGCCTGGAAGGCCAGCAACGCCTCTACCTCACCCACCTCCTCCTGGCTCGGGCCCCGGAGGACCTCCTCCCTCAGCCACCGCCCGGGGGGCAGTGGTTCAATGAGAAGGGACTCCAGAGCGCCGAGCTGCTCCCGGGCATCCGGCGGCTCTGCCAGGCCGCACTGCAGGCGGTGGCGGAAGGATAGTCTTCGGTCCTCAGTCTTCAGTCCTCAGTAAATGCAGGAACGGCGCCCATTGGGCGCCGTTCCACTGAAGACCGAGGACTGAGGACTGGCTTCAGAACTGCTCGAACGCGTTGAAGAAGTAGCTGACTTCGAACTTGGCGCTCTCGGGCTTGTCGCTGCCGTGGGTGGCGTTGCGGCCGATGCTGGCGCCGAAGCGCTTGCGCAGCGTGCCTTCGGCGGCGTTGGCGGGGTTGGTGGCGCCCATGAGATCGCGCCAGCGGAGGATGGCGTTCTCGCCCTCGAGCACCATGATCGCCACGGGACCCTCGGTCATGAAGGCCTCCAGCTCCGCGTAGAAGCCCTTGCCCACGTGCTCATGGTAGAAGCCCTGGCAGATGGCGGGGGTGAGGCGGGTCAGCTTCAGGCCCACGATCTTCAGGCCGCTCTGCTCGATGGCGGTGAGGATCTCGCCCATGTGGCCGTCCTTGACGGCGTCGGGCTTGACGATGGCAAAGGTGCGTTCGAGGGCCATGGTTTCTCCATTTTCCAAACGATCAGTTTGCCTGGGCGGGGTAACTTTGGCAACCAAGGAGGCTTGGGGTGCCGCACCTCCGCTGGGAATCAGGGATCCGTCAGGCTACAATCAATGGTTTACGCGACTGGACGGCTCCATGATCGACAATCTCCTGAAGAAACTCATCGGTTCCAAGAACGACCGGGAGCTGAAGCGGTTGTGGGGCAGGGTCCAGGCCATCAACGCCCTGGAACCGGAGATCTCCGCCCTGAGCGATGAGGCATTGAAGGCCAAGACGCCCTACCTCCGGGAGAAGCTGGCCAACGGCGCCACCCTGGACGACATCCTGCCCGAGGCCTTCGCCGTGGCCCGCGAGGCCAGCAAGCGCGTGCTCAAGATGCGGCACTTCGACGTCCAGCTGGTGGGCGGCATGGTGCTCCACGAGGGCAAGGTGGCCGAGATGAGGACGGGCGAGGGCAAGACCCTCACCGCCACGCTGCCGCTCTACCTGAACGCCCTGGCGGGCAAGGGCGCCCACCTCGTCACGGTCAACGACTACCTGGCCCGGCGCGACGCGGAGTGGATGGGGCGCCTCTATTCCTGGCTGGGCCTCACCATCGGCGTCATCCAGCACGGGCTCGACGACCAGGAGCGCCGCGACGCCTACGCCTGCGACATCACCTACGCCACCAACAACGAGCTGGGCTTCGACTACCTCCGCGACAACATGAAGTGGGACCTGGAGGAATTCACCCAGCGCGGCTTCCACTACGCCATCGTGGACGAGGTGGACAGCATCCTCATCGACGAGGCCCGCACGCCGCTCATCATCGCGGGCAGCAGCGAGGAGGACACCTCCAAGTACTTCCGCATCGACGCGGTGGTGCCGAAGCTCAAGGCCGAAGCCGACTACAAGATCGACGAGAAGGACCGCCAGGTGATGCTCACCGATGACGGCATCCACCACGCGGAGCAGCTCCTGGGCGTGGCGAACCTCTACGATCCGGGCAGCATCGAGACCCTGCACGGCCTCAACCAGGCCCTGCTGGCCCACAACCTCTACAAGCTGGACGTGGACTACATGGTGCGTCCCAAGGAGGACGGCAAGGGCATGGAAGTGGTCATCGTGGACGAGTTCACGGGCCGCCTCATGCCGGGCCGCCGCTGGTCCAACGGCCTGCACCAGGCCATCGAGGCCAAGGAGGGCGTGGAGGTCAACGCCGAGAACCAGACCCTTGCCACCGTCACCTTCCAGAACTTCTTCCGCATGTACGGCAAGCTGGCGGGCATGACCGGAACGGCCGAGACCGAGGCCACGGAGCTGCACTCCATCTACAAGCTGGATGTGATCATCGTCCCCACGAACATGCCCATGGTCCGCAAGGACTTCGCGGACACGGTCTACGCCACTCGCAAGGGGAAGAAGAAGGCCATCGTCGAGGAGATCCGGGAGCTCCACACCAAGGGCCAGCCGGTCCTGGTGGGCACCGCCAGCATCGAGAGCAGCGAGGATCTGGCGGACGCCCTCAAGGCCGCCCGCATCCCCCACGTGGTGCTGAACGCCAAGCACCATGAGCGGGAGGCCGAGATCGTGGCCCAGGCGGGCCGCAAGGGCGCCGTCACCATCGCCACCAACATGGCCGGCCGCGGCACGGACATCATCCTCGGCGGCAATCCCGAGGGCATGGCCCGGCTGGAGGCCAAGAAGAAGGACATCGCGCTCTACGATGAGGAGGGGAAGGAGACGGCCGAGTTCTCCGCGCTCGTCGACCAGATGCGCGAGCAGACGGCTACCGAACACGAGGAAGTGGTGGGCCTCGGCGGCCTGCACATCCTGGGCACCGAGCGCCACGAGAGCCGGCGCATCGACAACCAGCTCCGCGGCCGCGCCGGCCGCCAGGGCGACCCCGGCAGCAGCCGCTTCTACCTGTCCCTCGAGGACGACCTGATGCGGATCTTCGGGGGCGACCGCATCAAGAGCCTCATGGGCGCCATGGGCATGAACGATGACGAGCCCATCGAGGCCGGCATGGTCACCCGCGCCATCGAGCGCAGCCAGAAGCGGGTGGAGACCCACCACTTCGAGATCCGCAAGCACCTTCTTGAGTACGACGATGTGATGAACAAGCAGCGCATCTTCTTTTACGGGCTGCGCACGGAGATCCTCAAGGGCAACACCAAGGATTACGTGCTCCGCGTCGCCGGGGAGATCGCCGAGGGCATCGCCAACGACTTCCTGCCCGACAAGGGCGAGCGGGACCTGGCGGGCTTCCGGGAGCGGGTGGAGCAGCTCTTCACCCTCGGAGGCGAAGAGGTGGACGCCGTGGGTCAGATGCCCCAGGCCCAGGCCACCGAGGCCCTGGTCGCGCTGGTGCAGAAGTACTATGAGGGCAAGGACGAGCGGCTGGGCGGCGAGGGCATGCGCAGCTACGAGCGCTGGTCCATCCTCCAGATCATCGACGCGGCCTGGAAGCGCCACCTGCTGGTCATGGACCACCTCAAGGAGGCCATCGGCTTCCGCGGCTACGGCCAGAAGGACCCGCTGGTGGAGTACAAGCGCGAGAGCTACGAATACTTCGAGCAGATGCGCTTCGGCTACGAGGACGAGATCATCTCCTACCTCTACCGCGTGGAGCCCCAGCCGGCCTACACGCCGGAGGAGGAGCTCTTCCGCGGCCCCGCCGACACCTTCGAGCTGGGTCCCGACGAGCAGGGCAACGCCCCCGACGGCATCCAGCGGGTGCTGCGGTTCACGGCGGGGGGATTGGAAGATTAGCTATCAGCTATCAGCTCTCAGCTCTCAGCTGTCAGCGGGCCCCATGCGGGGCCCGCTGTTTTTACTGACAGCCGACAGCCGACAGCTGATAGCTTCTAGATCCATGGAACTCATCGTCGTCACGGGACTGGCGGGGGCCGGGCGCCATTCGGTGCTGGGGGCCCTGGAGGACAGCGGCTGCACGGCCCTGGACAACGTCCCGCCGAGGCTCCTCGAGCCGCTCATCGAGCTGGAGGCGAAGCTCCGGCCCGGCCGGGAGCGGCTGGTGGTGGGCATGGACAGCCGGCAGGTGGAGTTCGCGCACGAGTTCGGGCCGCTGCTGGAGCGGCTCAACGCCAGCAACGTGCCGGTGCAGGTGGTCTTCGTGGAGGCGGACGACAGCGCCCTGCTTCGTCGCTATTCAGAAACCCGGCGCCCCCACCACCTCGCCCTGCTGGGCTCCGCGGGCGAGGGCATCCAGCGCGAGCGGGAGCTGCTGGCCCCCATCCGTGCCCTGGCCACGACCATCCTCGACACCACGGGCCTGAGCCTGGCGGACCTGCGCCAGCGGGTCGCGGCCCTGGTGCCCCAGCTGCCGACCCGCAGCACGGCCGTACGGCTGCTCAGCTTCGGGTTCAAGCGCGGCGTGCCCCAGGACGCGGACGTGGTGCTGGATGCCCGGTTCCTGCCCAATCCCTACTATGTGGAGGCCCTGAAGCCCCTGACGGGCCAGGATGCGGCCGTGCAGGAATACCTGCTGGAATCCCCGGACTTCCGCGAGTTCCTGGAGCGGGCCGAGTCGTGGCTGCGGTGGTCCCTGCCCCTGGTGCGCCAGGAGGGCCGCGCCTACCACACCCTGGCCATCGGTTGCACCGGCGGCCAACACCGCTCCGTGGCCCTGGTGGAGCTGCTGGCCCACCGGATCCAGAACGATGTGGCCGCCCTCACGGTGCGGCACCGGGAACTGGTGGGCTGATCAACCCTCCGTGAAGACCACGCCCCGCTTCGCCAGCTCGGCCCGGATGAAGTCCCAGGCTCCGGGCTCCCGGCCCAGGAACTCCGGCGGGTTGACCCCCTTCTTCGCGTAGCCTCCCCGGAGGAGGAGCCGCACGGCGGCGGTGCAGGTGTAGCCCGTGGTGCGCGCCATGGAAGTGGTCTTCGTGGCGGGGTCGTAGCGGTCCAGCAGGTTCAGCTCCCGGCGCGCGGGGCGCCCGTCCTTCCGGCCGGTGACGGTGACGCGCATGACCGTGAAGTCCTCGTCGCCCTCCTGCATGAACCACATGGGGAAGAGCAGGGCCGTGGTGAGGTCCAGGGGGCTGATCTCCACGTCGCCCACCCGGAGCTTCTCCTTGCGGAAGAAACCGGATTCACGGAGCATGCGCATCTTCTCGATGTGCCCGGGATAGCGGAGAGTCTTCTCCTTCATGTCCGGCACATGCGGGAAGGTCCGGATGAGGCTGCGGAGCCCATCCGTATTGAAGGATTCCAGAGTGCCCAGGCCCTGGAAGTCCAGCAGCTCGGGCTCGGACAGGGCGGGCAGGGTGACCGTGCGCCCGTCCTTCACGTAGCGGGCGGGACGGGTGTACTCCTCGATGACGTCGATGGGGCTGAAGCCGGCCTTGTACTCGTAGGGCCAGGTCCGCACCACGGGCAGGCCGCCCACCAGGCACTCGAAGGTGTCCACGTGATCCCACTGCCGGGCGGTATCCCCGAGGATGATGTTCCCGCAGCCGGGTGCCACGCCGCAGTCCACGATGGCGGTGAGGCCCTGGCGCTTGGCCAGTTCGTCGAGCTCGAAGCAATCCTCGTCAAAGAAGGAGATGTCCACCAGGGGCTTGCCCGCCTCCAGCACGGCCTTCGCCGTGGCGAAGCCCATGAAGCCCGGCACGGCGCCCACCACCAGGTCCGCGTCCGCCACGGCGGCCTTCACGCCCTCGGAGGAGGCCAGGTCGGCGCCCCGGGTGCCCAGCCCGCCCTCGCGCATGCGGGCCAGGGCCGCTTCGGAGCGGTCGGCCACCGTCACCTTGAAATCCGGGGCCAAGTCCCTGGCCATGGCGCCGCCGACGCGGCCGGCTCCGAGAACGACGATGTGGGTCATGGGAGACTCCCTCCAGGGGCCGCGACGCGGGGTTTCACGGCGAGGTAGACGGGCCAGCCCAGGGCCACCAGGGCCAGGCCGGGCCACGAATAGCTGGGACGGTAGATGAAGAGGGCGCCGATGATGGCCGTGGCCCCCAGGAGGTAGAGTCCGGGGACGAAGGGATAGCCCCAGACTTTCACGGGGCGCTCGAGATCGGGCCGCCGCCGGCGCAGCAGGATGACCCCGCCCACGGCCAGGATGTAGAAGAGGATTGTGGGCAGCATCACGAAGTCCAGCAGCTGGCCATAGGTGCCCGTAAGGGTGAGCAGGCAGGTCCAGAAGGCCTGGATCCAGAGGCCGAAGCCCGGGACGCCGTGCTCGTTGAGGAGGGCGGCGCGGGGATAGAACAGGCCGTCCTCTGCCATGCGCTGGTAGACCCGGGCGCCTGAGAGGATCAGGCCGTTGAGGCAGCCGAACATCGAGATGAGGATGCTGCCGGCCATGATGAGGCCGCCGCCGCTGCCCAGCAGGGCCTGGAGGGCCGCGCTGCCCACGCGGTCCTGGGGGGCGTGGGCGATGCCCGTGGGACCCAGCACCCGCAGGTAGGCGGCGTTGGCCAGGATGTAGAGGCCGCAGACCAGGGTCGTGCCCACCAGCAGGGCGTAGGGGATGGTTCGCCGCGGATCCTTCACCTCCCCCGCGATGAACGTAATGGCGTTCCAGGCGTCCGCGGAGAAGAGGCTGCCGGTCTGCACCACCAGCAGGGCCGTCAGGAAGGGCAGGGCGGCGCCGTCGCCGGCGGTGAAGGGAGCCTGGGAGGGGGCGACGGCGGGCTTCAGCATCAGGCCCAGGAGGATCAGGGCCGCGAGGCCGCCGATCTTGGCCACGGTGAAGAGATCCTGGATGCGGGAGCCCAGGCGCACGCCGTAGAGGTTCACGGCGCTGAGCAGCAGCACCACCACCACGCCGGACAGGCGGGAGGGCGTCAGCCCCAAGTGGTAGGGCCCCACGGCGATGGCATGCGAAACCTTCATCAGGGGCACGTCCAGGTGAGGGCCGATCCAGGCCGAGTCCGTGACCGCCGGGAGGAAGCTGCCCAGGTACTTCCCGAAGCCCACGGCCACGGCGGCGATGGTGCCGCACTCGATGACCACGAAGAAGGTCCAGCCATAGAGGAAGCCCACGGTGGGGCCGTAGGTCTCCCGCAGGTAGGTGTATTGGCCGCCAGCCTGGGGGAACATCCCCGCGAGCTCCCCGTAGCTGAGGGCCGCGAAGAGCGTGAGCACGGCCGTGAGGCCCCAGGCCGCCAGCAGGAAGCCGCCGGAACCGCCCGTGCGGACCATATCCGCCGCGACGATGAATACGCCAGAGCCGATCATGGAGCCAGCGATCAGCATGGTGGCCGAGAACAGACCGACGTGACGGCGGTAGCCGGGGGTGCTCATCAGGTTCCTTGGGTGGATGGATCCACGCTACCACGGCATTCTGGAGGCATGGCGCGTTCTTCGATGTCCCTCAGATTCTTCCTGGCCACGTTGATCCTGGCCGTGGCTCCCGCCGCTGGCGCCTGGTGGGCCTGGAAGGGGCGGGGGCCCCTCCGGGAGGAGGCCACGGTCCTGGTGAGGAAGGGCGCCAGCATCAACCAGATCGCGGACCAGCTGGAGCGGGACGGTGTCATCCGCTCGGCCTCGCTGTTCAAGCTCTGGGCCCGGACCCGGAAGCTCCAGCTCATCCGGGGCGAATACACCTTCGCCCCCCGGGCCAGCCTGTCGGACGTGACCGGGAAGCTGCGCCGCGCGGAGATCCACTACACCTCCGTGTCCATCCCCGAAGGGGCCCATGCCTGGGCCGTGCAGAAGCGCCTGAAGGACTTCGTGCCCGAGGAGGTCTTCTGGACCCTGTGGAAGAGCCCGCGCCTGGCCAGGACGGCCGGATTCGAGGACGCCGAAAGCCTGGAGGGGCTCGTGGCCCCGGCCACCTACAAGCTGCACCATGCGCTGGAGCCCGAGGAGATCATGCTCATGCTGGTGGAGGCCTTCCGAGACCAGGTGCGGCCCCGGCTGGAGGGCGGCGCGCTGCCCCCCTACCAGACGCTCATCCTGGCGAGCCTGGTGGAGAAGGAGACCAAGCTGGTGGAGGAGCAGCCCCGGGTGGCGGGTGTCTATCTGAAGCGGCTGAAGATCGGCATGCGCCTCCAGTGCGACCCCACCAGCCTCTACGCGCGGTGGGCCGCCGGCGACCTGCGCTTCACCGCCCCTACGCCCGAGGACATCCGCCGGCCCAGCCGCTTCAACACCTACTCGGTGAAGGGACTTCCGCCCACGCCCATCGCCGTGCCCAGCCCTTCGGCCATCGACGCGGCGAAGGAGCCGCTCTCGGGGAAGGATCTCTACTTCGTGGCCACGGGCCGGGGCGGCCATAACTTCGCCCCCAGCCTGCGGGACCACAACCGCAATGTGGGGACCTACCGCAAGGAGCTGGCCCGGCAGCGGAAGCAGGCCCGTGGCTAAGATGCGTCTGGACCAGCTCCTGGTGCAGCGCGGCCTATGCGAGACCCGCGCCAAGGCCCAGGCCCGCATCCTGGCAGGGGAGGTGCTGGTGGAGGACCGGCCCGTCACCAAGGCGGGCACGGCCGTGGACGAGGCGGCCTCCATCCGCCTGCGCGGGGATGCGCTGCCCTTCGTGAGCCGGGGCGGGCTCAAGCTGGCCGGGGCCCTGGACCGCTGGACCATCGATCCCACCGGCCGCATCTGCTTCGACGCCGGGGCCAGCACCGGCGGCTTCACGGACTGCCTGCTCCAGCGGGGCGCGGCGAAAGTCTATGCCGTGGACGTGGGCACCAACCAGCTCCACTGGAAGCTGCGGAGCGATCCCCGGGTGGTCTCCATGGAGCACATGAACCTCCGCACCTGGGATCCGGCCCGCATCCCTGAGCGCTGCAGCCTGCTGGTGGCGGACCTGAGCTTCATCTCCCTGCGCCTGGCCATTCCGCCCATCCTGCCGAGCCTCGAAGCCGGGGCGGAGGCCGTGCTGCTGGTGAAGCCCCAGTTCGAGGCGGGCCGGGAGGACGTGGGCGCCGGTGGCATCGTGCGCGATCCCGCCGTCCATCGCCGCGTGCTGGTGGAGACCTGGACCTTCTTCGCGGGCACGGAGCTGCGCCCCCTGGACCTGGCGGAAAGCCCCATCCGGGGCGGCGAGGGCAACGTCGAGTTCCTCCTGCGACTGGGCCTGGGAGCTTCGGCGGGGACCCTGGGGCCGGCCCTGGCCGCTTTGGGGCTCTGACCCCCAGCCTGTACACTGGGGGATTGCCGGAGCCCGGGTGTTCGACAGCATCTCCATCCCCACCATCCTCGTCAGCTACGTGGCCCTCCTCTTCAGCCTGAGCGTGCACGAGGCCAGCCATGCCACGGCGGCCTACCTGCTGGAGGACGACACGGCGGCGCGCCTGGGCCGGATGACGCTGAACCCCCTGGCCCACATGGACCTCCTGGGCACCTTCGTCTTCCCCCTGCTGGGCATGGCCACGGGCTTCCCCTTCATCGGCTGGGCCAAGCCCGTGCCCGTGGATCCCCGCAAGCTCACCCGCCGCTTCACCCAGCGGGTGGGCTATGCCTTCGTGGCCAGCGCGGGGCCGGCGTCGAACCTGATCCAGGCTGTGGTCTTCCTGGGGATCATGCTCCTGATGGTGAAGGCCGTGGCGCCCGTGCCCGAGATGGAGTTCCGGGTCTTCGCGCGGGCGCTGCTGGCCGGCAAGGTGGAGAGCCTCCAGGTGCTCCAGCTGGGGACCACCACCACGCTCTTCCTGGCCCTGCTCGGGCGCCTGGTGCTCATCAACATCGGCCTGGCCCTCTTCAACCTGCTGCCCATGGGGCCCCTGGACGGAGCCGGCATCCTGCGGGGCTTCCTGCCCTGGCGCTGGCTGCCGAAGTTCGACCGGATCCAGCCCTGGATGGGCGGCATCCTCATCGTGGTGGCCCTCACGGGGCTCCTGGGCTACGTGCTGGGTCCCGTGTTCGGGCTGGTGTTCTACGGCATCGAGCTCGTCGCCCGCCTCGTCCTCCACTTCTGATCCACGCGCCCCATCGGAGTTCCCATGCAACGCATCCTTTCCGGCATCCAGCCCTCGGGCTCCCAGCACATCGGCCACCTGGTGGGAGCCCTGGACAACTTCACGGTGCTTCAGGGCCAGGGCGAGGCCTTCTACATGATCGCGGACTGGCATGCGCTCACGTCGAAGTACGAGGCCGTGGATGAGATCTGGCCCGCCACGCTGGAGCTGACCGCCACCTACCTGGCCGCGGGGTTGGATCCGCAGAAGGCCACCATCTTCGTGCAGAGCCTCGTGAAGGAGCACGCGGAGCTGCACCTGCTGCTGTCCATGGTGACGCCCCTCTCCTGGCTGGAGCGGGTGCCCACCTACAAGGAAAAGCTGCAGAACGCCGTGGCCGACCTCGGCAGCTACGGCTTCCTGGGCTACCCCCTCCTGATGACCGCCGACATCATCATCTACCGCGCCCACAAGGTGCCCGTGGGCGAGGACCAGCTCTTCCACATCGAACTGGCCCGCGAGGTACTCCGCCGCTTCAACTTCCTCTACCAGAAGGAGGTCTTCCCGGAGCCCGAGGCCGTGCTCACCAAGACGCCCAAGGTGCCGGGCCTCGACGGGCGGAAGATGTCCAAGAGCTACGGGAACTGCATCTACCTGCGCGACACCAATGCCGCCATCCTCGAGAAGTGTACCCGGCAGATGGCCTCCGATCCCGCCCGCGTCCGGAAGACCGATCCCGGCAACCCCGACATCTGCCCGGTTTTCGACTTCCACAAGCTCTTCAGCGACGACGCGACCGTGCAGATGGTGAACACGGAGTGCCGCCGGGCGGGCATCGGCTGCTTCGACTGCAAGAAGCGCGTGGCCGAGGCCATCATCCGGCGCGTGGAGCCCGTGCGGGAGAAGATCGAGGCCTCCCTGGCCCATCCCGCCGAGCTGGAAGCCGTCCTCCAGGACGGCAGCGCCCGGGCCCGGGCCGTGGCCGCCGAGACCATGGTGGACGTCCGCCGGGCCATGAAGATGCCCAGCCTCTAGAAATGGGTGCAGATCCGGCTCTTGCGTCCCCGGTGCACCCTGCTAGACTGGTTCTTCCAGCGGTTCCTTAGCTCAGCTGGTTAGAGCATCTGACTCTTAATCAGAGGGTCCTGGGTTCGAGTCCCAGAGGAACCACCAGCACGAGAAGCCCGCGGATCCAAAGTCCGCGGGCTTTTTCGCGTTGTCTCCGAGGTCACATCTCATTCTGCGCGCTCGGTCAGGAGCATGGACGCCGGTATATTTGTAGGGCTGTCCGGCCGCAGGGAAGGGCCGGGAAACGCAGGAACGACGGGAGGAACACCGTGGATTTGAAACGCATCGTGCTCGATCTCATGCCGGACGGGCTCGTCCGCACCTTCGCCGCGCCCTACTGCGCGGGCAAGGGCCTTGAAAGCGGCATGGCCAAGGTGGACGAGCTCCACAAGCAGGGGCTCTCGGCCACCCTGGACCTGCTGGGCGAGGAGGTGTTCAAGCGGGAGGATGTGGAGGCCACGGTCCAGGTGTACTTCAGGATGATCGAGGCGGTGAAGACCCGCTCCAACGCCAGCATCAGCCTCAAGCCCACGCAGCTGGGCATCAACGAGAGCGAGGCCTACTGCCAGGAGAACCTGCGCCGCATCGTCGCCGCCGCGGCCGTGCATGGGGTCCACATCACCCTGGACATGGAGGACCGGCACTTCACGGACGTCACGCTGAGGATGTTCAAGGCCATCCGGAATGAGTTCGACAACTTCGGCATCGTGCTGCAGAGCCGCCTCTTCCGCACCGGCGAGGACATCAAGGCCCTCCACCTCAAGCCCTGCAAGGTCCGCATCTGCATCGGCATCTACAAGGAACCCGCGGAGGTCGCCCTGCAGGACAAGAAGGACATGAAGGAGAAGCTCTTCGAGTACGTGCAGCTGCTGCTGGACCATGGTCACTACCCCGAGATCGCCACCCACGACGAGCCCCTGATCCGCCGCTGCATCGAGCACCTGGACAAGAAGGGCGTGGCGAAGGACGCCTACGAATTCCAGATGCTGATGGGTGTCCCCCGCGCAGAGATCCAGAAGGAGATCGTGAAGCGGGGCCACATCATGCGCCTCTACGTCCCCTTCGCCGAGGACTGGAAGTTCGCCATCCATTACATGAAGCGCCGCCTGGGAGCCAATCCCGCCATGGCCGCCATGGTGCTCAAGAATCTGTTCGGCCACTGATGGTTTTCTCCCGCGGGGAAATCCCCTGACGCGGGTTATGGTGTGTGTGCGGGGCTGTGCCCCCTGCCTGGAGAATCCCCATGAAGAAAATGCTGGCGCTGGCCCTGGTGAGCTCCTTCGCCCTGGCCGGCTACGCTGCCGAAGAGAAGAAGGCCGAGCCCAAGAAGTGCTGCGGGATGGCCTGCTGCGAGAAGAACAAGGCCGCCTCCTGCAAGGACTGCCCGGATTGCGCCAAGAAGAAGGACGCCCCGAAGAAGGGCTGAATCCCCTCGGCATTCATGGAACCCCGGAGCCTGCTCCGGGGTTTTTGCGTTCCGGCCCTGTTCATGGTTGTCTGGTGGAATGAGCGCCAGATCCTGGATTCCCGCCGCCACCCTGCTGATCCTTACGGCCGGTGCCACTGCCGGATGGATCCTGACCCGGGAGGCACCGGCCCCTCCCCCGGGGCAGGAGGCGCCCGCCCCCACGGTGAAGAAAGGCAAGCGGAAGGCCGCCCCGGTGCAGGAGCGGCTCATCGACCAATCGCCGCTCCTCACGGCCAGGAGCCTGGTGCCCATGGCCATCACCCTCGAGGAGAAGCAGCTGGCCCTCCAGGCGGAACGGCTGGGCAACCACTCCGTGGACCTCGCCTTCAGCTTCGCCATCCGCCGGGCGGCGACCACCCCGGTGAAGGAGACTCCTGAGCTGAAAGAGCTCATGGAAGCCAAGGTCAAGGCCCAGGCGGCCGTGGAAGCCGGCGAGAAGCAGTTGGCCGGACTGACCCGGAAGCTCGCCACGGCCCCGGAATCCGAAAAGGACGTCCTCGAGGACCAGATTGACATCGCCAAGGCCCAGCTGGAGCTGGACAAGGATGAGGCTGAGACTGCCTCGGACGACCTTGCCCAGGCCGGCGGGGATCCCCAGGCCCGGATCCGCCGCCTGAAGGAGGCCCACGAGGCCGCGGACCGGGATTCCTCCCAGGCCATGGTCGGGACCAAGGCACCCAGCACCTTCCAGGCGGGCAGCCTGATGGGGCGGCTGCAGGAGTGGCGGTTCCAGCGGGACAAGTGCCAGCGCCTGGTCCGGGCCCAGGCCGAAGCCCAGGTCAAAGTGGAATCCGCCTCCAAGCGGCGGGTGGAGGTCGAAGCCCAGGTCAAGAAGGAGGCCGAGGATCGCGAGGCTGCCCGGAGCGCCGCCTCATCCCTCATGCATGGAGCGGCCGGACACAAGGTCGACCGCGGGGAGGCCAAGGCCGCCTTGTCCTCCCTCAAGCAGTTCGGGGACGCCCAGCGCCGGCTGGCCATCATCTCCCGCCGCATCCAGGACCAGCAGGGCCTGGTCGAGACCTATGGCGCCTGGCTCGTCCTGGCGGACGGCTACCGCACCGCCGCCCTGCACAAGATGCTGGCGCAGGGTCTGGTCATCCTCGGGGTGGCGGTGGTCGTCGCCCTGCTCAGCCTCTTCATCGACTGGCGGCGCGACCGCGCCTCCTCGGCCGAGCGGGTCTCACTCGGGGCCTCGACTTCCGTGTTCAAGGTGATCCTGCGCGTGGTGGCGGTCCTGGCCATCGGCTTCCTGATCATGGGGATGCCGGCCCAGGCCACCACCATCTTCGGCCTTGCGGGCGCCGGCCTGACGGTGGCCCTCAAGGACTTCATCGTGGCCTTCTTCGGTTGGTTCATCCTCATGGGGAAGAATGGCATCCGCATGGGCGACTGGGTGGAGATCCGCGGTGTGGGCGGCGAGGTGGTTGAGATCGGGCTGCTCCGCACGGTGATCCTGGAGACCGGCAGCTGGAGCGATGCGGGCCACCCCACGGGCCGCCGGGTGGCCTTCGTGAACAACTTCGCCATCGAGGGGCACTTCTTCAACTTCTCCACTTCGGGCAAGTGGATGTGGGATGAACTCCACGTCGTCCTCCCCATGGGCCAGGATCCCTACCCGGTCCTCGACGGCGTCCAGCGGCTGGTGGAGACGCAGACCCAGGCCAACGCCAAGATCGCTGAAGCCGAGTGGCAGCAGACCGCAGCCCGGTACCGGGTGAAGGCCTTCTCAGCGGTGCCCGGTGTCCAGGTGGTGCCCGGGCCGACCGGCATGGAGATCCGGGCCCGCTACCTCACCCGCGCCTTCGAGCGCCACGAGACCCGCCTGCGCCTGAACCAGGCCGTGGTCGAGCTCATGCACGGACCGCGGGTGAACCACTAGGGTTTTCCGGGCCGATTCAAAAATGCAACCTGGGGGTTGCGCGAAGCCGCGGGCCTCCTAACATGTAACCCGGAGGTTGCACATGACTGCATCCAGCACCGACCGCATCGAGAAGGAGATCCTGCTCCAGGCGCCCGTGGCCCGCGTCTGGCGGGCGCTGACGGACGCCGGGGAGTTCGGGACCTGGTTCCGCGTGGCCCTGGATGGCCCCTTCGTGCCCGGCCAGCGGCTCACGGGAAGGATCACGCACCCGGGTTACGAGCACATCACCATGGAACTCCTGGTCGAGCGGATGGACGCCGAGACCCTGTTCTCCTACCGTTGGCACCCCTACGCCGTGGACCCCGCGGTGGACTACTCCCAGGAACCCACCACGCTGGTGGAGTTCCGGCTTTCGCCCCAGGGTGGGGGGACCCTCCTGTCCGTGGTCGAGTCCGGGTTCGACCGGGTCCCTGCGCACCGCCGCGACGAGGCCTTCCGCATGAACGAACGCGGCTGGGCGGGCCAGCTCAAGAACATCGAACGCCATGTCGCGGGCTGAGAACCTGCCGCCCGACCGGGTCCAGGAAGCGGCCCCGCTCTTCGCGGCGCTGGGAGATGCCACCCGGCTCGGGCTGCTCCTGACCCTCTGCGCAGGCGGGCCGCTCACGGTCTCGCGCCTGAGCGGCCAGTTCGCGGTGTCCCGCCAGGCCCTCACCAAGCACCTGGGGGTGCTGTCCGAGGCGGGCCTGGTCAGCAGCCGGCGCCAGGGGCGCGAGCGCCTCTGGGCCTTCCAGCCCCAGCGCCTGGAGGATGCCCACCTGGTCCTGGAGCGGCTGTCGCGGCAGTGGGACGACGCCCTGGCCCGGCTCAAGGCCCACGTCGAGGGCTGAGTACCACCATCCAATCCGGTTCCCTTCCACCCCGGGCCTCCCAGGCCCCTGCACGGAGTCCGCCATGACCCAGCCCTGGACCACCCTCTTCCAGATCAACCGTGCGCCCCTCATGGCGCTCAACCTCCAGGGCATCAGCCAGGAGATGGCCGACCGAGCGCCTGCGCCGGGCGTCAACAGCATCGCCTGGATCCTGAGCCACGTGGTGGACACCCGGCGCTGGATGCTGAAGGAGGTCTTCCATGCCCCGGACCCGGTGGCCACTTCGAAGCGGGGCGAGCTCGCGGAGCTCGTGGCGGCCGTCGACGCGACCCAGGCGGCCCTGGCCGCGGCCTTCGAGGCCGTGCCGGACTGGCGCGCGCTGCGTCCCCACCCTTTCCTGAATGCGCCCGCTCCGCTCGAGGAGATCGTGGGCACCTTCCTCCAGCACGAGGCCTACCACCTTGGCCAGCTCGGTGTGGCCCGGAAGCTCCTGGGGCTGGAGGGCGTCATCAAGGGGCCCGCCTAGGCCTGCCGGGGCCCTGTGGTACCCTGGAAGCTCGTGGCCAGGGGTCCACCGTCAGGGACCTGGGCCGCTGTTCCTGGCAGGTCTTCCCAAGGCCTCCGGCAGCCCTGTTCCACGATCCGGAGCCCCATGATCTCGTTCTCCAGCGTCAGCAAGCAGTACGGCAAGCAGGTCCTGTTCATCGAGGCGGACTTCCAGCTGAATCCCGGCGAGAAGGTCGGCCTCGTCGGCCCCAACGGGGCGGGGAAGTCCACGCTCTTCCGCATGATCATGGGTGAGGAGGCGCCGGACGACGGCGTCGTCACCCTCCCGAAGAAGCTCACCCTCGGCTACTTCCGGCAGGAGGTGGACGAGATGTCCGGCCGGCCCGTGCTGGACGAGGCCATCGCCGGCAGCGGGCGCCTGGGGGACCTGCACCACGAGCTGATGGACCTGGAGAAGGCCATGTCCGACCCGGACACGCCGGACTTCGAGGCCGTGCTGGAGCGCTTCGGCCACGTCCAGGAGGAGTACCAGCACCTGGGTGGCTATGAGCTGGAGGCCCGGGCCCGGGCCTGCCTCTACGGCCTGGGCTTCGAGGATGCGCAGATCGACGGCGACGTGGGCGCGCTTTCCGGCGGCTGGAAGATGCGCGTGTCCATGGCCAAGGTGCTGCTGGGCAACTTCGATGTGCTGCTCATGGACGAGCCCACCAACCACCTGGACATCGAGTCCATCCTCTGGCTGGAGGGCTTCCTCAAGTCCGTGCCGGCCACGCTCCTCATGACCAGCCACGACCGGGACTTCATGAACCGCGTGGTCACCAAGGTGCTGGAGATCGACGGTGGCGACATCGTCACGTATTCCGGCAACTACGACTTCTACGCCAAGGAGCGGGAGGCCCGCGAGGCCAACCAGGAGGCCGCCTACGCCCGGCAGCAGGCCAAGCTGGCCAAGGAGCAGCGCTTCATCGAGCGGTTCAGCGCCCACGCCGCCAAGGCAGCCCAGGTGCAGAGCCGCATCAAGGCCCTGGACAAGATCGAGCGCGTGGAGCCGCCCAAGCGGCGCCGCGTCGTGAAGTGGGACTTCCGCATCCCCGGCCGCTCCGGCGATGACGTGGCCATGCTGGAGGGCGTCGGCAAGGCTTATGGTTCCAAGAAGCTCTACGACCAGTTCGCCTTGCACATCCGCCGCGGCGAGCGCTGGTGCGTCATGGGCAAGAACGGCGCCGGCAAGTCCACGCTGCTGAAGATGGTGGCGGGGGCCCTGGCGCCGGACGCCGGCACTGTGAAGTTGGGCGCGAGCCTCAAGCTGGGCTACTTCTCCCAGCAGGCCCTGGACCTGTTGGATCCCGACCTGACCGTGCTGGAGCAGTTGCAGAAGGACTTCCCGCTGGAGGGCTTGGGCGTGCTGCGCAACCTCCTGGGGGCCTTCCAGTTCTCAGGGGACGATGTGGACAAGCGGATCCGCGCCCTCTCCGGCGGCGAGAAGTCGCGGCTGGTGATGGCCCGCATGCTCTTCGATCCGCCCAACTTCCTGGTGCTGGACGAGCCCACCAACCACCTGGATCTGGCCACCAAGGAGATGCTCATCGAGGCCCTGAAGGACTTCGAGGGCACCATGCTCTTCGTCTCCCATGACCGCACCTTCCTCCGGGGCCTGGCCAACCGCGTGCTGGAACTGGGCGGAGAAGAGCACGCGGGGCCCCTGTTGTTCCCGGGCACCTACGCCGAGTACGTGGAGCGCACCGGCCGCGAGGCGCCGGGCGTGCACGCCTAGGTTGACGAGCGCAACACGCCGGGCACCGGATTGATCCGGAACCGGCGCGGGGGGACCATGGGTGGGTTCCCCTGCTGATCGGATCCCCCATGCGGCGTCTCCTCCTCGTCCTGGCCCTCACCTGCCTGCCGGCCCTCGCCGCCCGGACGCCGTCCGGCGACCTGGCACGGTGGCGCCAGCGGGCCGCGCGCGTGACGATCATCCGGGACACCTGGGGCATCCCCCACGTCTACGGGAAGACGGACGCGGACACGGTGTTCGGGCTGATCTACGCCCAGGCCGAGGACGACTTCCCGCGGGTGGAGACCAACTACCTCAACGCCTTGGGCCGACTGGCCGAGGTGGAGGGCCCGCGCGAGCTGGCCCGGGATCTGCGGATGCGGCTCTTCATTGATCCGGCGGACCTGAAGGCGAAGTTCGCCGCCAGCCCGGCCTGGCTGAAGGCGCTGATGGTGGCCTGGGCCGACGGGCTCAACTTCTACCTCCACGAGCACCCGTCCGTCAGGCCGCGGCTCCTGACGCGCTTCGAGCCGTGGATGGCCCTCAGCTTCACCGAAGGCAGCATCGGCGGGGACATCGAGTCCATCCGCCTTACGCCCCTGGCCCGCTTCTACGGCCGCCAGGCGGACACCCACATGCCGCCGGAGGCCCTGCCGGATCCCTCCAGCGAGCCGTCGGGCTCCAACGGCTTCGCCCTGGCCCCGTCCGTCACGGCCTCGGGCCACGCCCTGCTGTTGATCAACCCCCACACCTCGTTCTACTTCCGCCCCGAGGTCCACGCCGTGAGCGGCGAGGGGCTCAACGCCTACGGGGCCGTCACCTGGGGCCAGTTCTTCGTCTACCAGGGCTTCAACGAACGCATGGGCTGGATGCACACCTCCGGCGGCGCCGACGTCATCGACGAGTGGCTGGAGACCGTGGTGCGGAAGGGAGGCCGGGCCTATTACCGCTACGGCGATACGCTGCGTCCCTTCCGCACGAAGCGGATCACGCTCAAGTACCGGGACGGATTGCAGATGAAGGAGGCCACTGTCACGGCCTACTACAGCCATCGCGGCCCCGTGGTCCGCGAGGCTGATGGCCGGTGGGTGAGCCTCCGGCTGATGCAGGATCCCGTCCATGCCCTCATGCAGTCCTACCGGCGCACCAAAGCCCGCACCTACGCTGAGTTCGTGAAGGTGCTGGACCTCCGCACCAACTCCTCCAACAACACCGTGTACGCCGACGCGGACGGGAACATCGCCCTCTTCTACGGGAACTTCGTGCCGCGGCGGGACCCGCGCTTCGACTTCACGAAGCCCGTGGACGGCAGCAACCCCGCCACGGACTGGCAGGGACTCCACCCGGTGCGCGAGGCCATCCAGGTGGTGAACCCGAAGCACGGCTGGATCCAGAACACCAACAACTGGCCTTTCTCGGCGGCGGGACCTGACAGCCCGCGACAGTCGGACTATCCGGCCTACATGTGGAGCCAGCCGGAGAATCCCCGGGGCCTCCACGCGGTGAAGGTACTCCAGGGCCGCACGGGCGTCACCCTCGACGGCCTCATCGCGGCGGCCTACGACCCTGAGCTCACCGCCTTCGCGGACCTGCTGCCGGCGCTCTTCCAGGCCTACGACGCCACACCGGAGGAGGATCCGCTCCGGGCCCGGCTGGCGGAGCCCGTGGCGCTGCTGCGGGCCTGGGACCTGCGCAGCGGGCTGGACTCGGTCCCCACCTCCCTGGCGATCGCCTGGGGGCAGGATCTGATGGCGCGCTGCGCGGCGCCGGCCCGGGCCAAGGGTGTGCCCGTCTACGACTTCATGGCCAGGGACACGGCGCCCGTGGAGCGCCTCCAGTCCCTCATCCGGGCCCTGGAGAAGCTGCAGAAGGACTTCGGAACCTGGAAGACACCCTGGGGCGAGATCAACCGCTTCCAGCGGCTGAGCGGCGCCATCGACCTGGCCTACGACGATGCCAAGCCAAGCCTCCCAGTGCCCTTCGCCTCGTCCACCTGGGGCTCCCTGGCGGCCTTCGGCCCCGCGACCGCCACGGGCACCAGGCGGATCTACGGCAACCGGGGCAACAGCTTCGTGGCGGTGGTGGCGTTCGGTCCCAGGATCCAGGCCAAGAGCCTCCTGGCCGGCGGGGAGAGCGGCGATCCGGCCTCGCCGCACTTCGCCGACCAGGCCGAGCGCTACGCCAAGGGCCAGTTCAAGGAGGTCTGGTTCTACCGGGAGGCCGTGGAGGCGCACGCCAGGCGCACCTACCACCCCGGGCGCTGAGAGCGGAGGGGCGGCGGCGGGGGGCAGGCGAGGGCGAGCCAGGTCCCCGTTCGAGGATGCGCAAACTCCAGCCGGTGGGCGTGCAGCAGGTAGCCCGGGTCGCCGGGGACGGCGCGCGTCTCCGGCAGGGGGACGCCACCGGGGCCGTAGAGGGGATCACCCACCAGGGGATGCCCCGCCGAGGCCAGGTGGATGCGGATCTGGTGGGGGCGGCCTGTGGCGATCTCCACCTCCATGAGCGCGCACCCCTCGCGCCGCTCCAGCACCCGGGCGTGGCTGAGGGAGGAGCGCCCCCCGGGTGAGGCCGCATGGAGGAGGCCCAGGGGGGCGTAGGGCACCTCGCCGATGGGGGTGGCGATGTCGAAGGCGTCCTGCTCCGGCGAGCCGGTGCAGAGGGTGAGGTAGACCTTGCGGACCTGCCGCGCCCGGAACTGCTCCTGGAGCGGGCCCCGGGCGGCGGCCGTGCGGGCGAAGAGCACCAGACCCGAGGTGGCGCGGCCCAGCCGGTGCATGGGTGTGGCCTCCGGCGCCCGCCGGCGCACCAGAGCCAATAAGGTGTGGTCCAGGAACGCGCCGCCGGCGGGCAGGGTGGGCAGCCCGCTGGGCTTGGCCACGGCCAGCAGATCCTCGTCCTCGTAGAACACGGCCGTGGCCAGGGGGACCTCGGGCTCGACCCACGGCGGGCGCGCCCAGGTGATCCACTGGCCGGCCCGCAGGACCGCCTCCGGAAGGGCGGGGACCCCTTCGAGCTGCACCAGTCCCTCCTGGATCCGCTTCCGCCACAGCTCCGGGCCTGCCAGGGGGTGCCGATCGGCCAGATGGGCCACCAGAGGCACCCCGGACCCTTCCGCTCCGACCTGCTCCCGGTGGACAAAGCCCTGGTTGAGTCCCATGTGGTCGGCGGCTCCTCTGGATCACCCATTATGTCCCTGGCATTCCTTGCCGGGGATGGCTGCCGTGACAAGGATCAAATCTTGTCTTAATCAAGACGTTTTTTTCTGACACCACTCCTCAAGTTGGGGCACTCTAGGGTCGAGAAGTGTCTATCGGTCGCGCGTTCCATGTGCTTGGCCGCGTGAATCCACGAGAACTCTCCCCGGGGGGGGGGGAGTGGGGGGCCCGAAAGGCCCCCTTTTTCGTGGCCGGGGGTAGGCTGGAGGCCCGGAGCCGCCGTGCGCACACCTCCTCCATCCGGCCCCTCGCGGCCCCCATCCCTTCCCTACCGGAAGCCCACCGAAGGGCGCGACTACTGGATCGTGGACGGCATCCTCCCGGATCCCACGGCCCTGGTGGCGCGGTTCTGCGCCCTGGAGGCCTGGGAGCTGGGCTTCCCGCACACCGGGGAGACCTGGCCGGGCATGCGCTCGCGGGGTGCCCTGAGGCCCGAGGAACTGGAGCCCCTCGAAGCGAAAGTGCGGGAGCTCACCGGCGCGAAGCGGCTGTGGTGCGAGACCGCCCCGGACGGCGCCTACCTCAACCACAACGTGGTGCAGGTGGTGGGGGCCCGGGAGTCCGGTCCCCGGCCCCACACGGACTCGCGGCGGCTGTGCCGCTATGCGGCCGTGATCTACCTGACGCCCCGAGCCCCGGCCGCCGCGGGCACCACGTTCTACCGTCTCCGCTCCCCCAACGGCACCCTGGGCGGGAACCTGTGCCCGCCGCCCCACGCCAACCTGCGGGAGGCCCTGGGCGTGACCGGACTGCCCCTCCAGGCCTGGCATCCCGATGTCGCCGTGCCCAACGTCTTCAACCGCCTGCTGCTCTACCGGGCGGACCTGGTGCACTCCGCCACCGGCTACTTCGGCCACGATCTCGCCACCAAGCGGATGACGGCGCTGTTCTTCTGGATGGCGGAGTAGAGCTATCAGCTGTCAGTCACTGAGAGCTGATAGCTGAGAGCTGATAGCCGATAGCTGACAGCCACCGCCTACTTCTTCTTCAGCCGATCGATGAGCTTCTGATCCACGAAGGTCGTGATCTCGCTCAGCCGTTCTCCAGCCTGCGCCAGCAGGCTGGAGCACTGGGCCTGCATGTTGGTGACGTAGGCGGCATCCGTGATGTCCTTGAGGTTGATCACGACGTTCCAGATGCCGCCGCGCACCCCGGCATAGGCCATCTGGGCACCCACGGCCGCATCGGTGATGGAGGCCACCTTGCCCAGTTGGGCGGCCTCGCCGGCCAGCTCCAGGGCCGCGAAGCTGGTCTTCGCCGTGTCCAGGGGCACGTCGATGGCCACCTTGAGGCCGGCCTGCATGGCCTCGTGCCGGGCGGCCTTCTGCTCGGGGGTGGCGTCCGGCAGGCGGCGGGCGTCCATGAAGGCGTTGAAGGCGTTGGTGTCGGCGTCCACGGCCACCATGAGGCGGTCCTTTAGTGCCTGGGCCTTCTCCGCCAGGGCGACGAGCTTGGCGTCCTTCCCGGCGTCCGGCCCGCCCTGGGCCAGGTTCGCCACCATGCTCGCCAGGGCCGCGCCCAGGCTGCCCGCCAGGGCCGCGATGGAGCCGCCGCCGGGGGCCGGCGTGTCGCGGCTGACCTCGTCCGTGAAGGCGTGGACCGGCATGGCGACGAGGGACTTGGGATCGTAGGTGGGCAGGCCCAGCACCTTCTTCTCGACCTCGAAGGGGGCGACATCGCCCAGGCCCATGGAGAACACGGCGGTCTGGAGGATGTCGGGGGTGGGCACGCCCGTGGACTTGCCCATGGCCTTCAGGTAGTGGCGGCCCGAGGCCAGCAGACACTGGAAGGGCACCAGGCCCACGATCTCGCTGCCCGTGACCACCAGGCCCCGCTCGGCGGCGAGGCCGCGGGCGGCCTCCAGCACCGTGTGGGGCGCCGTCTGCTTGTAGTCCGTGAGGTTGATGCTGATCTGGGCGCGGCGGTAGGTGTCCACGTACCAGCCGATGGCCTTGCAGTGGTCGTAGAGGCCCCGGCGGCGGACCTTCTCGCCCACGGGGCTCGCAGGGTCCACGTCGTTCAGGCGCATGAGGGCCGGCAGGTCGTAGCCATGGGCCGAGGCGCAGTGGTCCACAGTCTCCTGGAAGGTGCTCCCGGTGAAGTCGCAGTTGCCGCAGGGGAAGCTGCCCTCGGCGTAGTAGATCAGCTCGCCGGCCTGGTAGTAGGGCTTCACGCGGCCGCGCCGGGCCACGCGGCCCTTCTCGCGCAACTCGAAGGCGATGTCCGTGGCGTGGGCCTTGTCGGCGCTGTTCAGCGTCACGTTGTAGGCCACCAGGAACTCCCGGGCGCCGATGATGGCGGCCCCGGCCTGGGCGTTGTAGGGGGCGGCGAAATCGGGCTGCCACTGGGGATCCCGCAGCTTCTTCTCCAGACCCTCGTACTCGCCCCGGCGCACCTCCGCCAAATTCCGGCGCTCGGGCCGCGAGGCGGCGGATTCGTAGAGGTAGACCGGGATGGCCAGCTCGGCCGCCACGCGCTGGCCCAGGCGGCGGGCCAGCTCGGCGCAGTCCTCCATGGTGACGTCCTCCACGGGCACGAAGGGCGTCACGTCCGTGGCGCCCATGCGGGGGTGGGCGCCCTTGTGCTGGCGCATGTCGATGACCTTGGCGGCTTCCCGGATGCAGGTGAAGGCGCCTTCCAGCACAGCCTCTGGCTCGCCCACGAAGGTGATAACCGTGCGGTTCGTGTCCGCCCCCGGGTCCACATCCAGGATCCGCACGCCCGGCACCGCCGCGATGGCGTCCGTCACCTGCCTGATCTTCGCGGCATCCCGGCCCTCCGAGATGTTCGGCACGCACTCCACCAGCCTGCGGGACATGGATCCTCCGTAGGTTTCGAGTGTAGCCGTGGCGCAGCCTGGCGGCTCCAAAGGCGGTCCGCACGCGGCTCGCCTTTGGAGTATGGTTGACGACTTGTTAAAGGGGATCCTTTCCCCCTGCTCGGAACGCGCAGCGTTCCGAGCCCAGCGAGGCGCTATCTCGAAGCCCTCTCTTCGTTCTTCACGCCACTCACCACATGGCCCGTCGGTCCCACCTTCGCGGCGGTATCGCAGTATCCCGTCTGGTCATCGAAGAAGAAGTCGGGCTCGAACTCGCGCAGGAAGTCGGCCTTCTCCAGACCGCCCAGGAACATGGCCTCGTCCACCTGGATGTTCCAGGCCATGAGCGTGCGGATGGCGCGCTCGTGGGCGGGGGCGCTGCGGGCGGTCACAAGCGCGGTGCGGATGCGCATGGGGGCACCCTCGGCCATGTCCTGCAGGGGTCTCAGCGCCTCGAGGAGGGGCTTGAAGGGACCGGGGGGCAGGGGGACCGCCGCCCGCTCGATCTCATGGGCCTGGAAGGCCGCCAGGCCCCCCTCGGCGTAGATCCGCTCGGCCTCGTCGCTGAACAGCACGGCATCACCATCGAAGGCGATGCGGATCTCGTCAGGGTGGCGGTCCGCAGCCACGGCGCTGTCCGGGTAGACCCTCGCTGCGGCGAAGCCTGCGTTCAGGGCGGCGCGGACGTCCTCCTCTTTGGCGGACAGGAACAGGTTCGCCCCCAGGGAGGTGAGGTAGGGATAGGGGTTCCGGCCCCGGGTGAAGACGCCCTGTTCCAGCTTGAGGTTGGCCTCCTGGGCGCTACGGAACACCCGCAGGCCGCTCACGGGGTCGTTGCGGGAGAGGATCACCACGGCCACCCGGCCCTCGTTTCCGGTGTTGAAGGCCAGCAGCTTCTTCACCAGCGGGTAGGCCACGCCGGGCTGGGCGGGCACATCCAGTCGTGAGAGCTGGAGTTCCATGTAGGCCCGGTCATCCGATTCCTCGAAGACCCGGTTCTCCTCCTCGAAGTCGAAGAGGGCCCGGGAGGAGATGGCGACGACGAGCTTGCCTTCCAGGGATTTGGGCATGCCCCAGAGTACATTGGAGAGATGCCGCGCCTCTACTTCGACGCCAACGCCACCACGCCGCCCCACCCGGATGCGGTGGAGGCGGTGCGGCGGGCCATGGCGGAAGACTGGGCCAACCCCACCAGCACCCACCGGGAAGGGCAGCGGGCGCGGTTCCGCCTGGAGGAGGCCCGCCGCGAGATTGCGGCCTCCCTGGGGGTGGCGCCGGGGGAGTTGGTGTTCTGCGCCAGTGCCACGGAGGCCCTGCACCTGCTCATCCGGGGGCTCCACGGAGCCCTGGGGGACCGGCCCGCCGCGGTGTTCCCGGGGGAGCACAGCGCCTGCCTGAATCCCCTGCGGGATTGGCCCCGCGTGAGCTGGCTGCCGGAGGTCCCGGCGGACTGCGCCACGGTGGTGCAGATGGCCGCCAACAACGAGACGGGGATCCTCTACGGGATGCCCCCGGTGCTGGACGCGGTCCGCATCAAAGACTGCTGCCAGGCCTGGGGCAAGGTGGCCGTGGACCTGTCGGACTGCGACGCGGCCGTGTTCAGCGGCCACAAGATGGGCGGCCCCCGGGGCGCGGCCCTGCTGTGGATGCGACCGGGCCTGCCCTGGGAGGCCCTCATGGAAGGCCCGCAGGAGCGCCGCCGCCGCGGCGGGACCGAGGACCTGCCGGCCATCCTGGGCCTGGCGGCCGCCGTGCGCCACTTGACGGAGCGTCAAGCGATGAATGGGGCCCTGGCGCCGATCCGCGATGCCTTCGAGACGGAAATCACCTCTTGGAACCGGGGCATCGAGGTCATCGGCGCCGGCCAGCCACGCCTGCCCAATACCAGCTGCCTCCTGTTCCGGGGCCGCAACGGCGAGGCCCTGCACGCCGCCCTGGACCTGGCCGGCTTCGCCGTCAGCACCGGCAGCGCCTGCCACAGCGGGGCGGTGAAGCCCAGTTACGCAATCATGACCTTGGGGTATAGTTCGGACGACGCGCGCTCGGTGCTCCGGTTTTCGCTGCTCCCGGACGCGCGGCCCGGCGAGGTGGAGGCCCTGGCGGCGGCCATCCGGCGGTTGACATGATCCCCAGGTGATCCTGAGCGGGGCGGGCATGATCGAGCAGACCCTCTTCTTCTTCGCGCACAACCCGCTCCTGATGCTGTTCGCCGTGGTGGCGCTGGGCTACCCCATCAGCAAGATCCGGATCGCCGGGGCCTCCTTCGGCATCGCCAGCATCCTCTTCGCGGGCATCGCCCTGGGTGCGCTGGTGATGGCGCCCGGCCTGGATCCCGGTCTCAAGAAGGACATCTCCCGGGAGATGAAGCTCGTCTACGAGCTGGGCCTGGCCGTCTTCGTCTACGCCATGGGGCTTTCCATCTCCCACAGCTTCTGGGCGGCCTTCAGCCGCGAGGGCATGAAGAAGAACGCCGTGGTCGTCCTGGTGATGGTGGCCTCCACGGGCTTCGTGGTGCTCCTGGCCCACCTGATGGGGTTCAACGCCCGTTACGCCGCGGGCCTGCTCACGGGCAGCTTCACCAACATGCCGGCCCTGGCGGGTGTCATCGAGCGCGTGAAGTCCCTGGGTGCCGGGCCCCTGGAGCTGGCCCAGCCCACGGTGGCCTCCGCCATCGCCTACCCCATCGGCGTGCTGGTGCCCATGCTCGTCATCCTCGTGAGCCCGAAGCTCTTCCGCGTGAACCTGCGGGAGGAGGCGGACGGCCTCAAGGACTACCAGACGGGCCACCACCGGCTGGAGGTCTGGACTCTGAGGGTGACGAAACCCGAGGCGGAATCCCTGACAAAGCGGGAGATCCGCGCCGCCGGCCGGTTCCAGGTGGTATTCGGGCGGGTGTTGCGCAAGGCCGAGCTGCTCCTGCCGGGGCCGGACTTCAGGCTGAAGCTGGACGACCTGGTGACGGTGGTGGGATCGCCGGACGACCTCGTCCAGGTGGCGGCCCTCATCGGGGAGCGCAGCCACGTGGAGCTGGACCGCGACCAGAGCGCGCTGGATGCCACGCGGGTCTTCGTCTCGAACTGGGACGTGGTGGGCGTGCCCCTCGGCAAGCTGGACCTGGTGAACAAGCACCAAGCCATCATCACCCGCGTGCGGCGCGGGGATCTCTGGTTCGTGCCGGCCGGCGACACCGTGCTGGAGCTGGGCGACCGGGTGCGCGTCACCACACGCCGGGACAACATCGAGGCCATCGAGGCCTTCTTCGGGGACAGCTATCGCGCCCTCAGCGAGGTGAGCTTCCTCACCTTCGCCATGGGCCTGGCGGCGGGCCTCTCCCTGGGCCAGCTGCCCATCCCGCTCGGCCACGGCATCGTCTTCAAGCTGGGCTTCGCCGGCGGTCCCCTGGCCGTGGCGCTGATCCTCGGCCGCTTCCACCGCATCGGGCCGTTGGTCTGGAACTTCCCCTACAGCGCCAACCACACCATCCGCCAGTTCGGGCTGGTGCTCTTCGCGGCGGGCATCGGCGTGATCTCCGGAGAAGGATTCCGCGCCATCGTGTCGGGCAACGCGGGAGTCCTGCCCCTGTTCCTGGGCGCGGCCTTCCTCGTCTGCCTCGTGGCGGACTCGCTGACCATGCTCATCGGGCACAAGGGCTTCGGCATCCCCCTCAACGTGATGTTCGGCATCGTGGCCGGCACCCACACCCAGCCCGTGGTCCTGGGCTACGCCAACCACCACACGGGCAACGAGCTGCCCAATGTGGGGTTCGCCACGGTCTATCCCCTGGCCACCATCCTCAAGATCGTCCTGGCGCAGGTGCTGCTGGCGCTCATCCGCTGATCAGCGGGGGAGCAGCGCCGCCACGGGCTTCCCGTCCGGGGCCTGCGCCCAGCGGATGCCCAGCCAGGCGGCCGCGGTGGGAGCGATGTCCCAGGCGGGGACGTCCGCCAGGGGGCCCTGGCCGGCGCCGAGCACCACGAGCCACGACTTCATGGGGGCGGATTCCGGCGTGTATGCGTGGGCGCCGGCACGACCGTGGCGCTCGGACTCGTCCTCGCGGCTGCTGCGGGCCTGGGAGAGCCAGGTGCCCAGGGGGGCCAGGACGACGACATCGCCCACCCGGGGGCTGCCGCCCAGGTGGTAGCGGCTGGGCACCTGCTCCCGGGCCCAGGCCTTGAGCCCGGCCCTGTGCAGGCGGGCGAGGACGCGGGCCCGGTCGCCGGGCTGCTTGAGGTAGACGTAGGCGCTGCCGCCGTGGGTGATGAGGTCCACGGGAATGCCGTCGAGGACGCTCGGCAGGTGCACGCGCCGCTTCATGGGGACCATGCCGTGGTCCGCCGTGAGGATGATGCGCAGGCCCGGATGGGCGGCCTGCATGCGCGTGAGCCAGGGGGCCAGCTCGGCGTCGAGGGTCCGCAGCTTGGCCAGGGTCTCTGGGCTGCGGGGGCCCTTGAGGTGGCCCTCCTCGTCGCTGCCGGAGAGGTAGGCCATGACGAGCTGCGCGCCTTCGGCCAGGGCCCGTTCGCTGAAAGCCAGTCCCTCGGCATCGGGAATCCCCGGCCGGAAGGCCTGCATGCGCCAGGGCGCCACACCCTCCCAGGGGCCGGAGGCGCCCACCCAGTGGAAGACGGCGGTGCGCACGCCGCTCCTCGTGGCGGCCACCCACAGCGGCTCCCGGAGGATGTCCTCCACCCGGTTGGCCGCGGGGACGCGCAGCTTGTCCTCGGGACGGAGGTAGCCGTTGGCCACCACGCCGTGGTGCTCGGGCCAGCAGCCCGTGGCCAGGGTGACGTGCCCATTGAAGGTGGTGGCGGGGAAGGGCGGGAGCACCGCGGCGCGGCGTCCCTGCCTGGCCATGGCCCAGAGGTTCGGCATGGTGTCCGGGCGGAACTGGTCGGCGCCCAGTCCATCCTCGCTGATGATGAGGACGGGGCCTGCCGCGGGTCCCGGGGCTTCGGCCCTGAGGGGGAGCAGGATAAAGGCGAGGGCGAGGAGGGCGTGGAGGCGCATCCCTCCAGCCTATCAAGCTAATCTGAAGCCATGAATACGTCCCGCTGGCCTTATCCGCTGCTCCGCCTCAAGCCCGGCAAGGAGGGATTGATTTCCAAGCGCCACCCGTGGGTGTTCTCCGGGGCGCTGGCGAGGCCCTCGGAAGCCACCCTGGTGCGCCTCGCGGATGATTCCGGCCAGGTGCTGGGCGTGGGTACGGCCAGCACCGCGAACCCCCTGGCGGCGCGGATCTTCCGCTTCGAGGACGCGCCCCTGGACGAGGCCTTCTTCCGCTCGCGCTTCGAATCGGCCCTGGCCCTGCGGAAGACCCTGGGGCTCTGGGACCCCCAGGGCGGCTGCCGCTGGATCTTCGGCGAGGGCGACGGCCTGCCGGGCCTGGTGGTGGACCGCTACGCCCAGGCCCTCGTGCTGCAGGTGGGGACCGCGGGCCTGGAGGCCCTGCGCGATCTCTGGTGGCCCATCCTCTTCGAGATCGGCAAGCGCGAGGGCCTCACCGCCTTCGTGGAGCGCAGCCAGTCCGGCAGGAAGGAGGAGGGGCTTGATCCCGTGAACCGGCTGCTCAAGGGCAGCCTCGGTGGGTCTGTGACGGTGCATGAAGGTGCCGCGAAGCTGAGCGTGGATCTGCTTCGCGGCCAGAAGACAGGCTTCTTCCTGGACCAGCGGGTGCACCGGCTGCAGGTCGGCGCCCACGCCGAAGGTTGCCGCGTGCTCAATGCCTTCGGCTACACCGGCGGCTTCAGCATCCATGCGGGCCTGGGCGGCGCCTCCCAGGTGGCCACGCTGGACATCAGTGCCCCGGCGCTGGACCAGGCGGAGCGCGACTGGGCCGCCAACGGCCTGGACCCTGAGGCCCACCTCCGCATGGAGGGCGACGCCTTTGAGCTCATGCGCCAGCTGGAACCCATGGGTTGGGACCGCGTCATCGTGGATCCCCCGGCCTTCGCCAAGCAGCGCAAGGACGTGGACAAGGCCTTCAAGGCCTACAAGGACGTCTTCCGCCTCGGGGCCCGCGCCACGGCGCCCGGCGGCCTGCTCTGGGTCTTCTCCTGCAGCCAGCACCTGGACCGTACGCGGTTCCAGGAGGCCGTGTGGACGGCCCTGCTCGAAGCCGGCCGCGAAGCGAGGGTGCTGGCCCACCTCGGTCAGCCCAGCGATCATCCCTACGCCCTGAACCATCCCGAGGGGTTCTACCTCAAGGGGCTGTGGCTGAGCCTGGACTGAAGGGCAAAAGGACTCCACGAAGGACACGAAGGCAAATCAAGAGCACGAAGGGTTCCATTCGTGTCCTTGGTGCCTTTCTTCGTGTCCTTCGTGGAGTCCTTAGTCCATGGAACCTGGGATCGCTACCCCAGCCGCTCCACAGCCTCGTCCACGCCCTTGGCCTCCAAGGCCCCGAGCTTCAGGTCCAGCAGGTGACTGAGCTTCACGTTGCCCATGGCGCCGAGCATGGAGGCCTTGAGACGGGGGATGCTCGTTTCCATGGAGGCGATAAGCTCCTTCGCCTGCTTGCGGCGGCTCTCCAGGCTGGAGCAGCCGCAGAGGGGGCAGCCGCAGGGCACGATGGGGAAGCCCCGCAGCCAGGCGTAGCGTTGCAGGTCCTTCTCCTCGCAGGTGCCCAGGGGGCGGATCACCGTGTTGGCGCCGTCGTCGCTCACCAAGCGGAGGGGCATGGTGCTGAGACGGCCTTCGAAGAACAGGTTGATGAGCAGGGTCTCCAGCAGGTCGTCCAGGTGGTGGCCCAGGGCGATCTTGGAGAAGCCGCGCTGCTTGGCGAAGGAGTAGAGCACGCCACGCCGCAGCCGGGAGCAGATGATGCAGGGCAGCTCCTCGGGCTTGCTGCGCACCATCTTGTCGATGGGGGCCGGGATGATGTGGTGTGGCACGCCCAGGCGTTCGCAGGTCTCGGCGATGGGATCGGGGTTGAACTGGGGGAAGCCCGGATCCACGGTGACGGCCTCCACCTGGAAGGTCACGGGGGCGCGCTTCCGCAGCCGCTCAAGGATGTCCAGCAGGGCCCAGGAGTCCTTGCCGCCGCTCACGGCCACCAGGATGCGGTCGCCATCCTCGATGAGCTTGTAGGCGGCGTTCGTCTCGCCCACGCGCCGGGCGAGCTTCCGCTCCAGGCGGGGCAGGGTCTTGAGCTCGGCCTCGGTGGGCGGCAGGGCCAGGCTGGGAAGGGCGCAGGGATTGCTCACGGTCCTACATCACTCCGCAGGCTTTGCGCTCGCCGCGGGTCATCTGGCCCTGCACATCCTTCACATACTCGGGGCAGGTGCAGTCGGGACAGGTGTTGCTGGAGGTCTCGGAGCAGAGGTCCGCGAAGGTCACCTTCTCCATGAAGGCGGAAATGTGGTCGGAGAGCCGGTTCCAGAGCATGAGGCTCATGCGCTCGTCGGCCATGAGCGCCTGGTTGGCGGAGCGGGGATCCTCCTTGGCCACGGCGTAGAAGCTGCTGTCCGTGAGACGCAGGATCTCGCCCACGCTCACCTGGTTGCAGGGCCGGGTGAGGATGTAGCCGCCCTTGGGGCCGCGCACGCTGGCGACGACACCGGCCTTCTTGAGCTTGTTGAAGATCTGCTCCAGGAAGGGCAGGGAGAGCTTCTGGCGCTCGGCGATGACATGCAGGGGCACCGGCTGGCCATGGCTGTGGTGGGCCAGGTCGAACAGGGCCTGCATGCTGTACCTGCCTCGGGCCGAGATCTTCACGAAACCTTCTCCAGCTTCCAGGCTAGTATTCCTGAGTGATTGAGTCAAGTTTATCGCAGGGCTAGACTGGAGCCCGGAGATCCCCATGAAAGCTGTCCTCCTGGCCCTTGGAACCCTCGGATTGCAGGCAGAGCCGCCCGCCGTGCCGCCGCCCATCCCGGCCAGCACGCCCGGAGGGCTGCCCTGCGACGCCCGGGATCACCAGCCCCTGCTGCTGGGGCCGGCGACGGCCGCGGAGATCCTGGCCCATCGGGCCGTCTTCAGGGACACCCTGGCCAATGCGCCACTGCCGGCGGATCTGAAGGCCCGGTGGAAGGCCGTGCGGCAGCCCTTCACGCTGGTGGCGGTCTTCGGCTCCTGGTGCGGTGACAGCCAGTACCAGCTGCCGGACCTGCTGGGCCTGGAGGCGGACCCCAACCCCTTCATCGAGGTCCACTACCTGGGCGTCTACCGGGACAAGGCCCTGGCGGAGGCCCAGTGGCCCAAGGGCTGTGCCCCCCAGCCCGTGGTGCGCGTTCCGACCTTCTACCTGTTCGCCACCCAGCCCGGAGGCACGCAGAAGCTGGTGGGGACCGTGGTGGAGAACCCGCCCCGGGCCGGCCAGCGCATGGCCGAGGCGCTGGTGGAGTTGGTGGAAACCGCCTCGAAGGGATAGATTTCAGTCCCTCCCCGATCCGGCCGATGGAGGGGGCACGATGCCTTGGCGATCCCTCCTCCTTTCGGTCTGCCTCCTCGGGGGCTTGGGCGCCGTCGAGCCCATTCGTGTGGCCGTGGACGGGTGGACCACGCTGAACCCGCTCCTCATGAGCCGGGATACGGACGGGGAGGCCGTGGACCTGGTCTTCGACCGCCTGGTGACCCTGGACGCCGAAGGCACCTTCATCCCGGGGCTCCTCCAGAGCTGGACGGTCCTCAAGGGGGGGCGCGAGGTCCTCCTGGAACTTCGGCCGGGCATGACCTGGCAGGACGGGACCCCCATCGAGGCGGAGGATCTCGTCTTCACCTGGAAGGCCCTCCGCCTGCCCCAGGTCAGGGCCATCGCGGACACGGCCGGGGGGGTGGCCTCCCTGGACAGCCTGGTGGCCGAGGGGCCCCTCCGGGTGCGGATCCGCCTTTCGCGGCCCCGGGGGACGCTGCTCTCGGACCTCTACAACTTCATCCCCGTGCCCCGGCGCCACTACCAGCCGGGGGCCAAGCCCCAGGCGGCGGCCGTGAACTTCCAGCCTGTGGGCTCGGGACCCTACCGGGTGGTCGGCAAGGCCACCACCACCCATCTGAAGCTGGAGCTCTGGCCCGGCTATCGGGGCGCGCACCCCGGCACCTGGCCGGCCTTCGAGTTCAAGGATTCCACCGACGAGAAGAACCTGGTCCAGGCCCTGCTGGACCGCCAGTACCACTACGCCCTGGTCCGGGCCCTGCCGCACTACCTGGTCAGGAAGGGGGCCCAGGGCGCCGGGCGCCTCCAGGCCTACTCCGTGCCCCAGGCGGCCTTCGGAGCCTTCTTCCTCAACTGCGATCCCAAGCTGAGCCTTCTGGGCGACGTGGCCCTGCGCCAGGCCCTGGCGGAGCTGGTGCCCTGGCAGGAGCTGGCCCGGGCGCGGCGGTTCTTCCCGGCCCGGTTGGCTTCGGCCTTCTGGCCTCCGGAGAACTGGGCCCACGATGGCACCCCCAGGCCCCTGCCTCAGCCCGGGCGGGCCGTGGCGATCCTGGAGGCCGCCGGATGGCACCTGGGCCCCGATGGAATCCGGCATGACGGCAGCGGCCGCCCGCTCTCCCTGGTGGCCTACGAGCAGGCCACCTCCATCCGCCGCAGCACGGCCCAGCTGCTGTCGGAGGAGGCGGCCAAGGTGGGGATCCGCATCGAAGTCCGGCGGCTCCCCTTCGAGGCCCTCACGGAGAAGTCCATGCAGCACGACGGGGACATCTGGTCCTACGGATGGACCACCTCCCTTGATCCCGACGTGGATGCTCCGCTCTTCACGAGCGAGGGCTACCGCACCAAGGCGAACGTGAGCAGCTACCTGAACCCGGAGGTGGATCGGCTCTTCGAGGAGGGCCGCTACACGCTGGACCGGGTCTCGCGCCGCAAGATCTACCTGAAGCTCTCCGAGATCATCTGGCGGGACAAGCCCGTGATCCCCCTCAACTACATCCTGGTGCGGGTGCTCGCGGACAGCCGCCTGCGGGGCGTGTCCTTCAACGTGCTCGGGCAGGCCTACGGCTTCTGGCCTGGCAAGCGGGGCTGGAAGCTGGAGAATCCCCAGCCCTGAGCGGGCCTCAGAGCCGGTCGAAGTGGATGATCTCCACCTTGCCGGCCTTGCCCTTGGGGGACTCCTCCCGCTCGCGGTCCCTGTGCTTCGGCTCGGGCCGGGCCTCGGGCTTCGCCTCGGCGTGGTGCCGGGGCTCCTGGCGCCGCGGTTCGGGCTCGGGCCTGGGCTCGGGCCGGGAGGCGGGCTTGGGTGCCGGTGCGCCGGCCTGACGCTCCCGGCCCGCCCACACGGCGCCCACCTGCTTGACGCGGTCCACCAGGCGCGCGGGCTCCAGCACCTGGATGCCGTCGCCGAACTGCATGGCCCAGCGGGCGATGGCGCGGAGGTCCGTGGCGGTGAAGGTCACGAGGGCCTGACCGTCGCCCTGCTCCTCGAGCTTGAAGTGCGGGAAGGCCGGGGGGGCCTGCTTCACGGCGAAGACCCACTGCTTGAGCAGGGTGGCCTTCACGGCGATGGGGTCGCCGCCCAGCCAGCCGCCGATCTGGTTGGCGGGGGTGCCCTCGGCGTAGGGGCCCTGGGCGGCGCGGCCCACGCCCTCCACGTCGTTCACCTCGGCGAGCAGGTCCACCCGGTGGTGGCGCTCGGCGTTGTAGCGGCGATCCCAGCCCCACACGAACCAGGCCTGGGCCAGGGCGTCGAAGGTCAGCTGCCGGGGTTCGAAGGTGCGCGGGGCGTTGGCATCGGCATCGGCGAAGATGAACTCCACGGCCCGGCCTTCGCGGATGGCGGCGAGCAGGGCCTCCACGAGGGGAGGCAGGGCGGACGGGGACGCGGTCTTTTTGGCGGCGGCCTTCTTCACTTCAGGAGCGGCGGCGGCCGGCTCGGGCGCGACGGGCGCCGGCACCGGTTCCGCGGGTGCCGCGACCTTGGTCTTGGCAGGGGCCTTCGCCTTCTTCGGGGCGGCCGGGGTCTCGGCCTTCTTGGCGGCTGCGGCCTTCTTCGCCGGGGCGGCCTTGGCCTTGGGGGCCGGTTTCTCCACCTCGACGGCGGCGGCGGTGGGCTTCTTGCGAGGGGTCTTGGTCACGGCCATGGGTCTGCGGCTCCTGGCCCATCATGGCTGATCGGCTGTCAGCTGTCAGCTGTCAGCTGTCAGCTCTCGGCGGTCAGCGGTCAGCGGTCAGCGGTCGGCGTGGCTGCGGGGATGCATCTGGTCGTAGAGGGCGCGGAGGCGGGCCTGGTGGACGTGGGTGTAGATCTGCGTCGTGCTGATGTCGGCGTGGCCGAGCATGGCCTGGACGGCGCGGAGGTCGGCGCCGTGGTCGAGGAGGTGGGTGGCGAAGGCGTGGCGGAGCACATGGGGGCTCACGGTCTCGGGCCGCAGGCCGGCGCCGCGCGCATAGCCCTTCAGCAGGCGCCAGAGGTGCTGGCGGGTGAGGCCCTCGCCCCGCTGGCCCACGAAGAGCTCCCCGCCTTTGGGTCTGAAGCCGGGCCGCAGGGCCAGCCAGGCGCGGATCCACCGTTCGGCGCCGGCGCCGAAGGGGATGAGCCGCTCCTTGCGCCCCTTGCCCATGACCTTGAGGAAGCCCTCGTCCAGGAACACGGACAGGGCGGGGAGCTCGGCCAGCTCGGAGACGCGCAAGCCCGATGCGTAGAGCAGCTCCAGCCAAGCCCGGTCCCGCACGCCCAGGGGCGTGGAGGTATCCGGGGCGGCGAGCAGGGCCTCGACCTGGCTCTCCCCCAGCGTGCGGGGCAGGATGCGGGGCGGACGCGGAGGCTTCACCACGGCCTCGGGTCCCGCGCCCTCGCCACCCTCCATCCGCAGGAAGGACAGAAAGGCGCGCAGGCTCGAGCTCAGCCGGGCGAGGCTGCGGGGGGCCTTGCCCTCGGACTGCTGGGCCACGAGGAAGGCGGTGAGGTGGTCGCGCGAGAGCTCCGTGGCGGGAAGCTCCCGGCCGCAGGCCCAGACGGCCAGGTGATTCAGGTCCGAGAGGTAGCCGGAGGCGGTGTGCGGCGACAGCCCCCGCTCCACCGCCAGGAACGTGCGGAACTCCCGCAGGCTGGCGCCCCAGCCGAGGGGCCAGCCGCACTCGGGTTCCTCGTGGGTCCTGGGGCGGGGCATGGGTCCATCCTCCACGGTCCCGGCGCAGGCGCAATCCCCACTCCCTGCGGGCGGAGAGGGAACATGCTTTACCCGGGGTTTGGACATCGGCCCGGGGGTATGTTAGGGTTTCCAGGTTCGTTTGGAGGAGCCCACGATGGCTGATGTGCGTAAGAAGGTCATTGCGATCATTGCCGAGCAGCTGGCCAAGCCCGAAGATTCCATCTCCGAGTCCAGCCACTTCGTGGACGACCTCGGGGCCGACAGCCTCGACACCGTCGAGATCATCATGGCCATCGAGGAGGCCTTCAGCCTCGAGATTCCCGAGAGCGAGCAGGAGAAGATCCGCACCGTAGGCGATGCCATTACCTACATCGAGAAGCACGCGAAGGGCTGATCCATCGCGATCATGACGTGCCGCAGCGCCCCCACGGCCCTGCGGCACGTCCGTTTTCAGCCTGACATCTAAAGCTCAGAGGTGAAGCCATGACCAGGACCGTCCAGCGCCGTCGCGTCGTCATCACCGGCATGGGGACCATCAACCCCTGCGGCCTCACTGTGCCCGAGACCTGGGACAACCTGTTGGCAGGGAAGAGCGGCATCTCCACCATCGAACGCTTCGACATCACCGACTTCGCCTGCAAGATCGCCGGCCAGGTCAAGGGCTTCAACCCCGATCTGTTCATCGAGAAGAAGGAACAGAAGAAGATGGACATCTTCATCCACTATGCCCTGGGCGCGGCCCACGAGGCGTGGGCGGACGCGGGCTTCGACCAAGTGCAGCTCACCAAGGCCGAGCGCGAGGTGTTCGGCGTCTACATCGGCAGCGGGATCGGCGGCCTCAGCACCATCTGGGACGAGGCCAACGGCTATCGTGGGCCCCGCCGCACCAGCCCCTTCTTCATCCCCAGCCTCATCGTGAACCTGGCCAGCGGCCAGGCCAGCATCAAGTACGGCCTCCAGGGCCCCAACAGCGCCGTGGCCACGGCCTGCGCCACCGGCGCCCACGCCATCGGCGACGCAGCCCGCCTCATCGCCTTCGGCTACGCCGACCGCATGATGGCGGGGGGCAGCGATTCGGTGATCAACCAGCTGGGCGTGGGCGGCTTTGCGGCCATGCGTGCCCTCAGCACCCGCAATGATGAGCCCGAGCGGGCCTCCCGGCCCTTCGACGTGGACCGCGACGGCTTCGTCATGGCCGAGGGCGCCGGCATCGTCATCCTCGAGGAATACGAGCTGGCCAAGGCCCGTGGTGCGAAGATCTACGCCGAGGTCGCAGGCTACGGCATGAGCGGCGACGCCAATCACATCACCACCCCGGCCCCCGAGGGCGAGGGCGGCCAGCGCGTCATGCGCGCGGCCATCAAGGACGCGGACATCGCGCCCGAGGAGGTGGGCTACGTGAACATGCACGGCACCAGCACGCCCGTGGGCGACAAGCTGGAGTGCATGGCCATCCGGAAGGTCTTCGGCGACCACGCGAACCGGATCAAGGTGAGCAGCACCAAGTCGATGCACGGCCACCTGCTGGGCGCCGCCGGCGGCCTGGAGACCATCGTGGCGGTGAAGGCCGTCCAGACCGGGAAGATCCCCCCCACCATCAACGTGGACCACCAGGATCCCGAGTGCGACCTGGACGTGACGGCCAACGTGGCCGGCACCCTGGATTCCGAGTACGTGATGAACAACGGCTTCGGCTTCGGCGGCACCAACGGCTGCCTGATCCTGCGGAAGGTCTGACCGGCAAGGCAGGCCTCCGCGAAGAGCCGAGGCAGCAGGGACAACAACACTCGCTGAGAAAAGAGGAGATGGCGGAGATCGCGGGGGGGAAGGTCTGTCTTTTCCCGGCAACCTCGGTTTCCTCTGTGGCCCTCCGCGTGAGTGGTGGTTCTTTCTTTTTTTCTTCGCGTCTTTGTGGTTTTCTTTTCTCCCATGGCCAAGGCAATCCCCTTCAAGCTCGTCTCGCCCTACTCGCCCGCCGGGGATCAGCCGGAGGCCATCGGGCAGCTGGTGGCGGGGCTGGAGAGGGGCGACCGGGCCCAGACTTTGCTGGGGGTGACGGGCTCGGGGAAGACCTACACCATGGCCTCGACCATCGCCCGGGCCGGCCGGCCGGCGCTCATCTTCGCGCCCAACAAGACGCTGGCGGCCCAGCTCTTCAGCGAGTTCAAGCAGTTCTTCCCCGAGAACGCCGTCGAGTACTTCGTCAGCTACTACGACTACTACCAGCCCGAGGCCTACGTGCCCGAGCGGGACCTGTTCATCGACAAGGACGCGAAGATCAACGAGGAGCTGGAGAAGCTGCGCCTCAGCGCCACCCGCTGCCTGCTGGAGCGCCGCGACACCATCGTGGTGGCCTCCGTGAGCTGCATCTACGGTCTGGGCGATCCCAGCTCGTACCTGAACCTCTCGGTGAATCTGAAGACCGGGCAGACCATCGACCGGGCCATGCTGCTGCGGGATCTGGTGGCCATCCAGTACCAGCGCAACCACCTGAGCTTCGAGCCCGGCATCTTCCGCGTCCGGGGCGACGTGGTGGAGGTCTATCCGGCCTACGAGGATGTGGCCTACCGCATCGAGCTCTGGGATGACGAGGTGGAGCGCCTCTCGAAGATCGATCCCCTGCGCGGCGCGGTCATCGAGAAGCTGGAGGAGCTCACCATCTGGCCCAAGACCCACTACGTGACCCCCGAGGACAAGCTCAAGGCCGCCATCCGCGACATCAAGGAGGAGCTGGAGGCCCGGGAGGAAGAGTTCCGCGCCGCGGGCAAGATCGTGGAACTCCAGCGCCTCCACCAGCGCGTCATCTACGACGTGGAGATGATGAAGGAGATGGGCCACTGCAGCGGCATCGAGAACTACAGCCGCTTTCTGGACGGCCGCCAGCCCGGGCAGCCGCCCCACACCCTGCTGGACTACTTCCCCGAGGACTTCATCGTCTTCATGGACGAGAGCCACGTGGCCACTGGCCAGCTCCACGGCATGTACAACGGCGACCGCTCAAGGAAGACCACCCTTGTGGACTACGGCTTCCGCCTCCCCTCCGCCCTGGACAACCGCCCTCTCAAATTCGAAGAATTTGAGAGCCGGGTCAAACAAGTGGTCTATGTCTCAGCGACTCCGGGCGACTACGAGCTGCAGCAGAGCGGTGGGGCCTTCGTGGAGCAGGTGGTGCGCCCCACGGGCCTCGTGGATCCGCTGGTGGAGGTGCGCCCCGTGGGCACCCAGGTGGACGACCTGCTGGAGGAGATCCGCAAGACCGTGGCCCGGGACGAGCGGGTGCTGGTGACCGTGCTCACCAAGAAGCTGGCGGAGCAGCTCACGGCCTACTACCAGGAACTGGGCATCAAGGCCGAGTACCTGCACAGCGAGATCGACACGCTGGAGCGGGTGGAGCTGCTGAAGAACCTGCGTCGGGGCGTGTTCGACGTGCTCATCGGCATCAACCTCCTCCGCGAGGGTCTGGACCTTCCGGAAGTGAGCCTGGTGGCCATCCTGGACGCGGACAAGGAGGGCTTCCTCCGCAACACCCGCAGCCTCATCCAGACCATCGGCCGCGCGGCGCGCCACGTGAACGGCAAGGCCATCCTCTACGCCGACGTGATGACCGGCTCCATGAAGCAGGCCATCGGCGAGACCGAGCGCCGCCGCCAGAAGCAGCTGGCCCACAACGCCGCGCATGGCATCACGCCCGAGACCGTGAAGCGGAACCTGGACGACGTCATGGGCGAGGCCCTGGCCCGCGAGTTCATCAACGTCGCCAAGGAGGAGCAGGCCGCCGAGGAGCCGCTGCTCTACCTGGAGGACAAGGCCTTCGAGCGCGAGGTCGCCAAGCTGGAGAAGCGCATGAAGGAGCTGGCCTCCCAGATGAAGTTCGAGGATGCCGCGGCCGTCCGCGACCGCATCCTCCACGCCCGCCGGGAGCGGCTGCTGGGGGCGGGCCTGATCCCGGCCACCGGACCGGAAATCTAGCCCAGGAGCGCGTGCCCCAGCGTTCGCACGAGGATGCCGGCGCAGGCACCCAGGACGGCGGGCTTCCAGACCGTGGCCACCCGGCGGCCGGCGGAGATCAGCACCGCCACGCCCGGCACATCCAGGGGGTGGATGAGGAAGCCCGCGCTTCGGTTCACCAGCGCTCCGGTGATCTGGGCCTGACGGGTCATCTCGTCCACCACCCCCATCATGGCAGTGCCTCCGGCCAGGTACTTGGTCAGGGTGGGCAGGATCAGGGCCGGGTCCAGCCGCAGGGCCGCCATGGCCGGGCCCAGGGCGCGGGTGAGCAGGCCGATGGCCCCGGCGCTCCGGAGGAGGGTGATCACCGCCAGGGAGAGGACCAGCATGGGGATGGCCCCGATGGCGATGCGGAAGGCCTCGGCCCCGGCCCGGTTGATGGCCTCGAGCAGGCCCTTGGTGGAGTCGGCGACGGGATGGGGGAGGGTCTCCTCCAGCGCCCGCTCGTCGGGGTCCAGGCGGCGCCCGAAGCCGTGGTAGGTGGCCGCCGCGGCCACCAGGCCGCCCAGCAGGGAGAGGGCCAGGACCGGCAGGAGGCGGAGGCCCATGGTCGTCATGGGGAACACGGTGTTGGCCTGGGCCATGGCCAGCACCATGGCCAGGGTGGCGGCCAGATGCCGGTCCGAGGCGCCCCGCTGCTCCATCATGGCCAGGGTCGCCACGGGAGCCGCGAAGCTCACGAAGCTGATCTGCAGGGCCGCGAACACGCCCAGGCCCGTCAGGCCCAGGGGCCGGAGGATGGGCGCGAGGCGCGCCACCAGCCAGTCCAGCACGCCCTTCGCTTCCAGCAGCCGCATGGCGGAGAGCATCACCACCATGATGGGAAGCAGCACGAAGAGGGACAGCTCCACGGCCCCCCGTCCGGCCCGCAGGATGGCGTCGAAGAACAGCTCCATTCAGCGCAGCCCTTCGTAGAGATAGAGCTCGGAGAGCACACGCCGGTAGGCGTAGGCGTAGCCCCTGGCGTCAGGGGTAAGGAGGAAGTTGCTGACGGTCATGCCCGCCAGGTCCTCCGGGGAGATCTCCAGGAGCTTCTTACGGGTCCCCGTGGCCAGGTCCAGGCGATGGACGGGGCAGGGCATCTCGTGGAGGTCCACGGCCCAGAGCCCCTTGCCATCCGGGGTCCAGCGGACCACGCGCTCGGTAGGCAGGAGGCCCAGGATGGCCTGGGACTGGCCATTGTCCAGAGAGAGGATGCGGTCCTCCTGTTCGCCCACGCGGGTGACGATGTGGCGGCCATCAGGGCTGATGGGCTGGCCGAAGATCTGATGGCCCGGCGGAGTCAGGGGTTCGGCCGGGCCGCCGTCCAGGGGCACCGCGAACAGGCGTGTGCCCTCGCCGGCGCGGTTGGCCTGCACCAGGAGGCGCTTGCCATCGGGGAACCACCTCAGCCTGTGGAAGGTCTCCAGGCCCGAGTCGGGAAGGGTGCGGGCGTCCCCGGTCCCGGTGGGAAGGATCTGGATCCGGCGCGGCACCCCGACCGCCACGGCCGCCACCTGGCGCCCGTCGGGGCTGAGGATCGGGTAGGCTCCCTTGGCGAGCCTCACGGCCGGGCTCCCATCGGTCCGGCGGAGGTAGATGTCGTAGGCGGCCCCTGAGCCTTCGCCCTGCTCATTGAAGATGAGGGTGGAGCCGTCCGCCGAGAGATCCTGCACGAGGGACCAGTCCAGCCAGGACAGCTCCCGCTCGCGGTCGGCGCCGGGCCGGAGGCTCTGGATGCCCGTGCGCATGACCTCCTTGGCGAGGAGCACCCGGCGCCCGTCCAGGGAGATGTCGTGCAGGGTGAGGGGGGCGGGCACCTTCAGGATCAGCCGCGGGGTGCCACTGCCCACGGCATAGAGGCCCCGGGCCACGCCATGCTCGGCGGCCGTGAACCAGACCTCGTCGCCCTTCCAGGCCAGGCCCTGGATGCTGGGCCAGGACTCGGTCAGGACGCGCCGGTTCCCCTGCCGGTCTACCACCACGGGATAGCCCGCATCATCTCCCGAAACCGGGTGTTCCAGGTAGGCGACGCGGTCCCCTCGCGGAGAGACCCGGGGATGGCTGATCCACCCCGAGGACTCGGCGATGGGATGGCCCGAGGGGAACTCGATCCGGGTCCGGCCCTCCAGGTTGCGGACCACCAGGAGTTCCGAGCCACCGGGGCCCCAGTCGGCGGCGATGACGCGCTCCATCAGGGCCCTGGGAGCGCCTCCGGCCAGGGGGACCACGGCCAGGGTGCCTCGCCACATCCAGCTCTGGATGGGGCGGCTGCCCATGGCGATGGCGAGCTCCCCGGAGCGGGAGAGGCCCAGGAGGTCCCCCTCGGGCAGCTCCAAGGTGCGGCTTTCAGGGCTGTCCGGGCGGGTGGAGTAGATGACGAGGGGGCCGCCGGACCAGGCGGCGCTGTAGAGGACCTCCTGGCCGTCGGGGCTCAGGCGGGCATTCCGGATGAGTCCCTGCCGGAAGGTGAGCCGCTTGAGGACGGGCGGATCCTGGTGGGTCCAGTGGTGCCCTGCGGCGAGGCCCAGGGCGCCCGTGGCCAAGGCCAGCGCCACCCAGCCCGCCCGGCCCGGGAGGAGGCGCGCGAGCCCCCGGAGGGCGACACCCTTGCGCTGGATGGCCTCCAGGCGCGAGGCCAGCTGAGTGGCTGTGGGGATGCGGTCCGCGGGATTCTTTTCGAGGCAGTGCTTCAGGAGCGCGATCAGCTCCGGCGAGTAGGGACCTGGGGAGGTGGCGCGGAGGGGCGGCTCCTCCTTGAGGATGGCGTTGAGGGTCTCCACGGAGGAGTCCCCGGAGAAGGCCCGCCGGCCGAACAGCATCTCGTAGAGCAGGATGCCGCAGACGAAGAGGTCGGCCCTGGAATCCACCTCCCACCCCCGGACCTGTTCCGGGGCCATGTAGCCGACGGTGCCCATCACGGTTCCGACCTGGGTCGGATGGCTCGTCTCCGGCCGCTGGATCAGGGTATGTTCATCCAAGTGGGTCGGAAGCGCCTTCGACAGACCGAAATCGAGGATCTTGAGGCGGCCTTCAGTGGTGATGAACAGATTCTCCGGCTTCAGGTCGCGGTGGATGATCCCCCGCTCGTGGGTGGCCGCCAGCCCGAGGGCCAGCTGGTGGGCCAGGTCCATGGCTTCGTCGGGGGGGAGGGCGCCGCGCAGCATCCGCTCGTGGAGGGTCTCGCCTTCGAGAAGCTCCATCGCGATGTAGGGCGTGGCACCTTCGGTGTCCCACTCATAGAGCGCCGGGAGGGCCGGATGTTTGATGGCCGCCAGGGTCCGCGCTTCCTGCTGGAAGCGGGCCAGCCGCTCTCCGGCCTGACCCTGGGGGCCTCCGATGATCTTGAGGGCCACGCCCTGCCGGCTGCGGGTGTCCAGGGCCCGGTAGACCTGCCCCATGCCCCCGGAACCAAGGGGCGATTGAATCTCGTAGGGACCGAGGCACGAACCGGGGGAAAGCATGGAAGTGCGAAGATTGTGGCCGGACGCCGGGAGGAATCCAAGCTCTTCTGACTGGGTGGAAGTCGCCTACTTGGCGTACTGGCGGATGACCCGCTCGATGGCCGCCCGGCAGGCGGCGCAGAAGCCCACCTCATCGCGGGTGAACATGAGACAGTCCTCCTGGCTCCGGTAGTAACCCTTGGCCTCGTAGTTGGCGCCCTCGAAGGCTCCCACCTGGCCGCTGTGGGCATCGGTCCCCAGCAGCTTCGTCTCGTAGGCCTTCTCCTTGGCGAAGAGGGCATCCATCTCGGATTCGGGCTTGTTGGCGGCCCGGATGGCCCGGCGCTCCTTCTGGTAGGCGTGGCTGTGGGCTTCGAACTCGTCCTTCTTCCAGGGCGTGGGCAGCGGCACACCGGGCGTCAGCAGGGCCTTCCACTTGGGGTTCTTCGGGTCCGCCGTGGCATTGGGTTCCCAGGGCTCGGGGCGGGACGGGCTGTTGGTGACGGCCACGTCCGAGGTGTAGTACTCATCCGCCAGGCCGGCGAAGTGGTGGCCGAACTCGTGGACGAAGAGGTAGCCGATGGTGCTGTTGCCGGCCGACGCCGTGCTGTAGAGATTGTGGATGCCGCCGCCGCCGTAGGTCTCGGAGTTGGTGAGGATCTCCACGAACTCGTAGGGCGCCCAGGCCGCGATGTCGCGCCAGGCGCGGTTGTCGAAGGTGAGCACGTAGCGCTCGCTGCCGAAGGCGTCGTAGGTGGTGCCCAGGGGCGTGCGCTTGTGGACTCCGGTGGAGGGCCGGGAGATGCCGCTCTCCTTCGAGGCGGGGCAGAGGGCCCACACGTTGAAGTCGTTCCGGTGCTCCTTGAAGGGGGTCTGCTGGAAGAGCAGCTCCATCACCTTCCGGGCCTGGGCCTCGAACTTGCCCCGTTCGGCGGCGGTGTAGCCGTCCCCCAGGATGAGGAAGTCCACCTTGTCCGCCGGATCGCCGGCCTTCTGGAGGGGAATGAGGGCGCCGATCTCCGGGGCGGGGGCCTGCTCGATGAGCGGATCCTTGGGATCCAGCTCGAAGGTCCACATGGCCTTGAAGGCGTTCCGCTCGTCCCGCTTCTTCACGGTGATGCGGACGGGGCCCTCGGGCCGGGGGAAGCGCAGGGACTCGCCGAAGGTCCGGCTCAGCGACTTGGCCTCGTCCGTGGTCTCCCACTCGCCGAAGATGCTGGCGAAGCCGCGGGAATAGAGGAGCTTGCCGGTGGCCTTGTCGGCTACCTCGAAGCAGTACTTTCCGAGGTTGCTGGCGTCGATGGCCTTGGCGAGGTCGCCGGGCCAGGGCAGGGGCTCCAGGACCACGCGGTCCACGCCGAAGCGCTCCGAGGCTGCGTCGCCCGTGTGGCCGTAGTCCACCCGGAGGGTGCGGGGCGGAGCGGCCAGGCAGGCCAGGGCGGCGAGGGAGAGGACCAGGGAACGCAGCATGGGACACCTCGCCATCGAGGATAGACTGGTCCCCTGGAGTTCCGGATGCTCACGTCGAAACAGCGCCAGTTCCTCAAGGCCCAGGCCCATCGCCTGAAGCCCGTCATGCACGTGGGCAAGGGGGGTGTCACCTCCGCCCAGGCCGCGGAGCTGGACATCATGGTGGACAGCCTGGAGCTCGTGAAGATCAAGATCAACCAGAACAGCTTCGAGGACGAGACCTCGGCCGTCGCGGCCCTCTGCGCCGCGGTACCGGGCCTGGAGCACGTCTGGACCATCGGCCACACCATGCTGTTCTTCCGACCCAGCCGCACCCGCGAGACGCGCTACCCCCTGCCGGGCTGACTCAGGTCCTGGACGTCCCCGTCCGAAGAGCCGGAGAAAGGAGTTCCCATGCCCTACCTGTCCTGGATGGAGGGGGATCGCCTCGTCCGGCACGGGCTGGGGGAGGGATCCTGCCTGCTCGGCCGGGACCCGGCGGCCTGTGCCGTCGCCCGGCCCGCCCTGGAGGCCCTGGCCCCTGTCCATGCCTCCCTGGCCCCGGCCGAGGGTGGGTGGCATCTGAGGGACCTGTCCGCCGGTGGGACCCGGGTGAACGGGCGCGCCGTGGAGTCCTCCGGGGCGATGATCCTGCGCGATGGAGACGAACTGGCCCTGGGGCCCTGGCGGCTGACCTTCACCGAGGGTTTCCCCGGGCTCGACGGGACCGCCTTCGTGGAGCGGGCCGGGGACCTCTTCGCCGAGATGCAGGCCCAGGAGGGGCGGAGCTTCCTGGCTGAGCTGAAGCGCCTGTACGACGCGACGGAACGGCTCCTGGGGGAGGCGGACTCGGAGGCTCTGGAGCGGTCCTTCCTGGGGGAGGCCCTGCGCCTGATGGCCGGCGACCGGGGGTTCTTCGTCCGGCGGGAGGACTCGGGGGGATGGCGAACGATCCACCGGGTCGGGGCGGCCGGCGACGATGAGCCCCCGCGGGCTGTGTTGGACTACGTGGTGCGGGAACGGACCGCGATCCTCTCCAACCGGCTCCCGGCGGACCCCAGGTTCGAGGGTGCGGTGCCGAAAACGCCGGGGTGGGGGCCGCTCCTCTGTGCGGCCCTGACGGTTGAGGCGGCCCAGGTGGGCGCCATCTACCTGGAGCGGAAACCCGGCGCCACGCCCATCGGCCGGATCGATCTGGCCACCCTCCAGGCTTTCGCCCGCCGGGGCTCCCTGGTGCTGCGTCAGGCCCGGCTGCGCCAGGCCCTCCTCCTGGCGGACCAGCAGAAGGGGGAGGCCCTGGCGGCCGAGCGGCTGGAGTCGCTCCGCCAGTTGGCCGGCACCCTCAAGCACGAGATCAACAACCCCCTGGCGGTGATCTTCATGCAGGTGGAGATGCTCCAGCGCAAGTACCCCGAGGAGGCCCGGCTCGCCAAGATCGGCGAGATGGCGGACCGCATCCGGGACCTCGTGCAGGTGCTGCAGAAGATGCGCGAGGCGCCCACGGAGGGGTACGCGGATGGGTCGAGCATCCTGAAGCTGAGGTAGGGGGGCTATCAGCTATCAGCTATCAGCTGTCGGAGGCCGCGCTCGCTCAGGAGGGCCTGGACCGGCCAGTCGTGGGGGTCCACGGGGACGGGCAGGTGCATCTGGGCCTCGAAGCCCACGCCCACGGTGAGGATGTCCTCGGACAGCTTTGCAAGGAGGGCGTCATAGAATCCGCGGCCGTAGCCGATGCGGTAGCCCTCATCGTCGAAGGCCAGTCCGGGCACCAGCAGCAGCTGCACCGGCGGGAGGAAGTGCTGGGCCAAGGCCGGCTCCAGGAGACCCCAGTGACCCTTCTCCAGAGGCTCCGTGCCCCAGGCCAGGCGGGGCGGGTGGGTGGAGGCCACCCGGGGGAAGAACCACAGCCAATCTGGATGGGCCGAGACCGCCGGGCGGAGGTCGATCTCCGAACCGAAGGGCCAGAAGGCGCCGATGCGCGTCACGCGGCGGTCCCGGCAGAGGCGGTCGAGATGGCCGCCGATGGCCGCGGACCAGGCCGCACGGGATGCCGCGGGCAGCGCGTCCCGGCGGATCTTGAGGTGGGCGCGGAACTCGGCTTTCGTCTCCATCCCTTCACCTCATCAGGGCCGGAGGAGGCCCGTCAACGGGGTATCCTCTGCGAGGAGTGCCGCCATGACCATCCGTTCCCTGCTCCTGGCCCTGGGCGCCAGCCTCATCCTCGCCGCCCAGCCCCCCACCACCCTGGTGCAATCCATCCCCGCCGGGACGGACCTGGCCGATCCCGCACTGCCCTTCGCCAGAGACGAGTGGGTGGCCATGATCCGCGGCGCGAAGGTCAGCGTCGACGCCGGAGAGTTCTATGTCACCAACCGGCCCGGCAGCGCCCTGGAGCCCGTGCTGGCGGAACTGGAGAAGGCCGGGGCTCGCGGGGTGAAGGTGCGCTTCCTCCTCTCCGCGAAGATGCTGGATCAGGATCCCGCCTCCGTGGCGCGGATCCGGCGGATTCCCGGTGCCGAGGTGCGGAGCTTCGACCTTGCCAGCGTCTCGAAGGGCATCCTCCACGCCAAGTACTTCGTGGTGGACGGCCGGGAGGCCTGCCTGGGCAGCCAGAATTTCGACTGGCGGGCCCTGGAGCACATCCACGAGCTGGGCGTCCGGACCTCCGACCCCAGGATCGTCGCCCGCCTGGCCGAGCTGTTCGCTCTGGATTGGGCCTTCGCTGGCAGCGGGAAGCTTCCGGAGCTTCCAGGCCGCCCCACGCCGGCGCTCCGGCCCGAGGTCGAGCTGGTGGCCAGCCCTCCCTTCCTCACGCCGAAGGATGTCCGCCCGGCCATCGAAGCCCTGGTGGAGCTGATCGGCCAGGCCAAGACGAGTGTGCGGGTGCAGCTGCTGACCTACTCGCCTCTCGCCGGCCGGGACGGCTTCTGGCCGGTGCTGGACAATGCGCTCCGGGCCGCCGCCGTGCGCGGCGTGAGGGTGCGGCTCATGGTGTCCGACTGGGCGCTGGGCAGCCGGGCCCTGCCGCACCTGAAGGCACTGACCCTGATTCCCAACCTGGAAGTGAAGGTGGTCTCCATCCCCGAGGCGAAGGAAGGCCACATCCCCTACGCCCGGGTCATCCACAGCAAGTACCTGGTGGTGGACGGCACGCACCTGGCCCTGGGCACCAGCAACTGGGAGGAGAGCTACTTCATGGACTCCCGAAACGTCGAGCTCATCTTCCGGGACTCGCCCCTGGCCGCCCAGGCCGTGCGGATCCATGACCGCCTGTGGACCAGCCGCTACGCCTTCCCGCTGGATTCTTCGAAGACGTACGAAAAACGGAAAGTCGACTAGGCAGTCGCGTAGACGTTGTACAGGTTGTCGCGCTCCAGGGCCTCGAACCCGGCCTCCTCGATGAGCCGCACCAGCTCGCCGCGCTGGAGGCCCTGGGGCGTCTTGGCGCCGGCGTCGTGGGCGATCTCCTCGGCGATGACGGTGCCGTCCACGTCGTCGGCGCCGTAGCTGAGGCCGGCCTGGGCCAGGCCCGGCGTGATCATCACCCAGTAGGCCTTGATGTGCGGGACGTTGTCGAGCAGCAGCCGGGCCACGGCGATCTCGCGCAGGTCCTGGGTGCCCGTGGTCTCGTGGATCACGTGGGTGGCGCTCAGCTCGTTGTCCTCGTTCTGGTAGGCCAGGGGGATGAAGGCCAGGAAGCCCTGGTAGCCCGCGGCCTGGGAGCGGTCCTGCAGGTCGCGCAGGCGCAGGAGGTGGTCCACGCGATGGCGGGCCTCCTCGATGTGGCCGTAGAGCATGGTGCAGTTCGTGGGCAGGCCCTTGCGGTGGCAGAGGGCGGCTGTGTCCAGGTAGACCTGGGCGTCCTTCTTGCCGATGCAGATCTTCTCGCGCAGCTCCTCGTCGAAGATCTCCGCGCCGCCGCCGGGGCAGCTCTCCAGGCCTGCGGCCATGCAGCGGTCCAGGAAGGCCTCGGTGCTGAGGCCCGAGATGCGGGCGTAGTAGTCCATCTCGATCATGGTGAAGACCTTGAGGTGGATGGACGGGAATCGGGCCTTGATCTTCCGGAACAGGTCCTCGAAGTACTCGATCTTGAGCTTCGGATTGTGCCCCGAGGTCATGTGCAGCTCGCGCACGCCGGCGTTCTCGGGCTTCTCCAGTTCGGCGATGATCTGCTCGGCGGACAGCGCGTAGGCCCGGGGATCGCCGGGCTTGGCCTGGAAGGCGCAGAACTGGCAGTGGGTGAAGCAGACGTTGGTGTAGGACAGGCGCCGGCTCATGACGTAGTAGGCGGCCCGGCCGTTCTTCTGGAGGCGCACGTGGTGGGCCATGGCGCCGATGCCCGTGAGATCCGGGCTCTCGTAGAGCAGCATCCCGTCGTCGAATGTCAGGCGCTCACCGCGGAGCACCTTGTCCGCCAGGGGCAGCAGGCGCGAGTCGCGGATCTTCGAATGGAGTGACAACATCGAAACCTCGGCCTTCCAGTGTACCCCGGCGGGGACGAATCGATTGTTCTTGGGAAAGGAATATATGAAAGCGGAGGACAGCTGAGGGGCTGAGGAAAGCTGAGAAAGCACAAGGCTTGTCTCCGCTCTCCTCCGCGCTTCCGCTTCCCTCCGCTTATCAAATTCCGTCGCTTTTTGGGCTATCTCAGCCCCTGGTGGATTCGGGAGATGAGCGCCGGCCCCTCGAAGATCAACGCGCTGTAGATCTGGGCCAGGGCCGCGCCATCATCCAGGGCGCCCTGCACATCTTCCGCGGTTCCCAGCCCGCCGCAGGCCACCAGCGGCAGGCGGCCGCGCAGGGCCGCGAGGATGCGCCTCCGCACATCCCGGGCCTTGGCCTTGAGCGGCTCGCCGCTGAGGCCGCCGGCGCCCTTCGATTCGACGAGGGTCCGCAGGGCCCCGGCCACTACCCCTCGGTCCAGAGTGGTGTTTGTGGCGATGAGGCCGGAGATGCCCGAGGCCACGGCCACCTCCACGATGGCGTCCAGGTCCTCCGGGGCCAGGTCCGGGGCCAGCTTCAGGAGGAGCGGCTGCCGCTCCAGGCCCATCTCCCGGCGCAGGTCCAGCATGCCCGCCAGGAGCGGCTTCAGGGCCTCGGGGGCCTGGAGGTTCCGCAGGCCCGGCGTGTTGGGGCTGCTGACGTTCAGGGCGGTGTAGTCCACCTGGGGCGCGATCAGCCGGTAGGCGGCGCGGTAGTCGTCCAGGGCTCCAGCCTCGGGCGTCTCCTTGTTCTTCCCGAGGTTGCCGCCCACGATGAGACCCGCCGGGCGGTGGCGAAGGCGCGCAGCCACCACCTCGGCGCCCTCGCTGTTGAAACCCATGCGGTTGAGGATCAGGCCCACCTCGGGGAAGCGGAACAGGCGGGGCCTGGGGTTGCCGGGCTGGGGCCGGGGCGTGACCGTGCCGATCTCCACATGGCCGAAGCCGAGGCTCTTCCACAGGGGCAGCAGGGTCGCCCCCTTGTCGAGGCCGGCGGCCAGGCCCAGGGGCGTGGGGAAGTCCAGTCCGAAGGCCGTCCGGCGCAGGCTGGCGGCATGGGTTGGCTTGGGCAGGACGGGTAACGCGCAGGCCACGGCTCCCAGGCGGAAGGCCAGGTTGTGGGCGGTTTCGGGGTCGAGGCGGAAGATCAGGGGCCGCAGGGCGCGGTACAGATCCATCACTTCACCGTCACCGCGGCCGTGGCGGAGACCTCGGGGAAATCCTCCCGGCGCACCTCGACATGGTAGGTACCGGCCGTTGCCGGGGCGGTGTAGAGGCCGGCACCGGTGATGGTCCCGCCTCCAGCCTCCACCACGCGCCACCCCACCGGCTGGCGCAGGTAGCGAACGCCTTCGGGGTAGTTGACCTCCGCCTGGAAGGACTGGGTTCCGCCAGGAACCAGGCTGACGGCCACGGGGCGGAGGCTCAGGGCGGGCTTGAAGGGTTCTTTGGGCTTGGCGGGCACGGAGTCCCCCGGGGTCGCGCAGGCGAGGGCCAGCAGGAGAGGAGCGAAGGGCAGAGAGCGCAGCAGCATGGGACAGCCTCACACACCGGTCATGCCGGTCACGCGGTCCATGACCAGGGGCGGCTCGGTCCTGGCCTGGACCTCCTCCCGGGTGACGCCCGGGGCCACCTCCACCAGCCGCAGACCCTCGCGGCCCGGCACCACGTCGATGACGGCCAGATCGGTGATGATGCGGTGCACGCAGCGCTGGCCGGTGAGGGGCAGGGTGCACCTGCGGAGGATCTTGGGCTCGCCGTCCTTGCTGGTGTGCTCCATCACCACCACCACCCGCTTGGCCGCGGCCACCAGGTCCATGGCGCCGCCCATGCCCTTCACCATCTTGCCGGGGATCATCCAGTTGGCGAGGTTGCCCTCCATGTCCACCTGCATGGCGCCCAGGATGCTCAGGTCGATCTTGCCGCCGCGGATCATGGCGAAGCTGTCGGCGCTGCTGAAGAAGCTGGCGCCCGGGGCCGTCGTCACGGTCTGCTTGCCCGCATTGATGAGGTCCGGATCGACCTCCTCCAGCGTGGGGAAGGGACCGATGCCCAGGAGGCCGTTCTCGCTCTGGAGGATGACGTCCACGCCCTCCGGAATCGCATTGGCGATGAGGGTGGGGATGCCGATGCCCAGGTTCACGTAATAGCCGTCACGCAATTCCTGCGCGGCGCGGCGGACGAGCTGATCGCGGGACAACGCCATGCGGACCTCGAGCAAGGGGAACCAGGATAGCGCAGGCAGTCCCGGGCTCAGAACACGCGGAAGCTCTGGAAGACCGTGAAGGCCCAGCCCCAGCGCGGTGTGGCCCCGTCGACGAACTGGGGGTTCCGGTCGCGCTCTGAGGAGATGGAGGCCCCGATCCGCCCCGTGGGCGTGCGCCACTGGGCGTCCATCTGGAGGAACCAGAAGCGGTCGAGCTCGGGCACCGACCCGGGATGGGCGGCGCTCCACAGCTCGAGTTTGTCGCGGAAGGCCCGGATGCCGCTGACCACCTTGAGTCGCCCCTTGCCCTCCAGGAACAGGGGCATGCCGAGGTCCACCGTACGGGTGATGACATCGCCCCCGAAGGCCATGCCCAACGGGTCGCCGTAGCGGGAATAGCCGGCGAGGTAGGTGCTATGGGAATAGACCCGATACCCACCCCCATCCCAGGGGACGTTCACGGTATCCGCATATTCCAGGCCCAGGTCCCAGCGCTCCCAGACCAGCTGAAGGCCCAGGATGTCGTTGGCGTGTTCGAGCGTGGGTACCGCCTCCCGGATGCCCCGTCCCCAGAGGCTGTCCGTGTAGTCCCCGCCGGTGACCTTGCCGCGCTTGACGAGTTCCCAGTCCTTGCTCAGGTCCCGGTGGATGGCCGCACCCGGGTGGTGGAGGAAGTCCTTCCACTGCCAGTTGACGTTCTTGGAGCCGCGGCTGAGGTACACGGAGGCGCCCTTCGCGCCAAAGGTGGAGGCCAGGGCGGGGATGCGCACCCGGGCCTCGGCCAGGGCGTGGCCCATGGAGATCTGCTTGAAGTTGCTCGTGTCGAAGTTGAAGGGGCTGCCGCTGGCCTCCGTGCGCCCGATGTTCTCCGCGCCGATGAAACCGAGAAGGTAGTCGTCCCAGGTGTAGCCGCGCTGGCGGTTGTTGCCCTGGGGGTCCACGCCGCCCCACATGGACACCACGCCGAGGTTCAGCTCCACGTGGGGCCCGAACCGGCCCTGCACCCTAAGGCCGGAGATGTCCGGCCGCCGGATGTCCCCGGCCTTGGCCACCTCCGCCTCCTGGTTCAGCCGGTTGGCCATCCATTCCGGGATGGGCCGGTTCCACTCCAGGCGTCCGTAGAAGAGCTCGGCCCGCCAGTGGCCCAGGGGGACGCGCCACAGGTGCAGGGCCGCCTCCGGCGTTCCCATGGACACCCGGGGGAAGGGGCGGGCCGAGTCCCCCATGAGGTAGCCGCCATTGAGGCCGAAGCCCCACTGGAAGGGAGCCTGCTCCAGGGCGAAGCGCCAGCCGCCCTCGGTCTGGTAGGCGATGCCACCCCGCTGGAGGATGCCCCGGGTGATCTCGCCATCCCGGAACGCCACGACGGTGGCCGACAGGGAGAGGCCGCCCCGGAAGTACTTCCCCTGGAGCCCCACGCCCCAGCCCTGCATGCCGTGGCCGAATCCCTCGCCACCCACGAGGGGTGCGTAGAGGCCCTCCGATCCGGCCCCGCCCAGGCCAACTTCAAGCGAAGGCACACGGAACGGGGGAGGCACCGGCTCTCCCACGGCCCAGGCGAGGCGTTCCTGGCGGAGTTCCTGGGCCCCGTCCTGGAGCAGGGGCGCCTGGGCCAGAGCCGCCGGGGCGGCACTGCAGATCAGGGCGGTGAGGTGGAGGAATCGGCGTGTGCGGAACAGGGCAGGCTCCCTTCGAACGGCGGGTTCAGGCATCCAGGACGGTGACCGACACGATCCTGGCGCCCAGCTCCAGGTCGTCGAGGATCTTCATCGCGCGGTCCAGGTCCTCGACCTCGCCCATGCGCGTATATCGGCCCGTGAGGTGGGGGGTGGCGTTGGTGGTGATGAAGAACTGGCTGCCGCCGGTGTCCTTTCCGGACAGGGCCATGCCCACGCTGCCGGGGCCGTACCAGTCCAGCGAGTCCTCGCAGCGCACCGTGTGGCCGGGGCCGCCGTCCATGGTGTCCACCGGACTGCCCATCTGCACCACGAAGTCCGGCACCACCCGGGGCACCACGCGCCCGTTGAAGTAGCCTTTCCGCGCCAGCAGCACCAGGTTGGCGATGTTCATGGGCGCCACGGATGGGTCGAGACGCAGCGTGAAGCTCCGCTTTCCGCTCAGGGAGATGCGAAGGCGTACGGGTTTGCCCCGTTCGGCCAGCCGGGTGGCTTCCTTCAAGATGGCCTCGTCCATGGCCGTGGGTTTGGGCGTGGCGGGCCAAGGTGTGCCGGGATCCAGCTTTGCCAGGGCCTGGTAGGCCTCCCGGCGGCAGGTCCAGTTGGGATGCCGGAGCCAGGGACGCAACTGCGCTTTCTGGTCCTCCGCGGACATCTTCCAGCGGGCGTAGCTCTGGATGAGGGTCTGCTGCGCCTCGAACTGGGTGTCCTCCCAGACCTGCCGGGTCAGAGCTTCGAGATCGGCCGGCGGAGCCGGGAGATCCTCGATGGCGGCGGCCCGGGCGAGGGGGTCCGATCCGGACAGAAGCCGGGCGCGCAGCTGATCCGCCCGTCCGGGCCGCTGGATCCGCAAGGCGGGCAGCAGCGCACCCCGGAGAAGAGGGCTCGAGGCGCCCAGGGGCGGGTCTGTGTCCAGGAGCGGCTGGAGGCGGGGCAGGGGGGACTCGAGGCGGGCCAGGGCCTGGAATCCGTACCACTGGGCCAGAGGGTGGATCGAGCAGGACCAGGGGGAGCCTTGCACCTCGAAGGCCTCAGCAGGGGCGGGCCTGGGGACGCCTTCGGCCAGGCGGGAGAGGATGCCCACGCAGGCCCGATCCAGGGTGGCCTTCTCAGGGCGGGCGAGGCCCATCCGGCCCCAGGCGGGGGAGTCCGGGGAAAGCGTCGCGAAGGCGGTCAGGGCCAGGTCCCGGCGAAGGGGCCAGGGCGCCCGGTTCCATGCATCCATCAGGGCCAGGATCGAGCCGGGGGTCGCGGGGACCGGTGGCAGCAGCGTCCTCTCCTTCCCGGCCATCACCAGCCTCAGGCGGGCGGCCTGGGCGCGGACGGGATCCACCTTGCCGGCCTTCCGAAGGGCATCGAGGAAGGCCTGAAGGGTGGGCGAAGGGTCCCCGCCGTTCAGGCGCGCGGTGGCGATGGCGGCCTCCAGGTGCAGGTGCTTCGGCCAGGTTGCGGCCTCCAGGGCTCCCAGCCCATCCAGGGCCAGAAGAGCCCTGGGGCTTTTCAGACGGTTCAGGAAGAACAGGGCGTCGAAGCGTTCCCGGGGCGTCCTGGCGGCGGTGGCCTTCGCCAGCCAGAGGGCCTCGGTGGGCTGGGCCAGCTCCGGCGGCAGCAGGGTGGGGGTGCCTGGGACGCCGAGGCGGCGGATCGTCCGCTCCAGCCGCTCCCGATCCTCGGGCGGAAGCGCGGCCTTCCGGGACTCGGTCCAGGCCAGGGGCTGGCGCGCCCACTCGGCCCGGATGGCATCACCCTGCCCGAAGCGGGGGGACTGGGCCAGGACGGGGAGACAGGCCAGGAGGGCGGCTGGGGCGATTCGTCTCGTCGGGTGGTTCACTGGACATCCCCATGATCCAAGGGCACCGTGGCTCCCGAAACCAGGTCCACCACCGGAAGGTGGGCGATGGCATCCCAGCGGGCGGATCCCCCCAGGCGGCTCATCCGGCCCCGCTCATCGCGGGACTCCCGGAACTGGCTGTCCACGAAGCCTTCCTCCGGCGTGAGGATCCTGAAGGGACCGGCCAGGTCCTTGCGGACGAAATAGGCATTGTTCCCGGCGCTGGTGCAGCCCACGAAGGCGTAGCCCTTCTCCTCCGCCAGCTGGCAGAGGGCGCGGAGGGAGGCGCCGAAGTAGAGCCAGGAATGATGGGCGGCCTGGCGGGTGAAGGCCGGGTCGTAGGGGATGGTTACGGCCCGGTCGCGACCGAAGACGGCGTTGTACTCCACCACCACCACCTGGGGGGACACACCGGTGATGGCCCGCCACACCCAGTAGTCGTTGCCGTCGATGTCGATGCTGAGGAGGCCGATCTCTCCGGAGAACCCGGCGTCCCGGATCAGGCCATTGATGTTCTCCGCCGTGATGAAGGCGCTCCGGACTTCCAGGTCATGGAGCATCGGCAATCCCTGGGCCGACACCACGGCATCCAGGTCCGGGCGCCCATCGAGGATGAGCCCCCGCCAGTCGTCATGGACCAGGAGGAACCGCGTGTTGGCTTCGGTGTAGTCCTCCACGCCGAACTCGATGAAGGTGCGGACGGCGGGAATGCGGCTGAACAGGTACTGGATGACGCCGTCATCGCCGAACTGGGAGTGGACGCGGAACTCCGCCTCCTTCAAGGGCGTGTGGTCCGGAAGGCCGGCCACCCGCCGGCACTCGATTCCGCCCACCAGTTCGGCTGTGGTCGCCATCTGCTTCCGCAGGGCCTCCAATTCGGTTCCGAGCTGGTCGATCCGCCGGACCACCCGGCCCCAGCGGCGGTGCCGGATCCGCCGGAAGAAGTCCCTGAACGGTGAGGGCATGGCGCTTCAGCGGTAGCCGGCGCGGGGGGCCTCGGCGTGGCCGGCCTCGCGGAGCACCAGCTCCTTCTGGGCCAGCTTGAGGTCCGAGTCCACCATCATGGCCGCCAGGGTCCGGATGTCGGTCTTGGGCTCCCAGCCCAGGATGCGGCGGCCCTTGGACGGATCGCCTTCCAGGTGGTCCACCTCGGCGGGCCGGAAGTAGCGGGGATCGATCTCGACGTGCTTCTGCCAGTCCAGATCCAGGCGGCCGAAGGTCAGTCCCAGGAAGTCCCGGATGCTGATGCTCTCGCCCGTGGCCACCACGTAGTCATCGGGCTTGTCCTGCTGCAGCATCCGCCACATGGCTTCCACATAGTCGCCCGCGAAGCCCCAGTCCCGCTTGGCGTCGAGGTTCCCCAGGAACAGCTTGTCCTGGAGGCCCAGCTTGATGCGCGTGGCGGCCCGGGTGATCTTCCGCGTCACGAAGGTCTCGCCCCGGCGCGGGCTCTCGTGGTTGAACAGGATGCCGTTGCAGGCGAAGAGGCCGTAGCTCTCCCGGTGGTTGATCACCTGGTAGTGGGCGTAGACCTTGGCGCAGGCATAGGGGCTGCGGGGCTCGAAGCGGGTGCCCTCGTGCTGGCGCGGCTTGGCGCTGCCGAACATCTCGGAGCTGCCCGCCTGGTAGAAGCGGATCTGCTTCTTCGTGTGCTTCATGTAGCTGCGGATGGCCTCCAGCAGCCGGATGACGCCCACGCCCACGACATCCACGGTGTACTCGGGCTGGTCGAAGCTCACGCGCACATGGCTCTGGGCGCCCAGGTTGTAGACCTCATCGGGCTGGATCTCGTCCAGCAGGTTCCGCAGGGCCCCGGCGTCCGAGAGATCGCCATAGTGCAGGAAGAAGGCGGGGTCCGGCGTCTCGCCCACGTGCAGGTGGTCGATGCGATCCGTGTTGAAGAGGCTGGCCCGGCGCACCACGCCATGGACCTGGTAGCCCTTGGACAGCAGAAGCTCCGCCAGATAGCTGCCGTCCTGGCCGGTCACGCCCGTGATGAGTGCGGTCTTCTGCATGGAGTCCTCTGCGTCGAAACTTTCACTCTAACCGGCGGGCAGACCGGGAGAAAGCAGCTTCGCCCCGGGGTTCAGGATAGGGCTGCGATGGCCTGGACCGTGTCCTCGAGGGTGCGGGAGGGCCGCCAGTCCGTGTCGGCCATGAGCCGGGCGGGGTCGCCGATCAGGGCCTCCACCGCTGGATTCGCAAACAGGACCGGGCGCTCCTGGCCGCAGGCCCTCAGGAGGCCGTGCACCAGCTCGGACACCCGGGTGGGGCGTCCGGAACAGAGGTTCCAGATGGAGCCGCTGGGCGCGTCGACCTCCAGCAGACGCAGGTAGGCGTCCATGGCATCCCGCCAGTCGAGGAAGTCCCGCACATCATCCCGGCCCGTCATGCGGATGGGGCTCTCGCCCCGCTGGATTCGTTCCAGGAGCTCGGGGACGAGCAGACCGGCGGCCATCCCCGGGCCGAGCTGGTTGAAGGGGCGAACGATGAAAACCTTCAGGGCCTCACGGCGGCTCAGGGCCCAGGTCTCCCCAAGATGTTTGGACAAGGCGTAGGGATGGGTGGAGCCAAGGGGGTCTGTTTCCCGGAGGGGGCGGGGGCTCGGGGCATACACGAAGGCGCTGGAAGTGAAGATGGCGCGGCAGCCCGGGGCGACGGCCGCCAAGTGGTCGAAGATCCGGGCCGTCATGCGCAGGTTGGCGAAGACCAGGTCCTGGGTCCACCCCATGCCCGGGACGGAGTAGGCGGCCAGGTGGAAGGCGGCATCCCATGGGCCACCTTCCGGCCGGGGAAGCTCTCCATCGCCCAGGAGATCCACGGCCCTGGCCATGAATCCGGGACCGCCGTCGCGCGGAGCCCGATCCCAGGACTCGACCTCATGGCCGGCTTCGAGAAGCCGGGAGGTGAGGGCCCTCCCCACGAATCCAGACCCTCCGACCACCAGGACTTTCATGCGTTGGGCTCCATGGATGCGGGGAGGGCGCGGCCCCGCCACGAGGGCGGCTCAGGGCGTTGCAGGACATTGGGAAACGCAATGCTAACATCACCTTCTTCAAGTCCAGGATGTGGGCGGATCACAGAGGAGGCCTGGTGCGCCTTGGCATCTTTCATCCATCGTTCGAGACCGTCGGGGGCGCGGAGCTTCTGGTGGCCGCCCAGGCTCAGCATTTCCGGGCCCAGGGGGCCGCGCCGGAGATCGTGACCCTGGGTTTCGACGAGGCCCGGTGGGGCGCCCGGCTGGCGGGAATCCCCATCCACACCGTGAAGAAACGGCACTGGACCGATCCCCTGTACGGATGGAGCCGGCTGGCCAAGCTGCGCCGCCGGGGAATTCGCGCTTCCCAGGCGCTGAAGAGCTACGACCTGGTGATCGCCCACAACTTCCCGTCCAGCGCCATGCTCGGAGCGGCCCCCATCCGGGCGCGGAAGATCTGGCAGTGCAACGAGCCCCCACGGGGCATCCACATGCGCGAGGCCAATCCCGCGCTGGCGGCGCGTCTCGCGATCACCGGCGGCGAGGGCCCGGAGGAGGCCACCCGGGCCTTCGCCAAGGTGCTCGCCAACCACGACCAGTCGATGCGCCGCGATTCCAGCGTCCACGCGCGGTACACCTACGACCTGGAGGTTATCCGGAACCTCGACGTCATCTACGCCATCAGCGAGTTCAGCCGGGATAACGCGCGGAGCATCTACGGCCGGTGCAGGGACGAGGTGATCTACCCCATCGTTCGATTCCCCGAAGGCGGCCGGAACCGGGCGGGGCTGGAGCGTTCCGTGCGCAGGGTGCTGGTCCACTCGCGCCTGGAGGTCCTCAAGAACATTGATACGGTGATCCGCGGCTTCGCCGCCTTCCAGTCGGCCAGCCCGGTCCCCTGCGAGCTCCACGTGGTGGGCGCGGGGCCCTTCCTCAACCGTCTGGAAACCCTGGCCGGAAGCCTATGCCCGGCCGGCTCGATCCGGTTCCACGGCTACCTGCCGGATGAGGAACTCCGGCGGGTTTACGAGGCCTGTGATGTGTTCGCCCTCCTGACCCTGGATGAGCCCTTCGGGATGGTCTACCCGGAGGCCGCGGCCAAGGGCCTGCTCATGGTGGGCCCCGACCACGGTGGCCCCATGGAGATCCTGGACGGGGGGCGCCTGGGCTGGGTGGTGGACGCCTTTTCCCCGGAGGCCCTGGCGGAGGCCCTGGAGCAGATCTGGAGCCTGGACGATGCCGAGGTGGATCGCCGGCGGGAGGCCGCCGACCGTGCCTGCCGGGCCCGGTATGGCGTCGAGACCGTCGGCCCCCAGCTCATGGGGCTTTTGTCGGAGGCCTGAACCAGGGCCTATTTCCAAAACAGACCCTAGACTGGGGGATGCTCTTCGATTCCCCCTCCTCCTTCGGCCGGACGTTCCGCATCGTCACCTTCGGCGAAAGCCATGGGTCGGCGGTGGGTGTCGTGATGGACGGTGTAAAGCCCGGCCTGCCTTTCGACCTGGAAGCCATCCAGCGGGATCTGGACCGCCGGCGGCCCGGCCAGTCGGACCTGGTGACACCGCGGAAGGAGGCGGACCGCCTGCACGTCCTCAGCGGGGTCTTCGAAGGCCGCACCACGGGCCATCCCATCGCGCTGGCGGTGTTCAACGAGAACCAGCGCAGCGCCGACTACAAGGCCATCTCCGACCTGTTCCGGCCCGGCCACGCGGACCTCACCTACGATCGCAAGTACGGAATCCGCGATCCCCGCGGCGGCGGGCGCAGCAGCGGCCGGGAGACCCTGGCCCGCGTCGCCGCCGGCGCCTGGGCCAAGCAGCAGCTCGCCACCCTGGGCGTGACGGTTCGGGGCTTCAACCGGGAGATCGCAGGCATCGCCGGCTCAGCGCTGGACTGGGCCTTCGTGGAGACCAACCCGCTCCGCGTCGCCGACCCGGAGACCTTCCCCGCCCAGCGGGCCGCCGTGGAGGCGGCCCTGGCGGACGGCGACAGCGTGGGGGGGGTCTGCGAGGTGTGGATCGAGGGGCTGCCCGTGGGGCTGGGTGACCCGGCCTTCGGCAAGCTGGACGGCCTGCTGGCTCTGGCCTGCATGTCCATCGGCGCCGTGAAGGGTGTGGAGCTGGGTGCGGGCTTCGAGAGCGCCCGCCGCCGCGGCAGCGAGAACAACGACCCGCTGGGCCCCGGGGGGCCGCTGAAGAACGACGCCGGAGGAACCCTCGGAGGCATCAGCACCGGGGCGCCCGTGGTGGTGCGCCTGGCCGTGAAGCCCACCAGCTCCATCTCGAAGGTGCAGAAGACCATCGACCGCGAGGGCCATGCCGCCGACATCTCCACCAAGGGGCGCCACGATCCTTGCATCGCCCCCCGCGTTGTGCCGGTGGCGGAGGCCATGTGCGCCCTGGTGGTCTATGATGCGTGGCTCACGCAGCAGGCCCTCCGGGAGGGCTCGGTGGCGCCGGTGGCGGAATGGGACTGGGACGCCATCGAGGGGCTGTTCGGAGGATGATGGCTGTGATGGCCGCCACATCGCGGCGTCATGACGAAGCGGTGACCTTGCCCCTCCAGGACCAATTGACAATCGGATCCGATATGGAACCCGTCCTCCTCAGTTTCCACGCCCCCGTACACGACCTGGACCAGGTGGCCCAGCACGTGGTGAGGGATGGCGTGCCGGCCCGCCTGCGGGAGTGGCAGCGCGCCTCCGGGGCCCGGGAGCTCGTCTACTTGGCCACCTGCCAGCGGGTGCTCTGGATGGTCTGGGGCGGCGATCCCGGAGCTCTGGACCCGGGGCCCGGCGTCCGCCGATACGAGGGAGAGGAGGCCTGGGTGCACCTCCTCGCCATGTCCGCCGGGCTGGAATCCGCCAACCTGGGTGATCGCGAGATCCCCGGGCAGATGAAGGATGCCCTCGCGCAGGCCCGCCAGGTGGGCGTGGCCGGCGAAGAGGCCCAGGCGGTGTTCGAGGATGTGATCCGCGAGGGCCTGCGGCTGCGCTCGCGCCTCGGGCTGGCCGACGGCAACGTCAGCGTGGCCACGGTGGCCCTCAAGCACCTCTGCGAGGGGCTGCCGGAGGGCTCCTCCGTCGCCCTGGTCGGGGTGGGACCCATGACCCAGTACCTGGCCGAGCGGCTGCCGGAGCGCGGCTTCAAGGTCGCCATCGCGAACCGCACCAGGAGCAAGGCCCACGACCTGGCGGATCCCCTGGGCCTGGCGGTGGTGGACCTCCCGGTGCTCCAGCGCGATCCCGCCGGGTTCCAGGCCATCGTGAGCGCCACGGCCGCGCCGGAGCCGATCTTCACCCTGGACGCCTGGCAGACGCTCAAGCGCCCCCTGCTCCGCATCCTCGACCTGGCCCTGCCGCCGGACTCCGAGCCCGGCCTGGAGCAGCTGCCCTGGGTGCACCGCGTGGACCTCTCCGCCTTCCTGGCCCAGACCGCCACGGCACGGGCCCAGCGGGCCGAGGCCGCCACCAAGGCCGAGGCCTTCCTCGTGGGGGCCGCGGGGCGTCTGCGCCACCGCGCCCATGCCCGGGGCCACAAGCGCCACCTCGCCTCCGCCCAGGAGCGCCTGGACTCGGCCTGGGGTGCCCTGGAGGCGGAAGTGAAGGCCCTTGAGGATTCCATGCAGGGGCTGGACGAGACCCAACGCGAGGCCCTCAAGGAGATCCTGACCCGCGGCCGCACTCTGGCCTTCCGGGCCCTGATCCAGACCCAACCCAAGCCGGACCCGAACGGAGAGGCAGCCAAACCATGAAGCACGTCACCGTCGCCACCCGCGGATCCGCCCTGGCCGTGGGCCAGGCCGAGCCTCTGGTGAGGTTCCTCGAATCAAAGGGCTACGAGGTGTCCTGGCGGAAGTTCTCGACCTCCGGCGACCAGTGGCTCCAGGGCCCCCTGGACAAGCAGGTGGGCGGCGGCTTCTTCACCAAGGAGCTGGAGGACGCCATGGCCGCTGGCGCCGCGGACCTCCTCATCCACAGTCTCAAGGACGTCTCCCTGGAGCGGCCTGCGGGCATCGTTTCCGCCTGCATCCCCAAGCGCGAGGATCCCTCGGACTGGCTGGTGATGCGGCCCGACGCGCCTGAGGATCTCACCATCGGCACCAGCGCCGTGCGCCGCGAGCGGGTCCTGAGCCAGCTCTTCCCCAAGGCGAAGTTCACCTGGATCCGCGGCAACGTGCAGACCCGCCTCCAGAGGGTGCGCGACGGCGTGCTGCGCGACGCCCCCCTCCACGCCACCCTCCTTGCCGCCGCGGGCCTGAAGCGCCTGGGACTGGACCTCTCGGGCCTCACGGTGCGTCCGCTGACCCCCGACGAGCTGCCCTCGGCGCCGGGGCAGGGGGCCCTCCTGGCTGAGGCCCGGGCGGACCGTCCGGATCTCGTGGAGGTCCTGGCCGAAGTCCACGACGCCCTGACCGCCCGCTGCGTCACGCTCGAACGCAAGGTGCTCGCGGGCATCGGCGGCGGCTGCCAGCAGCCCCTGGGCGCCCTGGCCACGCCCCAGGCGGACGGCACCCTGCTGCTCCGGGCCGCCTACGCTCCCGACGGGGACCTCCGCCGGGCCGAGGCCCGGGGCACCGACGACGCGCTCCTGCTGAAGACGGTCCTCCAGGGGCTGGGCCTGTCATGAGCGATCTCGCCGCCCCCGGCCTGGCCCTGGCCCGGCCCGCCCAGCACCCGCTGGCGGACACCGTGCGGAAGGCCGGCTGGGAGCCGGTTCCCTATGCCTTCACCAGCCTGAAGGTGACCGGCAATCCGCCTCCCTTCGGCTTCGGGGATGCCACGGCCTTCCTGGCGCTGAGCCCTGCCGGGGCGCGGATGGCCGCTCCAGCCCTTCCGGCCGGGACGGTGTGCCTGCTGCAGGGGGCGGGCACGGCGGACGCCCTCGGTCGCGAGGACCTGGAGGTGCACGTCCCCGCCGAGGCCCGGGCCGAGGCGCTGTGGGAGCTGCTGCGCACCCGGTTCCCCCAGGGCGGCGACTTCATCCTCGCCCGCGGGGAGCGCAGCCGGGAGTACCTGGAAGTGGCCTCCCGGGGCACGGATTGGCGGATCCACCCCTGGATCACCCACCGCGAGGCGGCGCGGGATCCCTTCCCGCCCCTGCCTGAAGTGGAGGGCGTCCTGGCCCTCAGCCCGCTCCAGGCCGAGATCCTGGCCCCCATCGCCCACGGCGTGCAGCGCTACGCCTGGGGAGAGGCCACCGCCGAGGCCTTCGCCAAGGGCGGCGCTCCGGCCCACGCCTGGTGCGAACCCAAGCCCAGCCTGCTCTGGGCCATGCTCGCGAAACATCTGAAGAAGGAGGAATCCCCATGCTGAACCGCTCCCGCCGCCTCCGCACCAGCGCCGCCATGCGCAACCTGGTCGCCGAGACCGATCTGCGCCCTCGCCACCTCATCCAGGGGCACTTCGTGCAGCCCCAGCCCGGCCAGACCGAGATCTCCAGCATGCCCGGGATCTTCAATGCCGGCGTGGAGGAGACGGTCCGCCAGGTGGAGAAGGACCTCAAGAAGGGGATCTCCAGCGTGCTGCTCTTCGGCGTGCCGGAGGATGCCCTCAAGAGCGCCGACGCGGCCTACGTGAAGGACGCCCAGGGCGTGGTGCCGAAGACCGTCAGGGCCCTCAAGCAGGCCTTCGGCGCGGACCTCATCGTCATGACGGACGTCTGCCTCTGCGGCGCCACCAGCCACGGCCACTGCGGCCTGGTGGACGACGAGGGCGTGGTGGTGAACGATCCCACGCTGCCGATCCTGGCCGAGATGGCCCTGCGCCACGCCGAGGCCGGCGCGGACGTGGTGGCCCCCAGCGACATGATGGATGGCCGCGTGACGGCCATCCGCGCCCTGTTGGACCAGCACGGCTTCACCCGGACCAGCATCCTCAGCTACGCCATCAAGCACTCCGGCGCCTACTACGGCCCCTTCCGCGAGGCCGCCCACAGCAGCCCCAAGTTCGGCGACCGGAAGACCTACCAGATGGATCCCCGCAACGCCCGCGAAGGCCTGCGCGACGCCCTGCTGGACATCGAGGAAGGCGCGGACATGCTCATGGTCAAGCCCGCCCTGCCGAACCTGGACCTCATCTGGCGCCTTCGCGAGCGCACCCTGGCCCCCATCTGCGCCTACCACGTGTCCAGCGAGTTCAGCAGCGTGAAGGCCGCGGACCGCCTGGGTTGGGTGAACGGCGACCAGCTGATGTACGAGCACCTCCTGGCCATCCGGCGCGCCGGCGCCGACATGATCGTCACCTACGCGGGGCGCGAGGCCGTGGAGAAGGGCTGGATTTCCTGATTACACCGACCACGAAGACCAGAAGACCACGAAGGAAGGAAGAGGAATAACCATGTCGAACGAAACCCTGTTTGCCGAGGCCCTGACCCATTTTCCGGGCGGCGTCTCCAGCCCCGTGCGGGCCTTCCGCGCCGTGGGCGGCACGCCCAAGTTCTTCAAGAAGGCCAGCGGCGCCTGGTTCGAGGACGAGGACGGTCAGAAGTTCCTCGACCTCTGCATGTCCTGGGGCCCGCTGATCCTGGGTCACGCCCACCCCGACATCCTTGCGGCCGTGACCGAGTCCATGCAGGAGGGCCTCACCTTCGGCGCGCCCAGCCGCCGCGAGCTGGCCCTGGCCCGCAAGATCAAGGCGATGGTGCCCTTCGTGGAGAAGATGCGCTTCGTGTCCTCGGGCACGGAAGCCGTCATGTCCGCCCTGCGCGCCGCCCGCGGCTTCACGGGCCGCGACCGCATCCTCAAGTTCGAGGGCTGCTACCACGGCCACAGCGACGGTCTCCTCGTGAAGGCCGGCTCCGGCCTCATCACCTTCGGCGCCCCCACCAGCGCGGGCGTGCCCAAGGGCATCGCCGAGCTGACCTCCGTGGTCACGCTGGATGACCTGGAGACCCTGGAGCGCACCTTCGCCGAGATCGGAAACGAGCTGGCCGCGGCCATCATCGAGCCCATCCCCGCCAACAACGGCCTGCTGCTCCAGAGGCCCGAGTTCCTCAAGCGGCTGCGCGAGCTGTGCACGAAGCACGGCGTGGTCCTCATCTTCGACGAGGTCATCAGCGGCTTCCGCGTGGCCCCCGGCGGCGCGGCTGAGCGCCTCGGCATCACGCCCGATCTCGCCACCTACGGCAAGATCATCGGGGGCGGCATGCCCGTGGGCCTCTACGGCGGCCGCAAGGACATCATGGGCGTGGTGGCGCCAGACGGCCCGGTCTACCAGGCGGGCACGCTGTCGGGCAATCCCGTGGCCATGGCCGCGGGCCTCGCCACCATGGAGAAGCTGACGCCGGCCTTCTACGCCGGCCTGGAAGCCAACGCCGCCAAGTGGGCCGAGGCCTTCGAGTCCATCCCGGGCCTCCACTGCCCCCGCTACGGCAGCCTGCTCTGGCCGCTGTTCCAGGATGGCGTGCGCCGCAGCGATGCCGTGAAGGGCGAGGCCATCAGCAGCTTCAACCGCCTGCACAAGGCCCTGCTGGGCCAGGGCGTCTACCTGCCCCCCAGCGGCTACGAAGTGGCCTTCCTGGGCGCCGCCCACGGCGAGCCCGAGCTGGCCCACTTCAAGCAGGCCGTGGCCGCCGTGGCCAAGGGTTTCGCCTGACTTGGTGGAAGATGAAAACACTCGCAGAGACAAAGACTGAGGAGACAGAGGTTGCAGAGTGGTGCTTTCCTTTTGTCTTTCTCCGTGCCCTCTGCCTTCTCTGCGAACCTCTGCGAGTGTCGTTTCCTTGAATTGAAATCATTGGAGCATCGATGCAGCCCCTTCTTCATGTCCTGAATGGCAACGCCCTCGACAAGCCCCCGGTATGGTTCATGCGCCAGGCGGGGCGCTTCCTGCCCGAGTACCGCGCCGTGCGGGCCAAGGCCACCTTCGAGCAGCTGCTCAACGATTCGGACCTGGCCGCGGAGGTGACGCTACAGCCCATCCGCCGTTTTCCCCAGATCGACGGCGCCATCATCTTCAGCGACATCCTGGTGATCCTCGACGCCCTGGGCTGCGAGGTGACGATTCCCGAGGGCGGCCCCCGGATCGGCAAGACCCTGGATCAGATCGACCTCGATCGCCCCCTGGACGAGAAGGTGTTCGAGCCTGTCTGCGAGGCCATCCGCAAGGTGAAGAGGGAACTGCCCGCCAAGGTGACCATGCTCGGTTTCGCCGGCGCCCCCTGGACCCTGCTGGCCTACGGCATCGAAGGGAAGGGCAGCAAGAGCTGGGCGAAGGCCAAGGCCTTCATCCACCAGGAGCCCGTGCTGGCCCGCAAGTGGATGGACAAGCTGGCGGACGCCGCCGCCCGCCTCCTGAACCTGCACATCGAGGCCGGGGCCCAGGGCGTGCAGCTCTTCGACACCTGGGCCGGCGAGCTGGACGCGGACGACTACGCGACCTTCGCGCTGCCTGCCGTGGAGCGCACCCTCTCCCAGGTGACGGCGGCGCCCACCCTCTTCTTCGCCCGCACCGGTTACCTCCCGGACAGCCTCAACCAGCTGCCCTGCAAGGGGTTGGCGGTGCCCTGGCAGGTGCCCATCGCCGAGGCCCGGCGCCGCTTCCCCAAGATGGTACTCCAAGGCAACCTCGACCCCGTCGCCCTGCTGGCCGGCAAGGAAACCGCCACCCGGAAGGCCCGGGCCATCGTGGACGCCATGAAGGGCCATCCCCACATCTTCAACCTCGGCCACGGCCTGACCCCCGAGACCGACCCCGCCGTGGTGGGGGCGGTGCTCGATGAAGTAAAGGCATGAAAAGGATCACCACCAAGACACCAAGGCACCAAGAAATGCAAAAGCATTCCTTCGCAGTTCTTGGTGTCTTGGTGTCTTGGTGGTAAGCAGTTTCTCTCCTCGTTTCCGAACGGACCTCCGCATGAACCAGCTCGCCGATCTCATCCGCCGTTACGACCGTCCCGGCCCGCGCTATACGGGCTATCCCATGCCCCCGGCCTGGTCCGACGACTTCCCGGAGCCCGAGGTCCTCTCGGCCCTCGAGCGCGCCGATGCCCGCAAGGACGAGGCCCTGTCGCTCTACCTCCACATCCCCTTCTGCCCCCGCCGCTGCGCCTACTGCGGCTGCAACGTGGTGGTGAGCCCCCAGTACGATCCCGTCGAGGCCTACCTGGCGGCCGTGACGAAGGAGCTGGACCTGGTCTGCGCCCGCCTGAAGGACCGCCGCAAGGCCCTCCAGCTGCACTGGGGCGGCGGCACGCCCACCTACCTGAAGGCGGCTGACCTCAAGCGGACCTTCAACCTGTTCAAGGAGCGCTTCGAGTTCCAGCCCGGCGCCGAGATCGCCATCGAGGTGGATCCCACCTTCCTGGAGCCGGACCAGCTGCCGACGCTGCGCGAGCTGGGCTTCAACCGGGTGTCGTTCGGCGTGCAGGACCTGGACGAGAACGTGCAGGCCCTCATCACCCGCGGCCAGACCTGGGACCACACCCTCACGGCCATGAAGCAGTGCCGGGAGCTGGGCTTCGAGGGCGTGAACCTGGACCTGGTCTACGGCCTGCCGGGCCAGACCATGGACACCTTCCGCCACACGCTGAAGGCGACGCTGGAGCTGAACCCGGACCGCATGGCCATCTACGGCTTCGCCTACCTGCCCAGCATCATGCCCTTCCAGCGCAGCATTCCCGCTGAGACACTGCCTTCCCCGGACCTGCGCCTGGACCTGCTGCTCCTGGCCTCGGACATCCTGGAGAAGGCGGGCTATGTGGCCATCGGCATGGACCACTTCGCCCATCCCAGCGACCCCATGGCCAAGGCCGTGAACGAGGGCCGGCTCATCCGCAACTTCATGGGCTACGCCGTGGCTGCCGGCACGGATCTGGTGGGTTTCGGTCCCAGCGCCATCTCCAACGTGGCGGGTGTCTACGCCCAGAACGAGAAGATCCTCGCCAAGTGGGAGCGCAGCATCACGGACGGCCACCTGGCGGTCCACAAGGGCCACCGCCTGTCCGAGGACGACGAGCTGCGCCGCTGGGTGATCCACCACCTCATGGGCCACTTCGAGCTCAAGTGGGCCGACCTGAAGCAGCGCTTCGGCGTGGACGGCCCGGTCCTCTTCGCCGATGCCGTCGCGCAGCTCCAGGAGGAGGTGCCCCAGGGCACCGTGGAGGTCCGCCCCGAGGGCGTCTTCATCACCCAGCTCGGCCGGCGCTTCGTCCGCAACCTGGTGCAGCCCTTCGACGCCTACCTCGCCAAGCTCAGCGCCAAGACGCCTTTTTCCAGGACGGTGTGACGCCCGGCATTGAATAGCTGACCACAAGGCCTACATTGATGGCTGTGGAGACCCGCCCGCCCGGGCCTTGGCTCCGCAGCCGAAGGCCTCTCCGGTGGTTTCCGCGACCCGGCCTGGATGTCCAGGCGTACTCGCGGAGGATTCCATGTCCCGGACCCTGTTCCTGCTGCTTCCGGCGCTTGTGCTCCAGGCCGGGGAGTCGGCCATCCCCAACGCCGTGGAGGTGCGCGCGGGCATCTATGTCCTGAAGGGCCCGCCGAACCCGGCGACCTGCGTGGCCATGAAGAAAGAGCACATCACCCATGTCATCGACCTCCGTCGGGATGATGAGCCTGACCTGGACTGCGAGTCCGAATCCTCCCGCCTGCAGGATCTGGGGATCAGCTACCTGCGGTACGCCATCAGCAAGACGCCTCCCGCCGCGGATTTCGAGTTCCTGAGGTCGGTGCTGCGGGACATGCCGAAGGGCTCGAAGGTCGTGGTCCACTGCAGCAATGGCAACCGGGCCGCCGCGGCCGTCTGCCCCTGGCTGGTCCTGGACAAGGGCATGCCGGTGCCTGAGGCCATGCGGATCGCCGCCGAGGCTGGCATGAAGGCGCCCGAGACCCAGGAGGCCGTGCGCCGCTACCTGGCCAGGCAGGGCCGGACCTGACCGGCCCCTGCGGGGTTCAGATTTTGGAATCCTGGTACATCGACTCGATCTGCGAGGCGTACATCTGGTTGACGACCCGCCGCTTCACCTTCAGCGAGGGCGTGAGCTGCCCCCCTTCCAGGGTCATCTCCTCGGCGAGCAGCACCATCTTCTTGATGCGCTCGTAGTTCGAGAGGCGTTCGTTGATGCGCTCGACGCGGCTGCCGATCTTGGCATAGACCAGGGGGTTCTGGATGAGGTCGGCGTGGCTCTTGAAGGTGATCTTCTTGTAGCCGGCCCAGCGTACCAGGCTGTCGAAGTTCGGCACGATGAGCGCGCTGATGAAGTTCCGCTTGTCGCCGATGAGCACGGCCTGGGAGATGTACTTGTCCACCTTGAGCATGTTCTCGATGGGCTGGGGGGCCACCTTCTTGCCGCCGCTGGTGACGATGAGCTCCTTCTTCCGGTCCGTGATGTAGAGGCGCCCCTGGTCGTCGAGATGGCCGATGTCCCCGGTATGGAAGTAGCCCTCCGAATCGATGGCCTCCCGGGTGGCCGCTTCGTTGTTCCAGTAGCCCGTCATGATGTTGGGCCCCTGGCAGAGGATCTCGCCGTCCTCCGCGATCTTCACGAAGGGGCGCCCCTCCCATTCCTTGTAGAGCGGCAGTCCCACGCAGCCGGGGATCACGTCGCCCAGCCGGTTCACGGTGATGACGGGGCTGGTCTCGGTCAGTCCGTAGCCTTCGAGGATGGGCAGTCCGATGATCCAGAAGAACTCCATGATCTTGCCGCCCAGGGGCGCGCCGCCGCTGATGGCGATCTTCAGGCGTCCGCCGGTGCGCTGCCGGATCTTCTCGAAGACGACGGCCTTGGCGGTGCGGTACCACATGCCCTTCCATGAAGGGGGTTCCTGGCCCTTCATGAGGTAGGGCACCGCCTGGCGGCCGGCCAGCATGGCCCAGTGGAAGATCAGCCGCTTGATGAAGCTGCCCGCCGACACCGTGTCGTAGATCTTCGCGAAGATCTTCTCGTAGATGCGCGGGACCGAGGCCATGAGCGTGGGCTTGACCTCCAGCATGTCGGCGGCCACGGTGGCCACGCTCTCGGCGTAGTAGATGGAGGCGCCGGCGTGGAACCACAGGAAGTGGCCGGCCATGCGCTCGAAGATGTGCGTGAGGGGCAGGAAGCTCAGGGCCCGCTCGCCCTCCCCGATGTTGCTCACGGTGGCGCGGGAGGCCAGGACGTTGGACACGAGGTTGCCGTGGGTGAGCATGGCGCCCTTGGGATCGCCGGTGGTGCCCGAGGTGTAGATGAGGGTGAGGATGTCCGAGGCCTTCCGCTGCGCGCCCCAGGCGCGGACCTCGGGGCGGCGGGCCTCCATGCCCTCTCCCTCGCGGAGGAGATCGGACCACAGGAAGAGCGTCCGGCCCGTGCCGGCGGGCAGCTCGCCGTCGATCAGGATCGCGGCCTCGAGGCGGGGGAGCTCGTTCCAGTGGCCCAGCACCTTGTCCAGCTGCTCGCGGGTGGAGCAGAGCGCCCAGCGGGCCTCGCTGTCCCTGAGGATGAAGGCGGCCTGCTCGGCGTTCAGCGTGGCGTAGATGGTGACGTCCGGGATGCCCTGGATGGCGCAGGCGAAGTCCGCGATGGCCCACTCCGGGCGGTTCTCCGACATGAAGGCCACCCGGTCCCCGGCCTTGAGTCCATGGGCCGCCATGGCCAGCGCCAGCCGCTCGACCCGCGCCACCACTTCCGCGTGGGAGATGGGCACGTAGACACCGTTCTGCTTGGAGGCCAGGGCGTCCGGAAGGTTCCGCTCCGCCGCGGCATAGAAAAGCTGGGCAATGGTCTCGACGGGCTGCGCCACAATGACTCCGGACACTTGGGGATGTGCGGACATGGTAGCAGGGAAGGGCGCGGTACCGCTGGGCGAGGGCATCCAGGCCTTCCACCTGGAGCAGCGCGCGCGCGGAGTGTCCCCGCACACGGCGCGGGCCCAGCATGGCGATCTGGAAAAACTTCTGGACCATGCCGTACGTTGTCTCTGGGTAGGTTGGGATATCAGCCCCCGCACGCTGCGGGGCTTCGCGCTGGAGCTGGGTGATCGCGGCCTGGATCCCGCCAGCCAGGCCCGCATCCTCTCCACGGCCCGCGCCTTCTTCCGCTGGCTGTGGGAGACCCGGCGCATCCCGAAGAACCCCGCCTCGGGACTGCGGAACCCGAAGCAGCCCAAGCGGCTGCCCGCCTTCCTCACCGAGGGCGAGAGCCAGGCCCTGCTGGATCTTCCGCCCGCCGTGGACTTCCCCTCGGCACGGCTGGCCTGCCTGCTGGAGCTGCTCTATGCCTCCGGCCTCCGCGTGTCCGAGCTGGTGGGCCTGGACCTCCAGGACCTGCTCACGGAACAGCGCACGCTGCGGGTGCTGGGCAAGGGGCGCAAGGAGCGGCTGGTGCCCTACCACGCGCAGGCGGCGGCCATTCTGGATGCCTACCTGGGGTTAAGGTCCGCGTTCCTCGCCCAGAAGGAACTGCCCCCCAGTCCGGCCCTTTTCCTGAATCAGCGCGGAGGCCGGCTCACGCCCACCAGCGTGCGGGCCTTCCTGAGGACGGCGCTGGAGGCCGCGGCGGTGCGCTCGCGGGTGAGCCCCCACGCCCTCCGGCACAGCTTCGCCACCCACCTGCTGAACCGCGGGATGGACCTGCGCGCCATCCAGGAACTGCTGGGCCACGCCAGCCTGAGCACCACCCAGCGCTACACTCATCTGGGCCTCGAAGAGCTGGCTCGCACGTACGAGAAGGCCCATCCCCGGGCGAAAGGCTAGGAGCATCCCCATGGCGTTTGTCATTCCCACCCTCCCCCGGCCGGCCCTGCCGGTGGTCGGCACCGAAGGCCGCTTCCCGGTGCGCCGGATCCACTGCGTGGGAAGGAACTACGCCGACCATGCGCGGGAGATGGGCGGCGATCCCACCCGCGAGCCGCCCTTCTTCTTCGGCAAGCCCTCGGATGCGGTGGTACCCCTCGGCGGCGAGATCGCCTACCCGCCCCTCACCTCGAACCTCCACCACGAGGTGGAGCTGGTGGTGGCCCTGGGCGCGGGCGGCCGGGACATCCCCGCGGAGAAGGCCCTGGACTGCGTCTACGGCTATGCGGTGGGCATCGACCTCACCCGGCGGGATCTCCAGGCGAAGTTCAAGGACAAGGGCCAGCCCTGGGAGATGGCCAAGGGCTTCGACCAGTCGGCACCGGTGTCGGCGCTGATGCCGGTCTCGACCTGCGGCCATCCTGGTGCCGGTGCCATCTGGCTGGCCGTGGACGGCGTCGACCGCCAGCGCGGCGACCTGTCCCAGATGACCTGGAACGTGGCGGAGGTCATCGCCCACCTGTCGGCCTACGTGGCCCTGGCGCCCGGTGACCTCATCTTCACCGGCACGCCTTCGGGCGTGGGGGCCCTGGTCCGCGGGAACCGCGTGACCTGCGGAATCGAGGGCATCGGCAATCTGGAGATCACCCTGGTCTGATCCCCATCAGGGGGCGGGCCGAACCTTCACGTGCGCGCCTTCGGACAATCCCCAGGCCTGCAGGATGTCCCGGGGGATGGCCACGTGCTTCTCGGGGAGCCCTGGAAGGAACTCCACCCGCTCCACCGCGGGTCCCTTGGGCCAGATGACGCGCAGGTTCTGGATGCCATGGCGGTAGGGCCCCAGCACCGTCCACCATCCCTCCATGGCCTTGGGCAGCCCCAGGTGGTCCGCCTTCCGGAAGAGGCCGGTCTTCAACTCGGCGACCGTGACATGGGCGTCCGGCTCCAGCACCTCGAGCCGGCCCGCCTCCTTGAGCAGCGAGGCGGCCTGGAGGACGGCCACGTCGTTCTGGCCCGTGGCGGCCATGATGTCCTGGAAGTCCCGGTAGCCATCGAAGAAGGGCATGACCCGGCGGTCCTCGGCAAACACCTTGATGCCTTCGAGGAGCTCCGGCGGCCTCATGGTGGGCCAGGGAACGGCCGTGAGCCTGGGGAAGATGCCGTGGAGGCGCCGGCGGCTGTCCTGGAGGCGCGCCGAGTCCATGAGCAGGTCCGGCACCGTGCGGCGGATGGAGGCAGGGACCTGGATCTGGGTGGCCAGGAACTCGAACTGCCCGGTCGCCCACTCGAGGATCTCGAAGGCCGCGGTCTCGCCGCGCGCAGCGACTGTTTCTGCGTGGATGACCTCGCCCTGGGAGAAGTAGAGGACGCCGCTGGTCTTCCCCGAGGTCACCTGGAGCATGCCGGCCTTGCGGTTGACGTGGAGCAGCTGGACCACGTCGGTCAGGGCAATGCTTTCCAGGGTACCGCGGAGATTGCTCAAGGCCTGGCCTCCGCCATGGCCCCGAGCATCTCCTCCACCGCGCGTTCCAGGCCCACGAGCACCGCGCGCCCGATGAGGCTGTGGCCGATGTTCAGCTCCTCGATCTCGGGCAGCGCGGCGACGGGCCCCACGTTCTGGAGGTTCAAGCCGTGGCCGGCCAGCACCCGCAGGCCCAGGCGGCTGCCCAGGCGGGCCGCGTCGCGGATCCGGCCCAGCTCGAGGGTGGCGTCGGAATCCATGGGCAGGTCGCTGTAGATCCCCGTGTTCAGTTCGACCGCATCGGCTTCGAGCTTGGCGGCCATCTTCACCTGATCCAGCACCGGGTCCACGAAGAGGCTCACGCGGATGCCCGCGCTGCGCAGCTCCCGCAGGACGGGACGCAGCATCCCCTGGAGGAAGATGGCGTCGAGGCCACCCTGAGTGGTGAGTTCTTCGCGGCTTTCCGGCACCAGGGTGATCCAGGAGGGCCGGAAGGGCACGACCGCCTCCAGGGACTCGGGCGTGGCCGCGCACTCCACGTTCAGGGGGATCGCGAGGACCTCCTTCAGCACCCGGAGGTCGCGGTCCTGGATGTGCCGGCGGTCGCCGCGGAGGTGGACGGTGATGCCATGGGCCCCGGCGCTCTGGGCCAGCAGGGCCGCGGCGACGGGTTCGGGCTCATGGCCTCCCCGGGCCTGCCGGAGGGTGGCCACATGATCGATGTTGACGCCAAGCCTGAGGTTCAATGCGGGCTCCAGGAGCTGATGTCCCTTAGCTTACCCTCCAATCGCGGGGAAGGACCGGGGAGGCGGTTCCAAAAAAAGAAGTTGAAACACATAAAAAAAGAACCATCCTTAGCTCATGGCCGGATCCTCCGTTCTCCCCGCGCTCTTCCTCGCCCACGGCTCGCCCATGCTCGCCCTGGAGGGCGGCGCCTGGGGCGAGGCGGTTTCCACCCTTGGGCACGAACTGCCCGCCCTGCGCGCCATCCTGGTCTGTTCCGCTCACTGGGAATCCGCGGGCCCCTTCCTCCTCTCTTCGGCAGAAACCCCGGGCGTCATGCACGACTTCGGCGGTTTCCCTGAAGTCCTGTACACCCTGGACTATCCTGCGCCGGGTTCGCCGGGCCTGGCCGCGGAGGCGGCCGGTCTCCTCCGGGCCGCCGGGCTGGAGGCCGCGCTGGACGCGCAGCGTCCCCTGGACCACGGGGCCTGGGTCCCTCTCCGCTACCTGGCTCCCAGGGCCGAGGTGCCGGTGCTGCAGCTCTCTCTGCCCCGGCCCCGGACCCCGGAGCTGCTCCTCGCGGCGGGCAGGGCGCTGGCCCCCCTGCGCGAGCAGGGCGTGCTGATCGTCGGCAGCGGGGGCGTAGTGCACAACCTCCGGCGCCTGGACTGGTCCGATGCCACCGGTCCCCAGCCCTGGGCTCGGGACTTCCAGGCCTGGGTGGACCAGCGCCTGGCGGCGGGGGATGCGGCGGGCCTCGCGGATTGGCGGAAGGCCCCCGGCGCCGCGGAATCGGTTCCGACCTCCGAGCACCTGGATCCGCTGTTCGTGGCGCTGGGCGCCGCCCAGGTGGTTCCCGAGCCGCTCTTCGAAGGCTGGCAGCTGGGCAGCCTGAGCCTGGCGAGCTACCGGTTCGCCTGAGTCCGGGCGGGGCCGGCTTGCCTCACCCCGCCCGCCTCAACTCATGGTCTTCCTGAACCGGCTGGCCGCGAGCAGCAGCATGGTGCCTCCGAGGAGAAGGAGCCCCAGCATCTGCGGCCAGAGCACCCCGAGGCTCAGGTCCTTTAGGAACACGCTGCGGATGATCACGAGGTAGTAGCGGATGGGGTTCAGGAGGGTGAGGATCTGCACGATCTTGGGCATGTTGGCGATGGGATAGACGAAGCCCGAGAGCATGAAGGCCGGCAGCATGAAGAAGAAGGCCGTCATCATGGCCTGCTGCTGGGTGGAGCTGACCGTCGAGATGAAGAGGCCGATCCCCAGGGTGCTCAGCAGGTAGAGGGCCGTGCCCAGGAACAGGTACGGGGGGAAGCCCCGGAGCGGCACCTGGAACCAGAAGACGCTGATGAGGGCGATGATCGCCACGTCCACGAACCCGATCATCGCGAAGGGGATGGTCTTGCCGAGGATGAACTCCAGCCGCCCGATGGGCGTGACCATGATCTGCTCCATGGTTCCGACCTCCCGCTCCCGGACGATGGACATGCTGGAGAGGATGATGGTGAGCACGGCGACGATCATGGCCAGCACGCCGGGAACGAAGTAGTGGCGGCTGTCCAGGTTGGCGTTGAACCAGGCCCGGGACACCACGGTGACGGGCTCGGCGTCCACCCGGACGCCGGCGGTGCGCGCGAAGCGCTGGCCCAGGAGGGCGCGGTTGAAGTCCCCGGAGATCTGCGCGGCATAGGTCAGGGCCACGCTGGCCGTGTTCGAGTCCGAGCCGTCGAGGAGGAACTGGGCCTGGGCCGTGCCGCCGCCGGACAGGGCCTCGGCGAAGCCCCGGTTCAGCCGCAGCACCGCTTTGGCCTCGCCCGAATCCAGGATCTCCTGGATCTCCGGCTCGGAGCCGATGTGCCTCACCACATCGAAGCAGCCTGAGCCCTCGAAGCGGGCCACCAGGTCGCGGGTGGCCGGGGTGCGGTCCAGGTCGTAGACGGCCATGGGCACGTGGCGGACGTCGGTGTTCACCGCGTAGCCGATGATGATGACCTGGGCCACGGGCATGACGAACAGGACCGCCCGCATCCTCGGGTTGCGGAGCACCTGGATGAATTCCTTGATCAGCATCCGGATGAGGCGTTCGAGCATGGGGCCTCCTCAGGCCAGGCGCTTCTTGAAGCTGCGGATCGCGAGAATGAGCATCGCCGCCCCGAAGACCGCCATCAGGAGGCCCTGGGGCCAGAGTTCGGCGAGGCCGGTCCCCTTGAGGTAGAGGCCCCGGAGGAAGACGACGAAGTACCGCGCGGGGATGAGATAGGTGAACGCCTGGAGGGCCGGGGGCATGTTCTTGATGTCGAACATGAAGCCCGAGAGCATGAAGGCGGGCAGGAAGGTGGCCACGAACGCGAACTGGCTGGCCAGGAGCTGGGACTTGGCCTTGGCGCTGATGAGGATGCCCAGGGAGAGGGCGCCCACCAGATAGACGGCGGAGACCCCGAAGAGCAGCAGGAGGCTGCCCCGGAGCGGCACGTCGAACAGGAAGCGGCCCGCCAGCACCGAGAGCAGCATGTCCACCATGCCGATGGCGAAGTAGGGCGCCAGCTTGCCGAGGATCAGCTCGCTTCCCCGCAGGGGCGTGGAGATGAGCTGCTCCATGGTGCCCGTCTCCCACTCCCGGGCCACGGTGAGGGAGGTGAGCAGCGCCGCGATGAGCATCATGATCACGGCGATGAGGCCCGGCACGATGAAGATGCGGGACTCCATGTCCGTGTTGAACCAGGCCCGGAAACGCAGGTCCAGGGGCAGGGCGGGGGGGCGTCCCGTGAGGCGCCGGACCTTCTCCACCAGGATCTCCTGGGAGTAGGTCTTGACGACGGCATCGGCGTAGGCGAGCGCGAGGGTGGTGGTGTTGGCGTCGCTTCCGTCCGTCAGGACCTGCACCTGGGCCTTCCGGCCCGAGGCCACCTGCCTGCCGAACTCCACGGGGATCACGAGGGCCACCATCACCCGGCCCGTCACGATCCCCTCCTCCACGTCCCGGTAGGTGTCCGGGCTGGCCACCAGGGAGAAATAGCGGGAGCCCTCGAAGCGGCTCACCAGCTCCCGGCTCTGGGGCGTCCGGCTCTGGTCCCACACCGCGAGGGGCACCCGGTCCAGGTCCATGGTCAGGGCGTAGCCGAAGATCATCAGCATGATCATGGGCAGCACGATGGCGATGCCCAGGGCGCGCGGATCCCGGAAGACGTGGATGAACTCCTTGTGGGCCACGGCGCGGAGGCGGGAGAAACGGAAGCCGCTCATGCCTTGAACTCCTGCTGGGAGCCGTCGGCGCGGTCCCGGGCCTCGATGAGGGAGACGAAGACGTCTTCCAGGGAGGGGGTGATGGGCTCCATGGTGCCCACCTGGAAGCCCCGGGCCTCCAGGACCTGGCGCAGGCGGGGCGCGAGGTCCCCGGCGTCTTCGGTCATGAGGTGGATGTCCCGTCCGAAGAGGGCCGCGTCCCGGACGCCCTCCAGGCCGGCCGCCACGCCCAGGGCCTCGTGGGGGCGCTCGCAGGAGACGGAGAGCACCTGGTCGGCCATGAGGCTGCCCTTCATGTCGCTGGGCGTGCCGAGGGCGACCAGCTCCCCCCGGTAGATGAGGGCCAGCCGGTCGCAGTATTCGGCCTCCTCCATGTAGTGGGTGGTGACGAAGACCGTCACACCCTGGCTGGCCATCTCGTAGATGAGGTCCCAGAAGGTGCGGCGGCTCAGGGGGTCCACACCCGAGGTCGGTTCGTCCAGGAAGAGGATCCGGGGCTCGTGGAGGAGGGCGCAGCCCAGGGAGAGGCGCTGCTTCCAGCCGGCCGGAAGGAGGCCCGTCCGGGTGTGGCGGTGCTCCTGGAGGTTGGCCATGTCCAGCACCCAGTCCTTCCGCGCGGCCTTCTTCTCGCGGGGCACGCGGTAGATGCCACTGAAGAAGTCGATGTTCTCCTCTACCGTCAGGTCGTCGTAGAGGCTGAACTTCTGGCTCATGTAGCCGATGCGCCGCTTGATCTCCTCGCGCTGGGTGCGGATGTCGAGGCCCGCCACGGTGCCCTCGCCGGAGGAGGGCTCCAGAAGCCCGCAGAGCATGCGGATGGTGGTGGACTTCCCGGCCCCATTGGGACCCAGGAACCCGAAGATCTCGCCCTGGCGGACGTCCAGGCTGATGCGGTTCACGGCCACGAACTCTCCGAACCGGCGCTCGAGGTTCCGCAGGGTGACGGCGTAGGATCCGGCCGCGTCGGTCATGCCGAGCCTCCCGGCAGCGCCGAAGTGAAGACGTCCTCGAGGCTCGGCTCGATGGTCCGCAGCTCGCGGAGGGCGATCCCCCCCGCCCGGAGGGCCGCCTCCACGGCCTGACGTCCCCGCGCCTCGTCTTCGACCAGGACGTGGAGGCGGTCCCCAAAGAGGGCCACGGAGCCGATGGCGGCCTCGCGCAGGAGGCGGGCCGCGGGACGCGGGGCCTCGCAACGGAGCTCCAGGAGGGCACCGCGCAGGAGCCCCTTCACGCCATCCACGGTGTCGCAGGCCATGAGCCGGCCCTGGTGGAGCAGGCCGATGCGGTTGCAGCGCTCCGCCTCGTCCAGGTAGGCCGTGGAGACGAAGATGGTCACCCGCTCCTGCTGGAGCTGGTAGAGGATGCGCCAGAAGTCCCGGCGGGAGACCGGGTCCACGCCGTTGGTGGGCTCATCCAGGAAGAGCACCCGCGGCGTGTGGATGAGGGCGCAGGCGAGCCCCAGCTTCTGCTTCATGCCCCCGGAGAGGTTGCCGGCCTGGCGGCGCCGGAAGGGCGTGAGGTTGCTGAAGGCCAGGAGGCGCTCCATCCGCTCGCCCCGGCCGGCCTTCGGCACTTCGTAGAGGTCCGCGTAGAAGTCGATGTTCTCCTGCACGGTGAGGTCGGGATACAGGCCGAAGCGCTGGGACATGTAGCCGATGCGGTCCTTGATGGCCTCGGTTTCCCGGACCGTGTGCAGGCCGTCCACCCAGGCCTCGCCGGAGCTGGGTTCGAGGATCCCGGTCAGCAGCCGCATGGTGGTGGTCTTGCCCGCGCCGTCGGGCCCGACCAGCCCGAAGATCTCTCCCTCCTCCACGGCGAGGGTGAGCTGGTCGAGGGCCACGAGATCCCCGAAGCGGCGCGTCAGCGCCTGGGTCCGGAGGGTCTCCATCACCGGCCGTCCAGGAGGATCTCGGCGTCTGCGGGCATGCCGGGCTTGAGCTCCATAGCGGGATTGGCGATGTCGATCTTGATGCGATAGACGAGCTTCGTGCGCTCCTTGCGCGTTTCCACGGCCTTGGGTGTGAACTCGGCCTCGGAGGCGATGAAGGCCACGCGGCCCTCATAGCGCTTCCCGGGGAAGGAGTCGGTGGTGACGTAGGCCTTCTGCCCCACCTTCACCCGGCCCAGGTCCGCCTCCTCCACGTAGGCGCGCAGCCACACCTGGTCGAGGTTGGCCATGGTGACCACGGCCGTGCCCGGAGAGACGTACTCCATGGGCTCGACATTCTTGGAGAGGATCACCCCGGCGCTCGGTGCCATGAGCGTGGCGTAGCCCAGCTGGGTGCGGGCCAGCTCGAGGGCCTGCCGGGCCTGCTCGAAGCGGGCGCGGGCCTGGTCGATGTCCTCCTTGCGGGGGCCCTTCCGGACCAGCGTGTACTGCTGGTCCGCCTGCTGGACCTTCCCGCGGGAGGCCTCCAGGGAGGCGCGGCTGGCCTCGTAGTCGCGCACCGAAAGGATGCCCTTCTGGTAGAGGTCGCGGATGCGGGCCTCGTCGGGTTCCAGTCGGCGGAGGTCCGCCTGGGCCTGCTCCAGAGCGGCCTTGGAGGCGGCGATCTCCTCCTTGCGGGAGCCCGCCAGCGCGGCATTCAACGCGGCCTGGGCCGTGGCGGCGTCCGCCTGGCGAATGGCCACCTGCTGCTCGAGATCCCTGGCATCGAGCCGGGCCAGCAGCTGCCCGGCCTGGACCGCCTGGCCTTCGTCCACCGGGCGTTCGAGCACTTTCCCGGCCACCCGGAAGCTGGCTTCCACCTGGATGACCTCGATGTTTCCGGAGAGTTTGATCCTGTCATCCTGCCGGCTCCGGCAGCCGACGGCCAGAAGGGCCGCGCCGCCGAGGAGGGCCCCCAGGGCGAAGGAAAGAGGCCGGCGGGCTGGTGTCATGGGTGGGTCTCCTTGGTGGCGTTCACGTCTGCGGAAAGCTCGGGCAAGGGTGGCAACGGGATGGACGGATCCTTCGCGATGCCCCGCCAGTACAGGTCGAACCAGGCCTGCAGTCCGGTCTCCACGGCGCGGTCGCGGGGGAGCCCCATGAGGCGGGACAGCACGGTGGGCAGCAGGTCGAGGATCTCGAGGTGCATCCGCACAAGGAAGAAGGTGCCCAGCAGGGGGTGGAGGTCCGCCCGCAGCTCCCCGAGCGCGATGCCCCGGTCGAGGATGCTCTTGACCGCCATCATGATGGGGCGGATCCGCTCCTGGAGGATGTCCGCGAGCCCCTCGGCCCCGTGCACGATCTCGCCCCGGATGAGGGACCGGATTCCCGGATCATCCTTGAGGTTCCGGTGGTAGATCCGCACGACTTCCCAGAGCCTCAGGGCGGTGGGACGCGGATCCTCCGGCGCGGACAGGGCCTCGAGCTCTTTCTGGATGGGAGGGAACCGGCGGGCCAGGAGGGCGGCGAACATGGCCTCCTTGCTGTCGAAGTGGTAGTAGATCAGGGCCGGGTCGCACCCGGCCTGCTTCGCGATGGCACGCAGGCTGGCGGCCCGGAGGCCGTCCCGCGCGAAGACCTCCTGGGCGGCGTCCAGGAGCTGGTCGGGGTCCATCCGGTTGGGTTTGGGTCCGCGGGGGCGGGGGTGGGTGGGCATGATGCTCCAATTCAACAGACGTTGAATCATCGCTTCGCCCCCACCGCTTGGCAAGAACTATTTCATCGTCCGTGGAAATCGAGGCCCGACAAAGGAACGCCCCCATCGCGGGGGCGTTCCGAAGGGAGGATTCCGTTCACTCGCCCGAGATGGGGACCACCGTGGTGTCCTCGATGGTGAGGATCTCGGGCTCCTCGAAGGCGATGCGGTTCTCCTCGACCTCGGCCATGGCCACCTGGCCCCAGAAAGAGGCGAGCTTGGGGGCGTCCTGGGCCTGGCCGTGCTTGTTCACGGGCACGACCACTTCGACCTTGGGGAAGGCGCCGCGCTGGAGCTGGTCGCAGCGCTTGCCCGCCACGACGACGAAGCGGTACTTGTTACCGATTTCTTCCGGGACACGGACGATGGTGCGCTGGGTCATGGGCCACTCCGAACCAGGAAGCATAACACCCGTGGAGCCATGGATCAACGTGCATGGAGTAGCATGGAGCGTTCCAGGAGCCCCGATGCAGATCGTCCTCGGCATCCCGGGCGGCATCGCCGCCTACAAGTCCGCTGATCTGGCCCGGTTGCTGGCCAATGACGGTCATCGGGTCCGCTGCATCCTCACCGAGGCGGGGGCCCGGTTCATCACCCCCCTCACCCTCAGCAGCCTGACCGCCGAGCCCTGCTACGGGGCCAATCCGGACCAGGGAGAGTGGCGCGCCAACCCGAGCATCGAGCACATCGAGCTGGCCCGCTGGGCGGACCTCGTGGCCGTGGTGCCGGCCACGGCCGATGTCATCGGGAAGGCCGCCAACGGCCTGGCCACGGACCTGCTCACGACGGTGCTGCTGGCCACACGGGCCCCCATCCTCTGGGCCCCGGCCATGAACACCGGCATGTGGGGGCATCCGGCCGTCCAGGCCAACCTGGAGAGGCTGCGCTCCTTCGGACACTCCGTGGTGGATCCCGACGACGGCCTCCTGGCCTGCGGGGAGGAAGGCTCGGGCAAGCTCGCCCAGGTGCCGGCCATCGCCGAAGCCATCCTGATGTATGGCAGTCCCAAGCTCCGGAGCCTGGACGGCCGGCGGGTGCTCATCACTGCGGGCCCCACGCGGGAGGACCTCGATCCTGTCCGCACCCTCACCAACCGGAGCACCGGAACCATGGGCCTCGAGCTGGCCCGGGCCTTCCGGGACGCGGGCGCCCGTGTGCAGCTGGTGCTGGGAGGCGACCTGCCGGAGCCCTGGGGCGTGGAGACGGTCCGCGTCCGCAGCGCCCAGGAGATGCTGGCGGCCTGCCAGTCGCGGTGGGCCGCAGCCGACGGCCTGGTGGGAGCCGCCGCCGTGGCCGACCAGCGGCCGGAGACCTATGCCGCCGAGAAGGTGAAGAAGGGCGAGGGGCCCGAGACCATGGCCCTGGTGCGCACGCCGGACATCCTGGCCACGCTCTCCGCGGCCCGGCGGCCAGGGCAGTGGATGGTGGGCTTCGCCGCGGAGAGCGAGAAGCATCTGGACCATGCCGCCGCCAAGCTGCAGAAGAAGGGCCTGGACGCCATCCTGGTGAACGACGTCCAGCGGGGCAGGGCCTTCGGCGCCCAGGCGAACACCCTGACGCCCATCACGGCCGAGGGGCCCCAGGCTTCTCTCGGCCCCCTTCCGAAGGACCTGCTGGCGCGGGCCGTGGTCCAGTGGTGGGCCCGCAGGCTCGAATCCCTGGACAGCGGACGGTAGTTCTCAGAGCGCCGGGTCCATCCAGGGCAGCACGTCGCTGGGTCGCCCGGCCACCTCGCCCAGGCGCACGGCCACCACCACGATCCAGCCGGGGGGGCGCTGAAGGGACTTCAGATCGAGGAGGAGGGTCTCGCCGGGTCCGGCCAGATCTGGCCGCCGCCGCTCCAGCACGACCTCGCCCCGGCTGAAGACGTCCTCGGGGCTGGGCTTCGCGAGGCCCAGGGGAAGGTAGATCACCCGCAGGGATTCGACGCCCGCCAGGGGAACGCCGTTCACGTCCGCGGACGGCAGCACGAGGCGGATCTTCCGTAGCCCTTCCAGCCGGGCTTCCATGGCCTGGGCCGCCGCCCGGGGCCTCGGGATGGGGTCACCCTTCCGCCCGCAGTGGACTGTCAGGAGTCCGAGCGTGATGGCGAGCAGCGGGTTTGCTAGTCTGGGGGATCGCATCACCATCCATCATGCCCGAAGACGAGGCCCAGCCATGCCCGTGACCAAGATCCTCATTGCCAATAGGGGCGAGATCGCCGTGCGCGTCATCCGGACTTGCCGGGAAATGGGGATTCCCACCGTGGCGGTCTACTCCGAGGCGGACCGCGGCGCTCTCCATGTGCGCATGGCGGACGAGGCCTACTTCATCGGCCCCGCCGCGGCCCGGGAGAGCTACCTAGTGCTGGAGAAGATCCTGGATGTCTGCAAGCGCAGCGGCGCCGACGCGGTCCATCCGGGCTATGGGTTCCTGTCGGAGAACGCGGAGGCCGCGAAGGCCTTCGAGGCCGCGGGTATCACCTTCATCGGACCGCGCCCTGAGTGCATCGTGAGCATGGGCTCCAAGACCGCGGCCCGTGAGGTGGCCATCGCGGCGGGCTGTCCTGTGGTGCCGGGGATCCAGGAGACCATGGCCGATGACGAGCTGCTCGCTGCGGCCCAGAAGATCGGCTTCCCCGTGATGCTCAAGGCCGCCATGGGCGGCGGCGGCAAGGGGATGCGCCTGGTTCACAAGCCTGAGGAGTTCGCCAGTTCCCTGGCCCGGGCCCGGGGCGAGGCCCTCTCCAGCTTCGGCGACGACTCGGTCTACGTGGAGAAGGCCATCGTCCAGCCACGCCACATCGAGATCCAGGTGTTCTCGGACAAGCACGGCAACCACGTCTACCTGCACGAGCGCGAGTGCTCCGTGCAGCGCCGCCACCAGAAGGTGATCGAGGAGGCGCCCAGTCCCCACGTCACGCCGGAGATGCGCAAGGCCATGGGCGAGGCGGCCCTCAAGGTGGCCCGGGCCGTGAACTACGTGGGCGCCGGCACCGTGGAGTTCCTGGCGGACGCGGACCGCAACTTCTACTTCCTGGAGATGAACACACGCCTCCAGGTGGAGCACCCCGTCACGGAGTGGATCACGGGCCTCGACCTGGTGAAGTGGCAGATCCTCGTGGCCCGGGGCGAGAAGCTGCCCATGACCCAAGAGGAGATCCCCCTCAACGGCTGGGCCATCGAGTGTCGCGTCTACGCCGAGGATCCCGACAAGAACTTCATGCCCAGCCCGGGGAAGATCACGTTCCTGCGCACGCCCAGCGGCCGCAATGTGCGCGACGACGGGGGCGTGTACGAGGGCGCCGACGTGCCCATGTTCTACGACCCCATGATCAGCAAGCTCAGCACCTGGGGACCGACCCGCCTCGAAGCCATCGAGCGCATGCGCGCCGCCCTCGGCGAGTACCGCATCGGCGGCATCCGGCACAACATCGCCTTCCACGAGGCGCTCATGGAGCACGGGCCCTTCCGCGAGGGTGCGCTCCACACGGGCATGCTCGACAAGCCTTTCTGGAAGAAGAAGGAACAGGGGCCCGACCTGAAGTTCGCCGTGGCGGCAGCCCTGCTGCACGAGCTGGAGACCGAACAGCGCCGGGCGGCCCAGCCCGCCGCGGGCGCCGGCGGAACCGCGGATGCCTGGAAGCAGTGGGGCCGGTTCAACCGGTTCTGAGGAGCACGAGATGAAACGCACCCTTCTCATCGGCAAGGACTCCCACGACGTGGAGATGCTCCACCAGGACGGCGCCACCACCTTGATCTGGGAGGGCGAGAGCCACTCCATCGACATCCTCGAGCTGGAACCAGGCTGCTACTCGATCCTCCTGGAGGGACGCTCCGTGGAGGTACGGCTGGACGGCGCCAAGTCCCCGGACCCCGATACCCACGCCTATCGCGCGATGCTCTACGACGGTGCCTACGAGTTCGCCCTGGTGGATCCCCGGCGGGCCCTGCTGGCCGGAGGCGGCGCCGCGGGTGCCGGTGGCGGCGTCCTGGCGGCCCCCATGCCCGGCAAGGTCGTGAAGCTCCTGGTGGCCCCGGGCGACACCGTCCAGGAAGGCCAGACCCTCCTCGTCATGGAGGCCATGAAGATGCAGAACGAGCTGAAGACCACCACCACGGGAACCGTGAAGACCGTGCACGTCCAGGAGGGCGCCACCGTGGAGACGGGGGCTTCGCTCATCACCGTGGCGCCCGAGGGCTGAGCGGGAGGTCTTGCGTATCGCCGCAGGCGATACCAAGAGGATGCAGAACGAGCTGAAGACCACCACCACGGGAACCGTGAGGACCGTGCACGTCCAGGAGGGCGCCACCGTGGAGACGGGGGCTTCGCTCATCACCGTGGCGCCCGAGGGCTGAGGCTTTTCAAAGAGTGGTTCTACCCAAAGTCAGCATTCGAGGCCGACTGCCCCAACTTTGCTTGAAATTCAAGGCAAGTTTGGCCTATTTATATTCAAATTGCCTGTTGTGGTAATCGATTAATTCCTATCGTTGCGCGAGACATACTTTCGATCTAGAAGCGGTATAAAAAGGGGGTTACGCCCCATTTTTTGTTGATGGAAAGTGCGTTTGAGCGCTAATTTGTGGCGTGATGTGAATCACATTAACTGGAGGTTGCATGAAAAAAACGCTCCTATTCCTGCTGGCGGGGTCGGCGCTCACCCTGTCCGCTCAGGAGGGCCAGGCTTGGGTGATGGGCCACGTCGGCCAGACGATTTTCGAGAATGACGCCAACCTCAAGGACAAGCTGCACTACGGGCTTGGCGTGGGCCACTGGTACACCAACCGCTGGGGTCTCGATCTCCGGGCTCTCCAGAACGATCTGCAGCTGGACACCAATCCCTTCGGCATCGGTTCGGCCAAGCAGACCCACCTGCTGGCGTCCGGCCTCTTCAACTTCCGTCCCGGCGCCGAGAACTGGTATCCCTACGCGGCCCTGGGCATCGGCGGCACCAACGTCGAGTCCCCGTACTCCGGCAAGGGTGAGGCCACGACCCGCTTCAACTATCACGGCGGCTTCGGCGTGATGGGCAAGCTGGCCGAGCACTTCATGATGGACCTGAGCGCCAAGGCTGTCCGTGTGGAGCTTCCCGAGGCCCGCACCGAGTACCTGGCCACCCTCGGCCTGGGCTACACCTGGGGCGGCGGCAGGAAGGCCGCTCCCGCTCCGCCGCCGCCTCCCCCGCCTCCGGCCCCCGAGCCGAAGCCCGAGCCCGTGGCGCCTCCGCCGCCGCCGCCTCCGCCGCCGGCTCCCGAGCCGCCCAAGGAAGTGGTGAAGCCCGTGCCGCCGCCCCCGGCGAAGATCGTCCTCGACGAGGCCGTCCTGCACTTCGCCAACGGCAAGGCTGACCTCGGTCCCGACGCCACCGCCGCCATCCGCAAGGTGGCCGACAGCCTGAAGGCCTATCCGGGCGAGTACTCCCTGGAAGTCAGCGGTCACACCTCCTCCACGGGCAGCAAGGCCGTGAACAAGGCCCTGGCCAAGCGCCGGGCCGACGCCGTGGCCAAGGTCCTGGTGGATTCGGGCATTCCCGCCGCCAAGGTCAGCACGGTGGGCGTGGGTCCCGATAAGCCCATCGCCGACAACAAGACCAAGGAAGGCCAGGCCAAGAACCGCCGCGTCGAGATCGACGTGAAGGTGAAGGACGCCAAGGCCGAAGTCCGCCAGATCACGACGGACACCGTGGACTCCGCTCCGAAGAAGTAGCCACGAAGGGCGGGGATCGCTCCGGTCCCCGCCCGACCTTGTCCTGCGAGGAGTGCCATGTCCCTGAAAGACGAGTTCAAGGCCTTCATCATGAAGGGCAACGTGGTCGACCTGGCGATCGCCGTGGTCGTGGGCGGCGCCTTCGGCAAGATCGTCACCGCCTTCGTGGACGGGCTGGTCATGCCGCTGGTGAGCTACGTGCTCCCCGCCAACATCAAGTGGGAGGAGTGGGTTCTCGGCAACTTCCGTATCGGGGCCGTGCTCGGCGCCACCATCAACTTCCTGATCATCGCCCTGGTGGTCTTCCTCGTGTTGATCAAGTTCCTGGGCCGGTTCATGAAGAAGGAAGAGGCTCCGGCCGCTCCCACCACCAAGGAGTGCCCCGCCTGCCTGGAGCAGGTGCCCCTCAAGGCCACCCGCTGCAAGCACTGCACCAGCCAGCTCTGAGTCTGGACCGATCGCATGGGAGGGCCCGGGTTTCCGGGCCCTTTCCCTTGTGATCACAAGGCCTTCCGTGGTGAACTGGAGGTTCAACCTCAGGGGCGCTCGGGTGCGTCCCTCCGACGCACGAGGGCGCCGATGAGCGAGCAGGCTCCGGTCAAAAAGTACACCGTCTTCCTTCCGAAGACCGTTTTCCCGATGAAGGCGGACCTGCCGCAGCGCGAGCCGAAGCGCCTGGAGCGCTGGAAGGCCGAGGGCCTGTACGCCCGCATTGAGGCCAAGCGGCAGGCCGACAACGCGGCCGGGAAGGGCAGGGGGCGCGAGATCCTCCATGACGGCCCGCCCTACGCCAACGGCGCCATCCACATGGGGCACGCGCTCAACAAGATCCTCAAGGACGTGGTGGTGAAGTCCCGCTGGATGGAGGGCTACGAATCGCCCTACGTGCCCGGGTGGGACTGTCACGGCCTGCCCATCGAGCACGCCGTCGAAAAGGACCTGGGGCCCAAGCGCCGGGAGATGCCCCGCGCCGAGTTCCTGGCCCGGTGCCGCACCTATGCCCAGAAGTGGATCGACACCCAGCGCACGGCCTTCCAGCGCCTGGGCGTGCTCGGCGCCTGGGAGCAGCCCTATGTGACCATGGCCCCGCGCTACGAAGCCGAGACCGTGCGGCACCTGGCGAAGCTCTTCGAGAGCGGCTCGGTTACCCGCAAGCTGAAGGTGGTCCACTGGAGCTACGGCGCCCGCACGGCCCTGGCCGAGGCCGAGGTCGAGTACGCCGACAAGACCAGCCCGGCCATCACCGTGGCCTTCCCCGTCTCGGACGCCGAGGCGAAGCGCCTGGAGCTGCCCGTCCCCCTCTTCCTGCCCATCTGGACCACCACGCCCTGGACGCTGCCCAGCAACCTGGCGGTGGCCATGCATCCCGACCTGGAATACGCCGTGGTGCGGGCGGACGGCCGCCACTACCTCGTGGCCGTGACCCTCCGGGAGGACTTCGCGAAGAAGCTCGGGATGCCGCTGCACACGGTGGAGATCCGCAGGGGGAAGGAGTTCCAGACGCTGGTGGCGCGCCACCCCTGGATCGACCGTGCGAGTCCGGTGCTGCTGGGCGAGCACGTCACCGCCGACACCGGCACCGGCCTGGTGCACACGGCTCCGGACCACGGCGTGGACGACTTCAACCTCGCCCACCACCTGGGCCTGCTCCAGCTGGTCGGGCCCGACGGCAGGTTCCTGCCCGCCGTGAATGATCCCGAGCTGGAGGGGAAGAACATCTTCGACTGCAATCCCCTGGTGGTGGACCGCCTGCGGCGGGAGGGGCGGCTCATCCACGAGGAGACGCTCACCCACAGCTATCCGTACTGCTGGCGCACCAAGACGCCCATCCTCTTCCGCGCCACCGAGCAGTGGTTCATCACCATGGACTCCGAGCTCAACGGGAAGGGGCGCAGCCTGCGGGAACTGGGTCTCGAGGGCGTGGAACAGACCCAGTGGGTGCCCGCCCAGGGCCAGAACCGCATCCACGCGATGATCGAGGGACGCCCCGACTGGTGCATCAGCCGCCAGCGTGCCTGGGGCACACCCATCACCGTGCTGCGCTGCGAGGCCTGCGGCGAGCCCCTGGTGGCCGACAGCATCTTCGAGACCGCCGCCGCCGCCATCGAGCAGGGGGGCATCGAGGCCTGGGCCGGCCTGCCCGTGGAGGCCCTCCTGCCCGCCGGGAGTGTGTGCAAGTGCGGGTCCACGGTCTTCCAGAAGGAGACGGACATCCTCGACGTCTGGATCGACTCCGGCGTCAGCGCCTCCGTGGTCTGCGAATCCCATCCGGAGCTCAAGCGCGCCGACTACGGCGACTTCATCTACCTCGAGGGCTCGGACCAGCACCGGGGCTGGTTCCACAGCTCCCTGCTGTTCAACCTCGCGGCCACCGGCACCAAGCCCTACAAGCAGGTGGTGACCCACGGCTTCGTGCTGGACGGCAAGGGACAGAAGATGTCCAAGAGCCTGGGCAACGTCATCACCCCTGAGGAGATCCTCAAGACCCTGGGCGCCGACATCCTGCGCTGGTGGGCCGCCAGCAGCGACTACAGCGAGGACATCCGCATCTCGAAGGAGATCCTCGACCGCAGCGCCGACGCCTACCGCAAGACCCGCAACACGCTGCGCTTCCTCCTGGGCGCCCTGGCGGACTTCGATCCGGCCCGGGATGCCGTGGCCGCAGGCGAGCTGGCGCCTCTGGACCGCTGGGTGCTGGCGGCCTTCGCCCGCCTGACCCGGGAGGTCCGGGACGCCTACACCCGCTTCGAGTTCCACCGCGCCACCCAGGCCCTGCTGGGCTTCTGCCAGCTGGAGCTCTCCGGCCGCTACTTCGAGATCATCAAGGACCGCCTCTACTGCGATGCCCTGGACTCGCCCCGGCGCCGCAGCTGCCGCTACACCTGCTCGGAGCTGGCCAAGGGCCTCTGCGCCCTGCTGGCGCCCGTCATGAGCTTCACTGCGGACGAGGCCTGGGAGCAGATCCCGGGCTGCGAAGGCAGCGTCCACGAGCAGCGGTTCCCCCTGCTCAGCGGCTCCGCCGCTGAGCAGGGAAAAGATAAAGCGTGGGACAAGCTGTGGGAGGTCCGCGAGGCGGTGCAGGCCGCCATGGAGCCTCACCGCGCCGCGAAGACCATTGGCACCAGCCTGGATGCCGCAGTGACGATCGCACTGAAGGATCAGGCCGAGTGGGACCTGCTCGACGGCATTGGCGAATCGCTGGATGATCTGCTTGTGGTTTCATCCATCGCCAGAATCGAAGACCCTGGCGCCTCCGCCGGACCCATCGTCACCGTCACTCCTCACGCAGGGGAGAAGTGCCCCCGCTGCTGGAACCGCAAGGGTGGTCATGGTACGGGCGAGGACGCGGCCCTCTGCGTCCGCTGCGCCTCGGTGGTGGTGGCCTAGTGCGCCGTCTGCCCTGGCTGCTGCTCCCTGCCGTCGCCCTGGCTGCGGACCTGGCCTCCAAGGCCTGGATCCTCGGCACCCTGCGGGAGGGTGAGTCCCTGCCGGTCATCAAGGGATTCTTCTACCTGACCCTGGGCTTCAACCGCGGGGCCATCTTCGGCAGCCTGACCTGGATGCCGGAGATGGCCCGGTTCGCCGTCTTCGGCCTGGCGGGTCTGGCGGCCCTGATCTATTTCGGCCGCCTCTTCCTGGCGAACGGCACCTCCACGCTGGATCGCGTGGCCTTGGGCCTCATCCTGGGCGGCGCCCTGGGCAACGGCATCGACCGGCTGGTGCGCGGCGCCGTGGTGGACTTCCTCGACTTCGTCTTCGGCACCTGGCACTACTGGACCTTCAACCTCGCCGACAGCTTCATCCTCGTGGGGGCGATCCTCTACGGCCTGCGGCTGCTGCTGGCCCCGAAGGCTGAGCACAGGCCCACGGAGAACTGATCAACGCAAAGGCGCAGAGGCGCAAAGAAATCCCTGCCAGGGATGCCGTTCTTTCTTTGCGCCTTAGCGCCTCTGCGTTGGCTTTTTTCCGTTTTCCTACTGCGCCTCGATGGCCTTCAGCAGGGCCGGATCCTTGGGGAGCTGGTCCACGTCAGCGAGGCGGGGGACGAGGCGCTTCCAGAAGGGCTCGGCGGCGAAGACCTGCTTGAAGATGGGCAGGGCCTCGTCCCGCTTGCCGCTGGAGGCCAGGGCCACGGCCTGCCAGAAGGGCATCTCCCAGATGCCCGGGGCCAGCTTCGCGGCCGCGGCATAGGCGGCCTTGGCCTCGGGCCACTTGGCGGCGGTGACGTAGCCGTCACCCTCGTCCATGAGGCGGTAGGCCCGGCGCAACTGGATGAGGCGGCCCAGCTCCTTCAGGGGGTCGGGGTTGTCCTCCACCCGCAGGTCGAAGAGGCGGTCATTCCAGGGCTGGCCGGAGGCCTTGCCCTTCACGACGAGGATGGCCGCGCTCTGCTGGCCGCGGATGTCGCCGCCTTCGGCCTGGGCCGCGCGGAGGGCCGCCAGGAGCCGGTCCGCCAGGTCGCCCTTGGCGGCGCGGAAGGCCTTGGCCATGGCGGGCCAGACTGTGGCCCGGTCCATGAGGTTGGCTTCCACCGTGAAGCCCTCGCCCACCTCGTGGCCGGCGGCCTGGATGCACTTGGCGCCCGTGTGCGCCGCGGCACGGCCCTGGGCGTCCACCATGGCCACCTGGCGCACTTCGCGGTCCGCATCGGCCGCCAGCAGGGCCTTCAGGGCCTCCGGCGCGGGCTTTCCCGCCTTCATGAGGGCCAGGCCCAGGGCCCCGTAGCTGGGCTCCGTGAAGCTCTGGGTGGCCACCGCACCCACGCCCGGCTCCGCCCAGGGCACGGCGGCGCCCACGGAGAACCAGTGGCTCTGCACCGCCACGCCCAGGTCTCCCGTCACCGTATCCCGCGCCACGATGGAGTAGGTGTGGACCGGGCGGCGCGGGACCTCGCCGGCCCGCAGAGGCAAGGGCAGGCGCAGGACCAGCGACAGGAGGGCGAGGGCAAGCAGGCGCATGGGGGCTCCGGCGGTGGGACGTGCCCCCATCCTACCCCCGGCTGGTACGATGACCGGCATGCGATGCTTCCTGCTTCCCGCACTCTCCTGCCTCCTGCTCGGGGCCGTGCCGCCCGGGGACGCCTACGTGGCGTCCGTGGATGCCTGGCATGCCGAGCGCACGGCCCGGCTGGCTGCCGAGGATGGCTGGCTGACCCTGGTGGGCCTCGACTGGCTCAAGCCCGGCGAGAACACCCTGGGCACCGCCCCCGGTTCCACGGTGCTGCTGCCGGAGGGCACGGCCGCGGCCCAGGCGGGCACCTTCACGGTCGATGGCGGCACCGTGCGGCTGCGCCTGGCCGAGGGAAGCGGCATCCTTGTGAACGGGAAGCCCGCGACCGAGGCGACGCTCCGGGCGGACGTGGACGGCCAGCCCGACCTGCTGCAGGCGGGCCGTATCCGGTTCTACGTGATCCGCCGGGGGGACCGGTTCGGGATCCGGCTGAAGGATCCCGAGGCCCCTGCCCGCAAGGCCTTCCATGGCGTGGCGAGGTTCCCGGTGGATGCGGCCTGGCGGGTGGAGGCCGACTTCGTCCCCTACGCCACCCCGCAGACCCGGGCCATCCCCACGGTGCTGGGTACCTCGGAGCCCATGACGTCGCCCGGCCTCCTGCGCTTCAAGGTGAAGGGCCGGACCTACACGCTGGAGCCCGTCGTCGAAGACCCGGCCCACCCGGAGCTGTTCCTCATCTTCCGCGATGCCACCAGCGGAAAGACGACCTACCCCGCCGGGCGCTTCCTGACGGCCGCCATGCCGAAGGACGGGAAGGTGGTCCTGGATTTCAACCGCGCCTACAACCCGCCCTGCGCCTTCTCCCACTTCGCCACCTGTCCGCTGCCGCCCAAGCGGAACGAACTCCGCCTCGCGATCCGGGCGGGCGAGAAGGACTACGGCAGCCATTGAGGGGCTTCAGGTCATCTGGGGTGGAGCTCCAGGCAGACCGTTCGGTTGGCTCAAAATAGGAAAATAGATGCATTGATTGTTTTGGCGCGAGGGTTATCTTCTGTCCAAACGCTCCCCAACAGATCCGGAGGACCCATGCCGCCCGGAAACACCCACGCCAAAGCCCCGGCCAAGGTGGTCGAGAAGGTGACCGTCGAGGCCTGCATCGCCATCGCCCAGCGGGTGCAGCAGGCCCGCCACGTTTCCGGCGACGAGGCCGGATCCGAGGCCGCCGGGCAGATCGCCGAAGTGATCCGCGCGGAGCTCCTGCGGGGACGCCTGGAGGCGAACCCCGCCTGATCCCGGGATCAGACCCGGAACTCGTCCGGGCGCCAGGTGCGGATGCGCTTCTTGATGGCCTCGCCGTCGAGGTTCTCCCGGAGGGCCTCCCGCATGCGGTCGGCCACCTCGCCATCGGAGGCGAAGCGGAGCCCCACGCACTGCTTGACGCTCAGCTCCGGGATGCGGGCCTTCAGGTCCTCGGGCAGGAGACGGGCGAGCCGGAGCTGCTCCTCCAGGTGGATGATGCGGTCCTGCACCCGGAGGGCGTAGACGCGGACCTTCAGCGCGAGAAAGGTCACCGCCAGGGCCAGGAGGGCGATCCAGAAGGTGGCCAGGGCCGGGCGGCGGACGAAGGTGGTGACGGTGGCGATCACCGTCACCAGGAAGAAGGGGAGCAGGACGAAGTGGTACGGCGGATCGAAGCGGCGGTGGGTCGCGTAGGTTTGGGGCGCGGACATGTCATCTCCCGGGAGGTTTCCAGGTTACTCCAGGGGCCCGCTGCGCCGCCGCTTGAGCTCCGAGGCCCGTTTCTTGGACTCGAGGCGGCGCTCCTTCGAGGCCCGTGTGGGCCGCGTGGCGTGGCGGGCCAGGGGCCGCACCAGGGCGGCGCGGACGGCCGCCGCGGCCTTCTCCCGGGCGTCCTCCAGGTTCTTGAGCTGGTCGCGGGTGCGGTCGCTGACCACGATCCAGAGGCCGTCGGCATCCAGGCGGTTGCGCTGGGCCAAGCGGAGGCGGATCAGCGCATCCTCGGGCAGGCCCTCGATGGCGCCGAGATCGATGCGCAGCTCCACCTTGGAGGACACCTTGTTCACGTTCTGACCACCGGCGCCCCCGGCCCGCACCGCCTTGAAGCGGATGGCCTCGCCGGGGATGCGGACGCTGGCGGTGACGTGGATGGGATCGGCCATGGGGTGATCCTACCTCATCGCCTCCATGGGGCTGAGGCGCATGGCGCGGAAGGCCGGATAGAGGCCGAAGATGAGGGCCAGGGCCAGGGCCACGATCCAGGCCGTGATGAGGCCGATGGGATTCACCACCAGGCCATAGGGGAAGCTGGCGGAGAGGGCCTGGCAGAGGAGGCCGCCGGAGACGGTGCCGATGAGGGCCCCGAGGGCCGCCAGCACCACGGCCTCCAGCAGGAACTGGATGAAGATCTCGTGGTCCGAGGCGCCCAGGGCCTTGCGGAGGCCGATCTCGAAGCGGCGGTCGCTGAAGCTGATGAGCATGACGGACAGCACGCCCACGCCGCCCACCAGCAGCACCGTGCCGGCCAGGCTCAGCAGCACCACCTGCCAGCCGTGCATCTGCTCCAGGAAGTTCTGGTAGGCCTTGGCGGCCTCCGCATCGAGGTCCACGATCTCGGCGTCCTCGATGCCGTGGTGGGCCTGGCGCACTCGGCTCAGCAGCATGGCCGATACTTCGCCCGCGTCTTCGGTGTGGCGAAGCTTCACCGTGACCTGGGCCAGCTTGTGGGCCGGGTCCATGCGGTCCATGTAGGCTTCCAGCGGAATGAGGATGCCGTTGGCGTCGGTGTAGTTCTCCTCGTTGAAGATCTGGCCCGGCGCCTGGACGCCCACGACTCGGAAGGGCACGCCCTCCACCACCAGGTCGCGGCCCACCGGATCGGCCCCGCCGAAGAGCTTGGCGGCCAGCGTCGCCCCCACCACGGCTACCGTGGAGCGGCGCCGCTGGTCGTCCTCGGTGAGGTTGCGTCCCAGGCCGATGGGGCGGTTCATCCAGACGGCATAGTCCGGCGTGACGCCGGTGACGAAGATGCGCTCCGTGTCGCCGGTGATTCGCACCGAGGAGGCGCGCTGGGCCCGGGGCAGGAAGGCCAGCACCTTGGGGTGGGGGGCCGTGAGGCGCGACAGGTCCTCCTGGCGCAGTCCCGGGCTCATGACGAAGCGGCTGCGCTCCTCGGCGGTCTCCGCGGTCTTGGGGGCGATGCGGACCGTGCCGTCCCAGCTCATGCCGGCGAAGCCGGTACTGATCTTGTCCATGACGCCGTCGAGCACGGAGGTCATCACCACCAGCGCGAAGACGCCCAGCATGAGCAGGGTGAGGGTGAGGAGGCTGCGCACCTTGTGGGCCCACAGCTCCACCAGGCCCGTGCGGACCACCTCCCAGAGCATGGCCAGGCTGAATCCGCGAGTCTTGGCCCGCGGTGCGGGGGCCTCGCCGTCCAGCAGGGAAGGGCCCGGGGAGCGGAGGATGAAGGTCTCGTCACTCATAGCGCAGGGCTTCCATGGGAGACAGGCGCGAGGCCTTCCAAGCTGGGTAGAGCGCGAAGAGGAACCCGAAGGCCGCCGCCAGGCCGTAGGCCCAGAGGAAGCTGGCGGGCGTCATGTAGAGGGGGATGCCCAGGTTCTTGGTGATGATCCAGGAGAAGCCCACGCCGAGCGCCAGGCCCGCCAGGCTGCCCAGGGCCGTGAGCAGCAGGGCCTCGGTCATGAAGCCCTTGAAGATCTCGCGGCCCGAGGCGCCGATGGCCATCTTCACGCCCACCTCGCGGACCCGCTCCTTGAGGCCGGCCATCTGGATGTTCACGTTGACGATGCCGCCGCCCACCAGGGCCAGGACGCCCGAAAGCAGGAAGATGATGTCGTAAACGTCGCCCTGGCTGTTGCGGCGCCGGATGCGAGCGGCCACGTCGTCCAGGCGGAAGTCCTCCTGGAGGCGGTGGTTCGTCCTGAGGAGGTCGGAGAGCTGCTTGGCGAAGCCGCCCATGGCACCCAGGTCGGGGATGCGGAAGGTGACCCGGTCCACCCGGCGGTAGGCATCGCCGTTCATGCGCCGCTGCACCAGGTTGGCGGGCACGGCGATGATGCGGTTGCGCCACCAGAACTGGTTGCGCTGGCCCTCCCGGAAGCGGAAGACCCGCTCCTCGAAGAGGCCGATGACGGTGACGGGCACGGTCCCGATGCGGAGGGTCTGGCCCAGGGCGTCGCCCTTGGGGAAGAAGACCTGGGCCGCCTCGGTGCCCAGGATGACGACGGGAGCGCCCGAGTCCATCTCGCTGGCGGAGAAGGCCCGGCCCCGGGCCACGCCGTAGCCGTTGGCCGGGATGAAGTCCCCGCCGATGCCGCTGATCTGGCGGTCCTGGTCGCCATAGGGCGACACCACCCGGGCCCGGGCGAACTTCTGGCGGCTCACGCCATGGATGGCATCCGCCTTGAGGGCCTCGCCGCCTACGGCATCCTCGTCCCGCAGGCCGAGGTTGGCCTGCTGCAGGGCCGTGGGGCGGCCGTCGCGCACGGCGGCCTTGGGCTGGACGTTGAGCTTGTCCAGGCCGCCCATCTTCACGAACATCTCGTCGGCGCGCTTCCGCTGGCTGTCGGAGATGGAGAAGCCCCCCAGCACCGAGGCCACGCCCAGGAGGACGCCCAGGGCCTGGAGAACGGAGCGGCCGAGGTTCTCCCGGATCTCCACCCAGGCCCCGAGCAGCCGCTCGCGAAAGGCGTCGGAGGTCTTCATGCGGCACCCTCGGTGAAGGCGATCAGCCCGTCCCGGATCTCGACCCTGCGTTCCGCGAGGGCTGCGATGGAGGGATCGTGGGTCACCAGCAGCAGGGTGTTGCCCTGCTCGTGCAGCTCGCGGAAGAGGCCCAGCACCTCGGCGCCGGTCTTTGAATCCAGGGCGCCCGTGGGCTCGTCCGCCAGCAGCAGGGCCGGCTCGTTGGCCAGGGCCCGGGCCACGGCCACGCGCTGGCGCTGGCCGCCCGACAGCGTTCCAGGCAGCTTGTCGGCCTTGTCGGCGATGCCCACCTTCTCCAGCAGGGCCAGGGCGCGCTCGCGCCGCTCCTTGCGCCCCACGCCGGCGTAGAGCATGGGCAGCTCCACGTTGCGTGCGATGCTGGCCTTGGGCAGCAGGTTGTAGCTCTGGAAGACGAAGCCCACCTTCTCATTGCGGATCCGCGCCAGCTCGCCGCCGGAGAGGCCCTGAACCTGGCGGCCGTCCAGCGTGTAGGTGCCCTCCGTGGGCAGGTCCAGGCAGCCCAGGATGGCCATGAGGGTGGACTTGCCCGAGCCCGAGGGCCCGATGAGAGCCACGAACTCGCCCTTCGCCACGGTGAGGTCGATGCCCCGCAGGGCGTGGACCGCGGTCCCGTTGCTGCCGTAGACCTTCGTCAGGCCCTGGGTTTCGATGATGGGGTTCATGGGAGATCCCTAGAAGGAGCGGGGCCCTGAGGGAGGCGCAGGCCGACCGAAGGGTGGGGGTGTGGGGGGACATCGCGAGCGCAGCGAGCAGGCGGTCCCCCCACGGAGCATCAATTGTTCTCGTCGTCCTTCTCGACCTTCTTCTTGCTGGGGTCCTCCAGGCTCACCTGGTCGTTGGCCTTGAGGCCGGTGACGATCTCCACGCGTTCCAGAGTGGCGATGCCGGCCCGGACGGGAACCACGTCGAAGAACTCCTTCCAGTGGTCGGAGAGCCAGATGAACTTGCCGCGGCCGCTAAGGCCTTCCTTGGCCTTGGCGAGATCCTGGGCGGGAAGGTTCTCCTTCAGGCGGTAGACCACGGTCTGGCCGTCGCGGCGCTGGAGGGCCTCCAGCGGAATGCTCACGGCCTTGTTGCGCTTCTCGCCCAGGATCTCCACGTTGGCGCTCATGCCGGTCTTGAAGGCCTCCGTGAGCTCGTCCAGGGCCACTTCCACCTTGAAGACCTTGATCTTCTCCACCAGGTCGGCGGCGGGGGCCACGAAGCGCACCTTGCCCGTGAAGGCCTTCTGGGGATAGGCGTCCAGGGTGATGCGCACCGCCTGTCCAACCTTCACCTTGGCGATGTCCACCTCGTTGAGGTTCACCTTCACGATGAGGGACTGGAGGTCCGCCACGGTGAACACCACGGTTCCGGCGTTGAAGGAGCTGACGCCCGAGGTGATGGTGTCGCCCAGCTCCACGCCCTTCTTGATGACCACGCCGTTCATGGGGGCGGTGACCCGGGCCTTCTGGGTGGAGGCGTTGCCGCTGATGGGGATGCCCCGATCCTCCACGATCTGGTACCGGGTCTGGGCGCTCTTGAAGGCCTCCTCGGCCAGGTCGCGGGTGGTCTTGGCGCCGCGGTAGGCCTGGTCGGAGATCAGGCCGGACTTGTAGAGCTCGGACTGCTGGGCGAAGTCCTGCTCGGCGTTCCGGAAGCTGACCCGGGCCTGGGACACGCTGCCCTGCACGTCGGACAGGGTCTGGGCCTGGTTCACGTCGGGTTCCACCTCGGCCAGCACCTCGCCGGCCTTCACGGTCGCCCCCTCGCGGACCTTCAGGCCCACGATGCGGCCCGAGACCGTGGACTTCACGTCCACCTTGGTCAGGGGATCCACCACACCCACCTCCCGGACGCTCACCTGGAGGTCCTCTGCCTGGACCTTGCCCAGGCGGAAGGGCGTGGAGGCTTCCGCCTTCTTCTTCCCCTTGCCGTCACCGCCCCTGAGGGTGAAGAACATGCCCGTCGCCAAGGCCACTCCGGCCACGGAGACGATGACCCATCGCTTTCGCATGGAACCCCCCTGATGGGAAAGATGCCGGGCTTGCCGGGATGATGGATGTCCTACGGGCCAGAGTCTGGGGCCGTTTAGGCGGGAATCTCCCGAGTACCGGCGGCTGGTGGGCGGGGACCGGCCAATGCCCGGACCCGGCGGGCGGTCCGGCCGTGGCATTCCGCCACGGGGCTGAGGCAAGGTTCCACGGAGGATGGATTAAACCTTTCCCAATTGCTCGGGCCTAACTGTGTTGTGGATTGGCACGAGGGCGGCATGAGGCCGTTCCGGGACGATTCCCCTTCGCGGCCTGGCCGCACCAGGAGCACACCATGTCCAACCTCCAGAAGCGCGTGGCCCTCGCCGTGGCGGCGGGTCTCATCGGCGTCTCCCTCATGGCCCAGGCCCCCGTGCCCCCGCCGACCGGCCAGCAGGTGGAACAGAAGGGCGAGCGTCTCGAGCGCCGGGGCGAGCGCCAGGAGCGACGCGGCGAACGGAACGACCGCCGGGGCGAGCGGAAGCAGCGCCAGGGCGCCCGCATGGAGCGGCGGGGCGAGGCCCTCCAGGCCCAGGGCAAGGTGGCCGAGGGCCAGGCTCTCCAGCAGGCCGGCGAGCGCCGCGAGCAGGTGGGGCAGGCCCAGGAGCGCAAGGGGGAGCGCCAGGAGCGCCGGGGCGAACGCAAGGAGCGCCGCGGCCAGCGCGTCGAACGCAAGGGCGAGCGCATGCAGGCCCAGGGCAAGTAGGTTTTCCTCCTCACACAAGCGGCCCTCGACCGGGGGCCGCTTGTGTGAGCCGGAGGAGTGCTTAGCGCACGGTCTCCCGCGCGATCATCAGTTCCTCGTTGGTGGGCACCACGGTGACCACCACGCGGGAATCGGGCGTGCTGATGATGCGCTCGCCGGTGCCGTGCTCGTTAGCCTCGGGGTCCAGCTTCACGCCCAGGAAGCCGAGCTTGCTGCAGACCTTGGCCCGCACGAAGGTGCTGTGGGTGCCGATGCCGGCGGTGAAGGTGATGGCATCCACGCCATCCAGGACCGTGGCATAGGCGCCGATGTACTGGCGCACGTTGTAGGTCAGGAGGTCCCGGGCCAGGCGGGCCCGGTCGTTGCCGCCGTCGGCGGCCAGCTCGATCTCCCGGAAGTCCGAGGACACGCCGGAGATGCCGAGCAGGCCGGACTTCTTGTTGAGCAGGTTGGTGATGCCCTCGTAGTCCAGGTGTTCGTATTCCATGAGCATCTCCACCACGCTGGGGTCGATGGTGCCGCAGCGGGTGCCCATGATCACGCCCTGCAGGGGGGTCATGCCCATGCTGGTGTCCATGCTCTTGCCCTGGCCCACGGCGCAGATGCTGGTGCCGTTGCCGATGTGGCAGGTGATGACCTTCAGGGAGCGCAGGGGCCGGCAGAGCAGGATGGCCGTGCGGGCGGCCACGAAGGCGTGGCTGGTGCCGTGGAAGCCGTAGCGGCGGATGCCGTACTTCTGGCTCATCTCGTAGGGGATGCCGTAGGTGCGGGCGTGGTCGGGGATGTGGTGGTGGAAGGCCGTGTCGAAGACCGCCACGTGGGGCACGTCGGGGAAGGCGGCCATGGCCGTCCGGATGCCCAGCGCATTGGCCGGGTTGTGCAGGGGCGCGTACATCGCGAAGTGGTCGATGTCCTGGAGCACTTCGTTGGTCACCAGGACCGAGTCCCCGTATTTCGGCCCGCCATGGACCACCCGGTGGCCCACCGCATGGATGGGCGTGTCGTGCAGCACGTTGGCGTGCAGGCGGTCCAGGATGGCCTGGAGGGCCTCGCGGTGGGACGGCAGGGACAGGGCCTCCTTCCGCTTCTCACCGGCGATGGAGCAGGCGAGGTTGGCTTCCGCCAGGCCGATGCGCTCCGCGATCCCCTCCGCGATGGACGTCTCGTTCGCCATGTCGAACAGGTTGAACTTCAGGCTCGAGGAGCCGGCATTCAGGACGAGTACAAACACAGAATCCCCCATGACAGGGAAAGTCTAGCCGCCACTGGAAGTGACGGGTGCCTCATTGTGGACAAATAGGTCCCCATGCCGGAGGCGCCTGGACACCGGACTAGGCCGAGAAGATCCCCTCATTCAGGGTGGCCGGGTCCGGCCACGGCGCGGCGAGGGCCTCCTCCGCGGTGGCGAGGAGCTGGGCCTCGAGCCGGGCGCGGAGATCGGGGGCCGGGGCCCACCCCTGCCGCCCCAGCCAGGCCTCGAAGCGGGGCAGGGGATCCTTGGCGGCCCACTGGGCCAGGAGCTGGGGATCCACATACCGCTGGTCGTCATGCTCGGCATGGCCCTTCATCCGGAAGGTCTCGCAGACCAGGAAGGCGGGTCCCCGTCCGTCGAGGCAGCGCTGGCGGGCTTCGGTCGCAGCCCCGTACACCGCCGCCGCGTCGTTGCCGTCCACGGTGAGGGTGAAGGCGCCCTGGGACCGGGCCGCCATGCCGCCGGCCATCTGGCGGTCGGGGGGGGTGGAGAAGGCATAGCCGTTGGACTCGCCCACCACGATGAGGGGGAGCTTCTGCACCACGGCGAAGTTGAGTCCCTCGTAGAAGGCCCCGGTGGAGCTGCCGCCATCCCCGATCCAGGTCATGGCCACGCGCCGCTCGCCCTTCTGGCGGAAGCTGAGGGCCACGCCCGCCGCCACCGGGATGAGGGCGCCGAGCATGGAGGTGGGGGCCAGGATGCCCCGGGCCACCGATCCGAAGTGGTTGTTGTGGTCCCGCCCTCCAGTGGAGCCCGTGGCGCGGCCGAGGTACTGGAGGAAGAGCTCCAGCGGCGTCGCCCCCCGCACGAACATGGCGCCCAGGTCGCGGATCATCGGCGCGATCACGTCGTCCGGCCCCAGGGCCATGGCTGTGGCGCAGGCCGTGGCCTCCTGGCCCAGGCTGCGGTAGATGCTGCCGAGGGTGCGGCCCTGGCGGAAGAGCTTCACCAGCCGCTCCTCCGCGAGCCGGGTGAGCAGCATGGCCTCGTGAAGGCGCAGCGCGGTTTCCTGATCCATCGGGTTAGCATAGACCCATGCTGAGCCTCCGTCCCGCCGTCCCCGCCGATGCCCCGCTGATCCTGCAGTACATCCGCGAGCTGGCGGACTATGAGCGCGAGCCGGACGCGGCGGTCGCCACCGAGGCGGACATCCTGCGCCATGCCTTCTCCGACCACCCGCTGGTGAAAGTGACCATGGCGGAGTGGGAGGGGCGGCCCGCGGGTTTCGCATTGTGGTTCCTGAACTTCAGCACCTGGGAAGGCAAGCCCGGGATCTACCTCGAGGACCTCTTCGTGCGCCCGGCCTTCCGGGGTAAGGGCATCGGCAAGGCCCTGCTCCAGCACCTGGCGGCGATTGCGGTGAAGGAGGGCTGGACCCGCTTCGTCTGGCAGGTGCTGGACTGGAACACCCCGGCCATCGAGTTCTACGAGGCGCATGGAGCGAAGGTCATGCGGCCCTGGCTCACCTGCCGCGTGGAGGGAGAGTCGCTCGCCCGGCTGGCGGGGGGCGCGGATTGATGTGGGCCCCGCTGCTGCGCCTCCAGGAGGCCCTGGGGCCCGAGGCGGAGCTGGTGGTGGTCGGAGGTGCCGTCCGGGACGAGCTGCTGGGACGGCCCCACGCGGACTGGGACCTGGCCACCAAGCTGCTGCCGAAGGCCGTGATGGACCGGGCACGGGCCGCGGGCCTGAAGGCCATTCCCACGGGGCTGCAGCACGGCACGGTCACCGTGCTGCTGGAGGACCGGCCCGTCGAGATCACCACCTTCCGCAGCGACGGGGACTACCTGGACGGCCGCCATCCGGAGAGCGTGCAGCTGGGCGTCTCCCTGGAGGAGGACCTCTCCCGCCGCGACTTCACCATCAACGCCATGGCTCTGCCCGTGGCCGGTGGTGGGCTGGTGGACCCCTTCGGCGGCCAGGCCGATCTGGAAGCGCGGACCCTGCGGGCGGTGGGGGATCCGCTCCAGCGCTTCGCCGAGGACGGCCTCCGCACGCTGCGGGCCTGCCGCTTCGCCGCCCAGCTGGGCTTTGAGGTCGAAGCCACGACCCTGGCGGCCATTCCCCGGCGGCTGGAGGTGGCCCGGAAGGTGGCGGCGGAGCGTGTCCTCACGGAGCTCACGAAGCTGCTCTGCGGGGCCGAGCCCCAGCGTGGGCTGGAGCTCCTGGCGCGGACCGGGCTCTTGGATCTCTGGATGCCGGAGCTGCGCCCCATGATCGGCTGCGGGCAGAACCGCCACCACCGCCACGATGTGTGGAACCACACGCTGGAGGTGGCGCGGCTGGTTCCCGCAGAGCCCGGCCTGAGGTGGGCCGCCCTGCTGCACGACGCCGGCAAGCCCGCAGCCCGCGACGTGGGCGAGGACGGCGAGGTCCGGTTCCACGGCCATGAGGGCCGGTCGCTGGCTCTGGCCGAGGCCATCCTCGACCGCCTGAAGGCCGCCCACGCCCTCCGCCGCGAGGTGTTGGCCCTGGTGTGCCACCACGGCACCCACCCCAGCGCCGACTGGAGTGATGCCGCCTGCCGCCGGTTCCTGAGGCGCCTGGGGGAGGATGGGCTGAATCTGGCATCCTGGGCGGCCTTCCGCCTGGCGGATCAGCGGGGCAAGGGGCTGGAGCTGGCGGCCAGGGAGCGGGAGCACACCGCGATCCTGGCCCGGCTGGAATCCCTGGCGGCCTCGGCGCCGCCCCTGGCCGTGAAGGCCCTGGCCCTGGACGGCGCGGCCCTCATGGCCCTGGCCGGGCGCCGCGGCGGGCCCTGGCTCGGCGAGCTCCAGAGGGAACTGCTGGAAGCCGTCATCGAGGACCCGTCCCTCAACACCCCCGAGGCCTTGGTGGCGCTGGCGAAGCGGCGCCTGCCGCCAGCCTAGCAGCGCTCGATCAGCACCACGGCCTGGGCGGCGAGGCCTTCGCCGCGGCCGGTGAAGCCGAGCTTCTCGGTGGTGGTGGCCTTCACGTTCAGGGCCTCGACGGGGATCCCCAGCAGGGGTGCCACGCGCTCGCGCATGCGCTGGCGGTGGGGGCCCACCTTCGGCCGCTCTCCGATGAGGCAGACATCGGCGTTCACGACGCGCCAGCCGCGTTCCGCCAGGTCGCCCATCACCCGCTCCAGCAGGCCGGCCGAGTCCGCGCCGCGGAAGGCGGGATCCGTGTCCGGGAAGTGCTGCCCGATGTCGCCGAGGCCCGCGGCGCCCAGCAGGGCATCCATGAGGGCGTGCAGCATCACGTCCGCATCGCTGTGCCCCGCCAGGCCCCGGTCGTGGGGCACTTCGCAGCCCATGAGCACCAGCCGGCGGGCCTCCCCGGGCTCCGCGAAGCGATGGACATCGAACCCCAGGCCGGTGCGGAAGGGCGTCATACGCGGGGGATCCCCAGGTTGCGGTGCTCACCGGTGGATTCGTCCGAAATCGCGATCGCGCCGGAGATGGGATGGTCGGGCAGGAGGATGAGGACCTCGGTCCCCTGGCCTTCCTCGCTGATGAACTCCAGGGTGCCGCCGTGCTCTTCCACGATCTTCTTCACCGTGGCCATGCCAAGCCCCGTTCCCTTCTTCTTCCCGTAGCTGAAGAAGGGCTCGAAGATGCGCTTGACCACGCGCTTGGGGATCCCGCGGCCCTGGTCCTTCACGCAGATCCGCACGCCGCTGGTGACCTGGACCCAGGTGACCACCACCTCGCCGCTGAGGTCCACGGTGGCGTCCAGGGCATTGGCCAGCAGGTTCTCCATGACCCGGGTGAAGCGGGCGGGATCCAGCTTGACCAGGCAGGAGTCCCCTTCGGTCCGGAGGGACACGCCCATCTCGGCCGCCCGGGGGACCAGGGGCTCGATGATGGCCTCGAGGAAGGGACGGAGGTCCACGGTCTCCCAGCGGGGCTCGCGCACCTTGGCGAAGTCCAGCACGTCCTGGCTGAGGAGGGTGAGGCGGTCCACGCAGTCCAGGATCTTGCGGCAGTGGTGGCGCACCTTGCCGTCCTCGGTGGACAGCTCCAGCAGGTCCGCATGGCCGCGCAGCACGAAGAGCCCGTTCTTGAAGTCGTGGACGATGGAGCTGGCCACCTGGCCCACCGTGGCCAGGACGTGGCTGCGCAGGTTCTCCTCGGAGAGCCGCGTGCGCTCGATGGCGATGGCGCAGAGCGCGACGATGGCCTCGAAGGTCGGCCGGTCCGGGGGTTCGATGATGGGGCGGCGGCTGTCCAGGTAGACGACGCCGATGCGGCGCCCCTGGAGCAGCAGGGGCAGGCAGAGGATGGTCTTCAGCTCCAGGCGCTGGATGGAGTGCTGGCTGAGCAGGTGGCCGTCCTCGGCCACGTTGAGGATCCAGATGGGGTCGCCGGTCTCGAACACCTTGTGGACGCTGGACATGGACAGCTGGATCTGGCCCTCCAACTCCTCGCCCAGGTTGCGCTGGACGCGGCAGGCCAGCTCACCGTCCTCCAGGAGCATGAGGAAGCCCCGGTCCGTGCCCGAAATGCTCAGGAGCCGGTCCAGGGACTGCTCGAGCATGTCCTCCAGGTCCACTTCCTGGGCCAGGAGCTGGGCGGCCTCGAGGATGGCCTGGAGGTGGATCTCGGAGCTGCTGTGGTCCGTGCGGAGCAGGGTCAGGGTGTAGGCCCCATCCGCCAGGAGAAGGGGGGCACCAGGCTCCCAGGCAATCCTCCCCAGGGGCTTGTCCAGGTAGAAGCTGCCATGGGTGGTCTGGAGATCCTCGGCCCACCAGGTATCGTCCTTCAGCTCCAGGCGCAGGTGGTTGCGGCTGATCATGTTGTCAGACAGCACCACGTCGCAGAGGCTCTGCCGGCCCACGGTGACCGAGCGGGAGAGCGGCACGGTCCGCTCGAAACCGTGTCGGTCTCGGATCAGGAGCTGGTAGCGCTGGGCCACGGCATCTCCCTGGCGGGCGGCGGGGAAAGGGGAAGCGACATCTGGACTGCGATCCCCAAGATTATCCGGCCATCGGCTGGACACAAGTGGAAGTCCCGTGAGGGAATAGAGGTCATGCACCGGCACCCCGACCTCGACCCCTCCGCCTCTCTGGAGGACCCTGTTGAATATTCACTGAGGCCGCAGCGGCTTCAGGAATATATCGGCCAGGCCAAGGTGAAGGCCCGCATCGAGATCGCCCTGAAGGCCGCGACCAAGCGGGGCGACGTGCTGGACCACGTGCTGCTGTTCGGGCCTCCGGGCCTGGGCAAGACCACCCTGGCCCATGTGCTCGCCAACGAGATGGGCGCGCCCTGCAAGGTGATCCAGGCGCCGGCCCTGGAGAAGAAGGGGGACCTGGCGGCCATCCTCACCAACCTGGAGGCGGGCGAGTTCCTGTTCATCGACGAGATCCACCGGCTGTCCGCGCCCATCGAGGAGATGCTCTACGCGGCCATGGAGGACCGGAAGCTGGACATCCTCATCGGCCAGGGGCCCAGCGCCCAGACGCTGAAGGTGGACCTGCGGCCCTTCACCCTGGTGGGGGCCACCACCCGGGCGGGGCTCATCTCGAAGCCCCTCCACGACCGCTTCGGCCTGGTCCACCGCCTGGAGTTCTACACCCGGGCGGACCTGGCCATCATCGCCCGGCGCTCGGCGGACCTGCTGGGCATCCACCTGGCGTCGGAGGGGGCCGAGGCCATCGCCCGCCGCAGCCGCGGGACGCCGCGCATCTGCAACCGCCTGCTCCGGCGCTGCCGGGACTACGCGGAAGTGAAGGGGGACGGAACCATCACCCAGGAGTCTGCGGAGGCCTGCCTGCGCCTCCACGAGGTGGACGACCTGGGCCTGGACGGGCTGGACCGGGACTACCTCCAGGCCCTCTGCCACAAGCACCGGGGCGGGCCCGTGGGCCTGCGCACCCTGGCGGCGGCCCTGGGCGAGGACGAGGGCGCCCTGGAGGACCTGGTGGAGCCCTACCTCATGCAGGTGGGCTTCCTGGACCGCACGCCGCAGGGCCGCAAGGCCACCGAGGCGGCCTATGTCTACCTAGGTGTGAAGCCCGACCAGGGGCCGCTGTTCCGGTGAGGTGATCAGCCGCGGCTCTCGATCATCTCGAGGGTCGGCGGGGGGGTGTGCGTGAGAGCGAGGGTGCCCCCCTTGGCGACACTTTCGCCCTCCAGGCTGCGGGTCTGATCCCGGCGGATGCAGACGCCCTGGAGGGTGCCGCCCTCGTCCACCACGAGGGAGCCCACTTCCACCTCGCCCTCCACGTAGCCGGTGCCGTGGATCTCCAGGCACTCGGTGATCTTCATGGTCCCTTCCGCGCGGCCGGTCACCACCAGGTGCTTGGCGAAGATGGTGCCCTTCACCAAGCCCCCCGGGGCGATGGAGACCTCGCCGCAGGAGTGGATGGTCCCCTCGACGCAGCCTTCGATGCGCAGGTTCTGGGAGCCGGTGTTGATCTCGCCGGTGAGCACCACGTCCTTGCTCAGCAGGGAATGGATGGCAGGGGCGGATTCGGGTTTGGACTTGCTGCTGCGGAAGACGGCCATGGTTCACTCCTTCGGGGGGTCAGGATGACTTCTTGCCCAGGGCCCGGATCCACTGGCGCTGGAGGCGGAGGTAAGGCTGGGGGTTCGTGGGCTTGCCGTTCAGCCTCACTTCATAATGCAAATGGACGCCGGTGGCGTTCCCCGAGCGTCCCATGGTGCCCAGGATATCCCCACGGGACACTTTCTGCCCGGTCTTTACGTTCACGTGGTTCAGGTGGGCGTACAGGGTTTCCTGCTCATGGTTGTGGCGGATCCGGACGCCCCAGCCGTAGCGGTCCATCCAGCCCGCATCCACCACGTCGCCGTCGGCCGTGGCCTGGATCGGCGTGTCCAGGGCGTTGCTGATGTCGATGCCCGTGTGATAGCCCAGCAGGCCCTCCCCCTCTTCATTGGAGCGGGTGAAGGGGTTCACCCGGACGCCGAAACCCGAGCTGAGGTAGCCGGCGGTGGGGGGGATGGAGGGCGTGTGGGCCCAGGCGCGGATCACGGGCTCCATGCGGGCGCGGACCACGGCTGCCTGCTTGGCCGTGTAGTCCAGGTCCTGCCGGAGGCGGGAGAGCCGCTCCTGGGTTCCCGGCGGAGGCGGGGCGGGGGGTTGCTGCGGTGTCTGCCCGGGCGGTGGAGGCAGGGGCGCCGCGGTGGCCCCCTTCGGGTCGAGCAGTTTCAGCAGTTCCGTCTGCTGCTGCCGGAGGGTGGCCACCTCGGCCTCCAGGGCCTGGGCCTGGTCCAGGGAGGAGCGGAGCTGCTCCTGCTGCTCCTGGGTCTCCTTCTGGAGCCGGCCGAAGCTCATGATCTTCTTGGTGGCCCACAGCCCGTAGCCCGATCCGATCATGGCCAGGGCGGAGAAGCCCGCGACGAGGCCGAGGATCCAGAGCATCGTCCGGCGGGTCAGGGACCATCGGATCGTCCGGTGGCTGAAGACCACCATCACGGTGAGCCACCGCACGGGATCGGGTCGGCTGGACCTCACGGCGAGTCTGCGTTCGGGCTGATGGCTGGACATGGACCTTCAGCATACCTGGGAATCCGTGGAGGATCGACTCGCCTTCTTACAACGAAGGATCTAGAGCGGGGCCAGGAGCGACCGCGACAGCCACCATTCCAAGGCGTGCCCAAGGAAAAACACGAGTCCCACCAGACTGTTCAACGTGAAGAAAGCCTGGTCGATGCGCGACAGGTCGCCGCCCCGGACCAGCCACTGCTCCTTGGCGAGCATGACCGCCACGGTGGCCCATCCGGCCCAGGAGACCAGGTGGCTGCCCATGTGGACGTTGAACATGGCCCAGGCCGCGAGGGCGATGAGGTGCAGGACGCGGGAGAGGATCAGGGCGCCGCTGGTGCCTAGCCTGACGGGCATGGAATGCAGCCCCTTGTCGCGGTCGAAGCCCTGGTCCTGGAGGGAATAGAGGATGTCGAAGCCCGCGGTCCAGGCCAGGACGCCACCGGAGAGCCACAGGGCGGGGGCCTCGATGCGTCCCGATACGGCGATCCAGGCGCCCAGAGGAGCCCCGGAAAGGGAGAGTCCCAGCACCACGTGGGCCCAGGACGTGAAGCGCTTGCATAGCGAGTAGCCCAGGATGATCACGAGGGCCAGCGGCGAGAGGGCCCAGGTCAGGGGCCCGAGGGCGCCGGCGGCCAGGCCGAAGAGGACGATGCCCGCTCCCATCAGGAGCATGGCGCCGGCCCGGGAGACCCGGCGCGCGGGCAGGGCCCGCATGGCCGTGCGGGGATTCTCAGCGTCCACGTCCACGTCCACCAGGCGGTTGAAGGTCATGGCGGCCGTGCGGGCCCCCACCATGGCTGCGAGGATCCAGAGGATGGTCCGCAGGGGGGGGATCCCCTGGGCCGCGCCCAGGGCCCCCAGGAAGGCGAAGGGCAGGGCGAAGACCGTGTGCTCGAACTTGATCATGTCGAGCAGCTCGCGCATGTGGCGAAGGGGGGACGGGTCGGCCGGTCCGGGAACGGGAGCCTCGTCGCCTGGGGGCACCGGGTCGATCCCGGAGGAACGTTCCTCTGAGGGCTGGGACTCCTGGCCTGGATCTGGGTGGTTCATCGCGCTGTCCATCAGAACCATGATCCAGTGAATCCCGGTCCCTGTCTCGGGGGCTGTTCAGTCCTCGGTCCTCAGCCGGTAGCCCACCCCGGGCTCGGTCCGGAGGTACCGGGGCCGGGAGGGGTCCTCCTCCAGCTTGTGCCGGAGCTGGGCCATGTAGACCCGGAGGTAGAGGGGCTGCGCTCCCGCGACGCCCCCCCACACCTCCTTCAGGAGCTGCCGCTGGGTGACCACCTTGCCCGCATGCCGGATGAGGGTGGTGAAGAGGCGGTACTCGATGGGGGTCAGGTGGATCTCCCGCCCCTCGACCAGCACCTGGCGCCTGGCGAGGTCTACGCGCCACCGCCCGAGCGAGAACACCGGATCCTGCACGTCGCCGGTGTCCGCGTGCCGCAGGGCGACCCGGATGCGGGCCAGGAGCTCCCCCGTTCCGAAGGGCTTGGTGAGGTAGTCGTCCGCGCCGACGTCCAGGGCGCCGATCTTGTCGGCCTCCTGGCCCCGGGCCGAGAGGATGATGACCGGCGTGCGGGCCCACTCCCGGAGGCGGGTCATGAGGTCGAGGCCGTCCATGTCGGGCAGTCCCAGGTCCAGCAGGATCAGGTCCGGCCGGTGCTGGGCGGCCATGGCGAGGCCCTCCTGGCCCGTGGCGGCCTCGAGGTAGCGGTATCCTCCCCCTTCCAGTGCCACCCGGAGGAAGCGCCGCATCTGGGGCTCGTCCTCCACGAGCAGGAGCAGCGGACCGGAGGCGGTCATGCGCCCTCCTCCGGCAGGGTGGGGGGGGTGCCCAGGGGCAGGCTGACCAGGAACTGGGCCCCGCCCTGGGGGTGGTTGACCGCCTGGATCCGCCCTCCATGGGCCGCCACGATGCCCCGGCAGATGGCCAGCCCCAGACCGGCTCCCGGGCGGCCCGGCGCCGCCTCGCCGCGGAAGAGCTTCTCGAAGATCCGGTCCTCCTCCCCGGGCGCGAGTCCCGGCCCCTGGTCCGCCACGGACAGGGTGAGGGACTTCCCGGCCGCCCAGGCCTTGAGATCCACGGGCGACCCGGGCGGGGAGTACTTCAGGGCGTTGTCCACCAGGTTCACCACCACCTGCTCCATCAGGACGGGGTCCAGGGCCACCAGGGGCAGGTCCGCCGGCAGGTGGGCCCTCACTCGCGCGGATTCGGTACCCAGCTCACGCCGGTTCAGGGCCGCGCCGATCACTTCCTCGAGGGGGACCCACTCCCGGCGGAGGTCCAGGGCCCCGGATTCGAGGCGGGTGATGTCCAGCAGGTTGCTGACGAGGCGATGGAGGCGCTGGGCCTCCTCCTGGGCGGAGAGCAGGAGCTCCCGCCGGGAGCTTTCCGGCAGGTCTGGTGTCTCCAGGGCGGTACTGACGGCTCCGGTGATGACGCCGAGCGGTGTGCGCAGGTCATGGGAGACGGAGCTGAGGAGGGCGTTCCGGAGGCGCTCCTCCTCGGCCCGCCGGCGATCCGCCGCGCCCTGCTCGGCAAGCAGGGCCCGCTCCAGGGCCAGGGCGGTCTGGTTGGCGAAGGCCTCCAGCAGCTGGTGCCGATCCGGTTCCATCCATTGGGCCGTGTCGTCCGGAAGCACTCCCATCACCCCGAGGGGGCCCCGGGATCCCCGGAGTGGAAGGTAGGTGGCGCGGGCTCCGGGGAGCGTGAGGGTGCCCAGTCCAGCGGCATCCCCATGCTCGTAGACCCACTGGGCCACCCCTCTCTCCTGGTCGCCCAGCGGGAAGGTGAGCGGGTGGGCCGGGGCCTCCAGCCGCCCCGCGGCGTCGGGGAGAAGCACCACCGCATGACCCTGGAACTGGGTGCCCACGTTCTGGATGGCCGAGGCCACCAGGGAGGCGGACCCCGCGCTTCGGGCCAGCTCCTGCCCCAGCCGGAAGAGCGCCTGGGTCCGCTGCTCCCGGGCGCGGGCCAGGCGGGCCTGGGCCCGGATCCGCTCCGTGAGGTTGCCGATCACCAGGCCCACCAGGAGCATCACGGAGAACGTCCCCACATGGCGGAAATCCGTGACCACGAAGGTGAAGTAGGGCGGCACGAAGATGAAGTCGAAGGCTGCCACGCTCAGAATGGAGGCCAGCAGCGAAGGGCCGCGGCCGAAGCGCGTGGCGACGAGCACGATCCCGAGCAGGTAGGCCATCACGATGTCCGCCAGCTCGGTACGCCGGAAGGCCAGGCCCGCCACGGCGGTGGCGAGCCCCACCGTGAGCACGCTGAGGAGGTAGTTCCGCGCCGGGCTCGTGATCCGGGACCGGAGGCTCGTGATGGCAGCGGGCTTGGCGGCCTCGCCGGTGATGACGTAGATGTCGATGGCGCCGCTGTGGCGAATGAGGTCGTCCACCAGGGAACCGGAGAGCAGGCTGAGCCACTTCGCCCGCGTGGGTTTACCCACCACGATCTTGGTGATGTTGCGGTCCTGGGCGAAGGCGAGGATGTCCTCGTCGGCCCGCCCGCCGCCTTCGATCACCACGGTCTCGCCGCCCAGCTTCTCCGCGAGCCGGAGGTTCTCCTCCACCCGGGCCCGTTCCTCCTCGCTGAACTTGAGGTGCCGCGGCGACTCCACGTACAAGGCGACCCAGGGGGCCCCCAGGGAGCCGGCCATGCGCCGGGTGGCGCGGATGAGGCGCTCCGAGAGGCCATCGGGCTCCACGCAGACCAGGAGGCGGTCCCCGGCGGCCCAGGTCTTGCGGATGCCCTCGGATTCCCGGTAGCGGCGCATCTGGGCGTCCACGTTCTCCGCGGTGTGGCGCAGCGCCAGCTCGCGGAGCGCCAGGAGGTTGCCCTTGCGGAAGAAATGGTCGCGCGCATGCCGGGCCTGCTCCGGGAGGTAGACCTTCCCCTCCTTGAGGCGGATCAGCAGGTCGTCCGGCGGCAGGTCCACCAGCTCCACCTCGTCGGCCCGCTCCAGGACCGTGTCCGGGACGTTCTCCCGGACGACGATCCCGGTGATCTGGGCCACCACGTCCTTGAGGCTCTCCATGTGCTGGACGTTCAGGGTGGTGAACACATCGATGCCCGCGTCCAGCAGCTCCAGGACGTCCTGCCAGCGCTTGGCGTGGCGGGATCCCTTCACGTTGGCGTGGGCCAGTTCGTCCACCAGGATCAGCCCAGGGCGGCGGGCCAGCGCCGCCTCCAGGTCGAACTCGGGGAGGAACTGGCCTGAATAGGCGAGTTCCTTCCGGGGAAGGAGCTCCAGCCCATCGAGCAGGGCCGCGGTCTCGGCGCGCCCGTGGGTCTCCACGACCCCCACCAGCACGTCGAGCCCCTCCGCCCGGCGCTCCCGGGCCTCCGAGAGCATGGCGTAGGTCTTGCCGACGCCCGGGGCCGCCCCGAAGAACACCTTCAGCTTGGCGCGGCGCGCGACAGCCTCCGCCTCCTGCACCTGCCGGAGCAGCTGGTCGGGGTCGGGCCGCCGGGGTTCTGCCACGGCGCCAGCCTAGCGCAGCTCGGCCAGCGCGAGGTTCAACTTCATTACGTTGACCCGCGGGGCTCCGAGGAACCCGAGCTGGGGACCTTCCGTGTGGGCGGCCACCAGGGCCCGGATCCCTGCCTCGGGAAGACCCCTGGCCCTGGCCACGCGCCCGGCCTGGTACAGCGCCGCCTCGGGGGTGATGTGGGGATCGAGGCCGCTCCCGCTGGCGGTGACCAGGTCCACGGGGACGGGCGCCTGGTTTCCGGGGTCCGCGGCTTTCAGCAGGGCGATCCGGATCTGGGCGGCCCTGGCCAGCTCCGGATTGGAGGGCCCCAGGTTCGACCCGCCGCTGGCCAGGGCGTTGTAGGGCGCGGGCCTGCCATCGGTGCCGAGGGTGGCCGAGGGCCGCGTCCAGAAGAGGCCGGGATCGTTGATGGCCTGTCCGATGAGGGCGGATCCCAGCACCTGGTTCCCGGAGCGGAGGAGGCTTCCCCCCGCCTGGCGCGGGAACAGAGCCTTGGCCAGGCCGGTGACCGCCAGGGGGTAGAGGATCCCCGTCAGGGTGGAGAGGCCGAGCACGCCCACCAGGGCCGGGCGGAGGCGGGCGGAGAACGTTCGCGCGGGCATGGGTCGCTCCTCAGGCGGCGAGGTGGAGGGTGGCCAGGAGCCAGTCGATGGCCTTGATGCCGGCGAAGGGCACCACCAGGCCCCCGAGGCCGTACACCAGCAGGTTCCGCTGGAGGAGGGCCGCCGCTCCGGCGGGGCGGTACTTCACGCCCCTCAGGGCCAGGGGGATCAGGGCGACGATGACCAGGGCGTTGAAGATCACCGCCGAGAGGATGGCGCTCTCGGGGCTGTGGAGCCGCATGACGTTCAGGACCCCCAGGGCGGGGTAGGTGGTGGCGAAGGCCGCGGGCAGGATGGCGAAGTACTTGGCCACGTCGTTGGCGATGCTGAAGGTGGTCAGCGCCCCCCGCGTCATCAGCATCTGCTTGCCGATCTCCACGATCTCGATGAGCTTGGTGGGGTTGGAGTCGAGGTCCACCATGTTGCCGGCCTCCTTGGCGGCCTGGGTGCCCGAGTTCATGGCCACGGCCACGTCCGCCTGGGCCAGGGCCGGGGCATCATTGGTCCCATCCCCGGTCATGGCCACCAGCCGCCCGCCGGCCTGGTACTCGCGGATGAGCTTCAGCTTGGCCTCCGGCGTGGCCTGGGCCAGGAAGTCGTCCACCCCGGCTTCGGCGGCGATGGCCGCCGCCGTGAGCGGGTTGTCCCCGGTGATCATCACAGTCTTGATGCCCATGCCGCGGAGGTCGGCGAAGCGCTCCTTGATGCCGCCCTTCACGATGTCCTTGAGCTGGATGACGCCCAGGGCCCGCGATGGGGCCGCCCCGGCGCCATCGACCACCCGCTCGGCCACGACGAGAGGCGTCCCGCCGGCCATGGAGATCTGCTCCACCAGGCGGCGCAAGTCCTCGGGGAAGGCCCCGCCGGCGGCGTGGAGGTAGTCCTCGACGGCGGTGGCAGCGCCTTTCCGGATCTCACGCATCCCCCCTGGGCCAGGCAGGTTCACGCCGCTCATGCGCGTCTGGGCCGTGAAGGGGACGAAGTGGGCGTCCAGGGCGTGGATGTCCCGCTCGCGGAGGCCATGCCCGGTCTTGGCGAGCACCACGATGCTGCGCCCCTCGGGGGTCTCGTCCGCCAGGCTGGAGAGCTGGGCGGCGTCGGCCAGGGCCGCGACGGAGACGCCGTCGGCGGGCAGGAAGGCCACCGCCTCCCGGTTGCCCAGGGTGATGGTGCCGGTCTTGTCCAGCAGGAGCACGTCCACGTCCCCGGCGGCTTCCACGGCCCGGCCGCTGGTGGCGATGACGTTCGCCTGGATCATGCGGTCCATGCCCGCGATGCCGATGGCGCTCAGCAGGCCGCCGATGGTGGTGGGGATGAGGCAGACCAGGAGGGAGACGAGGACGGTCAGGGTGACGGGTGAGCCCTGTCCCGCCGCCCGCACGCTGAAGATCGAGTAGGGCAGCAGGGTGGCGGTCGCCAGCAGGAAGACGAGGGTGAGGCCCGCCAGCAGGATGTCCAGGGCGATCTCGTTGGGGGTCTTCTGGCGCTTGGCCCCCTCCACCATGGCGATCATGCGGTCGAGGAAGCTGTCCCCGGGATTGCTGGAGACGCGGATCACCAGCCAGTCGGAGAGCACCAGGGTGCCGCCCGTGACGGCGGAGCGGTCGCCTCCGCTCTCGCGGATGACCGGGGCGCTCTCCCCCGTGATGGCGCTCTCGTTCACGGAGGCCACACCCTCCACCACCTCGCCGTCCCCCGGGATCGTGGCGCCCGCCTCCACCAGCACCAGGTCGCCGATCCGCAGGTCCAGGGCATCCACGGCGTCGAAGGGGCCCAGCCGGTCCGCGCCGCGGAGGCGCTTCGCCCTCACGTCCCGCTTCGAGCGGCGGAGGCTGTCGGCCTGGGCCTTGCCGCGGCCCTCCGCCATGGCCTCGGCGAAGTTGGCGAAAAGCAGGGTGAACCAGAGCCAGAGGGCGATGGCCAGGATGAAGCCCGGGCGGGTCTCTCCGTGGCCCCCCAGGGCCTGGATCCAGAGGCCTGTGGTGAATGCGCTGCACACCCAGACGGTGAACATCACCGGGTTGCGGAGCTGGTGGAGCGGATTGAGCTTGAGCAGGGCGTCGAGGACCGCCCGGCGGGCCAGGGCGCCTTCAAAGAGGGGACGGGACTGGGCGGAGGCGCTCATGGCGGTCCTCATCGGAGGCTCAGCTGCTCGGCGATGGGGCCGAGGGCCAGGCTTGGAAGAAACGTCAGGGCCCCCACCAGGAGCACCACGCCCATCAGGGTCGCCACGAAGAGCGGCGTGTGGGTGGGGAGGGTTCCGGGGCCTTCGGGGGTGATCTTCTTCCTGGCCAGGGAGCCGGCCAGGGCGAGGACCGGGAGGATGGTCCCGTAGCGGCCCACCAGCATGGCGAAGGCCAGGGTCCAGTTGTAGAAGGGGGTGTTGGCGTTCAGTCCGGCGAAGGCGCTGCCGTTGTTGTTGGCCGCGCTGCTGAAGGCGTAGAGCACCTCGGTGAAGCCGTGGGGACCCGGGTTCGAGACGGACGGCAGGGCGGCGGGGAGGAGCACGCCCAGGGCCGTGCCCACCAACACCACGGCCGGAGGCAGCAGGATGGCGATGGAGACCATCTTCATCTCGAAGGCCTCGATCTTCTTGCCCAGATATTCCGGGGTCCGGCCCACCATGAGGCCGCTGATGAACACCCCGACCAGGGCGAAGAGCAGCATGCCGTAGAGTCCCGAGCCCACGCCGCCGAACACCACCTCCCCCAGCTGGATCAGCCAGAGGGGCACCAGGCCGCCCAGGGGCGAGAGCGAGTCGTGCGTGCTGTTCACGGCCCCGCAGGAGGCTGCGGTGGTGGCCGTGGCGAACAGGGCGGTGCCAGGTACGCCGAACCGGACCTCCTTGCCCTCCATGTTCCCGGCGGGCTGTGCGACGCCGATCTGGGCCAGCTGCGGGTTCGGTCTGGACTCGGCCGAAGCCGTCGTGGCCAGCGCGCCCACGAACAGAAGCGTCATGGCCGCCAGGAGGGCCCAGCCCTGGCGGCGGTCGCGCACCATCCGGCCGAAGGCGTGGCAGAGGGCCGCGGGGATGAGGAGGATCGCCAGCATCTGGAGGAAGCTGCTCAGGGGCGTGGGGTTCTCGAAGGGATGCGCGGCATTGGCGTTGAAGAAGCCGCCCCCGTTGGTGCCCAGCATCTTGATGGCGACCTGGGAGGCCACCGGGCCCAGGGCGATCCCCTGGCCCGAGGCCGTGTGGACGGCGCCCGCGAAGGTCTGAACCACCCCTTGGGAGACGAGTGCCAGGGCGAAGATGAAGGACAAAGGCAGGAGGATGTAGAGGGTGCTCCGGACCAGGTCCACCCAGGCGTTCCCGAGTCCCTTCGATTCCCGCCGGGCGAAGCCCCGGACGAGGGCGGCCAGGACCGCGATCGCGGTGGCCGCCGACAGGAAGTTCTGCACGGCCAGCCCGAGCATCTGGCTCAGGTGGCTCATCGTCGTTTCCCCGCCGTAGGTCTGCCAGTTGGTGTTGGTGGTGAAGCTGACGGCCGTGTTGAACGCCAGGTCCGTCGGCAGTCCCCCCATGTGGCCGGGATTCAGGGGAAGATGGCCCTGGCCTTTCAGAAGGGCGAACACGGCCAGCCCTCCAAGCAGATTGAACAGCAGGATGGCTCCGGTGTAGGCCTTCCACTCCATCTCCTCGCCCTGGACGCCCATCAGCCGGAGGAGGGCCCGCTCCACCGGCGCCAGTGCTGGATGGAGGATGGTCCGCTCTCCTTCCAGGATCCGGCCGATGTAAGTGCCAAGGGGTGCGGACAGGATCAGCAGCAGGCCGAGGTAGGCCAGCGCCTGGAGCCAGGCGGTGTTCATTGGAACCTCTCGGGCATCAGGAGGGCCACGGCGAGGTAGCCCGCCAGACCCAGGGCCAGCATCAGGGCGATGAGAAGGGCGGGATTCATCGGGACTCCATCGGGCCGCCGGACGGCCGGCCCCCCAGCATGGCCAGGAGGAGCGTTAAGGTTCCGTTAGGAGTTTTCCTAACGCTTTCTTAACGTCTTCCGGGGCCATCCTGGCAGGCCGGGTTGCATGGACCCCCGCATCTGGCCGCTGGCGTGGCCAAGGCCGCATCTGTCGCATCCCTGATCCACTGGAGGTTGCCATGGGAAACCTAGGACCGATGGAAATCCTGCTGATCGGCCTCGCGCTCCTGATCTTCTTCGGACCGTCCAGGCTCCCGGAGCTGGGCAAGAGCCTGGGGAAGGGGATCCAGGAGTTCAAGAAGGCCAGCCGCGAGCTCACGGATCCGGTGAAGGACGCCCTCTCGGACGACAAGGACAGGAAGTAGCCCGGGACCGGGCACGAAAAAGAAGCGCCCGGCGGGTGCCGGGCGCTTCTCCTGGGTGGGGCTGGGCTCAGCCCGCGCCACCGCCGCTGGTAGTGGCAGGACGGTAGGTGAGGCTGGCCTTGATGAAGTCGCGATTCATGCGCGCGATGTTCTCCATCTTGATGCCCTTGGGGCAGGCGGCTTCGCACTCGCCGTGGTTGGTGCAGGTGCCGAACTCCTCGGCGTCCATCTGGGCGATCATGTCGCGGACGCGGAGGTAGCGCTCGGGCTGACCCTGGGGCAGGTGACCCAGGTGGCTGATCTTCGCGGAGACGAAGAGCATGGCGCTGGCGTTGGGGCAGGCGGCCACGCAGGCGCCGCAGCCGATGCAGGCCGCCGCATCCATGGAGAGGTCAGCGCTCTCCTTGGGGATGGGCAGGGCATTGGCGTCCTGGGGCGAGCCCGTGGGCACGCTGATGAAGCCGCCGGCCGCGATGATGCGGTCGAAGGCGCCGCGATCCACCATCAGGTCCTTGATGACGGGGAAGGCTTCCGCGCGCCAGGGTTCGAGGGTGATGCTGTCCCCGTCCTTGAAGCTGCGCATGTGCAGCTGGCAGGTGGTGGTGCGCTCGCGGGGGCCATGGGGGCGTCCGTTGATCACCATGCTGCAGGTGCCGCAGATGCCCTCGCGGCAGTCGTGGTCGAAGGCGATGGGCTCCTCGCCCTTGCGGATGAGGCCTTCGTTCACGACGTCGAGCATCTCCAGGAAGGACATATCGGGGCTGATGTTCTCGGCGGGGTATTCGACGAACTTGCCGTCGCACTTGGCGTTCTTCTGCCGCCACACGTGAAGGGTGAGATTGAAGTGCTTGGACATGGCTCAGATCCTCACTTGTAGCTGCGGGTCGCGAGGTGGACGTTCTCGAAGGTCAGCTGCTCGGTGTGGCGCACCGGAGCCTGGCCTTCGCCCTTGTATTCCCAGGCGGCCACATGGGCGAAGTTCTCGTCGTCGCGGAGGGCCTCGCCTTCCTCGGTCTGCCACTCCTCGCGGAAATGGCCGCCGCAGGACTCGCGGCGCTCGAGGGCGTCCAGGCACATCAGCTCGCCGATCTCCAGGAAGTCGGCCACGCGGCCGGCCGCCTCGAGGGACTGGTTCAGGTCGTTTCCGCTTCCGGGGATGCGGAGGTTCTTCCAGAACTCTTCGCGGATCTGCGGGATGAGCTCCAGGGCCTTCTTGAGGCCGGCCTCGTTACGGCCCATGCCACACATCTCCCACATGACCTTGCCCAGCTCCCGGTGGAAGTGGGTGGGGGTCTCCTTGCCGCCAATGGACATGAGCTTGTCCGTTCGGTCGTTGACGGCCTGCTCGGCGGCCTTCACCGCCGGATCGTCGGCCTTGATGCGGGTGCCGGGCTTGATGCCCGCCAGGTAGCCGCCGATGGTGTAGGGGATCACGAAGTAGCCGTCCGCCAGGCCCTGCATGAGCGCCGAGGCGCCCAGGCGGTTGGCGCCGTGATCGGAGAAGTTGGCCTCGCCCAGCACGAAGAGGCCGGGGATGGTGCTCATGAGGTTGTAGTCCACCCACAGGCCGCCCATGGTGTAGTGGCTGGCCGGGAAGATGCGCATGGGCGTCTTGTAGGGGTTCTCGTCCGTGATGCGCTCATACATCTCGAAGAGGTTGCCGTACTTCTCCTCGATCTTGGCGGCGCCCAGCCGGTTGATGGCGTCGCTGAAGTCGAGGTAGACGCCCAGGCGGGTGGGCCCGACGCCGCGGCCTTCGTCGCAGACCTGCTTGGCGGCGCGGCTGGAGACGTCGCGGGGGGCCAGGTTGCCGTAGGAGGGGTACTTGCGCTCGAGGTAGTAGTCGCGATCCTCCTCGGGGATCTCGGAGGCGGGCTTGCCGCAATCCTCCTTGCGCTTGGGCACCCAGATACGGCCGTCGTTGCGCAGCGACTCGGACATGAGCGTGAGCTTGCTCTGGTGGTCGCCGGTGACGGGGATGCAGGTGGGGTGGATCTGCGTGAAGCAGGGGTTCGCGAAGGCGGCCCCCTTCTTGTAGGCGCGCCAGACGGCGGTGCCATTGCAGCCCTTGGCGTTGGTGGAGAGGTAGAACACGTTGCCGTAGCCGCCCGTGGCGAGGCAGACCGCGTCCGCCACGTGGGAGGTGACCTCGCCGGTCACCATGTCGCGCACGACGATGCCCTTGGCCACGCCGTCCACCACGATCACTTCCAGCATCTCGTGGCGGGGGAACATCTTCACCTTGCCCAGGCCGATCTGGCGCTCCAGGGCCTGGTAGGCGCCGATGAGCAGCTGCTGGCCGGTCTGGCCGCGGGCGTAGAACGTGCGGCTGACCTGGGCGCCGCCGAAGGAGCGGTTGTCCAGCAGGCCGCCGTATTCCCGGGCGAAGGGCACGCCCTGGGCCACGCACTGGTCGATGATGTTGTTGCTGACCTCGGCCAGGCGGTGCACGTTGGCTTCGCGGGCGCGGAAGTCACCGCCCTTGACCGTGTCGTAGAACAGGCGGTACACGCTGTCGCCATCGTTCTGGTAGTTCTTGGCGGCGTTGATGCCGCCCTGGGCCGCGATGGAGTGGGCCCGGCGGGGGCTGTCCTGGTAGCAGAAGCACTCGACTTCATAGCCGAGCTCGGCCATGGAGGCCGCGGCGGCGCCGCCGGCCAGGCCGGAGCCCACCACGAGGACCTTGTACTTCCGCTTGTTGGCGGGATTCACGAGCTTGAGATCGAATTTGTGCTTTTCCCACTTCTTGTCGATCGGGCCGTCTGGGATTTTGGACTTGAGTTCCATGGAGCGCTCCCTGGGATCAGTGGATGAAGCCGGTCAGGACGGCGATGGGATAGGAGATGTTCACGCCCACCACGAGGACGGTCAGACCCGTGGCGAAGTTGCGCCGCAGGCTGTTGTAGCGGGGATGGGCCAGGCCGAAGCTCTGGGTGCAGCTCCACACGCCGTGCCACATGTGCAGCCCGAGGCAGAGCTGGGCCACGATGTAGAAGCCGGCGGCCGCGGGGACCTTGAAGCCGTTCACGAAGTTGGCATAGGGGTTGGCGTGGTCGAAGTTGGGATGGACCGTGCCGGTGGTGAGGTGGAGCAGGTGGTAGATGATGAAGGCGGCCAGGATGACGCCGCTCCAGCGCATGGTCCGGGAGGCCCAGGTCGAGGCGACGTTCTGCTGGTTCCGGTAGCCGACGGGGCGGGCGGCCATGTTGTCCAGGGTGAGCGTCGTGGCGGCCCAGATGTGGAGGCCGACCGCGGTGAGGAGCACGGCCCGGAACACCCAGATGCCCATGCCGTGGACCATGGTGCGCAGGAACTGGGCGTAGTGGTTCATCGCCTCGGCGCCCATGTAGGACGTCAGGTTCCCCAGCATGTGGACGGTGACGAATCCGAATAGGATGACGCCGGTGGCCGCCATGACGACCTTCCGGCCGACCGACGAAGCCAGGAAACCGTGGCCGCGTGCTTCCGCGCCCGCGATGCTCTGTTCAGCAACGGACATAGAGGGACTCCTTTGAAAAACGGGGAGGTGGATCGGAGCACCCGCGGCGTGCGGCGGGGCCCGCTTTCAATGACAGGGCCATAACTGACCCGATTATCTGCGGTCGTCCGGCGATCCCCAAGCCTTAATGCTGGCCCAAGACAAGCTGTGACAATATGCATCTTCGGCCCCATCCCGCTGGAACCTTGGCCCGGAACGTGGCCTGAAGCCTTGCGGTTGCAAGGCGGCGTCCGTTAAAATCAAGCCCGATCTAGACATGATCTTTGGTGGAACGCCCCCGGGTGGGGGCTCGTGCCGCTTCCGCGCAGGCCGCCCTGATCCGTCCCTTTCCCAGCCACGCCCATTCAGTCTCCCTCTCCTTAACCCAACTGGAGGAACAACCATGGTGACGATGAAACGTCTCCTTGACTCTCTGGCGCCAGCCAGACTCTTCAAGGGGGGGATGACGGCGCTCGTCGCCCTTCTGCTCTCCACGCCGGCCTTCGCGGGCGGCGAGGCGGAGCTGAAGATTCCCGCCCTGGAGGGCAGCTTCATGGGCATGACGGGCCACAACCTGCTGCTCATCGGCCTCGTCATCTGCCTGCTGGGCATCGGGTTCGGCCTGGTGCAGTACGCCCAGATCCGCAACCTCCCGGTCCACAAGTCCATGCTCGAGATCTCCGAGCTGATCTATGAGACCTGCAAGACCTACCTGCTGACCCAGGTCAAGTTCATCGCGATCCTCTGGTCCTTCATCGCAGTGATCATGGTGGCCTACTTCCGGTTCCTGGCCCATCCGGCCATGAGCTGGGCGCAGGTGGTCGTGGTCCTCCTGTTCTCCATCGTCGGCATCCTCGGCTCGGTGGCGGTGGCCTGGTTCGGCATCCGCATCAACACCTTCGCCAACTCCCGCACGGCCTTCGCCAGCCTTGGCGGCAAGCCCTTCCCCACCATGGCGATCCCCCTGAAGGCCGGCATGTCCATCGGCATGCTGCTCATCTCGGTGGAACTGTTCCTCATGCTGGCCATCCTGCTGTTCATCCCGGGTGATGCGGCCGGCCCGTGCTTCATCGGCTTCGCCATCGGCGAGTCCCTCGGCGCCGCCGCCCTCCGCATCGCGGGCGGCATCTTCACCAAGATCGCCGACATCGGCTCCGACCTCATGAAGATCGTCTTCAAGATCAAGGAAGACGATGCCCGCAACCCCGGCGTCATCGCCGACTGCACGGGCGACAACGCGGGCGACTCCGTGGGCCCCACGGCGGACGGCTTCGAGACCTACGGCGTCACCGGCGTCGCGCTCGTCACCTTCATCCTGCTCGCCGTCAATCCCGTCACCGCCGGCCCCAGCTACCAGGCCATCCAGGTGGCGCTGCTGGTGTGGATCTTCGTCATGCGCGTGGGCATGATCGTGACCTCCGCGGTCTCCTACTGGATCAACGGCATCGTCGCCAAGGCCATGTATGGCGAGTCCAAGAAGTTCAACTTCGAGCACCCCCTGACCTCCCTCGTCTGGCTCACCTCGATCCTGTCGATCGTGATGACCTATGTCCTTTCCTACCTGCTCATCAGCCATCTTCCCGATGGCCTCCTCGGCGGGGGCATGTGGTGGAAGCTCTCGACCATCATCACCTGCGGCACCCTGGCCGGCGCGCTGATCCCTGAGCTGGTGAAGGCCTTCACCTCCACCAACTCCGGCCACGTGAGGGAAGTCGTCACGGCCTCCAAGGAGGGCGGCGCCTCCCTCAACATCATCGGCGGCCTGGTGGCCGGCTACTTCTCCGCCTACTGGATGGGCCTCACGATCGTGCTCCTCATGGGCGCGGCCTACTATGTGTCCACCTTCGGTCTGGGCGCCTTCATGGCCGCCCCCGCCATCTTCGCCTTCGGCCTCGTGGCCTTCGGCTTCCTGGGCATGGGGCCCGTCACCATCGCCGTGGACTCCTACGGTCCCGTGACCGACAACGCCCAGTCCGTCTACGAGCTCTCCACCATCGAGAACCTTCCCGGCATCGAGGCGGAGATCCAGAAGGACTTCGGCTTCAAGCCCGACTTCGAGGAAGCCAAGATGTTCCTCGAGGAGAACGACGGCGCCGGCAACACCTTCAAGGCCACCGCCAAGCCCGTGCTCATCGGTACCGCCGTCGTGGGCGCCACCACCCTGATCTTCTCCATCATCCAGGTGCTCTCCGCGAAGTACGGCTCCGTGCTCCCCTCGATCCCGGGCCAGATGGCGGTCCAGGAGGGCCTCTCCCTGCTGAACCCGCTCTTCCTGCTGGGCATCATCACCGGCGGCGCGGTCATCTTCTGGTTCTCCGGCGCCGCCTGCCAGGCTGTCGCCACGGGCGCCTACCGCGCGGTGGAGTTCATCAAGCAGAACATCAACCTGGACGCCGGCGCCGAGAAGGCCTCGGTGGAGGACTCCAAGAAGGTCGTGGAGATCTGCACCCAGTACGCCCAGAAGGGGATGTTCAACATCTTCCTGGCGGTGTTCTTCTCCACGCTGGCCTTCGCCTGCGTGAACCACTACTTCTTCATCGGCTACCTGATTTCCATCGCCGTCTTCGGCCTCTACCAGGCCATCTTCATGGCCAACGCCGGCGGCGCCTGGGACAACGCCAAGAAGCTGGTGGAGACCGAGCTGAAGGCCAAGGGCACCGAGCTCCACGACGCCTGCGTCGTGGGTGACACCGTGGGCGATCCCTTCAAGGACACCTCTTCGGTGGCCATGAACCCGGTCATCAAGTTCACCACCCTCTTCGGCCTCCTGGCCGTGGAGCTGGCCATCACCCTCAACCCCGCCACGGCCCATGTCGCCGCCCTGATCTTCTTCGTGGTCTCGGCCATCTTCGTGTGGCGCTCCTTCTACGGGATGCGCATCCCCGTCGCGGACAACAAGTAGGACCGACCGCCCAAGGGCGGACGAATGATGGAAGGGGCCCCCCGGGGCCCCTTCCTGTGTGATACCTTGTTTCGTGAGGTTCAACCGATGCGCCGATTATTTCATATTTCCGCTACCCTGCTTGCCTACGGAACCCTCATGGCCGCCGATCCTGCCCCCAAGCCGCCCGTCGCGCCCCAGAAGGCCCACACCAGCGTCTGGCATGGCGAGAAGGTCGAGGATCCCTGGTTCTGGCTGCGGGAGAAGGCCAACCCCGACGTGGTGGCCTACCTGAACGCCGAGAACGCCTACACCGAGGCCATGACCGCAGACCTCAAACCCTTCTCCGAGGCGCTCTACAAGGAGATGCTGGGCCGCATCAAGCAGACGGATCTCAGTGTCCCCGTCCGCCGCGGCGCCTTCTACTACTACGCCCGGACCGAAGAGGGGAAGCAGTACCCCATCCAGTGCCGGCGGAAGGCCGGGAAGGGCGGAGTCTACGATGAGAAGGCTGCCGAGGAGGTGCTGCTGGATCAGAACGAGCTGGCCAAGGGCCTGAAGTTCCTGGGCCTGGGCGGCATGGCCGTGAGCGACGACGACTGCACCCTGCTGTTCAGCACCGATGTGACGGGCTTCCGCCAGTTCAAGCTCTTCACGAAGGACCTGGCCTCGGGCAAGGTGACGGGCCCGCTCGCCGAGCGGGTGACCTCCTTCACCTGGGCCGCCGACTCCCGACACCTCTTCTTCGTGACCGAGGATGGCGTCACCAAGCGCTCCAACCAGCTTTGGCGCCTCGACTTGGACGGGGGGAAACCCGAGCTGGTCTACGAGGAGAAGGACGAGCTGTACCGCATCGGCGTGGAGCGGACGAAGGACCGCAAGTACCTGCTGGTGGATAGCCAGTCCACGGACACCTGGGAGACCCGGTACCTCTCCGCGTCCAAGCCCACGGGCGCCTTCAAGGTCCTCCTGGCCCGGGAGAAGGGCCACAAGTACGACGTGGAGCACCGCGAGGGCACCTTCTACATCCGCACCAACAAGGGAGCCCGGAACTTCCGCCTGGTCACTGCCCCGGTGGCCACGCCGGACCCCAAGCACTGGAAGACCTTCATTCCCCACCGGGCGGATGTGCTGCTGGAGGGGATCGAGCCCTTCCGCGACTTCCTCGTGGTGGCCGAAAAGCATGAGGGCCTGGACCGCTTCCGCATCCAGGATCTCAAGACCGGCGCCTGGAAGGATGTGGCCTTCCCGGAGCGGGTGTACGCGGCCTTCCCCGGCGGCACGCCCGAGTACACCGCCACGGCCTTCCGCTTCGCCTACCAGTCCATGGTCACGCCCCCGAGCGTCTACGACTGCGACATGGCCACCGGGAAGCAGACGCTCCTGAAAGAGACCGAAGTCCTGGGCGGCTACGACAAGTCCCAGTACGCCACCGAGCGCCTCTGGGCCACGGCCCGGGACGGCGTGAAGGTGCCGCTCTCCGTGGTCTACCGGAAGGGTACGAAGCTCGACGGCACCGCGCCCCTCTTCCTCTACGCCTACGGCTCCTATGGCTTCGGCATGCCCGCCGCCTTCTCCATCCCCCGGCTCAGCCTCCTGGACCGGGGCATGGTCTACGCCATCGCCCACATCCGCGGCGGCAACGAGATGGGCGAGCCCTGGCACGACGACGGCATGCTCATGAAGAAGATGAACACCTTCACCGACTTCATCGACTCTGCCGAGTTCCTAGTGAAGGAGAAGTGGACCAGCAAGGACCGGCTGGTCATCGAGGGCGGCAGCGCCGGCGGCCTGCTCATGGGCGCGGTCACGAACATGAGGCCCGACCTCTTCAAGGCCGTCCACAGCGCCGTGCCCTTCGTGGACGTCATGAACACCATGCTGGACGCCAGTCTCCCGCTGACCGTGGGCGAGTATCTCGAATGGGGTAACCCCAACGAAAAGGTCGCTTTCGACTACATGCGAACCTACAGCCCCTATGACAACCTGGCGAAGAAGGCCTATCCCGCCATCCTCGTCACCACCAGCTTCAACGACAGCCAGGTGATGTACTGGGAGCCCGCCAAGTACGTGGCCAAGCTCCGCACCCTCAAGACCGACGCCAACCCGCTGCTGCTGAAGATCAAGATGGACCCCGCAGGGCATGGCGGCGCTTCCGGGCGCTATGACGCCCTGAAGGACAAGGCCTTCGAGACGGCGTGGATGTTGAAGCAGGTGGGCATCACCAAGTAGCCGTTCATGGCTCCAAAGGGCGCATCCGCGCCCTTTGGAGCTGGGAAAAGCGTATAGAATGGGAAGGCGCGGCAATCGCCGCGCCTTTCTATGTCCGGAAGCCCATGTCCCTCTCCGAAGAGATCCAGCGGCGGCGCACCTTCGCCATCATTTCGCACCCCGATGCCGGCAAGACCACGCTGACGGAGAAGCTGCTGCTCTACGGCGGCGCCATCGACCGCGCGGGCAGCGTGAAGGCCCGCGAAGGCGGCGCCGCGGCCCATTCGGACTGGATGAGCATCGAGCAGGAGCGCGGCATCAGCGTCACCTCTGCGGCCATGCAGTTCGAGTACCACGGCCGGGCCATCAACCTGCTGGACACGCCGGGTCACCAGGACTTCAGCGAGGACACCTACCGGGCCCTCACGGCCGCGGATGCCGTGGTGATGCTCCTGGACTGCGCCAAGGGCGTGGAGGAGCAGACGAAGAAGCTCTTCCGTGTGGCCAATGAGCGGAAGCTCCCCATCTTCACCTTCGTGAACAAGCTGGATCGCCCGGGCCGGGAGCCCGTGGAGCTCATCGACGAAGTGGAAGAGCTGTTCGGCCTCCACGCCGTGCCCATGACCTGGCCCATCGGGTCCGGCACGGACTTCAAGGGCGTCTACGTCCGCGCCACGGGTCAGATCCAGGTCTTCGAGCGGGCCAAGGCCGGCCAGAAGGCCCGGGTCGCTGGGAAAGGCGGGCTGGACGACCCCGAGATCGCCGCCCTGCTGACCCCTGCCGAGCTGCAGCAGCTCAAGGACGACGTGGATCTCATGGATCATGTCCTGCCCGCCTTCGACCGGGAGGCCTTCCTCCGCGGCGAGCAGTCGCCCATGTTCTTCGGCTCCGCCGTGAACAACTTCGGCGTGGCGGAGTTCCTGGAGGAGTTCCTGGAACTGGCGCCCGCGCCGGGCCCGAGACCCCTCATGAACGGCGGCGAGGTGGAACCGGAGCAGCCCTTCACGGCCTTCGTGTTCAAGGTGCAGGCCAACATGAACAAGGCCCACCGGGATCGCGTGGCCTTCGCCCGCATCGTGTCCGGGAAGTTCGACCGGGGCATGGACGCCCTGCACGTGCGCGAGAAGAAATCCATCAAGCTGAACTACCCCCACATGTTCTTCGGTCGAGAGAGGCAGATCGTGGACGAGGCCTATCCTGGCGACATCCTGGGCCTCATCAACCCCGGCCTCTTCCGCATCGGCGACGTGCTGAGCGCCGCCGGTCCCATCGAGTTCCACGCGGTGCCCCGCTTCTCGCCGGAGCAGTTCGCCTCCGTGCGCCTGGCGGATCCCGGCGCCCGCAAGGGCTTCCTGAAGGGGCTGAACCAGATCGCTGAGGAGGGCGTGGTGCAGGTCTTCTGGCCCAAGGGCGGCGCGCCCCTGCCCATCCTGGGTGCCATCGGCCGCCTGCAGTTCGAGGTGCTCCAGCACCGCCTCAAAGACGAGTACGCCTGTCCGGTGCTGCTGGAATCCCGCGGCTTCCAGATGGCCCGCTGGATCGAGGGCGGCTGGCCCGAGCCCAGCAAGTTCTGGGGAGAGCTGGTGGAGGATGCGGAGGGCAACCCTGCCATCCTCTTCGAGAATGACTGGCAGCGGCGTACCACGGCCGAAAAGAGCGCCGGCCTGACGTTCCTGGAGCATCCGCCCAAGTAACCCCGGGGCGGCTCGGAATGCTTCGCATTCCGAGTATGGAAAAGAGAGAAGGGCAAAACAGAAGAGCGGCGCTTTCGCGCCGCTCTTCCACACTCGGAACGCGCAGCGTTCCGAGCCCCGATCAAGCCTGCTTGAAGATGTCCATCACGTCATGCAGGAGCTTGATCGCATCCTTCTTCGGCCGCTGGAAGGCGTTGCGGCCCATGATGCTGCCGGAGGCGCCGCCCTTGGCCAGCTCAGCCACTTCCTTCAGCACCTCCTCGGTGCCCTTGGCCTCGCCGCCGCTGAAGATGACGATTCGGCGGCCGCCGAAGGCGCTGCGGACCACTTCCTTCACGCGATCGGCCAGGGTCTCGATGGCGATGCCGTTCTTCTCGAAGGCGGCAGCGGCCTCCTTCACCTCGAGGTGCTTCTTGGGGGGCTTCACCTTGATGATGTGGGCCCCGAGCTGGGCCGCGATCTGGGCGGCGTAGCCGGCCACGTCCACAGCGGTCTCGCCCTCCTTGGTCAGGCCCGCGCCGCGGGGGTAGGACCACACGACCGTGGGCAGGCCCACGGCCTTGGCCTCGAGGATCAGCTCGCGCAGGCTCTCGTACTGGAGGTTGCGGTCGCCGCTGCCGGGGTAGATGGTGTAGCCGATGGCGGCGCAGCCCAGGCGGAGGGCGTCTTCCACGCTGCCGGTGATGGCGCTGCAGGGCTCGTGGCCCTTGCTGAGGATGTCGCTGTTGTTGAGCTTGAGGATGAGGGGGATGTCACCGGCGTAGTCCGAGGCCACGTGCTCGATGAAGCCCAGGGGGGCGGCGTAGGCGTTGCAGCCGGCCTCGATGGCCAGCTCCACGTGGTAGCGGGGGTCGTACCCGGCGGGGTTCGGCGCGAAGCTGCGGGCGGGACCGTGCTCGAAACCCTGGTCCACGGGCAGGATCACGAACTTGCCGGTGCCGGCGAGGCGCCCCGTGTTCATCATCCTGGCCAGGTTGGCTTTCACGCCGGGGTTCTCGGAGCTGTACCAGGACAGGATCTCGCGGACTTTCGCCGTAGCCATCACATCACCTCTTCTTGGAATCCAAACGGTCATCTTACCTGGAAACGGGCCCTGAGGCCCGTCCCCAGAATGGGTTCAGGCCTTGCTGTAGTCGTAGAAGCCGCGACCGCTCTTCTTGCCGAGCCAGCCGGCGTCCACGTACTTGATGAGCAGGGGGCAGGGGCGGTACTTGGGGTCGCCCAGACCCTCATGCAGCACGTTGAGGATGAAGAGGCAGGTGTCCAGGCCGATGAAGTCCGCCAGGGTGAGCGGCCCCATGGGATGGTTCATGCCCAGCTTCATGATCCCGTCGATGCTCTCGACGCTGGCCACGCCTTCGTAGAGGGCGTAGATGGCCTCGTTGATCATGGGCAGCAGCACGCGGTTGCTCACGAACCCGGGGAAGTCGTTGCAGTGGATGGGGGTCTTGCCCAGCTTCTTCGAGAGTTCCATGACGGCCCCGAAGGTGGCGTCGCTGGTGGCTAGGCCCCGGATGACCTCGATGAGCTGCATGACGGGCACGGGGTTCATGAAGTGCATGCCGATGAAGGCCTCGGGGCGCTTGGTGACCGCGGCCAGCTTGGTGATGGAGATGCTGCTGGTGTTGGAGGCCAGGATGGCGCCGGGCTTGCAGAGCTTGTCCAGGGTCTCGAAGATCTGCTTCTTGACCTCCCACTTCTCGGTGGCGGCCTCGATGACGATGTCGCAGCCGGCCAGGTCCTCGAGCTTGGTGGTGGTGCGGATGCGGCCCAGGACGGCGGCCTTCTCGTCGGCCGTCATCTTGCCCTTGTCCACCCCGCGCTGGAGGTTCTTGTCGATGGTGGCCACGCCCTTGGCGGCGAAGGCCTCGCTGATGTCCTGCATCAGGACGCTGAAGCCCGCCTGGGCGAAGACATGGGCGATGCCGTTGCCCATCTGGCCCGCGCCGATGACGCCGATGTTCTGGATGCTCATCTGGGATTCTCCTTTCCTCCAAGCATAGCGGAGGACGGGGTCACCAGCCCGCCAGCAGGGCCGGCAGGTCGCGGATGGACCCGAGCACGGGGAAGGGGGATTCCAGAGGGCTGGCGACCACCTCGTGGGCCCAGGTCAGGTGGTAGGGGATGTGCACCGCGCGGCCGCCCAGGGCCAGCACGGGCAGGATGTCCGACTTCACGGAGTTGCCCACCATGGTGAAGGCCCCGGGCTGGATGCCGTGGCGCTGGAGGAGGGCGGCATAGGTGGCCTCGTCCTTCTCGGAGACGATCTCGATCTTCGAGAAGTGGCCGCCGAGGCCCGATTTCGCCAGCTTCGCCTCCTGGTCGAAGAGGTCGCCCTTGGTAATGAGCATCAGGTCATAGGTCCCGGCCACCCCCGCCAGGACCTCGGCCACGCCAGGAAGGGGCTCCACGGGTTTGTCGAGCATGGCCTGACCCAGCTCCAGCACTTTCCGGAGGCCCGACCCGTCGAGGCGGTCCTCGGTCAGCTCCAGCGCCGTCTCGATCATGGAGAGGGTGAAGCCCTTGATGCCATACCCGTAGCGGCTCAGGTTCCGCATCTCCGTCTCGTGGAGGCGGGCGTCGATCCAGGCGTCGTCGTGGAAGGGGCGCAGCAGGGCGCGGAAGGCCTCCTGGGTCTCCGCGTAGTGGTTCTCGTTGTGCCAGAGGGTGTCGTCGGCGTCGAAGGCGAGGGTGGGGCGCATGGCGGTCCTGGGAAGGGTTCCAGCCTACAATGATGGCTTCCCGGAGCATTCATGGCCGCCTCCAAAACCCGGATCGACTGGGCCCTCTTCCTGCTGCGCCTCGCCGTGGGCGGCATGGCCGTCCTGCACGGCTTCGAGATCCTCCGCCGCGCCCACGGGGCCATCACCTTCGCCCAGGCCTCCACCTGGGGGCTGGCCCTCGGCGAGCTGGTCTGCGGCGCCCTGATCCTCCTCGGCGTCTGGGTGGCCCTGGCGGGCGGCATCCTTGTGGCTGTCCTGGGCTGGCCCCTGGTGCACGGCTGGATGCACGGCGCGGGTCCCCTGTCGAACCTGCCCGCCCTCTTCCGCCTGCTCGTGGGCCTGGCCTGCGCCGTGGGGGGCGGGGGCAAGTGGGCCATCGACCGTTAGCGGTCGGAAGCAAATACACTCGCAGAGACTGCTGAGGAAACAGAGGTTCGCAGAGGAAAACGCGTTCTCGCCTTTCTCATCTCTTCTCTGTTTCCTTGGTGATCTCGGCGAGTGTGGTTTTCAGGAGTCGAACGATGCTGCGTCCCCCCCACCACCAGATCTTCGCCTTCGACGCCGAGTGGGTGCCGGATCCCGCCACCGGGCGGCGGGTGCTGGACCTGCCGCGGGAGATGCCCGACGAGGAGGCGACGGAGCGCCTGTGGGCCTACGGGGGCGCCACGGAGGCGGATCCCCGGCCCTACCTCAAGACCATCCTCTGCCGCGTGGTGTCCATCGCGGCGGTGATCCGCACGGTGCGGCACGGCGAGGTCCAGCACAAGCTCTTCGCGCTGCCGGAGGGACCGGAGCCCCTGGCGGAGGATGACCTGCTGCGCCGCTTCCTGGTGGCCCTGGGGGACAAGAAGCCGCAGCTGGTGGGCTTCAACTCCCGGGACGCGGACCTGCCCATCCTGGTGCAGCGGGGCATGGTCCACCGCCTGTCCATCCCGGGCCTGGGCCGCAGCGCGGAGAAGTGGGCCCCGGGCGATTTCTTCGACCGCTACGGCAACCAGCACATCGACCTGCGGGAGGTGACCGGGAGCTGGGGCAAGGCCTCGTCCACGCTGCACGAGCTGGCCACCGCCTGCGGCATCCCGGGCAAGCTGGGCACCGACGGCAAGAGCGTCATCGACCTCTGGCGAACGGGGGACATCGCCGGCATCGTCCGCTACAACCAGTTCGATGCCCTCACGACCTTCCTGGTGTGGCTTCGGGCCATGACCCTCTCGGGCCACCTGACGCCCGAGCAGATGGAGGCCGAGGAGGCCCAGATCCGCGCCCTCGTCCAGCAGAAGGCCGAAGGCGATCCGGCCTTCAACCTCTACCTGGAGGGCTGGGAGCGCCTGTCCTGACCCCGCTTGAATCCTCCCCGAAGGCGGCTAGACTGGCCCCGAACTTCCAGTCATCGTCCGTTTCTTCCCAAGGGAGGCTCTGTGAACAAACGGCTTGTTGCGGAATTCTTCGGAACCCTCTGGCTGGTGCTGGGAGGATGCGGAAGCGCGGTCCTGGCGGCGGCCTTCCCGGGGGTGGGCATCGGCCTTCACGGCGTCGCCGTGGCCTTCGGCCTCACGGTGCTGACCATGGCCTTCGCCATCGGCCCCATCTCCGGCTGCCATCTGAACCCGGCGGTGACCCTGGGCCTGGCCGTGGGCGGGCGCTTCCCCTACAAGGAGGTGGCGGGCTACTGGCTGGCCCAGGTGCTGGGCGCCGTGGTCGCCTCCCTGATCCTCTACGTCATCGTCACGGGCAACGGCTCGCCCATCGGCGGTTTCGCCGCCAACGGCTACGCGGACCACTCCCCCGGCAAGTACGGGCTGGGCTCGGCCTTCCTGACCGAAGTGGTGATGACCTTCTTCTTCCTCATGGTGATCCTGGGCAGCACCGCCCGGAAGGCGGTGCCGGGCTTCGCCCCCATCGCCATCGGCCTCTGCCTCACCCTCATCCACCTCATCAGCATCCCGGTCACCAACACCTCGGTGAATCCCGCCCGCAGCACGGGGCCGGCCCTCTTCGTGGGTGGCTGGGCCCTGGGCCAGCTCTGGCTCTTCTGGGTGGCCCCGCTCATCGGCGCGGCCCTGGCGGGCTGGCTCTTCCCGAAGCTGGAGGACTGAGTCGGGTTGGGGCCAAGGGCCTTCAAGACACTCGCTGAGAAAGGACGAGGAAGGGGAGGTGCGCAGAGACGAGGGGCTGATTCGCTTCCTCTGCGCCCCTCCGCTGTCTCCTCTTTTCTCTGCGAGTGTTCTTACAGTTTTCTCAGGATCCGCTCGATGCCGGTTGCCTTGCGGCCCTCGGTGGTGACGAGCACGGCATGGAGCTGGAGGTCGGCCTCGGCCACTTCGTACTTGGGGCGCTGGACCCTGAGGAAGCGGCCGATGCTGGCCTCCTTCTTCATGCCGATGACGCCGTCGTAGGGGCCGGTCATGCCGATGTCGGTCACGTAGGCCGTGCCGCCGGACAGGACCTTGGCGTCCAGGGTGGGCACGTGGGTGTGGGTGCCCAGCACGGCGGCGGCCCGGCCCTCCAGGTGGTAGCCCATGGCCTGGGCCTCGCTGGTGGCCTCGGCATGCATATCCACGATGACCAGGTCCGCCCGCTCCTTCTGGAGGATGCCGTCCACGCAGCGGAAGGGGCAGTCGCAGGCGGGCATGTGCACCCGGCCCATGAGGTTGATGATGAGCACCTCGGCCCCGGAGGGCGTGTGGAGCTTCACCCAGCCGTTGCCCGGCGTGTCCGGCGGGTGGTTCGCGGGGCGGAGGAGCCGGGGCTCCTGGCGGAAATAGCTGTCGATGCCCTTCACGTCGAAGGCGTGGTTGCCCGTGGTGATGACATCCACGCCGAAGCGGTCGAACCACTCCCGGGCGATGGTGTCGGTGATGCCGTGGCCGTGGGCGGCATTCTCGCCGTTCACCACCACCAGGTCGGCCCCGGTCTCCCGGCGCAGCTCGGGCACAAAGGCCTCCACCAGCCGCCGCCCCGGTTCCCCCACCACATCGCCCAGCGCCAAGATCTTCATGCTTCCAGCCTAGCGAAAAAGGGCGGCGCCGGAGCGCCGCCCTTACGTGGTGCCGGTGGGGCTAGAAGGAGAAGCGCGCGCCCACCTGGATCTGGCGGGCGGAACCGGCCCAGTTCTGCTGCAGCTGGAGCTGCGGGACGGCATCGGTGCTGGCGGAGTTGATCCGCGTGGACAGGTAGGTGTCCTGGCGGTTCAGGACGTTGAACACGTCCATGGAGAGGGTCATCTTCAGCCGGCGGGTGAACTCGATGTCCCGGCGCAGGCCCAGGTCCATGAAGAGCTGGGAGCCGGCGCGGTACGTGTTGCGCCCGTAGTCCACCCCGTTCGCGAAGAACCGGTCGTTGCTGGAGTTGCCGTCGCCGTTCATGTCCTTGGTGTAGGTGAGCGTGTACGGCGTGCCGGTCTGGTAGCGGATGGAGACGGAGGTGAGGATGCCCGTCACCTGCTTGTCCAGGAAGCTGAAGTAGCCGGTCAGGACCTCGCGGCGGTCCGTGTCGGCGTAGCCCCACTGGGCGCCCAGGTTGCCGGCATCCTGGATGCTGATGCCGGAGTAGTTGCGCTCGTTGGAGTCGCTGTCCTTGTTGATGGAGTAGGTGTAGAACAGCTGGGCGTCGAAGGGGCTGCCGTCCTTGTGGTACTTCAGGCTGGCCGTGTAGGCGTGGTAGATGCTGGTGGCATCGGAGAAGTACATCCCCATGGTGCCGTAGGCGGTGTTGGGCCGGGCGGGGTAGAGCAGACGGCCGTAGGCGCCCATGGTGGGGGTGCCCAGATTCACGTCGGCGGTGCGCTCCAGCTGCTTGCCCTTGGCGTAGGTGGCGGACAGGCCCAGCACCAGGTCGCTGAAGAAGGGCCGCTCGGCGCCGAGGTTCACACGGTCGGTGTAGGGGTTCTTGAAGTCCGGGTTGAAGGTCCAGATGTTGAACCCGGAGAGGGTGACCCCGGCAGGCATGGAGGCCAGCCAGAAGGGGTTGGCGGCGTTGAAGGCGGTGCCGCGGGGGATGCCGTAGGTGGCGGCCTCGGCGGGCTGGAAGTCCTTGGAGCCCGTGCGGACGCCGTTGGCGGCATAGGCCTGGTAGAAGAACACGGCGGGCGTGGTGCTCACGTAGCGGCCGACGCTGCCGCGGATCACGGTCTTGCCCTGGTCGAAGGCCGGGGTCCAGGTGAAGGAGACGCGGGGCGAGAACTGGCTGTCCGAGGGGATCTTGGCCGTGATCGGCATGGGATTGGCCAGGGGATTGCTCATGTCCAGGATCGGGTAGTCCGGGTTCTCCTGGCGGTCCCAGCGCACGCCCACGCCGAGCTTGAAGGTGTCGGCGATGCGCCACTCGGTCTGGACGAAGGCGGCCATCTGCTTGTAGCTGGTGTCGAAGAGGCCAGCCTGCTGGACGGGGCTGTTCAGGCCGAAGTTCTGGCGGTAGTAGGACCAGTTGCCCAGGCGGAAGTTCGCCAGGGAGCTGAACTGGTAGACGCCCTGCCAGTTGCCGGCGAAGAACTCCGACACGTTGATGTCGTTGTAGTCCAGGCCCGCCTTCACCTGGAAGGTGGGGGTCACGTAGCTGATGTTCTCCTGGAACTGGGTGCGCTTGGTGTTGTAGGTGCGGTCGAAGGGATAGGCGCCGTAGTAGCCCACGTTGGTGATGCTGACCTCGGGGGTCTTCGAGTAGGTCGACCGGGGCATGTCGTCCTTGGTGTGGCTGACCCGGAACTCGTTCATCCAGTTCGCGTTGATCACCCAGTTCCACTGCAGGACGTAGGCGTCCGTGGTCACGTCATCCGAAGCCAGGTTCTCGGAGGCGGCCATGGTGCTGGCGCCGGTGACACCCTTGAACTTGGAGTGGTTGATGCGGAACTGGAGGCTGTGATCGATGGTGGGGTTCCAGTCGAAGCGGACGAAGTAGACGTCCGAATCGGCCTTGGCGGAGTAGTCGCCGGCCTTGGCGAGGAGCACCGCATCGTTGGGATTGGCGGCGGGATCGAGGGTCACGGGGGTGTTTCCACCCCAGACCTGGTGGATGGGCTCCTTCCGGCGCTGGGCGTCGTAGGCCACGAAGTAGAACAGCTTTTCCTTGAGGATGGGGCCGCCCACGCTGAAGCCGAACTGCTCCTGCTGGAAGTTGCCCACGGGGTTGGTGGTGGTGCTGCCGTTGGGCTGGCGCAGGGTCGGGCCGGCCTCCACCCAGGAGCGGGGGCGCAGGTAGTAGAAGAGGCTGCCGCTCAGGTCGTTGGTGCCGTTCTTCGTGATGGCGTTCACGTAGCCGCCGCCCATGCGGCCGAACTCGGCGCTGGCGCCGTCGGTGATGACCTGGTACTCGCGGATGGCTTCGATGGAGATGGTGAAGGGGGTCTTGCCCTCAGCCGCGCCGGTGGCGCCACCGAAGAAGGGCTCGTTGTTGTCGCCGCCGTCGATATTGATGGAGGTGTTCACGCCGCGCTGGCCGGCGATGGCGAGGTTGCCGCGGTTGCTGTCCACCACCACCTGGGGGGTCAGGGTGGCGAGGTTGGTGAAGTTGCGGTTGAAGACGGGCAGGTTGGTGAGGTTGTCGGGGGAGACGATGGCGGCGGCGCTGGCGCGCTCGGAATCCACCACGGCGGCGGCGGCGACCACTTCCACCGTCGCGCCGGTCTCGGGGGCCAGCTTGATGGTCAGGGGCGCGGCGTCGCCCAGGTTCAGGTTCACCTTGACGTTGCTGGCAGTCTGGTAGCCGCTCTTGGTGACGCTGACGGTGTAGGGGCCGACCGGCAGCAGCGTGGCGAGGTAGCGGCCCTCGCTGCTGGTCAGCAGGGTGCGGGTGAGCCCGGTCTCGGTGTTCCGGATGACCACCGTGGCACCGGCGACGCCGGCACCGGCGTTGTCCAGGACACGCCCGCCCAGCTGGGTGGAGACACCCTGGGCCATGATGGGGGCCGCCGCGACGAGCAAGGCGACAAGGGATGAGCCGGCGAAATGCCTTGAGCGCATGAGAAGTTCCTCCGTGTTCCCCAAAGAATAGCCACGGGGGGCATCGCAATAAAAGGGATCTGTTGGTCAAGGAACGAAAAAGTCACCCGGGGCATCTGAAATTCACAGGGGCGCCCGGTCGGCGGCCGTCCCGGTTTACGGGACCGTCCTGCTAGGCTTCATGCATTCCTTGAGATATCGATGAAACTGGTCGCCCTCGCCATCGCTTTCCTTTCCATGCTCCCCCTGGCCGGACAGGGACCCGCCACCCTGGGCGTGGCTGAGATCCGCGCCGGCATGAAGGGCTACGGCCGTACCGTCTTCCAGGGCGGCAAGATCGACCGGTTCGAGTTCGAGGTGCTGGGCGTGCAGCGCAATGCCGCCCCCGGGCGCAGCCGGATCATGGTCCGGGCCTCCGGTGGCCCCCTGGCGGAAACCGGCATTCTGGCGGGCATGAGCGGCAGCCCCTGCTACATCGACGGGAAGCTCATCGGGGCCCTGAGCACCGGCATCCTCTTCGAGAAGGAGGCCATCGGCGGCATCACGCCCATCGCAGAGATGCTGGACCAGCTCCGGGACATTCCGGAGACCCCCTCCAGCCGCACGCCGCTGATCCTGCCCAAGCTGGAACCGCCCAAGGTGCTCAAGGCCGCCCTGTCGGGGCAGATGCTGGACTTCGCAACCCTGATGGGCGAGGCGGACCCCCAGGCCATGCCCATGTCCTTCGTGGGCAGTCCCCTGGGGCCCGAGGCCCGGCGCCTGTGGGCGGGCCTCCCGGTGAGTTTCGCCGCGGCCCCGGTGCTGTCCGGCGGCGCCCGGGAGGAGGCCAGTCCCCTCGAGCCTGGCGGCATGGCGGCCATCACCCTCATGCAGGGGGACCTGGACCTGGCCGCTGCCGGCACCATCACCTACATCTCGGGCAAGCGGGTGCTGCTCTTCGGCCACCAGCTGTTCAACCTCGGGGCCGTGGACCTGCCGCTCTGGTCCGCCACGGTGGCCAGCACCGTGGCCAGCTACCAGAGCTCCTTCAAGATGGCCATGCCCGTGGCGCCCATCGGGGCCCTGCGCCTGGACCGCAGCTCCGGCGTGGCGGGGCTCCTGGGCGCGGAGGCGCGCCTGGTGCCCCTGCGGATCGGCCTGAACCTGGGGGGCAAGCGCACCCTCAACTACCGCTTCGAGCTCATGGACCATCCCGTGGCCACCCCGGCCCTGGTGGCCACGGCCGTGGCCCAGACGCTGGACTCCCATACCCGCGGCCTCGGCCTCCAGAGCCTCTCCATGCAGGGCAACATCAAGCTGGCCGGGCATCCCGCCATCCAGATCGAGAACGTCATCGCCGACCTGAACCCCTCGCGCATGTCCCAGTACATCGGCGCCATGCTCCAGGCCATCACCCTCAATCCCTTCGAGAAGCCCGTGTTCGAGGGCATCTCCCTCACCATCAAGGCCGAGGAGCGGCTGGACCTGTCGGGCATCGCGGGTGTCCGCCTGCTCAAGGCCCGGGCCAAGCGGGGCGAGGTGCTGCCGGTGCTGGTGACCCTCCAGAACATCCAGGGTGTGCGGGAGACGGCCACCTTCAACATCCAGGTACCCTCCTCTGCGGCCAAGGGCAAGGCGACCCTCATGGTGGGCGACGGCTTCAGCCTCATGGCCGCCGATCCCGACGAGCGGATGATCGAGGTGGCCAACCTGGGCGATGTGGTGCGCCTGCTCAACGGCGCCCTCCGGAACAACCACGCCTACGCCCTGCTGGTGCAGACCCAGCCTGGCGCCGGCCTCCGCGGCAGCCGCATCGAGGGCATCCCCCCCACGGTGGCCAGCCTGGTGAGCGGCGATGGCGCCAGCAGCGACAACAAGCTGCAGCGGCGCATCGTCGGCCGCGCCGTCCTGCCCCTGGACCGGGAGGTGCGGGGGCTCAGCCAGCTGGACGTGGAGATCGAATAGACAATGGACCTGCGACGAAAGGGATCTATGCGCTGGATGACCCTCCTTCTTTCCGCGGCCATGGGGATGGCGGCCTTCGCGGAGCAGCCCACGGCCACCTTCTCGGGCTTCAACGACTGGCTGGGTTCCGAGACCCGCGGCGTCCGCATCGGCGCCGACGGACGCCTGCGTTTGGCTCCGAACCTGCGCCGCGTGGGCCAGCTGCCCGAAGGCGTGATCTGGGCCGCGGTGGCGGATGGCGCCGGCGGCGCCTACCTGTCCGCGGGAACCGACGGCAAGCTGTTCCACTACTCCGGCGGCCAGGTGAAGCCCCTGGGCCAGGTGAAGGGCGGCATCGTGTTCGCCCTGGCGCGCATGGGGCAGGATCTGATCGTCGCTCCCACCGGCGAAGGCAAGCTCTTCCGCGTCTCCCCCTCCGGTGACGTGAAGCCCTTCGCCGACATCGAGGCCCGCATCGTCTGGGCCCTGGCCGTGGAAGGGGATGCGGTCCTCGTGGCGGGCGGTTCGGAGAAAGGCGCCGTGCTGGTGCAGGCCCGGAGCGGGTCCAGCCGCCGGCTCACGGAGCTGGCGGACGAGACGGCCTTCACGGCCCTGACGCCGGACGGGCAGGGGGGCTGGTACCTTGGCAGTCACGGCCGCGGCCTGGTGCTGCGCTACAGCCGCCAGGGCGACCGCCTGGAGACACTGATGGACACCCCCTTCGAGGAGGTGCGGGCCCTGGCGGTGGCGGACGGGCAGCTCTACATCGGGGCGGACAATGGGCTCACCCCGAAGTTCAGCACGGGGCAGCTGGAGCGCCGCGAGGGCTACCTCCAGGCGGACACCGCCGTGGCCGCCCGCTCCGCCGTCATCCGCATGGACCGGGATCGCGTCCCGGAGACCCTCTGGCAGAGCGCGCAGAGCCAGGTCTACGCGCTGACGGCCTGGAAGGGCCAGCTGCTGGTGGGCACGGGCAACCGCTCGCGCCTGTTCTCGCTCCCCCTGGGCAGGGCCCGCGACACGGATCCCTTCGCCGTGGTGCAGGAACTCGGGACGGCCCAGGCCACGGCCTTCCTGCCCTCGGGCGGAGACCTGCTGGTGGTGGGCTCCAACCCGGCCGAGCTGCACGTGCTCTCCGAGGCCCAGGCCACCGAGGGCACGCTGGAGTCGAAGATCCTCAAGGGCGCGCCCCTGGCGGACTGGGGCCGGGCCTACCTGGACGCCGAGACCCCCACGGGCACCAACGTGGAGTTCCAGTTCAGGACCGGAAGCACCGAGACGCCGGACGCCACCTGGAGCCCCTGGACGCCCCCCCTGCGTAGCGGCGAGCGGCCGGCCCTGCCGTCCTCCCGCTTCGCCCAGTTTCGCCTGCGGTTGAGCAGCACCCGCGGGGGGGCCACGCCGGTGGTGGAGACGGTCACCGTGCACTGGGCCCACCGCAACCTGGCCCCGGTCTGGGAGGGCGTGGACATCATGCCCCCGGGCCTGGTCATCACCCGCACGGCTCCGCCGGACGACATCGGCATCGAGCGGGTGCCCCTGGAAACCCAGAAGCTCATCCCGGCCATGGGCTACATGGGCGCCGAAAAGCGCAGCTTCCGCCGGGGCGCGCAGAGCTTCGTGTTCCGCGTGAACGATCCCAACGCCGACACCCTCCAGTTCGCCATCCGCCTGGTGCCCGACCGCGGCGCGCCCCTCCTCCTGGAGAAGGCCTGGAAGGAGAAGTTCTTCAGCTTCGACACCCTGCCTGTGCCCGACGGCCGCTACCGCCTGGAGGTCACGGCCTCTGACGCACCCACCGCCGCCTTCAACGCCGCCCTCACCAGCACTTGGCGAACGGCCCCTTTCATCGTGGACCACACGCCGCCGGTCATCTCCGAGCTGAGCGCCGTCTCCGAAGGGGAGGGCGTCCGGGTCCGCTTCGTGGCCCGGGACGAGACCTCCACCCTGAAGGAGGCCGCCGTCAGCGCCGATGGGGAGCACTGGCTCCAGATCGTGCCCGAGGACCGCGTCTTCGACCAGAAGGACGAGCGCTTCGAGGTGGTCGTGCCCCGTGATGCCGTCCGCGGGGACCGGGTGCTCGTGAAGGTGGCGGACCAGAACAACAATGAGCAGACGGCGGCGGTCAGCGTCGGGGCCCCCGCCAAGCGGTAGCTGTTCCATGCTCCAGAAAACGGCGGGCCATCCGGCCCGCCGTTTTCTGGAGAACGAGAAAGGCTACAAGCCCTTGAACTGCGCGGCCCGCTTCTCCAGGAAGGCGCCCATGCCCTCCTGCATGTCCTGGGTGGCGGCCAGGAGGCCGAAGAGGGCGGCCTCGTACTGGAGGCCCTGGTCCTGGGGCATCTCGATGCCCTCGTTCACGGCGGCCAGGGCGCTGCGGAGGGCCAGGGGGCCCCGGGAGAGGATGGTCTTGGCCAGCTTCTCGGCGGTGGCCTTCAGATCGGCCTGGGGCACCACGCGGCTGACCAGGCCCATGCGCAGGGCATCCGCGGCGGGAGTCATCTCGGCGCTGAGGATCATGTCGAGGGCCACGCCCTTGCCCACGAGGCGGGGCAGGCGCTGGGTGCCGCCGTAGCCGGGGATGATGCCCAGGCTCACCTCAGGCAGGCCGAACTTCGCGTTCTCGCTGGCGATGCGGATGTGGCAGGCCAGGGCCAGCTCGCAGCCGCCCCCCAGGGCGAAGCCGTTCACGGCGGCGATGACGGGCTTGGGCATGGACTCGATACGCTGGTAGACGGCCTGGCCGCGGAGGGCCTGGACCCGGGCGCTGGCGGTGTCGAGGGTCTTCAGCTCGGCGATGTCGGCCCCGGCCACGAAGGCCTTCTCCCCGGCGCCCGTGACCACCACGGCGCCCACGGCCGGATCCTGCTCCAGCTCCGCGAAGACCTGCTCCAGCTCCTTCAGCACCTCGTTGTTGAGGGCATTGAGCTTCTCGGGCCGGTTGAGGGTGACCCAGGCGATGCGGTCGGCTTTCTCGACGAGAACGAAGGACATGGGAGGCTCCTGGTTTGGGATCGGTGTCGAGCATTGTACGCTGGGGCCGGAGTGACCGATGTTCCATCCCCCGCACCCCGAGACCTACCGCGACCAGCTGCGCGCCTTCCTGCGGGAGGACTGGGGCACCCAGGACTGGAGTACGTCGGCGGTGCCCGACCGGCCCATGACGGCCCGGGTGGTGGCCAAGGGCGACCTGGTGCTGGCGGGACTTCCCATGGCGGTGGAAGCGCTCCGCCTCACCTGTTCGAACCTCAATGCCGATCTGGCGCGGCATGACGGGCAGCGGGTCGGGCCGGGGACAGAGGTCATGCGGCTGCGGGGCTCCAGCCACGGCATCCTCCTGGCCGAACGGGTGATGCTCAACCTCCTGCAGCGCCTGTCGGGAACGGCCACCCTCACCCGGAAGTTCGTAGATGCCATCGAGGGCACAGGCGCACGGGTCCTGGACACCCGCAAGACCACGCCGGGCCTGAAGCTCCTGGAGAAGTACGCCGTGCGCTGCGGCGGCGGCGTGAACCACCGGCTGACCCTGGGGGATGGCGTGCTCCTGAAGGAGAACCACCTGGCCGCCGCGGGAGGCGTCCGGGCTGCCGTGGAGGCGGCCCGCCGCGCGGCGCCGAACCTCGTGAAGATCGAGGTGGAGGTGGAGAACCTGGGCCAGCTCAAGGCCTGTCTGGACCTGCCGGACGTGGACGGCGTGCTTCTGGACAACATGTCCATCGAGCAGATGCGCGAGGCCGTGGCCCTGCGGGACCGCAGCGGCCGGCGCCTCTTCCTGGAGGCCAGCGGCAACATCACCCTGGAGCGGGCCCGGTCCGTGGCCGGGACCGGCGTGGATTTCCTCAGCGTCGGCGCCCTCACCCACAGCGCCCCGGCCGCAGACCTGAGCCTGCGGATGGACTGAGCCTCTGGCTATCCGGGGGTCCCGCGCTGCGCGCACACCCCCGAACCCCCGCGAAGAAGCCCGGCAAAGCCGGGCTTCTTCTATTCTCCTCTGTCTTTGAACTGCCTCCGCCGTGAAGCGGCGGAGGCCTCACTTGACTTCGAGCTTCCGTGCCTCCAGCAGGTGCCCCAGCGCCTTCTCCAGCGAGGTGACGGCCTTGGCGTAGGTGATCTGGGACTGGAGCTCGCTGCTCTTGGCGGTGTCCAGGTCGTTCTGCTTGGAGAGCACCAGGAAGTTGGTGCTCATGCCGTTCTCGAACTTCTTCTGCTCGGCTTCGAGGTCCTTCTCCCGGAAGATCCGCGTCTTCTCGGCGGCGGCGACGCCCTTGGCCGAGGCGTCCAGATTGCGGAAAGCCTGGCGGACCTCCAGCGTGATGCCCAGCTCCAGGTCGCGGAGGGTCAGCTCGCTCTGGCGGCGGTTGGCGCGGGCCTGGGCCTGGCTGCCCCGGGCCGCCCGGTTCTGGATGGGCATGGAGAACTGGAGGCCCACGGCGTAGCCGGGATAGGTGCCCTTGGAGAGGTCCTTGTTGACGGCGGAGAGGCCTTCCGACGGGACCTGCGAGGCGGCATTGCCGTTGTAGGTGGCGTAGGCGTCCAGCTGGGGGAGGGTGCGGTTATTGGCCGCGGTCTCGAGGGCCTGCTTGGATTCCAGGTCGAGACGGGCGGTCTTCAGCTCGATGCGGTTGGCCAGTGCCTGCTTCTCGGCGGCGGCCTCGTCCAGCTCCAGGGGCTTGATGCCCGGGGCGTCCGCCGGTTCCAGGCCCGCCGGGCGCTCGGTTACGGGGTAGAGGGCCCGGATGAGGGCGTCCTTCGCGTTCAGCAGCTGGGCCTCGGCGGCGATGATGTCCTGCTCGCGCTGGGCCACGGAGGCTTCAGAGGAGGTCACCTCGATGGGGGCGAGGGTGCCCACCTGCACGCGGATCTGGTTCTCCTTGAGCTGCTTCTGGGCCAGGGCGAGGGCCTGCTGCTTGTTCTCCAGGTTGCGCTGGGCGAACACCACATCCCAGTAGAGCGACTCCGTGCTGGCCACCAGGTTGATGATGGCGAGCTGGAAGTTCAGATCCGCGGCCTGGGCGCTCTTGCGGGCCACGATGAGGCGGCTTTCGGTCGAGGCCCGGCCGAAGCCCCTCAGCAGGCTCTGGGTGTAGGTGGCGGAGAAGCTGCCGTCGTAGGGATTGGTGGTGAAGGGCGTCTCAGGGCCGCCGTTCACGGTGCCCTTGCTGAACCGGTACGTGGGGGCGTAGTTCAGGCTCAGGTTGCCGCCCCAGCCAAAGGCCTTGGTGGAACCCAGGGTGAAGCTCCGGTTGAACGACGTGGTCTCTGAGGAGGTGAAGGGCCCGCCGATGAAGGTCTGGGTCCGGCTGGCGTCCTCGGACTTCGCGACATTGAGGCTGCTCGTGAGGTTCCAGTCGAAGGCGCCCTCCTCGATGGTCAGCCCGGCCCGGGTGTAGTCCCGCGTCTCCACGGCGATCTGCACCTGGAGGTTGTTCTTCAGGGAGGTCTCGATGGCGCTCTGGAGGGTCAGCTTCGTGGCGGCGGGCTGGGCCGCGCCGGTCTTGGGAGCCTCCTGACCCACCAGGGAGAAGGCCACGAGCAGGGCCGGGAGGATCGGGGGACGCATCATCACCACTCCTTAGAGGATCAAAAGAACCGCCACGGGGACAAGGTGCCTACGGGCGGGACCTTGGGCCGGTTTAGATGGGCCCAGGGAAGCAGCATGCCTCCCTCGCATGGTGAGGGCAAGAAGTATTTCACCGGGTGTTGAAAATAATTACTTCAGGAGCTCCCGGGCCACGACCATGCGCTGGATCTCGCTGGTGCCCTCATAGATGGTGGTGACCCGCACGTCCCGGTAGAGGCGCTCGACGGCGTACTCGCGGGAGTAGCCGTAGCCGCCGTGGATCTGCACGGCCCGGTCGCAGATCCAGACCGCGCTCTCGGTGGTGAACAGCTTCGCGGTGGCGGCCTCCAGGGTGCAGGCCCTCCCGGCCCCCCGGAGGGCGGCGGCGCGGTAGACCAGCAGCCGGGCGGCCTGGAGGCGGGATTCCATCTCTGCCAGGTAGGTCTGGATCATCTGGTGCTCGCCGATGGGCTTGCCGAAGGACGTGCGGGCCTTGGCGTAGGCCACGCTCTCGTCCATGGCCCGCTGGGCGATGCCCAGGGCCTGGGCCGCGATGCCGATGCGGCCGCCGTCGAGGCCGCCGAAGGCCACCTTCAGCCCGTCGCCGGGCTTCCCGAGCATGGCGTCCTCGGGCACGAAGGCGTCCTCCAGGGCGACCATCACGGTCTTGCTGGAGCGCAGGCCCATCTTCTCCTCGGGCCGGCCCATGACCACGCCGGGCTGCTGTGCGTCGAGGATGAAGGCGCTGATCCCCTTCTTGCCCTTGTCCGGGTCTGTGCGGGCCATGGTGACGAAGTAGCGGGCCACGCCGCCGTTGGTGATCCAGGCCTTGGACCCGTTCAGGCGCCAGCCCCCCTCCACCCTCGTGGCGCGGCTCTTGAGGGCCGCGGCGTCGGAGCCCGCGTCCGGCTCCGTGAGCATGAAGCCGCCCAGCACCTCGCCGCTGGCCAGGGGCTTCAGGTACTTCTGCTTCTGGGCCTCGGTGCCGAAGGCCATGATGGGGCCGCAGGCCACGGAGTTGTTCACGCTCATGGCCACGGCCACGGAGGCGTCGGCGTAGGCCACCTGCTCCAGGGCCAGGATGTAGCTGAGGAAGTCCACCCCCGCGCCGCCATAGGATTCGGGCACCGTCATGCCCAGGAAGCCCATCTCGCCGAGCTCGTGGAAGATGGCCTCGGGGAACTCCCCGCTGGCATCGCGGGCCGCGGCCCCGGGCGCGATCTCGGCCTGGGCGAAGTCCCGCGCGGCGTCGCGGACAGCAGTCTGGTCATCGGTGAACTGGGGAAACATGGGCGCTCCGGAGACGCTCCAGGTTAACAACCCGGCTCCAGGCTTCCGGGGCCCGGGGTCGCGCCGTGCCGCGGATCGCAGACCGCGCCCAAGGCGATGGCCCGGCCAGGGAAGCCGGGGCTCCCAGGTCTGCGGGGGCCTCAGGCCCCGGCCCACCAGCCCTGGAGGCATCTCAGGGCCGCCTTCGAACCCTCCCACTTCATCAGGGCCAGGGCCTCCTCCGGCCCGCACCACCTGAACTCGCTGTGCTCTTTCGGCTCCAGCCGGACCGGCGCCTCGGCGGGCACTTCCATGGAGAAGCAGGTCTCCGTGTTGAATCTCGGCTCGGCGTCGGGAAACCGCACGATGGAGGGATCCACCCAGAAGCTGTGGGAAAGGCCCAGGGGGCGCAGCGTGCCGGCCAGGCCCGTCTCCTCCATCAGCTCCCGATGGGCGGTCTGCTCTGGCGTCTCGCCCGGCTCCATCATGCCGGTGACGCTCTGCCACCAGAGCCCGTGCTCGGGCACCCGCAGCATCATGAGGATCTCGGGGCCATCGGCACCGCGGCGCCAGGTCATGGCGGAGACACTGCGGCTGGGCTGCCTCACGGGCTGGAGGTCCAGGGCCAGGCAGGCCGTGAGATGGGCCTGGAGCCGGTCCGCCGCGGCCTCCCAGGTGGGCGCCGCTTCGCCCAGCAGGGACAGGAGGCTGCACACGCCCTTGTCCGTGAAGCCGCAGGGCGTGATCCAGCGGAAGTGGTCCAGGTTGGGCCGCACGTTGAAGGCGATGCCGTGGGTGGTGATCCAGCGGCTGAGGTGGAGGCCGATGGCGCCGAGCTTCTCCAGGCCCCGCGGGGTTTCCACCCAGATGCCCGGCGCGCCCTTCAGGCGGTCGGCGGCCACGCCGAAATCCGCCGCCGTGCGGATCATGGCCTCCTCCAGGCCGCGCACCAGGCGGCCCACGTCCTCGCGGCCGCCCCGCAGGTTGCAGATGGGATAGGCCACGATCTGGCCCGGGCCGTGGTAGGTGACCTCGCCGCCGCGGTCCGTACGGTGGACGCTCACCCCCTGGGCTGCCAGGAAATCGTCGCTCATGTGGATGTCGGCAGGGGTGGCGTTTCTGCCCAGCGTGAAGACGGGATCGTGCTCCAGCATCACCAGCTGGTCGGGATTTCCTTCCTGGCTCACATGGGCCGCCAGGGCCTTCTGCATGCGGAGCCCCGCGGGATAGAACACCCGGCCGAAGCGGCGGAGCTGGGCGGGGCGGGGCGTGGAGAAGCCTGCGTCGGACATGCTCCAAGTGTAGCCGGGGCGGCGCTCCGCCTCCGCCTCTGGCATGATCGATGGAAGGATGAGTCTGGATCCTTCCACCATCGGCCGCTTCAAGGTCCTGGGCACCCTCGGCTCCGGCGCGATGGGTACGGTGTATCTGGCGGAGGATCCCCTCCTCAAGCGGGCCCTCGCGATCAAGGTCGTGCGGGAGGGCACCGGCGACGCCGAGGTGCTGCTCCGCTTCAAGCGCGAGGCGGAGATCTCCGCCCGCCTGAACCACCCCAACGCCATCACGGTCTTCGATGTGGGCGAGGCGCCGGATCTGGGGCCCTATCTAGTGATGGAGTACGTGGAGGGGGAGTCCCTGTCGGACCGGATCCGCCGGGGGCCCATGGATGCCGACGAGGCGGCGGGCCTGCTGATCCAGGCCGCGGACGCCCTCGCCGCCGTGCACGCCCTGGGGATCCTCCACCGGGACATCAAGCCCGACAACTTCATGGTGGCCAAGGACGGCCGCCTGAAGCTCATGGACTTCGGCATCGCGAGGGGCGATCAGACCGGGCGCCTGACCACCACTTCGACCTTCCTGGGCACGCCGGCCTACGCGGCGCCGGAGGTGCTCAACGGCGAGAAGGCCACCCCCGCCGCCGACCGCTGGGCCCTGACGATCACTGCCTTCGAGATGCTGACGGGCCTGCTGCCCTTCGCGGGCGACAGCGTGGGCGCCACCCTCTACCGCATCGTGCATGATCCGCCCGTCTGGCCGCAGGACTTTCCTCCAGGACTGGCGGAGGTCTTCGGGAAGGCCCTGGACAAGGATCCGCAGAAGCGGTTCGCCGACATCCCCTCCTTCCTCGTGGCCCTCCTGGAGGCCCTGCCGCTGGCGCCGGAGCGGCGCGCGGCCCACCTCGCCCAGCTTGCCTCCACCGCCCCTGTGAAGGCCACAGGCACCCTCCGGATCGACCTGTCCGCCAAGGCCGTCTCCCCGCGAAGCCGCTGGTTCTGGGGGATCGGCCTCCTCCTGGCGATCCTGGGATTGGGATTCCTGTTCTTCCGCCCCGAACCCAGCCGCGTGCTGTCCATCGAATCGAAGCCCGGCGGGGCCGAGGTATTCCTCGACGGGACCTCCCTGGGACGGACCCCGCTGCGCCAGGTGGTGGTGAAGGGCAAGGCCGACCTGCTGCGCCTGGAGAAGCCGGATCATCAGCCCCTGGTCTACCGCCTGAAGGCCGAGGACAAGGACCTGACCCTGCGCCTCCAGCCCGCCCCGTTCCAGGTCCAGGTGGCCAGCGAGCCCGCCGGCGCGGCGATCTTCCTGGACGGCGAGCCCCACGGAAAGACTCCCGCCGCCCTCGAGATCCCCGGCGAAGGCAGCCACCAGCTCCGCCTCGAGCTGGAGGGCTACCTGCCCTGGAGCGCCATCCCCGAGCGCCACAAGCCGCTGCCGGACCCGGTCCACCTCCAGAAGCGGGGCAAGAAGGGCTCCGGCGATGGGAAGATCCGGAAGTTCTTCAAGGGCATCTTCCAGTAGGGGCTCTCAGCCATCAGCTGTCAGCTCTCAGTAATAGCTGACAGCTGGCAGCCGATAGCTGATAGCCGATAGCTGACAGCTGAAACCTCCGATCCGCCATGATGGATGCATGGCCAAGGTGATCGTGGTGGGCGGGGGCGCGGCGGGGCTGGTGGCGGCCTGGCGGGCGGCCTCGCTGGGCCATGGGGTCACGCTGCTGGAGGCCAACGGCCGCCTGGGCGTGAAGCTCCGCATCAGCGGCGGGGGCAAGTGCAACATCACCCATGACGGTCCGCCGAAGGCCCTGCTGGCAGCCTTCCCCGCGGATCAGGCGCGCTTCCTGCGACCCTCCCTGCACGCTTTCGGCAATGGAGCCGTGCTGGATCTGCTGCGCCGCGAGGGGGTGGAGACCTACACCCGCGACAACGGGCGGGTGTTTCCCCTGGACCGTCCCGGGAGCGCGGCGGCCGTGGTGGCGGCCTTCGAGACGCTGGCCCGGCGCGCGGGCGTGGACGTGCGCACGGGGGCCCGCGTGACGGCGCTGGAGGGCAGGGCCCCGCGCCTGGACGCCCTGCTCGCAGACGGGAGGAGGCTGGATGCGGACATCTACATCCTCGCCACCGGCGGGGCCAGCTACCCCGAGACCGGCACCCGCGGCGAGGTGCCGGGCTGGCTGCGGCCCCTCGGCATCCCCGTGAGGCCCTGGTTCCCGGCCCTGGCGCCCATCCCCCTCGCACGTCCGCGCTCGGCCTGGGAGGGCGTGGCCCTGCGGGACGGCGAGCTGCGCCTCTGCGCGGGGCCCGGCGGGCGCCGTCTCGCGGCCTTCGCGGGAGACCTCCTCTTCACGAAGAGCGGTGTCAGCGGCCCGGCCGCCCTGGAGCTGAGCCAGGCCGTGGAGCGGGCCCGGCGGAATGGCGCGGCGTGGCTCGTGCATGCCGCGGTCCGGGAGGCGCAGGAGGCCGTGGATGCGGGGCTCCAGACCGAGGCCCGCGCGAACCCCCGCCTGCGGGCGGCCACCTGGCTGCAGCGGCACCTGCCGGAGCGCCTGGTGGACGACCTCCTGGAGGAGGCCGGGCTCACCCGCGGCCTCATGCTCAAGGACCTCGCGAAGGGCGCACGGAAAGCCCTGGTGGAGCTGGCGACGGCCCTGCCCCTGGGCGCGCCCCAGCCCGTGCCCCTGGCCCGGGGCGAAGTGGCCGCCGGAGGGGTGGACCTGGCCGCCGTGGATCCCCGCAGCATGGCCCTGCGAGGCTGGGAGAACCTGCGGGTCTGCGGCGAGCTGCTGGACATCGACGGCCCCGTGGGCGGCTACAACCTCCAGGCCGCCTTCAGCACCGGCTACGCGGCCGGGACGATCTAAGAGTGCCTAACAAAACCCGACGGGGCCGCGAGAAAGCCAGGCGGGATGCACCGCAGATATCTTTATGTCTCGTGTATCGCCGGAGGCGATACCGAGAGGGAAGGGCCCGCAGGGCGATGCGGGACATCGTTCAAGGGCCGTGACGCCGCGGGGCGCCCGCCTGGCGACCCTCGCACGACCCCATGGGGATTTTGTTAGGCACCCTAGATCCGCCCTGCCAGATCCACCACCAGCTCGCAGAGGCGGGCGGCATAGCCGGTCTCGTTGTCGTGCCAGCCGAAGACCTTCACGAAGCGGGGGCCCAGCAGCATGGTCAAGTCCAGGTCCATCAGCACGCTTTCGGCCCGCCCCGTGATGTCGGTACTGACGGCGAAGGGAGGGGCCATGCCGATGAGGTCCCTCCAGGAGCCGGCGGCGGCGGACTCGTAGGCGGCCCTCACGGAGGCGAGGTCCGCATCCCGGCGCAGGGTCGCCACCACGTCCACCAGATTGACGCTGAGGGTGGGCACCCGGAGGGCCACGCCGTCGAAGGCCGCGGGCAGGTCGGGCATGGCCCGGTGCAGGGCCCCGAAGGCGCTCGAGGTGGTGGGGATGATGCTCTTGAAGGCGGCCCGGGCGCGGCGGAGATCCTTGTGGGGAAGGTCCAGGAGGCGCTGGTCGTTGGTGACCACATGCACGGTGCTCATGCCCGCGTGCTCGAGGCCGAAGGCTTCGTCCAGGACCTTCAGCATGGGGGCCGTGGCGTGGGCGGTGCAGCTGGCGTTGGAGATCACGCGATGGCGGCCGGGATCCAGGCCGCCGCCGTTGATGGGGGCGATGACTGTGTAGTCCGCGTCGGGGCTGGGCGCGCTGATCACCACGTGGGACACGCCGTCCTTCAGATGCCCGGCGGCGTCCGCCCGGCGCGTGAACCGCCCGCTGGCCTCCACCACCAGGCGCGTGGGGGCGGGGAAGGGGATCTGCCCGGGGTCGCTGGCATGAAAGAGGGGCACCCGGCGGCCATCCAGGAAGAGGTAGTCCTGGCCATCTTCCGTGAGGCCTTCGATGGGCCAGGGGCAGGGGCCGTGGACGGAGTCGTACCGGAGCAGGTGCACCAGCTGGTCCAGGGGTGCGGGATCATTTACGGCGCCCAGCAGCCCGCGATGCACGTTTCCCAGGCGACGCACCAGCAGCCGGCCGATACGGCCCAGGCCATTCAGGGCGAGCACACTCATCGGCTAGATCCGCTCCAGCAGGTAGACGCACACGTCCTTCAGGCGGGCGGCGTAGCCGAACTCGTTGTCGTACCAGGCGAAGACCTTGACCAGCCGCGGTCCCAGCACCTTGGTGAGGTACGGGTCGTACAGGGTGCTGGCGGTCCTTCCCACCAGATCGGCGCTCACCAGCTCGGCGTCGAGCACCTCCAGGTAGGGGGCCAGGGGGCCCGCTTCGGCGGCCTTCCGGAAGGCCTCCTGCACGGCCTCGAGGGTGGCGTCGGTCTTGAGCGTTGCGGTGAGGTCCACGATGCTCACGTCCGGCGTGGGGACGCGCACGGCCAGGCCGTCGAGGCGGCCCTTGAGGTGGGGCAGCACCAGCCCGATGGCCTTGGCGGCCCCGGTGCTGGTGGGGATCATGCTGAGGGCGGCGGCCCGGGCCCGGCGGAGATCCTTGTGGGGCAGGTCGAGCAGGCGCTGGTCGTTGGTGTAGCTGTGCACCGTGGTCATGAAGCCGTATTCGATGCCGAAGGCCTCATCCATCACCTTCACCACGGGTCCCAGGCAGTTGGTCGTGCAGCTGGCATTGGAGATCACGCGCTCGGTCTCGAGGTCCAGCGTGGTCTCGTTCACGCCCATGACCACGGTGCGGTCCGCGTCGCTGGAGGGCGCGCTGATGATGACGTGGCTCACGCTGCCCTGGAGGTGGACGGCGGCCTGGGCGCGCTTGGTGAACTTGCCCGTGCACTCCAGCACCACCTGGGCCCCCTGGGCGCCGAAGGGGATGAGCTGGGGATCCTTCTCCGCGTAGACCCGGATGCGCCGGCCGTCCAGCACCAGGTAGTTCCGGTCGGAGGCCACGGGGAAGTCCGCGGGACCGTGCACGGAGTCGTACTTCATCAGGTGGGCCAGCGTGGCGGCATCCGTGAGGTCGTTCACCGCCACCACGCTCACGTGGGGGACCTTCATCAGGTGCCTCAGCACCAGCCGTCCGATGCGCCCCAGCCCGTTGATGGCCACCTTCTTCATGGAGCCCTCCGAATCCCTTGTTGTACCGGCCCCGGCCGGCGCTGTCGAAAGAAAAGGGGAGCGCGGTCTGTAAAAAGGAAACCCGGCAGAGCCGGGTTTCCGTCCGCGGGAGGGGGATGGATCAGCTGGCCAGGCTCACGCGCCTGAGCCGGCTGGGCGGCGCCTCCAGCTTCTTGGCGAGCGTGTTCCGGTGGATGCCCAGCTCCCGTGCCGCGGCGCTGTGGTTGCCCTCGTGGGCCGCCAGCACCTCCTCCAGGTACACCCGCTCGAACTCGCGGCGGGCCATGTCCAGCGGCACGCCTCCATGGACCATCTCGGCCACGAGGATACGCAGCTTCTCGCGCATTCCGTCTTCTCCAATATCCGTATCGGGAGAACGAAGGTAGCACCGCGGTGCGAAGAGCGAAAGCCCCGTGACAACGATAATTCGCGGGCGCAGACTGTGGAAAAGTGTGTGGAATGCCTGTGCATGGAATGGGAGTGGACGTGCGCAAGACCAAACTCGTGATGACCTTGGGGCCCGCCTTGATGCAGGGGGACCGGCTGCGGGAATCCCTCCGCGAAGCCGATGCCGTGCGATTGAACGCGAGCCACGGAGACCCCGCCACGCGCCTGGAGGCGCTCCAGAAGGTCCGGGCCCTGGCCGCGGAACTCGGCCGCTCCATTCCCGTCTTCCTGGACCTCCAGGGGCCGAAGTGGCGGGTGGGCCTGCTGGACGCGCCCCTGGACCTGGTGGAGGGCAGCGAGGGGGTCTTCCACGCGCTCGGCGCCTCCGCCCCCGCCGGCGTGGCCTGGGCCGCGCCCCTGCCGCATCCCGAGCTCTTCGAGGGAGCGGAGCCGGGCCAGCTCTGGCTCCTGGACGACGGCGCCATCACCGTGAAGATCCTGGCCAAGGGCGCGGACCTGCTGAAGGCCCAGGTGGTCATCGGCGGGCCCCTCAAGGCGCGCAAGGGTGTCCATCCCATCGGCATGGACATCAATACGGACCCGCTGACGGAGAAGGACCACGCTGACATCCGCTGGGGCGTGGAGCACGAGGTGGACCTCTTCGCCCAGAGCTTCGTCCGCCGGGCCTCCGATGTGCAGCAGCTCCAGGCCATCATCCAGCACCTGGGGGGCACCCAGCCCATCATCGCCAAGATCGAGCACCCCACGGCCCTGGCCCACCTGGGCGAGATCCTCGACGTGTCCTGGGGCGTGATGGTGGCCCGCGGCGACCTGGGCGTGGAACTCGGCGTGGAGCGGGTCCCCACCCTCCAGAAGCAGATCATCCGGGCGGCGCGGAAGGCGCTGAAGCCCGTGATCACCGCCACCCAGATGCTGGAGAGCATGGTCGAGCACGCCCAGCCCACCCGCGCCGAGGCCAGCGACGTGGCCAACGCCATCTGGGACGGCACGGATGCCGTGATGCTCAGCGCCGAGAGCGCCACGGGCGCCCATCCCGTGGAGGCCGTGCAGTGGCTGGCCCGCATCGCCGCGGAGGCGGACGCCAACGTGAAGCAGCGCACGCCCACCCTGCCGGACGAGCTGGCGGAGAAGGTGCTCTCGCGCACGGACATCTCCGTGGCCTTCGCCGCCTGCCGCACGGCGGACGAGATCAACGCCCGCTGGATCGTGGCCTTCACCGAGGGCGGCGGCACGGCCCGCATGGTGAGCCGCCTGGCAGGCCGCACCCCGGTTCTGGGCGCCACCGTGGACGAGGTCACGGCCCGGCGCATGGGCCTGCTGCGGGGCGTCACCGCCCTGCTCATCCCCCGGGTGAGCAGCACGGATGAGATGGTGGCCGTGGTGCGCGAGCTGCTGGTGGCCAAGCACGAGCTGGGCAGCCTCGATCGCGTGGTCATGACCATGGGCCTCCCCTTGTGGAAGACCGGCAGCACGAACACCATGAAGGTGATGACCTTCTGAAGGAGGGCCCATGAGCCTCACGCGACCGCTTCCCGGTGAATACGCCGAGGGCTACGCACCCTACATCCTCGAAGCAGCCGATGGCGATGTGCTGGCCCTGCTCCAGGCGCAGCTGGGCGAGGTGGAGAGTCTGTTCTCCGGATTCTCCGAGGCCCAGGGCACCTTCCGCTACGCCCCCGGCAAGTGGAGCCTGAAGGACCTGCTCCTGCACCTGAGCGACGCCGAGCGCATCTTCACCTACCGCTGCCTGCGCATCGGCCGGGGCGACGCCACGCCCATGCCGGGCTTCGAGGAGGATGCCTACGCCGCGGCCGCCAAGGCCGATGGCCGCACCATGGCCGATCTGCTGGCGGATTGGCGGGCCGTGCGCACGGCCAGCCTCACGCTCTTCCGCGGCCTTCCCGATGCGGCCTGGCTGAACCAGGGCACCACGAACAATCGCGCCATCACCGCCCGCTGCATCCCCTACATCGCCCTGGGCCACGCGGCCCACCACCTGGGGGTGATCCGGGAGCGCTACCTGCCGGCGCTGAAGTAGTCTCTCCATTCCTCCAGGGCATCCGCCAGCTTCAGGAGCTGGGCGGTCTCCGTGGTGCGGAAGCGGCTCACGAGCTTCCAGCCCTGGGCCACTTTCTGGTAGCGGTGCAGCCAGAGGAAGGGGCCTTCCCAGTCTCCCTCAGGATCCGTCTTCGTCTTCACGAGGAACACCACCGTGGTCCAGGGGCCCCGGGCCAGGAAGCGCCGGCCCAGCTCCTGGATGCCGGATTCCTCGTCGGATTCCAGCACCAGGTCATCGAGATCCGGGATGATCATGGGCGCGCCTCCTGGGGCATGATTCTAGGATGCGGATCGAATGCATCGCCATCGGGACGGAGCTGCTCACCACGCGGCGCCTGGACACCAATTCGGTGTGGCTGGGCGAGCGCCTGGCCTCCCTGGGCCTGGCCTTCCACCGCAAGACGGCCGTGGGGGACAGCCATGAGGATCTGGCCGCGCTCTTCCGCGAGGCCCTGACCCGCTCGGACCTCATCCTCACCACGGGGGGGCTGGGGCCCACCTTCGACGACTTCACCAAGGAGTGCTTCGCGGAAGTGCTGGGCGTGGAGCTGCGCGAGGACGCCCAGAGCCGCGAGGACATGCTGGCCTTCTACGCCGCCCGCAAGCGGGTTCCGCCCGAATCGAACTTCAAGCAGGCCCTGCTGCCGGTTGGGGCCGAGGCCCTGCGCAACCCCGTGGGCACAGCCCCCGGCGTATGGTGGCAGGATCCGAAGGGGCATCCCGGCGTGCGGATCGTCATGATGCCGGGGGTGCCCCGGGAGATGAAGCGCATGTGGGAGGAGCAGGTGGAGCCCCGCCTGCGCGCCCTGGCGGGCGCTCCCACCCACACGCTGCGCATGGTGGTGGCGGGCGTGCCCGAGAGCGCCCTGGACGAGCGCATCCGCGAGGTACGCCAGCGGCACGGCGACCTGGACTGGACCATCCTCGCCAGCCTCACCCAGGTGGAGCTGCTGGCCCGGGGCGCGGACCCCGCGGCCCTGGAGGCCGCCCGCGCCGACTTCCTGCCGGTGCTGGGCGAGGACCTGGTGGGCCTGGGAGCGGGCAACCTCGAGGACGCCGTGCTCGAGGACCTGAAGGCCCGCGGCGAGACCCTCGCCCTGGCGGAGAGCATGACCGGCGGCCTGCTGGCCGCGCGGCTCACGGCCATCGCCGGCGCCAGCGAGGCGTTCCTGGGTGGGGCCACGGTCTATTCCCCCCGGGCGAAGATGGACCTACTGGGGCTCCCCCCGGACCTGCTGGCCCGGGAGGGCACGGTGTCCGAGGCCACCAGCCGGGCCCTGGCGGAGGCCGTGCGGGCGAGGCTGGGCGCCACCTGGGGGCTGGGCCTCACGGGGAATGCGGGGCCTGGCACCGAGGGGAAGGCGGCCCTGGGCGCCGTGTTCATCGCGTTGGCAGGACCGGACGGGACGATCGCCAAGGCCCTCACCCTCCCCGGCGACCGGGCCGACGTGCAGCTGCGCGCCGCCGCCTCGGCCCTGGACCTGCTGCGGCGGGCCCTGCGGAACGGCTGATACACTGCGTCCATGCCATCAACGTCCGTGCCTTCCCCGATCCTGTGGTGCCTTGCCGCCTTCCTCTGCGGGAGCATCCCCTTCGGCCTGCTGCTGGTGAAGCTGGCGGGGAAGGGGGATGTGCGGGCCCACGGCAGCGGCAACATCGGCGCCACCAACGTCAGCCGTGTCGGGGGCAAGGCCCTGGGCATCGTCACCCTGCTGCTGGACATCGCCAAGGGTTTCCTCCCCGTGTTCCTGGCGAGGAAGGCGGGCGTGGGCGTGGACCTGCTGGCTCTCATGGCCCTCGCCGCGGTGCTGGGCCACGTGTTCACCCCCTGGCTGAAGTTCCAGGGCGGCAAGGGCGTGGCCACCGCCCTCGGCGTGATCCTGGCGGCGGATCCCTCCATGGTCCTGCTGCCCCTGGGGATCTTCATCTTCGCCCTCTGGCTCACCCGCCACGTGAGCCTGGGCAGCATCCTGGCCGCGGCCATGGTGCCCGTGGAACTCTTCATCACCCGCAGTTCCCACAGCCCCGTGGCGGAGCTGCTCGGCCAGGGCCCGGCGCCGGTCCTTCCCTGGGCGGCCCTGGCCTTCCTGGTGATCTGGAAGCACCAGGAGAACATCCTGCGGCTCCAGGCGGGGACCGAATCCAAGCTGTGGGGCGCGAAGAAGGAGGATGCGAATGTCCAGGGCTGACATCGGCGTCTTCGGCTCCGGCGCCTGGGGCACGGCCCTGGCCATCACCTGGGCGCGGGCGGGTGCGAAGGTCGCGCTCTGGGGCAATTTCCCGGAGGAGATGGCCCAGATGGCGGCCACGCGGCGCCACCTCCGGTTGAAGGACGTGACGTTCCCGGACAACCTCCAGACCTCGGACGACCCATCGGCGGCCTTCGCGGCGCCTCTCTGGATCTCCGCCATGCCCACCCAGGTCACGCCCGACGCCTGGCGGACTCTGCGCCCGAAAGCTGCGAAGGCGCCGGAGCTGGTGATCCACGTGAGCAAGGGGATCCTCCAGAGCACCCACCAGACGCTGTCCCAGGCCCTCACGGGCGTGCTGGACGTGCCCGTGGGGGCGCTCTCGGGCCCCACCTTCGCGGATGAGGTCAGCCGGGGGGTGCCCTCGGCCATCGTGCTGGCCTTGCCGGAGACCGTCCCCGATCCCCGGGCCAAGGCCCTCCAGGCCCAGCTGGCCTCGGAGAAGCTGCGCATCTACCTCAGCCGCGATGTGGTGGGCACGGAGCTCTGCGGCGCCCTCAAGAACGTCCTGGCCATCGCGGCGGGTCTTGTCGATGGCCTGAAGCTGGGCTACAACGCCCGGGCCGCCCTCATCACCCGGGGCCTGGCCGAGATGGCCCGGCTGGTGGAGGTGCTGGGCGGGCAGCCATCCACGGTGATGGGCCTGGCCGGCATGGGCGACCTGCTGCTCACGGCCACGGGCCCCCAGAGCCGCAACCGCACCTTCGGCGAGATGGTGGGGAAGGGCAACAGTGTGGAGGCCGCACGGGACGCCCTGGGCGGCCAGATCATCGAGGGCATGTTCACCACCGATGCGGCCCTGGCCCTGGCCAAAGAGCACGGCCTCGACCTGCCCATCGCCGCCGAGGTGCAGCGCCTCCTGAACGGTGAGCGGCCCGAGGAGGCCGTGCGCCGCCTGATGACGAGGTCCTTGAAGTCCGAATAGGAGGCCCCATGGCCGCTCCGTTCCGCTTCCGCATCCTCCAGCACGGCCCGGCGGGCTCTCCGGTCCGCGAACCCCTCACTCCCGGGGATCCCAAGCCTGGGTGGGTTCGGCTGGAGCTGAAGGCCATGGCCCTGAACCACCTCGACCTCTGGACCACGGAGGGGATTCCCGGCGTCCGGCTGCCCCTTCCGCTCACGCCGGGCAGCGATGGCGCGGGGATCATCGAGGCCGTGGGGGAGGGCACAGTCCTGCCGCCGGGCCTGGAGGCCGGCGGCAGCGCCATGATCGCGCCAGGCCTGAGCTGCGGCGTCTGCCCGGCCTGCCTGCGGGGCGACGACATGCTCTGCCCGTCCTATGGCGTGCTGGGCCACGTCTGCGACGGCACCGCGGCCACTCATGTGCTGGTGCCCGCGGCCAACCTGGTGCCCATCCCGCCGAACTGGGACTTCGAGCAGGCGGCGGCCTTCCCCCTGGTCTTCCTCACGGCCTGGGAGATGCTCGTCCACAAGGCGGCCCTGCGACCCGGCGAGACTGTGCTGGTGTGGGGCGGCGGCAGCGGCGTGGGCAGCGCAGCCATCCAGCTGGTGAGGGCCCTGGGCGGCTCGGCCATCGCCGTGGTGGGCAGCGAGGCGAAGGCCATGAAGTGCTGGGACCTGGGCGCCGAGCATGTCCTCGTGCGCGACGACCTGAAGGCCTTGGCCGCCAAGGTGCGCGAGCTGACGGGCAAGCGCGGGGTGGATGTGGTCTTCGAGCACGCGGGCGCGGCCACTTGGAGCACGAGCATGGCCGCCTGCGCCCGCGGCGGCCGCGTCGTCACCTGCGGCGCCACCACCGGGCCGGAGACCCCCTTCAGCCTGCAGGCCCTCTTCGCCAAGCAGATCCAGATCCGGGGCTCGTACATGGGCCGCCGGGAGCACCTGTGGACCCTGCTCGCGCTCCTGAGGAAGAACCCCACCAACCCGCCCTTCCGGCCCGTGATCGACTGTGTCTTCGACCTGGCGGAGTATCCCGCGGCCCAGCGCCACCTCGAAGCCGGCCAGGGCTTCGGCAAGGTGGTGTGCCGGGTGTCCTGATGCTGCGGAACCTGCCCCTTCCGGAGGGCTCCACCTTCGCCTGGGTGGACCTGGTGGATCCCACGGCGGCGGAGATGGCGGAGGTGGCCGGGCGCTACGGGCTCCACCCGGCGGCGGTGCGGGATCTCCTCAACCAGCCCCACCTGCCCAAGTACGAGCGCCTGCCGGGCCAGCAGCTCCTCATCCTCCGCGCCTACGACGAGGTGGCCAAGCGGGGCGACACCATCCAGGCCATGACCCGGCGCCTGGTGGTGCTGATCATGGAAGGCGTTGTCATCACCGTGCACCGGCGGGAGCAGCCCTTCTTCGCCGAGGCGGCGGAGCGGGCGGCCAAGGGGCAGTCCCTCCGGCCTGAACAGCTGGTGCTGGCCCTCTGCGCCAGGGCCGTGGCCTCCTTCGACGAACCCCTGCGGGAGAGCGAGGAGAAGCTGGACCAGATCGAGGCGGCCCTCTTCAACCGGAAGCTCCCGCACCTGGGCATCCGGCAGGTGTACGGCCTCAAGCGCCGCTGCGCCGTCATCAAGCGGACCCTGGGGCGCATCACGGCGGCGCTGGGACCCCTCCGGGAGCAGGCGCGGGACGACCTGGGCCTGCTGGCGGACGTGGTGGAGGAGGCGGACCGCCTGCACACCTGGGCGGACGAGCTGCTGGAGAGCGCCACCCACCTGATGAACCTGGAGATCAACCTGGCCAGCCAGCGCACCAACGAGGTCATGCGGGTGCTCACGGTCTTCAGCGCCTTCTTCCTGCCCCTCACCTTCATCGCCGGCGTATACGGCATGAACTTCCGGCGGATGCCCGAGCTGGAACACCGCTTCGGCTACCCGCTGGTCATCGCTGCCATGGCGCTCACGGCCCTGGCCATCTGGGCCTGGTTCCGGAAGAAGGGGTGGCTGCGGTAATCGCCTGCTGCGTCCTGGCTTCCAAGCGGCTAGACTGAAACGTTTGCGCAAGGAGTCCCCGTGAAAGTCCTCATCCTGGGTGTCAATGGCTTCATCGGTTCCCACCTGGTGGACCGCATCATGAAGGACACGGACTGGGAGGTCTACGGCCTGGACCTGGGCACCCACAAGGTGTCGGACCACCTGGCCAACCCCCGCTTCCACTTCGTGGAGGGGGACGTGACCATCTCCAAGGAGTGGATCGAGTACCACATCAAGAAGTGCGACGTGGTGCTGCCGCTGGTAGCCATCGCCACACCCAAGGTCTACGTGACCGACCCCCTGCGCGTCTTCGAGCTGGACTTCGAGGAGAACCTCCGCGTGGTCCGCCAGTGCGTGAAGTACAAGAAGCGCGTCGTGTTCCCCAGCACCTCCGAGGTCTACGGCATGTGCCCGGACGCGGAGTTCGACGAGCACGAGTCGCCCCTGGTGACCGGCCCCATCCCCATGAACCGCTGGATCTACAGCACCAGCAAGCAACTGCTCGACCGCGTGATCTGGGCCTACGGCTTCCAGCAGGGCCTGCGCTTCACCCTCTTCCGGCCCTTCAACTGGATGGGCCCCAAGCTCGACAGCCTCAACACCGCCAAGGAGGGCAGCAGCCGCCTGGTGACGCAGTTCAGCTGGAACCTGTTCAACGGGGAGCCCCTGCAGCTGGTGGATGGCGGCACCGCCCGCCGCTGCTTCATCGATGTGGCCGACGCCCTGGATGGCCTGATGGCCGTGCTGCGCAACGAGGGCGGCAAGGCCGATGGCCAGATCTTCAACATCGGCAACCCCGCCAACGACTACAGCGTGCGTGAGATCGCGGAGATGATGATCGCCATCTGGAAGGACCACCCCTTCCGCATCGAGCGCGGCATCCCCGAAGGCACCATGGTGGAGACCGGCAGCGGCGAGTTCTACGGCAAGGGCTACCAGGACGTGGCCCGCCGCACCCCCAGCATCAAGCGCATGCAGCAGACCTTCGGCTTCCAGCCCAAGGTCTCCATGAAGGACTCCCTCAAGAAGGCCATCGACTTCTTCGTGGAAGAGCACAAGGCCCTGGAGAAGATCGTCGAGACTGAGAACTAGGTTTTTCGGACTGCAACTGATCACCACCAAGGCACCAAGACACCAAGAAAAGACCGAAGGCTTTTGCAGTTCTTGGTGCCTTGGTGTCTTGGTGGTGAGATTTATCCCCGGGGAATTCCGAAACCCATGACGCGCCGCGAACGGTACACGCTTCTCGCCCTCTGGGTGTTCCTGGGTCTGCTGCCCCTGCTGGTGCGGCCGCTGTGGGAGCCGGACGAGGGGCGCTATGCGGAGATCCCGCGGGAGATGCTGGCCACGGGCGACTGGCTGACGCCGCGCCTCAACGGGGTGCTCTACTTCGAGAAGCCCCCCCTCCAGTACTGGCTATCGGCCCTGAGCATGAAGCTCTTCGGGTTGAACGGCGCCGCCGCGCGGCTGCCCCTGGCCCTGGCCTCGGGGCTCGTGATCTGGGCGGCCTGGCGGCTGGCGAAGCGCCTCGGCGCGCGGGATGCCCGCTGGGCACCCTTCATGGCCGCCACGGGCCTGCTGGCCTTCCTGGTGGGCCAGATCCTCACGCTGGATGCCCTCTTCAGCGCCTTCCTGGTGGCGGCCCTGGCCGCCTTCGTGGAGGCCGTGGCCCGGCGCCGGGAAGGGCGGGGCGGCCTGGGCTGGACCCTGGCGGCCTTCACCTTCATGGCCGGGGCCATGCTCACCAAGGGCCTGGCCCAGGTGATCCTCATGGGCGGCATCCTCCTGTTCTCGCTGCCCTTCGCCTGGAAGGATGCCGCCCTCCGCCGGGCCGTCCTGCGCACGGGCTTCGATCCCCTCGGCTGGCTGCTCTACCTCGCGCTCGCGGCCCCCTGGTTCTGGTTCGTGGACCGAGCCAACCCCGGCCATGCGCAGTTCTTCTTCATCCACGAGCACTTCACGCGCTTCCTCACCCATGAGCACGCCCGTCAGGGCTCCAACAACTGGCTGCTGGACAAGCTCTACTTCCTCGGCATCCTCGCCGTGGGCCTGCTGCCCTGGCTGTCGGCCACGGTGGCGGGACTCAGGCGCACCTGGACCTTCCTGCGGGGCCGCGGCCCCCAGGGCGCGGATCACCTCGCCCGGTGGACCGTCGGCGTCACCCTCGTGGCCTTCCTCTGGCCCCTGGCCTTCTTCAGCCTCTCGGGCTCCAAGCTGCCCCCCTACATCCTGCCGGTCCTCGTGCCCCTGGCCGCCCTGGCCTGCGCCTTCGAGCGGGAGGGTGAGGAATCCGCAGCCCTGCGGCGCATGGGCTGGGAGCTGCTGGCGCTGGGCGGCATCTTCCTCCTGGCGACGGCGGTCTTCCGGAAGGACCTGGGCGGGTTGGCCTGGATGGCCGCGCTCGGCCTGGCCTTCGCGGGCCTGGGCGCCTGGGCCCTGCGGGCGAAGGGGCTCACGGGCCCCCGCCTGATGGCCGCCCTCGGCGCCGCCCTGTGGCTGCTGGTGCTCGCGGCCCAGGCCGCGGCGGGCCCTGGCAAGTCCGTGGCCGACCTGGCCCGCCTCGGGCCGCCGGAAGCCAGGTGGATCAGCTACGGCACCTACTTCCAGGGGCTGCCCTTCTACGCGCGCACCCGGGCGGTGGTGGTGGCTGGCACCGGGGAGCTGGCCTATGGCCGGGATCACCTGGCCGACGCCGGGCGCTGGTTCGACGAGGATCCCGCCGCCCTGGGCGCCGTGGCCGACCGCCTGAAGCAGGAGGATCCCGTCCGTCCGGTCCTGGTGATGGCCAAGGCTTCCAGCTGGAAGCGGCTCGGCCCGGAGGAGAAGGCCCGCTGGGAGGAAGTCGCCCGCAATCCGGCGGCCGTCGTCGCTCGGCGGCGCTAGTCAGTCTGGAGTCCAGGCCCTACTTCACGGCCTCTTTGATTCCTCGGCCAGCTTCCTTGGCGCCCTTGGCCACGCCCTTGCCGGCGGTCTTGGCGCCGCGACCCACGGCCTTCCCCCCCTCCTTGGCGCCGCGGCCCACAGCCTTCCCGCCTTCCTTGGCGGCGTGGCCCACGGCTTTGCCACCCTTCTTGAAGCCCTGGCCGATCTGCCGGGCCGCCTGCTTGATGTCCTCCTTCACGCCGTCCGCCGGCATGGGGCCGGCCAGGAGCAGGAGGCTGAGGAGGGCGGGCGTCATGACTCCATTGTAGGGCCTTTGGGGATCCCCGCCTGATGGGCGAAGATGGAGGGATGGACGGACAGACCCACGCCTCGCCCTCGGGCCGCCTCCCAGCCTGGCTGCGCGCCCACGCACCCGAGCTGCTCTTCGCCGTCCTGCTCCTGGCGGTGCTGCCCATGCGCGACCTCTGGGCCCCGGACGAGCCGGACTTCGCCGAGTGCGTGAAGGAGATGCGCCTCCGCGGCGATTGGCTGCTGCCCTACCTCAACGGCGCGCCCTACAGCGAGAAGCCCATCCTCTACTACTGGGTCATGAAGGCCTCTTCAGTGCTGCTGGATGCGCTGACGGGCGGCCTCGGCTTCACTCAGGGCGTGGCGGCCTGGGCCCTGCGTCTGCCCTCGGTGATCGCGGGCGTGGCCTTCCTCTCGGCCTTCCGCCGCTGGGCCGTGCGCTTCCTGGAGCCGGGCGCCGCCGAGCCGGCCTCCCTGATCCTGGCCACCACGCCCCTCTGGTTCTGGCAGAGCCAGTTCATCCAGATCGACCTGCTCTTCTCGGCGCTGCTGGCCTGGAGCTGGCTCGCCTGGCTGGGGGGCTACCTCCTGCTGCGCCGCCAGGGCGGCGAGGCTGTGCCGGACGAGCACCGGCGCTGGTTCCTGAAGGCCTATGTCTGGCTGGCCCTCGCCTTCCTCGCCAAGGGCCCCCTGGCCCCGGTGCTGTCCGTGCTGGTGCTGGCGGCTTTCCTGGCCTGGCAGCGGGACCTCGCCGTGCTGCGTCGCTCGGGCATCGTCGCCGGCCTCGTCATCACCCTGGTGCTGGTGGCGCCCTGGTACGTGGCCGCGGGCCTGAGGGGGGGCGCCCACTACGCCTACGAGCTGATCATCTTCCAGAACTTCGAGCGGGCCACGAAGGCCTGGGACCACATCCACCCCTGGTGGAAGTACTTCGAGTACATCCTGGGCGACTTCTTCCCCTGGGTGCTGCTGCTGCCGGCCCTGGCCCTGCACCTGCGCCGGGAGCGGAGCCTGGGCGACCCGGCGAAGCGCTTCCTGCTCGTGGCCTTCCTGGTGCCCTTCGCCTTCCTCAGCGCCGTGCAGAGCAAGCAGGGCAAGTATCTGCTCATGAGCTATCCCTTCCTGGCCCTCCTGCTGGGGGATCTCTTCCGCCGGCTGGAAGGCGTCCGCATACGGCGGCTGGGCCTCCTGCTGGCGGCGGGTCTGGCCCTGCCGGCCCTGGTCCTCGCGGCAGCGGCCCTGGGGGTGGGCGGCGTGAAAACGCAGGCGCAGCTGGCCCCCTTTCTGGGCCCCGTGCGTCTCCTGGCCCTGGTGATGGCCGCAGGCACGGGCGCCGTGGCCTTCCTGGCCTGGCGGAACTGGGCAGGGAGCCTCGTTCCGGCCGCAGCCCTCTCCCTGGGCCTGCTCTACCTCGTGGGCAGCACCTGGGGCTTCCGGCTGCTGGATCCGCAGAAGAGCTACCGCCGGTGGACAACCGCTGTCCAGCCGATGATCGCCGGGCGCCAGGTCTTCTACTGGCAGACCATCCGAAGCGGCGTCATGGTCTACACGGACCACCTCATGCCCGAGCTGCGCACGGCCGAAGCGCTGGAGCGCCTGGGTCCGGAGGCCCGCCTGGTGGCCCAGCGGGGCGAGTGGGAGCAGGACGCCTGGGGCATGAGCCCGGCCCTGCGCGCCCGCTTCGAGGTGCTGCTGGCCGTGCCCACGGGCGGCGGGGAGATCCTCCTGCTGAAGAAGAAGCCATGATCCCCGCGGGCGCCCACTGGATCCGCATGCCGCGCTTCGTGGGCGACGCGGTGATGATGCACCAGGCCGCGGCGCCGCTGATCGCCGCGGGGTTGCCCCTGGTAGCCTGGGGTCCGGCGGCCACGGTGGAACTCTTCGACGGGGCGGAGGGCTACGTCGGGGCGGTGGCCGATCCGCCGAAGAAGATGGGCCTGTTGGAGGCGGCACGGCTGCTGCGAACCCATCGGCCCGCCTCGCTGCTGGCCCTCTCCAAGAGCCTCCGCGCCCCCGCCGCGGCCTTCCTGGCCCGGGTGCCCCGCCGGGTGGGCTGCGGGGACGGGGGCGGCTCCCTGCTGCTGACGGCCAGCTTGAAGTACTGGGGTCGGGACGACCATTCCCTGGACCGCTACCGGGACATCGTGCGCCAGGGCTATCCGGAGCTGGGACCCCCCGCCTTCATGCCCTTCCGCCCCCGGGCGGCGAGCGTCGAGGCCGTGGCGGCGGCTCGCCGCGACCAGGGCCTTGATGGCCAGCCCTACCTGGCCTTCGCCATCGGTGCGGCGGCGGGCGCCAAGCGGCTGGGCCTGGACCTGCTGGTGGACCAGGCCCGGCGCGCCCTGGCTGCTGGCTTCCGCATCGTGGTCCTGGGCGGACCCGGCGACGATGTGATCTGGGCTGGCCGCCTGAAGGAACAGGTGCCCGAGGTGCTGGACCTCACGGCCCGGCTTCCCTGGTCCCAGAGTGCCGCCTGGCTGGCGGGCGCCCGGGCGGTGCTGGCCAACGATTCCGGCCTCGCCCATCTGGCGGCGGCCTGCGGCGTCCCCGTGGTGGCGGTCTTCGGTCCCACCATCCCGCGCCACACCGCGCCCCGGGGCCAGGTGGTGACGGTGCTCCGCAAGGAGGGCCTCGCCTGTCTGGAGTGCCAGCATTGGCACTGCCCGCTGCCCGATCATCCCTGCATGACCCAGGTGTCCCCCGAGGCCATCTGGGCGGCCCTCGAGGCCCACCTCGCCACGCCGGTCCCGGAGGTTCCGTGAGCCCCAATGTGAAGGCCATCCCCCTCATCGTGCTGGGCGTGCTGCTCAACGCCGCGGCCCAGATCTGCCTCAAGAAGGGCCTCCAGGCCGCGGGCGGCATGCAGGTGGCCGTGGGCCCGCTCTTCCGGCTGATGCTCGAGCCCTGGGTGCTGGCGGGCCTCGCCTGCTACGCGGTGAGCGTCGTCGTGTGGCTGGGCGCGCTCTCCATGGTGCAGGTGAACTACGCCTACCCCTTCCTGGCCCTGGGCTTCGTGGCCAATGCGCTCATGGCCCGCGCCTTCCTGGGCGAGGCCATGACACCCATGCGCTGGGTGGCCCTGTTCGTCATCGTCATCGGCGTGGGGCTGCAGGCGCTGAGCGGGCGCGGGCACTGAACCTACGGTCCCCTACCCGCAGACCTTCGCGAGGATCCCGGACCGGAGCTGGTCCGAGGTGTAGACGCCCCGGTCCAGCACCAGGCTGGTGACGAGGGCCACGGGGGTCACGTCGAAGCTGGGGTTCCAGGCGGGCATGTCCGCCGGGGCCCATCGCCAGGCTCCGTAACCGCGCACCTCCGCCTCGCCCCGCAGCTCGATGGGGATGGCTGCGCCGTCCGGGCAGGCCAGGTCCACGGTGGAGAAGGGGGCCACGGGGTGGAAGGGCACGCCGTGGTGCCGCGCCTGCACAGCCACGCCGTAGGTGCCCACCTTGTTGGCGAAGTCGCCGTTGGCGGCCACCCGATCCGAGCCCACCAGGACGCGCTGAACTTTGCCGTCTCGCATGAGCAGGGCGGCCATGCTGTCGGTGATCAGCGTGGAGGGGATGCCCAGCTTCCGCAGCTCCCAGGCCGTGAGGCGGCCACCCTGGAGCAGGGGCCGCGTCTCGTCGGCGTAGACGTGGATGCGCTTGCCCTGCTCATGGGCGCGACGGATGACGCCCAGAGCGGTGCCGATGCCCGCTGTGGCCAGGCCGCCGGTGTTGCAGTGGGTGAGGATCCCCTCGCCGTCCTGGATCAGCGCCGCGCCGTGCTCAGCCATGCCCTCGCAGAGGCGCACATCCTCCTCGAAGATGGTCTGGGCCTCGGCCACGGGGTTGGTGGTGTCCTTCATGCGGTCCATGGCCCACATGAGGTTCACGGCCGTGGGCCGCGCCGCCCGCAGGGCCGCGCAGGCGGCGGCGTATTCGGAAGCGGAGGCGCCCCGGCGGGCGAAGGTTGCCAGACTCGCCGCCGCCGCCACGCCGATGAGCGGCGCGCCCCGTACGGCCAGGCGCTTGATGAGGGCGACCATGGCCTCGGGCTCGCTGCCGTCCAGCCACACCTCCGCATCCGGCAGCTGTGTCTGGTCCAGCACCCAGAGCGTGCGTCCATCGTGTTTCAGGCCAAGGGATTCGAAGGGGTTCATCAAGAGTTCCTGCTCAAAGACGCTGGTAAGAAGGAAGAAAGACGCTCGCAGAGGTGGCAGAGAAGGCGGAGATCCCGGAGAAGAACCAGAAGATCCTGCCCAGCGACCCTCCGCTGTCTCCTCCTTTCTCAGCGAGTGTTCCCATTCATTGATTCCATCAGATGATCCTCGGCCCGAGCTTGGCCCGAAGCGCCCGGAGGTCGGCGAGGTCGGATTCGGGCAGGGGTTTGGCTCCGCCCAGGGCCTCGGCCTTCCAGAGGATGGTGGCCACCTGCTCCAGGCGCTCCAGGCCGCCCACGGCCTCGTCCAGGTGCTCGCCCCAGCAGAGGCCGCCGTGGCGGGCCAGGATCATGAGGCGGTGGGCGGGCAGGAAAGGCAGGAGGTTCGTGCCCATGGCCTCGGTGCCGGGGATGGCCATGGGCACGACGGGAATGCGGCCCGCGGCGAGAATCACTTCGGGCAGGCCGTCCGAGGGTAGTTCTTCCAGATCAGGCCGGGCCAGGCTCCAGGCGATGGCCGTGGGCGGGTGGGCGTGAACCACGGCCTTCGCTTCCGGCACGGCGCGGTAGATGGCCAGGTGCATGGCCCGCTCGCTGCTGGGCCGGCCCGAGAGGATTTCGCCCTCCAGCGTGAGATGGGCCAAGTCCCCGAGCTTCACCTTGGCCTTGGGCACGCCGCTGGGGGTCATGGCGATGAGCCCGTTGGGCAGGCGCACGGAGAGGTTGCCGTCCGAGGCGGCCAGCAGACCCCCCGCATGGAGGCGGCGGCAGCCGTCGAGGAGGTCGTGGAGGAGGGCGTCGGACATGGGCCCAGTGTAGGGTGTCCGTCCGGTCGCGGTGCGCCTCCATGGATGGCCGGAAGGGTCAGGTCCGTGACTTCGGACACAGTTGACCTGGAGGGGTGGCGATACACCACCTTGTGGTAGACAATTTGGTGGCCCTTTCCTGGGGAGATTCGAACACCGGGTGGGCTCCTGCTCGAAAACTTCCTGGCAAAACCTTCCTTTCGAGGCGTTCCCATGGCGATGGCGGCGAAGGACGTTTTCGGCATCTCACGGAGCCATCAGCCGGAGGCCCTGGATCCGGACCCCGGCGGCTTCGAAGGGGCCATCTCCCACCTCGCCCTGGCGGACGTGATCCAGCTGGAAGGGCAGAACCAGTTCTCGGGGTCCATCCTCGTGGTCTACCAGGAGCGGGAAGGCCAGGTCTTCTTCCAGCAGGGGGAAGTGGTCCATGCCGAAGTGGGCACCCTCAGCGGCGAAGAGGCCTTCAACCACATCATGGGCTGGCCCGGGGGGAGCTTCCGGCTGCAGCCCAATGTGACGAGCCTGCGCCGGTCCATCCAGAAGCGCCGCGAGCACCTGCTCCTGTCGGCCCACCAGTGGCTGGACGAGACCCGGCGCGGTCCGGCGGAGTCCGAGCCCGCCCCTCCGGCGCCCGTCCAACCCGCCGATCCCCTGGCGGCGGTGGAACGGGTTCCCGGCGTGGCGCTGGGGGTCTTCATGGACCGGAACGGAGCGCCCCGGGGCCATTCCGGGGCTCAGGCCGAGGGGCTGGCGGCCCGGGGGGCCTACCTGGCGGGCATGGTGGCTGCGCCCCTCGCCGAGGCCTTCCGGCTGGGTGAGCTGCAGGTGGCCGCCACCCACGGCGGACCGGACCGGATGCTCCTGTTCCGGTCGAAGGAGACGGGCCTCGCCGTCAGTCTGGCGGCGGGGGCCATCCATGATGATGTGGAGAACGGAATCCGGCAGGCCCTGAGCACCCGCAGGACGGGGCGATGACGGACGCGCGCGAGATCCTCCACCAGATCCTCAGCATCCCCGGCGCCGTCGGGGCCATGGCCTACAGTCCGGAGGGGGCGATCCTGGCCTCGGATTTCCCGGCCGAGTACCCCATGGACACCCTCCAGGACATGGCGCGGCTCCTGGCGGAGGATGTGATGGTCCAGCAGGCCCTGCAGGGCGAGGGCGGGGGGCTGGATCTCCGCTACCAGAATGGCCGCCTGGTCCTGAGGGCCTTCTCGCGCGGGGCACTCCTCGCCCTGTGCGGCGGCGGGATCAACCTGCAGCTGGTGAACCTGGCGCTGGTCCAGGCGGCGCACCGGCTCGAGAAGGCGGAGGCCGCGCCGGTCCGCCCGGCTCCTGCCGCTCCGCCTGCACCGCCCCCGCCCCCGAAATACTCCGCGCTGAGCGCCCTGAAGGAGGCCTTCGTGGTCCGCATCGGGCCCATCGGCGAGCTCCTCTTCACCAGAACCCAGGCCGACTGGTCCGCCGGAGGCAAATCAGGGGATCTCTGGGACTTCGTGGCACGCCTGGCCAAGGAACTGGACGATCCCGGCGACCAGAAGGCTTTTCTGAAGGAAGCGCGCGCCATTCTCGGCTGAAACCGAACCCTGGAGGTCATGCATGGACTTTGGAGCTCTCAAGCGAAGCATCCGTTTCAAGATGCTGGGCGGAATCCTCATCCTGGAGCTGCTGATGGTGGCGGTCTTCTCCGGGGTGCTGCTCACCTCGGCGCGGAAGGATCTGGCGCTGAACGCCACGAAGGCGGTGGAGCGGTCCCAGGGCGCCTACAACCTCATCCTCCAGGGCGACGCGAAGATGCTCTCCGCGGCCATGGACAGCTTCTCCACCAATGCGGCCGTGCGGCAGGTCTACGCGGAGCACCAGGACCGCCAGAAGCTCCTGGATGCCGTCAAGGACATCTACCAGACGAACAAGTCCCGCTACGGGATCACCCACCTCTACTTCATCGACAAGGACGGCACCTGCTTCCTGAGGGCCCACGATCCCGGCAATTTCGGCGATCAGATCCAGCGGGACACCTTCCTCCAGGCGCGGGCCGCCGGAAAGACCGTCAGCGGGATCGAGCTGGGCAAGACCGCCTTCGCCCTGCGGGTGGTGACCCCGTACATCCATGCGGGCAATCTGGTCGGGTTCCTCGAGTTCGGCGAGGAGATCGACCACTTCGACCAGCTGGTGAAGCGCGAGACGAGCGTGGATGTGGCCGTGATGGTGGACAAGCGCTACCTGGATGAAGCCCAGTACCGGAAGACCATGAAGGCCGCCGGGAAGACGGACAGCTGGGGCCAGTTCAAGGAATTCGTCATGGTGAGCACCACCCTTTCCGACGCCCGGACCGCCGCGGCCCTCGTGTCCGAGGAGGATTTCCGGAAGACGGCGGCGCCGGAATACTTTGGAACGATGGATCAGCGCGGCGCGAGCCTGGCGAAGGGGGCCTTCCCGCTGAAGGACTCCTCCGGCAAGCAGGTGGGTGTGGTGCTGACGCTGAACGATGTGACCAGCATGAAGCGCAATGAGCGCCAGGCCATGTGGACGCTGGTCCTCATCACGGCGCTGGTCTTCGCCGGCAGCTTCGTCCTGGCCCTCGCCTACCTCCGGGTCGAGATCCTCGGCCCCCTGGTGCAGCTCGCCGGGCAGGCCAAGGAGATCAGCATGGGCAACGTGGACCTGAAGCTGGAGACGGACCGGGAGGACGAGATCGGCCTCCTGATCCGGGCCTTCGAGCGGATGCGCGTGAGCCTCAAGAAGTCCCTGGCGATGCTCACCCAGCAGGTGTGAACTCGCGAAATGGCGCTCGGCCGCCCTCTCAGCGCCTCGACCGTGGCGCGGGGAGGGCGGCGTAGCGCTCGGCTTGGCGGAGGTTCTCGGCGATCACCGGGTTGTCGGGCTGCAGGGCCAGCGCGGCGCGGAAGTCGTCGCGGCTCTCCTTGTAGCGCTTCAGTTCGAAGCGGGCGCGGCCCCGGTTGAACAGGGCCTCCAACTGGCCAGGTTGCAGGGCCAGCGCCTGGTTCAGGACCTCGTCGGCTTCGGCCCAGGCCTTCCGCTCGTTCAGGCAGCGGCCCAGGTTGTTCCAGGCGTAGGCGATCTTGGGATCCTTCGCCAGGGCCTCGCGGAGGATGGGCTCGGCTTCGGCGAAATGGTCCATACGGGCCAGAGCCTCGCCCTTCCAGGCCAGGGCGTAGGCGTCCCCCGGCTTCTTGGCGAGCTGCTCGTCCGCGTAGGCCAGCAGGGCCGTCCAGTCCTGGGCCATCCGCGCCTCGGTGCAGGCATTGGGGAGGCCGTCGGGGTCTCCGAGCAGGCCGTTCTCGGCTTGGGCCCGGGCTGCTTCGGCGTGTCGCCCCAGCTGGCCCAGGGCCTGGGCCCGGTAGAGGCGATAGGAGGCGAGGCGGGGGCCGGTTTTGGCTTCAACCTGGGGTTGCAGGGCCTCGCAGACCGTCAGGAGGCGATCCCAGCGCTGGCTCCGCTTGAGGCCCAGGAGCCACCACTCGTAGTAGGCCCCCCGGGTGCCGGGCGGAACGGTCTCGAACCAGTCGGCCAAGCCCGCCCAGTCCTTCGCCTTGGCGAGGGCGTCAGGGACCGGGGGGAGCGGCGGGAGAATGCTCAGATTCTGGATCTGTGCCGGAGGCGGCTGCAAGGGCAGGAACAATGAACACCCCGGGAGGAGGGGAAGGGAAGGGCCTCGGGAATCGGTCCCCAAACCTAGCACAGGACCAGGGGCGGCAGGTGCCGCCCCTGGTGGGAGTCCGGGTTGCCGCCTACTTCGCCAGGTTCTGCCGCAGCGAGGCTTTCAGGGCTTCAGCTTCCGGATTGGGCGCGGTGGGAACCACGCCCGCCAGCTGGCCGGCCTTCTCGCTGAGGAGGAGGCCCAGCAGGCTCTCGATGAGGCTGCCGCCGCCCTTGTCGCCGCCGCCCATGTGGATCTTGGGGACGACGTCGACCTGGGACTTCTCGATGGCTTCCGCGAAGCGGCTCATGACCTGCTGCACCAGCTGGAACTGCGGGCCGCCGTAGGCGCGGACCTGCTCCTCGATGGCCATGGCCTGGGCGATGCCCACCCGGGCGGCCTGCTCAGCCTGGGCCTCGGCCATGACCTTGATGCGCTTGGCCTCGCCCTCGCCCATGAGGCGCACCTTCTCGGCCTCGGCTCCGGCGAGCGTCTGGATCTGCGCCGCCTGCTGCTGGGCCTTGGCGTACTCGGCCTTGCCCTGGTTGCTCTGGACCTGGATGCTGATGGCCGACTCGGTGAGGGCCGTCTGCTGCTTGGCCGTGGCTTCAGCTTCGCGAAGCTCGCGTTCCTTCACCGCGGCGCTCTGCTGGCGGCCGTAGGTCTCCACCTGCTCATCGGCGATCTGGCGGCTGCGGAGCTGGACGAGGATCTGCTCGATCTGCCCGCCGGGCGCGCCGCTGGTGGGCGTGCCGATGAGCACCTCCTGCAGCTCGAGGTTGTACTGGGCGAACTTCTCCTTCATCTGGGTGCCGCTCTGCTCCTGGATGGCGCTGCGGTCCTGGATGAGCTGGATGAGGGTGCGGGTCTGGCCGATGTTCTTGAAGTAGGCGCTCACCATGGGATCCAGCGTCTGCTCCACCAGCTTCTTGATGTCGCCGAAGCGCTGGATGACGAGGGGTGCCTTGCGGTAGTCGATGTGCACCACCACGGAGAGGGGCAGGCTGGGCTCGAAGGCGTCCTTGGTGATGAGGCTCACCTCGGCCAGGTTCTCGTCGAACTTGTGGCTGCCCACCTCGCCCTTGGACCACTTCAGGATGAAGTTGGTGGTGGGGACCATGAGCACCTTGCCGGCATAGGTATTGAAGGCGTACTTGCCGGGCAGCAGGGGTTCGCTCCACACGCCGCGGCTGCCCTTGGTCACCAGCTCACCGTGGCGGTACTCCTGGCCGCTGATGTCGGCGCCGATGGCACCGGTGTAGCTCACCACCACACCCACGGTGCCCACCTCCACCACAGTCTTCGGGATCAGCTCCACCGTCGCGAACAGGCGGTTGATGTAGTAGGTGCCTTCCACCAGCACCTGGTACTGGCGCCCGCGCTGCCCGCCCGCGGCCAGGAACTTGTCTGCGTCCTGGAAGTTGTTGTGGTAGGTGGCCACCTGTTTGGGATCCTCGCCCACGGTGGAGGCGATGATCTCGCCGCTGGCCAGGCTGGGCCCGTCATGGACGGTCACGATGCCCACCGCGTCGTCCGTGCCCTTGATGATCACGGGCCGCCAGCCGGCGCGCTCGGTGATGATGGCGCTCATCTTCTGGAAGGTCTCCAGCTCGCCGGGATCCAGCGGCAGGTAGAAGAGCCGGTCCTCGGTGAGCACCACGAACTGCACCAGGTTGATGGCGTAGATGCCCTCGCGCAGGATCTGGCGCTGGGGGCCCTTCTCGCCGCCGCCCTGGATGAAGGCCACCACATCCTGGAAGTCGGCACCGTGGGCATTGCTGGCCAGGGCCTGGGAGGGGGGCAGATCCTTGCCGTCGCGGGCGAAGATGTAGCCGATCTTGCCCTGGGGGATGGTCACCAGGGGCATCTTGTGGATGCGGTACTGGAAGGGCGTGAGCAGGTGCCAGCCGCCTCGCAGGAGCTGGGGCTGGAAGCCCGCCTCGCCGCCGAGGGCGATGAGGCCCGTCTTGACGGAGCCCTTCCCGCTGATGAGCTTCTCCACCACGCCCACGCGGTTGTTGGGGATGTAGCGGATCCACTTGCTGAGGAGGATCAGCGTGAAGGCGAGACCGAGCAGGATGAGCAGGGTCAGGCCGGGGTTGGCTGAAAGCCAGGTGAGGTCCATGAGGACTCCAGGGGAGGGGTTTCTGGAAGAATACCGGCCCGGCGCGCCCTCCCGCCCGGGTTCCGGAGGCTTTCCGCGGGCCCACGCCCCGGCTCCGGGGGGAGCGGGCGGCTGGGATCCTGCGCGGAAAGAACCATACGAAGGCACGAATCATAGGCAGGACTGTTGACGGCGCCGTGACGGACGTCACCATTCTGGGCATGCCCCTCCCCTCCGGAGCGACTCAGGGCCAAGGCCGCCAGATCCCCGGGGCCGCGGTAGCCGCGCTTCTGGTGGGGTTTCCGCTTGCCGCCCAGACGGCGCCCAGCTGGGAAGAACTGGAAGCCCGGCAGGCGCGGATCGCCGCCGTGGATCTCCGCATCGGCGATGTCTTCGACCTGGCGAATCCCCATGAGAACCACTGGATCGGCCGGCTGGCCAACACCCTGCACCTCCAGACCCGGGAGCAGGTGGTGCGCAGGGAGCTCCTCTTCGCGCCCGGCGACGTGGTGAACGTCCGCCTGATCCGCGAGTCCGAGCGGAACCTGCGCACCTTCCGGTTCCTCAAGGACGCCTGGATCGAGCCCCAGGTGGACCGGGCGGGGACCGTCCACGCCGTGGTCCACACGCAGGATGCCTGGACCCTGAAGGGCAGCGTGGGGTTCACCCAGGTGGGCGGCCAGCGGGACTTCGGCTTCTCCCTGCACGAGGGCAACTTCCTGGGGTTCGGCAAGGACCTGACCCTGGCCCACGAGCGGACGCCGGAGCGGTCCATCAACACCGTGCACTACCTGGACCGGCAGCTCCTGGGCACCCAATGGACCCTGGAGTCCCGCTACCAGTCGCTCTCGGACGGGAAGACGCGGTTCCTCGAGGTGGCGAGACCCTACCGCGCGCTCGACACCCCCTGGTCCATGATCTTCCGGGCCTCCAGCTCGGATGCCATCCAGTCGGTCTACAACCTGGAGCGCGCCGCCTACGCCTTCCCCTCTCGGCAGGCGGGCGCCCTCGTGGAGGGGTCCGTGGCCATGGATCCGGTGGACGGTCAGGTGCTGCGCATGGGCGGGGGTCTGGACCTGAGGCAGTCGGAATACGGTCCGATCCGGACGCTGGATCCGGCGGGCCTCCCGCTCCCCCAGCTGCGGGACCGCCATCTGTGGGGTCTCCACGCCACCTGGAGTTTGTTCCAGGACCGGTTCCGCACCTTCCGGGATCTTGCAGGCATGACCCATGCCGAGGACTACAACCTCGGCTGGGAGGCGACTGTCAACCTGGGCACCCACCTGAAGCGCCTGGGCAGCGACGTGAACTCGCCCTTCCTCCTGCTTCGCGCCTCCAAGGGCTGGACGCCGTGGGCCAGCTCGCTCCTCCTGGCCCGGGGACGGGCGGAGGGCCGCCACGAGTCCGGAGGCTGGCAGGACGCCATGCTCAACCTCAGCCTGACGGCCTACTACCAGGGCTTCCGTGCGCAGACGCAGGCCGCCTACTTGCAGGTGGACGTGGTCCTCCGGCCCGAACCGGAGAACCACCTCTACCTGGGCGGGTTCGAGGGGTTGAGGGGGTACGGGAACCACCTGCTGCTGGGCGATCGCCGGTGGATGGCCTCGCTGGAGGAGCGGATCAATACCTCCTATGACTGGCTCGGCATCCTGCGGCTGGGGTTCGTGGTGTACGCCGACGCCGGGGCCATCCGCCGGGCGGATACCGGGGCCTGGAGCCGGACCTATGTGGACGTGGGCGGCGGCCTGCGCTTCGGCAACCTGAAGAGTGCCACCGGCCGGGTGTTCCTGCTCACCGTGGCCTACCCCCTGGTGCGGGATCCCGGCACGGAGCACCACCAGTTCATCATCACGGATGTCGTGAAGTTCTGAGGGAGGTCCGCCCAGGGTGGCCCCCGGGCAGCCCCAGGGTAGGCTTGAGCCATGGACGGATGGTTCGGGGAGCTGCGCGAGCGCAAGGGAACTCTGGCGGTGGCGGCTGTGGCCGCGCTGCTGGGGCTCTGGTGGTGGGAGGGCCGGGCCGTGTCCCAGCCCGCGGGGATCCTCGCACCGGAGGATCCGGTGCAGGGCCCCCCGGAATCCAGGAAGCCCTGGACCTTCCACAACCACACCCTCACCCCTCTCGCGGCCTTCGAGATCCAGGCCCGGGTACTGAGCGCGGAGCGCTACCGCTTCGACCGCCCCGCGGAGCTGTCGCCCGTGGACCTGGCCCTGGGCTGGGGGCCCATGTCCGATTCGCGGGTCCTCGAAGCCTTCACCATCGAGCAGCGCGACCGCTGGTACTTCTGGCGCTCGGCCCACATGCCCATCTCCGAATCGGATGTCATCAGCCACAGCGCCAACATGCACATGATCCCGGCCAGCGAGGGCGTGGCCCGGCGCCTCAAGGCCGCCCGGGCGGGCCAGCTGGTCCACCTCAAGGGAATGCTCGTGCGGGCGGACGGGAAGGACGGCTGGCACTGGGTCAGCAGCCTGAGCCGGACGGATACCGGGGACGGCTCCTGCGAGGTGATCTGGGTGGAGTCGGCCCAGGTCGCAGACCGCCCGCCGGATATGTGACCGGACCATCGGCAAAATAGAATCCGCTGCCTGCTAGACTCACGCAGCAAGGCTCTCCAGAGCCCCGCGGAGCCCCATGTTTGACATCGAAGCGTCCCTCGACAGCCGCCTGCTGGCCGTGCCCCGGAACCGTCCCACGGTGGTGTTCCCCGAGGCATTGGACCCGCGCACCCTGGAAGCCGCCTGCTTCCTCGGGCGCTTCATCCGGCCCGTCTTCCTGGCCCCGGAGGCCGAGGTGCGGGCCGTGGCCGCCCAGCGGCTGTCCCACCTCGGGGTGGACCGGGTGGCCTACACCCTGTCCGAGAGCGCCTTCGTGGATCCGGCCTCCCGGCCGGACCTGCTGGAGTCCTTCGCGGCGGCCTGCGTGGAGTTCGGGAGGGCGCACCAGCGGCCCGTGAGCCTGGACGAGGCCCGGGCCCTGGTCCGGGAGCCGGGCCGCTTCGGCATCTGGGCCGTGAAGCTGGGCCACGCCGACATGGTGGTGGGCGGCGCCATCCACGAGCCCAAGGCCTTCTTCCGGCCCATGGTGGACATCCTGGCCCAGCGCAGCGTCACTTGTGAGGCGGGCGTGTTCGTGCTGCCGGACGAGCACCCGGAGGAGGTCTACCCCCACAACATCGTGATCTTCGGGGACGTGGGCGTGAACGCCAGCATGACCCCGCGCACCCTGGCGGAGGTGGCCGTGGGCACCTGCGCCGTGGCGCGGGACCTGATCCCGGAGGAGGTGCTGCCGGAGATCCGCTGTGCCATGGTGTCCTACTCCAACCGGGGCAGCGACGAGGGGCCCTCGCCGGAGCTGGTGCGGCAGGCGGCGGACCTCGTGCCCCAGATCCTGGCGGAGCGCATCGCCCACAGCCCCCGCTACGCCAGCATCCAGATCCGCGGCGAGGTGAAGGTCAGCGTGGCGCTCTCGCGCCGCTCGGCGGACCTCTACCACAGCGACGGCCTGCCCTGGGAGGGCGTTCCCAATGTGATCGTCTGCCCCAACCTCGACATGGGGAACCTGCTCTACCACCTCTACGCCACGCGCTTCCCCGAGGCCAAGAAGTTCCCGGTGATGTTCGGCCTCTGGTTCCAGGGCGTGGACCTGCCCATGGACTGCACGCCCGAGGACATCCGCCTCGCGGTGAAGGCCTCGCTCATGCGTCTGCACGCCTACGGCGAGTGGAAGCGCACGCCCAGGGACACCTTCTTCCGCCGCCACCGGGTGCTGGTGCTGAACCCCGGCTCGACTTCCACCAAGACCTCCATCTTCGAGGGCGACGAGGAGCGGCACACCGAGGAACTTCAGCACTCTGCCGAGGAGCTGAAGCCCTTCGAGGGCCATCCCATCACGGAGCAGTTCGCCTTCCGCAAGGAGGCGGTGCTGCGCTTCCTCGCCAGCAGGGGCCTCTCCCTGGCAGACCTCGACGCCGTGGCCGGGCGCGGCGGCCTGCTCCGGCCCATCCCCCACGGCACCTGGCGGGTGGGGCCGGCCATGCTGGAGGACTTGCGGGCCGGGGGGCGCGGCGAGCACGCCTCGAACCTGGGCGCCCTCATCGCCGCCGAGCTGGTGGCGGGCACGGACCGGCCCGCCTACATCGTGGATCCGGTGGTGGTCGACGAGGCCGATCCCAAGGTGCACATCTCCGGCCTGAAGGAGTTGCCCCGCCGGGTCATCAGCCACGCCCTGAACCAGATCGCCACGGCCCGCCGCTATGCGGAGGAGCACGAGACCTTCTACGAGCGCGTCAACGTCATCGTGGCCCACATGGGCGGCGGCATCACCGTGGGCGCCCACCGCAAGGGCCGCTACATCGATGTGAACAACGGCCTCGACGGGGAGGGGCCGTTCTCTCCCCAGCGCACGGGCACCCTGCCGGCCGGTCAGCTCATCGACCTCTGCTTCTCCGGGAAGTACACCAAGGCCGAGCTGAAGCTCAAGAACAAGGGCCGGGGCGGCATGATCGACCTGCTGGGCACGTCGGACATGCGGGAGGTGGAGCGCCGCGTGGAGGCCGGGGACGCCGAGGCCACGCTGGTCTACGACGCGATGGTCTACCAGATCGCCAAGGCCATCACGGGCCAGGCGCCCGCCTTCGATGGCGCGCCCATCGACGCCATCCTGCTCACGGGCGGCATGGCCCGCTCGCCGAAGCTGGTGGGCGAGCTGACGCGCCTCACCGCGGCCCTGGGCTGCCCCGTGAAGGTCTACCCGGGCGAGAACGAGATGGCCGCCCTGGCCAAGGGCGCCCTGCGCGTCCTGTCGGGCCGGGAAGCGGCCAAAGACTACCCGCCGGCCTGAAATCGCCCCTAGACTGGGATCATCCACGCCACGAAACCTGGAACCCCGGAGGGCCCCTTGAGCCGCCGCCTCGCCCCGATCGTCCTCACCCTCCTGGCCGTCGCCGCCTGGGGACCCGCCCTCCACGCCGCGGCGCCCAAGGCCGTGGCCGACACAGAGAGCGTGCTCCGCCCCGCCCGCGCCGCCTACGTGAACCTGGCCGGGAAGGGCTTCGGCCGCTACCGCTTCGTCGCCACGCCGGACTGGGCCGCCATGCTGGCGGAACAGGAGAAGACGAACCCGGAGGGCTACCGGGCGGCCCTGGACCTCTTCGCGAAGGTCCGGTTCGACGTGCGGGTGGGCCCCCAGGGAGACGCCCAGGTCTCGCACAACACCGTGGACAGCCCGAACCCCCAGACCACCGCGGGGCTGAACCAGGTCTACAGCGGCATGGAACAGACCCTCACGGGCTTCTTCCAGACCTGGACCCCCTTCATGGTGAACACGCCGTTCCCGCCGGAGGGCGCCGCTTCCAAGGTGCAGGATGCCGGCACCCACTACCTGGTGGACTGGGAGGAGACGGGCGACGTCAAGGTGCACCTCCAGATGGACCGGTCCTTCGCCATCACCACCATGAAGGTGAAGAGCCCGGCCTTCGACTCCACCATCCGTCCCACCTTCGAGCGCCAGAAAGGCGGCCTGGTGCTGGCGGGCTACGACGCCGAGTTCGTGTCCACGGCCTCGTCCATGCGGCTGAAGGTCCTGATCAGCAACAAGGCCATCCAGGACCTGCCGCTCCCGGTGGCCCTGGATCTCAGCGTCTGGATGGGGGCCGCGGCCAAGCAGCAGATCCTCATGACCTTCTCGGAGCTGAACCTCGAGAAGAAGAAGTAGCCGGTCAGGGAGAAGAAGGGATGGCAGGTCAGGCCAGCAGCGCCGCCAGGGCGATGGAGCTGAGCTTGGTCCTGGCGGTGTCGCCGCGGCTGCTGAGGACGCAGGGCACCTTGGCGCCGGCCACCACGGCGGCGATCTCGGCGCCGCCCAGCTTGGTGCCCGCCTTGTAGAAGGTGTTGCCCGCCTCCAGGTTGGGGAAGAGCAGGCAGTCCGCGTCGCCGGCCACGGGGCCGGTCATGCCCTTGATCCGGGCCGACTCGGGATCGATGGCGCCGTCGAGGGCCATGGGGCCGTCCACCAGGGCGCCCTTGATCTGGCCCCGGTCGGCCATCTTCGAGAGCAGCGCCGCCTCGGCGCTGGCGCGCATCTTGGGCTGCACCTGCTCGGAGGCCGCCAGCACGGCGACCTTGGGGGTCTCGATGCCCAGGGCCTTGGCGGTCTTCACGAGGTAGCCGAGGATGGCCACCTTCTCCTTGAACTCCGGCTCGGGGATCACGGCCACGTCGCCCGCGATGAGCAGCCTGGGATGGCCCGGGTGCTCCATCACGGTCACGTGGCTGAGGATGGCGCCGGGATCCAGCAGGCCCTGCTCCTTGTTCAGGATGGCCTTCATGTACTTCTCGGTGCTGAGCAGGCCCTTCATCAGCAGGTCCGCCTCACCGAACCGCACCATGGCCACGGCCTTGTCCGCCGCATCCGTGTCCGTGGCGGCGTGGACCATGCGGAAGCGCTCCTTCGGCATGCCGTGTTCGCCGCAGACCTGCACCATCACGGGCTCGTCGCCCACGAGAATGGCTTCCACCAGACCCGCCTCCACGGCGGCGTTCACCGCCTCCAGGGTGTGGGCGTCGTTGGCCCAGGCCACCACCAGGCGCTTGCGGGGGCGGTCCTTCACGGCGCGGAGCAGGTCGTCGAGGGTGTTGATCCGCATGGAGGATCCTGTGAAAACGCCGGGCGTCCCGGCGGTGCCGCGAGGAGAGTACCATGGCGCCATGGCCGTTTCCGTGAGCTTCCGCACATACCTCCTGGAGCAGATGGGGCAGATCCGCCCCGTGGACTCCCGGCGGATGTTCGGCGGTCTCTGCTTCTTCGCCGACGGCCGTGCCTTCGCCCTGGCCGCGAATGACACGCTCTACTTCAAGACGGACGACACGAACCGTCCCGATTTCGAAGCGGCGGGCATGGGCCCCTTCATGCCCTTCGGCGATCCCGCGCGGCCGATGCAGTACTACGAGCTGCCCGTGGACGTGCTGGAAGACCCGGACCAGCTCGGGATCTGGATGGGCAAGGCCATCGCCGTGGCCGCCCGCGCCAAGACCAGAACCCGCTCCAACCCCAAGCGAAAGTAGTCCTCATGCCCACGACCACCATCCGTCCCGCCACGCCAGAAGATGCGACCGTCCTCGCAGACCTGGGCATCCGCACGTTCCGCGAGACCTTCGAGGCCGTCAGCTCCCCCGAAAACCTGGCCGCCTTCCTGGCTGGAGCCTACGGCGAAGCCATCCAGCGGGCGGAGCTGGCGGACCCCGCCCGGCCCGCCCGGGTCCTGGAGCTGGACGGCGTGCCCTGCGGCTTCCTCCAGCTGCGTCTGGGCCACCGCGAGCCCGGCGTTCCCGGCGAGCGTCCCGTGGAGCTGCAGCGCATCTACGTGCTGAGCGCGGCCCAGGGCGGGGGCCGCGGCGCGGCGCTGATGGCGGAGGCAGTGGCGATGGCGCGCGCCTGGGGCGCGGACACCCTCTGGCTCGGCGTGTGGGAGAACAACCACAGGGCCCTGGCCTTCTATGCCCGCAGCGGCTTCCGCGAGGTGGGCGAGCATGTCTTCAGGATCGGTGACCAGGTGGACCGCGACCTGCTCCTGGCCATGGACCTGCCTTGAACCTGGTGCTGCTGCTGCCGGAAGACCTGACGGCTCCGGACCGGGCCCGCCTCACGGGGCGGCGCCTGGCCCATGTCCGGGAGGTCCATCGCGCGGCGGTGGGCGACGAGCTGGCCGTGGGCCTGCTGGGCGGCAAGATGGGCCGGGGCCGGGTGCTGCGCCTGGATGAGGAGGCCCTCGACCTGGAGCTGAGGCTGGACCAGGCACCGCCGCCCAAGCTGCCGTTGACGCTGCTGATCGCGGTGCCGCGGCCCAAGGTGCTGAACCGCGTGGTGGCCGCCGCCGCCAGCCTCGGTGCCAGCCGCATCGTCCTGCTGAACGCCTGGAAGGTGGAGAAGGCTTACTGGGCCAGCCCGAGGATGAAGCCCGAAAACCTCCGCGAGCAGCTGATCCTGGGCCTGGAGCAGGCCAAGGACACCGTACTGCCCGAGCTGCGCCTGGCGCGGCTCTTCCGCCCCTTCGTGGAGGATGCGCTGCCGGGCCTGCTGGCAGGTGGCACGGGCCTCATGGCCCACCCCGGCACGGGGGCCCCGGTTCCGAAGGTCCTGACGGCCCCCATCACCCTCGCCATCGGCCCGGAGGGAGGCTGGGTGGAGGCCGAGGTGCAGAGCCTCCTCAGGGCGGGCCTGAAGCCGCTCGACCTCGGCCCCCGCATCCTCCGCACCGAGACCGCCCTGGCGGCCCTGGTGGGGAAGCTGTTCTGATCAGTTGTTTCTCTCCTGGGAGCAGAAAAGCCTCCACGATGGGCGCGAAGGGAAAGCCAAGGGCGCGAAGGCAGGCGTCAATACCCATGGGACTGAGCCCGGGACCTCTCCAGTTGACCTGAGGCAACAGGGCCTTTGATGCGTACCCCTTCGTGAGCTTATTCGGCCCGCAGGGCCTCTTCGTGCCCTTCGTGGAGAGCCTTGAGGCTCAGGGATCCTTCAACCCAGAAACAGCCGGTAGGCCGGGTTGTCGCTCTCGTCCACGAACGGATAGCCCAGCCCGTCCAGGAAGGCCTGGAAGGTGGCCTGGTCCTGTGGAGGGACCTGGATGCCCGCCAGGACGCGGCCGTAGTCGGCGCCGTGGTTGCGGTAGTGGAAGAGGGAGATGTTCCAGCCGCGGCTCATGCGCTCCAGGAAGCGGAGCAGGGCGCCGGGGCGCTCGGGGAACTCGAAGCGGTAGAGCCGCTCATGGGTGGCCCGGGGCGCATGGCCACCCACCAGGTGGCGGACGTGGAGTTTCGCCATCTCGTTGTCGCTCAGGTCCTGCGCCTCCAGACCCTCCGCCCGCAAGCGGACCAGGAGGGGCTCGATCTCCGAGCGGTCGGCCACCTGGAGGCCCACGAAGATGTGCGCCCGCTCCGGATCCGCCAGCCGGTAGTTGAATTCGGTGATGGCGCGGGCGCCGATGAGCTCGCAGAAGGCCTTGAAGCTGCCGGGCCGCTCGGGGATGGTGACGGCGAGGATGGCCTCGCGCTTCTCGCCCAGTTCCGCCTGCTCGGCCACGAAGCGGAGGAGGTCGAAGTTGGCGTTGGCCCCAGAGAGGATGGCCACCAGGTTGCCCCCGGCGGGATCCGCGCCCTCCCGGGCCGCCCAGGCCTTGAGCCCCGCCAGGGCCAGGGCCCCGGAGGGTTCCAGGATGGAGCGGTTCTCCTCGAAGACATCCTTGATGGCCGCGCAGATCTCGTCCGTGTCCACCCGCACCATCTCGTCCACGTACTGCCGGCACAGCTCGAAGGGCAGGGCGCCCACCTGGCTGACGGCCACGCCGTCTGCGAAGAGGCCCACCCGCTCCAGCTTCACGCGCCGGCCCGCGGCCAGGGAGCGGCTCAGGGCGTCCGCGTCCACGGGCTCCACGCCGACGATCCGGATCTCCGGACGGAGCCGCTTGAGGTAGGCGGCGATGCCCGCGATGAGCCCGCCGCCGCCCACGGGCACGAAGACCGCCCGCAGGTCCCGGGGCATCTGGCGCAGCAGCTCCAGGCCGATGGTGCCCTGGCCCGCGATCACGTCGGGGTCGTCGTAGGGGTGGATGTAGACCTTGCCCTCGGCGGCCATGAGGGCCTGGGAATGGGCATAGGCCTCGTCGAAGGAGTCACCGTGGAGGACCACCTTCGCGCCGTGGCGGCGGACGGCGTCCACCTTGATGCGGGGTGTGGTCACAGGCATGACGATCACGGCGTCGCAGCCCAGCTTGCGTGCGGCCAGGGCCACCCCCTGGGCGTGGTTGCCCGCGGAGGCGGCGATGACGCCCCGGGCCCGCTCGGCCGGATCCAGCTGGGCGATCTTGTTGTAGGCGCCCCGCAGCTTGAAGGAGAACACCGGCTGGAGGTCCTCCCGCTTCAGCCACACGGGGCGGCCCACCCGGCTGGACAGGCGCGGCGCGGGCTCGAGGGGGGACTCGATGGCCACATCGTAGACCAGGGCCGTGAGGATCCGTTCGAGGAGATCCTGGGGAGGATGGACCGTGTCTGGACTCATGGGTGCTCCGGCATAAAGAAGAACCCCCCGACCTTGCGGTGCGGGGGGCTTGGAATCGTGGATCGGATCCGGCCTATGCCCCCTCGCGCGACGGAATCATCGCGATGGCGGCGGTAATGATGAGGGCGGAACCGGTGCGGGACATGGGAAGCCTGTTGGAAGGTCAAATTAGCATCAACCCCCAGGTATCACAAGGCGATTCACGATTTCTGACCCAGGCGGTGGCGGTTTCATCGCAAGACGATGTATGGTGGTCAACCCCCACCGGAGTCTTTGATGCCCTTCCGTGCTTCCGCCGTGCTTCTCGTGGCCTGCGCCCTCGTGGCCCAGGATCGCGCGCCCCGCTTCGTCAGCTCGCCGGATGTGCGCGGGGAGCGGGTGGTGTTCACCTGGGAGGACGATCTCTGGCTCGGCTCCCTCAGCGGCGGCCCCGCCCGGCGCCTGACCACCCACCCGGGTCTGGAGACCGCGGCCCGCTTCAGTCCCGACGGCCGGTGGATCGCCTTCAGCGCCCAGTACGACGGGGCCACTGAGGCCTACGTCATGCCCGCCGGGGGCGGCGCGCCGAAGCGCCTCACCTGGACCGGATACGTTGCGGTACAGGGCTGGACGCCGGACAGCCGCCAGGTGGTCGTCAAGGCCCTCGGCGGGCATGACCGCCGCCCCATCGAGCGGCTCTTCACCGTGGATCTCGAGGGGCACGAACCCATCGCCCTCGCGGTTCCCCGGGCCGTCCAGGGCACCCTGTCGCCGGATGGCCAGCGCCTCGCCTACAGCTCCAAGGGGCATGTCGAGTACTACTGGAAGCGCTACAAGGGCGGGCTACGCCAGGACCTGTGGCTGGCGGATCTGAAGACCGGGACCTTCACGGAGCTGACGGACTATGTGGGCCGCAACGGCGCCCCCATCTGGGCCGGCGGCCGGGTGCTCTTCGAGTCCGACCGCGCCGCCAGCGGCATCACCAACCTCTACGCCGTGGACCCCGCCACCAAGGCCGTTGAGCAGCTCACGGACCTCAAGGATTTCGACGCCCAGCAGCCCAGCACGGACGGCCGTACGGTCGTCTTCGTGCAGGGTGGTCACCTCCAGGCCCTCGATCTGGCCACGAAGGCCGTCCATCCCGTGCCCGTCACCACCGCCAGCGACGGCTGGAAGGCCGCGCCCCGGCCCGTGAACCCCAAGGACTGGATCCAGGCCATGAGCCTGACGGGCGGCACGGCCGTCTTCGAGGCCCGGGGCGAGGTCTTCCTCCTGCCCACGGATGCGACGAAGCCGGCCAGGAACCTCACGCAGACGCCCGGTGTGCGCGAGCGCATGCCCCGGCTCTCGCCCGACGGCAGGCGCGTGGCCTACTTCAGCGATGCCAGCGGGGGCTACGACCTCTACGTGCAGCCCGCGGACGGCGGCGCGGCGGAGCGCATCCCCACGGGTCTGAACACCACCCTCTACCACCTGGAGTGGAGCCCGGACGGCACCAAGCTCCTCTTCGGCGACAAGAGCTTCGCCATCTACGTCATCGACGTGGCCACGAAGAAGCTCACCAAGATCGACGAGTTCCACGACCTGAAGAACGACCAGTTCACCTGGGAGGTGAGCGACTACGCCTGGGCGCCGGACTCCCAGTGGGTGGCCTACTCGGTGGTGGAGCCCAGCCGCAACGGCCGCATCGTCCTCTTCAACCTGGCCACGAAGCAGAAGGTGGCCCTCACGGATGGCTTCTACGACTGCGTCAACCCCCGGTTCGACCAGGACGGCAGCACCCTCTACTTCCTGAGCTACAGCAACTTCCATGTGAAGCTCGACCCCAGCCAGGACAACCACATCCAGTCCGCGCCCGTGCAGGTCATGGCCGTGAAGCTGAGGGCCGGCGAGGAGAAGGGCGGGGCCTCGTCCTCCGCTTCCGGCGCCTTCCGCATCGACGTGGCGGGCCTCTCGGACCGCATCGCGCCCCTGCCCGTGAAGCCGGGCAACCTCTTCCACCTCAAGGCGGGCAAGGGCCTGGTGGGCTGGAGCGAGGTCGAGGGCTGGGACGACAATGTGGTGGAGGAGTTCTACACGCCCCGCGGCGCCGACAAGTGGAAGCTGCACCTCTACGACGCCTCCGCCAAGAAGGACAAGGAGGTGGTGCTGACGGACGCCATCAGCGACTGGACGTTCGATGCCGAGGGCAGGCGCCTGCTCCTCCGCAAGGGCCCCAATTTCCATGCGGGCGACGCCGCGACGGTGTTCACCACCAAGGCCCTGCCGGAGAAGCTAGATCTGGAACGGATGACCATGACCGTCGATCCCCGGGCCGAATGGAAGCAGATCTTCGAGGACACCTGGCGCTGGTACCGGGACTTCTTCTGGTCCCCCAGCATGAACGGCAACGACTGGAACGCCATCGGCGCCAAGTTCCGCGCCTGGCTGCCGGAGCTGAACTCCCGCCAGGAGCTGAACTGGATGCTGAGCCAGATGGTGGGCGAGCTGAATGTCAGCCACACCTACGTCTCCGGAGGCGACCCCGGTCCCGGCCGGCCCCTGCCGAGCCCGGTCTACACGGGCCAGCTGGGCGCCGACTTCCGCGCCGAGAACGGCCTCTACCGCTTCGCCAAGGTGTACGGCCCCACGGCCTATGCCCGCGACCTCAAGGCCCCCCTGGCCAACCCCGCGCCCCTGGTGAAGGAGGGGGACTACCTGCTGGCGGTGGACGGCAGGCCGTTGAAGGCGCCCGAGGCCATCGGCGCCCGCCTCCAGGTCATCAAGGGGCAGAAGATCATGCTGACAGTGAACGCGAAGCCCACCATGGACGGCGCCCGCACCGTCGAGGTGGAGCCCCTCCCCCAGGACCGGGAGCTGCGCTACGAGCGCTGGGTGGCGGACAACATCGCGGCCGTGGACAAGGCCTCGGGCGGCCAGCTGGGCTACATGCACCTCACGGCCATGGGCGACCAGAACATCGGCCAGTTCGACAAGTACTGGCGGGCCTTCCGCTACAAGAAGGGCATCGTCATCGATGTGCGGGGCAATGGCGGCGGCTGGACCGAGTTCTTCATGATCGACAAGCTGGAGCGCAAGCAGGTGGGCTTCAATGTCCTGCGCGGCATGGGCCCCTTCCGCTACCCCGGCACCGCCAGCGACGGCCGCTACGTCTTCCTCACCAACGAGCAGAACGGCAGCGACGGTGAGGCCTTCCTCGAGCACGTGAAGGCCCGCAAGCTGGGCCCCATCGTGGGCGTGCCCAGCTGGGGCGGCCTCGTCGGCATCATCAACACCCAGTTCACCCTGGACGGCGGCCGCGTGGAGCAGAGCAACAACGGCTTCTACGGCCGCGAAGGGAAGTGGTGGGTGGAGAACCACGGCGCCGACCCCGACCTCACCGTGGAGAACGACCCCGCCAGCCTCATGCAGGGCCACGACCGCCAGCTCGAGGTGGGCATCGAGACCTTGCTGAAGCAGCTCAAGGAGAGCCCGACGCCGAGCTTCCCGGAGGTGCCGGCGTATCCGAAGCGGTGAGAGGCATTCTGGGCGGCTGAACAAAAGGAGCACCGCCAAGGCGCCAGGAAAGACAAAGCAAGCCGGAGAGGGGCGGGGATGGGAGAGTGGTGCCCATCACCGCCCATCACTGTTCACCACCAAATTTCGAGGGTGGCATGCATTTTCTCGAGATTTCAGGCTGCATCCTGGCGCTTCTCTGTCTGTGGGTTCTGCCCATCTGGCTCGGCTTGAAGGCCGCCCGGCGGAACCATCGCTCGCCGCATTGGATGTGGTTCGGCGTTCACCCGTTCGGGGCGTGGATCGCGTTCCTGGTGCTTCAGTTCGCCGCCCCGCTGAAGGCCTGCTCCCAGTGCGGGGAGCGGGTCAAGTCCCACGCCAGGATCTGCCCGTACTGCACCACGCCGTTCGAGGAGGCACTCCCGGCGCCGGCGCCTGCTGCCAGGAAGAAGCGATGGCTGTTCCTCGGCGGACTGGCCGCCGCCGGGGCGGTGGGGATCGCCGGCTTCCTCCTTTTCACGCTGGGCATGGTGGAATCCGCCTTCAAGGGCTCCGGGGCCTACCAGCAAGCCATCCAGAAGGCAGCCGCGGACCCGCGCGTGGTGCAGCTTCTCGGTTCTCCCGTCCAGGGGGGAGGTCCCGTCGGAGGTTCCATCAGCACCCGTGGCGACGCCTCGGGAGAAGCCGATATGTCCATCCCGATCAGCGGGCCGAACGGAGAGGCCCGACTCTATGCCTCCGGCAAGCTGCACGCGGGGGTCTGGACCTGGCAGACCCTCGAGGTGGATCCCAAACAGGGGCAACCCCGCATCAATCTGCTCACCAGCCATTGAACTGCCGGCGCCAGTCCAGGACCATCGAACCATGACCAACCTCCAGGATCGGATCACCACCAGCTTCCAGGCCCAGGGCCTGATGGCGACGCTCGGGGCGGAGCTGGCCCTGGTCTCGGAGGGGGAGGTGCACATCGCGCTGCCGTTCTCGGGGCGGCTGGCGCAGCAGCACGGGTATGTCCATGCCGGGGCCATCGCCAGCATCCTCGACAGCGCCTGTGGGTACGCGGCCCTGACGAAGGCGCCGCCAGGCTGCGAGGTGGTCACCGCCGAGTTCAAGATCAACCTCCTGCGGCCCGCCCTCGGCGAGCGCTTCCTGGCCATCGGGCGGGTGCAGAATGCGGGCCGGTCCCTCACGGTCTGCACCGGCGAGGTCCAGGCCTTCTCCGGGCCTGAAGCCGCTCCGAAGGTGGTGGCGATCATGCAGGCGACCATCGCCACCCTGCGCCCCTGATGCGGCCCCAGCGATGCCCCTCGACTACCACCGACTGAACGACGCCCAACGGCAGACCTGTCCCCTCTGCGGCGGGCCGAACGGCTGCGTGCCCTCTGCCTGCGGGAACCTCGAGGCCCCCTGCTGGTGCACCACCGTCACCTTCAACCCGGTCTCGCTGGCCCGGGTCCCGGAGGAACTCCGCAACGTCGTCTGCCTCTGCCGCCGCTGCGCCGAGATACCTCCGGGTGACCGGCAGATCTAGAAAATAAAACCTGCTTATTCGGCCAAGCTCAGCCCCATGTTCGCAAGATGAAAGGCTGGAGCCGGAGATGACGGAGAAACGGCCTCGGGTCCACAGATTTGCACAGATTGAAAAACGGGGCTGCGGCTGATTTGGGGGTGCAGCTTCGCAAGCGTGGGCTCCATGGGGGGCGCCAGGGTCGCGCCCTTTTTGGGGTGCGCGGCCCTGGCGCCCCCCATGACCTCCGGCAACGCCGGAGGCCGCCTTCGGCGGGCCCACGCATGGTGGGTCGAGCCCCCTCCGCGCTCTCCGTGCGCCCGAAGGGCGGTCTCTGCGCCCTCTGCGTTCCGCTTTTCTGGCTGAGGCTCGCCGATAATCAGGAAATAAAAAAGGTCACCACCAAGGCACCAGGACACCAAGAAATGCAAAAGGAAATGTTTTCGTAGTTCTTGGTGTTTTGGTGGTGAATCCTTGATTCTTCCGAATGAGGACGTTTGCTGGGATCAGAACCCCACGGCGTACTCCCCGTTCCGCATGAGCGCCACTGCGGACCCATCGGCCATCCGGAGGTCCACGGAGGCCACCTTCACGTCGGGTTGGGTCTCGGGGACGTAGACGCGGTCGATGTGGATGACGGCCTCGGGGCCGCTGAAGTCCTTGGGGCCCACCTGGCCGCCGAAGTGGTCGCTACGGCCGAAGGCGAGGTGGAGGCCCAGCTTCTCGTCCAGGAGGATCTCGCCGATGGGCTTCACGCCGAAGGCGGCCAGCACGCCCAGCCCCAGCTCCGCCAGGTTGCCGTAGGCGGGCTCCTGGGCGAGGTGGGTGGCCTCCTCCCGGGACCTGGGGCCATCGCTGATCACCTCCAGGGCCTTGTTGCCTTCCATGCGGTAGCGCACGATCTCGTCGCCGAACTGCACGGGCATGACGCCGGCCGTGCGGCTGGGATTGCCCTCGCGCTCGCCCTCGTAGGGCACGATGTAGGCCTCGCCCGAGGGCAGGTTGCCCGCCACGCCGGGCGCGGGCAGCAAGCCGCCGGAGGCGTGGCCCGTGCGGTTGCGCAGATCCACGTGCAGCTCGCAGGGGCCGGCGGGGGTGGCGAAGCGGAAGTTCGCGCCCTCGGCCCGGTCCAGCAGGTCCTTCAGGAGGTTCACGCGGCGGTTCACCTCCGTGTAGTCCAGGCGCAGGGCGGGGATCATGTCCTCGCGGAAGCCGGGCATGGTGGCGGCGCGGATGGGCTGCGTCTTCGCCGCCAGCTTGAGGGGCGCCGTGGCGGAGAACTTGGTGAGGGCGATGAGGATGGGGTGACCGGCATAGAGGTCCGCGAAGCGGATGGACGTCGCGGGATCCAGGGATTCCACCGAAGGCAGGGGGCCGCCCGCGTGGAACCAGGCCCGCTCCGGCAGATCGCCGTTGTTGGTGTGCACGTTGGGGTACACCACCAGGTGCGTCTCCAGCCCCAGCTCGGCGCGGTGGGCATTCAGCTCGGTCGTCCAGGCCCGCGCGATCTCCCGGCGGGCGGCCCAGCTGGGGTCATCGGGAACCTTGGCGTCCGGCAGGTCCACCAGGATGGCCAGGGCCTTCTCCCCGGGCCGGGGCTGGAACACCCGCCGCACCAGCGCCACCAGTTCAGGTCCCGTCAGGGCTTCGCGCATGCCGTCCTCCGCCTGCGAGGATGCCACAGCGGCCCCGGGCCCCGATTCCTTTTCCCATCCCGGAATCGCGGAGGCGATTCCGGGCCCTGGGGCTGGCATCCTGGAGGGATGGCGAAGAAGAAGCGCGGCTGGGGCGGACGGATCCTGGTGGTCCTGGGCTGGGTGGCGGGCCTGTTCCTGGGGCTCAGCCTGCTCCTGGTGCTGGTGTTCCGCTGGGTGCCAGTGCCGGTGTCGGCCCTCATGGTGCAGCGCCGGGTGGAATCCTGGGGCAGCGGCAAGCCCTACGTCTCGCGCCACCGCTGGGTGCCCCTGGAGGACATCTCGCCCAGCCTGGGCGCGGCGGTGATCGCCGCCGAGGACCAGAACTTCCCGGACCACTTCGGCTTCGACTGGGAGGCCATCGAGAAGGCCATCCAGCACAACGAGCACAGCCGCCGGAAGCGGGGCGCGTCCACGGTCTCCCAGCAGACGGCCAAGAACCTCTTCCTCTGGAACACGCGCTCCTGGGCCCGGAAAGGCGCCGAAGCCTGGTTCACGCTGATGATCGAGCTGGGCTGGTCGAAGAAGCGGATCCTCGAGGTCTACCTGAACATCGTGGAGTTCGGAGACGGCGTCTATGGCGCCGAGGCCGCCGCCCGCACCTACTTCGGGAAGCCCGCCAAGCGGCTCACGCCCGGCGAGGCGGCCCTGTTGGCCGCGGTGCTGCCCAACCCGCGCAAGTTCCGCGCGAACGCCCCCAGCGACTACATCCGGGGACGTCAGGCCTGGATCCTGGGCCAGATGCGCCAGCTGGGCGGGGAGCAGATGGTGAAGGAGATGGAGGCCAAGGCCTTCTAGCCGCGCCTAGTGCCAGACCAGGTCCCCCTCGCGGGGGCTGTGGCGCAGGTGCACGGTGCCGGCCTGGGCGCAGAGGGCGGGACCCTGGTCGAAGCGCTGGGCCAGGCCCTCGGGGAGGCCCGCGCGGGCGGCAACGCCCACCCAGCCGTCGCGTCCGGAGCGCTTGGCGGCGTAGAGGCAGCGATCCGCCACGCGCACCTGGTCCTCCCAGGAGGCCGCCTCCAGGTGGTCCGCCTGGAAGGGGAAGAGCGAGAAGCCGATGGAGCAGGTGATGGCCACGGGCTGTCCGGTCCCGAGCTCGAAGGCGTGCTCCCGGATGGCCTGGTGGAGGCGGGCCACGACCGTGGCCGCGCCGTCGAGGTCCGAGGTGTGGCCGACGAAGAGGATCTCCTCGCCGCCCCACCGGATGAGGAAGTCGGATTCGCGGGCCTCGCGGCGGAGGATGTCCGCCACCTGCTTCAGGGCCAGGTCCCCGGCGGCGTGGCTCCAGGTGTCGTTCACGCGCTTGAAGTGGTCCAGGTCGATCATGGCGAAGACGAGGCAGGCTTCGCTGGGGCTGTGCTCCATGGCCAGGTGGTCGCGCTGGGCGCGCAGGACGAGGGCGAGGACCGGGGGCAGCTCCTCCTCCAGGTAGCGCCGGTTCCGCAGGCCGGTGAGGGGGTCCGTGGTGGAGATGGTGGCCAGGGCCAGGTTGCTCAGCTCCAGGGCCTCCGTCCGCTGGTAGACCAGGACCTTCAGTTCCTCGTTGCGCTTCTCCAGAAGGCGCAGCCGCCAGCGGAAGGCGCCCAGGCCCGCGCAGACCGCCAGCCCCGCCCAGACGGGCCAGGCCCACCAGCGCAGCCACCAGGGGCGCAGCACGCGGAACGCGGCGGAGGCGACCGGCCCGGCGCCGCCGTCCTCGATGAGGGCGCGGACCTCCAGGCGGTAGGTGCCGGGGGAGAGGGCCGAGTAGCGCAGGTCCCGGGTGCCGATGTCCACCCAGTCCTCGTCCAGGCCCACGAGGCGGGACTGGAAGCGGATCCGGCCCTCGTGCTCGAAGGTGAGGGATGTGAACTGGGCGGAGAGGGTGCGGTCGCCGTAGGGCACGGCGCCCAGGTCCACGGGGCCCGTGAAGGCGTGCTCCCACAGGCGCGATCCCAGGCGGAAGGAGATGAAGCGGGCCTCGGGCAGGCGCTGGGCCCGGGGACCCGGTTCGGGACGGTGGTGGAGCAGGCCCGCCGTGGAGCCGAACCACACGCCGCCGTCGGCGTCCACCCAGGTGGAGAAGGGATTGCAGTCCGTGCTGGTGAGGCCGTCCTCCCGCCGGAAGAGGTGGTGCTCCCGCCCCTGCACGCACTGGACACCCCGGGGGCCGCCCACCCACAGGCGCCCGGAGGCGTCGGAGGCTAGGCTGTAGACCGAGTCGCTGGCGAGGCCCTCCTTCCGGATCCAGTGGCGCAGGACCTTGGGAGCATCGCCCCGCAGATCCATCAGCGTGAGGCCCAGGGGCTCCCGGTAGGCCACCCAGGCGGTGCCGTCGGGAAGGGGGGCCAGGGCCGCGAGGGGAGCGGGATGGAGCCCGATCTCCCGGCCCCAGAGCTGCCACCGGCCCTGGTCCAGGCGCGCCAGGCCCCGGTCCGTGGCGACCCAGAGGCGGCCCTGGCCGTCCTCGTGCAGGGCGGTGATGGCCTCCGGGGCCGGGGATCCGGGCAGCTCCACTTGGTGGAAGGCCGCCCGGCCGCCGGGGTCCGAGACCCGCCAGAGGCCCGCGCGGGTGGTGCCCACCCACAGGTCCCCGGCGCGATCGAAGGCCAGCGCCACCGGCACGGCCAGGTTCGGGGAAGGCGGCAGGGGGATGCGGGTCAGCCGGGCGCGGTCCGGACTGATGCGGATCAGGAAGGGGTGTTCGCCGGCCCCCCAAATGGAGCCGTCCGGGCCCTCCTTCAGGGTGTAGAGCACCAGATCCGCCCCGGGTGGGTAGGGCGTCAGGCCGCTGGCATCCAGACTGGCGAGTCCGCCGGCGGTGGCGATCCAGAGCAGGCCGGTGCGGTCGCGCAGCAGGCCCCAGACGTTGTCCGCAGGCAGGCCATCCAGCCGCGTGAAGTTTTCCCAGGCGCCGCTGCCCTGGAGCCGGTGCAGGCCCAGGCTGGCCACCCAGAGGTTGCCGGAGCGGTCCACGAAGGCCTGGTTGGCCCAGCCCGAGGGCAGGCCCCGGCGCTCGTCCAGGAGCCTCCAGGCCCGGTCCGTCAGGTGGAGGAGCCCCTTGACGGTGGGGACGAACACGCCGTCGCCGCCGTCCGCGGCGAGGGTTTCCTCGTACACGCTCACGGCCAGGGAGGGGAGGCCCAGGGCCGGCGGCCCCAGGCGCGTGCCCCCGGGGGCGAGCACCCGGAGCTGGCTGGAGGTGCGGATCCAGAGGGTGTCGGAGGGGACCTTGAGGAGGTCCTTCACGGGCTCCGCCGGCAGGCCCTCGGCGGCCGCCCAGGCACGCCAGGCCCCCCTCCCGTCCCGGTGGTGGAGGACCGCCGTGCCGCCCACCCAGAGTCCCTCGCCATCCAGGGCGAGGGCATGGGCCGGGCCGCCGGGCCAGCCTCGGGCGGGCGTGAAACGGAGGGTCCCATCGGGGCTCACGAACAGCCCGGATTCGGCGGCGACCCAGAGGCGGCCCTGGGCGTCGCCCAGGATGCGGTGGATCTGGGCGGAGGCCAGGGGATCGCCGGCCTCCGGGGTCCGGATCCGGCCATCCTTCAGCAGGCAGAGGCCGGCGCGGGTGCCGATCCACAGGCCGCCGTCGCCGCTGGGCCAGAAGGCGCGCACCCAGGCGGAAGGCAGGCCCTCGGGCAGGCTCCAGAGCCGGAAACCCGAGCCATCGAAGCGGTAGGCGCCGCCCTCGGTGCCGATCCAGAGGAAGCCCTCGGCATCCTGGGTCAGGGTGGTGATGCTGGTGTGTTCCAGGCCTTCGGTGGGTCCGTAGCTCCGGAAGACCATGCGCCCGGACCCTGGGAGGCCCGCGGCGGAGCCCGCCAGCGCGAGGCTGGCCAGCAGGAGGGTCAGGAAGAAGCGGAGGAGGGGGCGCATGGTTCGGTCAGATTCCATCCTATCGGAGGATGAACCACGGAACTTTCCTATTGGTGCGGAAGCGGTGGATTCTTCCATGAGGCTGACAAGATGAGGGATCTAGATCACGGATTCCCGGCCGGTGGGGTTTCACCCCGGGGGCGAGGTATAGAATGAGCCATCTTCCAGGAGGATCGCATGAAGCCCCCCGTTCGCGTGGCCGTCACCGGCGCAGCCGGTCAGATCGGATACAGCCTGCTCTTCCGCATCGCCAGCGGCGCGATGCTGGGCGAGGACCAGCCTGTGATCCTCCAGCTCCTGGAGATCACCCCGGCCCTGAAGGCGCTGAACGGCGTGGTCATGGAGCTCAAGGACTGCGCCTTCCCTCTGCTGGCGGGCGTCGTCACCTCCGATGACCCCAAGGTCGCCTTCAAGGATGCGGATTATGCGCTACTCGTGGGCGCCCTGCCGCGCAAGGCCGGCATGGAGCGCAGCGACCTGCTCTCCGCCAACGGCGGCATCTTCAAGCCCCAGGGCGAGGCCCTGAGCGAAGTGGCCAGCCGCAACGTGAAGGTGCTGGTGGTCGGCAACCCCGCCAACACCAACGCCCTGATCGCGCTCTCCAACGCGCCCAAGCTCAAGCCCAGCCAGTTCCACGCCATGGTGCGCCTGGACCACAACCGCGCCATCTCCCAGCTGGCGGAGAAGACCGGCAAGCCCGTCACCGCCATCAAGAAGATGACCATCTGGGGCAACCACAGCACCACGCAGTTCCCGGACCTCTACCACGCCGAGGTGGAGGGCAAGAACGCCCACGCCCTGGTCAATGACCACGAGTGGTACGAGAAGACCTTCATCCCCACCGTCGCCAAGCGCGGCGCCGCCATCATCGAGGCCCGCGGCCTCAGCAGCGCCGCCAGCGCCGCCAACGCCGCCATCGACCACATGCGCTCCTGGGCGCTGGGCACCGCCGAGGGCGACTGGACCAGCATGGCCTTCCCCTCCGACGGCAGCTACGGCGTGCCCGAGGGCCTGGTCTACGGCTACCCCGTCACCGTGAAGAACGGCCAGGTGGAGATCGTGAAGGGCCTGGAGATCAACGAATTCAGCCGCGCCAAGATGGACGCCACGGCCAAGGAGCTCGAAGAGGAGCGCCAGGCCGTGAAGCAGCTGGGCCTCGTCAAGTAGGGGCGCCCTTTCCGGAGAGCGCAGGGGGAGCGATCCCCCTGCGCTTTTTTGCAATGGCAGGTCCAGGTCCGGAACCTATGCTTGGCTTGAGCCGGAGGTGGACCATGATCGAACAGGTCGAACGGCGCAAGAAGTCCTGGAGCAGGATCGTCGGCGTGGAGCGCCGCGCCGCGCCTCTCCACCAGCTGGACGGACATCCCCTGCCGGACCCCACGCGGCTCGAAGACGAGGAGTTCGACGAGGCCCAGGCCCAGCTCGCGGAGGCGAAGAAACGGGCCCAGGCGCACCGGGAACGCTGGGATGATTCCGATCGTTTCGACTAGGAACTCGCTGTCTTGACAGCCAGGTGCCCTTGGGGGAAAGTGTCCGGGCCTCCAGGATCGCCATGTCCCGAGTCGCATTCACAAGAAACCTCCAGCGCCACGTGGCCTGCCCGCCCTGCACGGTGGAGGGCGCCACGGTGCAGGAGAGCCTGGAAGCCGCCTTCGCCCTGTATCCGAGGCTCCGCGGCTACGTGCTGGACGAGCACGGGGCCCTGAGGTTCCACATGGCGGTCTTCGTGGATGGCGTCCCCGTCGCGGATCGCCGGGGACTCACGGATCCCGTGTCCGCGGCCAGCGAGATCTACGTCATGCAGACTCTTTCCGGAGGCTGAGATGGACCAGCTGCTGATCTCCACCCGCAAGGGGCTCTTCTCCGCCCGCAGGACAGCCCGGGGCGTCTGGGATCTCGAGGCGGTCTCCTTCCTGGGGGACAACGTCTCCCTGGCCATGCAGGATCCCCGCGACGGGACCTGGTACGCGGCCCTGGACCACGGCCACTTCGGCGCCAAGCTGCACCGCTCGAAAGACCGCGGGGCCACCTGGGAGGAGATCGGCGTGCCGGCCTACCCCACCCCGCCGGAGGGCCATGTCGAAAGGGACTTCCTGGGCCGGGAGATCCCCTGGCGCCTCATGCGCTTCTGGTGCCTGACGCCGGGGCTGGCGTCCCAGCCGGGCCTGCTCTGGGCCGGAACCCTGCCGGGCGGCCTCTTCTGGAGCGAAGACCTGGGCGCCACCTGGCAGATGGTGGAGGCCCTCTGGAACATGCCGGAGCGCCGCAAGTGGGCCGGCGGCGGCGCCGACGTGCCGGGCATCCACTCGGTCGTCGTGGATCCCCGGGACGGAAACCATGTGGTGGTGGCCGTCTCCAGCGGCGGTGTGTGGCACACCCGGGACTGCGGAAAGACCTGGAGCGCCCACACCAAGGGCATGCGCGCCGACTACGCGCCGCCGGAGCTGGTGGAGGCGCCGGAATCCCAGGATCCCCACCGCATGGTGCAGTGCCCCGGCGCGCCGGACACCTGGTGGATCCAGCACCACAACGGCATCTTCCGCAGCACGGACGGCGCCATGACCTGGACCGAGATCACCGATGTGAAGCCCTCGGTCTTCGGCTTCCCCGTGGTGGTGCATCCCAAGGACCCCGACACCGCGTGGTTCGTGCCGGCCATCAAGGATGAGCGCCGCATCCCCGCCGAGGGCCGCGTGGTGGTGAACCGCACCCGCGACGGCGGCCGCACCTTCGAGACCTTGGAGCGGGGCCTGCCCAGATCCTGGGCCTACGACCTGGTGTACCGTCACGCCCTCGATCTGGACACCACCGGCGAGCGCTTGGCCTTCGGTTCCACCACGGGCTCGGTGTGGATCAGCGAGAACCAGGGCGACGACTGGATCACCCTCGCCGAGCACCTGCCGCCCGTACACGCCGTGCTGTTCGTGTAGGTCGAACCGTATCCGGTAGCATGGGGTTCATGGACGGACGCAGGTTCATCTTCCAGGGCGACCGGCTGTGGCTTCCCTTGGAGGAAGGGCCCCGGGAGCCCGGAGTACCGCTCGAGCCCCAGGCCTGCCTTCGCCTGCCCGAAGGCCATGTGGCCCTGCGGGTGGCCGAGGACCACCCGCGGCCGGAAGGCGTGGAGGCCCTCGGGTTGCGGGACGCCTTTCCGCGCATGGACACCGGGGATTGGGCGCGGGCCGGGCGGGCCTACCAGTGGCTGGAGTGGGAGGCGGGCCACCGGTTCTGCGGCGCCTGCGCCACGGCCCTGGAACCCTGCGAGGGACACGGGCGGCGCTGCCCGGCCTGCGGCCGGACGGTGTTCCCCTCGAATGCCACGGCCATCATCGTGCTCATCCAGCGCGGGGCGGGGACCGTGCGCGAACTGGCCCTGGCGCGTTCGCCCCACTTCAAGCCCGGCGTGTACAGCGCCATCGCGGGCTTCACAGAGCCCGGCGAGTCCCTGGAGCAGGCCGTCCAGCGGGAGGTGGCCGAGGAACTGGGCATCACGGTCCAGAACCTGCGCTATTTCGGCAGCCAGCCCTGGCCCTTCCCCAATGGCCTCATGGTGGCCTTCACCGCCGAGCACCTGGAGGGTGAGCTTCGCCCCGATCCGGCCGAGCTGGAGGACGCCCGCTGGTTCAGCCTCGACGACCTCCCCCCGCTTCCCGCCCCCCTCAGTATCGCGCGCTGGATGATCGATGCGGCCGTGGCGGAGAGCCAGCGCCGTACTACCTGAAGAGAGGAAACCCCGAAGACGGGAAGACCACGAGGTGAATCAGGCGTTCCTCCTCGTGGTCTTCCCGTCTTCGGGGTGGATCTGATCCTCGGATCAGCTGCAGCCGGTGGTCGCGCCGCAGGTCTGGCACTTCATGCAGGCGCCGTTGCGGACGAGGGTGAGGTGGCCGCACTCGGGGCAGGGGTCGCCGGTGTAGCCCTTCTCGCGGGCGGCCTGGGCGGCGCTGACGGCCGCGCGTGCGCCCACCAGGACAGGCTGGAGGGTGGGCTGCACGGGGGCAGGGGCGGCGGCCGGCGCGGCGCCCGTGGCCTCGGCCTCGGGGAAGGGCAGGGGCGTGCCCGTGGGCAGGCTGGGCAGGGCGGCGGCGAGGCCGGGGGCCTGGCTGCCGGGGCGCAGGCCCGTGGCGGCGTTCACGATCTGATCGGGCTCCACGTGGGCCAGGTCGTAGCGGCCCAGGTAGCTGATGGCCAGCTCGCGGAAGACGAAGTCGATGATGCTGGTGCTCATCTTGATCGTGTCGCTGCCGGAGACCATGCCACCGGGCTCGAAGCGGGTGAAGAGGAAGGCGTCGCAGAACTCTTCGAGCGGCACGCCGTGCTGGAGGCCCATGCTCACGGCGATGGCGAAGCAGTTGAGCACGGCCCGGAAGGCGGCGCCCTCCTTGTGGATGTCGAGGAAGATCTCGCCGAGGCTGCCGTCCTCGTATTCGCCGGTGCGGAGGTAGAGCTTGGTGCCGCCCACGGTGGCCGCCTGGGTGTAGCCGCCGCGGCGGTTGGGCATGCGGCGCCGGTAGGTGCGCACCAGCTGCTGCGTGAGGGCCTGGGCCACGGCGGGGGCCTTCTCCGCCGCGGTGGCGGACTCGTCGAGCAGGGTGTCGGCGCCGTCCAGCAGGTCCAGGTTCGTCGCCATGGCCTGGCTCATCTTGGAGCCGTCGCGGTAGAGGGCCACGGCCTTGAGCATGAGGTGCCAGCTGGCGTCGTAGATCTTCCCGATCTCGGTGACCGTGGCCTCGGCGGGCAGGTTGATGGTCTTGCTGATGGCGCCGCTGAGGAAGGGCTGGGCCGCGCCCATCATCTTCAGGTGGCCCATGGGGGCGATGTAGCGCCTGCCTGTGCGTCCGCAGCGGTTGGCGCAGTCGAAGATGGCGAGGTGCTCGTCCTTGAGGTGGGGCGCGCCTTCGACGGTCATGGTGCCGGCCAGGGCCAGCAGGAAGGTGTCCACCTGCTCGGCGCTGAAGCCGCCCTTCAGCCGCGCCACGTCGATGGCGAAGGCGGGATCGAAGGCGGTGGGGAGCTTCTGCTCGACGGCGGCGATCTCCTCCTCCGCCCAGCCGGCCCCCTTCAGCATGCCGCGGGTGATGCCGGGCGTCTCGTCGGTGATCTCCTGCCAGCCCACCACGTGGCGCACGATCTCCTGGATCTGCGAGGGCGCGTAGCCCAGGCGGGCGAGGGCTTCGGGGATGGCGCTGTTCACGAGCTTGAAGTAGCCGCCGCCGGCCAGCTTCTTGAACTTCACCAGGGCGAAGTCGGGCTCGACGCCGGTGGTGTCGCAGTCCATGAGCAGGCCGATGGTGCCCGTGGGCGCCAGCACCGTCACCTGGGCGTTGCGGTAGCCCCACTGCTCGCCGTAGGTGAGGGCCGTGTCCCAGCTCTCGCGAGCGGCCTCGACGATGCGCTTGGGCACGCCGGTGCCCTTGAGCCCCTGGGGCCGGATGGACAGCTGCTCGTACTCTGAGTCCGGGGCGTTGTAGGCGGCGCGGCGGTGGTTCCGGATGACACGCAGCATCTGGGCGGCATTCTTCTGGTAGCCCGGGAAGGGGCCGTGCTCATGGGCCATCTCGGCGCTGGCGGCGTAGGCGTCGCCGGTGAGGATGGCCGTCAGGGCCGCGCACCACTGGGTGCCCTCGGCGCTGTCGTAGGGGATGCCCATGCGCATGAGCATGGCGCCCAGGTTGGCGTAGCCGAGGCCCAGGGTGCGGAAGTCGTAGCTGCGCTGCGCGATGGCCTCGCTGGGGAACTGGGCCATGAGCACGCTGATCTCGAGGACCACTGTCCAGAGGCGGATGGCGTGGCGGTAGCCCACCAGGTCGAAGCCGCCATCGTCCGTGAGGAAGGTGCACAGGTTCAGGGAGGCCAGGTTGCAGGCGGTGTCATCCAGGAACATGTACTCGGAGCAGGGGTTGCTCGCGTTGATGGGCCCGTCCTCGGGGCAGGTGTGCCAGTCGTTGATGGTGGTGTCGAACTGGATGCCGGGATCGGCGCAGGCCCAGGCGGCCTTGTTCACCTTCTCCCAGAGGTCCCGGGCCCGGAGCTTCTTGCTGGTCTTGCCGTCAATGCGGCGCTTCAGCTCCCAGTCGCCGTCCATCTCCATGGCGCGCATGAACGCGTCGGGCACCCGCACGGAGTTGTTGGAGTTCATGCCGCCCACGGTGTAGTAGGCGTCGCCGTCCCAGGAGGTGTCGTAGCCCTTGAGGTCGCGCTCGAAGTCGCCCTCGGCCAGGCGGCCCAGGCACTGGGTGAGGAAAGCGGCGGGCACGCCCTCGCGTTTGGCCCGGGCCAGGGCCTTGCGCAGGGGCTCGTTGGTCTTGGGGTCGGCGTCCTTCGAGGTGGAGCCTTCCACGGCCTGGCAGAGGGCGTCCCAGTGGCGGCGCACCACGGCGCTGCCGGCGGCCATCATGGCGACCTTACGCTCCTCGGTCACCTTCCAGTCGATGAAGGCCTCGATGTCGGGGTGGTCCAGGTCGAGGCAGACCATCTTGGCGGCGCGGCGGGTGGTGCCGCCGCTCTTGATGGCGCCGGCGGCGCGGTCGCCCACGGCCAGGAAGCTCATCAAGCCGGAGCTGCGGCCGCCGCCGGAGAGGGGCTCCTCCGAGCCGCGCACCTTGGAGAAGTTCGTGCCTGTGCCGGAGCCGTACTTGAAGATGCGGGCCTCGCGGGTCCACAGGTCCATGATGCCGCCCTCGTTCACGAGGTCGTCGGCCACGCTCTGGATGAAGCAGGCGTGGGGCTGGGGCCGCTCATAGGCCGAGGTGGACCTCATCATCTGGCCGGTCTTGGGATCCACATAGCTGTGGCCCTGGGCCGGGCCGGCGATGCCGTACGCGAAGTGCAGGCCCGTGTTGAACCACTGCGGCGAGTTCGGCGCGCACATCTGGTCGGCGAGCATGTAGGTGAGCTCGTCGTAGAAGGCCTGGGCGTCGTCGGCGGAGTCGAAGTAGCCGTGGGTCTCGCCCCAGTGCCGCCAGCAGCCCGCCAGCCGGTGGAAGACCTGGCGCGCGTCCTTCTCCCCGCCGTTCTGGGCGTCGATGCCCTTCCGGCGGAAGTACTTCTGGGCCAGGATGTCCACGGCCACCTGGGACCAGGCCTCGGGGACCATCACGTCCTTGGCCTCGAAGACCACGGTGCCGTCGAGCTTGGAGATCCGGCTCGTCCGGGGGACGAAGCGGAAGCCTTCCAGGGGGTCGTGGCCTGCCTTGGTGAAGTGGCGGGAGATCTTCATGGGTGCGGTCCTGGGTAGGGGGGTGGAGGACGGTCGGGGTGGGGACCCATCCGCTTGAGGCGCACGAACCTGCCCCTTCCGTGGAGGGGGTTTGATGGGAAACCTCAAGGGGTTGTGCCGGGAGAAAAGGATGGCCCCAACATGTAGGGGTGTCAAGGGTCCAGCACCGGATTTTTCCAGCGATTAAAAAACCCCATGAAATCCGGCACTTCGAGGGCCGGTGCGCCTCCGCGCAGGGGCCTTACCCTGGCGCGGCACACCCTTTGCGGGCTACCCTGGAGGCAAGCCGGGCCCCATGCATCGGGGTGCGATGAACCGGGTCAGGTCGGAAGAAGCAGCCCTAAGTCGTTCCCCCGAGTGCCGTGGTCAGCCCGGCCCCTTTGCGCCTGCGCGCAAAGGGGCCGGGCTGACCATCGCTCAGGCTGCGCCTTCGCGAGTCGGCACTGGCCT
>NZ_KE386810.1:360182-394600 GCF_000428885.1 Geothrix fermentans DSM 14018 | reverse complement strand
CCTCGCCGGGTCCCGATTCCGCAGGCTCCCCCGGAGCCTGCTCCATCACCCGGCGGTCGCCCACATGGCCAGCCCGGCCCTTGGTTCCGCCTGCGTGCAGGCATGAGCTCCGGGAACTCATGGCTCTTTTCCTATCCTCGGAATCCGCGCCGCGGATTCGGAGCCCGCCCGGCACACGGAATACAGCGGACATGCCGCGCAGGTGCTCCGGTGGCGCACGCCGGGGCAGTCGCCCAGGATGCCCAGGTGGCTGAGGGCGAAGTCGTAGCGGAGGGGGTCTGCGGCATCCAGGCGGCGCAGGGCCTCGGTGATCTCGCGGGCCATCTTCCCGTCGGGGGTGGCCCGGCGGGTGAGGCCGATGAAGCGGGAGACCCTGGCCACATGGGTGTCCAGGGGGATGATGAGGGCACTCGCCGGATAGCGGCTCCAGAGGCCCAGGTCCGGCCAGCCGGGGCGGACCATCCAGCGCAGGAACATGCGCCACCGCTTGCAGGCGGCGCCCTCCAGGGGGTCGGGCAGGGAGAACCGGGAGCCGTAGCTGGCCGGCAGCTCCGCCCGGAGGCGCTGGACCAGGCGCGAGAGGGCGGCATCGGGCTCCTCCCCGGGGGCGGGCAGGAGGTGGGGTTCCAGGCCCGACCGGCTTTCCGCGTCGAGGCGCTTCCAGGCCACCAGCCAGGACGCCAGATCCGTGGCAGTGTGGAAGCGCCAGCTCCAGTCCGCAAGGGGGCCTTCCAGGCTCCGCCGGATCTGGGCTTCGGAGCGCTCCCGGAGCCAGGAGGCTGGAGCGGCCCCGAGGGGGGCGAGGGCCCCCCGGACGGCCCGGATCATGGGATCCACGCGCCCATAGGCGAGGTGGGCCGCCACGAAGGCGGCGACCTCCCGGTCCATGGCGGCGGGGTAGGCCAGGGGGACGGAGATGGGATCCTTCTCCAGGGCCCCCGCCGTGTCGTACCGGAGGCAGAGGCCATCCAGCCGGGCCTTGAGGGTTTTGAGGGACGCTCCCATGGGATCCAGTGTCCCAGGAGGGCACGGGTGGCGGCAAAAAACCGCCTCAAGTGCCATAAATCACTATGTAAGCAAATGCGTTGCCGTTATTCTAATGAGCGAGGGCCCGTGGCCCCATTGGGAGAAGCAACCGCACCATGATGAACCTGCGTGGCCTTGGAAACCTGGCGAAAATCCTCGAAGAAGCAGCAAAGCCCGATTCCGCACTCCGTGAAGACCGCGAGAAGCCCAAGCCCAAGGTTCTCAAGAAGGGAGAGAAGGCCGCGAAGACGCGGACCATCGATCCCAAGCGGAAGGTCTGGTACGAGAAGCGCCTGAAGGAAGTCACGGCGAAGACCGCCGCTCCGGAGGCCCCCGCGGCCGGTCCCGTGAGCGCCCCCGTCGTTCCGGCCGCCCCGGCCCTGGCCAAGAGCGTGGCCTCCAAGGTGGGCGGCTCCCTGCTGCAGACCCTGGCCGCCGCCAAGGATGCCAAGCCGAAGGTCGAGGGCCAGAAGCGCTCGGAGGCCTGGCGCCGCAAGCCGGGCGAGTCGATCTTCTAAGTCATTCCTTATCTACGAAAAAGAGGCGGCTTTGCCGCCTCTTTTTCGTACTGCGGGGCGAACGCCCCGCAGCCTCAGGCCGGGTGGGAGGCGGGTCGGAGATACTTCCGCCCGATCCAGGTGGTCGAGAGGGGACGCTCGAAGCGGCCGCTCCGGAGGTCGCCCACGGTGAGGAGGGTGAGGTCCAGCAGGGGGGTGGCCGCCCCGAGGGTGCCATCGGCCAGACGGGCCTCCAGTTCTCCGCGCTGGAAGGTGTGCAGGCCCTCTGGGAGGCGGGCCATCACATCCTGGACATCCTGCAGGTCCAGACCGAGGCGCTCGGCGAGCTGGCGCACGCCCCGCAGCATGCCATCGATGGCGCAACCCGACGGCTGGGAGGCCAGGGTGGGCTCGGCCACCGCCAGGACGCGGCCCTCCAGGAGGGTCCAGGCTCCTTGGTACTGCACGCCCTTATGGCGCCACCGGCCCAGGAGGGCCTCCATCTCGGGGGCGAGGCGGGCAGCTTCCACGGGCTGGCTGAAGGCCACCAGCCAGAGCCGGGCCTCATCGGGCAGGGCGGGAAAGACGGTCGAGGTGGTCATGGCGGGCTCCACTGTCAGGACAGTCTATGGGATGTTCCCCAATCCTTTGCCATGCCGCCAGGGGGTTTCCGTGACGAAAGTTCAGGGAAGTCTCGCGTAAGGTGGAAGGCGATGCGTGACACGGCGATCCTGCTCCTGAACCTCGGCGGTCCGGTGAACCTGGACCAGGTGGAGCCCTTCCTGGTGGAGCTCTTCGGCGACCGGGACCTGATCCGGCTGCCGGGGCCGGCCTGGCTCCAGGGCCCTTTCTCGCGCCTCATCGCGCGCTTCCGCGCCCCCGGCGCCCGGGGCCGCTACGCCCAGATCGGCGGCGGCTCACCCCTGCTGCGGGAGAGCGCCTTCCAGGCCGCGGCGCTCCGCACGGCCCTCCGCGCCGCGGGCCGCGCGGAGCCCGTCAAGCTCTGCTTCCGCTACGCCGCCCCCAGGGCCGCGGGCCTGCTGAAGGCCCTCAAGCGGGACGGCATCCGCAAGCTCGTGCCCGTGGCTCTCTATCCCCACGACTGCCGGGCCACTACGGGCTCGAGCCTGCGGGAACTGGCCGTGGAGGCCGCGAAGGCTGGGCTAGAACTCCTGCCCGGGGTCGACCACTACGCCACGGACCCTGACTACCTGGCTGCCTTGGAGCGCCCGCTCCGCGCGGCCCTGGCCGAGCTGCCGGGCGCCACGGTGATCTTCAGCGCCCACAGCCTGCCCGTGCGCCAGATCGAGGCGGGGGATCCCTATGAACGGGAAATCAGCGCCACCCGCGAGGCCCTGATCGCCCGCATCGGGCCCGTTCCCGGCGGCTACCTCCAGGCCTACCAGAGCCGCACGGGCCCCGTGCGCTGGCTGGAGCCACCGCTCAAGGACGTGCTGGAGACCATGGGCGGCAAGGACGTCATCGTCGTGCCCATGAGCTTCGTCAGCGAGCACATCGAGACCCTGCACGAGCTCGACATCGAATACCGGCACGTGGCGGACAAGGCGGGCATCCGCACCTACCGCCGCGTGGCCGCGCCGGGCGCCGACCCGGCCTACATCCGCTGCCTCGCGCGGCGCGTACTGGAGATCCTCCCATGAGCACCTTGATTCTCGGCGGCGGCGTGACGGGCCTGGCTGCCGCCTGGCACCTGCAGCGGAAGGGCGAATCCGTCGAAGTCTGGGAGGCCGCGGCCTCTGTGGGCGGGTGGATGAAGACCCTGCCCTGGGAGGGCGGCCACTTCGAGACGGGGCCCCAGGGCGTGCTCTGGCAGAAAGGCACGGCCGTGGACCGCCTCTTCAGCGCCATCGAGCTGCCCTTCCGCTCGCCGGGCACCGGCGCCCGCTGGGTGGGGAAGGGTGGGCGCCTCATCCCCGTGCCCGCTTCCCCCGTGGGCCTGATGACTTCGCCCCTGCTGCCGCTGGGCGCCAAGCTCCGCATGATGCTGGAGCCGTTCCAGCCCGTGCGCCCCGCCGAACCGGAGGAGGGCCTCAGCGCCTTCATCGAGCGACGGCTGGGCAGGGGCGTGGCCACGGAGCTGCTGCCCTCCATGATCGCCGGCGTCCTGGCGGCCCCGGCGGAGGTCCTCTCCGTGGATGCCATCCCCAAGCTGCGCCAGTGGGAGGCCACGGGCAGCCTGGTGAACGGCATCCGCAAGGGCGGCGTGAGCCACATGGTGGTGCCCGAGGGCGGCATGGGGCAGCTGCCCATCCGTCTGGCCTCGAAGCTCGCCTCCGTGCGGGCGGGCCTGCGGGCCGAGCGGATGGAGGCCCTGCCGGACGGCCGCTGGAAGGTCAGCGGTGGCGGCGAGGTGCGTGAGGCCGACCGCGTGGTACTGGCCCTCCCCGCCTACGAGGCCGCGGCCCTCCTCGGGCCTGTGGCGCCCAAGAGCGCCGAGGCCCTGGCGGCCATCCCCTACACGTCCGTGGATCTCTGGCACAGCCGCCACGCGCCGCTGCCGGCCCTGAAGGACAGCTTCGGCTTCCTCATCCATCCCCCCGAAGGCCACGGCTACCTGGGTTCCCTCGTGCCCTCCTGGATGGATCCCCAGAGCGCGCCGGAAGGCGCCATGCAGCTCCGCAGCTTCATCGGCGGGGCCTTCGGCAAGCCCGCGGACCTGGAGGCCTGGGAGGGGGTGCAGGCCCGCCTCAAGCACTGGATCCCCGCCCTTGGCGAGCCCGCCGCCGTGCGCCACGAGCGCGCCGAGCGGGCGATCCCGCGGCCGGAGCTGGGGCATCGCGCGCGCGTCAGGACGGCCCTGGAGGGCCTGCCCTCCGGCGTGGACTGGCTGAGCAACGCCCGCTTCGGACCCGGCGTGCGCGACATCCTCGAGGGGCTGGAGGTCTGGATCGGCTGATCCCGGGCCCGGGCCCCATGACATCCCGCGCCATCCGGCGCAGAATGGGGCCACCTTTTCAAAGGAGTCCCCCCATGCGCAAGATCCTCCTCCCCCTCTTCGCCTGCGCGGCCCTGGTCGCCCAGGCCCCCGCGCCCAAGGCCGAAGCCAAGGCCAGCGCCGAGATCAAGCTCGGCACCGGCGTGGAGAAGATGGAGATCCAGGGCGAATCGACCTCCTTCAAGGTGGCCGCCGGCACCAAGATCTACGCCTGGACCAAGGTGGCGGGCGCCGCGGAGAGCACCATCACCATCGAGTTCAGCAAGGGTGACCGCACCTCGAAGCAGGAGCTGAAGGTGCCCCGCTCCCCCTACCGCACCAACGCCTACCGCACGTTCCGCAAGGGCGATGAGGGCAGCTGGACCGTGAAGGTCCTGGCGGCGGACGGCGCGGAGCTGGGCAAGGCCGACTTCACGGTGGCCTTCGAATAGACCCTGATTCCAGCCTTCAACCTTCGGGGGGGCGGCGGCCGCTCGGGCACCGCCCCTCCGATCCGGAGGAGCCATGTCCCTCGCCGCGCTGCTCGACGGCCCGTTGCCTGTGGGTGCCTCCATGTGGAGGCTCACCCAGCCCTGGTGGGAGTTCGTCCTCCGGGCCCTGCTGGTCTACGGCTTCCTGATGGTGGGGCTGCGGCTCACGGGGAAGCGCCAGGTGGGCCAGCTGGCGCCCTTCGACTTCGTGATGCTGCTGGTCCTCAGCAATGCGGTGCAGAACAGCATGAACGCCGGCGACAACACGGTGCTGGGAGGCTTCATCCTGGTGGCCACGCTCCTGGCGCTGAACGCCCTGATGGGCTGGTGGACCTGGCGCAGCAAGCGGGCGGAGACCCTGCTGGAGGGCCGCCCCCAGATCCTGGTGCACAACGGCGTGCTGGACGAGGCCGTGCTGGCCTCCGAGCGGATCACGCGGCACGAGCTGATGGCGGCGGTGCGGCAGGCCGGCGTATCCGACGTGGCGGACATCCGGGTGGCCATCCTCGAAACCAACGGCCGCATCAACGTGATCGCCAAGAGCGCCCCTTGACTTGACGAATAAAAAGCGAAAACTTGGGGCATGACTCCGCTGCCCCTCCCCACCGAACCGACGCCCCTCTTCAAGGGACTGCTCGTGGAGCCGGAGGAGGCGCGATCCATCCTGCGGCCCCAGAAGGACGAGCGCTACGGCTTCGGCTTCGCGCTCAGTCCCTACCGGGGCTGCGCCCACGGCTGCCGCTACTGCTACGTCCGGGAGTATCCCAACGCCCTGCACGGGCCCGGGGATTGGGGCCAGTGGGTGGCGCCCAAGCTGAACGCCCCGGAGCTGCTCTGGTCCCAGCGGCACAGGCTCCACGAGGAGCGGGTCTTCATGGCCTCGGCCACGGATCCCTACCAGCCCCTGGAGCGGCAGTACCGCCTGAGCCGGCGCTGCCTGGAGGTGCTGCTGCTCTGCCCCACCACCGAGGTGATCGTGCACACGCGGTCCCCCCTGGTGCTCCAGGATCTGGATCTGCTGCGGGCTTTCGGCGACCGGCTGACGGTGGGTCTCTCCATCCCCACGGACGACGACACCGTACGCCAGGCCGTGGAGCCCCACGCCCCTGCCATCCCCAGCCGCTGGGCGGCGGTGGAGCGCCTGGCGGCGGCGGGCATCGGCGTGACCGTGGCCGTCACCCCGCTCATGGCCGTGCACGACGCCCAGGCCTTCGCGCGGCGCGCCCGGGCCAGCGGGGCCTCGGGCGCCTGGGTGGGGGGCCTCCGCCTGCTGAAGCAGGATCCCTTCTACAAGGTGCTGGCGGACCACGGCTGGCTGAAGGTGCTGGATCCCGACTACGCCGAGGGCGTGCGCCAGGCCTTCCGGGAGGCCTTCCCGGTCCGGCGCAGGGCCCGGGAGCGCCCGGCTCGACCCGCGCCGGCCCCGCCGCCGCCCATCCGGCAGCCGGGGCTCTTCGATCGCGTGGGGTGAGCGTTGATCCCGATTCGCCTTCAGTAGGCGGAGATCCACCGTGGAGGCGCTGAAGGTGGGGAGCCAAGCCCACGGAGGAAACGAGGCACGCAGGCTTGCTGAGGCTCGCCGATAATCAGGTGCTGAAATTGTTGTGATGCTGCTTGGATACGACGGTCAGGCGGTCGCCAGCTGGCGCGCCACGGCCACGGGCACGAAGGGGGCGAAGGCGATCAGGGCGGCGGCCCAGTCTTCGAGCAGGGCCTTGGCTGTGGCGCTGCCCGTCTCCGCCGCATGGGCTTCGACGAGGCTGCGGAACAGCGCCTCCTCCTCGGCCCGCCAGTGGATGCCGGCGAGGTAGTCCCGGTTCACCTGGTCCCCCCGCTCGCGGCGCAGGAAGAGGCTGCCGCCGGTCATGCCGGCCCCGGCGTTGGTGAGCACGGGGCCGAGGATGGCCACGGCGCCCCGGGTCATGTACTCGCAGGCGTGGTGCCCCGCGCCCTCAACCACGGCCGAGGCGCCGCTGTTGCGGACGGCGAACCGGTCGCCGGCCATGCCGAGCACCAGCAGGGTGCCGCCCGTGGCGCCATAGAGGGCGCCGTTGCCGAGGATGGCGTTCGTCTCCGGCGTGTAGGCGGCCTCCGGATGCGGCACGAGGATGGCCCGTCCACCGGACATGGACTTGCAGACGGAGTCGTTGGCCTCCCCCTGGAGGCGCACGTCGAGCCCCTCCGTGAGGAAGGCGCCGAAACCCTGGCCGGCGCTGCCAATGAAGTCCAGGCTCAGCCGGCCGGCCACGGCGGGATCCTCGCCCCGCAGGCGGCGCTCGCGCACCTGGCGGGCGATGGCCCCGGACAGGGTGGCCAGGATCCCCCGGTCGCCGGTGCTGATGGCATAGCTGTGGCGGTGGGTGCCCCCCTCGGCGAGGAAGGGCTGGGCATCTTCGAGGATTCGCTGGTTCAGGGGCGCCACGCCTTCCTGGTTGAAGGGGGCGGAGGGACCCGTGCCGGTCCCCTGGGGCCGAGGGTCGAGGAACGCTGACAGGTCCAGCTTGCGGTCGCGCACGAAGGTGGCGTGATCCGGCGCCACCTGGAACAGGTCCACGCGGTCCTGGAGCTCCGAGAGGCTCGCCACGCCGAGGGAGGCGAGGTGACGGCGCGCATCCTCGGCCAGATGGACCAGCATGCGCTGGATGGCCTCGGGGCTGCCGGAGTAGCGGGCCTTGAACTTCGGATCGTGGGTGGCGATGCCCGCGGGGCAGGTGTTCTTCTCGCAGATGCGGGCCATCATGCAGCCCTCGGCCACCAGGAGGAGCTTGCCGAACTCGAAACCCTCGGCCCCCAGGATGGCGGCGGTGACGAGGTCCTTGCCCGTGAGGAGGCCGCCATCCACGCGGAGCTCCACCTGCTCCCGCATCTGGTTCTCACGGAGGGCCTGGTGCGCCTCGATGAGGCCCAGCTCCCAGGGCAGGCCCGCGTGCTTCATGGAGCCCAGGGTGGCGGCGCCGGTGCCGCCATCGCCGCCGGCCACATAGAGGATGTCCGCCCCGGCCTTGGCCACGCCCACGGCGATGGTGCCGATGCCCGTGCCCGAGACCAGCTTCACGCTGATCTTCGCGCCGGGATGCACCTGCCGCAGCTCGTGGATGAGCTCCTTGAGGTCCTCGATGCTGTAGATGTCGTGCAGGGGCGGCGGGGAGATCAGGTCCACGTCCGGCAGGGAGAACCGGGCCTTGGCGATGGTGGCGTCCACCTTCACCCGCATGAGCTGGCCGCCTTCGCCGGGCTTGGCGCCCTGGGCCACCTTGATCTGGATCTCCTCGCCCGAGACGAGGTACTCCGCCGTGACGCCGAACCGTGCGGAGGCCACCTGCTTGGTGGTGGCGGTGATGCCATCGGTCCAGTAGAAGGGGTTCTCGCCGCCTTCGCCGCTGTTGCTGCGCCCGCCCACGGCCTCCATGGCCAGGATGAGGTCGCGCTGGCTCTCGGCGCTGACGGCCCCGAAGGACATGGCGCCGGCGCCGAAGCGGCGGAGGATGGCCGAGGCATCCTCCACGGATTCGAGGGGCAGGGAAGTCCCCTCGGTGCGGAAGGCCAGCAGGTGGCGGGGGTTGATGGGCTCGTCCACCTTCAGGGAGTCCAGATACTCCTGGTACAGGGCCTTCGCTTCCTCCGCCTCCGGCTCCAGCTTCACCAGGCGGTGGAGCAGCCGGGCCCGGGCGGAGGTCATGCCGTGGTGCTCGCCCTCGCCGGGCCGCGGCGACTCGCGGAACTGGTGGGTGTGCAGCAGGCGGTCCAGGAAACCCGCCTGGGCCGCGAGGCTGGTCTTCCGCAGGATGTCGCCGGCCAGCTCCTCGTAGCCGATGCCGCCCAGTGGGCTGGCATGGCCGGGGAAGAAGGTCTCCATCAGCTCGGGCCCGAGCCCGATGGCCGTGAAGAGCTTGGCGCTCATGTAGCTCTGCACGACGGAGATGCCGCTCTTGGCCATGATCTTCAGCAGGCCCGATTCCAGGGCGTTGACGAAGTTCCGCTCGCGCTGGTCCGGGCTCAGGGCGCCGAAGCTGGGGTGCTCGTCCTGGCGGGCGATCTCCAGGGCCAGGTAGGGGCAGACGGCGGAGGCGCCGAAGCTGATGAGGGCGGCCAGGTGGTGCGAGGTGCGGGCCTCGCCCGTGTGCATGACGATGGAGGCGTTCAGGCGCAGGCCGGACTCGTTGAGGATGTGCACCACGGCGCGCAGGGCGATGAGGCCCGGGATGGGCGGCCGCTCCACGCTGGCCTCGCGGTCGCTGAGGATGATGACGCTGGTGCCCTCCTCCACGGCCTTCCGCACGTCCGTGGCCAGCTGTTCCACGGCGGCGTGGAAGCCCGCCACGCCATCGTCGCGGCGGAAGAGCATGGGGAAGGCGCGGGGGATGATGTGGGACTCGGAGGGACGCAGGCTCTGCATCCGCTCCAGAAACCGCATCTGGCCCAGGTCGAGGATGGGCCGGGGCAGCTCCAGGGCCTCGTTCAGCGGCAGCAGGTCCTTGGGGAAGAAGATGTTCGGCGCGCGCCCCAGAAACACCCGGAGGTCCGTGATGTTGCCCTCGCGGATGTAGTCCAGGGGCGGGTTCGTGACCTGGGCGAAGTGCTGGTAGAAGTAGTCGAAGAAGGGGCGGGGCTCCGACGAGAAGACGTTGGGCCGGGCGGTGTCGCCCATGGAGCCGATGGCCTCCTTGCCCGTGGCGGCCATGGGATAGAGGATCTTCTCCAGCTCCTCGCGGGAGCAGGTGAAGAGGGTCTTCCGGAACACGCTTACGGGCTCCGGCGCCTCCGTCGGGGGCAGGAAGCCGATGGGCCGGGTCCGGGCGTCGAAGGTGGCGTCGCGGTGTTCCCGGGAGCGGCCCGGATCGCGGAAGTGGACGCGCCCCGAAGCCAGGTCGAGCGTGACCCCCGTGCCCGCATAGAGGATGCCCTTGCGGCTCACGGCGGCCTCGTCCACGGGGAAGGAGCCGGCCTCGGAGGCCAGGTAGAAGCGGTCCTCCGTCATGGCCCAGCGGGCGGGGCGGAAGCCGTTGCGGTCCAGCCGCGCGCCCACGCTGCTGCCGTCGGAGTAGACCAGGAAGGCAGGCCCGTCCCAGGGCTCCATGGCCCGGCTCCAGAAGGTGTAGAAGGCGTTCTGCCCCTCCGCCGGCGGCATCATGATCGCCAGGATGTCCTCCATGTGCGGGATGCTGCTGCGGTAGTGCAGGGCCTCGGCGATCTCGTTCAGGCTGCCGGAGTCGCTGATGGAGCCGTGGGTCACGAGCTGGTCGGCCTTGAGCCCGATGGACATCTCCCGGGAGATGGCCCGGGAGCGGTTGCCGGCGATGGTGTTGATCTCGCCGTTGTGCGCGATGAGCCGGAAGGGCTGGGCCTTGTCCCAGGAGGTGCGGGTGTTCGTGCTGAACCGCCGGTGGATCATGGCGAAGCGCGTGCTGAAGCGCGGGTCGACCAGGTCCAGGTAGAAGCGGTCCAGGTCCGCGGCGCGGGTGAGGGCCTTGTAGACCACGGTGCGCGCGGACAGCGAGGCGAAGAAAAACTCATTCTGGATGCCCTGCTCGACCAGCTTGGTCCGGAGGACCTGCTTGGCGGAGTAGAGCAGCTTGTCGAAGGAGGCGTCCGTCCGGCACTGGACCGGGCGGCGCAGCACGGCCTGGCGCATGGAGGGCAGGGAGCGCCGCGCCTCTTCGCCCAACACGGAGGGATCCACGGGCAGCTCGCGGTAGGCCAGCACGTTCAGGTCGAAGAAGGCGAAGGTGGACTCGAAGATCTCCAGGGAGCGGCGCAGGCGCTCGGGATCCTGGGGCATGAAGAGGCTGGCCACGGCGATCTCGCCGGGCCGGTGGCCGAGCATCTCCCAGGGGATGTCGGCCATGACGCCGGCCCCGTCGCTGCTGACCTGGTCCGCCGCGCAGCCGCCCCGATGCTCCACGCATTTCAGGGCATGGAGGGCATCCTCCAGGATGTCGTGGCTGGCCGAACCGGTCCGGCTGGCGATGAAGCCAACCCCACATGCGCTGTGCTCGGATCTTGATCCCTCAAGCATCGTCTTTTCCTTTCGGGATCAAGCCATCCTATCGAGAATCAGGGCGCCTGTACCTTTGAAACGCCGTATAGGCTTATCAGGCGCGCTTATAGCTCCTGACGGTCCCGGGGACCTTGTGGGAGACTGGACGTCCCATGACCACCCTCGCCCTCAAGTACCGTCCGCGCCTGCTCTCCGACCTGGTGGGGCAGGAGGGCAGCGTGAAGGCGCTCGCCAACGCCCTGAAGCGGGCCAAGGAGAGCGGGCGGATCCACCAGGCCTACCTCTTCGCCGGCGTGAGGGGCACGGGCAAGACCAGCACGGCGCGCATCCTGGCCCGGGCCCTCAACTGCGCCGAGGGGCCCACCGCCACGCCCTGCGGGGTCTGCGACCCCTGCCGGGCGGCGGAGCAGCCGGACCAGAACCTGGACATCGTCGAGATCGACGCCGCCAGCCGTGCCTCCGTGGCCGATGCGCGCGCGCTGCGGGAGCAGGTGCAGACCCGGCCCGCCTTCTGCCGCTACCGCGTCTACATCATCGACGAAGTGCACATGCTCAGCACCGAGGCCTTCAATGCCCTGCTGAAAGTCATCGAGGAGCCGCCGCCCCACGCCATCTTCGTGCTGGCCACCACCGAGCTCCAGGACGTGCCGGACACCATCAAGAGCCGCGTCCAGATCTTCCCCTTCCGGCTCATTCCCGTGGGTCTCATCGAAGGCCGCCTCAAGCACGTCTGCGAGCAGGAGGGCGTCGAGGCCGAGGGGAACAGCCTGCGCTTGGTGGCGGAGGCAGGCCAGGGCTCCATGCGCGACGCGCTCACCATCCTCGACCGGGTCATCGCCGCCGGCGACGGCAAGGTGCTGGAGGAGGCCGTCCGCGAGCAGCTGGGCATCGTCAGCGCCCACCTGGTGCAGGGCGTGATGTCCGCCCTGGCCATCGGCGACACGGCGGCCCTGGTGGAGGCCTGCCGGGAGCTGAACGAGCAGGGGGCCGACTGGGCCACCTTCTGGCGCGAGCTCGTGCTGGCCTTCCGCGACCGCCTGGAACAGGAGGCCCGGGCCGCCCGGGGGCCCCAGGACCTGCTGCGCTGGGCGCGGATGCTCCAGCTGCTGCTGAGCCGGGAGCGGGACCTGCGGGACAGCAGCCTGCCGCGGGTGGTGGTGGAGCTGGCCCTGGTCACCGCGGCCCAGCTGCCTCACCTGGCCCCCCTGGACGCGCTTGTCTCCGGCGCTCCGGCCCGGCCCTCAGGCCCCCCCGCCGGGCCGCCGCCGGTCCCTTCCAGGGCCCCCCAGGCCGCGCCGGCGCCTGAGGGGCCTCGCAGGCCCGCGCCGGCCCCCGCCCAGCACCGTGCCCAGGCCCAGCACCCCGCCCCGGCGCGTCCCCATGCGCCCCAGCGCCCGGATCCATCTGCGCCGCCCCAGCTGCGCATGGCGTGCAGCGAGGCCCTCCGGAGCCTGCCGGGCCTGCGGGTTCTGGGCACGGCCCCCCAGATGGCCACGGACCTGCGCTGGGAGCCGCCGGTCCTGCGCTTCCGCTTCCCCGCCAACGTGCGGCAGACCCTCCAGGATCTGGAGCGGGAACAGGCGAATCCCCATGTGCTGGGAGCCCTGGCGGCCGTGCTGCCGGGGCTGAAGGCCCTGGAGATCCGCTTCGACGACGCCCCCGCCAGCGCCGAGGAGGAGCGCCCGGAGGACCGCCTGCGCCGCGAGCCCGGATTCCAGGAGCTGCTGCGCCTCAGCGGCGGCGAGGTGATGGAGATCCGGCGCGAGGGGTGATCATCCGCCGGATACGGGCGGCATGAGGGCCACTTCGTCGCCGTCGGCCAGGGGGGCGCTCCGGTCCACGAAGCTCTGGTTCACGGCCAGGAGGGCATCCTTGGGCAGGGCCGCGAAGCGTGGGTCCGCCAGCAGGTCCGCCAGGGTGGGGGCGGCGGGCAGGTCCAGCTCGTGGAAGCCCAGCAGGGCGCGGTACCGGGCGAAGCATTTGACGGTCAGCATGGCCATCTCCGACTCCAACCTACCGCCTCCGGCCTCCGGTCTCCAGCCTTCAGCCTCGAGCCTACTTGGGGCTCCAGGAGTGGCGGATCTCCCCGGAGGGGTTGATCCCGGCGCCGCCGCCCTTGCTGGCGCCCAGCTGGAGGATGAAGTTGCCGAACCGCCACTCCACCTGGCCCGAGGTGATGTTCAGCTCGCCGCTCTTCTTGTGGGAGATCACGAAGGCGCTGCGCTGGCCGAACAGGTTGATGCTCTTGCCCATGGTGACCTCGGTCTCCGTGGTGCCCACGCTGGTGGTGCGCACGGCGACGTTCACCCGGTCCAGGCCCAGGGTGCGCCGCAGCTGCTCCTGGAAGGGGGCGAAGGCCAGGGTGGAGATCAGGCCCGAGCCGGCGCTGGCGATGCCCGAGGTGATGGCGCCCTGGGTGGCGCCGGAGGTGGCGCTGGCCGTGCCGACATTGGCCACGTTGCCGGGGTTGATGAGGATGGCCACGATTTCGTCCTGGCGCAGGCTGGGCGTGGAGCTGGGCACGATGGCCAGGTTGCTCAGGGTGCCCCGGATGTCCAGGTTCACGGTGTAGCCGGGGATGGAGGTCACGCTGCCCTGGAGGTTGATCACGGGGTCCAGGGGACGGGACTCGGAGAAGGCGAGCGAGCCCCGGTCCACCACCATGTCGCCGGCGGGGAAGATGTTGGTGATCCGGCCCCCGGGCTGGAAGACCATGGTGCCCTTGGGCGCGGGATGGGCCAGGGTTCCCAGCACCTGGAAGGGCCCCTCGGTCCGGCCCTCGAGCTTGAGGAGGTTGGTGTCGAAGCTCCAGGGGCTGCGGAGGTCCAGGTCCAGGTCCAGCCGGATGCGCTCCAGGGGGTCGTCCAGGTCCAGGCCCACCAGGCCCCCGCTGTCGCTGAGGGCGCTACGGAGGATCAGGTCCGCCAGCTTCACCTCGGTGTGGTAGTTCAGGTGGTCCGCGCGCAACCGGCCCTTGAGGAGGCCGCCCTCCTCCGTGCCCTCCAGGGTGGCGCGCAGGGTGCCCTGGAGCTCCAGGCCCTCGGGCACATCACGCAGCTGGAAGTTGGCCAGCGTGGCCTTCAGCGCATAGCTGTCCAGGCCCCCCGGCCGCCAGGTGGCGGCGCCGGACACCTGGAGGTCGCCATGGGCCAGGGTGCCGCGCAGGGGGCGCTCCGGAGGCAGGGACACGGTGCGGTCCTTGAACACCACCTCCGCCCGGAGGTCCTCCATCCCCTGGTAGCCCCTGAGGTGCATCTCGCCCTTGTCCAGGAAGAGGGTGCCGTCCAGCTTGGGATCCGCATAGGTGCCGTGGACCAGGAGGTCGAAGCGGCTGGTGCCCTGGATCCGGAGCTCCGAGAGCAGGCTGTACTCGTCCACCTCCATCACGCGGTCGAAGATGGTCTTGAGGTGCGCCAGGTTCGCCCCGCCCTGGGTCCACACTTCCAGGGGCGCGGAGGGGGAGAAGGGCAGGGCGCCCCACAGGCGCAGGCTCGCCGCCTGGGCCGGCGTGGCATCCACGGCCTTGCGGGCTCCGCCCTCCAGGCTGATGTCCACCTCCGCCCTGGTCGCATCGCCCCGCAGGGCCGAGGGCTTGGCCTGGTGCAGCTCGAAGACGTTGAACTGGGCCTCCAGGCGGTTGAGGGAGCCCGTCCAGCTCAGGGCCCGGCCGTTCCAGCGGCCCTGGGCCGTGGCCTCCAGGCTCAGGTCCTCCAGCAAATCCTCCGTGAGTCCCCGGGCCAGGATGTCGGTGTGGGCGCTCTCCTGGGAGATGGTCAGGGCGAGCTGGCCAGCCAGGTCCGGGCCCTCGTGGCGCACCTGGGCCTCCACCACCGGGCGGGCCATGCCCTCGAAACCGAGCTTGCCCTCCAGGCGCCCCCGCTGCAGCTTCGCGGTGGCCTCGAGGCCTTCCACGCTGCGGCCGCTGAAGAAGATGCGGCCCCGGCTCAGGGCCACCCGGCCCTCGGGCAGGTCCAGGGCGCCGAAGGGGCTGGTGATGGGCCCCTGGAGGTGGGCCTCCACCTGGGACTGGATGCGGGGGCCGGGAAGGGCCAGGAGCTGGGAATCCAGACGCCCGGAGAGGTCCACCAGCCAGGTCCAGCGCTGGATGTCCATGTCGGCCCTGCCCGTCAGGGCCAGGGCGCCCTCGGGCGGGATGCCGGGGCCGCCGAGCTGGTCGAGCCGCTCCCCGATCCGCGCATCCTCGACGCGCAGGTGGAGGCTCGCCAGGTCCATGGCGAAGTCGGCCGAAGCCGCTGGAACTTTGATTCCGTAAACCTCCCCCGATTCGACTTGGGTAGCGCCGGTCATCATGATGTGGTCGAAGGGGCCCTGGAGCCGGACCCATCCCCCGCCGGTGCCCGAGATCGGCAGGTCCAGGTCCGCGGCCTTGAGCCCCTCCGCGACGGGCAGGCGGAAGGCCGTGTAGCACATGTCCATCTGCTTCTGCCCCGGGGCCGTCCTGCCCCAGGTGAGCCAGAGCTCGCCGCCGCCGCCGCCCTCGCCCTTCTTCAGGTCGATGTCCGTGATGCGCAGCTCCGTATCCCGGATCTGGACCTTCGCCTCGACACTGTCCGCCCGGGCGCCGTGCCAGCGCGGCAGGGTGACCTGGCCCGTGCCGTCCAGCTCCAGCCCGGTCCCGCGGCTCCAGCGGACCGTCGCCTGGGCCCGGGTCTGTCCCTCCATGTCCAGATCCACCACCTTCCAGGCACGGAGGGCCTGGGCCACCTGGTCCGCGCCCACCTCCGTCCGGCCCTCGGCCTCCAGGCGGACGAGCCCGCGGGGACCGAGGTCGGCCCATCCGGTGCCCTCCACCTTGAGGGTCTCCAGGTCGAGGTGGAGCTGGTCGAGGGTGGCCCGGCCGTTCCGGAGGGCGGCCTGCAGGTTTCCGGCCGGGAGACCCCGCTGGGTGAGGCCCACCTGGGCGGTCCCCTGCCAGCGGTCCGGCCGGCCCATGGCCGCCGGATCCCTGGGCCCCTCCACCTGGGCCTTCAGCTCGCCCCGGAGGCCCTGGAACTCCGGCATCCGGAGGAGCTTCCCGAAGACGCTGAGGTCCAGGTCCCGGCCCGTGACGGTTCCCTTGGCGGGCGTCTTCTTCGACCAGCCGCCTTCCACGGCGAGGCTTCCCTGGGAGGACTGCCAGCGGAGCTGGCTCAGCTGGAAGCCTTCGAGGTTGCCATGTCCGCGGAGGTCGAGGTTGCCGGGCGTGAAGGCGCTGTCCGCGGGGCGCAGGGCGGCGCCCTCGCCTTCGACGGTCCAGCGCAAGTCCGCCAGGCTCCCGTTCACGGAGGCATTCAGGTCCAGGTTCCCCGAGAGGGGGGGGCGCTTCAGGCCGCCCCAGCGGGTGGCCTGGGCCAGGGCCAGGACGCCGCCGAGCTGGGCCTCGATCCGCTCCGCCCGCTGGGGGGTCTTCGGGTCGAAGCGCCCCCGCAGGCGGATCTGGCTCTCGTCGAGGCGGAGGTAGCCCTCCTTGAGGAGCACGGCCTGCTCGGAGACCTCGCCATTCAGGTCGAGGCGGCCCTTCTCCCACCCTCCGGGTCCCTTGACCATGAGCAGGGGGCCCGCCACGTCCACCCGAAGGTGGTTGGGCTCCGGTCCCGTCGCCTTCACCTCGAACTGGTAGCGCAGGGGAGGGATTCCCCGCAGCGGTTCTGGGATCTCGACCACGCCCCCGGTGATGCTGAGCAGATCCAGCCGGATCTGGGGCAGGGGGCCCTTGCGGGGCGGGCGCTCCTTCAGGTGGATGGCGGAGAGGCCCGACTCCGTCAGGCGGAGGTGGGGGCTCTCCACCCGGACGGAGAAGATGTGGGGCGAAGGGCCCAGCAGGGAGGTGAGGTCGGCCTGGACTTCCAGCTTCCGCAGGGTGAGCAGGTCGCCGCCCAGCCGCACGTCCTTCGCGGCGGCTGAACCGAAGAGGGGATGGATCTCCAGCTGGCCGACCTCGAGGGAGAGCCCGGTCTCCTCCCGAACGAGGGCATCGAGCTTCGAGACGGTCCAACGCAGGACCGCGGGTCGGGTGGCCACCCAGGGGACGATGACCGTGGTGGCGGCGCCCGCCACCAGGAGGTAGGAGATCCGGCGCACCCAGCGGCGGCCCCAGAGGCGCTGAACCGCTTGCTTGGTGGGATGCCAGATCATCAGTTCTTTTCGCCGCAGTTGGGACAGACCTTGGCCATGCGCGGCAGCTGCCGGTAGCAGAACCGGCAGAGCGTGGTCTGGGTCGCCGCGCGGAGGGTGGGATGGGGACCGGAGCTGTGGGAGGAGAGCACGGCCGTGCCCAGGGGGCGGGTCTCGCGGGCCACGCTGTCCCGCAGGCGGCGGAGCGCCTCCAGGAAGGCCTGGGCGGAGAGGTAGCGCTCACCGAGGTTCACGGCCAGGGCCTGCATGACCACTTCGGAGAAGGCCTTGGGCACGATGGGGTTGCGGAGGTGGGGCGCCACGATCTGCTGGCTGGTGAAGGCCTGGGCGATCTTCAGGGGATCCGCGTCGTAGAAGGGCACAGTGCCCGTGAGCATCTCGTAGAGGGTGATGCCCAGCGACCAGAGGTCGGACTGGAACACGGCCCGGCCGCGAAAATGCTCGGGCGCCATGTAGGGCGGCGAGCCGATGCGCGTGGGGGCATAGGGCACGTGCTGCATCTCCAGCACCCGGGAGGTGCCGAAGTCCGTGACCTTGGCCACACCCTCGCGGTTCACCAGGATGTTGGCGGGGCGCAGGTCCCGGTGCAGGATCTGGTGGCCGTGGGCGAAGGCGATGGCGCTGCAGACGTCGAGCCCGATCTCCAGGGCCCGCGTGGGCGGCAGGGTGCGCTCCCGCCGGATCATGCGGTCGAGGCTCTCGCCCTCGACGTATTCCAGGACCATGAAGAAGATCCCGTTCTTCCGCTCCACCGTGATGAGCTCGACGATGTTCGGATGCTTCAGACCCGCCATGATGCGGGGCTCCTTCAGCAGGTCCACGATCTCGTCCTGCTGCTGGTGCGGCACCTTCAGGGCGACCTTGCGGTTGACCCAGGTGTCCATGGCCAGGTACACGGCCCCGAAACCGCCGGAGCCGAGGCGGTCCAGGATCTGGTATTTCCCCAGGGTCTGGTCCTTGGAAAGCACGGGCGCGGGCTCCGAAGCGATGGAACCAGCATGACCGAAACGCGTCGTGAATCCTATTCCAGGATCCGGTCCAGGATGGAGTCCCGGCCTTCCCAGGCGGCTGCCAGGTGGCGGACCCTCGGCTTCGGTTCCACGCAGAGGGCGTAGGCACTGCGCAGGAAGGCGCGGTCCTCCACCGTGGCCCGGTGGTGCTGGCGCAGGTGCTCGCCCCAGCTGGAGCTCAGGAAGCTCTCCACGAACCGGACCTGGCCGGGATCGGGGGGCACGAGATCCTGGAAGAGCGACCACCGCACGGCGCCATCCCGGTTGCGGATGCGGCGGACTTCGCGCATGGCCTCCCGGAAGGCGGCCTTGTGCGCCTCGGGCACCCGGTATTCGAGCACCGTGAGGATCGGGCCCGCCGCGGGATCGACGGGGCCGGGGGAATGGGGCTGGAGGTGGTGGGGGCTCAGGTCCAGTGGGTGGTGCAGGGCCTCGATCTTCAGGCGGGCCGTGGCCGCCAGCATCAGCAGCATGCCCACGCCGGCCGCTGCGAAGGCTACGTGGATGCCCCAGCGCTCGCCCACCACGCCCCAGAAGGCCGCCCCGGACGCCATGGCGCCGCCCCAGACCGTGATGTAGACGCCCAGGGCCCGGGCCCGCACCCAGGAGGGCACGGACAGCTGGACGCCGGTGTTGCAGGTGCTGAGCACGGTCAGCCAGCCGGCGCCGCCCACCAGGAGCACCAGGCCCACGGAAAGGGCGTGGTTGAGGAAGGCCAGGGCGAGCAGGCCCGCCGCGAAAGTCGCCGTGGCGACGGCCAGCAGGACGTTCGGAGTGTAGCGGCGGCGCAGGGCCGGTAGCAGCACCGTGATGCCCACGGCTCCGGCCCCGATGCAGCCCAGCAGGAGGCCGAAGGCCGTGGAGCCCAGGTGGAGCTTGTGGATGGCGAGGGTGGGCAGCAGCGAGAAGATAGGGCCGCCGAAGAACACGAACCCGCCGCCGCGCAGCAGGATCACCTGGAGCGGCCGGCTGTGCCAGGCATAGCGCAGGCCCACCTTCATGGCCGCGCTGAAGCGCTCGGCGGGCAGGTCCGTGGTGACCGGCTGGCGCTTCCACTGCTGCAGCACCACCAGCACGCCCACGAAGGAGATGGCATTGAGGGTGAAGGCCCAGGTGGGGCCGAGCCCACCCACCACCAGGCCGCCCAGGGCCGGGCCCACGGCCCGGCTCACGTTGAAGCCCGCGCTGTTGAGCACCACCCCGGCGGCGATCTGGTCCTTGGGCACCAGGTCCGGCACGGAGGCCTGCCAGGCCGGGGAATTGAGGGCCGCGCCCACGCCCAGCAGGAGGGACATGGTGATGAGGACGGCCGGCGTCACCAGGTGGAGGGCCGAGAGGATGGCCATGGCGGCGGCCGCCGCCAGCATCCAGGCCTGGGTGGCCAGGAGCAGGCGCCGCCGGTCCACGATGTCGGCAATGGCCCCGCCGGGCATGGAGAGGGCGAGCATGGGCAGGGTGGCGCCCGTCTCGATGAGGCTCATGAGCAGGGGTGAGCTCGTGAGCTCGCCCATGAGCCACTTCTCGCCCACGCTCTGGACCCAGGTGCCCACGTTCGAAGCCATGGACGCGATCCAGATCGCGAAGAAGATGCGGCTGCGAAGCGGGGCGAAGGGGCTCTTGGCGTCGGTCACGGGGTCAGGCTATCAAGAGCGAAGAGAGAAAACACACGCAGAGGACGCAGAGCCAACCGAGGTTCGCAGAGAAAGAAAGGGATTTCCTCTGCGAACCTCTGTCTCCTCTGCGTTCTCTGCGAGTGTTTTTATCCCAGGAATGCTTTCAATGTCTTGGAGTAGCGCGGGTGCCTGATCTTTCTCAGGGCCTTGGACTCGATCTGGCGGATGCGCTCGCGGGTGACGGCGAACTCGCTGCCCACCTCCTCCAGCGTGTGCTCGGAGCCGTCGTCGCCCACGCCGAAGCGCATGCGGAGCACGCGCTCCTCGCGCTCGCTGAGGGTGTTGAGCACGTTGCGGACGGTCTCCTTGAGGCGCTGCTGGACCACCTGCTCCACGGGGGAGACCACGGTCTTGTCCTCGATGAAATCCCCCAGGTGGGAATCCTCCTCCTCGCCGATGGGGGTCTCCAGGGAGATGGGCTCCTGGGCGATCTTCATCACCTTGCGGACCTTGCCCACGGGCATATCCATGGCGTGGGCGATCTCCTCGCTGGACGGTTCCCGGCCCAGCTTCTGCACCAGCTCGCGCTGGGTGCGGATGAGCTTGTTGATGGTCTCGATCATGTGGACGGGGATGCGGATGGTGCGGGCCTGGTCCGCGATGGCGCGGGTGATGGCCTGCCGGATCCACCAGGTGGCGTAGGTCGAGAACTTGAAGCCGCGGCTGTACTCGAACTTGTCCACGGCCTTCATGAGGCCGATGTTGCCCTCCTGGATGAGGTCCAGGAACTGCAGGCCGCGGTTGGTGTAGCGCTTGGCGATGCTGACCACGAGGCGCAGGTTGGCCTCGATGAGCTCGGCCTTGGCGGCGCGGCTGATGCTCTCGGCGGCCTTGAGGCCGTTGAAGTCCTTGTGGAAGTACTCGCTGGTGGTCTCGTACTTCTCGAAGAAGTCGGCCAGGGTCTTCTCGATGTGGGCCAGCTCGTCCTTGTAGCGGTCCTTGAGCTTGGCGAAGGCCGGATTCTTGAGGCGGTCCCGCAGCTCGCGGCACTTGCGCTCGCCGGCCATCACCTGGCTGTGCTGGTGGGTGATCTTGTCGATGAGCCGCGTGACGGCCAGGCTGTTGAGGCCCAGCTTACGGATCTGCCGGGAGAGGCGGCCGCGGGCCTGGAGGATCTCGCGGTCGAGCTTGCGCTTCTTGGGCAGGGTCTTGGTGCCGGCGTCCACCTGGAGCTTCAGATCCAGCAGCTTCTCGAACTGGTGGTGCACGTGCTGGGTGGCGGAGGTGCTCTCGGCATCCTCGTCCTCGTCCACCTCGTCGGAGAGACCCACCACCTCGCGGATCTTGCCGGGGTTCTCCTTCAGCATCTTGCCGATATCGATGAGCAGGCTGGCGGCGAGGCGGGACCGGGAGAGGGCGCGCATGACGCTGCGCACGCCCACTTCGATGCGCTTGGCGATCTCGACCTCGTCCTCGCGCTTGAGGAGGGGCACCGTGCCCATCTCCTTGAGGTACATGCGCACCGGGTCGTTGAACTTGTCGCTGTCGGGGCTGTCGATCTCGATCTCGAGATCCTTGTCGCCCTTGGCGACGCCCTCCACGACGACGAACTCCGGCTCGATGGCCTCGCGGGCAGCCAGGGCCTCTTCCTCCGTGGCGCCGATGCCCACGCCCAGACGCGCGAACAGACCCATGACCTGCTCCAGATCCGAGGGATTGGAGGCGGTATCGGGGAGGAAATCATTGAGCTGGTCGACCAGCAGGAATCCGTTTTTCCTTCCGATGGAGATCAGGGCTTTGGTCAGGGCGTAGTAGGCATCGCGTGGCGGCGTCGGAACCATTCGGACCTCAAAGAGCGCTGCATGCATCGGGCCAGTGGGGCGGGAAGACCCGGCGGCCGAGGGGAAAACAGAACACGGCCAATGTACCGGGCCGAGTCCGGAACTTTTCAGTATAGGGGATCTGCGGATCCAGGCAAGGGCCGGATCTCCAGGTTGTGCCTCAGCGCGGGGCCCTCCGCCGGCGGGAGAGGTCCTTCTGGCGCCGCAGAAGTTCGTCCTGGCGGGCCATGACCCGCGCCTGGAGGGCAGGGTCCACCTGGGTGGCAGGATCCAGGAGAAGCCGGTTGTTGGCCTGCATCTCCCGATCCACATAGCGCCCCTCGAGCTTCGCGAAGAGGGCCTCCGCATCTCGGCCCGCCTCATCCTGGCGGCTGGCCTGGGCTTCCAGGCGGCGCAGGGCCGCCAGGGCCTCCTCCGGGAGTTGTGAGGGCTCGCCCTCCGCATCCAGGAGGGCCTGGAGCAGGGGGGCCCCGGCAAGCCCTTCCCACCAGGCGGGCGGAACCTCCTGCACGCGGCCCCACAGCCCGGCGGTGCTCAGGAGCAGGAGGCTGCGGACCAGGTCATCGACCTCCAGGGAGGGGGCGGACGAGGCGGGGACCTCCGTCTCCCGGGCCGGCGCCTGGCGGCTCCGCACGGCCCGGTCCAGTTCCTGGAGCGGGACCTGGAGTTGGTGGGCCAGGCTGGCGAAGAGGTCGCGGCTCTCGGTGGTGCGGGGCAGGTAGGGGAGGAAGTCCAGCAGATCCTTGAAGGCCCCCATGCGGTCGGAGATGCGGCGCAGGTCCTTGCCCTCCATGGCCCGGTCGATCATGAAGGCCGTCCAGTCCGGTGCCGCCCGCAGCAGGTCCTGAAAGGCCTCGCCGCCCAGCTTCAGGCACCAGGTGTCGGGGTCTTCGCCCTGGGGCAGCTCCAGCAGCCGCACCTCGAAGCCCAGGGGCAGGGCCAGGCGCAAGCTCTTTTCCATGGCCCGCCGCCCCGCCGCGTCGCCGTCGAAGCAGAGGATGACCCGGCGCGTGAAGCGGCCCAGGGCCCTCAGGTGGTCCTCCGTGAGGGCCGTGCCCAGGGGCGCCACGGCCTGGTGGATGCCGTGCTGGTGGAGCTGGAGCACATCGAAGTAGCCCTCCACCACCAGGGCGCCGTCCTTCATGGCCCCCTTGGCCCGGTGGAAGCCGAAGAGCGTCTCTCCCTTGTGGAAGAGAACCGTGTCGCGGGTGTTCAGGTACTTGGGCTGGCCGTCCCCCATGATCCGGCCGCCGAAGGCCACCAGCCGGCCCCGGCCGTCGTGGATGGGGATGGTCAGGCGGTTGCGGAGGAAGTCGATCTGGGTGCCGCGCTCGCTGCGGCTGGCCAGGCCCGCCTGTTCCAGCAGCTCTGCCGAGAAGTTCAGTCCCCGCAAGTGGGTCACCAGGGGATCCCAGCCATCCGGCGCCACGCCGAAGCCGGCCTCGGCGACGAAGGGGCCCTCGTAGCCGCGCTGGCGCAGGTAGGTCCGGGCCCCCTCGTGGCGCTCCAGCTGCCGCTCGTAGAAGGCTTGGGCGGCCTCCAGGGCGCTCCGCAGGCGGGTCTCCAGGTCCAGCTCGGCCGCGGGGCGCTCCCGGCGCTGGGGCAGGTCGATGCCCGCCGCCCGGGCCAGCTGCTCCAGGGCCTCCGGGAAGGTCATGCCCTCCCGCTCCATGAGCCAGGCGAAGGCGTCACCGTGCTTCCCACAGCCGAAGCAGTGGTAGAAGCCCCGGTTCGGCACCACCTGGAAGCTGGGACTGCGCTCGGCGTGGAAGGGGCAGAGGCCCACGAAGGCCGAGCCCTGCTTGCGCAGCTTCACCGCCTGGCCCACCAGGGCCAGCAGATCCGTGGCGTCCCGGACGCGCTCGACGATCTCGCGGTCGCGCATGGTTGAACATTCCAGAAAAAAGAAACCACACTCGCGGAGGGTCGCAGAGGTGGCTGAGGGTGCGGAGACAGGTGCCTTCCAAGAGCATACTCTGCAGCCTCCGCTTTCTCAGCGCTCTCTGCGAGTGTCTTTGCTCCCCTGATTCCCGAATGGCCAGGGCGTGGCATATTTGAGGATTCGTCCGGTGGAATCCATGAGCCAGCTTCTCGACACGATCCTCCTGTTCAGCCTGCCCGCCTCGGGCAAGTCGGAGGTCCGGCGCTACCTCGCCAGCCTCACGCCGGACCAGTGCCGGAACGACTTCCACATGGGGCCCACGCTGCAGCTGGACGACTACCCCTACGTCCACCTCATGCACCGCATCGATGACGAACTGAAGGCCAACGGCCTCGGCTACGCCTACTACCACGGCCCCGATCGGCCCTTCCGCGATAACTGGACGTGGGCCGTTCTCATTCAGCTGCTGAACGAGGACCACGCCAACCTCATGGCCAGCCGCCAGACCGAGGTGGCCAGCGCCGCCCAACATCTCTTCGACCGGCTGGACGCGGCCCACGCCAAGGTGGGCCTGCCCGAGTATCTGGGCGGCATCCCCCACCGCATCCGGGTGCGCATGGCCGAGGCCCTGGAAGGGGAGTGCCGCGCCGAACTGGACACCCTCAACCGCCAGAACGCCCAGGACAAGGCTGGCCGCACCCTGGTGATCGAGGCGGCCCGGGGCGGGGCCAACGGCTCGGCCTTCCCGCTGTGCCCGCCCCATGGCTACGAGACCGCGTTCCAGACGCTGGACCCGGCCATCCTCCAGAAAGCCTGCGTGCTCTACGTCTGGGTGGATCCCACGGAGAGCCGCCGGAAGAACATCGAGCGTGGCCGGCCGGATGGCCAGGGCAGCATCCTCCACCACAGCGTCCCCATGGAGGTCATGCTGGGCCAGTACGGCACGGACGACATGGCCTGGCTCATGGAGCAGAGCGACCGCCCCGGCACCATCCGCGTGGAGCGGCTCATCCAGGCCGGAGACCGCTACGAGACCAGGATCTACCACCTCCCCGTGGCCCGCTTCGACAACCGGAAGGACCTCACCACCTTTGTCCGCGTAGACCAGAAGCTCTGGAAGCCCGCGGACGTGGCGGCCATCCACGGCGGCCTCAAGGCGGCGTTCGACCAGCTCGCCAAATGAACAAATGATCTAACGCAAAGCCACAAAGGCGCGAAGAAAGACCCTCTCCGCACCTTTGCGCCTCTGCGTTGAATCCTTGTTCAGTGGGCGCTGGCGCCCGCCTTGGCGTGCCAGATGCGGGTCATGATGAGGGCGCCGAGGAGGCTGAAGGGGATGATGCTCCCCACCCAGACCCAGGCGTGGGCGGGCTGGTGGCCGTGGAGGGCGATGCCGTCCCAGCCGTAGGTCTTGAGGATCCATCCCAGGCCGAAGCCCGTGAGGCCCGAGCCGATGTACTGGATGCCATCCAGGGCCCCGGCCACGGAGGCCGCGGCCTTGCGTCCGCCGAAGTCCATGCTGGCCGTGCCGCTGAGCATGCCGTGGACGCCGAAGATGAACATGGCCGTGAGGCCCAGCAGCACCACGGCCCAGACCTGGCCGCCCCAGGTGCCCTGGCCCAGGGCCATGCCCAGCAGGCCCAGCATGGCCACCTGGACCAGGTAGAACACGAAGGCCACCGGAGGGCGCCGCGACTGGAACAGCTTGTCGCTCATCCAGCCGCAGAGCAGACCGCCCAGGATGCCGCCGCCCATGAAGGCGATGCCCGTCCACCAGAAGAGGTGCTCCTTCTTGCCGAGGTGGTAGACCTCCTGCAGGTACTCGGTGAAGTAGAGCATCACGCCCTGGCGCACGAAGCCCGTGCAGAACTCCGCGAAGATCAGGGACACGACCACCGGGTTGTGGAAGACCTTCCGCATGAGGTCGGCGAAGGGCAGGGGGGTCTCATCCGCGGAGGCGGCGTCGGATCCGTCGCCGGTGTCGAAGTCCGCCTGGCCGGCATGGCTGGGGCGGTTCCGCACGAGGAACCAGTCCACCCCGAACATGAAGGCCATGGCGGCGGCGGGGACGAACCAGATGACGGTCCAGCTCCGGAAGCTGGCCAGCAGCCAGGCGCCGATGGTGGTGGCGAGGAAGTAGCCCGAGCTGATCATGATGCCGAAGATGCCGCCGAAGATGCCGCGCTCCTTCACGTGGAACCAGGTGCTGTTGACCTTCACCACGGACAGCGCCCCGAAGCTCTGGAAGTACATGTTCACGCTCCAGAGCAGGCTCATGCTCACCAGGACCTGGCTGACATGGTTGTTCAGGAACATGAGGCCGATGGCCAGGTTCAGGGCCGCGGCGCCGATGGCGCCCAGCAGGATCGCCTTGCGTCCGCCGATGCGGTCCGCCAGGGGGCCATTGAAGGCCACCGCCAGGCCGTAGGTCCAGAAGCCTGCGGAGGCGATGAGGCCCATCTGCGCCTTGTCCAGGTGGTACCAGGCGCCAATGTCGTTCTTCACGATGTTGAAGTTGTAGCGCCCCATGTACATGGCCGCGTAGGTCAGCCCCAGGGGAAACCAGTTCAGGAACCGGCGCAGACGGAAGGCGGGACTGTGATCCAAGAGAACCTCGATGGCTTCAAGGGTAATGGAGGGCTCCCCGGGACCCAAGGAACGAGGCTGTAACGCGGATCACTCCGCCTTGCGGAAGGTCTCATCCGTGCCCGTCAGCTCCCAGCTTCCCCGGCGGCGCTCGAAGGTGGCGTGGCGCTGCTTGGACTGGCCGATCCTCGCATCTGGATGGAGGGACTGGAAGATGGGGAACTGGGCCGTGGGCTTGTCCAGGCGGATCTCGTAGGCCACCCGGGCGCCCTCGCGGGTGGGCTCCATGCGCACGGCCCGCACGAAGACCGCCTCGGCTGCGGGCATGGAAAAGCCCTTGGGCGCCGCCTTGATGTCCTTGGGAGCCGATGGCTTCAGGCGGAAGGTGAAGGACTCCCGGGCCCCTTCGGCCGATACCGAGCTGTCGAACCAGCCGCTCTTGTCCAGGCTCTCCTTGAGGGCCACCAGGCGCAAGTACTCGGGGCTGCCCTTCTCGGCGGAGGCCTTCTCGGGCACGGCGACGGGCACCACCACGGGGTACTCCTTGCGGATCAGGTCCTCGGCCTTGGCCCGTTCCAGCTTGGAGCTGCAGGCCAGCGTCAGGAGGAGGATGGGCAGGAGCAGGGCAGGGCGCATGATCGGATCCTTTCCAGTTCGCAAGGATGGTGACACAACCGGGCGTCCGTCACGCAACCCCGCAGTATCCTATGGGGCGCTGATGATTAGGAGACCGCCGTGAATCCTGCCTACCTGGCCCATCTGACCCGCGAGATCGAGCAGCTGAAGGAGGCGGGGCTCTACAAGACCGAGCGCGTGATCACCTCGCCCCAGCAGCCCCAGATGAAGGCGAACGGGAAGGACGTGGTCTGCCTCTGCGCGAACAACTACCTGGGCCTGGCCAACCACCCCGAGGTGATCGCAGCCGGCAAGGCCGTGATGGACGGCCACGGCTTCGGCATGGCCTCCGTGCGCTTCATCTGCGGCACCCAGGACATCCACCGCGAGCTGGAGCAGAAGCTGGCAACCTTCCTGGGCTTCGAGGACACCCAGCTCTACTCCTCCTGCTTCGACGCCAACGGCGCCATCTTCGAGGGCCTGCTGGGCGAGGAGGACGCCATCATCAGCGACGCGCTGAACCACGCCTCCATCATCGATGGCATCCGCCTCTGCAAGGCCCAGCGCTTCCGCTACGCCAACTCCGACATGGCCGACCTGGAGGCCCAGCTCAAGGCCGCCGACGCCGCCGGGGCCCGCTTCAAGCTGGTGGTGACGGACGGCGTGTTCAGCATGGACGGCTACATCGCCAAGCTCGGCGAGATCTGCGACCTGGCCGAGAAGCACGGCGCCATGGTGATGGTGGACGACAGCCATGCGGTGGGCTTCATGGGTGCCAACGGGCGCGGCACGCACGAGCACTGCGGCGTCATGGGCCGCGTGGACTTCATGACCGGCACCTTCGGCAAGGCCCTGGGCGGCGCCTCCGGTGGCTACATCGCCGGCAAGCAGGTGGCCATCGACTGGCTGCGCCAGAAGGCCCGCCCCTACCTCTTCTCCAACTCCGTGGCCCCCGCCATCGTGGCCGCCACGCTGAAGGTGCTCGACCTGCTCAAGGGCAGCCAGGGCCTCATCAAGCAGGTCCACGAGAACGCCCGCTATTTCCGCGCGGGCATGGAGAAGGCCGGCTTCAAGCTGCTGCCCGGCGAGCATCCCATCGTGCCCGTCATGCTCTACGACGCGCCCCTGGCCCAGGAGTTCGCCAAGCGCCTGCTGGACGAGGGTGTCTACGTCATCGGCTTCTTCTTTCCCGTGGTGCCCAAGGGGCAGGCCCGCATCCGCACCCAGATGAGCGCCGCCCACACGAAGGCGGACCTCGACCATGCCATCGCCGCCTTCACCAAGGTGGGACGCGAGCTGAAGGTGATCGCCTGACCTAGAGGACGATGTAGCGGTAGATCCCCGGCTCCTGCTCCTTCAGCAGGAGCTGGATGGTCCAGCGGCCGTCCGGGTAGCGCTCGTACATCGTGGCGCTCAGGACGGATTCCCTCAGCCACTCCCGGATCTCTTCGTAGCGCGCGAAGCGGGGGGGCTCCCAGTCCTCTCCGCCCGAACCGCGGGCGCCGGATCCGGGCTTGATGTACTCCATCAGGCGGGCCAGTTCGACATCAGGATCGGGCATGGGAACTCTGGGGGTGCTGCATGGCGAAGGATGGAAGCCGGCTATCCGGCTGCCTGCTGCTGGGCTTCATCGGCCCGATCCGCCTCGGGGGACACGGAGCGGATCAGGGTCCTCAGGGCCTCGAGGCCGCTGGCTTCCAGTTCCCGGGAGAACTGGATGGCCATGCCGCTGGCATCGGAACGGACCACGGTGCCCCGGGTGACCACGCGCCGGCCGGATTCGGCCTCCTCCAGGAGGATGGCCACGCCGCAGGAGGTGCCCACCGGCAGGCGGTCGGAGCCTCCGATCAGGATGCCGCCCAGGCTGATGTTGATGGCCTTGGGGAACGCGATGATGCGGTCCGGCGTCACCACCTTCACGCGGTAGGCGATGGGTACTCGGGGATGCTGTCGTTGCTCGATGGTCACGTGCGCTCGGCGGAGGTGCAGGGTCGGCGGGTCTGGGAATGATAGCGCCTCAGTCCTTGGCGTGGTCATGCACATCGGCCACGGCCCGCCCGGAGGGGTCGGCCTGTGCGGCGAAGGAGGCGTCCCAGCGCAGGGCGGTCTCCGTGCTGCAGGCCACGCTGCGCTCCCAGGGCACGCAGTTGACGGCTGTGGCGCTGGGGAAGTGCTGCTCGAAGATCCGCCGGTAGAGGTAGGCCTCCTTGGTCTCGGGCGTCTTCACCGGGAATCGCTCGGCGGCCCCCCGCATCATGGCGTCGCTGATCTCCCGCTCGGCCGCGGTCTTGAGGCTGTCGATCCAGCTGTAGCCCACGCCATCGGAGAACTGCTCCTTCTGGCGCCAGAGCACCTCGTCCGGAATCAGGCCGTCGAAGGCCTTCCGCAGGGGGTACTTCTCAATGGGGCGGGGCCGGGGGGCGTTCCGGGGCAGTTTCACGGAGGGATCCATGCGCATGGCCACGTCCAGGAACTCCCGGTCCAGGAAGGGCACGCGGGCCTCCACGCCCCAGGCCGCGCTGGACTTGTTGGCCCGGGCGCAGTCGTAGAGGTGAAGCTTCTGGAGCTTGCGGACGGTCTCCGCGTGCAGCTCAGGGCCGTCCGGGGCCTTGTGGAAGTAGAGGTAGCCTCCGAAGATCTCGTCGGCCCCTTCACCGGAGAGCACCATCTTGATACCCATGGCCCGGATCTTCCGCATCATGAGATACATGGGCGTCGAGGCCCGGATCGTGGTGATGTCGAAGGTCTCCAGGTGGTGGATGACGTCCGACAGGGCGTCCAGCCCCTCCTGGACGGTGAAGTGGATCTCGTGGTGGATGGCGCCGATGTGGTCCGCCACCAGCCGGGCGGGGGCCAGGTCCGGCGCGCCTTTCAGGCCGACGGCGAAGCTGTGGATCCGGGGCCACCAGGCGGGAGAGGTGCCGCCCTCCTCCACGCGGCCATCCCGGTACTGGGCGGCGATGGCCGCCACCAGCGAGGAATCCACGCCCCCCGAGATCAGCACGCCGTAGGGCACGTCGCACATGAGCTGGCGCCGCACCGCGGCCTCCAGCGCGGCGCGGAGCTTCGCCGGGTCGTAGGGCTCCTGGGGGACGTGGCCGGGCTCGGCCCAGTCCGGCTCGTAGTAGCGCTGGAAGCCCTTGTCCGCCTCGCGGCCCAAGTAGAAGTGGCCCGGAGGGAACTCGCGGATGCGCTCGCAGTGGCCCACGAGGGCCTTCATCTCCGAGGCCACGTAGAGCCGATCCTCCCGGTCCCAGCCCAGGTACAGGGGGATGACGCCGATGGGATCCCGGGCGATGAGGTAGGTCTCCCGCTTGGGGTCGTAGAGCACGAAGGCGAAGATGCCGTTCATGCGGTTGAGGAAGTCACGGGGCGAAAGCTCGTCGTAGAGGTAGAGGATCACCTCGCAGTCGGAGAGGGTCTGGAAGTCGTGGGGTTCCCGTAGGTCCCGCCTCAGCTCCTTGTGGTTGTAGATCTCGCCGTTGACGGCCAGCACCGTTCCCTGAAGGGTGTCCACGAGGGGCTGGGCGCCGTGTTCCACATCCACGATGGAGAGGCGCTCGTGCACGAGGATGGCCCGGTCGTCGCTGTAGATGCCGCTCCAGTCCGGGCCCCGGTGGCGGATCTTCCGGGCCATGGCCAGGGCCTGGCGCCGGAGCTCCGCCGCGTTCGAGCGCGCGGGGTCGATATCGAGGATGGTGAGGATGCCGCACATGGGAGCTCCAAAAAGCAAAACCCCCGATCCGCTTACGCGAATCGGGGGTGGTCCGGGGTTTCAGGTGTCTAGGCGAGACCCTCACCGGCCCACGCGCGATTCGCGCGAGGGAGCCGATTGGTATTGCGGTTGATCCGCGAGAGGGTGAGGGTCATGAAACGCCTTGAAGCACCTTAGCGGCTGGTTTCACGAACCGTCAAGGAGAGATGCGGAAGTTGGCCGGCCTTGATCTTAATGATGAAATGGTGCGGTTGGAGGCGTCATGAAAGCCCTGTTGAAGTCCAAGCGCGAGGAAGGCATCTGGATGGGCGAGGTGCCCATGCCGGAGATGGGCCCCAACGACGTGCTCATCAGGGTCCACAAGAGCGCCATCTGCGGCACGGACGTGCACATCTACAACTGGGACGACTGGGCCCAGAAGACCATCCCCGTGCCCATGGTGGTGGGCCACGAGTACTACGGCGTCATCGAGAAGGTGGGTGCCGAGGTCGAAGGCTACAAACCCGGCGACCGGGTGAGCGGCGAGGGCCACATCACCTGCGGGCACTGCCGGAACTGCCGGGCCGGCAAGCGCCATCTGTGCCGGAACACCGTGGGCGTGGGCGTGAACCGTACGGGCTCCTTCGCGGAGTACCTCTCCATCCCGGCCTTCAACGTGTTCAAGGTGCCGGACAACGTGCCGGACGAGGTGGCCTCCATCTTCGACCCCTACGGCAACGCGGCCCACACGGCCCTCAGCTTCGACATGGTGGGTGAGGACGTGCTGATCACGGGCGCCGGCCCCATCGGCATCATGGCCGTGGCCATCGCGAAGCATGTGGGCGCCAGGAACGTGGTGATCACGGACGTGAACGAGTACCGGCTGGCCCTGGCCCGGAAGATGGGGGCCACCCTGGCGGTGAACCCCAAGGAGAAGGACCTGCCGGCGGTCATGAAGGAACTCGGCATGACCGAGGGCTTCGACGTGGGCCTGGAAATGAGCGGCAACCGCATGGCCTTCGAGTCCATGCTGGAGGCCATGCACCACGGTGGCCGCATCGCCCTCCTGGGGCTCCTTCCCAAGGACTGCGCCATCGACTGGAACCAGGTGATCTTCAAGGGGCTGAAGCTGAAGGGGATCTACGGCCGGGAGATGTTCGAGACCTGGTACAAGATGGCCGCCATGGTCCAGAGCGGCCTGGACATCACCCCCGTCATCACGCACCGCTTCGGCATCGACGATTTCCAGAAGGGCTTCGACGCCATGCGCAGCGGGCAGAGCGGGAAGGTGATCCTGGACTGGGGCGTGAAGTAGCCCGCTCTCATCGAGAGACCGTCCCACTCCGGCCTGATTCCCTCCTCGCCGGGTCCCGACTCCGCAGAGCCCACTGGGCTCTGCTCCGTCACCCGGCGGTCGGGAGGTACAAGATGGCCGCCATGGTCCAGAGCGGCCTGGACATCACGCCGGTCATCACCCACCGCTACGGCATCGACGACTTCCAGAAGGGCTTCGACGCCATGCGCAGCGGGCAGAGCGGGAAGGTGATTCTGGATTGGGGCGTTAAGTAGTTTTGGCCCGAAGGCACGCGCAAAATGCGGCCATTGGCCGCATTTTGCATGCTGCGCACGGAGTGCGCAGCTGGACCTACGGTGGATCGGAACCTCAGCGTACCGGTTGAGGCTGGGGGATCGGAGGGTAGGGGCCATCGGTCCAGGGGGCACCGTCCTTGATGAGGATGTCGCCGGCCAGGCCTTCGCCGCCGGGGAGGCCGTCAGTGCCCAGGCAGGCCAGGTAGTATCCGTCGAGCTTGGTGTTGAACTTCTGGCGGATGGGGCCCCGCTTGACCTGGACCTCCTCCACGGGCCGGGCGACGTAGGCCCGGTAGAGGAAGGGATGGCCCCAGGGGGACTCGGGCACCTGGTCGAGGTACTCCGGCACGAGCCCCTGCAGGGAATCCGGATACTCGCCAGTCTTGCCCTTGTAGCGGATCAGGGCGTCCGTGACCCGCTTGAGGGCCGCGCGGACCTGCTTCTGGCGGTCGGCCAGGTCCCGGTTCACGAAGGCTTCGATGAGGAAGAGGTCCTTGGTGGCCTGCTGGGCGGCCTCGGATTCGGGATACCGGTCCACGAGCTGCTTCATCATGGCCCGGGCCTCCATGCTGCGGCCCTCCAGGTTCATCTTCCGGGCCTCCTCGTACAGGTTTCCCGGCAATCTCGGGTCCTCGGAGCTGCATCCGGCCAGGAGCGCGAGAAGGGCCAGTGCGGGGGCGAGGGGCGTGCGGTTCATGGCTTGAACCTTAGCAGACGCCTGGGACGGTAGGATGGGGGAAAGGGGGGCACATGACCGACAGGCCGATGCTGGTGGGCATCGTGGGGGGCTCCGGCAGCGGGAAGACCTCCGTGGCCGCCGAGCTGGTGAAGCGGCTGAAGCGGCGGGCGGTGGCCACCCTCCTGCTGGACATGGACGCCTACTACGCACCGCTGGAAGTGGTGAAGGCCCGCTTCGGCGGACGGCCCGTGAACTGGGACCACCCCCACGCCTTCGACCTGGAGCTGATGGCCGCCCACCTGGCGGCCCTGCACCGGGGCGAGAGCATCCGCAAGCCCTCCTACGACTTCACCCTGTCGGACCGCACGGGCTGGGAGGAGCCGGTGCCCCCCGGGCAGGTGGTCATCCTGGAGGGGCTGCTGCTCTTCGCCCTCCCGGAGCTGCGGGACCAGCTGGACATGAAGGTGTTCGTGGATACGGACGCCGACATCCGGATCCTCCGCCGCATCCGGCGGGATACCCGGGAGCGGGGCCGCAGCCTCGAGAGCGTCATGGACCAGTACGAACAGAGCGTCCGCCCCATGCACCTGGAGTTCGTCGAACCCAGCAAGCGCTGGGCGGATCTCATCGTCCCCACCGGCGTGGAGAACCGGACGGCCCTGGACGTCATCACCCACCACATCTGCAGCCGCGTGCTCGATCCGGGAGAACCCCAGCGTGTTTGAAAACGGCATCCACCTCTCCGCCGAAACCTACCGGGACCTGCCGGAGAACGTCCAGCGCCTGGATGTGCGCGAACGCTGGGAATACGACCTGGCCCACATCCCAGGCGCCATCCTCATCCCCCTGGGCGAGCTGGCGGACCGGGCGGGCGAGCTGGATCCCTCCCGGCCCCTGGCGGCCTACTGCCACCACGGCACCCGGAGCCTCTACGCCCTGCGCTTCCTCCAGGGGGCCGGGTTCGCGGACCTGGCCCACCTCGCCGGCGGCATCGACGCCTACAGCCGCCTGGATCCCTCCGTCCCGAGGTACTGATGCGGCTGCTGCACCGCCATCCCGAGGGCTTCGATCCCCGTGCCGCCTGGACCCAGGAATCCGAGAGCATCCGCCAGGACTCCCGGCTCTTCCGGCAGATCGTGGCCCAGCGGCGGAGCCCCCACACCGGCCGTCAGCACTCGTTCTACCGCCTCCAGGGGCCCGACTGGGTGAACGTGGTGGCCTTCACCCGGGAGGGTGACCTCCTGGTGGTCGAGCAGTTCCGCCACGGCATCGACGCCCCCACCCTGGAGATTCCGGGCGGGGGCTGCGATGTGGGCGAGGCTCCGGAAGCGGCGGCGCGGCGGGAGCTGAGGGAGGAGACTGGCTTCCGGTCCGAACGCTGGGTGTCCCTGGGGTCCTGCACCCCCAACCCGGCCACCCAGAACAACCGCTGCCACACCTTCCTGGCCCTGGACTGCGACCCGGAGGGGGCCCTGGAGTTGGATCCCGCCGAGGAGCTCCAGGTCTGGGCCTGCGCCTGGCCCGAGTGGCACGCCCGCATGGCCCAGGGGGATATCCACCACGCCCTGGTGCTGGCCGCCTTCCAGCTCCTGAGCCTGTGGGAGGGCTGGCCCGCGCTGCTCCGGCAGTTGGAAGAATCGGGGCCAAAGCAAGGACAGGATTAACAGGATTAGGAAGGATTAACAGGACCTGCTTATCGGCCAAGCTCAGCCCCATGTTCGCAAGATGAAAGGCTGGAGCCGGAGATGACGGAGAAACGGCCTCGGATCCACAGATTTGCACAGATTGAAAACGGGGCTGCGGCTGATTTGGGGGTGCAGCTTCGC
>NZ_KE386810.1:148443-359817 GCF_000428885.1 Geothrix fermentans DSM 14018 | reverse complement strand
CCCTCCGCGCTCTCCGTGCGCCCGAAGGGCGGTCTCTGCGCCCTCTGCGTTCCGCTTTTCTGGCTGAGGCTCGCCGATAATCAGGTAACAGGATTCAAAAGCACGAAGCAGGTTCCGTTTCCTCTTGTCTCTGATCCTGTTAATCCAGCATTTCATCCTGTTAATCCTGTCTCCGACTTTTCTTCGGATCAGCCGAGACGCTAGTCTGAAAGGTGTATCCGGATGAGGTGGGGCCATGGCCAGCGAATGTTCCTTCGATGTGGTGTGCAAGGTGGACTTGGACGAGGTGAAGAACGCCGTGGCCCAGGCCATGAAGGAGATCGGCCAGCGCTACGACTTCAAGGGCTCGGTGTCCAAGATCGAGCTCAAGGACGACAAGGTGCTGGTGCTCACCAGCGATGACGAGGTGAAGCTCAAGGCCGTCATCGACGTGCTCCAGACCAAGCTCCACAAGCGGGGGGTGAGCATCCGCAGCATGACCTACGGCAAGATCGAGCCCGCCGCCAAGGGCACGGTCCGGCAGGAGGTCACCATCCAGCAGGGCATCCCCGTGGAAAAGGCCAAGGGGCTCATCAAGGCCCTCAAGGATGCCAAGATCAAGGCCCAGGCCAGCATCCAGGGCGACCAGCTGCGCGTGAGCGGCAAGAGCCGGGACGACCTGCAGGAAGTCATCGCCCTGTTCAAGAAGGACGATCAGGGGCTGGACCTGCAGTTCACCAACTACCGGGGCTGACCTTGAGCCGACTCGACCTCTCCCGCTATTTCCTCCCCATCGCCCCGAAGCTGGCGGGCGTGGAGGCGGAACTCCAGCGCATCCTCCAGAGCGACGTGGAAGTGGTCCAGAAGCTGGCCGACCATGTCCGCGGGGGGCAGGGGAAGCGCCTGAGACCGGCCCTGGTGGCGCTCTCCTCCCGGTTCTGCGGCGTCCAGAACGAGGATGACGTGCGGTTCGGCGCCGTCTTCGAGCTGGTCCACACGGCCACCCTGGTTCACGACGACGTCATCGACCATGCCCAGCTCCGCCGGAGCATGCCCACCCTCAACCGGCTCTGGGGCAACACCCTCACTGTGCTCTTCGGGGACGTCCTCTACCTGGTGGCCATGAGCGAGGCCATCGCCGGGCGCAGCTGGCGGATGATGGAGATCTTCGCGGAGGTCACCACCCGCATGATCGAGGGCGAGCTCATCCAGAACGATGTGCTCTTTAAGCTCGACACCAGCCGCAAGGACTACTTCGACATCCAGGAGCGGAAGACGGCCCTCCTGTTCAGCGGCTGCACCGAGACGGGCGCCGTCCTCACGGCCCGGAGCCAGGAGGAGTGCGTGGCCATGCGCCAGTACGGCCTGGAAGTGGGGCGCGCCTTCCAGCTGGTGGACGACCTCCTGGACTACACCGCCACCAGCGAGCAGCTGGGCAAGCCGGCCTTCAGCGACCTGCGGGAGGGCAAGCTCACCCTGCCCATGCTCACACTGCTGGAGAAGGCCCCGGACGAGACGCGCCGGCTGATCCGCACCATCTGGGACCGGGGCGAGGAAGTGCCCATTCCCGCCGATGAGGAGACTGCGCTCCGGGCCCTGATTGCCCGGCACGACGCCCTCGCCGAGACCCGGGAGCTGGCCCTTCAGGCCTCGAAGAACGCCGTGGCCCAGCTCGCCATCGTGCCGGGCGACGCCGCCACCGGGGAGCTGCTCCGGGAGATTCCGGAGGCCCTCCTGTCCCGGAGCAAGTGAGGGTAGGGCGGTTCAGAGCCGGGCCATGAGCTCCCGGAACCGGGGATGGGCCCGGATGGAATCCAGGTCACCATCGTGGGCGAACCAGTCCTTCTGGGAGAGCCCGCCGTCCACCGCCCGCTCCAGGCAGGCCAGGCTCTCTTCGGGATCGTCGGCCAGGGCGTGGATGCAGCCCAGGTTGTAGAGCAGCATGGAATCGTCCGGATCCAGGCCCCGGGCCATGCGGGCCCAGGCCAGGCCCTTGTCCCGCTCCCCCAGGGCCACGAGGGCATTGGCCCCCAGGTAGCGGGCCCGCGGGTCGCCCGGAACCCGTTCCAGGTGGGCCTCCACCAGGGCCAGACCGGACCTCCGGGCCCGCTCCGCCTCGTCCTCCAGGCCCAGGCTGTGGTAGACCTGCGCCACGAGGAGGATGGACTGGAAGTCCTCTGGGCGGAGGGCCGCGGCCCACTCGAAGTATTCGATGGCCCGCTCCGGCTTTCCTGCGGCGAAGCAGTGCCTGGCGTAGAAGTAGGCCGCCTCATAGAGGTTGGGATCCAGGCGGAGGGCCGTCTCGAAGGCCGCCTCGGCCTCGTCGCCCTGGCCGGCCGCCGACAGGGCGGCGCCCCGCGAGGCGTGGGCTTCGGCCAGGTAGGGGTCTAGTTCCAGGGCGCGGGAGCTGGCCGCTTCCGCCAGTTCTCGCTGGGGTTCCGTGCGATCGATGTAGATGTAGCTGTAGGCCGCGCAGTTGGCCAGGCCCGCCCAGGCGGAGGGGAACCGCGGATCCAGGGCCAGGGCGCGGCGGTACATCTGCGTGGCCAGGGCCATGCCCTGGCGGTTGAACCGGAAGTAGTGGTGCCGTCCCAGGAGGTAGTGCTCGTAGGCCTCGAGATCCACGGCGTACCTGGGGCGGAGGGTGGCGCGCACGTGCAGGGTGGAGGCCACGTTCCGGATGATGTCGTCGAGGGTGGTGAAGAGGTCCTGCCGGTCGAAGGCATAGGCCTTCGACCAGGTCACGCGCCCGGTCTTCACGTCCACCAGGTCCGCCTTCAGCATCAGGAGCCGGTCATCCTTCCGGAGGGATCCGGCCAGGATGGCGGTGGCATGCAGGTGGCGCCCCGCCGCCTGGGGCGAGAGGGCCGGGCCCCCGTACCGGAACGAGGTCGTCCTGGAGACGATCTGCAGCCCGTCCAGGTGGTTGAGGGCCTGGAGTACCTCGTCGGCGATCCCTTCGCAGAGGGGGGCATCGCCGCCATCCGCCCGCTGGTCCTGGAAGGGCAGGACGGCCACGACGGCCTGCTCCCGCCGGGCCTTGGGGCGGGCAGGAGCCCCTCCCGGGGCTGTGCGGGAAGAGCGAGGGGACTTGCCCAGCTGCAGGGTCATGTTCCACCTCAAGGGCATCCCGGTCTCAGGACCTGCTGGTGGTTGGACACACGGACCCTGATCCGGGCGCGGTACCCAGCATGGGGTGGGCTCCCCTCCGCGCAAGGGCCGGGTCAGGCCTCGACTTCCCCGAGCCGCAGGTCGAAGGGGATCCCGGCCCGCTTGCAGGCGGAGATGAAGCTCTCCTTGTCCGGGCACTTGAGGTAGGCCTCCATGGGCTCCACCTTCTTGTCCTTGATGAGCTCCACCAAGGCGTCGTTCATGAGGCGCTGGCCGTAGCTGCGACCCGTCTGCATGGAGCTGGGGATCTGGAAGTTCTTGCCTTCCCGGATGAGGTTGGCGATGGCCGGGCTGATGAAGAGGGTCTCCAGGGCGGCGATGCGGCCGCCCCCGATCTTCTTCAGCAGGGTCTGGCTGATGACGCACTTGAGGGCGTCCGCGAGCATGACCCGGATCTGCTGCTGCCGGTCCGCGGGGAACTGGTCCACGATCCGGTCGATGGTGCCGATGGCGCTGCTGGTGTGGAGGGTGCCGAAGACGAGGTGCCCCGTGATGGCGGTCTCCAGGGCAATGGCGATGGTCTCCAGGTCGCGCATCTCGCCCACGAGGATGATGTCGGGGTCCTCGCGGAGGGCGGCGCGGAGGCCGTTCTTGAAGCTCTCCGTGTGGGTGCCCACCTCGCGCTGGTTCACGAGGCAGCCCTTGCGGGGATGCACGAACTCGATGGGGTCCTCGATGGTGAGGATGTGGTCGTGGCGCTTCTGGTTGGCCAGGTCGAGGATGGCCGCCAGGGTGGTGGACTTGCCGCTGCCGGTGGGACCCGTCACCAGCACGAGGCCCTTGGAGAGGTCGCAGAGGCGCCGGACGGGATCGGGCAGGCCCAGCTTGTCCGGGTCGGGAATCTGGTTGGGAATGACGCGGCAGACCAGGCCGGGCCCCACGCGATCCATGAAGTAGTTCACGCGCAAGCGGCAGCCGCCGGCCTCGTAGGCATAGGCGAAATCGGCATCATGCCGCTCCTGGAAGTGGTGCCAGGCCGCCGGTGTGGCCAGGCCCTCCATCATCTCCAGCATGGTGGCAGGCTCCAGGCGGCCGAACCCTTCCAGCTCCTTCATGTCGCCGTGGACGCGGACCAGGGGGGGTTCCATGGAGGTGCAATGGAGGTCCGAGCCCTGCTGGGCCAGGAGGGCCGAGAACAGCCGCTCCGCCAGGGGGTGGGTGTGGCCGGCCGCGGGCCGGATGGTGGGGGACGGTGGGGCGATGGCCGGGGTGGCGGCCGGGGCTTCCGCCGGCGGCTGGGGCCGCGCGGTGTCCTGCCATTCGGCGATGAGCCGGGAGCCGCTCGCGTCCCGGCTCAGGCGGAGCATGAAGACCTGGCCCTCCAGCTGGTGCTCGAAGTCGGCCTTCCCATCCGTCTGCCAGGCGGACTTCAGGTGCGGCGGAACCACTTCCCCCGCCAGCACATCGACCATCACCGCCGGGAGGGGGTTGGGCAGGATGTCCACCGCGCCGCCCTCCCGCAGCTCCAGGCTGGGCTTCCGGTCCGCCTGCAGGTGGAGCCTGATCCCCCCCCGGGCGATGACATGGGAAAGCAGCCGGTCGATCTGGGGCATGACGGACTCCTGGAGTCCTCAAAGGATGCCACGAGTCACAGCCTTCAGGGTTCGGCGGCGCCGGCCTGGGCGGTAGACTGGAGGGCGACCTTTTCGGGAGTGAGCATGAACATCCACGAATACCAAGCCAAAGAGCTGCTGCGGCAGTACAAGGTGGCCACCCCCGACGGGAAGGTCGCCCAGGACGCCGAAGAGGCCCGCATGATCACCAAGGAGTTCGGCGGAGCCAGCGTCGTCAAGGCACAGATCCACGCCGGCGGCCGCGGGAAGGGCGGCGGCGTGAAGTTCGCGACGGATCCCGACAAGGCCGCCGAGCTGTTCAAGGCCATGATCGGCATGCAGCTGGTCACGAAGCAGACCGGCGCCGAGGGCCGCAAGGTCCGCACGGTGTTCATCTCCAAGCCCATCGACATCGCGCGCGAGCTCTACCTGAGCTTCCTGGTGGACCGCGTCACCAGCCGTGTCACGATCCTGGCCTCCACCGAAGGCGGCGTGGAGATCGAGGAGGTTGCCGAGAAGACCCCCGAGAAGATCGTCAAGGTCGCCGTGGATCCGGCCCTGGGCCTGAGCGGCTTCCAGGCCCGGCAGGTGGCCTTCGCGCTCGGCCTTGAGGGTGATGCCTTCAAGAAGGGCGTGGTCTTCCTCCAGAACCTCTACAGGCTCTTCGTGGACAAGGACTGCTCCATGGTGGAGATCAACCCGCTGGTGGTGACCAAGCAGGGGGATGTCACGGCCCTGGACGCCAAGATCGGCTTCGATGACAACGGCCTCGTCCGCCACCCGGACGTGCTCGCCTACCGCGACCTCAACGAGGAAGCGGAAGAGGAAGTGGAGGCCAGCAAGTACAACCTCAACTTCATCAAGCTGGACGGCAGCATCGGCTGCATGGTGAATGGCGCCGGCCTGGCCATGGCCACCATGGACATCATCAAGTACTGCGGCAGCTCGCCCGCGAACTTCCTCGACGTGGGCGGCAGCGCCACCGAGGACGCGGTGAAGAACGCCTTCCGCATCATCCTCCAGGACAAGGCCGTGAAGGCCGTGCTGGTGAACATCTTCGGCGGCATCATGCGCTGCGACATCGTGGCCTCCGGCATCGTGAACGCGGCCAAGGAGATCGGCATCAAGGTGCCCGTGGTCGTCCGCTTGGAAGGCACCAATGTCGAGGAGGGCAAGCAGATCCTCGCCGCCAGCGGCCTGAACCTCATCGTCGGGTCCGACCTGAAGGATGCCGCCGAGAAGGTGGTCGCGGCCGTCAAATGATGCTGTCCGGGGGGACCGCCTGCTCGCTTTGCTCGCGATGTCCCCCCGGGCCCCCGGATGAGTGCGCGGGGAACCCGCACCCTCATCCCATCCCCGGAAACCGATTCGCATTCAGAGAGGTATGACATGGCAGTTCTCGTGGGCAACCACACCAAACTCATCGTCCAGGGCATCACGGGCCGCGAGGGCCTCTTCCACGCCAAGGGCTGCCGCGACTACGGCACGAACGTGGTCGGCGGCGTGACCCCCGGCAAGGGCGGCACGGAGATCGAGGGCTTCCCCGTCTTCAACACCGTCAGGGATGCCGTGGCCAAGACCGGCGCCAACGCCACCATGATCTTCGTGCCCCCCGTGGCCGCGGCGGACGCCATCCTCGAGGCCCTGGACGCGGGCATCGAGCTGGTGGTCTGCATCACCGAGGGCATCCCCGTCCTGGACATGGTCAAGGTCAAGCGGGTGCTCCCCAACTACCCCAAGAGCCGCCTCATCGGCCCCAACTGCCCCGGCATCATCAGCCCTGGCCTGGCCAAGATCGGCATCATGCCCGGCCGCATCCACAAGCAGGGGAATGTCGGCGTGGTCAGCCGCTCCGGCACCCTCACCTATGAGGCCGTGGGCCAGCTCACCGCCCTGGGCATCGGCCAGAGCACCTGCATCGGCATCGGCGGCGATCCGGTCAGCGGCACCAGCCACATCGATGCGCTGGAGATGTTCAACAACGACCCCGACACCCACGCCGTCATCATGATCGGCGAGATTGGCGGCAGCGCCGAGGAAGATGCCGCCGCCTGGGTGAAGGCCAACATGAAGAAGCCCGTGGTGGCCTTCATCGCCGGCCAGACGGCCCCTCCGGGGCGCCGCATGGGCCACGCGGGCGCCATCATCTCCGGAGGCAAGGGTACCGCCGCCGAGAAGATGAAGGCCCTCACCGCCGCGGGCATCACCGTCGTGCAGAGCCCCGCCGACATGGGCAAGGCCCTGGCTGAGCGGCTGAAGTAGGGCAAAGGGAAAAGCTTCACCACCAAGACACCAAGGCACCAAGAAAAGCAGTTCTTGGTGCCTTGGTGTCTTGGTGGTTATTTTTTTAATATGTTGATTTCAAGGGAAATGGTTCTGGACCAGGACATCGGCCTCAACGCCACGCTCTTCGGCGGCGACATGATGTCCCGCATGGACAAGGTGGCGGGGATCACCGCCTCGCTCATGTCCAGGAACCGCCGCTTCCTCACGCTCAAGGTGTCGGAGCTGGTGTTCCACAGCCCGGTGCGGGCGGGGGAGATCATCGAGTTCTATGCCGCCATCGCCCGGCGCGGGCGGACCAGCATGTCGCTCCAGGTCGAGGTGCAGGTCTACCAGCCGGTGACCGATGCCCGGCGGGCCGTCACCAGCGGTGAGTTCGTCATGGTGGCCGTGAGCGAGGAGCAGCGGCCCGAGCCGATCCTGTGGAAGCCCGAGGCCGTCCAGGCTGCCGCCGAAGCCCACCTCCGCCGCCAGGGCGGCTGAACCCGCGGCCAATCCCATCAGGAAGGCGCCGGTGAATTTCCGGTGTCCTTTTTGATGGAACCTCCCCGCGTCCGTGATGTACTTGAGCCATGACGGATCTGATCAAGGCCCACCTGGATCACCGCCGCGTCTGGCGGGATTTCGACTACTGCTACCCCGTGATCTCGCGCCGGAGCCGGGGGGTGAGCCTGGGCGTGAACCTGAACCCCGACAAGGTCTGCAACTTCGATTGCGTCTACTGCGAGGTGGATCGCCAGACCCCGCCGAAGCGACGGGATCTGGATCTGGACCTCCTGGAGAAGGAGCTGGGCCTCCTGCTGGACCTGGCCACCAGCGGCGAGATCTACGAGTTCCCCCCCTTCGGCTCCGCGCGGCCCGAGCAGCGGCGCCTCAATGACATCGCCTTCAGCGGCGACGGAGAGCCCACCACCGCCCGCGAGTTCCCCGAAGTCGTGGCGAGGGTCGCCCGCCTCAAGAAGCAGCGCGGTCTGGATCTGGTGAAGCTCGTGCTCATCACCGATTCCAGCCGTCTCCAGGCCCCAGAGGTCGTGAAGGGGCTGGAGATCCTCATGGCGAATCAGGGGGAAGTCTGGGCCAAGCTGGATGCGGGCACCGAATCCTACTACCGCGAGATCTGCCGCAGCCAGGTGCCCTTCCAGCGGATCCTCGACAACCTGCTGACTACGGCCCGCCGCTGGCCCATCCTCATCCAGACCCTCTTCCTGAGCTGGAAGGGGCGGGGGCCCTCCGCCGATGAGGTGGAGGCCTACTGCGGCCGCCTGGAGGCCCTCCAGACCCAGGGCGGCCGCCTCCAGGCCCTCCAGCTCTACACGGTGGCGAGGCCCACGCCGGAGCCGGAGGCGCGACCCCTTTCCCGCGCGGAGATGGATGCCCTGGCGGCCCAGGTGGGCGCCCGCCTCCCGGGCCTGCCCGTGGAGGTCTACTACGGGCCGGAGGACTGGGCCTGATGGGCCGGGGAACCTGGATCGCCGCCGCGGCCCTGGCGGCGGGGCTGGGGGTCTCGCTGGCCTGCCGCTCCCGCACGGCGCCGCCGCCTCCCCCGCCACCGCGCCTGCGCCTGGTGGCCGTGGGGGACATCCTCATGCACCAGGACGTGAAGGCCTCCGCGGAACACGCCGGCCAGGGCTTTCCCGCCCTGTGGGCGGACCTGGTGCCCCTGTTCCGGGGCGCGGACCTGGCCTTCGGCAACCTGGAGACGCCGGTGGCGCCCACCACCGGCAGGCCGGGCGTGCCCTTCCAGTTCAACGCCCCGGCGATCCTGCCTTCGGCCTTGCGGGCCAGCGGCTTCACAGTGCTGTCCACGGCCAACAACCATGCCTTCGACCAGGGTCCCAAGGGCGTGCGGGAGACCCTGGACCGCCTCCGTGCGGAGCGGCTCGTGGCCGTGGGCAGCGGCGAGGACCGCCCCCGGGCGGAGGCGCTGCAGGTTCTGGAGCGGCAGGGCCTGAAGGTGGCCTTCCTCGGCTTCACCGACATCTTCAACGTGGACCTCAACCGCAGGGCCGACGCGCCATGGGTGCGGCCGATGGATCTGGAGCCGGCCCAGGCGGCGGTCCGGGAGGCCCGTTCCCGGGCCGACCTGGTGGTGGTGAGCGTCCACTGGGGCAACGAGTACCAGCGCCAGCCCACGAAACGGCAGCGGGACATCGCGAAGCGGCTGGTGGAGGCGGGCTGCGACCTGGTGCTGGGCCACCATCCCCATGTCCTCCAGCCTGCGGAGATCCTGGAGACGGGGGGCCGGAAGGCACTGGTGGCCTACTCCCTGGGCAACTTCATCAGCAACCAGGACCGCATGTACCGGGCCGACCTGTTCCCGGTGGCGGGCGGGGACAGCCGCGACGGGGCCGCGCTCCAGGCGGTGTTCGAGCTACGCCAGGACCCGGATGGGCGGATGCGGGTGGCCCTGGCGGAGGCCTCCTTCGAGCCCCTCTGGACGGAGAACAACTGGGGAGCGCCCGCCGCCAAGCGGGAGATCCGCGTCATCCGCGTGGCCGCCGCCGAGGCCCGGGTGCGGGCCGAGGTGGAGGCCCTGTCGGTTCCCCGAGAAGGTCCAGAAACCCAGGCCCGGCGGGCGGCCCTGCTGGAGAAGCAGGAGTACCTGCGGACCCTCATCCTCCGCCGGAGGCGCATCGCGGAAACCCTGGGCGAAGCCTTCGTACGCTAGGAGCTAGGTCAGGCCCAGCTCCGCCCGGTGTTCGTGCAGCACCGCAATGATGCGGGCGAGGTGCTCGTCCTCGGTGCCGCCCACGGCCTCCATGAGCATGCGGAATCCCTCGGCGACCTCGTGCCGGTCCACGCCTGCCGCGAAGGCCTTGTCCTTGAGCTTCTTCTTCACGCTCTTGGGCTCCAGCCCCTCGGTGCGGGTGGGACGCACCAGGGCACAGGCCATGACGAAGCCCGTGATCTCGTCTGAGGCCAGCAGGGCCTTGTCCAGCAGGTGGTCGTAGGGCACGTTCCAGCGGGTGTAGTGGGCGCTGATGGCGTGGGCCAGGTCCGCCTCCCCGCGCTCCCGCAGCCAGGCCACGATGCGGTTCGGATGCTCGCCGGGCCAGGTGTCGTAGTCCGCGTCATGGAGCAGGCCCGCCAGGCCGAAGCGCCCCGCGTCCTCCCCCAGCCGCGCGCCGAGGTCGCGCATGACCAGCTCCACGGCCCGCGCGTGGATCCGCAGCTTCTCCGAAGGCGTCCACTGGCAGAGCAGGGTCCAGGCTTCCTCGCGGTCGAGCATCGGGGTCCTCAGGGAATGAAGAGGGTGGGGCGGGGCGGTCCGGGCTCGGGATCGCCGGAGTAGCGCACGGCTTCCAGGAAGAGGCCGGAGGCGGGGGCGGCCTTGGCGGCCCAGTAGAGGTTGGCGGCGTCCGTGGGATTGCGGAGGTCCTCCAGCACCCGGCGGGGCTCCTCCTCACCCAGGGCGCAGGCCACGGCGGCGCCGACCATGCGCCGCACCTGGCGGCGGAAGAAGTGGTTGGCGCGGACCCGCAGCAGCACGAGGGAACCGGCCTCGGCGACTTCGCAGGCATGGATGCGGCTCAGGCCGTCCTCCTCGGCATCCAGGTCCGCGAAGGAGCCCAGGTCCTGGTCGCCCTGGAAGGCGGTCCAGGCCTTCCCCAGCTTGTCCAAGTCGAGGCTGCGCTTCACCCACCAGATCCAGGGCTTGCCGAAGGCGCTGCGCCGGCGGCTGATCTGGTAGAGGTAGGTGCGGTCCACGGCATCGAACCTCGCGTGGAAGCGCGGTGCGCAGGTGCGCACGTCCCGGATGGCGATGTCCTGGGGCAGGGAGGCGTCGAGGATGCGGCGGAGTTCTCCGGGCCGGGGCGCGCCCTGGGTCTCCAGGTGCAGGTGGGCCACCTGGCCCAGGGCATGCACGCCGGCATCCGTGCGGCCGGCGCCGCCCAGGTAGACCAGCCGCAGGCGGGCCTCGTGGAGGGCGTGTTCCAGGCTGCCCGCCACGGTGCGGACGCCCTCCCTGGACTGCTTCGCGCCCTGTTTCTGCCAGCCCTGGAAGCGGCTCCCGTCGTACTCCACCAGCAGGCGGTACGCGGTGTAGGGCACGGGTCTCGCGGCGGGCACCTTCAGGCTCCGGCGACGGACTTCACCGCCTCGATGAGGGCCGCAGGGTCGTGGATCGGCTTCGAGATGTAGCCCTCAGCGCCGGTCAGCTCCAGGTATTTCTCCCGGTCCCCGAACATGGCGTGGGCCGTGGCCAGCAGCACGGGAACCCCGCGGGTGGCCTCGCTCTGCTTGAGGAGCTTGGTGATGAAGATCCCATCCACTTTCTGGCCCTGGTAGCTCGACCGGGAGAGGCTGACGTCCATGATGATGGCCTTCAGGCCGGCCTCCCGCGTCAGGCGCAGGATCTCATCCACGTCCTCGGACACCAGGACCTCGTACCCGCCTTTCTTCGCCAGCACGGTCTGGATGAACTTCACGTTGATGGGGTCGTCCTCCACCAGGAGAATCCGCTCTGCCATGGGTGCCTCGGTTGCTTCCAGCCTAGCGGCAATCAGTGGTAAGTGCCGTCTTTTTGCCGCTTTTCCAGGATCTCCAGCAGGTCGTCCGGCACCTTGAGGCCGCCCCGGCCGGTGCCGAGGCGCAGGCCCGGCTTGTTGGCGCCGTGATAGTCGCTGCCGCCGGTGACCACCATGCCGAGCCGCGCGGCCAGGGCCACGAAGTGCTTCTGCTCCGCGGCGCGGTACTCGCCGTAATAGCCTTCGAGCCCCTCCATGCCTTCGCGCTGGAGATCCTTCATGGCCTCGTCCCAGCGGAAGGAGCCGCCGGCGAAGCGGCCCGGATGGGCCACCACGGGGACGCCCCCGGCCTCGCGGATCCAGCGGGCCGCCTCGGTGGGGCTCAGCTCCTCCCGGGGCACGAAACCGGGGCAGTCGTCCCCGATGAGCCGCTCGAAGGCCTCCGGGGCCCGCTTGACGAAGCCCCGGGCCGCCAGGGCCTTGGCGAAGTGGACGCGGGAGATCAGGGGCGTCTCCGCCTGGGCCTGCACCTCCTCGTAGGTGATGGGGCAGCCCAGCTCCGCCAGACGGGCGATCATGCGGTGGTTCCGGTCATCCCGGCGCCGGCGCAGCTCGTCCAGGCGCGTCTGGAAGCGGGCATCGGCGGGGTCCACCAGGAGGCCCAGCACGTGCAGGGAGCGGCCCAGGAAGCGGCAGCTCAGCTCGGTGCCCACCAGCAGGCGCACCTTCACCTGCGGCTGCATGGCCAGGAAGGCCGGGATGCCGCCCAGGGTGTCGTGGTCCGTGAGGCAGAGGGCCGACAGCCCGGCCTCCTCTCCGAGCAGGGCCAGGCGCTCCGGCGTATCCGTGCCGTCCGAGTGGAGGGTATGGCAGTGGAGGTCGATCACTGGGCACCGGTGGGGGGTCTCATCCTGAGGCGCCTTCGGCCGGAGCCGGAGGCACCAGGGCGGGCCACGGGCCCTGGACTCGCGAGGCCGCTACTGGACGAAGTTCGAGGCGCTCTGGGCGTCGTCGGCGGGCTCCTCCATGGCCAGACGGCGGAACAGCTTCACGTCGGCCAGGGAGAGGATGCTCATGTAGGAGAAGCCGCTGAAGAACAGCCAGAGGAAGGGCACCGAGGCCCACTTGCGGATGTAGATGGCCACGAAGAGGGCGACGAAGTAGTAGACGGCGAAGGCCAGCTCGAGGAAGGTGGTCAGGCTCTTGGGCACCTTGTAGGCCCGCTTGGTGACGGTGTTGCCGTGGGCGTCCACGCCGTACTTGGGCGTGCGCTTGAACTCTTTGTCGTCGGTGAAGAAGCCTTCCAGCACGGCCTTGGCCTGGTTCAGGGCGAGGCCGATGCCCAGGCCCATGAGGCCGGGAATGTACTTCAGGCGCTTCTGCCAGCCGGTGTTGTCCGTCAGCTCCTTCTGGGAGAGCCCGAAGTAGAGGCCCACGCTCACCGCGTTCAGCAGGAAGAAGGGGCCGTCCGTGAGCAGCAGGACAGGCACAGGTGTGCCGGCCCGGAAGACCATGGCGGGCACCATGATCACGGAGAGCACCACCATCAGCATGTAGTTGCAGTTGGCCGTCAGGTGGAACCAGCACTCCAGCTTGGTGTGCAGGCTCTCGTTGGACTTCCAGATGGTCTTCATCAGCTTGCGGATGACCTGGGCATTGCCCTTGGCCCAGCGGTGCTGCTGGCTCTTGAAGGCATTGACCTCCACGGGCAGCTCGGCGGGGACCACCAGGTCCTTGAGGTAGACGCCCTTCCAGCCCTTGAGCTGGGCGCGGTAGGACAGGTCGGCGTCCTCGGTGATGGTGTCGTGCTCCCAGCCGCCGGCGTCGGCGATGGCGGAGACGCGCCACATGCCGGCCGTGCCGCTGAAGTTGAAGAAGGCGTGGGAGCGGTGGCGGGCCGTGTGCTCGAAGACGAAGTGGCCGTCGAGCAGGATGGCCTGCACCTGGGTCAGCAAGGAGAACTCGCGGTTCAGGTGGGCCCAGCAGCCCTGCACGAAGGCCACCTTTTCATCGGCGAAGTGGGGCACGGCCTTGCGGAGGAAGTCCTCGGTGGGGAGAAAGTCGGCGTCGAACATGGCCACCAGCTCGCCCTTGGCCACCTTCAGGCCCTCGGCCAGCGCGCCGGCCTTGAAGCCCGTGCGGTCCGTCCGGTGCAGGTAGTGGATGTCGAAGCCCAGGGCCTTGTAGCGGTCCACGACCGCGCTGGCCACCTTCACCGTCTCGTCCGTGGAGTCGTCCAGCACCTGGATCTCGAGCTTCTCCTTGGGCCAGTCCATCTTCACGACGTGGTCCATGAGGCGCTCGATGACGTTCATCTCGTTGAACACCGCCAGCTGCACCGTGACCACCGGCAGGTAGTTCGCGTCGCCCACGGGCTGCGGCACGTCCTTCTTGTGGCGGTAGTAGAGCAGGAGCATCCAGAGGCGGTGGGCCCCGTAGACACTCAGGATGGTGAGCAGCGTGAAGTAGGTGCCGAGCACGATGGTCTTGACGACTTCCATCACGGAATAAACCTCCCATGGCCCGGGTCAGCGGGCCTGCCGTTATTGTGCCACGGGGGATCGGAAAAACCACGAAAAACATGACAATCTACCACTTCATCTCCGATGCGTCCGGTAGGATGGCTGGCATGGCTGACCTCGACAACCTGAACCTCCCCAGGACCATCGGACGCTACCAGGTCCTACGCCTCCTGGGCTCCGGAGCCATGGGCAGCGTGGTGCTGGCCGAGGATCCCCGCATCAAGCGCAAGGTGGCCATCAAGCTCATGAAGCTGGATGCGGTGAAGACCGAGGCGGACCGGCACGAGCACCTGATGCGCTTCCAGCGCGAGGCTGAGGTCTCCGGCCTGCTGAACCATCCGGGCATCGTCGCCATCTACGATGTGGGCGAGGAGGAGGGCTACGGCCCCTTCCTGGCCATGGAGTACGTGCCGGGCCGGCCCCTGGACGGGCTCATGAAGGAGGGCGCCGCGCTGTCCACCAAGGAGAAGCTGCGCATCGCCGCAGGGCTGGCCGAGGCCCTGGACCACGCCCACGCCAAGGGCATCGTCCACCGGGACGTGAAGCCCGGGAACGCCATGGTGGGCGAGGACGGCCGCACCAAGCTCATGGACTTCGGCATCGCCAAGCGGGAGGACGCCAGCCTCACCCAGACCGGCATCTTCCTGGGCACGCCCAGCTACGCCAGCCCCGAGCAGATCCGCGAGGGCAAGGTGGACAGCCGCTCGGACATCTTCAGCTTCGGCGTGCTGGTCTTCGAGCTGATGAGCGGCCAGTCGCCGTTCCCGGGCACCTCCATCAACACCATCCTCTACCGCATCGTCAACGAGCCGCCCATCGAGATCCAGCCGCCGGTGCTCGGGATCCTGCCCGAGGGCTGGCGGCGGGTCTTCGACAAGACCCTCTCGAAGCGGCCCGAGGAGCGCCACGCCACCTGCGCGGCCTTCGTGCGCGAGCTTCTGGACGCGGTGGTGGACCTCGGCAAGGATGACCGCCGCGAGCTGCTGGGCCTTCTCAAGGTGAGCGGCGACGCCCCCATCCCAGAGATCCGCTCCACCTCCTTCGACGAGACCATGGTGGTGGCCCGTCCCGAATCCCGCGACTCCGGCCGGATCTGGATCGCCGCCTTGGCGCTGGCCGTCCTGGCAGGCGGCGGCTGGTTCCTGTTCCGCGGCCCGAAGGCGGCCCGCCTCCAGATTGATTCCCTGCCCGCTGGCGCCAAGGTCTTCGTGAACAATCTGGCCGTGGGCACCACACCCATGAACCAGCCTCTCCAGGCCGGCGACAATCTGCGGCTCGAGCTCAATGGATTCCGGCCCCTGGCCTACGCCTTCAAACCCGGGGAAGCCCCGCCGGCCTTCACCCTGGAGCCCATCATCAGCGAAGAGCGCATCACCTCCGTGCCTCCGGGCGCCACCGTGGTGCTGGACGAGAAGCCCCTGGAAGGGGAGACGCCCCTCACGGTTCGCTGGAACCAGGGCCAGCCCCACCGCCTGACCCTCACGAAGGAGCGCCTGGCCTACGCCTCCGATTTCGCCCCCGGCGAGGTTCCCGGCGGCCGCACCTTCGAGCTGAAGGAGGCCGCCGCCGCGGCCGCCCGTCCCGAGCCGGCCCTGGATCCCAACGCCCCCGGCGTCCTCAAGCTGGCGGGAGCTTTCGGCGTGCGCGTGAAGGTGGACGGCCAGGACAAGGGCGACCTCGCCCCCGGCGCCACCCTGCCGCTGCCCCCCGGCACCCACAAGGTGGAGCTGGCCAGCCCCCGCCACTACTACCGCGAAAGCCGCAGCCTCAGCGTGGCCGCCGGCCAGACCCAACCCCTCAACCTGCCTCCCCTCGCCACCCTCACCGTCGAGACCTTCCCCGGCACCGGCAAGGTCCTCGTGGACGGCCAGGACGCCGGCATCGAAAGCGACGGCAGCAGCCTCAAGCTCCCCCACGGCCGCCACACCATCACCGTCCGAGGCCCCAAAGGCATCAAGAGCGAGACCGTGGAGGTGAGGGGGGATAAGGGGTTGAGGTTTCCGCTGTAGACGAGCGACTCCAGGGGGCTTGGTTATAGTCTCCCCGATGTTTCCGTGGCCCCATCAGGGTTGCCGCAGCAAATCGACCATTCGGCCCCCAGAATCGACCGTTCGGCGGTTTCTGCTGCGGGGAGGGTGGAGGGCGTGTTTCATGGGGGGCTCGGGAAGGAGTCCACCCATGGCCATCGTTTCGAGCGATCTCCAGCCTGTTTCGGGACCGGGGCATCTGGCCGTCTGTGCGCCATGGACGCGCCCGAAGCGCATGGTCTGGCAGGTCCCGTCATCCGGGAGGGAAGGGGCCCGGCGGGCGCTCCGGTTGGACCGGCTGCAGGGGTTCTCAAGGGTCGAGGCGTTCGAGGAGCACCTCGCGGCCGCGCTGAACAGCGGGGTCTGGGTGTTCTTTGACGGGACGGAGCCCCTGCTGCTGGCCGGGCGCGCGCCCACCGGAAGCCTGGGCGGCCTGCGGATCGTGATCGGACCAGATGTGCGGGGTGTCGCCCGGTTCCATGTCCTGGGGCCAGGCGTCGACGCATCCTTCGCCCTCGCCGACGGGGCCTTCCTGGCCGGCGAGTCGGACCGCCGGCGCACCGACCTCATCCGCTACTGGTACCGGCACGCCCAGCCGCACCTCATCCGTGTCTGGAACGCCAGCCGGTCCCTCCACCACCAGGACGACCCCATCGGCGCGGCCTAGGCTGCCTCGGTTCCTTTTCCCGTCCCCCAACGAATACGACCGCCTTGCGGCGGCCGTATTCGTTGGGGAGGAAGGATTCCCTCCACGTCACCCTGCGGGTGACGCTCCGGCCGCAGGGCTGGCTGAGCACGGACCTCCGGCTGCGCCGGACCGCCGGGATCAGCCCCCCGGGCTGCTCCCGGCTGGCCCTGCCTGCGCGCCATCCCTGACTTCGAATCCTTCATGCGCTCCTCAACGATACGACCGCCTTGCGGCGGCCGTATTCGTTGGGGAGGAAGGATTCGAACCCTCGGTACGCAGGATCAAAACCTGCTGCCTTACCACTTGGCTACTCCCCAGGCGGAAAGGCAAGCATAGCGCGGGTCTGCGTCCTGCCCAAGCCCCGGGGCCGAAGTCCCGGGTTCCGGGCCGGGATCAGGGGTTGGTCTTCGGAGTGAACCCGAACTCCTCGACGCTCAGCAGGTCGGGCCGCACCTGGGCGCTCTCCCCGCGCTCGATGCGGCTGAGGGCGCGGTGGCCGGTGGCGGTCTCATAGGCCAGAAGCACCTTCTCCTCGATCAGCTCGCGCAGGGCGTTGTTCAGGGGATAGGCGATGTCCTTGAAGCTGCCGTCCCGCTTGCGGCGGCTGGGCATGGCGACGAAGTAGCCGTCCTCGCCCTCCACCACCCGCAGGTCGCCCACCAGGAAGCAGTCGTCGATGACCAGCGCAGCGAAGGCCCGCAGCTTGTCGTCGCCCTCCACCTTGGTGATGCGGATGTCGGTGATGTTGAGCATGGCTGTCCTCAGTCTTCGGTCTTCAGTCCTCAGGCTTCAGGCCTTGAGGACGAGGCTGGCTTCCAGATTAGCGGATCTCGACCCAGCCCCACTGGCGGCCGGCGGTCTCGCCCCGGCGGTAGGAGTAGAGCAGGTCGGGACGGCACACGGTGCAGAGCGCCACACTGCCGTCTTTGGCGGCGTCCAGGCCGAGATCCAGAGCCTGGGCGCGGAGGAAGCCGTGAAGATCCAGGTGGGCCTTTCCGGAGGGGCCCTCGCTTCGCAGGCTCTCCTGCCAGGCGGGGTCCTTCCGGGCGGCTCCGATGACCTCTTCGCCCACTTCGAAATGGCAGGCCAGGATGGCGGGCCCGAGGGCCCAGGCCAGGTCCGCGGGATGGCCCCCCAGGGCGTGGAAGCGGGCCACGCCGCGGCGCAGGATGCCGCCTCCGGGTTCCGGATCCCCATGGCCCGTGGCCCCGCGCCAGCCCGCATGCAGGGCGGCCACCCAGGGCGTTCCGTCAGCCAGGGGACCCGCGAGCAGGATGGGCACGCAGTCGGCCACGCGCACGCCGATGCGGAGGTCGGGCCGGGTGGTCCACTGTCCGTCGCCTTCAACCACCGCCTCGGAGGCCTCCACGATGCCGCAGCGGTGCACCTGGTCCAGGCGCCGGGCGGGCAGGGCTTCCGGTGGGTCGAGACGGGTGGAGAAGCCCCAGCTCAGAGGGAAGGGGGGCTCGACGGTCGGAACCAGCAAGGCCTCAGCCCTTGGATCCCAGCTTGGATTCCAGCCAGGACTTGATGCGGTTCGCATCGCCCAGGCGCGAGTACTTGCCCCAGGAATCCAGCAGGATGATGAGCACGGGGCGGTTGGCCAGCATGGCCTGCATCACGAGGCAGCGTCCGGCTTCCTCGATGTAGCCGGTCTTGGAGAGGCCGATGTTCCAGCGGGGGTTGCGCACCAGGGCATTGGTGTTGGGGAACTGGATGCTGCGGCGGCCGGCCTGGATGGTGGTCTCCGGCCGGGTGCTGAAGTCGCGGATCTCGGGGTAGCGGTAGGCCGCGTCCATGATGCGGGCCAGGTCGTGGGCGGAGGCCACGTTTCCGGCGGACAGGCCCGTGGGGTCCTCGAACTTCGTCTCCTCCAGGCCCAGGGCCTTGGCCTTGGCGTTCATGGCCTCGACGAAGGCGGTGAGGCCGCCGGGGAAGGTGCGGCCCAAGGCGTGGGCGGCCCGGTTCTCCGAGGCCAGCAGGGCCAACAGGAGGGCCTGCTCCCGGGGCAGGCGGGTACCCACGGGGAGACGGGACTTGCTGTGGCGCAGCATGTCCATGTCATCGCGGGTGATGGTGAGCATCTCCCGGGGGTCCAGCTGGGCGTCCAGCAGGACCATGGCGGTCATGAGCTTGGTGAGGGAGGCGATGGGCTGGACGGCTCCGGCCTGCTTCTCGATCAGGGGCTGGCCTGTGGCCTGGTCCAGGACCAAGGCGGAGGCGGACTTGAGCGAGAGCTTGGCGGTGGGGCGCGCGGCCGCGCTCAGGGCCGTGAGGCCCGCGCAGCACAAAATTCCCACCCACTGGATCCCCCGCTTGAACCCCATGCCTGCTCCATGAAGATAACGATTGTCGTCACTCGTTCCTAGTCTACTGGATCAAGTGGTGGATTCCGCGATAGAAATAACGGTCAGGGCCAGAGCAGGACCAAAAGGCTTAGGTCGGTCACCGCCCAGGCACCCAGCCCCCAGTACATGCCAGTTTCGTGCCGACGATCGGTCCAGCCCCGCCACCCCCGCATCCAGGGCAGGAGGACCCCCAGCCAGGCGGCCAGGGAGAGCGCCATCGGCCAGAGGGGGCGCCCCAGGGCCAGGATCGCGGCGCCGAAGAGCAGGTGGGCCGCCAGGGCTGCGGCCAGGGCCAGGGCCAGGCTCCGGCCCACGCCCACCCGGATCACGAGGGTGCGGTCCCCGCGGCGGGTGTCCTCGGCCACCTGGTAGATCTGGGTCATGGGATAGAGGGTGGCGAAGAGGAAGGCGAAGCCCCAGGAGGCCCGTAGGATGGCGGTGTCGAAGGGGCGCCCCGTGAGGGCCCAGCCCGCCAGGGGCGTGAGGAGGCCGAAGCCGAGGCAGTTGATGAGCAGGTCCCACCCGGCCCGGGCTTTGAGGCGCACCGGGGGCACCGAATACAGGACGCTCATGATCACGCAGGCCAGGTTGATCCAGGCGAAGGGCCGGGGCAGGAGGAAGCCCAGCCCCGCCGAAGCGGCCAGCAGGGCGGAGGAGAAGGCCAGCAGATGCTCGGGGGGCCTGGGCGGCGCCTTCAGGTAGCCGATGTCGCCCTCGTCCTGGTCGAAGGCGCTGTTGATGGCCAGGGTGCCGCCATTGAGCAGGGCCACGAAGACGAACCAGCCCAGCAGCGTAGGGCGGACCCGCAGGGCCCAGCCGCCGGCCAGCAGCGTGCCCAGGAGGAAGTGGGCCGACATGATGGGCCACTCCAGGGGCCGCAGGTGCAGCAGGTAGGCCATCGTCCGGGGTCCGAGGAGGCCCTGGAAGAGGCGCCGGATGGGGAAGCGGGGGGCCCCCCCGGTCACGCGATGCCTTCGCGCCGCAGGGTCTGGACCTCGCCGGAGGGGCGGCGGGGCTCCACCAAGGTCTCCATGGCGGCGAGCAGGTGGGGCACGCTGAAGTCCGTGTCCACGCACATGCCGTGGGGCAGGCCCAGGGAAATCACGTAGCAGGGGATCTCGGGCATCTTCGTGAGGCCCTTGAGCAGGCGGTCCGAGCAGCTCACGGCCACCACCAGATCGGGCCGGTATTCCCGGGCCTCCCGGTAGGCCTTGTGGCTGCGGTTGGTGATGCGGCCCTCCCAGCGGTTGGTCAGCACCAGGTTCATGTAGTCGCCCACGGGGCAGAGGCCGCAGTCGTAGCAGGCCTGGAGGTCATCGAGGATGCCGGCCTTGCAGCGGGCGAGTTGGATGCAGTGGGGCAGCAGGATGAGAGCCCGCTTGGCCCGGCGGCCGCAGAAGGCCTCCCGGACGCGCCGGTTGTTGTGGCCGCAGTAGGAGAGGATCCAGGCCTCCTCCAGGTGCAGCCAGCGGGCCAGGGGCCGGAAGGCCTGGGCCCAGAGGCTGTCCTGACGGCGGGCGGTGGTGCGGCTCGGGTGGGACGCATCGCCCCGCAGGAAGCTGGGCCAGACGGCCGCGAGGGCGGCCACGCCGCCCAGCAGCCACCACCCGCGGCCGGCGGTGTGGAGCGCCGCTCCCAGGAAGGCAAAGGCCGCGGCCGCCAGGGGCAGGCCCCGGCGGACCCAGAGGAACAGCGCGCCCCGCTCCTCCGGCAGGACGCCGGGAGGCGGCAGGGCGCGGGACTCCTTCACTTGGAGGCTCCGGCCAGGCCGATGATCTTCTTCAGGTCATCATCCTTCCAGCGGAGGCCGCCGCCGAAGAAGACCGTGCGGAGGTCCTTGTTGCCGATGTCCTGGACACCGGCCTGCACGTAGGCGCCCTTCCAGAACTGGTAGCTGGTGGTGAAGCGGTAGCGCGGGTTCGGCTTCTCCGGGCGCTTCGTGAAGTCATAGGCCAGCAGGCCGAGACGCAGGCGGTCGTTGTCCAGGGTGCGGAGCTCCACGCCGCCGCCGCCCTTGCCTTCCACGATGCCCGCGGAGAAGACGGCGGCGCCCAGGCGCTTGGCGAACTGGGCCGACACGGTGAAGCTCTGGTCGGTGGTCACGAACCGGTTCTTTTCGAGCACGCTCACGGTCTGGCCCGTGATGGGATCGATCTGGGTGACGGTCCGGGTGCTCTCGCTGAGCTTGCCGTCCGGCGTGGAGGCGAAGCCCAGGGCGTACCAGTAGTCCGGCTTGGGCGCGATCTCGAGGCCGAGGGCCACGCGGCTGTCCTTGCGCTTGTCCCACTGGGCCGCGTCCATGTCGAGGCGGAACTCCATCTTGTTGAAGCCGCCGAGCAGGCCGTTCACGTTGTCCACGGCCTCGTTGATCTTCTTGATGGTGGTCTCGTCGTTGAGCAGCTTGCCGATGGTGCCCTGGCCGTTGTTGATGCGGTCCGTGAGGACCTTGAGGTTGTCCGCGGTGCCCTGGAAGCTCTGGGCCAGCTTGCGCACGTCGCTCATCACGCCCTTCAGCTCAGGCCGGTTCTCCTCGAGGATGGCGTTGAGGTTCTTGCCCACGGTCTCGAACTGCTGGGCCAGCTTGGGCAGCTTGTCCCGCAGGTCGGCGGTGATGGCCTCGACGTTGCCCATGGTGTTGTTGATGGCGCTGTGGTTCTCCTGGGCCATGGAGCGGAACTCGGCGGTCAGCACGCGGATGTTGTCCACGATCTCGTCGAGTTTCTGACGCCCCTGCTCGCCGCCGATGGACTCGTTCAGCGCCTGGGTGACGCCCTTCACGTTCTTGCCGATGTCCGCCAGGGTCTCCATGAGGTTGTCGAGGCTGACGCCGGCCTTGCTGGGCAGGGGCTGGCCCTCGGGGAAGGGCCCCTTGGCGCTGTGGCCCGTATCCAGGTCGATGAACTTCTCGCCCAGGATGCCGATGGAGCCCAGCGACACGAAGGCGTCCGCATAGATCGGCACGGCAGGGTCCAGGCCCACCACCACACGGGCCTTGCCGCCATCGAGGGTGATGGTGCGGACATCGCCCACCTTCACGCCGGCGATGCGCACGGCGCTCTGGACATTGAGGCCCGCCACGGAATCGAAGTAGGTGAAGCGCTCCGCCTGGTTCTTCTTGCCGCCGATCTCCAGCTTCTCGGAGCGGAAGACCAGCACGCCGAGAAGCACGATGGCGCCCGTGAAGAAGAGTCCGACCTTGGTTTCGGCCTTCATGATTGGACCTCCTTGGGTTTGCGCTTGGGCGGGGGCGGATCCTGGAGGAAGGGGCCTTCGGCGTCGCCCCTCAGGAACTGCTGGATGACGGGATGTGGGTTCACCTTGAAATCCGCGGGCGGCTCGCAGGCCAGGCACTCGCCCCGGAAGAGCAGGGCGATGCGGTCGGCGATCTCGAAGGCGGACTTCAGGTCGTGGGTGATGGTGATGGTGGTGACGCCCAGTTCGTGCTTGAGGTCGAGGATCACGCGGCCGATGACGTCGGTCATCACGGGATCCAGGCCCGTGGTGGGCTCGTCGAAGAGGAGGATCTTGGGCTTGAGGGCGATGGCCCGGGCGAAGCCCACGCGGCGCTTCATGCCGCCGGACAGCTCCGCGGGCTTCAGCTTGTCGGTGCCCTTCATGCCCACGAGGGAGAGGCACTCGTCCACGCGGGCCTGGATCTCATCTTCGGTGATGTCGAGGTGGCGGCGGAGCCCGAAGGCCACATTCTCGAAGACGGTCATGGAATCGAAGAGGGCCGCCATCTGGAAGCACATGCCGATGCTCTGGCGGACCTTGAAGAGCTCGTCCCGCTTCAACTGGGCGATGATCTTCCCCTCGATGGCCACGTGCCCGGAGTCCGGCGTGAGCAGGCCCATGATGTTGCGCAGCAGCACGGTCTTGCCGGTGCCGGAGCCTCCCAGCACCACGAGGCTCTCACCCTCCTGGACCTGAAGGTTGACGTTGGACAGCACGACCTTCGGACCGAAGGCCTTGGAGAGGTTGACGACGTCGATGAGGGCCATGCCGTCACACCAGCAGGAGCTTGGTCAGGAAGAGGTTACCCCCTCCGCGATCGCAAGCCGAAGGCGCAGCGTGAGTGGGAGCGTGCCACATGCGTGGCGCGCGATCGGGGGAGTCAAGCTGGGTCAAGGTCATACAAGCAGCAACTTGGTCAGGAAGAAGTCGGAGATCAGGATCCACAGCGAGCTGGTCACCACGCTGCTGGTGGGGGCATTGCCCACGCCCTCGGCGCCGCCCTGGGTGCGGTAGCCCTTCCAGCAGCCCACCAGGGCGATGATCATCCCGAAGACCAGGGCCTTGTAGAGCGCGATGCGGAGGTCGCGGAAGGCCAGCAGCTTGTAGAACTCGTGGCTGTAGACGAAGGCGCTCTGCCCCTCCACGCCCACGAGAATGAGGTAGCCGCCCCAGAAGCCCACGTAGATGGAGACCACCGTCAGCAGGGGCACCACCACGATGGAGGCCAGGAAGCGCGGCACGAAGAGGTAGTGGATGGGGTCCGTGGCCAGGCATTCCAGGGCGTCGATCTGTTCCGTCACCTGCATGGTGCCCAGCTCGGCCGCCATGGCCGAGCCGATGCGGCCGGAGAGCATGAGGCCCGTGATCACCGGCCCCAGCTCGCGGACGATGGCCAGGCCCTCCACCTGGGCGGCCAGGCCCTCGGCCTGGAACTGCCGGAAGCCGAAGGCCAGCTGCACGGCGAACACCATGCTCACGGCAACGCTCGTGAGGATCACCACCGGCAGGGAGTGGACGCCCACGGCCTGGAACTGGTTCATCAGGTTCTTGCCGTCGAAGGGGCGCTTGAAGATGGCGGCGAAGGTGCGGCCCGCCAGCGTGGCGAAGTCCCCGGCGGTGTCCAGTGCGGCGAGCACGGTGGCGCCGGTCTTGTCGATGAAGGTCAAAACCATGGGGCTCCGGGGCGCAAAGGACTAGCTTAACCGAGTCTGCTTCTTCTGCCGGTTCCGCAGGCGGGAGGCGCCGCCCTCTTTCTCCGTCTGGGCGGCCCGGCTCAGGGCTAGGGCGTCCGCCGGCACATCGCGGGTGATGGTGCTTCCCGCGCCGATGAGGGCGCCGTCGCCGATGGTCACCGGAGCGACCAGCTGGGTGTCAGAGCCCACGAATACCCGGTCGCCGATGACGGTCCGGTGCTTGTTCACCCCGTCGTAGTTGCAGGTGATGACGCCCGCGCCGATGTTCGTGCCTTCGCCGATCTCCGCGTCGCCAAGGTAGGCCAGGTGGTTGGCCTTGGCGCCGCGGTGGAGCTTCGCCTTCTTGGTCTCCACGAAGTTCCCGATGTGGACGCCTTCCGCCAGGTCCGTGCCTTCCCGCAGCCGCGCGAAGGGCCCCACCTTGGCGCCGGCCCCCACGACGGCCTGCTCGATGACGCAGTAGGGGCGCACCTCCACGCCCTCGCCCAGCACGGCATCCGTGATCACCGTGCCCTGGCCGATGCGGCAGCCTTCGCCGATGCGGACTGCGCCTTCCAGCCGGACTCCGGGTTCCAGCAGGACGTCCCGCGACAGGGCCACCCGCGGACCCACCAGCGTGCTGTCGGGATGGAGGAAGGTCACGCCCTCGGCCATCCAGTAGCGCTGGATGCGCCGCTGCGCCGCCGCCTGGAGCGCGGCCTGGTCCTGCCGGGAGTTCATGCCCGCGAGCTCTTCGGGATCGCAGACCTCCACGGCCACGGCGAGGTCCCGGGCCACAGCGGCCACCGCATCCGTCAGGTAGTACTCCTTCTGGGCGTTCTGGTTCGTCAGGCCCTGGAGGGCCTTCTTCAGGGCGGGCCAGGGCAGGGCATAGGCGCCGCCGTTCACGCGCTGGACCGCCAGCTGCGCCGGCGTGGCGTCCTTGGCCTCCACGATGCCCGAGAGGCGGCCATCGGCCTGCTGGATCACCCGGCCGTAGGATCCGGGGGCAGGCAGGTCCATGGCCAGGAGAAGGGCCTCGGCGGAACAGAGATGCCTCACGGTGGCGGCGGAGGTGAGTGGCACGTCGCCGCAGAGGATGGCCACCTTCCGGGCCCCGAGGCGATCCAGCTCCGGGATGCAGACCTGCAGGGCATGGCCCGTCCCCAGAGGCTCGCCCTGGTCTACCGCGGTGACGGGACAGTGCAGAAGCCCCGCGGCGCGCCAGGCGTCAAGGGCTTCGAGGACGAGTTCCTTGCCGTGGTGGATGACGACGACGGCCCCACCGAGGGCCGGGGGCAGGGTGCGCAGGACCCAGAGCAGGGAGGGGTCACCGAGGATCGGATGCAGGACCTTGGGAAGCCGGGATTTCATGCGGGTTCCGAGTCCCGCCGCCAGGATCACCGCCACTGTCGACATGCCGCCTCCAGCCTCCAGCCTACAACATCACTCTCCGGGGCCCCGCAGCAGCGCCAGCACGGACTGGGCGAAGGCGGCCGGTCCGAAGGGTTTCTCCAGGAAGGCGATCCGGCGCAGGCCCAGGGAGGCCGGATCCATGGGCAGGGGCTGGCCCATGCCGATCACCAGGGTGGGGATGGGCTCCTTCTGGAAGGCTCTCAGCGAACGGTGGAAGCGCTCCAGCTTGGGCGTCCGCTCCAGCACCAGCACATCCGGCTGGGGCTGGCCCCGGCTGCCCCGCAGGAGCTGCGGCAGGTCCTCGAAAGCGACCGATCCTCCCCCCAGCCACTGGACCAGATCGGCCAGGGCGCCCCGCGCCAGGGGATCGCGGTCCACGATCCAGAGCATCCGGCCCGCCAGCAGCGGTCCCTCCAGCGTCCGGGCCGCTGCAGCGGTGGGCAGGTACACCCGCGGCCGCACACCCGCGCGGGTGTCCTGCTCCAGTTCCAGCATGCCGCCGGCTTCGAGGACGGACTGCCGCAGCCAGCCGAGGCCGAACACTTCCCGGGACCAGGTTCCCGCTCCGCCCGCCGTTCCGGCGTGGAGAAGGCCGAAGCCATGACCGCCCAGGTCCGCGGCCTCCAGGGTCAGCACCAGGTCCTCCCGGCCCGTCCGTTCGCGGGCGTGGAGCAGCAGCTGGGTGGCGATGCGCTTCAGGGCTTCCGGCTCCACGGCCAGGGGCACTGCCGCCGCACGGAGGTCCAGCCTCCGGCCCGGCGGGAGGATCCTGCGGAGGCCCGGCAGCAGCGCCTCCAGGACCGCACGCCCCTCCAGCGGACCCCGCTCCGGCACTGGCGGGGACAGCCTGGCCGCAGCCTCCCGCACGAGCCCAGCCGCTTCCCGGAGGGGGCCTTCCGGGGCCTCGGCCACCAGACGGTCCGAGGCTCCCGCGAGGGCCAGCATGGCGTTGGCGCCGAGCCTCCGCCGCTCCTCATCGCCGCCGGAACGGGGCGCAGGGCCGGTCTGCAGGGCCAGGGCTCCGGCGGTGGTGCTGGCGATCCACACCAGGCCCATGCCCCGATCGAAGGCCGAGGCCTCCAGGACCACTTCGCTGAAGGCGCCGTCCTCGCTGACCTGGGTGGCGGCCACGGAGGCGCTCCCGAACTGGATGAGCTGCTCCCGGATGGTCTGCCAGACGGGCAGGTCCCCGCCTTGGAAGAGCGCGTCCAGGGCGTAACCGCGAAGCCTGGACCGGGGCAGGCCCACCAGCTGGCTGAAAGGGCCGTTGGACTCCAGCACCCGTCCCTGGTCGTCCACCAGCCACATGGGCTGCCGCGGGTCGAGACCCACCGCCAGGCCCGGCAGCTCGGCGGGGCCCGCCTTCTCGATGAGGGCCAGGGCCATGCGGAGCCCTTGGCCGCGCCCCTCCACCCAGGCGCCCTTCTCCCGGAGCCACTTGAGCTGCTGGAGGGCGACCAGGCCCAGGAGCAGGCCTGCGAGGATGGCTGAGGGCCAGGACAGCCTGGGCGCGCCCGGCGGCAGCAGGGCCTGGGCCAGCGCGCCCGCGCCCAGGGTGGCCGCGCCCACGAGGGGCATCCGCAGCTCCAGCTGGCGCCCGTGGGTCCACCGGTAGGCCAGATCCGAGAGCACCAGCCAGAGGACGGCCTCGAGGGCCGCGCCGATCCAGAGGTGCAGCACCTCGCGCCAGGGCAGGTGGAGGCGGACCAGCAGGAGGGCCAGGAACACGCTCGCGCCCCCGACCCCCACGGCCAGCCGCCGGGCACCCTGGACGCCCTCACGCTGGGACTGGAGGAAGATGGTGAACCCGAACAGAGCCGCCCCGAGCTGAGCCGTTGCCAGGGGCAGGCCCGTGAGGTGGGCCCAGGGCAGCGCCAGAACCGCGAGGATGCCACCGAGGAAGTAGCCGTAGCTGAGGCCCACGCGGCCCTTGCGGCGGAAGGTCCAGAACCCCAGCCAGGGAGGAAGGGGCAGCAGCAGCGCCGAGATCAGGTCTGCGAAAGCCATGGGGGGGATCCTGTCTGCAAGGCTCTCATGGAATGGCGGCGGGCCACAGGCCGCGGAGGGCGTTCAGGCACCAGAGGCGCCCCCCCTCGCAGGCTTCCAGGGGGATGGGAGCCTGGTCCAGGGCCCAGCCCCGCTCCCCCGCCCAGGCGGCGAGATCCAGGCGCTCGGTCACGCTGGCGACGCGGCCTCCGGCCGGAGGCAGGATGAGCCGTCCGTCGCGCTCCAGGGCCACGGTGGCGATGGCGCTCTCGGCCAGGGTGCCGTCGGGCCAGAGCAGCAGGGCATCCTCCGCGCCCCGCCGCCAGGCTTCCGAGAGCGCCTGGTGACGCCAGGGGCCCGAGAGCCCCTTGTGGGGCGCCAGCGGATCCGCCCGCAGGTTTCCCATGGGGTGGGGCATGGGCGCGAGGCGGTAGGGCGAGGAGGCCACGGGCAGGGGCTCCAGGCGGGCATCCAGGAGCCGGAGATCCAGGTGGAGTTCGAGCCGCAGGGCTGCTTCCTGGGCTGGGTGCCGCTTGAGCCAGTAGGTCAGCTCCTCGGCGGCCTCGTCCAGCCAGGCGGTGGGACGCCCGAGGGCCGCGGCGCCGGCCTGGAGGCGATCCAGGTGGGCCGGCAGGTGGCGGGGGACACCCAGGCGCACGGGAAGCGCGGTGCGCGGCGTGGCGCCAGCCGGGGGCTCCACCGCCGGCAGCGTGGCGCCCGGTCCGAAGGCGGCCCGCAGGGAGGGGCTCAAGGCCCGGTCACCTGGGCGGTCCACGCCTCCCGGCGGGAGCGCCCCGCGAGCCGCACGGCCAGGGCCGCGGCCTCGAGGAAGTTCCTGGGATCCGCGATCCACTTCCCGGCCTTGTCGAAGGCGGTGCCATGGTCCGGGCTGGTGCGGATGAACGGCAGGCCCAGGGTGAGGTTCACGGCGCGGGTGGGCTCCAGCAGCTTGATGGGGATGAGCCCCTGGTCGTGGTACAGGGCCACCACCAGGTCGAACTCGCCGGACACGGCCCGGTGGAAGAGGCTGTCCGAGGGGTGGGGGCCGGAGAACCTGGGGTAGAGGGCGCCCTTCGGCAGGGGCTCCGGGGGGAAGGGGGAGGGCAGGGCGGCGTAGGGACCGGCGGGCCCGGCCTCGCGGAAGGCCGCCTCGGCCCGGTCCCGGGCCTCAACCAGCAGCCCTTCCTCGTCGCCGAAGGCGCCGGATTCCCCGGCGTGGGGGTTGAGGGCGCAGAGGGCCACCCGGAGGTCCGGATTCCCGGTCAGCTGGATGAACCGGCTGGCGGAGAAGGCCAGGGTCTCGGCCACAGCCGCCGCATCCAGGCCGTCCACCACCGACCGCAGGCTCTGATGGACCGTGTGCAGCACCACGGACAGGCGGGGACTCACGAAGGCCATGCGCGCGAGGGGCGCGCCGGCCAGCTCCTGGAGGTATTCCGTGTGGCCGGGGATGGGGTAGCCGGCGAGGTGCGCGGCGGACTTGGCCATGGGCAGGGTGGTGAGGGCGTCCACGGCGCCGGACAGGGCCTGGCTCGCAGCCAGGCGGATGGCCTCCACCGTGGCCCGGCCGGAGGCGGCGGAGCCCTGCCCGAGGGTCAGACGGTCCGCGCGGATCTCGGGCACGGGATCCAGCCACAGGGCGAGGTCCGACCGTCCGGGGCTCTCCACCTCGAGGCCGCAGGCCGTCCCCTGGAAACCCTCGGGGCCAGGCGCCGGGGCGTCCGCCCAGCGCCAGGTGGCGCGGCGCCCCTCCGTGCTCCGGAGCAGATCCACGCCCGCCCGGGAGCCCATCACCACGACCTCCGCCCAGGAACACAGCGTGGGCAGGGACCTCAGCAGCAGCTCGGGCCCGATGCCGCAGGGATCTCCCAGGGTGATGGCGATGCGCGGACGGCGGCTCATGGTGATCCCGGAGGGCGGTTCACCCTCAATCGTAGGCCGCGATCTCCACTTCGGGGGCCAGGGGCTCCTCCTTCTTCGCCGGACGGCTGCGGCGGATCCGGGGCTCCTCCTCCTGCTTGTAGATGTACTTGATGTTGTGCTTGGGCACGAGGATGTTGGGTTCCTTCACCCGGTTGATCTTGAGGCAGTGCTTGTCGTACCACTCGATGACCCCGCGCACCTTCTCGTCATCCTGCAGCACGATCACCATCGGCGTCTTGGACTGCATCTGCTTGAGGTAGTAGAAGCTCTCCGCGTTGGTCTGCTCGGGCGGCGCGATCCGGCGCCGGGGACTTCCAAGCCCCTGCGGGGCCGTGGCGGCGGCGGGGTTCACCGCCGGATTGGGCTCCCCGCTCGCGGTCATGGCAGGGGGGACCGGAGTCATGACTTCCCCGCCGCCCCCCTTGGCGGGAATGCCCAGCTTGTCCTTGAGTTCGCTGAGGTTCGGTCGGATGAGCTTGCGATTCATGGCATATCCTGGCCCGGTGGGCATGCGGAGGATGTCAAAGGCATTGGCGGATGGCCACTCTCTTTCATGCCTGGCCGGTGCCTGCCTCAGGGGCAGGTGCCGAAAGCAGTGGAAGGGATGAACCACTTTGGCAGGTGCCAAGTGGACCCTGCAAGGGTGTGTCCTGATTTAGATGATGGAAAGCTGCCGGAAGTTTACGCCGGATCTGCTGGTTCCGCCAATGCACCTTCGGATGGGTGTATTGGTAGTAAAATGCCGACTCGAGTCCCCGATCCAGGCTCACTCTCGACGTCGATGGTCCAGCCCATGGCTTCCGTGAACTTGTAGACCAGGCTCATGCCCAGGCCGGAGCCCTCCTCGAAGGTGCCGGAAAACGGCACGAAGAGGCGGTCCAGCTGGCCGGGGCCCATGCCGCACCCGTTGTCCTCCACCAGCAATCGGATCCGGTTCCCGCTGAGCGAGGCGGAGAGGCTGACGAGCGGAGCCGGGACATCCTTCACCGCCTTCCGCGCATTGCTCAGCAGGTTCATGAGCATGCGGTGCAGGCCCACCGGATCCGCCAGGAGGGAGGCCTGGGGTGGTTCCCGCAGGGCGAGGGCGAGCCCCTCCGTGCGGGGATCCATCTCCCAGCTCGCCCGCACCTCCTCCAGGACGCGGGGAAGCGACAGCACCTGGCCGGGACCGGCCTCGGGGCGGGCGAAGTCGAGGAAGTCGGAGACGATGGCGCCCACCCGTTGGGTCTCCCGGTCCAGGATGCCGAGCACGCGCGTCCTGACCTCCTCGGGGGATTCCTGGCGGTGCAGCAACTGCACGCAGCCGGTGATGGATGCGAGGGGATTGCGGAGCTCGTGGGCGAGTCCCGCCGCCAGCTGGCCGATGGCCGCCAGCCGCTCGCTGATGCGGGTGCGCTCCTCAAGGGCCTTGAGCTCGGTCAGATCCTGGAACAGCACCAGCTGGCCCGTCTCCTGCCCGCCGGCGCCGCGGAGGGAGGTCAGATGCCCACCCAGGATCCGGGGGTTCCGTCCCCCCGCTGGCAGGGTCAGCTCGAAGCGTTGCTGGGCCAGGATCGAATCGCCCAGGGGGAGGACCTCCTGGATGGGTGCGCCCAGGGGCACGGGCCGCCCGAGGATCGCCACGGCGGCGGGGTTCGCGGAGGTGATCCGCCCTTCGGAATCGAGCGTGATGAGCCCGGACGACATGGAATCCACCACGCGGCGGTGGAGGGCGGACAGCTCGTCCACCGTGGCTTCGCTGGCGCTCAGATCCGTGCGCAGACGCTCGACATTCCTCCGGATCAGCACCACCACCAGCGTCGTGGCGAAAATCTGGAGCGAGGCGATGCCCAGCAGGAAGGGCAGGCGGCCCCCTTCCAGATCGAGCCCAGCTCCCGACAGGCCGAAGGGCGGAATCAGGCCGAGGCTGAAGCCCAGTACCAGCAGGATGTGCGAGATCGAGGAGGCCACCCCCACCCAGACGATCTCCGAGGTCCCGAGGTAGAAGGCGGAGGCCAGCACCGGGAAGATGTAGAGCGTGGAGAAGCGCTCCTGGACCACGCCCTGGTAGGCGATGACCAGGGTGACCAGGGCCAGGTCCAGCACGAGGTTCCACCAGATCCAGGACACTCCCGGAGTGGGGAAGATCTGGCCCCGTCCCCGCACACCGCGGCTGGCCTCCCAGATGGCCTCCACCAGAAGGATCGCCAGCGCGGCCAGGTAGAGGTCCTCGCCCGGGCCCACGACCCGGCCCTCGGCCGGCAGCGCGAGGTGCAGCACCAGCAGGCCGAAGCTGGCATAGAGCCGGAAGGCGAGGGGGAGGAACGGCTGGCTGGCGTCCGGCGCGCCCAGCCGGCCCAATGTGCGCTGGAGCATGGGCTCCAGCATGCCCGAATCTGGCATCCTAGGGCCATGGCCGATCCCGTCCCCCTCCATTCGCCCTCCCTGCGCGCGGCCGGCATGCGGCAGACGCCCCAGCGGGAGGGGATCCTCCATGTGCTCAAGGCCTCGGACCGGCCGCTCACCGCGGAGGAGATCTGGGAGCGCATGCCGGAGCGCCGCTCGGGCCTACCCACGGTCTACCGCAACCTCGAGCGCTTCGTGCAGGAGGGCTGGGCCGAGAGCATCCTGGGGCCCGACCAGGTGATGCGCTTCGTGCGCTGCGACTCGCCTCGGCACCACCACCACCTCCAGTGCGAGCGCTGCGGGCGCACGGTGGAAGTGGACGCCTGCGGACTGGACGAATCGCTGATCGAACTGGAGAACCTCTCGGGCTTCCGCATCACGCGGCACCAGCTGATGCTCTTCGGCCTCTGTCCCACCTGCCGGTCCGAAAAAGACCGTTGACCGTATCGCGCGCCATTGCTAGTCTTGATGTCTCACGCGGGTGTAACTCAGTGGTAGAGTGCAACCTTGCCAAGGTTGAAGTCGTGGGTTCAAATCCCATCACCCGCTCCACTCCACTCGGGCCGCGCAAGCGGCCCGGATCATGTAGGAAGCCCCACCGCACCAAACGCAAGGCGCCGTAGCCAAGTGGTAAGGCCCGGGACTGCAAATCCTGTATTCATCGGTTCGATTCCGATCGGCGCCTCCAGCACCAGCCCCCGCAAGGGGGCTTTTTCATGCGCCGAGCGGAATCGAAGTCGCGGATGGCGCGCAGGTAGGCCCAGCCGTGCTGCTACGGTGGACACGGAGATCCCTCCCATGAGATGCGCCCCGGCCTTCTGCGCCTGCCTCTTCGCCTGCCTGCCTGGCCTCGCACAGGCGTCGCTCGCCCCCTCGGCCGCGCCGCCCCGGCGGCCCTCGCTGGAAGAGGTGCGGAAGGCCATGGGAATCCCGTCCCAGGGGGATCTCCGTGGTCAGCAGGATGTGGTGGGATTCGCATCCACGGCAGCGCAGATGGCCAAGGTGTGGAAGCGGTCAGCCCTCCCCCCGGCCCCGGAGGCGCTGGGACCCATGCCCGCGCCCGGTGTGGCGGGTCTGCTCTGCCCGCACGACGACTACCTCTACGCGGGCCGTGTGTACCGCCAGCTCGTGCCGCTGGTGAAGGCCCGGACCATCGTGCTGGTGGGCGTCTTCCACAAGTACCGCCGCTTCGGGGCCAAGGACGCCCTGGTGTTTGACCCCTATCGTGCCTGGCGCTCCCCGGACGGGGAGATCAGGGTCTCCGGCCTGCGGGAGGATCTGCTGGCGCGGATGCCCGCCGGGGAGGTCCTCCGCGACGCAGCCATGCAGGACAGCGAGCACTCCGTCGAGGCCATCGCCTACTGGCTGAAGCACCAGGATCCGGCGGTGGAGATCGTGCCTGTCCTGGTGCCCTCCGCGTCCTTCCCGCGCTTCCAGGAGCTGGCCTCGCACTTGGGGAAGGCCCTAGCCGAAGCCATGAAGGTCCGCGGCTGGTCCCTCGGCCGGGATCTGGCCATCGTCATCTCCTCCGACGGCATCCACTACGGCGAGGACTTCAAGTACACGCCCCACGGTGCGGGCGGCGTGGCGGCCTACACCGAGGCCACCGAGCGGGACCGCCGGCTCCTGACGGGCCCCCTGGCGGGGCCGGTGTCGGCGGCGAAGGCCCAGGATTTCTATGCGACCGTGGTGAACCCGCAGGACCCCGACCAGTACCGCATGCCCTGGTGCGGCCGCTTTTCGATCCCCTTCGGTCTGCTGCTCCTGGAGGAGACCGCGCGGGGTCTTGGCTCCTCCGGTCCCGTGGGCCATCCCGTGGCCTTCGGCACCTCCATCAGCTTCCCCCAGGTTCCCGTGCGGGACCTGGGGATGGGGGCGACGGCCGAGGCCAACCTCTACCACTTCGTGAGCTACCCGGGCGTGGCCTACACCCTGGGGAAGTGAACGCGGCCCCTCAGGGACGCGAGTCGATCCAGCCCCCGCCCAGGACCTCGCCGTCCCGGTAGAAGACCACCGCCTGGCCCGCCGCGATGGCCCGCTGGGGCTCGGCGAAGGAGACCTTGATCCGGCCGTCCGGCAGGGGGATGGCCAGCGCCTCGGCCTCCTGGGACCGGCTGCGGATCCGGGCCTGACAGGCCAGGGGGCCCGCCGGTGGCCCATCCACCCAACTCAGCTCGCGCGCCACCAGGTCCCGCCCCAGGAGGTCCGCCTCCCCGCCCACCCATACGGTATTGGTGGCGGGTTCGAGCCGCACCACGTAGAGGGGCTCCGCGTAGGCCACGCCCAGGCCCCGTCGCTGGCCCACAGTGTGACGCCAGTAGCCGTGGTGCCGCCCCAGGACCCGGCCGTCCAGGTGGCGGACCTCGCCCTCTCCCAGGCCAGGATCCCGTCCTTCGGCTTCGAGGAAGGCATCGTAGCGGTCCTGGGTCACGAAGCAGATCTCCTGGCTCTCGGGCTTCTCCGCCAGGTGCAGGCCCAGTTCCGCGCCCAGGCTCCGGACCTCGGCCTTGGTGAGGTGGGCCAGGGGAAACAGGGTCCGGGCCAGGGTGGCCTGGGTGTGATGGAAGAGGAAGTAGCTCTGATCCTTGGCGGGGTCCGAGGCCTTGCGCAGGTGCCACCGCCCGCGCTCTGCCTCAATGGTCGCGTAGTGGCCCGTGGCCACGAAGGGGGCGGCCAGGGCCTCGGCCCGCTCCATCAGGGCAGAGAACTTGAGATGCTGATTGCAACGGATGCAGGGGCTGGGAGTTTCACCGTCCATGTACCCCTGGATGAACCCCTCGATGACCGTCTCCCGGAAGCGGGCCTCGAAGTCCATCACATAGTGGGGAAAGCCCATGTCGTGGGCCACCCGGCGGGCGTCTTGGAAGTCGTCAAGAGTGCAACACCTCCCATCCGAAGTTTGAACGGTCTTCTTGTCGAAGAGCTGCATGGAAATGCCGATGACCTCGTGGCCGGCGCGGTGGAGCAAGGCGGCCATGACGGAGCTGTCCACCCCCCCGGACATGGCCGCGAGGACGCGGTCGCCCGGGCGCAGGGTCGGATGGGTCCGCAGGGGGGCGAGGGCGCGATCGAGCAGGTCGCTCATCTCAGGTCCTCAGGCGCCGGAGGCGGAGCAGGGAGACCGAGAGGAGCAGCAGCAGGGGGGCGAGCACACCCCAGAAGGCTGGAATCTCCGAGGCCCGGGCGGCCCCGCCGAAGAGGGTCTGCAACCCCAGGAACACCAGACCGGCCACGAGGCCGGCGCCCAGGGCCTGGCCGCGTCCCTGGCGAGGTCCCGGGAAGGCGTAGGACAGCATGGCCAGGACCAGGCACGGGCCTGCCAGCCAGCCGAGCAGGCGGGTCCAGAGCATGTAGGACCGCTCCGGATCCGGCGCCCAGCGCTGCCAGTGGAAGAGGTCCGAGGTATGGGCCTCCTCGGCGGAGGCGAAGACGCGCAGGGCCCGAGCGGGGAACAGGCGATCCGCGCTCGGACCCTGGACGAACTCCTGTCCACCCCAGGCCAGGGCATCGGAGTGCGCGGCTCCCAGACGCCAGCGCAGCAGGATCGGGGCCTCGCCCGGAGCCTTCAGCGGAAACCCCCAGCGCTGGTCGGCCTCCAAGTGCCAGAGCACGCCGGTCGATCCCAGGTGGAGCCAGGGCTTGGTGCTGACCTGGATTTCGGACCGGTTGAGGATTTGGCGGTAAAGCCTGTTGGCACGATTCATGGCCACCGGCGCGAGGCCGGCTTGCAGGCCCAGGGTCAGGAGGGCCACTACTCCCCAGGCGAACCGGCTGCTCCAGAGCCACCGCAGAAGGCTGACCCCGCCCGCCCGGAGGGCGAGCCACTCGCGGTTGAGCGCCGCTTCGGACAGGGACAGCAGGGTCCCCAACAGGAAGGCCATCGGGAAGGCGACCGCCAGGAACGGAGGAAGGTTCCAGAGCCAATATTCAACGAAAACAATAAAATGAATGCCGTTTTTGGAAAGGTCTCCCGCAAGGGTGGCGTACTCCACCAGCAGGTTGAGGACCAGGAGGCTCCCCAGGGCGGAGGCCCAGTTGCGCCACCAGGAGAGGGTGGCCCAGTGGCGGAAGATGCCGTGCTGGGTGCCTTTCCCGTGCATCCACCGGGTGGCGGCATCGTGCTTCTCCCGGAGGAAGGTGAGGAGGGGGGCCGTCCACCGGCGCCAGGGACGGGTCAGGGGTCTGAGGTTCCGAAGGAAGCGGCTGGGATGGTGGGGCTTGAGTCGGTGCCGGAAGAGCAGCCACCCACCGAGCAGAAAGGGGACCGGGACCAGGAACAGCACGAAAGGCGATTTCAATTTCTCTGCCAACCACATGTTTTCGAAGAACTTCATGACGAGGTAGTAGAGCATGATGACGCCCAGGCTCTTGAGGATGGCCCCTCCCCGATAGAAGCGCGGATGGCCGAAGCCGACTGCGATGCCCAGCAGGAGCAGGGCCGCGGCCGCCAGGGGCAGGGTGCTCCGGCGGCTCACCTCCAGGGCGGCCTGGAGGCGCAGGTCCCGGTCCCAGGGGGACTCCAGGCCTGGGGCGCCCTTGGCCCGGATCCGCTGGATGAGGGCCGCGGTGCCCTCATAGCGGAGGGGTGTCGGCGGCAGGAGGCGCGTGCCCGCGGAGATGACGAACCGGAGCACCTGGTTCTCCTGGTGGAGGTGGATCACGCTCCCGGAGCCAGTGGGCTGGTAGAGCACGCCCTGGAGCCCCGAGAGATGAAGCTGCAGCTCCGAAGAGCCGTCCGGCTTGGCCTCGAGGGCATAGGTCATGGTCGATGCGGTGAGATGCTGAACCCCCCGGGCGGTGGACTCCATGATGTGGATCTGCCCGCCGGGGGACACCCAGAAGGCCGAGTTGGGCTGGCCAGGCGGGAACCACGGAGGGGCGCCGGGACGGAGGAACCGCGCCTGGGCCTCCTCGGCCATCCGGCCCCGGAGCCTGTGCTGGACTCGGGCTGCGGCGGGAACCAGGAGGTGGGCGTTCAGGGTGGCCAGCACGACCAGCAGCGAGGCCAGGATGGACCAGGGGGCCATCCAGGTCCGTCGACCCGCGCCAAGTCCCTGGGCCGCCACGAGCTCGGAGCCTTCCATCAGCTGCTGGGTCCCGATCAGCCCGCCCAGGACCGCGGCCATGGGGAGGACCATCCCCAGGTTCTCGGGGAGCGAGGTCAGCAGGAGGGGGATCATCCAGCGGAGGGGGGCGCCCTGGGAAAACAGCTCCTTGGAGATGGTCACCATCTCCCAGGACAGGAGCAGGAATCCGTAGAAGAACAGGGCCCCCAGGAACGGGGTGGCCCAGCGGCGGAGGACATATCGGGTCAGAACGGAAGGCACCTTGGGGTCCAGATTTAACTTTCGATAATGTATATTATGTAACCTTGAACCGACACTGAAAACGGGACTCTGCGGCTACAAGACCTTTGCTGTCAGCAGGTCATGGATGTGGATGAGTCCGACGGGACGCTCCGGCTGTCCCACCATGAGGAAGGTGATCTTCCGGGCCTCCATGGTGCCGGCAGCCTCCAGGGCCAGAGCCTCCTCTCCGATCATGGCCGGGGTCCGGGTCATCATCTGCTCCGCCCGGAGGTCGAGGGGATTCCGTCCCTCCCGTTCGGCCGCCTCCAGGGCGCGGCGGATGTCGCCATCGGTGATGACGCCCAGGAGCCTCGGCCCCTCCATGACGCTGGCCATGCCCAGATGGCCCTCCGTCATGGCCCTCAGCACCCGGGTCAGGCCCGCCCCGAGCTCGACGGCGGGCCAGCTCGTGTGCATCAAGAGCTTCACTTTCATGAGTCTGGCGCCAAGACTTCCAGCGGGATGATTCAGGGCGAAGTGGTCCCGGGTGAAGCCCCGGCGGGCCATGAGGCTGGCGGCGAGCAGATCCCCCCAGATCAGCTGGAGGGTGGTGCTGGCCATGGGGGCCAGGTCCAGGGGGCAGCCTTCACCCTGGGGCAGCCGGTAGGTGAAGGTCCAGTGGACCGCCTGGCCGAGGGTGCTCTCGGGACGGGCGGTGATGGCCGCCATGGGAATGCCCAGGCGCACCAGGCTCGGCAGCAGCCGGACCACCTCCTCGCTCTCCCCGCTGTTGGAGAGGGCCAGGACCGTGTCGTCCCCGGTCACCATCCCGAGGTCCCCGTGGAGCGCCTCGGCCGGATGGAGGAACAGGCTGGGGCATCCCGTCGAGGCCAGGGTGGCCGCGACCTTCTGGCCCACGAGCCCGGACTTCCCCATGCCCGTGAGCACCACGCGGCCGGAGCGCGCCAGCACCTGGGCGCACCAGCCGTCCACCTGGGCCGGATCCCAGGTTTCCCGCAGATCCACGAGGGCGGCCTGGGCCGCGTCCAGCACGGCATGTCCGGCCTCGGCGGCCCCTGTGACCTGCTTCTCGTCCTTCACGGTTCCGGCTCCCGATGGGTGATGGGCAAAGGACCCATGCTACCAGCCATTCTCCACCCCCTTCCCCTGCCCCAGGACGGAGAACCGCGCCGGCGTTTGCTACACTGGCCCCGGCCCTGTAGCTCAGCGGTCAGAGCTGGCGGCTCATAACCGCTTGGTCGTGGGTTCGAACCCCACCGGGGCCACCATCTGCACGCTCCGCCGGCGAGGCGCCCGGCGGGGCGGAATCAGACGATCCACTTCCGCAGCTCGCCCTCGGCGAAGTTCAGGTGCGCCAGCATGGCCTCGGAGGCCTTCTGGGGCGAGCCCGAGCGGATGGCCTGCAGGATCTCCGAGTGCTGGTCGATGATCCGCTGGGCGTTCTGGACGTTGTCGTGGTACAGCTGCCGGCGGGCCACGGAGTTGGCCTTGGCGAACTCCTCGGACACGGTCTTGAAGAGCTTGGTGAGCAGGCTGTTGTGGGTCGCCTCCGCCACGGCGTAGTGGAAGGCGGCGTCGAACTCCTCGCCCTTCTCGGAATCCTGCAGGTTGAGCCGTTCCCGCATGCTCGCCAGCATGGACTCGATCTGGTCGAGCTCCTCGAAGGTGGCCCGCTGGGCGGCCAGGCTCGCGGTGGCGGTCTCGAAGATGCGGCGCATCTCGAACATGTCGAGGAGCGAGTTGCGCTCCACCGCCAGGAACATGGCCAGGGGGCGGATGATGTCGTCGGACTCGGTGCCCCGGACGAAGGTGCCCTCGCCGGGCCGGATGTCGATGATGCCGAGCATCTCCAGGGTCCGGATGGCCTCCCGCACGGAGGCCCGGCTGACCTGGAACCGGTCCGCCAGATCGCGCTCGGCGAGGAGCTTATCCCCGGGCTTGAGCTTGCCATCGGCGATGAGCTGCTTAATTTGCTCCACGATCTCTTCGTAGAGGCGCCTGGTCTTGATGGGGGTGAGATCCATGATTCATATCCTAAGTGACCACGAGGTATGTAGATACAAATTGTGACCAAAGCCGTCCATCAATCTGGTTGGTCTGACCACTAGACCCATTGTAGGCTTCTGCCAGGCTCTTTTCCAAAACTCTACCTTCCTATCCCCTACCCCCATCCCTGGAGGCAGCATGACCCCCTGGACCCAAGTCTATTCCCCCGTCGCGGGGAATATCTTCCTCTCCGCGCTGGTGGCCGCGTTGCCGGTCTTCGTATTGCTAGGCTTCCTCGCCAAGCATGTGAAGGCCCACTACTCTGCCATCCTGGGCCTGATCACCTGTTATGTGGTGGCCGTCCTCGTCTACAGGATGCCGGCCGGCATGGCGGGCATGGCCGCGGTGCATGGCGCCCTCTATGGCCTGCTGCCCATCGGCTGGATCGTGCTCAACGCCATCTTCATCTACGACATCACGGTGAAGTCCGGTGATTTCGAGGTGGTGAAGCACTCCATCGCCGGCCTCGCGGCCGACCGCCGCATCCAGGCCCTGCTGATCGCCTTCAGCTTCGGCGCCTTCATCGAGGGCGCGGCGGGCTTCGGCACGCCCGTGGCGATCTCCGCGGCCATGCTGATCGGCCTCGGCTTCCGCCCCCTCCAGGCCGCCGGCATCGCGCTCATCGGCAACACGGCCCCCGTGGCCTATGGCGCCCTGGGCAGCCCCCTCCTCGCCCTCGCCGGCGTGACCGGCCTGCCGCTCGAAATGCTGAGCGCCGCCGCGGGCCGCATCCTGCCCATCTTCTCCCTCATCGTGCCCTTCTGGATCATCTGGACCATGGCCGGGCGCAAAGCGATGATGGAAGTCTGGCCCGCCTGCCTCGTGGCCGGTGGCAGCTTCGCCATCACCCAGTTCCTGGTGAGCAACTTCCACGGCCCCTGGCTGGTGGACATCATCGGCGCCATCGTCTCCATGGTCGCCCTCGTCCTCTTCCTCAAGGTCTGGCAGCCCAAGACCATCTGGCGCTACGAGCACGAGCGCGAGGAGGCCCACGAGTCCGGCCCGAGCCACAACACCGGGAAGATCGTGAAGGCCTGGATGCCCTGGGTGTTCCTGTCCCTGTTCGTGTTCGCCTGGGGCACCCCGCAGGTGAAGACCTTCCTCAACGGCGGCCCCAAGGGCAAGCCGAACTTCCTCTACGGCTACACCGTCAAGAACATCGAAATCCCCCTGCTCCACAACAACGTCCAGAAGGCCCCTCCCGTCGTGGCCAAGGTCTCCAAGGAGCCCGCGGTCTGGACCTTCAACTGGCTCTCCCTCACGGGCACCAGCCTGCTCCTCGCCGGCATCTGCAGCGGCCTGCTGGCCGGGTTCGGCCCCATGGAGCTGGTCAAGATCTTCGGGAAGACCGTCGCCCGCGTGAAGATCTCCCTGCTCACCATCGCCGCCATGCTGGCCCTGGGCTTCACCTCCAAGGCCGCGGGCCTGGACGCCACCATGGGCCTGGCCTTCGCCAGCACCGGTGTCCTCTTCCCCTTCTTCAGCGCCATGCTGGGCTGGCTGGGCGTGGCCCTGACGGGCAGCGATACCTCCTCCAACGTGCTGTTCGGCGGCCTCCAGAAGATCACTGCCCAGCAGCTGGGCCTGAACCCGATCCTCACCGCCGCGGCCAACACCACCGGCGGCGTCATGGGCAAGATGATCGACGCCCAGAGCCTCGTGGTGGCCTCCGTGGCCACCAACCAGCAGGGCGAGGAGGGCACCATCCTCCGCTACGTGTTCTTCCACAGCCTGGCCCTGGCCGCCATGGTCGGCGTGGTGATCTTCCTCTATGCGAAGGTCCTGCCCGCCAACTGGATGCCCCAGCTGCCGCCGGCCCCTGCCACGGTGACGGCGCCTGCTCCGGCCGCCCCGGCCGCTCCGGCCACCCTGCCCGCCCCCGCCCCTGCCAAGTAGACCGGGCGGCATCCTGACGTAAGACCCGGGTCCCGCCGCGCCCAGCAGGCCGGCGGGACCTTTTTCCGCCATAGCCCGATCCAGAGGATGTTTCTCATGAGCACCGCCACCGCCACTTCCCTGAGGGATTCCCTCGTTTCCATCGTCGGGCCGGACCGTGTGCTCGACCGTCCCGTGGACCTGATCGCCTTCGCCTCCGATGCGAGCTTCTACCGGCTCATTCCGAAAGCCGTGGTCTTCGCCGGTGCCGTGGAGGAAGTCCGGTCGCTCTTCCGGCTCAGCCGGGAGCACCGGATCCCCATGACCTTCCGGGCCGCGGGCACGAGCCTCTCGGGGCAGTCGGTGTCGGACGGCCTGCTGGTGGAAGTGGCCCGCAACTGGCGGGGCATCCAGGTGCTGGAGGGTGGCGCCAAGGTGAAGGTGCAGCCCGGCGTCATCGGCGCCCACGTGAACCACGCCCTGCGGCCCTACCGCGCCAAGATGGGCCCCGATCCCGCGTCAATCAACACCTGCACCGTGGGCGGCATCCTCTCCAACAACTCCAGCGGCATGTGCTGCGGTGTCGTCCAGAACGCGTACCACACCTTGGAATCGCTGACCTTCGTGCTGCCCTCCGGCACGGTGATCGACACGGCCGCGCCCGATGCCGACCAGCGCTTCCGCGAGGCAGAGCCGGCCCTGGCCGAGGGCCTGCTGAAGCTCAAGGCCGAGATCGAGGCGAACCGGCCCCTGGCCGAGCGCATCCGGGCCAAGTACAAGATGAAGAACACCACCGGCTACTCGCTCAACGCCTTCATCGACTTCGACCGGCCGGTGGACATCTTCCGCAACGTGCTCGTGGGCTCCGAGGGCACCCTGGCCTTCATCGCCGAGGCCGTGCTGAACTCCGTGCCGGACCTGCCCGTGAAAGTCACGGGCTTCCTGATCTTCCCGGACCTGCACGCCGCCTGCGCCGCCATCGTCCCCCTGCGCGACGCCGGCGCCGCCGCCCTGGAGCTGCTGGACCGGGCCTCGCTGCGCTCCGTGGAGAACCAGGCCGGCGTGCCCCCCACCATCAAGACCCTGCCCGAGGGCGCCGCCGCCCTGCTGGTGGAGTTCCAGGGCCAGGATGAGTCCGCCCGGGCCGAGCTGGAGCGCCTGGCCCTGGACGCCGCGGCCCACCTGACCCTGATCGAGCCCGCCCGCTTCACCCACGATCCCGTGGAGCAGGCCCTCATGTGGAAGATCCGCTCGGGCACCTTCCCCTCCGTGGGCGCGGTGCGCAAGCGGGGCACCACGGCGCTCATCGAGGACGTGGCCTTCCCCATCGAGAAGCTGGCCGACGCGGCGGTGGATCTGACGAAGCTCTTCGTCAAGCACCGCTATGACGAGGCCATCCTCTTCGGCCACGCCAAGGACGGGAACCTCCACTTCGTCATCACCCAGTCCTTCAACGACCAGGCCGAGGTGGACCGCTATGCCGCGCTCATCGACGACGTGGTGGAGCTGGTGGTGAAGAAGTACGACGGCGCCCTCAAGGCCGAGCACGGCACGGGCCGCAACATGGCGCCCTTCGTGGAGGCCGAGTGGGGCCCCGAGGCCAAGGCCGTCATGGAGAGGCTCAAGGACCTGGTGGATCCCTTGCGGCTGCTGAATCCGGGCGTCATCCTCAACGCCGATCCCCACTGCCACCTCTCCGATCTCAAGCCCCTGCCCGGCGTGGAGGAGGAAGTCGACAAGTGCATCGAGTGCGGCTACTGCGAGCCCAAGTGCCCCAGCCGCGAGCTGACCCTCACGCCCCGCCAGCGCATCGTCGTCCGCCGCGAGATGGCGCGCCTCGAGGGCAACCGCGAGAATCCCGCCCTGCTGAAGTCCCTGCAGGAGGCCTTCCCCTACATGGCCCTCGACACCTGCGCCACGGACGGGCTGTGCGCCACCGCCTGCCCCGTGAGCATCGACACCGGGCAGCTCACCAAGCGCTTCCGTCGCGCCAGCCACAGCCGCCGGGCCCAGAAGATCGCCCTGTCCGTGGCCCGCAACTTCGCCACGGTGGAGCCGGCCATGCGCCTGGCCCTCCGCACCGGCCATGTCGTCCAGAGCATCTTCGGCCCCAAGGCCATGCCCTTCATCACCCGGGCCATGAAGGCCTTCGGCGCCTCCCACCAGTGGAGCCCGGAGATGCCCAAGCCCGCCAAGGCCCCGCTGCCCGCGACCTCGCTGGAAGGCGCCCAGGCCATCTACTTCCCCGCCTGCCTCTCCCGCATGATGGGTCACCTGCCCGGTGAACCCGAGGAGATGAGCCTGGTGGAGGCCCTGGTGAAGGTGGCCGAGCGCGCCGGCTATCCGGTCCATATCCCCTACGACGTGGAGGGCACCTGCTGCGGCGTGCCCTTCTCCTCCAAGGGCTATGACGAGGCCCACCGCTACACCATCAACCGCACCATCGAGAAGTTCTGGGAGTGGACCCAGCAGGGCCGCCTGGCCCTCGTGATGGACACCAGTCCCTGCACCTACGGGGTGCTCACCAGCCGGGGCTACCTCACGCCGGAGAATCAGGCGAAGTTCGACAAGCTGAAAGTCCTGGACAGCACCGCCTTCGCCAACGACGTGCTGCTGCCCCGCCTCCGGGTCACCAACAAGGTGGGCTCGGTGGTGCTCCACCCGGTCTGCTCCGTCACCAAGATGAACCTCCTGCCCAAGCTGGAGGGCGTGGCCAAGGCCTGCGCAGACAAGGTCCTGGTGCCGCGGGACGCCGGCTGCTGCGGGTTCGCCGGCGACCGGGGCTTCACCCACGCCGAGCTGACCGCCTCGGCCACCAAGCACGAGGCCCGCGAGGTCAAGGCCCAGTCCTTCGACGGCTACTACGCCAGCAGCCGCACCTGCGAGGTCGGCATGACCCGCTCGATCGGGCAGGTGTATCGTAGCTTCCTGTACCTTCTCGAATCCGCCACGCGACCGGAGGCTTCCAAGTGAACGGTACCAAGCCCAAGAGGGTCTACTTCTACGGCACCTGCCTGGTGGACCTGTTCTTCCCCGACGCCGGCATGGCCGGCATCCAGCTCCTGCGCCGGGCCGGCGTGGAGGTCGTGTTCCCCGAAGGCCAGACCTGCTGCGGCCAGCCGGCCTTCAACTGCGGCTACTGGGAGGAGGCCCGGGACGTGGCCCGCACCCAGGTGGCCCTCTTCCCGGAGGACCTGCCCGTGATCCTGCCCTCGGGCAGCTGCGCGGGCATGATGAAGGTCCACTACCCCGAGCTGTTCCACGGCCAGCCGGAGGAGGCCAAGGTCCGCGCCTTCAGCGCCCGGGTCTACGAGCTGACTCAGTTCCTCGTGGACGTGCTGGACGTGAAGCTCCAGGACCTGGGCGAGCCTGTGAAGGTCACCTGGCACAGCTCCTGCCATGCCGTCCGGGACCTCGGCCTGAAGGGCGAACCGCAGTCCCTCATCGGCCAGCTCTCGAACGTGGAGCTGGCGCCCCTCACCCGGGAATACGAGTGCTGCGGCTTCGGCGGCACCTTCTCCGTGCGGCACCCCGAGGTCTCCGGGGCCATGGTGGCGGACAAGATCGCGGATGCCACCGCCACCGGGGCCTCCGTCGTCCTGTCCACGGACGGGGGCTGCCTGATGAACGTGAACGGCGCGCTGGAGGCCAAGAACGGCAAGCTCAAGGTCCAGCACATCGCCGAATTCCTGTGGGAGCGCACCCGTGCACGCTGAGAACGAAATCCACTTCCGCGATGCCGCCGCCAAGGCCCTGCTGGATCCCCAGCTCCGGGCCAACTTCCGCCGCGCCATGGATGGCCTCATCGCCAAGCGCAGGGCCCAGTTCCCCGATCCGAGGGACCTCCAGGACCTGCGCGACCTGAGCACGGCCATCCGCTCCCGGAGCCTCCTGTGCCTGCCCGAGCTGCTCGAGCAGCTCGAAGCCAGCTGCGCGAAGAACGGCATCAAGGTCCACTGGGCCGAGACCTGCGAGCAGGCCAACGAGCTGATCCTCGGCCTGCTCCAGGCCCGCGGCGCCAAGACCATGGTCAAGGGCAAGAGCATGGTCTCAGAGGAGATGCACCTCAATGCCTTCCTGGAGAAGCACGGCATCGAGGCCCTGGAATCCGACCTGGGCGAGTACATCATCCAGCAGGACGGCGAGACGCCGAGCCACATCATCATGCCGGCCATCCACAAGAACAAAGACCAGATCGCCCGGCAGTTCGCCCAGAAGATCAAGGACGCGAAGTACACCGAGGACGTGGACGAGCTCACGGCCATGGCCCGGAAGGTGCTGCGCGAGAAGTTCCTGAACGCCGACGCGGGCCTCTCCGGCGTGAACTTCGCCGTGGCCGAGACCGGGACCCTCTGCCTCGTGGAGAACGAGGGCAATGGCCGCATGAGCACCCATGTGCCGCCGATCCACATCGCCGTCATGGGCCTGGAGAAGGTGGTGGCGCGGCTGGAGGATGTGGCGCCGCTCTATGCGATCCTCACCCGTTCCGCCACGGGCCAGCCCGTGAGCACCTACTTCAACCTCATCACCGGCCCCCGCGGCGAGGGCGAGAAGGACGGCCCCCAGGAAGTCCACCTGGTCATCCTCGACAACGGCCGGTCCCGGATCTACGCGGACCCCCAGTTGCGGGCGACCCTCCGCTGCATCCGCTGCGGGGCCTGCATGAACCACTGCCCCGTCTACACCCGCGTGGGCGGCCACGCCTATGAGGCCATCTACCCGGGCCCCATCGGCAAGATCCTCACGCCCCAGATGGAGGGCGTCGGGGTGCGCCACGACCTCATCCACGGCTCCAGCCTCTGCGGCGCCTGCGGCGAGGTCTGTCCGGTGGAGATCCCCATCCCGGAGATCCTCGTGCGCCTGCGCCGCGAGGCCACCCACGAGGACATGGGCTCGAACGTCGCGGGCAAGGGCACGGGCCGCACCGCCACCGAGGACTGGGCTTGGCGCCTCTGGGCCGGCGTCAGCAAGCGCCCGGGCCTGTACCGGATCGCGACCTGGTTCGCCACCCGCTTCGGGAAGGCCCTGCCGGCCAGCGCACCCCTGATCAAGAACTGGACCCAGTCCCGCACCAAACCCGTCCCGGCCCGCCGCTCGCTCAGCGAGCGGATGCGCACCGAGGGAGTCCCCCATGAGTGATGCCCGCAACGCCATCCTCGGCCGCCTCCGCGCCTCCGGCGAGTCCGGCGACCTGCCGGCCCTGGATACCGCCGTCCTCGAACGCCGCCAGTGGCCCGCGGCCCAGCGCCCCGCCCTGCTCCGCAAGGGCATGGAAGCGGTCCACACGGAATTCCTGGAGGCCACGCCCAACGACTGGCCCGCCGTCATCCGCGCCTTCTGCGAGCGCGAGGGCCTGAAGAACCTGCTCTACGGCCCCGCCAGCGAGGCCGGCGCGGCCCTGGCCGCCGCCTGGCCTGCGGGAGGCACCGAGCTGAAGCCCTACGACCGCCCCATCGAGGCGTTCAAGGACGAGCTCTTCCACGGCGTGGACGGCGGCTTCACCGGCACCATCGGCGGCGTGGCCGAGACCGGCAGCCTCCTCCTGCTCCCGGGCCCCGCGGAACCGCGGCTCATGTCCCTGGTGCCGCCCATCCACATCGCCCTGCTGCGCGCCTCCACCATCCACGACACCTTCTGGTCCGCCGTGAAGACCCTGGGCTGGGGCCGCGCCCTGCCCCCCAACGCCCTGATGATCTCCGGCCCCAGCAAGACCGCCGACATCGAACAGACCCTCGCCTACGGCGTCCACGGCCCCAAGCGCCTCATCGTGGTGCTCGTGAATGATCTGGCGTAGACGGAGACCCGCACCCACGCTACACTGCTCCTTCATGGCTGGGTAGCTCAGGTGGTTAGAGCGAGGGTCTCATAATCCCTAGGTCGGCAGTTCGAGTCTGCCTCCAGCCACCACAAAGAAGATCGGAGCCACGGCTCCGATCTTCTTCTGTACGTCCGAAAGAGGAAGCAGACTCGAACTGCCGAGAAACAGCGGCGGCCCGGTAGGCCGCAGCGAGCAAGGCCCCAGTGGGGCCTGCGCAGCGTCCGCGGCCGGGGCCAGCCGCTGGCCAGTTCGAGTCTGCCCCTTTGGCCAACGCGTACCTCGGTCGGAGTCAGTTGTTGGTTGCCGGTGAGGTGCAGCCAGTTCCAACGAAGGCAGCCCGCAGCGAGCAAGGCCCCAGTGGGGCCTGCGCAGCGTCCGCGGCCGGGGCCAGCCGCTGGCCAGTTCGAGTCTGCCTCCTCAGGACCACGCATGCGTGGTCCTGAGCCTTCGAAAACGGTTGAGTCAATTCACTTCGCAGGCACCTGCTTCAGCGCCTCCAGCACCCGCTTCGGTGTGAAGGGCACATGGGTGACCCGGGCCCCGGTGGCATCGAACACGGCGTTGGCGAGGGCGGCGGCCACAGGCACCACGGGCGGCTCGCCGATCCCCTGCGTGACGGAGGTGCCGGTGTCCGCGAACACGACCTGGATGCGCGGGATGGCAGAGAATCGCGGCAGCAGGTAGGTGTCGAAGTTCTTGTCGAGGATGCGGCCACCCTTGAAGCGGATCTCCTCGCTGAGGGCTTGCCCGATGCACTGGGTGATGGCGCCCTCCACCTGCTGGCGAGCCCCATCGGGGTTCACGACGAGACCCACATCCACGGCCTCGAGGAACCGCTCCGTCTTGACCGCCCCGGTGGCCTTGTCCACGGACACCTGGGCGATGGCCACCACGAGCCCCTGGCGCCAGGCCCCGCACGCCAGGCCGATGCCCCGGCCCGTGGGCCCGGGCGCGGGCTCCCAGCCGAAGGTCTCCACGGCCAAGTCCAGGAGGTTCAGCAGGCGGGCGTCGGTAATGAGACGGCGGCGCAGGGTCACGGGATCCAGGCCGGCCTTGGCCGCCAGCGCATCCAGCTGGCTCTCCCGGGCGAATGCGTTGGTGTGGGCATTGGGGGCGCGCCAGGCCCCGACCTTGAGCGGATGGAGGCTGGAAACGGTAGGCGCCTGGTACCGGCTCGTCTGCATCTCGTAGGCCAGCTCGGCCTCACCCTGGGAGACACCCGCCACGGTGGAGTCCCAGAAGGTGATGGCGCCCCGCCCGGCATCCAGGCCGGAGCGCAGCTTCACCACGGCGGCGGGCCGGTAGCCGTCCAAAAAGAAATCCTCCTCCCGGTTCCAGGCCACCTGGATGGGCACGCCGGGCACCTGCCGGGCGATGCGCGCGGCCTCCACGGCATCAGGACCCGCGAGCTTGCCGCCGAAGCCGCCCCCCACGAACTGGGCGATGACATGGACCTTGTCCCCAGGCAGCTTGAGGGCCTCGGCCACGGCATCCCGGAAGACGAAGGGCGACTGGGTGGAGGACCAGACCGTCATGCGCCCCCCCTCCCACTGGGCCACGGACACATGGGGTTCCAGCGTGGCGTGGCTCTCGTAGGCGTTGCGGTACTCCGCCTCCACCACCGTGGCGGCCCGCTTCTCACCCACCGCCACATCGCCGCGGGAGATCACCACACGCTGCCCGGGCGCCGCCTTGTCCACGAGGTACTGGTAGATGCGGGCGTCGTCCACGTCGGGCTCGGGGCCCTCGAAGGTGCCCTTCACCAGGGCCAGGGCCTTGCGGGCCGTGTCGGGCTGGGGATGGAGCACAGCCAGGAGGCTGCCGTCCCGCACGATGCGGACGCCCGGCACCCGCTCCGCGGCGGAGGTGTCCGCCGAGACCAGGGTCTGGCCCTGGGCCGGGGGGCGCAGGATGCAGGCGTGGAGCGTCCCGGGAAGCCGCAGGTCACCGGCGTACTTGGCGGCGCCGGTGACCTTGGCCAGGGCGTCCTTGCGGGGGACGCGGCGGCCAATCACGGTGCAGTCGGCGAGAGGCTTGGGCTTGACCTTGCCCAGGTGCCGCTCCAGCTTCCGCCCCTGCACCAGCTCCCCGAAGGTGGTCCGGCGGGTGGGAGCCGACTTCATCCAGATGGCCCCATCCTTCAGGACAAGGTCAGAAACCGGGGCGCCCATGGCCCGGGAGGCCATGCGCAGCAGCACCGCCCGTGCCTCGGCCGCCGCGCCCCGCAGGACCGGGGCCGTGTGCCACATGGTCAGGGAGCCGCCGGTGGGCATGTCCCAGGGGCAGAGGTCCGTGTCGCCCAGAACCATGTCCACCTTGGCCGGATCCAGCTCCAGTTCCTCGGCCACGAGCATGGCCAGAACGGTCATGGCCCCCTGCCCCAGCTCCACCTTCCCCACCATGCAGGTGACACGGCCATCGGCGGCGATTTTCAGGTAGGCGTTGAAGTCCTCGGGGTAGGCGCCGGGCCGGGTCGGAATGATGGGCGCGGAGCCGAGAGGGGTGGTAAAGAAGAAGGTCAGCGTGCCCGCGGCGACGCTTTCGAGGAAGTCCCGCCGTCTCATCGCGCACCTCCCATGGCCTTGCCGGCCGATTCGACCGCGTCCAGGATCCGCACGTGGGCGCCGCAGCGGCAGAGGTTCCCCTCCATGGCCTCGACGATCTCGCTCCGGGTGGCCTTGGGCTTCTTCTTCAGGAAGGCCCAGGCGGCCATGATCATCCCGGAGGTGCAGTAGCCGCACTGGAAGGCGTGGTGCTCCTTGAAGGCCTCTTGGACGGGGTTGAGTTTCCCCTCCACCGCCAGACCCTCGATGGTGAGCACTGACTTCCCGGCCACCTCACCCAGGGCCGTGGAGCAGGAGGGCATGGCCTCCCCGTCCACGAGCACGGTGCAGGCCCCGCAGAGTCCCGCCTCACAGCCCACCTTGGTGCCCGTGAGCCCCAGTTCGTCGCGCAGGGCCCATACCAGCATGCGGTCGCGTGGGCTCTCGACGGTCACGGGTTTGCCGTTAAGCACGAACGAGACGGTGGCCTTCATCGGGAACCTCCGGCGCAGAGAACTTCATGAGAGATGGCTCGATTATATTCCCTGGGCCGGCAGTTCGAGTCTGCCGTCGCGCTGCCGCGCATCCCGGTTCGCCTTGCCCATACGCCCCCCGCTCCGCCATCCTGGTTCGCTGGGACACCCCATGGAAACGCCCTCATCTCCGCGCCGCATCGCCCACCTGGACATGGACGCCTTCTTCGCCTCGGTGGAGCTGCTGGAACACCCGGAGCTGAAGGGGCTTCCCGTGGTGGTGGGTGGCAGACGGTCCACCGCAGCCTCTCCGGAGGGCGGCTTCCCGCGGCTGAAGGACTACGTGGGCCGGGGCGTGGCCACCACGGCGACCTACGAGGCCCGGGCCTTCGGCGTCCGCAGCGGCATGGGGCTGATGAAGGCCGCGGCGCTGGCGCCGGAGGCCATCCTGCTGCCCGCCCACTTCGAGGCCTACGTCCGGATGTCGCGGGCCTTCAAGGCCGCCGTGGCCGAGGTGGCTCCGCAGATCGAGGACCGGGGCATCGACGAGATCTACATCGACCTGACGGCGGTGGAGGGGGAATCCGCGGAGCTGGCCCGGCGGCTCAAGGAAGCCGTCCGCCAGGCCACGGGCCTCACCTGCTCCATCGGAATCACGCCCAACAAGCTCCTGTCGAAGATCGCCTCAGAGCTGCAGAAGCCCGACGGCCTCACGACCCTGGGTTTCGAGGACATCCCCGCGCGCATCTGGCCCCTGCCCTGCTCGGCCATCAACGGCATCGGCCCCAAGGCCACCTCGAAGCTGGCGGGCTTCGGCCTCCAGACCATCGGGGAGCTCGCCCGGGCCGATCCGGCCTGGCTGGTGGAGCACTTCGGCCGGAGCTACGGTGCTTGGCTCCACGAGGCCGCCCACGGCCGGGACGATCGCCCCCTGGTGCTGGTGAGGGAGCCCAAGTCCATCAGCCGGGAGACCACCTTCGAGCGGGATCTGCATCCGAGGCAGGACCGCGAGGAGCTGTCCCGCATCCTCCTCGACCTCTGCCAGCGCCTGGCGGGAGATCTGGCCCGCAAGGGCTGGCGCGCCCAGAACGTCGGCATCAAGCTGCGCTTCGAGGATTTCTCGACGGTCACCCGCGACCTCACCCTGCCCCGCCCCGTGGCCGATCCCACCTCGCTCCTCGAGGCCGCCCGCAGCAACCTGCGGCGGGTGCCCCTCGACCGCAAGCTCCGCCTGCTGGGGATCCGGGCGGCCCGGCTGGTGGAGGCGGGCCAGGATCCCGGCGGCGCCTTCCACGGAGACGGAGGCCACGCCCCCCGGCTGTTCGAGGACGAGTTCTAGGGCCGCCGCAGTCAGGTGCCGATGTCCGGCTCCTCCCGACCGAGCATCCGGCGGCGCTCGGGGTACAGGGCATCGGCGCAATCCGGGCAGATGCCGTGGGTGAAGTCCGCTCCGGAGTGGGCGCTGATGTAGTGCTCCAGCTGGTTCCAGTAGCCCTTGTCGTCCCGGATCTTCTTGCAGCTGGCGCAGATGGGGAGCAGGCCCGAGAGCTGTTTCACCTTGCCCAGGGCCTCGGAAAGCTCGGTGTTCCGGGCCTGGAGCTCTTCGGTCCGGCGGGCCACCAGCAGTTCCAGCTCTGCCTTCCCCCGCGCCAGGGCCGCCACGCGCAGGCGCAGGATGAGTACCCCCAGGCCCAGGAAGGCCAGGCCGCCTAGGCCCATGGCCCACCAGGTCCGCCACCAGGGCGGCCGGACCCGGAAATCCAACCCGGCGGTGGGGCCCCATTCACCGCCGCCCTGCGCGGCCCGGACCTCGAAGCGGTAGTGGCCTCCGGGCAGTGCCGGATAGCGCACCTGGCGGCCGTCCGCCTCCCGCCAGGCATCCTCCAGCCCCAGGAGCCGCACCTGGAAGCGGACGGCGGACTCGTCCAGGAAGGTGGGCGCGGCCACCCGGAAGGACACGGTGGCCTCGGTCCGCGGAAAGGGCGGAAGGCTGGTCCACGGGGGATCGGAGCGCCGATCTCCGTGAAGGACCTGGAGAATGTGCGCCACCGGGGCCACGGATGGACGGTCGGGACCCACCTCGTACCGGACCAGCCCGGCGGCCGTGCCGACCCAGATGCGGTCGCCCTCGGCCAGGAGGGCCTGGATGGCGCAGTCCTCGCTGATCATCCCCTCCTGCCGGCCGATGTGCAGGACCGGGTCCACCCGGTCGAGCCCTTGGTCCGTGGTGGCCCAGGTGCGTCCCTGGGCATCTACCTCCACGGCGTAGACCAGGTTCGAGTGGAGCCCCTGCCCCTTGACCCGCTGCTCCAGCACCGTCAGCCGGCCCTGATCGATGCGGAGGCGGGTGAGCCCCTGAGGCTCCTGGTAGTGGACCCAGGCGCTGCCATCCGGCAGGAAGGCCATTCCATAGAGCCCGAAGGGCTTCAATCCGTCCTTCTCGCCATAGAGCCGCCAGGCGCCGGAGGGGCCCCGCAGGTAGAGGCCCGCCGTGGTGGCCGCCCAGAGGCGTCCCTGGCTGTCCTCCCGGATGCGGAACACGCCCAGGGAGCCGGGCCCGGGGGGCGGAACCTCCTGGACCAGCCGCCGGCCGGCGGGATCCCACCGGAGCACTCCGAGGCGGGTGTGCCCGAGCCAGATCCGGCCCTGCCGGTCGGCCATGACACTGTTCACCGCGAAGCCCAGGTCCCCCAGCGGGGCATCCACCGCCTTCCGCTCGCCGGAATGGAGCCAGAGGGTGGGGCCGATGCTGCTGACCATCCATAGGGTTCCGTCCCGGTCCTCCGCCAGGCACTTGATGCGGTGGCCCTCGGTGCCGGGGATGCGGGCCAGCCCCGTGGCCGCGACTTTCACGGCGCCGTTGTCCGTGGCCGCGAGCAGGGAGCCGTCTTCCTTGCGCTGGATGGACCAGACCACCTCCCCGGAGGCCCCTGCGGCCAGGCTGTGGTTCCAGACACGTCCCCCGCCCTGCAGCCGCGCCAGGGCCGTTCCCAGGATCCAGAGGGTGCCTTCCCGATCCCGGAAGACTGTGCGGACCCACCGGAAGGGGAGCCCCCCGGCGGCGTCCAGCCAGGTGTCGCCAGGACCGGACAGGTGGAGGGCCCCGCCTTGGGTCGGCAGCCAGACCGTCCCATCCGCGTCGAGGAACGGCACGCTGTTGGGCGAAAGACTGGCCTTCAGGCGCCTGGACTGGTCGAGGAACCTCGCGCTTCCCGCGGCCTTCACGGCCAGCGACCGGCCGGACCCTGCCCAGACCCGGCCGGCGCCATCCTCCACCACCTGGGCCACACCGGAGGCCGGGAGTCCCTGCTCCCTCCCCCAGGCCTGCTCGGACCCATCCGGCAGGAAGGCCCGGAGACCGGATTCGGTCCCCAGATACACCGCCCCGCTGGGCCCCCCGGACAAGGTGAAGACCCGGCCTGCGGGCCGGCTGGTCCGCCGGGCGAACCGGAGCCCGTCCTGTTCGACGAAGAGGCCATCCCGGGTCAGGGCCCACAGGCGCCCAGCGCGGTCGAGGGCCACCGCGTCCGCCACCGGCGAGGGGCCCAGCACCGCCGGCTGGATTTGCCCGTCCCGCACCCGCACCAGGCCGCGCAGGGTCGCGGCCCAGACGCCGCCGCCGGCGGCCGGAAGCACCCGGTGGATGAACCCCGAGGGCAGGCCCTCCTCCCGCCCCCACCGCCGGGAGTGCCCCCCCTCGTAGCGGAGGAGCGCGCTCTCGGTGCCCAGCCAGATGAACCCGTCGGCATCCTGGGTGAGGCTGGTGATGGCCCCCGCGGGCAGGCCCTGGTCCGGTCCCAGCACGAGGAAGGGGCGCCGCCAGCCCTCGGCGGAGAGTTGCAGGATCCCCAGGGCCACCGCCAGGACGATCCGCCGCCACGCCATGAAACCCCCGAAGACTCCTACCTGAACGACATGCGCGGGACAAAGCCTGATTTTAGGTGGCGGCCTCAGGCGTGGCCCAGGACCCTCCGGTAGAGCGCCTCGTACCGGTCCACGATGGGCCCTTCCGCGAAGGTGCCGAGGGCCCGCTCCCGGGCGGCCAGGCCCATGGCCCGGCGCCGGGTGTCATCCCGGAGGATCTCCACTGCATCGGCGGCCATGGCATCCACATCGCCCACGGGCTCCAGGAAGCCGTCCACCCCGTGTCGGACCACCTCGGGCAGTCCCCCCACGCGGCTGGCGATGACCGGAACCCGGTGGCCCATGGCCTCCAGGGCCGCCAGGCCGAAGCTCTCCGTGGCGCTGGGCAGCAGGAAGACGTCCGAACAGGCCAGCACGGTGCCGATGTCCAGCTGCTTGCCCGTGAAGCGGACCTCCGAGGCGAAGCCCCGGTCCCGGCAGTAGGCCTCGGCCTCCACGCGGTCCGGCCCGTCGCCCACCATCACCAGGCGGACCGGGACTTCCGCCCGCACGCGCTCGAACACCTTCAGCACATCCATCACCCGCTTCACGGGCCTGAAGTTCGAGATGTGGGTCAGCACCGCCGTGGACTTGGGGGCCAGCCAGGCCCGGCAGTCGGGGCGCTCCTGGCCGGGCGGCTCCACGAAGTTCCCGATGACGTCGATCTCCCGGTCCACGCCGAAGGTCCGCATGGTCTCGTCCCGCAGGTACTCGGACACGGCCGTGACGCCGTCGCTCTCCCGGATGGCCATCCTCACCATGGGCAGGTAGCTGGGGTCGCTGCCCACCACCGTGATGTCCGTGCCGTGCAGGGTGGTCACCACCTTCAGGCGCGGGACCGCCATGCGGGCCAGCAGCGCCGCCATGGCGTGGGGGATGGCATAGTGGGCGTGGATGATCTCCAGGCCGTGGTGCTCGGCCACATCCGCCATCTTGGAGCCGAGGGCGATGGAATAGGGGGCGTCCTCGAAGAGCGGGTAGGTGGTGGCCCGGACCTCGTGGAAGTTGATGCGGTCCTCGAAGCCCAGGAGGCGGGGGGGGACGCTGGGGCTGAGGATGTGCACCTCGTGGCCCCGGGCGGCCAGGGCCTTGCCCACCTCCGTGGCCACGACGCCCGAGCCGCCGAAGGTGCTGTAGCAGGAGATGCCGATGCGCATGGATTGATCCCTCTCCAAGTTATGATGATCAGGTTCACGGGATCCTGCCCATGCCCCTTCTCTTCACCATCGCCTACTACGCCCTGGACGTGATGATCTACCTGCTCCTAGCGGTGGCCATCCTGTCCTGGTTCCCCATCGATCCCCGAAACCGGTGGATCCGGCTGCTCCACACCCTCACGGATCCCATCCTCCACCCCATCCGGGCCATCGTGCCGCCCATCGGGGGGTTCAGCTTCGACATCCTCATCGCCGTGCTGCTGCTGGGCATCATCCAGCGGGTCTTCCTGCGGGCCCTGGTCTCCTGAGGTGAACCATGAAGTACACGCCCCTTGACATCCAGCGCCGGGAATTCGAAAAGGCCTTCCGCGGCATCGAGGAATCGGAGGTCCGGACCTTCCTGCACGAGGTCGCCGCCGAGTGGGAGGAGCTGCTGGCGGAGAACCAGAAGCTCAAGGAGGAGATCCTGGACAGCCGGGAGCGCCTGCGCCAGTACCAGGAGCAGGATCGCATCTTCCGGGAGACCCTGCTCCAGGCCCAGCGCACCCGCGAGGACGTGCTGGAGGGCGCCAACCGCGAGAAGGAGCTGATCCTCCGCGAGGCCCAGTTCAAGGCCGACGAGGTCATCCGCGACGCCCAGCAGCATGTGGTGGAGCTGGAGGTCCAGATCCGCAACCTCAAGATGGAGCGCACCCGGTTCGTGCGGGAGGTGGAGTCCCTCATGGAGCGGACCCGCCGCCACATCCAGGAGGAGGCGCCGGACATCTACGTGGCGCCGCCCCCCACGCTGAAGCTAGACGGCCTCGACTTCTCGTCCCTGGACGACCCCACCCCAGAACCGCCCATTCCCCCCGTCCGGCGTCCCAAGTCCACGAATTAGCTCTCTGCTGTCAGCTCTCAGCTGATGGCCGATGCCTGTCTGAGAGCCGAAAGCTGATAGCTGATAGCCAGAGTCATTCCCGGAGCCCCCATGTCCCACGCCGTCATCCTCAAGTCCCTCCGCAGTCCCATCGGGAAGTTCCAGGGAGCCCTGGCGCCCCTGGCGGCACCTGATCTGGCGGCCCAGGTGGTGAAGGCCGTGCTGGCCGCCGTGCCTGGGGTCGAGCCCACCGAGGCCATCTTCGGCAACGTCGTGAGCGCCGGTGTGGGCCAGGCGCCCGCCCGCCAGGCGGCCCTCCGGGGCGGCCTGCCTTCCAGCATCTCCGCCCTCACCATCAACAAGGTCTGCGGCAGCGGCCTCAAGGCCATCCAGCTCGCGGCCAATGCCGTGCGCCTCGGCGACCATGAGGTGGTGCTGGCCGGCGGCATGGAGTCCATGTCCAACGCCCCCTACCTCATGCCCAAGCTGCGGGCCGGCGCCCGCATGGGGCACACGGAGGCCAAGGACGCCATGATCCTCGACGGCCTCTGGTGCGCCATGACGGACCAGCACATGGGGAACACGGGAGAGCTGGTGGCGCAGAAGTACGGCGTGGGCCGCGAGGCCCAGGATGCGTGGGCCGCCGAGAGCCACCGCAAGGCCGTGGCCGCCACGCAGTCCGGCGCCTTCAAGGCCGAGATCGTGCCCATCGCCGTGCCCGGCAGGAAGGGCGATGTGATCGTCTCAGAGGATGAAGGCCCCCGCCCCGACACCACGCCCGAAACCCTGGCGAAGCTGCGGCCCGCCTTCAAGAAGGACGGTACCGTCACCGCCGGCAACGCCCCCAGCGTCAACGATGGCGCCGCCGCGGCCCTGGTGACCACCGAGGACTACGCCAAGGCCCACGGCCTCCCCATCCAGGCACGCATCCTGGGCACGGCCACCGCCGGCCTCGCCCCCGAGTGGGTGCTCATGGCGCCCGTGGAGGCCATCCGCAAGCTGCTGGCCAAGGTGGGCTGGGGCGTGGCCGACGTGGACCTCTGGGAGATCAACGAGGCCTTCGCCGTGCAGCTCGTGGCCACGATGAACGAGCTGAAGCTGCCCGCGGACCGCATCAACGTCCACGGCGGCGCCGTGGCCCTGGGCCACCCCATCGGCGCCAGCGGCGCGCGCGTCATGGCCACCCTGATCCACGCGCTGGAGCGCCAGGGCAAGCAGCGGGGTGTGGCGGCCCTCTGCCTGGGCGGCGGCAACGCCATCGCCATGGCCGTCGAGCGCGTGTAGTTCCGCGGCGAAGCCGCTGCATGAAGAAGGGGCCCGGCATGCCGGGCCCCTTCTTCATGCCGGAAGGATCAGAAGCTGTAGCGCAGCTGCACGCCCAGGATGTCGATGGTGGCCTTCATGTTGCCGGTGAGGCTGCCGCGGGTGGTGTTGTCGCCCGTTCCCGAGAGGTTGATCTTGGCCTCGTCGATGAACAGGTGGGTGTAGCCCACGTCGAGGGCGGTCTTCTTCGAGAAGTTGTAGCTCATGCCCAGGGAGACCCACTTGCGGTCGTTGTCGGGGATGCGGGGGGTGCGGTGGGTGTCGTCCACGGCCCCCTGGTCGAAGCCCACGCCGGCCCGGAAGGTCCAGGCCTGATCCATCTTCCAGGTTCCACCCAGGGAGTAGAACCAGGTGTCGCGCCAGTTCTCGTCCGTGATGGAGTCCGGCGCGCCGGTGTCGAACTTCACGCGGAGGTCCTTGAACCGCGACCAGGTGCTCTGGGCCACCTCGCCCTGCAGGGAGAAGGCGGGGTTCACCTTCCAGTCGAAGCCCAGTGAGGCCGTGGCCGGGAGGGCGAGATCCGCCTGGCCACCGCCGTTGCGGAGGCCGGCGGCGTTCAGGGCGGCCAGGTCCGTGGCGGGCATGCTGGCGGGGAACTCGAAGCTGGCGTCGCCCTTGAGCGTCATGGTCATGGCGGCGGAGTAGGCCAGGCCCAGACGGAAGTCCTTGGTGGGCTGCCAGGTGATGCCTGCCTTCCAACCGTAGTCCCAGCCATCGCCCTTCAGGCCGGCCTTGCCGTCCCAGGCGCCGGGAATGGCGTAGCCGGGTGTGCCGAAGGTGGCATTGGGCGCGCCCATGGCGACCGTGGCCACGGGGCTGTTCTGGTTCGGGGCGGGCGCCGCGGTGGACATGCCGGCGGCGGCCAGGCCGGAACCCACCTTCAGCGCCAGGGCCGTGCCGTAGTCCACACCGTTGGTCAGCTCCGCATCGGCGTAGCGGGCGATGAAGGCCACACCGAAGGAGAACTGGTCGTTCACCCGGTAGGCCAGGCTGGGGGCGATGTCGATGACCTTCAGATCGGACTTCAGCGCGTGGTAGCGGCCGATCCAGTTGGCGTCGTACTCGGTGGTGAGGCCGAAGGGCACGTTCACCGACAGGCCCAGCTTCAGGTCCTTGTTCACGCTGTACATCGCGTTGAACGCGGGGAGGATGGCGGACTCGCCGGAGTTCCCGTGGGTCGAAGCACCGGAGACGGGCATCAGGCTGGTCGTGGTGTTGGGGTAGACATTGAAGCCGAGGGCGGTCAGGGCCGGGGTGCGGGAGGCGGCCAGGCCATCCAGCTTCACGTCCAGGCCGATGTAGGTGGCGCTCATGGAGAACTGCCAGCCGTCGTACTGGGTCATCACGGCGGGATTGAAGAACAGGGCGCTGATGTCGTTGCCCCCCGCGGTGACGCCCGCGAAGGCGTTGCCCTGGGAGCTCGGGCTCTGCTCGCGGAGCTGGAAGCCGGCGGCCTGGGCCTGGGGAGCGAAGGCGCCGGCGGCGATGAGGGTCAGGGCCGTGAGGGTGAGGCGGGAACGGTGGGTCATGGGCGCATGGCTCCTAATCCCGGAGATCCCGGGGTGGTGGCTGTTGCCAGCCGATTCCGAAGGGGGAAGATGGATCACAATACCAAATCGATGCGGACCTGCAATCACTCCCGAGAGCCTACCCTAAGGAAGGATCGCGACCTAGAGATCACCATCACTTGAGGGGGGCGAGGGTTGTCGTCAGGCCCTTCCCAGCAGCCAGTTCCCGCACCAGGGCGGATCCGATGACCGGCGTGGCCCCCAGGGCGCGCACCGCCGCCAGGCTGGCGGCATCGGAGAGCCCGAACCCTACGGCGAGAGGGCGGCTCGAGATGTCCCGCAGGTGGGCGACGCGCTCCTGCACCGGAGCCAGGTCCGTGCCCTGCCCCGTCCCTGTGACGCCCAGGCGGGCCACCACGTAGGCGAAGCGCTGCGCGAAGGGCGCGGTGGGCCCTGGATCGGGCCGCTCCGACAGCAGCTGGCGGGCCCGGTCCAGCGTGGTGGTGGGCGCCAGCAACGGCACCATGGGGTAGCCTGCGGCGCGCAGGTCCGCCTCGAAGGCCGGCTCCTCCCCGAAGGGCAGGTCCACCACCAGCAGGGCCTTCACGGCCGTGGGCGCCAGCAGCGCCTTCAGCCGGTCCGCGCCGATCTGGAGCAGGGGGTTCAGGTAGGTGAACAGGATGAGGTCCGGGCTGTCCGTGATCCCCGCCAGGGCTTCGAGCACGCGCACGGGCGTGGCGCCGCGGCCGATGGCGCGATGCGCCGCCGCCTGGAGCACGGGGCCGTCCGCGATGGGATCCGAGTGCGGCAGGCCCAGCTCCAGGGCCTCGATGCCGAGGGATCTGGCCTCGGAGAGCTGGGCCGGCAGGGCCTCGAGGCTGGGGTCGCCGGCCATCAGGAAGGGGAGCAGAGGGTTCATGTCAGATCTCCAGACGCGACTGGTAGGTGGACAGGTCCTTGTCGCCCCGGCCGCTGAGGCCCAGCAGGACCGTGGTGACGCCTTCGGCGGCGAGGGCGGGCAGCACGGCGAGGGCATGGCTGCTCTCCAGGGCCGGCAGGATGCCCTCGCGCTCGCAAAGGAGCCTGGCACCGGCGAGGGCCTCGTCATCGGAGGCGCGGCGCACCTCCACCCTGCCGTCGAGGGCGAGGGCCGCCAGCTCCGGGCCGAGGGCGGGGTAGTCCAGGCCTGCGCTGATGCTGGCCGTCTCGGCGGTGTGGCCGTGGACGTCCTGCAGCAGCAGCGTCTTGGTGCCGTGCAGCACGCCCGTGCGGCCGCCGTCCAGCCGGGCGGCATGCTCGCCGAGGCCCCGGCCGTGGCCGCCCGCCTCCACGGCGAGGCGCCGCAGGGGGTCGCCCAGGAAGGGCACCAGCAGGCCCAGGCCGTTGCTGCCGCCGCCGGCGCAGGCGAGGACGACCTCGGGAAGCGCGCCGGCCTGCTCCAGCATCTGGGCGCGGGCCTCCTCGCCGATGACGGTCTGGAAGGTGCGCACCAGCGTGGGGAAGGGGTGGGGTCCCAGGGCGGAGCCCAGAATGTAGTGGGCCTGGTCGCAGCGGCCCGCCCAGGCGCGCAGGGCCTCGTTCACCGCCTCCTTGAGGGTGCCCTGCCCCGCCTCGACGGGCTCGACCCTGGTGCCGAAGAGGCGCATGCGGGCCACGTTCGGGGCCTGGCGGGCCATGTCCGTGACGCCCATGTACACCGTGCAGGACAGGCCCAGCCGCGCGCAGGCCGCGGCCGTGGCCACGCCGTGCTGGCCGGCGCCGGTCTCCGCGATGATCTCCGTCTTGCCCATGCGCCGGGCCAGCAGGGCCTGGGCCAGGGCGTTGTTGATCTTGTGGGCGCCGGTGTGGGCTAGGTCCTCCCGCTTGAGGTAGAGATCCTTCAATCCCAGCGCTTCGGCCAGGCGCGGGGCCGCCGTCAGCGGCGTGGGCCGGCCCACGAAATGGCGCAGCTCGGCCTTCAGCTCCGCCTGGAACGCCGCATCGGCGAGGGCCGACCGGAAGGCCGCCTCCAGATCCAGCAGCGGCTGCATGAGCGTCTCCGGGGCGTAGCAGCCGCCGAACCCGGAGGTTCCGAACCGCGTGGGAAGTGAGAACGAATCAGTCATGGATGTCCTTTCCTGGCGATGCTGCCTGTCTTGCGGCGGCCACGAAGGCGGCCACCTTCACGGGATCCTTGTGTCCTGGCGCGGCCTCCAGGCGGCTCGCGGCGTCGAAACCCCGCAGGCCGGCCCGGGCCGTGGGCGGAAGGGCGGCGGACCGGCCCGCCAGATTCAGGCCGTCGAGCCCTCCCGCCAGCAGGTACGGCCCCGGCGGCGGGAAGGCCATGGCATGGCCCTGCCCGGAGCCCCCGGCCACGCCCGTCTGCGCCGCGCCGGGCTCCCACAGGTAGAGGTCCGCGGGCACCGGCGCCTGGCCTGGCTCATCCGCCCAGGGGAGCAGGACCACGAGGCCGGTCTCGCGCAGCAGGCCGACGCCCCGCCTCCGCTCGGGAGCCGGAAGGTAGGGCTGGACGCGGCGGAAGCCGTGGCGGCGGGCCAGGTCGAGTACGGCCTCCGCCCGGTCGGCCACCATCACGAGGACTGCCCGGTCCAGGTGCGGCTCCGCCACGGACAGGTCCGTGCAGTGGCGCGGGCTGGGTGGATGCCATACGAAGCCCAGCAGGTCCGCGCCCTGCCCCGCGGCGAAGGCCGCATCCTCTGGCCGCACGAGGCCGCAGACCTTGGCCAGCAGGCTCATGGCGCGACTTCGCGGAGATCCGCGAAGACCCGCTCCAGGAAGCCCTTGGGATCCGGGCTCCGCATGAGCGCTTCGCCGATGAGCACCGCATCGAAGCCCGACCGCAGGGAGACCTGGGCGTCCTCGGGCGTCGCCAGGCCCGATTCCCGGATCAGCACGGCTTCAGGGAAGGCCTTCCGCAGGGGCGCCGCGGTGGGCTCGCCCAGGGTGAAGGTGGAGAGGTCCCGGGCGTTGATGCCCACCATGCGGGCCCCGGCCTCCTGGGCGAAGGACACCTCCGTGAGGTCGTGCAGCTCCACGAGCGCCTCCAGCCCCCGCTGGCGGGCGGCCTCCAGGAAGGCGGCGGTGTGGCCCTTCAGCACGCGCACGATGAGCAGCACCGCCTCGGCGCCGCTGGCTTCCGCTTCCGCCAACTGGGCCTCGGAGATGACGAAGCCCTTGTAGAGCCGTGGCAGGCCCAAGGGCGATGCGGCGACCAGGTGGGCGGCCGATCCGCGGAAATAAGCCGGCTCCGCCAGGATGGAGAAGGCCGCCGCGCCGCCCTCCCGGTAGGCCTGGAGCTGGGCTTGGAGGGGCGTCCCGGCGGCGAATGGGCCCAGGGAGGGCGAGGCCTGCTTGTACTCGGCGATGACGGCGCCGCCCCGCGAGGCGGCATCGCGCCGGAGGGCCGCCTCGAAGGGACCCGGGCCGTCCAGGCGCGGGCGCTGGGGAGCCGCGGCGGGTCCGGCGGCAGCCAGCCGGGCCAGCTCGGACACCAGCACCCGCTGGAGATGCGAGCTCTTGGGCAGGCCCGTGCCCCGCACCAGGGAGCCGGGATCCGGCAGGCCGCTCATGCGTTCACCCCCGCCACAGAGAACGGCAGGGCGAAGCCGCGGTCGAGCGTCACGCGGACCTCCCGCAGCAGGGGACCCAGGTCCTCGAGGGTCCCATCCCGGTGCAGGGTGAGGCCGAGCGCGGCCTGGAGGGCGACGGCGTCCGCCACCGCGGGCCGGAAATCGGCATGGCGGGAGCCGCCGAGAAGGCCCCGCGCCACGGCCAGGGCCTCGGCCCGATCCGCGATCCTGAGCGCGTTCCGCTCGGGATGGACAAGGCCCAGTTCCCGCGGAACCAGCACCTGGGCGGCCTGGACACGCCCTCCCGCCACGGCCACCACCTTGGTGGGCCCTTCAACCGAGGCCTCGTCGAGGCCCTTCCCTTCCGCATCCTTTCCGTGGATGACGAAGGCCCGGCGGAGGGACGGCCGTTTCGCCAGGGCGCCGGCCATGGGCGCCAGCAGCTCCTCCCGCGCCACGCCCAGCACCTGCAGGGGGGGGTGGCCCGGGTTCAGCAGCGGCCCCAGAAGGTTGAAGATGGTGGGGATGCCGAGGCGGCGCCGAATTTCCCGGAGGCGTCCCATCAGCGGGTGGTAGGCGGGCGCGAAAAGGTAGGCGAACCGTCGCTCCCGGAGGTCCGCCTCCAGGTCCGAGACCGCCCGGGAGAGGTCGTAGCCCAGGGCCTCCATCAGGTCGGCGCTGCCGCAGACGCCCGTTGCCGCCCGGTTTCCGTGCTTCACGACGGGCACCCCGAGGGTCGACAGGAACAGGGCCGTGAGGGTGCTGAGGTTGGCGGTGGACGCGCCATCGCCGCCTGTGCCCACCAGATCGATGGCGCCCTCAGGCACCTGCGGGAACGGCACAGCCACCTCGAAGAGCGAATCCGCGAAGGCCGCCAGCTCGTGGGCCTCGGGCACCCGCTGGGCCAGCAGGGCCAGGCAGGCGCCCACCAGCAGGGCATCCGTGTCCTGGTCGATGAAGATGTGCATGAGCTCCGAGGCCGTGGCTTCGGGCAGCGGGAGGATGGGGTTGTGGGTGGTCAGCAGGGTCATCGTCGGGTTTCCTTGGCGAGTTGGAGGAAGTTGGCGAGCATGGCCGGGCCGTCCGGCGTGAGGATGCTTTCCGGGTGGAACTGCACGCCCCAGCGGGGCAGGCTGAGATGGGCCATGGCCATGATCTCCCCCCCGGGGCTGCGGCCCGTGACGCGCCAGCAGACCGGCAGCGTGGCGGCGTCCGCGATCAGGCTGTGGTACCGGCCCACGGGCAGGCCCTGGGGCAGTCCCCGGAAGAGGCCGCCCTCCTCGTGCTCCAATGGCGTGGCCTCTCCATGGAGGGGTTCGAGCGCGCGGACCACCCGCCCGCCGGAGGCCGCCGCCAGGGCCTGGTGGCCCAGGCAGACGCCCAGCATGGGGATGTCCCAGTCCGATCCCGCCAGGGCCATGTGGGCGGGGCTCTCCGTGGGGTGGCCGGGGCCCGGGGAAAGCACCACCGCCTCGGGGCGGAGGGCCCTGGCTCCATCGAGGGTGAGGGCGTCGTGGCGGACGACCTTCACGGGCGCGCCCAGGGTCTCGAGGGCCTGCACCAGGTTGTAGGTGAAGGAATCCAGGGCGTCGACAAGCAGGATCATCGGGAAGCTCCGGGCAGCTGGACGCCGAGGGCCTGGGCGATGGCGCCCAGCTTGTGCAGGGTTTCGAGGTACTCGGACTCGGGCTTGGAGGCCCTTACCACCCCGGCCCCGGCCTGGATGTGGGCGGCGCCGCCCGCATAGACCGCCGTGCGCAGGATCAGGGCCGTGTCCAGCGCCCCGTCCGCGCCGAGGCGCAGCAGTACACCGCCGTAGGGTCCGCGGACCTCCCCTTCCATCTCGGCGATGCGCTGGCAGGCGCGGAGCTTGGGGGCGCCGCTGACGGTGCCCGCGGGGAAGGCCGCCGCCAGCACGTCCAGGGCGTCCACGCCCTCCCGCAGCTTCGCCTTCACGGTGGTGGTGAGGTGCAGCACGTGGCTGGTGCGCTGGAGGGCCAGGGGCTTCTCCACCCGCACCCCGCCGGGAACGGCCACGCGGCCCAGGTCGTTGCGGGCCAGGTCCACCAGCATCTGGTGCTCGGCCAGCTCCTTGGGATCGCGCTTCAGGGCCTCGAACCGCGCGGCGTCCTCCTCGGAGCTCCCGCCACGGGGCACGGTGCCGGCGATGGGCAGGGTCTCGGCCTCGCCGTCCTGCACGCGCACCAGCATCTCCGGGGAGGCTCCAACCAGGGAGAAGTCCCCCCACTCCAGCAGGAAGCCGTAGGGGCTCGGGTTCAGGCGGCGGAGGCGGCGATAGGCTTCCAGGGGCGGCGGAGGATCCTCGATCCGGAACCGCTGACTCGGCACCAGCTGGTAGATGTCGCCGTCCAGGATCCGTTCCTGGGCGGTGCGGACCATGCCCTCGTAGGTCTCGCGGGCCACCTGGGCGGTCGCGCGCGGAGCCCGCGCTACCGCGCCTGGATCCCGTACGCCCGCCAGGAGTTGGGTCCGGAGCTCCTGCAGGCGCTTGAATCCGGCCTCCGCATCCGCATCCAGGGTCTGCAACTCCGCCACCTGATGCAGGTGGTCGAAGACCAGGGCCACGTCGAAGCGGCGCACCCACAAACCGGGAAGGCCGAGGCTGTCCCTCGCAGGCTGGGGCAGCGTGGGTTCGAGGGCGCCCACCGCCTCGAAGCCCAGGTAGCCGGCGCAGCCCACGCCCAGGGGGAGGGGTTCCTTCAGGGCCGGCAGCTCCGCCGCGGGATCGGTGGCTGCGTCCGAAGGCGGCGGACCCGCCAGGGCCCGGAGCGACTCGACCCAGCCCCGGGCCGGCGGCTCCAGGCGGCACTCGGCGGGGCCCTCCAGCAGCACGAAGCTGTGGCGGCCCACCCGCTCGCCCTGGTCGCAGGACTCCAGCAGCAGGCTGGCCCCCGCGGGGCGCAGGGCCAGATAGGCCGCGAGGGGGGTGAGCAGATCCGCGGGAAGCGGGTGGCGGAGCAGGAACATGGCGTCATCCAGATACGAAAAAGCCCGACCGGAAGGTCGGGCTCGGAAGGTCCGGGGTGGCGTGGGCCGCTAGGCCTCGCACAGGGAGCCGTCCGAGCCCATACGCCACCACCAGGCCCCGTGAAGGAGGCCCTGGCGAAGGGACAGGGAGGACAGCGTCATGAAACCGATGAAACCCCATCCGCGCAGGCCCTGTCAAGTGTGGTTTGATGAAGGATTGCTTGCGGACGGCCATGGATCCAGCTGAGGAACGCCCCACCACCATCCATGCGGAGGAGACCCTGGCCCCGAGGGCGCCTTGGCGCTTCCTGCGCCGGGCCCTGTCCGGCGGCCTCTCCCCCTGGGGCTGGGGCCTCATGGCCGGCTGGATGCTGGTGCTCCTGGGCCCCGTGCTGGGCTGGGCCGGCCACCTGCGCCGGGCCGCGGGCTGGAGCGCCCTGCCCAGCCACTGGGGCGAGCGCATCAGCGCCCGGGACATCTGGGAGCTCTGGGAGAACGGCGGACTCCAGCACCGCCTGGCCAACTCCCCGACCGTGCATCTCTTCGGCCTGGGCCTCGTGATCGTCCTGTGGTGCGGCTGGCGCATGCAGGCGGAGCGGGTGGGCCTGAAGGCCCGCCTGGGCTCCTGGCTGCTGGGCGCGCTGGATACGCTCCTCATCGGACTCCTGCCCGTGGGCCTCGCAGCCTGGCTCGGAGACGTGATGCTCGCCTGGCTCGGCGGCCTCGGGATCGACGGCCTGGGCTGGATGGCCTTCTTCGGCCGCCCCCTGTTCTGGATGGCGGCCGTGGCGGCCCTGAACCTCCAGTGGTGGTTCTGCCGCCTGGGCCGCGCCGCCGGTCTGGCCCGGGGTTACCGGGCCCACCTGGCCGACTGCTTCCTGCGGCTTTGGACACACCCTGTCCAGTGGGGCCTCCTCTCCCTCGGCGGCGCGGCCCTGCGGTCGCTCCTGCCCTTCCTGGTGCTGGTCCTGGCCTGGCGCATGGGAGGCGGCACCACCTTCAGGGTGGAGCTCTTCCTTGGCCTGCAGCTGGCCGTCACCCTGCTCAACGGCTGGCTGATGGGCTGGCTCCTGCGCGCCACCGCCCTGTTCTGGGCTCATGATGCCGAGGTGCGGGATGCCCTCGCCGCTATGAAGGACCTGTCCCATGAAGCCGCAGCTGGCTAGCCTCCTTCTCGCGACCCTGGCCTTCCCCATCCCGGCGGCGCAGCCGCCGGGCGTGAGGGCCGAGGTCATCCCCGTCGTCGACACGATCCCGGACGATCCCGAGATCCAGAAGGTCATCGCGCCCCTGGCGGAGGAGATCAAGGCCAGCTTCGGCCAGCCGCTGGTGCAGGCGCCCCAGGGCGTGTTCCGGGGCCGGCGGGGCGAGGAGAACCCGCTGGGCTACTGGGTATCCGATGTCATGCGCCAGGCGGCCCAACCCCTGGTCGGCGTCCCGGTGCGTTTCGCCATCACCAACGCCGGCGGCCTGCGGGCCAACCTGCGGCCCGGCCAGGTCAAGGTGGGCGACATCTTCGAACTTATGCCCTTCGAGAACGAACTGGTGGTCATCGAACTCACGGGGGCCGAGGTCATCCAGGTGGTGAAGGAGGGCCTGCTCCGCCGGGGCGGCGAGCCCTGTTCGGGCGTGAGGGTGAAGGTCGAGGGCACGCCCCAGCAGGCCGTGCTCACCGTCACCTGGGAGGATGGCAGTCCCATCGATCCGGCGGCTGTGGTCAAGGTGGCCACCTCCGACTACCTGTACGGCGGCGGCGACTCCATCCCCACCCTGAAGAAGGGCCGCAGGCCCTTCACCACGGGCGTCACCCTCCGCCAGATGCTCCTGGACCAGTGCGGCGCCCTGGGCAAGGCGGGCAAGGACCTGCTGCCCCCGGCCCTGGGACGCTACACCGTGCCCGTGCCCATCCTGGAAGCCATCCGCGACAAGACGCTGAAGCTGTAGGGGAGATCATGGAACGCCGCACATTCCTCGCTTCCCTCGGTGCCGCCGCCGTCGCCTCCCGGGTGCCACTGAAGGCCGCGGAGGGGCCGGCCGCGGGCCGCATCACCCTGCTGCACACCAACGACACCCACTCCCGCATCGAGCCCTTCGGTCCCGGCAACGGCGCCATCAGCGGCAAGGGCGGCATGGCCCGGCGGGCCACGCTGGTCAAGCAGCTCCGCCAGCAGCTGGGTTCCGTGCTGCTCCTGGATGCCGGCGACACCTTCCAGGGCACGCCGTACTTCAACCGCTACAAGGGCCGGCTCGACTACCAGCTCATGCGGATGATCGGATACGACGCCACCACCCTGGGCAATCACGACTTCGACAATGGCGTGGAGATGCTGGTGGAGGCCATGGAGTCCATGGAGAAGCTCCAGCACCGGAACCCGCCCTTCGCCTTCCTGAACTGCAACTTCGACTGCAAGGGTGCGCCGGCTCTGGCCCAGCGCATCCGCCCCTGCATGGTCCGGGAGTTCCCGGGCGTGAAGGTGGGCATCACGGGGGTGGGCGTGGCCTTCGCGGGCCTGGTGGCCCCGAAGAACCACGCGGGCATCGTCTGGAAGGACCCCTATGAGAGCCTGAAGCCCGTGGTGAAGCGGCTCCGCGAGGTCGAGAAGGTGGACCTGGTGGTGGTCCTCTCCCACTTGGGCTACGACGTGAAGGACGCGGCCCACGACGACCTGCGCCTGCCCGGCCAGGTGGCGGGCATCGACGCCATCATCGGCGGCCACAGCCATACCTTCCTGGAGGCGCCGGTGAAGGTGAAGCAGGCCCAGGGCGAGACGCTCGTCTTCCAGGTGGGCTTCGGCGGCGTGAACCTGGGCCGCATGGACTTCACCCTGGCCCGCGGCGGGGTCAAGGCCGCCTCCGGAGCTGCCATTCCGGTGCTCGGATGAACCCGGTGGCGTGACGGAAGTCCCAAATCCCCGTCCCCACAGGGAAACGCGCTTGATGGGGGGCTTTCTCCGTGGGAGCCTGCCTTGAATGCCCTGTGCCGGAACCGCGGGGGTCCTGGCCCCCGGTGTCGCCGTAAACGCCCATAAGGAGAGCCCATGACCACGCAGAAGATCATCTGGACGGAGATCGACGAGGCGCCCGCGCTGGCGACCTATTCCCTGCTGCCGATCATCCAGGCCTTCACCAAGGGCACCGGCATCGAAGTCGAGACCTCCGACATCTCGCTGGCGGGCCGCATCCTCGCCAACTTCCCCGAGAACCTGACGCCCGCCCAGCGCGTCCCCGACAACCTGGCCCAGCTGGGCGCCCTGGCCCTGAAGCCCGAAGCCAACATCATCAAGCTCCCCAACATCAGCGCCTCCATCCCCCAGCTGAAGGCCGCCATCAAGGAGCTGCAGTCCCAGGGCTTCAACGTGCCGGACTACCCCGAGCAGCCCACGGAGGAAGTGGAGAAGGCCATCCAGGCCCGCTATGCCAAGGTGCTGGGAAGCGCCGTGAACCCCGTGCTCCGGGAGGGCAACTCCGACCGCCGGGCTCCGCTGTCCGTGAAGAACTACGCGAAGAAGCACCCGCACAAGATGGCCCCCTGGGCCGCCGATTCCAAGGCCCGCGTGGCCCACATGACCGCCGGCGACTTCTTCGGCAGCGAGACCTCCACCACCCTCGCCAAGGCCACGACGGCCCGCATCGAGTTCGTGGGCGCGGATGGCGCCGTGAAGGTGCTGAAGGAGAAGCTCCCCCTGCAGGCCGGTGAGGTGCTTGACGCTTCCGTCATGAACGTCAAGGCCCTGCGCGCCTTCTACGCCGAGCAGATCGACGCGGCCAAGCGGGAGGGGCTCCTCCTCTCCCTGCACCTCAAGGCCACCATGATGAAGATCTCGGATCCCGTCATGTTCGGCCACGCCGTGTCCGTCTTCTACCAGCCGGTCTTCGAGAAGCACAACGCCACCCTGCGTGAGCTGGGCGTGAACACCGCCAACGGGCTGGGTGACGTCTATGCCAAGATCCAGGCGCTGCCCGAGGCCCGCCGCGCGGAGATCGAGGCGGACATCCAGGCCGTCTACGCCACCCACCCGGCGCTGGCCATGGTGGACTCCGACAAGGGCATCACGAACCTGCACGTGCCCAACGATGTCATCGTGGATGCCTCCATGCCCGTGGTGGTGCGCGACGCCGGCAAGATGTGGGGCGCGGACGGCAAGCTCCACGACACCCTGGCCATGATCCCGGACCGCTGCTACGCCACGATGTACAAGACCATCATCGAGGACTGCCAGAAGCACGGCGCCTTCGATCCCGCCACCATCGGCAGCGTGCCCAACGTGGGCCTCATGGCCCAGAAGGCCGAGGAGTACGGCTCCCACGACAAGACCTTCTTCGCCCCGGCCGCCGGGACCATCCGCATTGTGGACGAGTCCGGCGCCGCCCTGCTCTCCCAGAAGGTGGAGGAGGGCGACATCTTCCGCGGCTGCCAGGCCAAGGACGCCCCCATCCAGGACTGGGTGAAGCTGGCCGTCACCCGCGCCCGCCTCACCGGCGCCCCCGCCATCTTCTGGCTGGACAAGAACCGCGCCCACGATGCGCAGATGATCGCCAAGGTGGAGAATTACCTCAAGAACCACGACACCAAGGGCCTGGACATCCGCATCCTGAGCCCCGACGAGGCCATGAAGGTCTCCTGCGAGCGCATCCGCAAGGGCCTCGACACCATCAGCGTCACCGGCAACGTCCTGCGCGACTACCTCACGGACCTCTTCCCCATCATCGAGCTGGGCACCAGCGCCAAGATGCTCTCCATCGTACCCCTGCTGGGCGGCGGCGGCCTCTTCGAGACCGGCGCGGGCGGCTCCGCCCCCAAGCACGTCCAGCAGTTCCAGAAGGAGGGCTACCTCCGCTGGGACAGCCTCGGCGAGTTCTCCGCCTTCGCCGCCTCCCTGGAGCACGTGGCCAACGCCTTCAAGAACGCCAAGGCCGCGGTGCTGGCAGAGACGCTGGACCAGGCCATCGCCAAGTTCCTGGACAACGACAAGTCCCCTGCCCGCAAGGTGGGCCAGATCGACAACCGCGGCAGCCACTTCTACCTGGCCCTCTACTGGGCCCAGGCTCTCGCCGCCCAGACGAAGGATGCCGAGCTCCAGGCCCGCTTCGCCAAGGTGGCCCAGCAGCTGGCCGCCAACGAAGCGAAGATCAACGAGGAACTGATCGCCGCCCAGGGGAAGCCCGTGGACATGGGCGGCTACTACCACGCCGATCACGCCAAGACCAGCGCCGCCATGCGCCCCAGCGCCACCCTGAACGCCATCATTGACGGCATGGCCTGATCAACAGGACCACCCCGATCCGCCGCGGGCGCTGGGACACCTCGAGTCCCAGCGCCCGCTGGGTTTTGGCCCGGAACGTGGAAATCCACCAAGAGATTGGTCGGTTCACAGTTGAAAAACGCCTGACCATCCAAGGAAACCAATAGTCGTCTGAGCTCTTCTGCCCCGATTCGACCAAAATTCAGGGAGAAAGAGGGTCCAGCCGTCAAGATGGACATGCGCTTTCGCGGACGATCGGAGTAAATTTGCCCGGCATGGATCGTCATAGGCAATTGCCGCACTTTGCATATATTTCCCATGAATATTTCCCGTCACTTCGTGCAACGCTAGCCATCACATTCAGGTCCGACATGAGGCGCGCCACGAGGCGTTCTTTGTTCATGTCCACCATTCCAACCCAAGGAGCCACCATGCCAACTCTCTCTCGCATCTTCGCGAGCGCCCTTCTGCTGGCCGCCCCGGCCGCCTTCGCGCAGTCCAGCGCCACCGCCAGCGCCAGCGTCAAGATCAACAAGGCGATCCTTCTGACGAAGGACACCGACATGAACTTCGGTGATGTCTACGCCAGCGACCTCGCCGCCGGGACGGTGGTGCTGAGCACCGCGGACACCGCCACCCCGACGGGCGTTCTCCTGGGCACCACCACGCCCACTTCGGCCGCCTTCACGGTGACCGGGGCCAACAACAAGACCTATGCCATCACGCTTCCTGGCAGCGTGACGCTCTCGGATGGTGCCAGCCACACCATGACGGTGGATGCCTTCACCTCCAACCCGAATGGGACGGGCACCCTCAGCAGCGCTGGCAGCCAGACCCTCAAGGTGGGCGCCACCCTCCATGTGGGGCAGAGCCAGGCGGAAGGCACCTATACCTCCACGGCGCCTTTCACCGTCACCGTCGGGTACAACTGATCCCCGGCTGATCCACCGGTCTGCCCAGGGCGTTCATGCGCCCTGGGTTTTCTTCATGTTCGAGGTCCCATGCGCTTCCTTGGCCCCTGGCTGCTGCCGGTTCTCCTGTGCTGTGCCTTCGCGGCGGCTCAGACTTCCCCGGCTCCGGCGCTTCCCCTCGCCGCGGGTCCCGGCGATCTGCTCGTGGCTCCCACCCGAGTGGTCTTCGAGGGCCGCAAGCGCAGCACGGAGGTGAACCTCTCCAACATCGGGCAGGTGCGCGCCACTTACCGGGTTTCGCTGGTGCGCATGGAGATGGATGAAAACGGCGCCTTCAAGGAGCTGCCCTTCGATCCAGGCACGGAGAACCTCAAGTCGCTGTTCCGCTTCTCCCCCCGGGAAGTGACCCTCGAACCTCAGGAGTCCCAGACCGTGCGCATCCAGGTGCGCAAGCCCGCGGAGCTGGCCGCCGGGGAGTACCGCCTGCACATGGTGTTCCGGGCCGTTCCGCCCACCCAGGAGGCCGCGCCCCGCGACACAGCGGCGCCCAAGGGGATCTCCATCAAGCTCACACCCATCTACGGCATCGCCATCCCCCTCATCATCCGGCACGGGGAGACCGCCGCCAAAGTTTCCATCGTGGATCCCACGCTCGATGGAGCGACGAACACGCTGCGGTTCCGGCTGGAGCGCAGCGGCAACCAGTCGGTCTATGGCGACCTCCAGGCCAGCCTCCTCCCCACCCACGTAGCTCCCGTCAAGCTGGCGGAGGCCAGCGGCCTGGCGGTCTACACGCCCAATGCCAGCCGCCGCGTGACCCTTCCCCTCGTGAGATCCCTGCCCTCCGGCAGCCGGATCCGGATCACCTTTGCGCTTCCTCCGCAGGATGGCGGCACCCTGCTGGCGGAATCGTCTCTCACCGTTCCCTGAATGCGCACCTCCGCCTGCCGGAAGGCAGTCTGCCTCCTCGCCTGCGCCCTGGCGGCAGGCCCGCTGGGCGCAGGCGGAGCCGCCCCGGCAGGGCCGGTGATGAGCCTGTCGGAGATGCGGGTGAACCGCCTCGAGGAGGAGGTCTTCCTCTTCGCCCTGAGGCTGGACCAGGCCACCCTCAGCGGAACCTTCCCCGGATTCCCGGTGCGAGACGGCTTCCTGGTCCCCTTCGGGGAGCTGTGCCGCCTGCTGGATCTGGGCATCCAGGCCGATCCCAACCGCGGCCGGGCGGAGGGTTTCTTCATCGAGGAGAAGCGCCGGTTCAGCCTGGACGTTCTCGCCGGCACCGTGACCATCGAAGGTACCAGCCAGGCTTTCGACCGCTCCCGGGTCGAGCTCCACGACGATGACATCTACGTGGACACGCGCCTCATCGCAACCTGGCTGCCCCTGGACTTCCAGGTTTCGCGCCGGAGCGCCACCCTCACCGTGTCCCCCCGCATTCCCCTGCCCCTCCAGGAACGCTGGCAGCGGGAGCGCATGATCGGCCGCCTCCGCTCCCCGGAAGGCCCCAGGACCTTCGCGCCCCTGCCTGATCCTTACGGCCTGGCGGAAGTGCCCATGGTGGACGAGACCCTCCGCCTCGTGGCCCAGAACGCCCCAGGAGTGGACCGGCGCGCCTTCGTCCAGAGCAGCACCCTGGCCACCGGGGACTTCCTGGGCCTGACCTCGAGCCTCTATGCGAACCTCGACAGCAGGGAGGGGCTGTCGGACGTCCAGATGACCATGGGGCGCCGGGATCCCCATGGGGCGTTGCTCGGCCCACTGAAGGCCACGGAGTTCGCCTTCGGCACCGTCCTTGACCCTGGTCTCGCCCTGCTCTCCATGCCCATGATGGGCACCGGCGCCCTGCTCACCAACTATCCCCTGCAGCGGGAGAACGCCTTCGACCGGCATTCCTTCCAGGGCCACCTGCCGCCGGGATGGCAGGTGGAGCTTTACCGGAACCAGGCTCTGCTGGCTTTCCAGGCCTCCCGCCCCGACGGCCGCTACGAGTTCCTGAACGTGCCTTTGTATTTCGGGTGGAACGATTTCCGCCTGGTATTCTACGGGCCCCAGGGCCAGCGCCGGGAAGAGGTGGCCCGCTTCGACGTGAGCGCGAACCAGACGCCTGATGGCAGCTTCCAGTACCGGGTGGCGGGCGTGGATCCCAACCAGGCCGGGAAGCGCGGCCAGATCGAGGGCCGCTACGGCCTCTCCAAGCAGCTCACCGCCGGGTTCGCCGTGTCCGGCCTGGACCTTGACGGCCGCCGGCGCACCTATACCCAGGTGGGCCTCCAGGGGTTCTGGCCCTCTCTCTCCGCCAACCTCACGGCCGCCAGGGATCAACTGGGAGGCCGCATCGCCGAGCTCGGCCTCCGCAGCCGCCTTGGCTCGACCAGCCTCACCGTCCGGCACGCCGAGTTGGAGGATGGCTTCGTGAGCGAGACCTTCCGGCCTACCTACGGACCCATCCGGAGCCGCAGCACGTTGGAAACCTCCACCCTGCTGCCCAGCCTGGTTCGCAGCCTGGTCACCTTCGATCTTGGCGGCTCCCGGGATGAACTCATGGCGGGAGGGAGCGTGGACCGCCTGTACAACCGCATCTCCACGGCCTTCCATGGGTACTTCATCTCCAACGAGATCATCCGGACCGAAGGAAGGGGGGCCGCCCAGGCCTTCCCCGCCACCACCACCGGCGACCTCCTGGCCAGCAAGTTCTTCCGGGTCTTCTCGCTGCGCGGCCAGGCCAGCTACCGGTTCGACGGGGCCCATCGCCTGAATTCGATCGCGGCCTTCGCGGAAACCCCCTGGTTCGCGCCTTTCAACCTCCAGGCAGGTCTCACGCGATCCCTGGCCTCCGGCGACACCCTGGTGCAGCTGGGCGCCCAGAAAATCCAGGGGGCCTATGCCCTCGGCGTGAACCTGGGCTACTCCACCCGCAGCCATCTCACCCTGGACTTCACCCTGCGCGTGGGCCTCGCCCGCGAACCCAGGAGCGGACGGATCCACACCCAGGCCCAGAGCATCGCCAGCCAGGGGGCCATCTCCGCCAGGGCCTTCCTCGATGCCAACGGGAACGGGGTGAAGGATCCCGGCGAGAAGCCCGTGCCCGGGGTCGGATTCATGGTGAACGGGGCCTCTCAGCCGAGGACGACCGGCGCGGACGGCGTGGCCTTCCTCACCAGCCTTTCCGGCGACGTGGATGCCAACCTTTCCGCCAACACGTCCACGCTGGAGGACCCCCTCATGCGATCCGCGATCCCCGGCGTGCGCATCACGCCCCGCCCCGGCCATGTCGTGGTGGTGGACGTCCCCCTGGTGCTGTTCGGCGAGATCACCGGCTCGGCCTACCTCAAGGGCGAGGGGACCTCCCGCGAGCTTCCGGGCCTGCTGCTGGAGCTGGTGGATGCCCAGGGCAAGGTCGTGAAGCGTGTCCGGACCGCCTTCGATGGCTTCTACACGCTGTCCGACCTCCCACCTGGAACCTTTCAGCTGCAGGCAGCCGAGGCAGACCTGCGCCGCCTCGGGCTGGCGCCGCTGCCACCCAGGGCCGTGTCCATCGCCGCGGATGGAACCGTGGTGGATGGGCTTGACCTGGTACTGACTCAGGATCCAGCCTCCCCGTCCAACCCGAGGGAGGATGGCAAGGATGGCAGGAAGGAGGAAGGGCCATGAACCACCTCACCCTTTCAAGGTTCCTCCTGCAGCTGCTCCTGCCGATCCTGGCCGTGACCTCCGTCCCTGCCTTCGCCCAGGCCTGGGTCCCGATCATCAACAAATACTCGGACATCAACCTGGGTTCCCTCGTGCCGGGCGCATCCGCCGGAACCCTGATCCTCACGTCCCCCTCCGGGACCCGGACCACCACCGGAGGCGCCAACCTGGGCGCTTCCGGGACCGTCAGCCTGGGCACCTTCACCGTCCTCGGCAAGTCGGGCGACGCATGGTCGATCTCGGCGGGCAGCGCAGTCCCCTTCACACTGACCGGGCCCAGGGGCGCGACCCTGACCGTGACCTCGGTGGATTGCCAGCCCGCCACCACAGGCATCTTCCCCGCCGGAGGGACGACAGGGTACTTCTACCTCGGCGCCACGCTCTCCGTGGGCACGAGCGTCAGCACTCCCCCCGGCACCTACACGGGTAGCTACGCCCTGACGGTGACCGACTCCTTCAAGGGCGCCAGCGCCACCGCGACCTTCGCCGTCCAGGTCCAGGTGGACCCGGTCATCACCCTCTCGGCCCTCACAGGGCTGCGCTTCGGCGAGGTATTCACCGGCGCTGCTCCTGGAACGGTGGTGCTGAGCCCTTCCGGCGCCGTCAGCACCACCGGTGGCGCAGGCCTCAGTTCCGTGTCCCCCACCGGCCCTGCCACCTTCAACGTGAGCGGTGCGGCCAATACCACCTACGCCATCAGCCTCCCCACGAGCATCACCCTGAATGCCACCAGCGGGACCCTCACCATCTCCGCCGTCACGAGTTCACCCAGCCTGACGGGCCTGTTGAATGCCATGGGGCAGCAGACGCTGAGCGTGGGGGGCACCTTGAATGTACCCGCCCACCAGCCCGAGGGGGACTATGCCGGGACCTTCAACGTGACAGTGGCCTACAACTGACCCATGGACTCTGCCGGCAGCGGCACACCCTGGGAGTCCCGGACCGCAAGGACGCCTCCCGCGTGCCGGATCTCGCGGGCCAGGAACCGTTGGCGGCCGCCCTCCTGGCGCTTGGCGGCGAGGATCTCCACCGCGGAGCCTGCCGGGATGGCCTCCGCGCCAGTCCAGTTGCCGGCGTCCACTCGCACGGTCCCGGCGGGAATCCGGAGCAGGATCATGCCCCCGTCCCATCCGGCGACCAGGCCCTGGAGGCTCACCTCCGTGGCCGGGTCGTAGTCAGCCGCGGCCCGCGGGCGGATCCGGACAGCGATGGAGGCGCTGGCGGTGCTCTGGGCCATGACCGCCACGCCCGAGCCGCCGGCCAGGGCCAGCAGGAGCCCCAGGCGGCAGATCGATCGGATGGTTCCAGGGCGGCCCATGGGGCGTTCCTCGCAATGGTCTGACCATCTTTTCGACCCCGCGGAAGGCCGTGATAACGGCCCCTTGAATAAATATTTTCAGACCGCCCCACGGGGGCGGTCTGATGGTTGCTTCTGAATCTAATTGTATTAAATAGAAATCTTAACCAATCAGAACAGCCCCACCACCCGCCCGGTCTCCGGGTCGATGTCCACGTCGTAGAAGCCGGGCCTGGTGGGCAGGCCGGGCATGGTGGCCATGTTGCCCAGCAGGGGGTAGAGGAACCCCGCCCCGGCGCTGACCCGGATGTCCCGCACGGGGATGCGGAAGCCCGTGGGCACGCCCTTGAGGGCCGGATCGTGGCTCAGACTCAGGTGGGTCTTGGCCATGCAGATGGGCAGCCGGTCGTAGCCCAGGCGCGTGTAGGCCTCGATCTTCGCCTCGGCTTCCGGCGTGTAGTCCACGCCGTCGGCGCCATAGACCTCCCGGGCGATGGTCTCGATCTTCTGCTTGATGGGTTCGTCCACCCCGTAGAGGAACCGGAAGTCCGAGGGCCGCTCGCAGACGCGCATGACGGCCCGGCCCAGGTCCAGGGCCCCCTCCCCGCCCAGGGCCCAGTTATGGCAGACCACGGCGTCCTCGGCGCCGCTCTCCAGTGAGGCCCGGCGGACCAGATCCAGCTCGGCCGGGCTGTCCGTGGCGAAGCCGTTGACGGCCACCACCACCGGCACGCCGAACTTCCGGGCGATGCGGATGTGGTGCAGCAGGTTGGGCAGGCCTGCCCGGAGCAGGTCCAGGTTCTCCTCCACATAGACCGGGTCCAGGGGCTTCCCGGCCACCACCTTGGGGCCGCCGCCATGCATCTTGAGGGCCCTCACCGTGGCCACCAGCACCACGGCGTCGGGCACCAGGCCCGAGACCCGGCACTTGATGTCGAAGAACTTCTCCATGCCCATGTCGGCGCCAAAGCCCGACTCCGTGATCACGTAGTCCGCCAGCTTGAGGGCCACCTGGTCCGCCAGGATCGAGCTGTTGCCGTGGGCGATGTTGGCGAAGGGACCCGCATGCACGAAGACCGGCGTACCCTCCAGCGTCTGCATGAGGTTCGGCTTCAGGGCGTCCTTCATGAGCACGGTCATGGCGCCGGCCACGCCCAGGTCCTCGGCGGTGACGGCATGGCCTTGGCGGTCGAGGCCCACCACCATGTCGCCCAGGCGCCGGCGCATGTCCTGGAGGCCCGTGGTCAGGGCCAGCACGGCCATGATCTCGCTGGCCACGGCGATGTCGAACCCCGTCTCCCGCGCGAAGCCCCGTTCCTCCTCGCCCCGGCCCACGGTCACGCCGCGCAGGAAGCGGTCGCTGGTGTCCAGGATGCGGCGCCAGGTGATGGCCGCGGGATCCAGGTCCAGGCGGCACACGCGGCGGCGCTCCTCCGGCGTGAAGTCATCGGGATTGCCCTTGGTGATGCCCAGCCTCGCGCAGCGCAGCTGGAGCGACCGCGGGAACTTCCTTCCGGATTTCCCCTTCGGGAAAATCCGCTCGAACAGCTGCTCGTCCGAGGCCCCGGCCTCGTGCAGGACGCGGGCGTCGATGGCCGCCGCACAGAGGTTGTGGGCCGCCGTGATGGCGTGGATGTCGCCGGTGAGGTGGAGGTTGAAGTCCTCCATGGGGATCACCTGGCTGTAGCCGCCGCCGGCCGCGCCGCCCTTGATGCCGAAAGTGGGTCCCTGGCTGGGCTGGCGGATGCAGGTCACCACCCGCTGCCCCAGGTGGGCGCCCAGGGCCTGGCTCAGCCCCACGGTGAGGGTGGTCTTGCCTTCCCCCAGGGGTGTGGGCGTGATGGCCGTGACGTCGATGTACTTGCCGTTGGGACGCGTTCGCAGGCGGTCCAGCACCTCCAGCCGCACCTTGGCCTTGGTGGGTCCGTAGTACTCGATCTCCTCTTCCAGCAGCCCCAGCTCCGCAGCCACCAGACTGATGGGCTTGAGGGCCGCCGCCTGGGCGATGTCCAGATCCGAGGGCACGGGGGTCCTGCGCTGCAGGGCCGTGGGCGTGAAGGGCCGCGTGACGGTGGTCATGCCGTCTCCTCGAAAAGATCCACTTCCACTATAAGTAAAAAACGACTGAACGGTCGTGATTGAGCCGGGTTTGTTGATTCCCGTCACAGCCGCTCCCATGCTGGATCCATGCGTCGTCTGACGGGGATCGCCACCCACCGCTTCCGCGAGAAGGCCTCGGTCTTCCTCACGGAGCTGCACCCGGCCCGGGACGCGGCCGAGCGGGGAGCCGTGCTGGCGGCGCTGCGCAAGCGGGACTTCGACGCCACCCACCACTGCAGCGCCTGGCGCGAGGGCGTTCCCGTGGATTCCTTCGGCGTCGACGATGACGGCGAGCCCTCGGGCACGGCGGGAAGGCCCATGCTGGCGGTGCTGGAAGGCGCCCAGGCGACGGACCTCATCGCCGTCTGCATCCGGTGGTACGGCGGCACCAAGCTCGGCACCGGCGGCCTGGTACGGGCCTACACCGAGGGGGTGCAGGGCGCCCTGGCCGAGGCGGACGCCCAGGGAATCTGGGAAGCGGTGCGCGACCTCCGCCGGGGCTCCATCCGCGTCGCCGCCGCCCAGGCCCACCTGCCCTTCGCACTGCTGGGCGCCTTTCAGGACGCCGCCGTGGTGGAGCAGGCCTTCGAAGGCGAGGCGGCCATCCTGCGCTTCGAGTGCCCCCCGGAGCTGGTGGCGGCCCTGGATCATGCCTGGCGGGAGCGCAGCCGGGGCGGGGCGATCGACTGGGATTGACCGCTCGCCGGTCCCCGCCCCCCGTTCACCGATCCCAGGCCGGTTTCCTGTGGGGAGGTCCGTAGCCTGGACATGCGGAAGGAGATGGCCATGGTCCATGCGGGATGGTTCCTCGACAGCCCCTGGTGGTGGCTGGCGCTGTGGCTGCCCACGCTGGCCTTCGCCCTGCCCTTCGGCTCCGGCAGAAAGGAACACCGCCCATGAACGCCCAGGAACGTCCCAGAGTCTTCTCCGCGAAGCTGATCCTCGGCCTGGCGGTCATCGCCGTCGGCCTCATCCTCCTGGTGGACAGCCTCCACTGGTTTGATGCCTGGCACCTGCTGGCCTGGTGGCCCGTGGCTCTGGCGGCCTTCGGCCTCGCCCGGATGGCGGAAGACGGTCCCCTCAGCCTGCGCGGCCACATCTGGCTGGCCTTCGCCGCGGCCGGGTTCATCTCCCAGTTCGGCCCCTGGGGCCTGCTGGAGCGCTGGTGGCCGGCCTTCCTGATCTGGGGCGGCGCCGTCGTCACCCTGCGGGCCATCTTCCCGCAGCCCAAGCGGCCGCGCCGGTGCCAACGGAATCCGCCGCCCCCATCGCCCGCCGTTTCCTGTGATCCTGAACCCGAGTCCACCCAGGTGAAGCCATGAACGCCCCCGACGAAGCCAAGGCCCCGAGCCCCTTCAGCCCCAAGCTGGTGGTGGGCGTGGCCATCATCGTGGCGGGCCTCGTGCTCACCCTGGACAACCTCGGCCTCATCGAGGCCCACACCATCTTCAAGCTCTGGCCCCTGGTGCTGGTGGCCGTGGGGTTCGCCAAGATCCGGCAGGACCGCGGCGGCGGCAGCATGGGCGGCTGGTTCCTGGTGCTGGGCGGGACCTTCCTCCTGCTCTTCACCTTCGCCCGGGGCCGCATGACGGAGGCGCTGGCCCCCATGCTGGTGGTGGCCGTGGGCATCCTCATCGTGGTGAAGGCCCTCAAGCAGAGCCGCGGGGTGCCCCCGGAGCTGGCCCGATCCGAGGACTTCCTCCAGGGCACGGCCATCTTCGGCGGCTTCAAGCGGCGGGTGTCCACCCAGGCCTTCAAGGGTGGCGAGCTGACGGCCATCTTCGGTGGCTACGAGGTGGATCTGCGCCAGGCGGCCCTGGAGAACGGGCAGGCCCGCATCGACGTCTTCGTGCTCTTCGGGGGCGGCGAGATCCGCGTGCCCGACGGCTGGGAGATCTCCAACCGCGCCACGGCCATCGCCGGGGCCCTCAATGACGGCACCCACCACGGCGTGGCCTCCTCCGACAGCCGCCCCCGGCTGGTGATCACCGGCCTCATCCTCTTCGGCGGCACGGAGGTCAAGAGCTGATGCATCCCCTACTGGCCAGCCGCGCCCGTCTGGGGGCCTACCTCCTGGGGTGGGTCCCCATCGCGCTGCTGCTCACGGGCATCGCCCGGAGCCAGGGCTGGAGCTGGGCCGAGGCGGGCACCCTCGCCCTGCCGCTCTGCCTCCTGGCGGCCTTCCTGTTCCTGTCCACCTGGTTCCTCTGCCGCGCCCTGCCCCTGGGCCGCCAGGTGGAAACCCTCGGCTCCCATGGCGCCGCCTGGGGGCTGGCGGCGGTGCTCATGGGCGGAATCTGGTCGGGCCTGGCCTGGCTCCTGGCCCGCCTCCTGGCCTGGATTCCCGGGCTGGAGGCCCTCCCCCAGCGGGTGGGCATCGCCCTGCCCGTGCTCACGGGCCTGGGCATCCTGCTCTACCTGGCCTCCGTGGCCCTCAGCTACCTCATGCTGGCCCAGGACCGCGCACTCGAAGCCGAGCGCAAGGGCGCCGAACTGCAGCTGCTGGCCCAGGAGTCGGAGCTGAAGGCCCTGCGTGCCCAGCTGAACCCCCACTTCCTCTTCAACAGCCTGAACTCGCTGTCGGCCCTCACCGCCGTGGACCCGGCCCGGGCCCGGGAGATGTGCGTCCTGCTGTCCGACTTCCTCCGGCGCAGCCTGGGTCTGGGGGAGCGCCGCCTGGTGCCTCTGCGGGAAGAGCTGGACCTGGCGCGGGCCTACCTGGCCATCGAGCAGATCCGCTTCGGCGCCCGGCTGCACCTGGACTGGCACATCGATCCCGCCGCCGAGCCCGCCCTCCTGCCCACGCTGCTGCTGCAGCCCCTCGTGGAAAACGCCATCAAGCACGGCATCGCCGCCCTGCCCGAGGGGGGCACCCTGCTGGTGGCGGCGGAGGTGGCGGAAGGCCTCGTCACCGTGCGGGTGGAGAACCCGGCGGACCTGGACGCCCCGCCGCCCCAGGGCCTCGGGCTCGGCCTGCGGCAGGTCCGCCAGCGCCTGCTGGGCCGCTTCGGCACCCGGTCCGGCTTCGAGGCTGCCGTACGGGACGGCATCCACCGCGTGATCCTCGTGTTCCCCCTGGAGACTGAACCATGAAGGCCCTGATCATCGACGACGAGGACCTGGCCCGCGCCGTGGTGCGCGAGCACCTGGCCGCCCACCCGGACGTGGAGGTGGCCGCCGAGTGCGCCAACGGCTTCGAGGCCCTGAAGGCCGTGGCGCAGCACCAGCCCGACCTCATCTTCCTGGACATCCAGATGCCCAAGCTGGACGGCTTCGAGGTGCTCGAGCTGCTGGAGGCCGAGGGGAAGCGGCCCGCCGTCGTCTTCGTCACGGCCTACGACCAGCACGCCCTGCGGGCCTTCGAGGCCCATGCGGTGGACTACCTGCTCAAGCCCTTCTCGAAGGAGCGCTTCGACGCCGCTCTGGCCAAGGCCCGGGCCATCCAGGCCGCCCAGCCCGCGCCGCCGTCCACGCCTGTCCCTGCCGCGGAGCTCGCCGCCTCCGCCCGCCAAGGCAGGCCCCTGGAGCGCATCGTGGTGAAGGACGGCCCCAAGGTGACCGTGGTGCATCTGGATCGCCTGGACTGGGTGCAGGCCCAGGACGACTACGTGCTGCTCCGCACCGAGGGGAAGAACCTCCTCAAGCAGCAGACCCTGGCCAGCCTGGAGGGGCAGCTCGATCCCGCCCGCTTCATCCGCATCCACCGCAGCTACATCCTGAACCTCGACCGCCTCGTGCGGGTCGAGCAGGACACCCGGGAGCACCGCGACGCCATCCTCCGCGACGGCGCGCGCCTGCCCGTCAGCCGGGCCGGCTACCAGCGGCTGCGCGAGCTCTGGGAAGGCGCCTGAGGATCCGGCTCAGATCCCGCCGTGCAGGCGGCAGGGATGGTGGTGGCAGTGCCCGCAGCGCCCTTCGCAGGGCGGCCCGGGCGCGAGATCCTCTTCGGGGTCGTGGAGCGCCTTGCCCGCGACCTTGGGCGAGGGAACCGGCACGATGACCTTCGCCACCCGGATCGTGCCCGCAGCCGCCTTCCCGGGCTTGGGGCCCGGGGATCTCTTGCGGGACGGGGCGGCGGGGGTCATGGCGGACTAGGCCTCGGGACGCTTGAAGCTCTTCGCGACCTTCTGCATGAGAAGGGGATCGCCCTCGATCTGGATCTTTCCGGTCATGAAGGCCTCCTGGGCATTCAGCGTTCCGGTACTCATGGCAATGAAGTCGTCGGCCTTGGCTTTCAGGAGCGTATCACAGGGTTTCAGCAGGCGGGGGAACACCATGCAGGCCCCATTCCGGATGAACAGTGTGTAGCCCAGGTCGTCAATCTGATAACCCACGGCAGCTTCAAGATCTCCGGCTTTTTCGGCGTTGAAACGCTCAGGCATGGATTCCAGGAGCGCCTCCGCCGGGTTTACGGCCGCCTCGAAGTGGGCGGTGTAGGACGCCACCTGGCTCACGTCCCCCTTCACCGTGATGGCGCCGCCCAGCAGGGCCGCCACCAGGTTCAGCTTGCCGACATTGAGGGCCGCGAAGTCCGCGTCGGAGATGGACAGCGCCGCGCCCTCCACTTCGCCGGGGCGCACGGAGAGCCCCTCGGGGCTGAAGTCCAGGCGGTAGGGAACCCCATCCACCTTCACCTCCATGGTGCCCGTGGCGCCGCCCTTGTAGCGCTTGCGCAGCGTGGCGAGCGCCTTGCCGCCGGGCGTGTCGGGGAAGGTGATCTCGGGTTCCTGGGACCAGGTCTTCCAGGCCTTGCGCAGGAGCCCCATGTCGCCCGCGTAGCGGATCTGGCCGCCCAGCAGGGCCGGGCCGGGATCCGACAGGCCACAGACCAAAGCGCGCACGGCGGCCTCGTCGCCGGCCACCTCGGCGCCCTCGCCCCAGCTCTCGCCGCCCACGGTCACCTTGAGCCCGGCCCCCGCCAGCGCGAGCCGCGCCGGCACCAGGTCCTTCAGCGCCTTCACCGGCCCGCTCTCCTTCTGCGGCTTCTTGAAGAACTTGGGGAACTTCTGGAGCAGGCCCAGGTCGCCGGTGCCCTTGAGCTTGCCGGTCATGAAGGCCTGCATGGGATCGAGCTTGCCCTCGTTCAGGGCGATCCAGTCCTCGGCGCCGATGACCACCACCGAGGTGGCATCGGGCTTGGCCTCCCGCTTCAGGGAGAACGCGCCGTTCTCGATGAGGCAGGTGTAGTCGCCACCGCCCTCGCCCGTCACCTGGTAGTAGACGGAGACCGTCATGCCCTGCGCCTTCTCGGGCAGGAAGAGTTCGGGCATGAGCGCAAAGATGCCATCCACCGTCAAAGCCATCTGATCACCTCGGAATGTGGGATCGAGCATGGCCGGGGGGCCTGATCCGGCGCAACGGTTACCAGAAGTCAGGTTTCAAGGAGCCGGGAGATGGGCCATCAGCCCCCGAAAAGGGTGGCTTTCACGGCGGCGGCCATGGGGTGTCCCGCCTGGGTGGCACGGTCCAGCCAGCGCCCAGCCGCGTCCTTGTCGGCAGGCACCGGAACTCCGTGGAAGAGGGCCACGCCCACGCGCAGCATGGCCTCCGGGCTGCCCTTCTCCGCGGCCCTGAGGAACCAGCCGAAGGCTTCCCGATCCGCGGCTTCGCCCATGCCGCTGAGCTTCTTCGCCACAGCCAGGAGGTCCTCGATGGACCCGGACGCAGCGGCCTTGCGAAGCCGCTCGAGCTCCGCCTGGAACGCGGGGGAGGCCAGCTCACCGGCCACGGCGGCTGCATAGGCCTCCACCCCATTCATCTGCGGTGCCTCGTGCGGCGGGGCCTGGCGTACGGCCAGGATTCCGCCGATTCGTATGTTGTTAACGAATCGATTCGTACTCTTGGTCCGCTACCTCACCATAGACGGAGCTATCAACTTGATCCCCTTCCGCTTGGACTTGATTTCAAGGGAAACCGGTTGAGTCGACGATACATCCCCGCTCCAGCGGAGAAGGTGGCGGGATCCGAAGATCTGGATCCCCTGCCCGAATTGGCGCTCAAGCTCTGAGCGGAGGGGAAAGCAGAATCCCCCCGTTTCAGCCGCGATGGTGCCGATGTTCCCGACGAGGTTCGGACCTGCGCCTGCAACGGAGTAGAGCATCACCCCGGAGCTGGCCGCCTTTTCTTTGACGCGCTGCTGCTGGATCGTCACATCCCGGACCGCCAGAGTGGCGGTCTCCGCAGGCCCTCCCATGTCCCCCTTGGTGCGGGTGAATGACCGATTCATGGCGGACCGGATGGAGGGATGGACGAGGTCGTCCATCTCGCACCGGGAGAACACGATCATGTGTTTGGGACCAGGGATCGATCCCATCTGGTCGAGAATGGACTCCAGGGTTGCCATTTCCCGCCCGGAGATCTGCACGAGACTCGACACCAGCATCGAGTCATTCAGGTTCAGGCGGTCCAGGGCCGTGCGGCCCTTCTGATCCATGGTTCCTCCCGCCCAGGACGCCCCGTTCTGGAATTTGGCCAGCAATGCGGCCAGTTTCTCCTGCCCCCCGGGCTCTCCCGGCAGTGCCTTCGCGGCCGGATCAAAGCCCTGCCCGCCCACCTGTCCCTTGGGGATCCCCGTCAGGGTTTCCGGGAGCATGCCTGGGACCTTCTCCATGGCCGAAGCCCAGGCGGCGCGATCTCCGGTCAGCCCTGGCATGAGGGACTCGAGGGAGTCCTTGCCTCTCGCCACGATAAACACCCGGTCTCCGTCCGGAACCTTGGTGAGGAAATCCGCCGCGGCCGTGAAGGCGACGGCCCGGGTGGTGGTGTCCCGGATCGGCTCGAACACCAGCACCCAGGATTGGGACATGTCCGCGGTCTGGGCGGGCGTCTTCAGTTCAGTGAGGGGGCGGACCTTGCCTCCGACCTTCACTTCCAGTTCGTCGGGCCGGAGGTCGCCCACCAGACCTCCCCGCTCGTCGAGCGCCAGCACCCAGGCCTGAGAGCGGGTCGAAACGGGCGGTGCGGCCATCAGGGCGGCTCCGAGGACCAATCCGATGCACCAACGCTTGAACATGCGAGGCTCCTGGTTTGTGGATGGAAGAATCCACATTAGACCACGGGGGAAGCCGGCTTCCAACCTCACCCCGTCCCTCCGCTCATTCAGCCTCGCCCAGCCGCGCTCCCCCGCACGGGATCGCCATGCAGGGCCTCCAAGAATCCTTTGGCCGGGATGCCGGCGCGGCCCACAATCGTCCCATGCGGATCGCGGCGGTGGATGTCGGTTCGAACTCCATCCACATGGTGGTGGTGGAGGCGGATCCCATGGGCGGCCAGCAGGTCCTTGCCCGTGAGAAGGCCATGGTGCGCCTGGCCCGGGGTGAGGCTACCTCCGGCGAGATCGGACCCGAGGCCTTCCAGGCCGGCCTGGAGGCTCTGGCCCAGATGGCGCGGATCATCCAGGGCTTCGAATGCGAGACGGTCATGGCTTGCGGCACGGCAGCCCTGCGCGACGCGAAGAACGCCCAGGCCTTCGTCATGGAGGCGGAGAAGCTGGGCATCCCCATCCAGGTGATCTCCGGCGAGGAGGAGGCCCGGCTCATCCACCAGGCGGTCTCCCACGCCATCCCCTTCCCCCAGGAACCTGTGACCCTCATTGACCTCGGTGGCGGCAGCACGGAGCTGACCTGGGTGGCGGGCGGCCGCGTGGCCGCCAGCATCTCCCTGCCATGGGGCCTCCAGCGGCTGGCGGACGCGGCCCAGACCGGGGACCCTCCGACGGCCCATGACCTCAAGCGGCTGCGGAAGATGATCCGCCGCATCCTCAAGAAGGCCCGCAAGGACCTGCCCACGGAGCTGCCCGAGCCCACGCTCCTCCTGGGCACCTCGGGCACGCTGGAGGACCTGGCCAGGGGCTCGGACGATGGCCGGGGCTTCACCTTGGAGCAGCTGCGGGCTTACGCCCTCAAGCTCTGGCGCACGGATGCCCATCAGCGGACGGAGCGCCTGGGCGTGGACCCCAAGCGCGCCGAGGCCCTCCATGTGGGCGCCATCTGGACGCTCTCTCTCATGGAGTGGCTGGGCGCCCCGCCCCTGCGCCACCTGCCCGTGGGCCTGCGCGAGGGCATGGTCTGGGAGGCCCTCAAGCACGGCGGCGCGGCCATCCCGCCCCTGGCCGCCCGGCGCCGGGCCTCCATCGAGAGCCTCGCCGCGCGGCTGGATCCGGATCCGGGCCACAGCCGCCACGTGGCCCGCCTGGCGGACCGGCTCTTCCTGGAGCTCCAGCCCCACTTCGAGCTGGGCGATCCCGAGCGCCAGTGGCTGGCCTTCGCCGCGCGGCTGCACGACATAGGCTTCTCCATTTCCGAGAAGAGCCACCACAAGCACGGCGAATACCTGGTGCGCAACGCCGCCCTGGCGGGCTTCTGGCCCGAAGAGGTGGATGTGATGGCCCAGGTGGTGCGCTTCCACCGGGGCAAGCCGCCCCACCACGCCAAGCACGAGGCCTTCCGCGCCCTGGCGCCCTGGCACCGCCAGGTGGTGCGCAAGCTGGCGGCGCTGGTGCGGGGGGCGGACGCCCTGGACCGCCGGCGGCGCCAGGCCGTCCGGGACCTCACCGTGGACATGGACGAGGAGTGCCTGCACGTGCGGCTGGTGGCCGCCGGGGACGTGGTGGCGGAGATGGAGGCCTTCCGCGAGAAGTCCGCCCTCCTGGCCACCCTGCTGGACCGCAGGATCGAAGTCACCGTAGGCTGAACTCCCCATGACCCTCGACGAGCTCATCAACGACTGGAACGGCCCGCAGGCCCAGGGCCGCATCCCGGTGCTCCTGGACGAGACCCTGCGGGATGGGCTCCAGAGTCCCTCGGTGCGCGATCCCGACATCGCCGCCAAGCGCGACCTCATCCACCGCCTGGCGCGCCTGGGTGTGGACGCGGTGGACCTGGGCATGCCCGGCGCGGGCCCCAAGGCCCTGGCGGCGGTCCGGGCCCTCATGGTGGAGATCCGGGACCACCGCCTGCCCATCCATCCCCAGGTGGCGGTGCGGACCATGGAGGCCGACCTGGCGCAGGTGGCCGAGATCCAGCAGCGCGTGGGCATCGCCCTGGAGGCCGGCGCCTTCCTGGGCTCCAGCCCCATCCGCATGGACGTGGAGGGCTGGGATCTCGCCTTCCTCGTGGACATGGCGCGCAAGGCCGCGGCCTTCTGCCGCCGCCACGAGGTGCCGCTGATGATGGTGACGGAGGACAGCACCCGGGCCAGGCCCGACGTGCTCCAGGCCATCTATGGCGCCGCCATGGACGAGGGCGCCCAGTCCATCTGCCTGTCCGACACCTGCGGCCATGCCACGCCTGACGGGGTGCGGCGCCTGGTGCGCTTCATCAAGGAGAAGGTCGTCAAGGACCGCTCCGTGCACATCGACTGGCACGGGCACAACGACCGGGGCCTGGGCGTGGCCAATGCCATCGCCGCCTTCGAGGCCGGCGCCGACCGGCTCCACGGCACCATCCTGGGCATCGGCGAGCGCTGCGGCAACGTGGCCCTGGATCAGCTCATGATCAACCTGCACCTGATGGGCTTCCCCAAGGGCGACCTCTCGGACCTTCCCGCCCTGGCGGAGCGCGTGGCCGAGCTGTGCGACGTGGAGATCCCCGCCAACTACCCCGTGCTGGGCCGGGACGCTTTCCGTACGGGCACCGGCGTCCACGCCGCCGCCATCGTGAAGGCCCTGCACAGGGGCGACGTGGAATTGGCAGACGCCGTCTACTCCGGCGTCCCCGCCGCCCTGGTGGGCCGGCGTCAGGAGATCGAGATCGGCCCCATGGCTGGCCACCACAACGTCGTGTACTGGCTCGAGATGAACGGCTACGACCCCAGCCCGGACCGGGTGGAGCGCATCCTCCAGGCCGCCAAGAACAGTCCGCGCATCCTCAGCGAGACGGAGATCCGGGCGGTGCTGTAGGGCCCCTCCTCCCGATGATGAGGCGGGCGCGCGGCTGGGTGGTCAGGTAGGCCCAGAGCCACTCGAAGAACACGAACACGCGGCTGCGGAAGTCCACGAGCAGCATGAGGTGGATGAAGAGCCAGGTGAGCCAGGCCGGGTAGCCCGTGAAGCTCAGACCGCCCACCCGGGCCACGGCCCTGCCCCGCCCCAGGGTCGCCATGCTGCCCCGGTCCCGGTAGCGGAAGGGCCGCCTCGGCTGCCCCGCCAGCGTGGCCAGGAGGTTCGCCGCGGCCCATGCCCCCTGCTGGATGGCCACAGGCGCCACGCCGGGCAGCGGGCCCTCGGCGCCGTGGGTGAAGGCGGCCAGGTCCCCCACGGCGAAGACCTCCGGATGCCCCGGGAGGCTGAGGTCCGGCTCCACCACCAGCCGCCCGAGGCGGTCCACCGGCACGCCGAGGCCCGCGCCCAGGGGCACCGCGGAGACTCCGGCCGCCCACAGCACGGTCCGCGTGGGGATGCGCTCCCCGCCCAGCTGGACCGAGCGATCCTCGATGCCCGTGATGGCCTGCCCCAGGCGCACTTCCACGCCGATGCGCTCCAGGCTCTCCACGGCCTTCTCCGACAGGCCGGGGCCGAGGTTCGCCAGGATGGCCGGGCCGGCCTCCACCAGGATGACGCGGGCCCGGTCCGTGCGGATGCGGCGGAACTCCCGCGGCAGGGTGAGCCGGGCCATCTCCTTCAGCGTGCCGGCCAGCTCCACGCCCGTAGGGCCGCCCCCGACGACGACGAAGGTGAGCCACTCGCGACGCAGCTCCGGATCCTCCTCCTGCTCCGCCCGTTCGAAGCTCAGCAGGAAGCGCCGGCGGATCTCCAGCGCGTCCTCCAGGGTCTTGAGACCCGGCGCCACCCCCCTCCACGCGTCATGCCCGAAGTAGGAGCTGCGGGAACCCGCCGCCAGGACCAGGAAGTCGTACCTCAGATTCCGGCCGTCTGCGAGCCTGGCTTGGCGGACCTCCAGATCCACGGAAGCCACCTCCCCCAGCACCACCTCGGCGTTGGCCTGCTCGCGGAGGACGTGGCGGATGGGGGCTGCGATATCTGCCGGCGAGAGGGTGGCCGAGGCCACCTGGTAGAGGAGGGGCTGGAACAGGTGGTGGTTCTGGCGGTCCACGAGAACAACGCGGACCGAAGCGCCCGCCAGGGCCCGGGCGGCCCGCAGCCCCCCGAACCCGCCGCCGACGATGAGGACCGTGGGCTGGCCGGGCGCTGGATCCGCCACCGCTGCTAGCTCCGCAGGTGGGTCACGAGGACGTAGGAAGACTCAATCCCCGTCAGGGCGTGGGGCTGGTCCTTGTCGAAGACCACCCGGTCACCCGGAAGCATGGAGATCCAGGTCTCGCCCTTGAGCACCTCGATGCGCCCGGTCAGGAGCTGGGCGGTGGCGACGTAGGGGGCCTTGTGGGGGGCGATCTTGACCCCTCCGGGCAGGGCCACGAGGACCACTTTGACGCCGTGCTCCACATCGATGAGCGGCAGGTTGGCCCGCTGGGATTCGGGCATGGGCAGGGCTTCCTGCAGGTTGGTGATGGTCATGGGTGTTCCTTTCTCGGCGACCTGATCAGGCCGCATCCTTCGGTTCAGGGGAGAACACCAGCCTCAGCGTGGCGTAGGCGATGGGCAGCGCGCCCGCAAGGAGGAAGATCGTGTCGGCCACGATGCGGATCCACTCCAGGGTGTGGAAGGTGCCGCCCATGAGGTAGGTCAGGCGCCGGGCGTGCCAGTAGCCATTCACGAGCACGTCCCAGAGCTGGATGACGCCGGCCGGGAACAGGTCCAGGAGCAGCATCAGGCCCAGGCCGATGTTGAGGCCCCAGAAGCCGAAGCGGATGGCCTTCTCCACCTGCTCCCAGGCGCGGTCGCCCTTGAGCTCCCGCAGGCAGAACACCAGCACCGCCAGGGCCAGCATCCCGAACACGCCGAACATGGCCGCGTGGCCGTGGTTGGCCGTGAGCGTGGTGCCCATCTCGAAGTAGGACACGATGGGCAGGTTGATGAGGAACCCGAAGACGCCCGCCCCCACGAAGTTCCACACGCCCACGGCGATGAGGAACTTGATGGCCCAGCTCTGCCTCGCCGCCAGGGGCTTGCCGCAGTCCTCGCAGTTCCTGTGCTGCAGGCGGATGAAGTCCCAGGCGTCCAGGGTGAGCAGGGTGAGCGGCACCACCTCCAGGGCCGAGAAGCAGGCGGCCAGGCCCATGTTCAGGGTGCCCTGTCCCGTGAAGTACCAGTGGTGGCCGATGCCCATGATGCCGCCGGCCAGGTAGAGGATGGCGTCGAGATACACCAGCCGCGTGGCGGACTTCGAGGTCACCAGCCCCAGCTGGTAGAACATCACGGCCACCAGCACCGTGGCGAAGAGCTCGAAGAAGCCCTCCACCCACAGGTGGATGATCCAGAAGCGCCAGTTGTCGATGACGGCGAAGTTGGTGCGGGGCCCGTAGAACAGGGCCGGCACGTAGAAGAGCGGGATGGCGATGGCCGCGAAGAGGAAGAGGGTTGGCAGCTCGCCCTGCTTGCCGTCCTTCATGGCCGGGCGGAGGGCCCGGAACATGAGGAAGAGCCAGAAGATGAGGCCCACCGCCAGCAGCAGCTGCCAGAAGCGGCCCAGGTCCAGATACTCGCTGCCCTGGTGGCCCAGCCAGAACCAGAGGCTGCCCAGGTAGCCGTTGATGCCCGCGAATTCCCCGAACAGGCTGCCGAAGACCACGATGGCCAGGGCGCCCAGAAGCAGCAGGGCCCCGGCCCGCTGGCCCTTGGGCTCGGCCCCGCCCACCAGGGGCGCCAGGAAGAGGCCGCCCCCCACCCAGGCGGTGGCGATCCAGAAGATCGCCAGCTGCAGGTGCCAGGTCCGGGCCAGGTTGTAGGGCAGGATGCGGGCCAGATCGAAGCCGTAGAAGCCCCCGGGTTCGACGCGGTAGTGCGCCAGGGCCCCGCCCAGGGCGGCCTGGCCCAGGAACAGCAGGGCCACCACGGCGAGGAAGAGGCCCACGGCCTTCTGGCTGGGCGTGAGCGTCCATGAGTGGAGCCGGCCCTCCTCCGCGTGCCGCCAGCCAGCCTCCCCGCCCCAACCCAGGTAGTCGAACTTCCCGAAGACGAAGAGGATCAGGCCCAGGCCGCCCAGCAGCGCGATGAGGCTCATGGCGCTCCAGAGGTAGGTCGAGGCCGTCGGCGTGTTGCCCACCAGGGGCTCGTAGGGCCAGTTGTTGGTGTAGGAATAGTTCTTCCCGGGCCGGGGGGCCACCGTGGCCCAGCTGGCCCAGGCGAGGTAGGCCGTCAGGTTCCTCAGCTCCACCTCGTCCTGGATGAAGTTCTTGGGCAGGCCCACGGCGGGCTGGTCACCGGAGAAGTAGGCCTTCCACTCCCCGATCTGGGTGCGGTAGGCCGCGGCCTCCAGCTCCGTGAAGCGGAGCGTGTCCGTGCCCGGATCGTAGCGGTTCTGCTTGGTCTGCGAGGCCAGCAGGCCTCCGATCTCCTGGGCCTTGGCCGGATCCAGGTCCTGGAAGCCCTTGCCGTAGTGGGCCTGGGCCAGGACATTCCGGCCGATCTCCGCCTGCCGGTGCAGGTATTCGGCCGTGTAGTCGGGCCCCAGGTAGGCCCCATGGCCCCAGAGGGTGCCGTGCTCCATGAGGCCGTACTTCAGGAAGACCTCCTGGCCGTCCTTGATGTCCTCCCCGGTGAAGAGGACCTGGCCAGCCTCTCCCACCACCCGAGCGGGGATGGGCGGCGCCCCGGCGTAGGTCTTGGCCGTGACCCAGATCAGCAGGCTGAAGCCGAAGATCATCACGAGGATGACCGCCTGCCGCCAGCGGGGGGAAAGGGGCGTGGAATCCTGGTGGGAACCGCTCATGGCGCATCTCCTTGATGGACTCGGAAAAACCCATCAAACAGTGCGCTCGAACGGATCAAGGCTCAAGCAGAATTCGGACCCGGAGGTTTGAAACCAAGTGTGGCTTCCCCCGGGAGTCAGCCGTCCAGCCCCAGCCCCCTGACCTCGCCCGCGCTGAGCCGCTGGAGGCCCGCCGAGGTGGCGACCTTCAGCCGGCCATCTGGTTCCCAGCCCAGGCAGGTGCCCTGGCCCTCCTCCCAGCGGATGGGGGTGCCGGCTTCGGGCCAGCGGAAGGGCGGTTGAAACTCGCGCTCCAAGTCTCTCCAGGATTTTGCGATATGGTTCGCCAATAGCTGGATAGGTGGAGGTGTCAGGCCCAAGTCCCGCAGGCAGGCGGGCGGAAAGGCCCGGCCGGGGATGTCCGGGGCGGACTGGAGGTTCACGCCCAGGCCCAGGATCAGGCGCCCGCCGACCTGCTCGCCCAGGATGCCGCCCACCTTCACCAGGCGGCCCCCGCGCCAGGCCACGAGGTCATTGGGCCACTTCAGGCCCAGGACCTGCCTCTCGGGATCCAGCACCCCGGCGGCGGCGGTCATGGCCCGCTGGAGCACCAGGCCCGGGGCCACGCCGGCGCATGCGGGCAGCGCGGCGGACAGCCAGAGCCCTGCTCCCGCGGCGCTCTCCCAGCGGTTGCCCTGGCGGCCGCGGCCCTCGGTCTGGCGGTCCGCCAGCACAGCGCAGAAGCCCAGGTGGGGATTCCGCCGCAGGAAGGCCTGGGTGGAGTCCACCTCGGCCAGCCGGATCAGGGGCAGGTCCACGCTATTTCCGGCCGCCCTGGTTGCGGAGCCAGAGGATGCGCAGGCCGTCCAGGGTGAGGTCCGGCGCCTCCAGGCGGATATGCCGGGTGTGGGGCCCGATCACCTTCGCCAGGCCGCCCGTGGACACGACCTTGGCCTCCGGGATGTCCTCCAGGAGCCGGTCCAGGATCCCGTCGACCATGCCCACGTAGCCGTAGAAGATGCCGGCCTGCATGGCCTGGACCGTGTTCCGTCCCACGAGCCGCTCGGGCTCGGCCACCTCCACGCGCGGCAGGCGGCTGGCCCGCTGGAAGAGGGCGTCGGCGCTGATCTTCACGCCGGGGCAGATGAGGCCGCCCAGGTATTCCCGCTTAGCGTTCACCACGTCGAAGGTGGTGGCCGTGCCGAAGTCCACGACGATGACGGGCGCCCCGTAGGCCTCGATGGCCGCCACGGCGTTCACCAGCCGGTCCGCGCCCAGCTCCGCCGGGTTGTCGAGGAGCACCTTCATGCCGGTCTTGACGCCGGGCTCCACGTAGAAGGCCTCCACGCCGAAGTAGATCGAGGACAGCCCCATGAGGATGGGGTGGAGGGGCGGGACCACGCAGGAGATGGCCACATGCTTGATCTGGCCGGCCTCGATGCCCTGGTGGCGCATGAGGGCCAGGGCGGTCACCCCGTACTCGTCCACCGTGCGCTCCCGGCTGGTGGCCATGCGCCAGGAACAGACCAGGGGCGAGTCCGGTCCTTTTGACAGATCGTAGATCCCCAGCACCACGTTGGTGTTGCCCACGTCGACGGCCAACAGAAGACTCATGCCCACTCCAAGCCATCCAGGATCGCCTGAGCCGGTCTGTGCCGCCAGCCCCCTTGTGATGCCGATTCCCGGAGCCTCCAGTACCCTGGGCCTTTCGCCTGGAGCCGCCATGCCCCGCACCATGATCGAGCCCTTCCGCATCAAGTCCGTGGAGCCCATCCGCATGACCAGCGCCGCGGAGCGCCTGGACCTGCTGGAGGCCGCCAAGCTGAACGTGTTCAAGCTGCGGGCCGAGGACGTCCTCCTGGACTGGCTGACGGACTCCGGCACCGGCGCCATGAGCTCGGCCCAGTGGGGGGCCATCATGATCGGCGACGAGAGCTACGCCGGGGCCCGCAGCTTCTTCCGCCTGGAATCCGTGCTCAAGGACATCACGGGCATGGACCACTTCGTGCCCACCCACCAGGGCCGCGCCGCCGAGAAGGTGCTCTTCACGGCGGTCTGCAAGAAGGGCGACCTGGTGCCCAACAACTGCCACTTCGACACCACCCGCGCCAACCTCGAATACAACGGCGTGGAGGCCGTGGACCTGGTGGTGCCCGAGGGGCTCCAGCCCAGCCTCGTGGCCCCCTTCAAGGGCAACATCGACCTGGCGCGCGTGGAGGCCGTCCTGAAGGCCGAAGGGCACCGCATCCCCTTCGGCATGATCACGGTGACCAACAACACCGGCGGCGGGCAGCCCGTGTCCATGGCGAACATCCGGGCCTATGCCGCCCTGCTCAAGACATACGGCAAGCCCCTCATCATGGACGTCTGCCGGTTCTCCGAGAACGCCATGTTCATCAAGCTGCGGGAGCCCGGCTACGAGAACACCCCCATCAAGGCCATCGTGCAGGAGATGTTCAGCTACGCCGACGGCTGCACCATGAGCGCCAAGAAGGACGGCATGGTGAACATCGGCGGCTTCATCATGCTGCGCAGCGACGAATGGCTGGATCCTGTCCGCAACATGCTCATCCTCACCGAGGGCTTCCCCACCTACGGCGGCCTGGCCGGCCGCGACCTGGACGCCCTCGCGGTGGGCCTTGAGGAGGGCATGCACGAGGACTACCTCCGCTACCGCCTGCGCACAGCGGAATACCTGGGCGAGAAGCTGGAGGCCGCGGGCGTGGGCTTCGTGAAGCCCACGGGCGGCCATGCCGTCTACATTGATGCCAAGACTGTGCTGCCGGACATGCCTGTATCCCAGTACCCGGCCTGGGCTCTCTGCAACGCCCTCTACCTGGAAGGCGGCATCCGCGGCGTGGAGATCGGCTCCGTCATGTTCGGCAAACGCCTGGAGGACGGCACTGAGACCTACCACAGCATGGAGCTGGTGCGCCTGGCCTTCCCACGCCGCATGTACACCCAGAGCCACTTCGACTTCGCCGCCGAGGTCATCGCGGAGGTGAAGGCCAAGGCCAGGGAGATCCGCGGCGTGAAGATCGTCAAGCAGAGCCAGTACCTGCGGCACTTCACGGCGGAGATGGCCTGGGCCTAGCCGCTCGGGATCACCGCAATCGTTGGGGCTTCCGCAGTCGCCTGCGGTAGATGAGTCAGCGCTGGGCCTCTTCCAGAGCGGTCTGGGCGGACTCCCAGTCGCTCATGGCGTAGGCCAGGTCTGCTTCCAGGGCCTTCTGGGCGTCCAGCTTGCCGCTGAAGGCCTGCCAGTCGGCGGGATCCATGGAGGCCATGTCCTTCTGGAGTTCCGCCAGCTTCGCCTCCAGCTCCGCCACCTTGGCCTCGGCCTCGGCGACGTGCTTCTCGAAGCGTTTGAGCGAGCGCTGCTTCTCCTTGTTGATGGGGGGAGGCCCCTGCGGCTTCGCCGCAGAGGCAGGCTTCGCCTGTGGCGAAGCCACCTTCTTCGGCGGTTCGGGTTCGGGGCTGCCACCCACTTCATCGGCGCTCAGGTCCAGGTCCACCCAGGCCTGGTGGTCCTCGTAGCCGCCTTCGCGGAACTCGGCCCGGCCTTCGTGGATGCGCAGCAGCGAATCCGCCACGCGGCCCAGGAGGTAGCGGTCGTGGGTCACCACGATGGCCGCGCCCGAGAAGCTCAGGATGGTGTCCTCCATGGCCTCCATGCTGGGGATGTCCATGTGGTTCGTGGGCTCGTCCAGCAGCAGCAGGTTCACGCCGTGGCGGATGAGGGTGGCGATGCTGAGGCGGGCCCGCTCGCCGCCGGAGAGGGCCGTCACGGGCTTGTCCACGTCGTCACCCCGGAACTGGAACTTGGCCAGGAAGCCCAGCACGTCCTGCTTCATAGCTTGGGGGTTCACGGCGTGGATCTGCTGGAAGACCGTGTTGCGCGGGTCCAGGTTCTTGTGGTGCTGGTCGAAGTAGCCCAGCTTCACCTGGCTCCCCAGGCGGGCCCGGCCCGTGATGAAGGGGATCTCGTCAGAAATGGCCTTCAGCAGTGTGGACTTGCCCGTGCCATTGAGGCCCACGATGCCCATCTTCTGCCCGCGCTTGATCTGGAGTTGCTCCAAGGGGGCGTAGAGCGGCTTCCCGCCCCAGCCCACGCTGGCGTTCTCCAGCACCAGGGCCACGTCGCCGCTGCGCTGGGTCTCCGGGAAGCTGAACTTCACCTTGCGGCGGTCGCGCAGGGGCTTCTGGATGCGCTCCAGCTTGGCGAGATGCGTGCGCCGCCCCCGGGCCTGCTTGGTGTTCTGTCCCGCGATGTTGCGGCGGATGTACTCTTCCTGGTTCTTGATGTAGACCTGCTGCTGCTCGTAGTGGCGCTCCAGCCGCTCCAGCTCCTGCTCCTTCTTCTCCATGAACTCGGAGTAGTTGCCGTCGTAGGCCCGCGAGCGGCCGAGCTCCAGCTCCAGGATCTCGGTGGCGATCTTGTCCAGGAAGTAGCGGTCGTGGCTGATGACGGCCACGGTGGCGTCCGTGTCCTGGATGAAGGATTCGAGCCAGCGCAGGCTGGGCAGGTCCAGGTGGTTGGTGGGCTCGTCCAGCAGCAGCAGGTCCTGGCCCTGGAGGATGGCCTTGGCCAGCATGACGCGGCTCTTCTGGCCGCCTGACAGGGTCTCCACCGGGCGCTCGAAGTCGGCGGCGGCGAAGCCCAGGGCCTGGAGGATGCTCTCGGCGCGGGCGCGGATCGTGAAGCCATCAAGGTGCTCGAAAGCCTCGGTCACCTTCTGGTAGCGGGCCATCACTTCGTCGAGGTCTCCGCCGGCCTCGCCCATGCGGTGCTCCAGCTCCCGCATCTCGTGCTGCAGCTTCTCCACGTCGCCGAAGGCCGCCAGCGCCTCCTCCAGCACGCTGCCCTGGGTCTCGGGCACCAGGTCCTGGGCGTAGTGGCCCATACGGATGCCGCGCTCCTTCGTGGGCTTCACCACCGTGCCGCTGTCGGCCTCCAGCTGGCCCAGCAGCAGCTTGAACACGGTGCTCTTGCCCGCGCCGTTGCGGCCGATGACGCCCCAGCACTCGCCCTCCTGGATGGCCCACGTGACATCCTTCAGCACCTCCTGGGGGCCGAAGCGGAGATCGACGTGGTTGAGGGAAGCGAGCATGGCGGTTTCGGCTTTCAGCTATCAGCGATCAGCTATCGGTGGGAGGTGCGACTGACAGCTGATAGCTGACAGCAAGAAGGCCACCTTGCGGTGGCCTTCGGTGTTGGTGGAGCCAATCGGGATCGAACCGACGACCTCTTGCATGCCATGCAAGCGCTCTCCCAGCTGAGCTATGGCCCCAATGGGGAAGACCCAGTATCACACTCCTTTGCGGCTTCCGCAAGCACAGATCATCGCGGTGCCAGCCGGAGCCTCTGCCCCGCCTGGACGCGGTCGCCCTTCATCCGGTTCCAGGCTTTGAGATCCTTGGGATCCAGGTCGTACTTGCGGGCGATGGCCGCGAGGGTCTCGCCTCGGCGGACGAGGTGGACCCGGGGAGTGGCCTGGCTCTCCTTCGCCGCCGTGGACGAGGCCGGGCCCGGCAGGTGGACCACATCGCCTGGATGCAGGGCTTTCACGGCCTCGGGGTTGAGCCGCATCAGCTGGCCCAGGGGGAGATTCTTCGCCCGGGCGATCTTGGCAAGGGTATCCCCGGGCCGGGCCCGGTAGGTGGCTCCGGTGGGCTCGGGCTCCGCGGAACGGGCCGGCGGATCCACCTTCACCGCGGGGGCCGCCCCGCCAGCCGCTTCAGCCTGGGGGAGGGCCTCGGCCGCTGCTGGTGAGGGCGCGGCTCCGGTTCCCGCAGCTTCAGAAGCCGCGGGACCGGGCTCGACGGGCACCGGCGGTAGCGGATCCAGGGGCCGGTCTCCCAGCAGCTTCACACGCTCGATCCGGGGCGCGAGGTCCCGCTCGTCCAGGGCGAGGCTGGGCGCCGGCGGCACCAGCAGCCGCTTCCCGGGCTTGAACTGCCTCGCGGTGATGTCGTTGGCGTCCAGCAGGTCATCCGGCGCCAGCTTGAACCGCTTGGCCACCTTGGCGAGCGTGTCGCCCCGGCGCACGGTGTAGTGGCGGAAATCGAGCTTCTTGCCGGCGGGCATGCGGGCGAGCTGGCGCGTGCACTCCAGGGCCTTCCCCGGCGGCACGCGCAGGGTGTAGCTGCCCGGAGGCGTGGATCCCCGGAGCAGCTCCGGGTTCAGGGCCTTCAGGGTCGCCAGATCCGTCCCGGCGCACCGGGCCAGCACCACGAGGCTCGTCATGGCTGGGACCGCCACGGTCTCGTAGACGTACGGCGCCTGCGGGATGATCGCGAGGCCGTACCGCTCGGGATTCCGCCCCACCAGGATGGCGGCGCAGAGCTCCGGCACGTAGTTCTTGGTCTCGGTGCGCAGCCAGCGGGACCGGGCCAGGTCCCAGAAGTTCCGGGTGCCGACATTCTGGATGGCGCGCTCCAGCGTCAGGGGACCGGCGTTGTAGCCCGAGGCGGCCAGGTACCAATCGCCGGACACTTCGTAAAGCCGCTTGAGGTAGCGGGCCGCGGCGCGCGCGGACTTGACGGGATCGCGCCGCTCTTCGACCCAGGCGTTGCCGGTCAGGCCGTAGATGCGCCCGGTGGAGCGGATGAACTGCCACATCCCCACGGCCTTGGCGCGGCTCTTGGCTTCGTTCCGGAACCCCGACTCGATCACCGCCAGGTAGGCCAGATCCGAGGGCACGCCCTCCTCGGCGAAGACCTGCCGGATCATCGGCATGTACACCGAGGCGCGGCCCAGCGCATTCTCCATGAAGCCGCGCTTGGTGGTGGTGAAGAGGCTCACCCAGGTGAGCACCTTGTCATTGAGGTCGATGGGGAAATCGTAGGTGGCGCCCTGCTCCGCCACCCGCACCTTCTCCAGCTCGCTCCGCAGCTCCTCGCCGCTGATGGAGATGACCTCCTCGCCAGCCTTGAGGCCCGGTTCCGCCTCGCCGGGCGTCTCGGGCTCCTCTGCCGAAAGCTGATCCTGGACCTCCTTGAGCCTCTGGAGCAGATCCTGGACCTCGGGGATCCGCAGCAGCTCCGTCGGCCAGTCGGCGGTCAGGACATCCGCCTCGTCGGCCCGGGCCTGGGCCGCGTCCTCATCCTCCGCTTCCAGGGCCTTCTCGGCGGCCTCCACGAGGCTGCGCAGGCGCGCGAGGCGCGCCGCGTCGGACTCCGGCGCCCGGGCCGGGGCCGCTGCGACCTGGGGCTGGGGGGATGGCGGAGGTCCGGAGACCGGCGCCATCCCCCAGCAGAGCACGACTGTCAGAAGCGGAAACGGCATGAGCCTAGTGGCTTTCGGCGCTCACGAGGGCCTCGTAGGCGGCCGCATCCAGGAGGTCGCCGGCCAGGGCGCCGTCCAGCTTGATCTTCACCATCCAGCCCTTGCCGTAGGGATCCTCGTTCACGGCCTCCGGATGGTCCGCCAGGGCGGCGTTCACCTCGATCACCTCGCCGGCGGTGGGCATGTTCAGCTCGGAGACGGTCTTCACGGATTCCACCGTGCCGAACTCCTCGCCGGCCCCGAAGGAGGCCCCGGCCTCGGGCAGGTCCACGAACACCACGTCGCCCAGGGCGTCCTGCGCATAGTGGGTGATCCCCACCACGGCAGTGCCGTCAGCGGCGGGCTTCACCCACTCGTGGTCCTTGGTGTACTTCAGGTCGGCAGGGAACATGGATCCTCCAGGTTGGGTCACGGGGAACTGAGCTGATAGCTGATAGCTGATAGCTGAAAGCTGAAAACTACTTGCTCCGCTTGTAGAACGGCGTGGGGATGATCTCCGCATCCACGGCCCGGCCGCGGATCTCGATCTGGATGCGCCCGCCCACCTTGGCGGACTCGGTGGGAACGTAGGCCAGGCCCAGGTTGAAGCCGCAGGTGGGCGAGGGCGCGGCGCTGGTGACGAAGCCGACCTGCTTCCCGTCCTGCACCACGGGCATGTGGTCGCGGGCGATGTCGCGCTTCTCCAGGGTCTTGAAGCCCACAAGTTTCCGCGGGGCGGGCGCGGCCTTCGCGGCCAGCAGGGCTTCCCGGCCGATGAAGCCGCCCTTGTCCAGCTTCACGATCCAGCCGAGGCCCGCCTCCAGTGCGTGGATGGTGTCGTCGATCTCATGACCGTAGAGCGCCATCTTGCACTCCAGGCGCAGGGTGTTCCGGCAGCCCAGGCCGGCGGGGATCAGCCCGGCGGGCTTCCCGGCCGCCAGCACGGCGTTCCAGAGCTTCTCCGTGTCGCCGGCGGCGCAGTAGAGCTCGAAGCCGTCCTCGCCGGTGTAGCCCGTGCGGCTGATGAGGCACTTGATCCCGGCCACCTCGCCGTGGGTGAAGAAGTAGTAGCCGATGGGAGCCAGCGGGGTCTTCGTCAGGGGCTGGAGGATGTCCACGGCCAGGGGGCCCTGGAGGGCGATCTGTCCCGTGGCGGGGCTCTCGTTGGTCACCGCGCAGTCGAAGGCCCCGGCGTGCTTCTGCACCCAGGCGAAGTCCTTGTCGATGTTGCCGGCGTTCACCACCAGGAGGAACTCCTGCTCGCCCTCGCGGTAGACCAGCAGGTCATCCACGAAGGTGCCGTTCTCGTAGAGGAAGGCCGTGTAGTGGACCTGGCCGATGGCCAGCTTCGAGACCGCGTTGGGCGTCAGGTGCTCCACCAGGGCCAGGGCGCCGGGGCCCTTCACGCGGAACTCGCCCATGTGGCTCACGTCGAAGAGGCCCGCCTTGGCGCGCACGGCCTCGTGCTCGGCGATGATCCCCGTGGGGTACTGCACGGGCATATCCCAGCCCCCGAAATCCACCATCTTGGCGTTCAGGGCCCGGTGGGCGGCATTCAGAGGGGTCTTCATCAGTTCGGTGGCTGTGGACATCGGAACTCCGGCAGGGAACGTCCAGTCTAGCCCCGCCTCACCCAGGGCAGAAGGCCCGGTAATTCCCAGGACAGGCTCCACAGACCGCCCGCCTGCGGCCTTGTGACGAGGCGCACAGCCAGGGGCAGAACCGACACGCCGGTCTCTGCCGCGCGGTCCAGTTCGGCCCCGTAGGCCGGATCGATCTCCCGGGCCGCGTCGAAGCGGTCCACGTCCGTCCGGTGGACGAAGAAGGCGATGGCTGATCGGTGCCCCTCGCGCACCATGGCCTGGAGCTCCCGCAGGTGCTTGGTCCCGCGCTCCGTGACCGCATCCGGGAACAGGCCCCAGGCTCCGTCCTTCAGCGTGGCGTTCTTCACTTCGATGAAGACCGTCCGGCCCTCTCCGTCCAGAGCCAGCACGTCGATGCGGCTGCTCTCCGCGCCGTATTTCACCTCCGTGCGCACCTCCCGCAGACCCGGCAGGCCGGGCAGCGCATCCTGCCGGGCGGCCTGGGCCACCACGCGGTTGGGCATGCCCGTCTCCACGCCCACCCAGGCCCCGGCCCGTTCCACGGCGAGCCAGGTGTACTTCAGCTTGCGAGCCGGGTTGGAGGCGGGTTCCAGCAGGACCCGGTCGCCGGACTCCCAGCAGGTCTTCATGGAGCCTGTGTTGGTGGTGTGGGCCGTGGCGACGGAGCCGTCCTCCAGCCGGACGTCCGCCAGGAACCGCTTGTACCGCTGGATCAAGGTGCCCTGCACCAGGCCGGTCTTCTCGATGAGGATCATGGCCACCGGGCCAGGATGAGGTCCACGGCCTCCGCGAGGTCCGCGGCCACCAGGTCGGCATCCGCGCCGTCCACCCCGGCGCCATAGCCCGTCCGGACCAGGGCCACCCGGCAGCCGGCCCGTCGCCCGGCCTCCAGGTCGATGGCCTTGTCCCCCACCATCCAGGAGCCGGCCAGGTCGAGCTCGTGCTCCGCCGCAGCCTTCAGGAACATGCCGGGGTTCGGCTTGCGGTCCGGGTGGTCCGCCATGGCGTACTCCCCCTGCCCCTTCTCATGGTGCGGGGAGGCGTAGACCGCATCGATGCGGGCGTTCTCGAGGGCAAGGAGGGTCCCCATGCGGCTCATGACGGCGGCGAAGTCCTGCCAGCCGTACTTGCCGCGGCCGATGCCGCTCTGGTTCGTCACCACCACCACGGGTATGCCCCGGGCGTTCAGCTTCGCCACGGCGGCGGCGGCGCCAGGGATCATCACCAGCTGGTCCGGGTGGCCCAGGTAGTCCACCTCCTCGTTGAGGGTCCCGTCCCGGTCCAGGAAGACCGCGGGCCTCATGGAATCCACTCCGCCACGCACACATCGAACTGCCTGGGCCCGCGCGGAGCCCGGCCGCTCACCCACAGCAGCTTCCGGCCGTCTGGGCTGAAGTGCGGGAAGGAGTTGAACACACCGGTCCAGGTGATCCGCTCGAGGCCGGTGCCGTCCAGGTTGACGCGGAACAGGTCGAAGGTGCGGCCCCTGCCCTCCTGGTCGTGGTGGTTGCTGGCGAAGACGATCCCCTTCCCGTCCGGCGTGAAGATGGGCGCGAAGGCCGCCCCGGGCAGCTTCGTCACCTGCCGCTTGCCGCTGCCGTCGGCGTTCATCACCCAGATGTCCATCTCCATGGGCTCCACCAGGTGCTGCTTGAGCAGCTCCCGGTACTTCGCCGTGGCGGCTTCGCCCTTGGGGTAGTTGGTGCGCCAGGCGATGAGCTTCGAATCCGGGCTGAAGACGCCCCCGCCGTCGTAGCCCACGCCGTCCGTGAGCCGCATCAGGTGCTTCCCGTCCAGGTCCACCCGCCAGAGGTCCACATCCCCGCCCCGCTCGCTGGTGAAGACCATCCACGTGCCGTTGGGGGCCACGGTGGCCTCCGCGTCGTAGCCCGGCGAGGGCAGGAAGGGCTTGGGATCCCGGCCGTCGGCATCGGCGATGTACAGGTCGAACGCCTCGAAGACGGGCCAGCGGTACTTGCCGGGCGTGAAGGGCGGCGCGGGCGGGCAGTCGGACCCGGCCCCGTGGGTGCTGGCGTAGATGAGCTTCCGCCCGCCGGGCAGGAACCAGCCGCAGGTCACCCGGCCCCGGCCCGTGCTCACGCGCTTCTGGTCCGTCCCGTCGGCGTTCATGGTGTAGAGCTGGTCGCAGGGGTGCCCGTCCCGGGTGCTCTGGAAGACGATCCGCTTCCCGTCGCCGGACCAGTAGGCCTCGGCATTGGAGCCGGTGCCCGTGAGCTTCTTCACCTCCCGGAGATGGGTCTCCCTTGCATCGCGCAGGGCATCGCGCGGGGCCTCCGCGGGCGGCGGTGTCTGGGCCGCGAGCCCCAGGGCGCACAGGACGGCAAGCAAACCCCTGATCATGATCGGCACCCTCCCGGTTCAAACAGGAACTTGAGCAGGATGCCAGAGATGGCACACTGTGGGGCCCTCCTGTAGGTGCCACCCATGATCGACAAGCGCGTCGCCACCGCCCTGGAAGCCGTGAAGGACATCCCGGACGGGGCCCATCTGGCCGTGGGCGGCTTCGGCCTCTGCGGCATTCCGGAACACCTGATCGCGGCCCTGGCCGAGACCGGCGTGAAGGATCTCACCTGCTATTCCAACAACGCCGGCGTGGACGACTTCGGCCTGGGGATCCTGCTCCGCAAGCACCAGATCCACAAGATGGTCAGCAGCTACGTGGGCGAGAATGCCGAGTTCGCGCGCCAGTTCCTCAGCGGGGAGCTGGAGGTGGAGCTGGTGCCCCAGGGCACGCTCGCTGAGCGCATGCGGGCCGGCGGCGCCGGCATCCCGGCCTTTTTCACGCCCACGGGCGCGGGCACCAAGGTGGCCGAGGGCAAGGAGACGAGGCGCTTCGACGGGCGGGAGTGCGTGCTGGAGGCGGGCATCTTCGCCGACTTCGCCCTGGTGAAGGCCTGGAAGGCGGATCGCCTGGGCAACCTCGTCTACCGGAAGACCGCCCGCAACTTCAACCCCATGGCCGCCACCTGCGGAAAAGTCTGCATCGCCGAGGTGGAGGAGATCGTGGAGGTGGGCGAGCTGGATCCGGACGCCATCCACACCCCCGGCATCTTCGTCCACCGGCTGGTGCTGGGCACCGCCTATGAGAAGCGCATCGAGAAGGTGGTCACGCGGCAGGTCAATCCATCGGCAGGCTGAGGCGGACGAGGGATCCCTCCGCCGTGGCCAGGAGCTGGACCGACCCTCCATAGGCGGTCATGAGCTGGGCGCAGGAAGGCAGCCCCGTGCCCGGGCGGCGGCCGGGCTCCGGATCCGTGCTCTCGGGCCGCAGGCCGGACAGGGGCTCGAAGGCCTGGTCGATGAGCTCCGGAAGGATCGGACCGCCGTTGTCCTCCAACTCCAGGCGGAAGTGGCGCTTCCCCCCCCAGGACCGCATCTGGATCCGCGTGGCGGCCCCTCCGAGGGCGTGGGCCACGAGGTGCCCCAGCAGATCCGAGAAATCGGTGAAGACCCCGAAGATCAGATCCCGGGGCGCCTGCAGGTTCAGCTCCAGCGACAGTTCCGGCGGGAGGGTGCCGTCCGCCTGGAAAATCTCCACCTCCTGGCGCAGCAGGTCGTGAAGGTGGATCCACTCGGGGCTGCTGGCCTCCACCTGGCCCGCCCGGCGAAGCAGGGCGCGGACCAGATCGTCCACTTGGGCGACGGCCTTCCGGATGGATTCCATGGACTGGTGGCAGGCCTCCGTGGGGGGCTGGGAGCCGGCCTGCTCCAGGTGGACGGACATGGTGTGGCTCTCCTCCTTCAGGGCCCGGACCGGCTGCTCGAGCCGCTGGGCCATCTGGAGGAAGAGGCCGCCCAGCGCAGTCTTCCGGTCCTGGGCGCCCAGGGCGCGCTGGGCATCCTTGAGGGCTACGTAGGTGGATTCGAGCCCTTCGTAGCTGGTGCCGAGGGCGCGGCTGGTCTCATCCAGGTGCGCGATGAGCTCGGCGTTCTCCAGGCTCACCTGCAGGATGCCGGCATAGAGGGCCACCAGCTCCATCTCGAAGGGCTGGAAGGCCTGCCCGGCCCGGTCCGCGGCAAGAAACCCCCACAGAGCGTCTTCCCCGGAGCGGTCGCGCATCGGAAGGAGCAGCGCCTGGGCCCTCGGATCCCACAGCCCCAGGTCGATTCCGCGCTCCCACAGGGCCGTCTGCCGGAGCTCGGCATTCACGAGGGCCGTCCCCCGGGGAAGGGCGTCCACCGCCTCGGTCAGGGGCTGCTCCATGGACAGGGTCGGTGTCTCCTTGAACCCGCCGGGTCCCCAGACTCCCCCCTGGAAATAGGCCCCGCTCGCATGGAGCCTGTAGGCGCTGAGCCGGTCGAGGCGCAACTCGACCTGCAGCTGCCCCAGCACCCGCGTCAGGATCTCGTCCGCGTCCCGCAGGGGGAAGGTCTCCTTGCTGAGGGCCAGCAGCCGGGAGAGGTGGTGGCTGCGCTGCTCCAGGGCTCCCTGCGCCTCCAGGAGCTTGCGGTTCCCCTCCTGGGCTTCCCGGAGCTGGGCCTCGAGGTGCTCCACCACCTGGTGGGTGAACTGCCGGAGGGCCGCCCCTTCTCGCCCCTGCTCGAGGCGGTCCCGGTGGCCGCCCAGGTAGGTCTCCACCTGGCCCACGAACAGGAAGGGATCGATGGGCTTGGAGATGAATCCGTCGCAGCCCGTCACCAGGGCGGTCTCCCGGTCGCTGCGCATGGTCTTCGCGGTGAGCGCGACGATCAGGACCCCGTCCATGCTGGGGTTCTGGCGGATCTTGGTGGCCACCTCGAACCCGGACAGCCCCGGCAGGTTGATGTCCAGCAGGATCAGGGCGGGCTTCAGCTCCACAGCCAGCTCGTAGCCCCGGAGCCCATCCTCGGCCCAGTGCGGCTCGAAGCCGGCCTGGGACAGGAGCCGCTGGACCAGGCGCCAGTTCATGGCGTTGTCCTCGATGCAGAGGATCTTCTGGGCGTCGCTCATGCGGCGCTCCCGGGCGCGAGGGGCATCTCCACGATGAAGACGCTGCCCTGCCCCTTATGGCTGGTGGCCTTGATGCGGCCGGCCATGAGCCCCATGAACCGCTGGCTGATGGCCAGGCCGAGGCCCGTGCCGCCGAAGCGCCGGGAGATGCTCCCGTCCACCTGCTGGAAGGGCTTGAAGAGCCGGCCCAGGTCCTCCTCCGTCATGCCGATGCCTGTGTCCTCGATGCGGACCTGGAACAGGCCCTTGGCGGCGTCGGCGGCAATGCGCACGGAGCCGCTCTCCGTGAACTTGACCGCATTGCCCACCAGATTGGTGAAGACCTGCCGCAGCCGGTCGGGATCGCCCATGACCCGGATGGGGCCCTCGGGCCGGTCGTACTCGAGGGTGATGGGGCGGTCCTGGACGAGCCCGGCGGCCATGGCCTTCACGTCGTCCAGCAGCGCCACGGGATCCATCTCCTCCAGCTCCAGCTCCATCTTGCCCGCCTCGATCTTCGAGAGGTCAAGGATCGAGTCGATGAGCCCCAGCAGGGAGCGTCCGTTCTGGTAGATGATCTGGAGATCCTCCTTGGCGTCGGTTCCCAGGCGCCCCTCCGGGTCCTGCATGAGCATCCCCGAGAAGCCGATGATGGAGTTGAGCGGCGTGCGCAGTTCGTGGCTCACGTTCGCCAGGAACTCGTCCTTCAGGCGGTCCACCTCCTTCAGCTTCTGGTAGCTGGTCAGGAGGTTCTCGTTCAGCTCCCGCAGCTCCTGGGTCTTCTCCTGGACCTTCTCCTCCAGGGTGCTGGCCCAGGCCTTGAGCTCCATCCGGCTCTGCTCGAGGCCGCGGGTCCGCTCCTGGACGAGCTGCTCGAGGTTGGAGCGGATCTCCTCCAGCTCCCAGATGGTCTCCATGAGCTGCCGGGTGCGCTCCTGCACACGGTACTCCAGCAGCCGGTTCTGCCGCTCGATCTCGTCCCTGGAGACACGGAGCTTATCCGTCATCACCTCGAAGGAGTGACTCAGGTCCTGGATCTCGTCCCGCGTGTAGACCTTCACCGAAACCGTCTCCAGATGCCCCTGGGCCACCTTCTGGGCCGCCTCCGTGAGCTGGATGACGGGGCGAAGGTAGCGGTTCGAGAGAAAGACCGCCACGCCGATGCCCAGCACCAGGGTCACCAGACCCACGGCCAGGCTGGCCCGGATGTTCTCGCGGACCGCCCGCTGGGTGCCCTCGGTGGTGAACCCGATGACGAGGGTGCCCACCTGGTCCGCCCGTGGCTCCTCGTAGAAGACCGGCGCCACGGCGACCAGCATGTTGCTCTCCCGGCGGGTATAGGTGTGGGAGATGCCATCCTTGGGGGCCTGGCCCGTGGCCCACTCCGGCGTCGTGGGGGTGCTGTCCAGGGCCTCCCCGCTGGCGGCGTAGACCGCGCTGAACCGGAAGGAGGGGATGTTCTGGACGCCCTGGAGCACCTTGGCGATGTCCCGGGTGTTCCCGGTGCTCACGGCCGGGCCCAGCGCGTAGCTGGCCGTTTCCGCCACCTGGCGGGCGCTGAGCTCCGCCTGGCCGCGGATCTGCCGCTCCACCCAGCGCGGGTAGTAGAGCAGGTTGAAGGCGATGAAGGAGAGGACCAGGATGCTGATGACGGCGCTCAGCTTGGTCTTGATGGACAGACGATACATGCAGGGGGGCCCTGGGAAGCGGTTTTCAGCCTAGCAGGATGCCCGCTCCGCTAGAGCTTGAAGAGGTTCACTTCCCGATTGAGCATGTGGACCTGGACGCCCAGCTGGTCCACGGCCCCGCTGGAGGCCCCGATGGCGCGCTCGCTCTCCACGGCTTTGCCCAGCACCCGGTTCATGGTCTCCTTCAGCGACAGGACGTGGTTCTCCTGCCGGGCCAGGATCTCGTGGAGGCTCCTGGCCAGGGCCCGGACCTGCTCCGTGGCGCGGGCGATCTCGTCGCTGCCCGCGCTCTGCTCCCGCGTCGAGTCCCGGACCACGCTGGTGGCCTGCTGGACGTTCATGGCCAGCGACAGGATGTGCTTGCTGGTCTGCTGCTGCTCCTCGATGACCGTGCGGATCGTTTCCACCTGGTGGTGGATGTTGCGGTTGGCCTCGTGGATCAGGCTGGCCTGGCCGCCCTGCTGGAGGGTCTCCCGGAGGATGCTCTCCACCACCCGGTCCATCCCCCCCACGGATTCGAGAATGGCCTGGAGGGCCTGCTCGCTCTGCCCCACGGACTCGGCGCCGTCCCGCACGGCATCGAGGCCCGTCTCCACCTGCTGGTAGGCCTTCCGGATCTCCGCCTGGAGGGTCCCGATGATCTGCTGGATCTCCTGGGTGGAGCGCCCGGTCTGCTCGGCGAGCTGCTTGATCTCGTCGGCGACCACCGAAAACCCCCGGGCCTGCCCGTCCCCGGTCCCGCCCTGGGAGGCGATGATGGCCGCGTTCAGGGCCAGCAGGTTGGTCTGCTGGGCGTGGTCCCCGATGTAGTCCAGGATCTTGGCGATGTCTGTTCCAAGCTGGAGCAGGGTGCGGGTGGTGGCGTGGAAATCCTGGACCACCCGGTCGATCACCTGCATCTTGTCCCGGTTCCGGGCCACCAGCTCCAGGCCACGGGCCACGGTGTGGATCACGTTCTTGGCGTGGCGCTGGGCGATCTTCACGTTGTCGTCGATGGCGGAGGTGCTCTGCTCCAGGTTCTCGGCGAACTCCCGGGTGTGCTCCGCGTGGCCGGCCAGGTGGTCCACGTTCTTGCCCACGTTCTTGATGGAGATGTCGAAGTCCCGGATGGCCCCGGTGATCCCCTCCACGATCCCCAGCAGCTCGTCCATGCTCAGGTTGATCTGCTGCACGCTGGCGGCCATCTGCATGATGGTCGCGTTGGTGTTCTCGGAGGCCGTGCTCAGCTCCATGGAGCTCGCGCTGATGCTGATGGAGGTGTCCGTCAGCTCGTTGATCTCCTCATGGAAGGACTCGATGAGCTCCCGCTGGCCGTGGCTGGACTGGCGCACCCCGTCGGCCGACTCGCGGATGGCGCTGGAGGCCCGGGCCAGGTCGCGGCTGGCGGCGCGGATCTGCACCACCATGCCCCGCAGGCTCCCCACCATGCGGCCGAAGCCCTGGGCCAGGGCGGCCACCTCGTCGTCGCTGTAGACCGCCTCGAGGCTGTCGATGCGGCCCTCCCCCACCCGCTTGGCGTTGCGGCTGAGCAGCAGCAGGGGCTGCTGGACGTCGCGCAGGATCAGCTGGATGAAGTAGATCAGGAAGATCCCGGCCAGGAGCAGGATGGCCAGGTTGGGCCGCAGGGCCTTCCAGATGGCGTCGGCGTACTCCGCCTCGGGGATCACCGCCCGCAGCTCCGATCCGTCCGGGAGCACCTTCGCCACCACGATGTCGCCGCCCCCCCGGGGCTGGAGGCGCGAGCCCAGCAGCGCCCCGCCCTTGGCCGCCGGGAGCTGGAGGGAGATGCCCCCGCCCGCCCCCAGCCTCAGGGTCCCGATGAAGGCGTCGAGATCCTCTGGCGTGGTGTTCATCTCCTGGACGAAAGCCACGGAATCCGCCAGGTTGGCGAGCTCGTTGCCGGCATAGCTCGTGACCTTCGTGCGGATGGAAGACTGGAGGGTGAGTCCCGAGACCAGGACGGAGAGGGCCAGCACGCCCATGGTCATGGCCAGGATGCCGAAGCCGAACTTGGCCCGCAGGCTGGTGGAGAACCGGGTCTGCGATTCGGTGAACCCGGGCTGGTCGGCCAGGAGCCTGAACAGCTTCATCAGGTTCTGCTTGGTCAGGAAGTACTGGCTGATGGCCGCCAGGGAGGCCAGCACCAGGAACATGGCCATGGTGACCGAGCTCACCAGGATGCTCTGGCCAAGGCGGAGCTTGAGCCAGACGTAGGCCCCGACGCTCAGGCAGGCGCCCAGGTAGAAGAACAGCAGGGAGGAGGTCTGAGGGAAGCGGGTCAGGGAGCGGTGGAGGTCCGGCCCCAGGCTCTCGCCCGCCAGAGTCCGGCCCAGATGCTGAATCTGGAGCAGGGAGACGCCGGTCGCCAGGGCCAGGAGGCCCAGCGCCACCAGCATCCCCCAGGCGGAGAAGTGGAACTGCGGGGGCGCCGCGAACAGGAAGAGGAGGTAGCCGACGATGGCGGCGCCGAGCCAGACGAGGCCCGTGCCCATCCGCAGGCGCCCGAGCACCAGCGCCAGCACCGCCGGGTCCACGGGACCAGGCGCCTCGGGCGTGATCTCAGGCCGGGGTCCAGAAATGGAATCGGGCAGCACCATACTCGCGTGTTTCGGCCAGAATCCACCGGTCCTGTAGTTCCAACCCGGTATGCCGGTCCGTCTCGAAGACCAGCACCCCGCCTTCGGTCATCCAGGCCCTCAGGCGTGCGGACATCCGGCCCCAAAGGAACTCAGCCTGGTCGTAGGGCGGGTCCAGGAACACCACAGCCTGGTTCCGGAAGGCATCCTCGGGGAGCCGCCGAAGGTCCATCCGCATCGCATTGATTCCTGTGCCTTTGGTGTTCGCGGCCAGGCAGGACCACCCGGGTTCGGCGGCCTCCACGCAGGTGACGGGGCCGTAGCCCCGCGAATGCGCCTCGAGCCCCACGGCCCCCGTGCCGGCGCACAGGTCGAGGAAAGGGCCAGAGGGCCAGCGCTGGAGGATGGAGAAAAGCGCCTCCCGGGCCCGGTCCGACGTGGGCCGGACCCGGTGGTCGCCCGGGGGGGGCGCCGCGAGGCGCCGCCCCTTCAGGGCCCCGGCGATGATCCGCATCGCGGGAAGGTCAGTAGGCCCAGCGGAGGAGCGTGGAACCCCAGGTGAAGCCGGCGCCGAAGGCCGACAGCACCACCAGGTCGCCCTTCTCCACGCGCTTGGCCTCCACAGCCTGGTGCAGGGCCGTGGGGATGGTGGCGGTGGTGGTGTTGGCGTAGCGGTCGATGTTCACCATCATGCGGGCGGGGTCCAGCTCCAGGCGCTTGGCGGCCGCATCCATGATGCGGATGTTCGCCTGGTGGGGGACGAACAGCTTCAGGTCGCTGCCGTGGAACCCGTTGCGGTCCATGAGCAGCTTGCTGTTGTCGGCCATCTCCCGCACGGCGTTCTTGAAGACCTCGCTGCCGGCCTGGTGGATGTAGTGCTCCTTGGCGGCCACGGTCTCCGCAGTGGCGGGCTTCAGGGAACCGCCGGCAGGCATGAACAGGAAGCAGCCGCCGGACCCGTCCACCTTGTGCTCGAAGTCGAGGATGCCGAGCCCGTCCTCCACGCGCTCCACGATCACGGCGCCCGCGCCGTCGCCGAACAGCACGGAAGTGGCCCGGTCCTCCAGGTTGATGATGGTGGACATGATGTCCACGCCCACCACGCCGACCCGGCGGACGCCGCCGGCGGCCACCAGGCTGGAGGCGGTGGTCAGGGCGTAGAGGAAGCCGGAGCAGGCGGCGTTCAGGTCGAAACCGAAGGCATTGGTGGCGCCCACCATGTCCTGGATGCGGCAGGCCGTGGCCGGGAACAGGGTGTCCGGGGTCACGGTGGTGACCAGGATCAGATCCAGCTCCGAAGCCTTGATGCCGCGGTTGTCCAGGGCCATCTGGAGGGCCGGGGCCCCCAGCTGGGAGGCGCCGGTGCCGGGCTCGACCCAGCGGCGCTCGCGGATGCCCGTGCGGGTCCGGATCCACTCGTCATTGGTCTCCATGATCTTGGAGAGGTCGTCGTTGGTGACCACCTTTGGAGGAAAACATTGCCCGGTGGCAGTGATTCCGACGGGGGCGGCAAGGCGACGATTCAAAGGAGCCTCCAGACACGAAACCACCATCATCGCATGGACGGCCCGGGCCGTCAGCGGACGCTGCGGAGGCGGTGCAGCAGCGCGAGGAGGCGGTCCGGATCCAGCACCGGCAGGTCCCGGTCCCCCAGGCGGCAGAGGCCCGCCAGGATGGGCGCCCAGGGGTCCCGATCCGGATCCTGCCAGGGGCCCTCCGGTGATTCCGGAGTACCGACCAGCCCTTCCAGGGGAAGGCCCAGCCGGGGCCGCAGGACCGCCAGGACCTTCGGTGGCCCGGGCTGGCCCGCGCCCGGCACCGCCGCCCAGTCCAGGACCGGCAGGAACTCCCCCTGATGGAGCACCACGCCCTGGATGCCCGGAGGGCCCCCGGGAAGGGGCGCCACCGGCGAAGCGGCCACCACCTCGCGGAGGTCGGTCATGGGCAGGAGGATCTCCCGGCCGGCGGCCCTGGCGTGGAGGAGGAGGGAGACTTCAGACACCGGCCACCCGCCTCATGAGGGAATCCATGGCCAGGCTCATGACGGCCTCCGGGTCCAGCACCCACAGGATGCCCTCCTCCTGGAGGCTGCCGCCCATGATCCCCGGGGCATGGGCCAGTTCCGGCAGGCTCCGGAGCAGGAGTTCCGTGCGGCCCACCACCTCGTCCACCCCCAACGCGAGCTTCAGGCCCGCCTCGGCGGCGGCCCCCTGCTGGCGGAGCGCCACCAGGAAGCGCTGCCCTCCGGTGGGTTCGGGAAGTCCCAGGCAGGCCTGGAGCGATTCCATGGGCAGCGACTCCCCCAGCACCTCGATGCGGTCGCCTCCGGTCAGGGCTGCGGAGCTGGCCTGGACGCGGAGCACGTGGCTCAGGGGGATCCCGAAGGCCTGGGATCCGCAGCGGACCTTCAGGCACCCCACCACGGCCCGGGACAGCGGCAGGCTCAGGCGCACCCGGCTGCCCCGGCGGGGCTCGCTGGAGATCTGGATCTCGCCGCCCATGCCCTCGACCTCGGCCCGGACCACATCCATGCCCACCCCCCGCCCGGAGATCTGCGAGGCCCGCTCCTGGGTGGAGAAGCCCGGTTCGAGCGTCAGGCGGTGCAGGTCCTCGGAGGTGTGGGCCTGGCCCGGCCGGAGCAGCCCCATGGCGATGCCCCGGGCCTCGATGCGGGCCAAGTCGAAGCCGCGCCCGTCGTCCCGGATGTCGAAGCGCAGGTTCCGGCCCCGCTGGGAGGCCGAGATCCTCAGAGAGCCGGTCTCGGCCTTGCCCTGGGCCACGCGCTCCGAGGGGCTTTCAAGGCCGTGGTCGAGGGCATTCCTGACGAGGTGGAGAAAGGGCTCGGTGAGCCGTCCCAGCAGGCTGCGCTCGAGCTCCAGGTCCCCTCCCTGGAAGGAGAGCCGGACCGGCTTGCCCATGTCCCTGCTGAGGGACTTCACCATGGGCTCGATCCGCTGGAAGAGGCTCTCGACCTTCACCATGCGCATCTGGAGCAGGGTCTTCTGGACCTCCAGCAACCCGGCTTCGATCTCCCCCATCATGGCCATGGGAGGCTCCAGGCCCGGATCCCGGAGCTGACGGAGGGCCTGACTGGCGGAATCCCGGACCTGGGCCACGTTCATGAGCCTGGCTTCCAGGGCATCCACCCGGTGGGCCGGCAGCCTCAGGACTTCGACATCCTGGGGCAGCGGAGGCGCGGCGCCCGCCTGCGGCGCGTCCGCCGCCGGCGGGGGGGAAAGCGGGCCGGGGTCGGCCCTCAGGCTGGCCGGTACCCGGTCCGGATCGCCCAGCTCCATGATTTCCGGGCTCTCCCCCGGAAGGGCCCCCAGACCCTGGACATCCAGGGACGGCGCGGCCACCAGCAGGAGGAAGAAGAGGCCGTCACGGTCATCGTGCATCTCGAGCGGCAGCGTGGAGATCAGCTCCCCCTGGGCCCCCGCCGCCTCGCTGATGCTCCGGAGGCGATCATCGAAGTTGGCCAGGTCCAGGCAGACGCTGATCCCATGGATGCGGATGCCCGCGAGAAGCACTGCGGTCACCCGGGTCCGCTCGTACTCGGACAGGGACTTCAGGAGGTCCGGGGGGAGGTCCAGCAGGGCGGTGAGGTCCAGCACCGCGCCCTCGGGTGGCCTGGCCAGCGCCTCCAGCTCGCCCAGCTGGCGGCGGATGGCGTGCAGGTAGTCGTCCATCTCGGGGCGCCCGCGCCGGAGGCCCGCCATCCCGGATTCCAGGGCCTGGATGCCGGATTCCAGCGTCTCCAGGAGCGAGTCCGTGGACCGCAGGCGGCCCTGGCGCATCAGGTCGAAGATGTCCTCCATGCGGTGGGCCGCCTGGCTGAACCGGGGGAAGCCCAGCATCCCCGCCATGCCCTTGAGCGTGTGCGTGGCGCGGAACAGGGCATTCACCGAGGCCTGCATCACGTGCGGCGGCTGGGGCGTCTTCAACGTCGCCAGCCGCTGCCGGGCCTGCGCGAACAGGTCCTCGCACTCGGCCCAGACATCATCGAAGGAATGGTCCATGAGACTCCCGATGATGCGGCATCGGCAGGGGAGGCTGGGGACTGGAGTACGGAGTCTGGGGCGGTCTTCAGTCCTCAGTCCTCAGGTACTGCTCGGGATGCGGCGCAAGCGCCGCATTGATTTTTACGTTAAGGAGGGACCCACACCGGCGTTCATTCGAACCTAAAGGGAAAACATCTGGCGCGGCCGGAGGCCGCCCCAAGCTTTTCCTGAAGACTGAAGACTGAAGACTTGAGGACTGAGGCCTGAGACCTCACCGCGTCTAAACTGATCCCATGCGCACCCTCGCCGTCCTCCCCTCCCGCTTCCAGGCTTCCCGGTTCCCGGGCAAGCCCCTGGCTCCCATCGCCGGGAAGCCCATGATCCAGTGGGTCTTCGAGGCGGCGCGGCGGGCCCAGGGGGTGGACCGCGTGGTGGTGGCCACGGACGACGACCGCATCGCCGCGACCGTGCGCGGGTTCGGCGGTGAGGCCGTGATGACGGACCCCGCCCTGCCCTCCGGCACGGACCGGACCGCGGCGGCCCTGGAAGCCCTGGGCGAGCCCTTCGACTGCGTGCTGAACATCCAGGGCGACGAGCCCGCCATGCACCCCGACACCGTGGCCGCCGTGGTGGCCCTCATGCGCGACCAGCCGGACCTGCCCATGGGCACCGCCGCCTGCCCCTTCGCCCACGCAGACGAGCTGTTCAACCCCAATGCCGTGAAGGTGGTGGTGGACGACCATAAGCGCGCCCTCTACTTCAGCCGCAGCCCCATCCCCTACCTGCGCAACAGCGCCGTCTTCGAGCCGGACTTCCGCCCGTGGATGAAGCCGGAGCAGCTGGCGCACTTCAAGCGGCACCTGGGCCTCTACGCCTACCGACCGACCACACTCAAAGCGTTCACCCGGCTGGCACCCCACCCCCTGGAGCAGCTGGAGATGCTGGAGCAGCTCCGTGCTCTGGCCGCGGGCATTCCCATCGGCGTGGCGGACACGCCCCACCTGAGCCTGGGCGTGGACGTGCCCGCGGACGTGGCCGCGGCGGAGGCCTTGCTGCGGGAACGGGGACTGGCCCGCTAGACCACGGTAGACTCGAAGGACGGCCGAAGCCTGTTCCTTGCCAGGAGAATCTTGTGAGCCACCAAAAAGTCGTCGTCTTCTCGGTATGCCGCTAGCGCGTCATACGCGAAACCTCTCCACCCGGCCAACCACCACCATCAAATATCGAGGCTCCTGATGAGCGTAAGCCACCACAAGGTCGTCGTTATCGGCACCGGCCCCGCGGGCTACACCGCGGCTCTCTACGCCTCCCGGGCCAATCTGGCGCCCCTGGTGTTCGAAGGCGCCCAGCCCGGCGGCCAGCTGACCATCACCACCGAGGTCGAGAACTTCCCGGGCTTCCGTCAGGGCGTTGCGGGCCCGGCCCTCATGGACGAGATGCGCGAGCAGGTGCTCCGCTTCGGCACCACCATCAAGTCGGAGACGGTGCTGAAGGCCGACCTCCAGAGCCGCCCCTTCAAGCTCACCACCGACAAGGGCGAGTACACCGCGGACGCCGTGATCATCGCCACGGGCGCCTCGGCCAAGTGGCTGGGCATCAGCAAGGACGAGCAGCTCTCCCGCACGGGCGGCGGCGTGAGCGCCTGCGCCACCTGCGACGGCTTCTTCTTCCGCGGCAAGGAGATCGCTGTGGTGGGCGGCGGCGACACGGCCATCGAGGAAGCCACCTTCCTCACCAAGTTCGCCACCAAGGTCCACCTGATCCACCGCCGGGATAAGCTCCGCGCCTCCAAGGCCATGCAGGAGCGCGCCCTCAAGAACGAGAAGATCCAGCCCGTCTGGAACAAGGTCGTGCTCGACGTGCTCACGGCCACGCACGAGACGCCCATGGGCGAGAAGGTGGAGAAGATCCGCGCTCTGAAGCTCAAGGACACGGTGGATGGCAGCGAGTCCGAGCTGCCGGTGGAGGGGCTCTTCGTGGCCATCGGCCACCAGCCCAACACCAGCCTCTTCCAGGGCCAGCTGCCCATGGACGAGACCGGCTACCTCCAGGTGGAGAAGGGTTCCACCCGCACCACCATCTCCGGCGTCTTCGCCTGCGGCGACGTGCAGGACCACATCTACCGGCAGGCGATCACGGCCGCCGGCAGCGGCTGCATGGCCGCCATCGACGCCGAGCGGTGGCTGGTGGACCAGGGCCTGGCGGAATGAAGGTCGCCGGGCGTGAATGAGCAGCACCTCGAACCCCTGAGGCCGCATCCGGAGGGCCGAGCCCTCCGGGCCGAGGTAGACCTGGGCCGCGTCGCGCGCAACCTCGACCGGGTGCGCTCCGCCTCCGGGGGCCGGGAGATCTGGGGTGTGGTGAAGGCCAACGCCTACGGGCACGGCGCCGTGCCCGTGGGCCGGGCCCTGGAGGAGGCCGGTGTTTACGGGCTGGCCGTGTCCAGCCTGGAGGAGGGCCTGGAGCTCCGCCGGGGCGGGATCGAGTGCCCCATCCTCGTGCTGGGCGGCCTGCGGCCCGAGGCCCTGCCCGCCGCCAGCGCCGAGAACCTCACCATCGCCGTGGTGGGACCCGAGCACCTGGACGACTACGCCCGGGCCCTGCCCCAGCATCCCGTGAAGCTGCACCTGAAGCTGGACACGGGCATGGGCCGGTTCGGCCTGCTGCCCTCCGAGCTCGGGGAGCACCTGCCCCGGCTCCAGCGCCTGTCGCCCTGGATCGAGGGCGCCATGGGCCACTTCGCCACTGCGGACGATCCGGACCTGGGCTTCGCCCAGCGCCAGCGGCGGGTCTTCGACGCCTGCCTCGCGCAGCTGGTGAACGGCGGCATCCACCCCTCCCAGCGCCACCACGGGAACAGTGATGCCTGCCTCCGGGGCCTGCTCGACCAGGACACCCACGCGCGCCCGGGCCTGGCCCTCTATGGGCTGGCCATGGTGGCAGAGGGCCGCGCCCTCGGCCTGGAGCCGGCCCTCGAACTGGTGGCCGAGGTGGCGCGCGTCAAGGCCATGCCCGCGGGCACCACCGTGGGCTACGGCCGCACCTTCGTGGCGCCCCATCCCCTCCAGATCGCCACCCTGGCTTGCGGCTACGCGGACGGCTACCGCCGGGACCTGGGAAACCGCGCCGTGGTGGGCTTCCAGGGCCGCACCTTCCCCGTGGTGGGCCGCATCTCCATGGACTACCTCACCGTGGCCCTGCCCCTGGATGTGCCCGTGGCGACGGGGGATCCCATGACCCTCTACAGCGGCGATCCCGCCGCGGCCCACAGCCTGGAGCGGCTGGCGCAGATCCTCGGCACCATCCCCTACGAGCTCACCTGCGCCCTGCACCGGCGGATCGCCCGCAGGTTCCTGCCCTAGACATCACCCGAGGGGCCAGACGTTCTTCAGATGGGCTTCTTCACCAGTACCTGGAGCTCCTCGATGGAGGGCTTGAGGTAGGAGGGGAGGTTCCCCTGGGCCTCCGCCTTCTTCGCGTGTTCCAGGAAGCTCAGGGCGTACTCCCGATACGCCTGCAGGGCCTGATGGTAGCGGGGATCCCCCTTCAGCTGGCGAAGGCCGGGGTCCTGGAGGGCCAGGTCCAGGTTCATCGGACCCCGCGTCTCGGCGGCCTTCAGGAGAAGCCACAGGGCCTCTTCCCTCAAGCCAGCCCGAACCAGGAGCGGCGCCACGAAGTAGGCCCGGTTCGCCCAGTACCAGGGGTTGCCCTCTTTCGTGCGCCAGCGGGTGATCACCTCGATGCCCCGCCGACGGATGGCGGCCGGGTCCCCGCGCATGAATTCCCCCAGCAACCCGCCGTCCCATCCCCATCCAGGCGTATAGACCTTCAGGGCCTCCTCATTCCGGCCAAGCTTGAACAGCGCCACACTCAATCCCCAGTTGTTCGACCGGCGTTCGGGCAGCTGGAGGCGGAGGGCCTTTTCGAGGAGGAGCAATGCCTCTGCGGGCCTCCCCGTGTCCATCAGGCCATAGGCGGTCGCCTCGTAACCGGCATATTCGAGGGGATCCAGCTCCATCATGTAGGAGCCCGTGGCCATGGCCATTTGCATCGTCGGCGCGATGGCTGCCAGGGCGACATGCCCTCGGACATCCCCCGGACTCAGGGCGACCGCCTTGAGCGCGTACTCTGCGAGCTTGTCCGGGTCGGCCTTCCCGGGTTTGTTCGCCTCGTGCCAGCAGAGGACAGCCCAGGCCAAGCCGCATCGGGGATCCAGCTCCAGGGCCCGATCCGCCCAGAGCTTCGCCTGCTGGTGGGAATCAGGATCCAGCGCCCGGACATCCTTCGCGCCGAACAGCGCACCCAGCTCCGCCGCCAGGGTGGCGCTGGTGGGATCCATGGACTGGGCGCGCTGCAGGGCCGCCAGGGCCGAATCGAAATCGGCCTCCTTCCAGGTGGAGCCGTAGCGCCGCCCCAGGTGCCGGCCTTCGCGGAGCGCCAGCTCGATCTCGGAGCTGAAGGCCGGGCCGGGGAGCACCGCCGACGGAGCCCCCGGGGGCCGCATGGCCCGTGTGGCGCCCACCGCCGCTCGCCGGATCAGATCGTTGTAGGCTCCCCGGCTCCCCTCGAGCTGGCTGCCCCAGCGCACCCTGTGCGTGCGGGCCTCGACCAGCTGGGCATTCAGCACCAGATGTTCCCCCTGGACGGTGACCGTCGTGACCAGCAGGAGGTCCACCCCATAGGCCTCCGCCACCTTGGCGGTGTCGCGCCGCACCTGCTCGAACTCGATGCTGCTGGGGGGACACCGGGTGTCGATCCCCTCGACCCCGGCCAGCAGCGTGGACAGCGTGTCCGGGATGGCGTCCGTGAGGAAGGCGGATTCAGGAGATCCAAGCACCCTGGCGGGAAGGGCCACCACGCTCGGCGGACGGGCGAGCCCCTTGCTCCAGGGTTGCCACTTCAGGGCGATCGCCAAGCCCAGGGCGGCCAGGATGGGCACGGCCAGCAGCCCGGCGCGCCGGACTCTCGACCCCCTGCCTCCGCGCCCCGGGGTCAGGGGGTCAGCCCATCCCGCGGACCCGGTGACATCGAGGGCCGCATGCAGGGCGGAGGCCAGGTCCGAGGCGCTGGGGAAGCGATCCTCAGGGGCCTTGGCAAGGCATCTGCGGAGGATCCCTTCAAGCGCAGGGGGGAGCTTCGAGGCCTCCGGGACGTTCCAAGGGTTCTGCTTCAGGATCGCATGCATGATCTCGATGGTGCTGTCGCCCTGGAAGGGCCTTCCCCCAGCCACCATCTCCCACAGAACCACACCTAGGCTGAAGAGATCGCTCCGGGGGTCCACCAGCTCACCCCGGACCTGCTCGGGGCTGAGGTAGCCCGGGGTGCCCATCACCTGGCCCGGTTCACTGAGGGTGGTTGCGCCTTCCTCCGGATCGGCCCCGCGATCGGCGCGTGGGCCCTGCATTTTCGCTAGGCCGAAATCCAGCACCTTCACCCGGCCATCCCTGGTGATGAACAGGTTTTCGGGCTTGAGGTCGCGATGGAGGATGCCCTTCTCATGGGCTGCGGCCAGTCCATAAGCGACGTCCCGCGCCACCTCCGCCGCATGCCTCGGGGGCATGGGCTTCCCCTGCATCCGATCGCGCAGGGTCTCGCCTTCCAGCAGCTCCATCACCAGGTAGGGCACGCCCTCCCATTCTCCCGCCTCGAAAACCTGGACGAGGTTGGGATGGGACATCGCCGCCAGGGTGCGCGCCTCCTGCCGGAAGCGCTCCAGCCGCTTCGCATCGGATGCGAAGGCCTCCGGCAGCGTCTTGAGGGCCACCTCGTGCCCCAGGCGCGTGTCCAGGGCCCGCCACACTTCGCCCATGCCGCCCTTTCCCAGGAGGGCGAGGAGTTCGTAGGGGCCGAGGCAAACACCGACGACAAGCATGGGGTCTCGATGACTGCAGGGATGATACGCCGATATCCCTACCACTTTGTCGGCATTTTGCCAGGGCCTTGGGCTCAGCGCCTGAAGCTGAAGAGATCTCCCAGGCCGCGCAGGGTCAGGGTCAGGTCGATGCGGTCCTCCCGGCCTCCGGAGACGAGGTTGGTGTTCAGGGCCACGTGGGTGTACTTCAGCACGTAGGCCACGCAGGGCTCCACGTAGGCCAGGGCCACCTGGCTGGAGGCGAAGCCGCTCTGGTGGAAGTCGTAGTTGGCGCTGAACTCCAGGCGGAGGCGGTCATCCCAGAATCCCTGGACCCCGCCCACCTGGAGGCCCTTCTGGCGCACGAGGAAGCGGTTGATGCCCGTGGAGAAGTAGGCCAGGTTGAAGCGGCTGCCGTCCTTCCCCTTCAGGTCCAGGCTCAGGGCGTTGTCCGAGCCGCCGGCGCCCAGGTCCGAGGAGCGGCGGAGGCTGATCCGCAGGCGCTCGTGGGGCTCCACGTCCAGGTCCGTGTCCACGCTGGCCCAGCCCTTCTTGTAGCGGCCATCGCTCAGGATGATGGGCGAGGCGTGGTAGCGGGTGGCGATGCGGAGGCGGGCCAGGTCCGCGAAGCCGGAGCCGGCGCCCTGGCGCCCGAAGACGTGCTGCTTGAGCCCCAGCTCGAAGCTCCGCTCCCCCGAGGCGCTCTCGTTGACGCCCGGGAAGGAATCCACCGTGTCGAAGCGCGGCAGGGATCCGGCCTCGCCGTACAGACTGGTCTGCGTCCAGCCGAAATAGGGCTCGGCGATGTGCTTGAGCTCGCCCTTGTAGCCGAGGATCGAGACATCCTTGAAAGTGCGCCCCACCTGGGGGCCGGACAGGCGCAGGTGGCCCGCGGCCAGGAATCGCGTGGCCGGCGCGCCGTCCACCTGGAAGGGGCTCGTGGCGGGGTTCACCACCGTATCCGTGGCTCCGCCCTCCGGGTCGAACACAGGGGTGCTCAGGCTGGAGCTGTAGTGGGTGGCGCGGCCCATGGCCTCGAAGTCCGCCCGGAACGGGCCCCACTGCCCCAGGCGGCCGTGGAGCCGCGTGTTGGCGTCCTGCCGGTCCCAGGCGAAGGTCTCCGCCGGGGCTGTGGCGCTGCCCTCGATGCGGTAGGCGAAGCGGCCCACGCGGAGACCGCCGTCCAGGTACAGCGGGCCCAGCAGGGGGACCGGGAAGAAGCGGAATTCCGCCTGGGGCAGGGTCTGCCGCCGCAGGGACGCGGGGAAGTCCGGACTGTAGAAGGGGTCTCCCTGGTCCTTGGTGTAGAAGAAGCTGCGCTGCTCCGCGGCCGAGAGGTTGAGGTTCCCGAAGGTGTAGGTCCGCCCCAGGTAGAGCGCCGAGTCGAAGCTCGTGGTCCCCAGGTAGCCGAGTCCCTTGCCGAAGTCGGCGTCCACCAGGTTGTCCGAGGCCTGGTTCACATCCGCCGTGAACTGCCAGCCGTCCTCGCGCTGCCACACCTCTTTGAGGGAGTAGCGGTAGCGGCGGGTGTCGAGGCTCTCCTGGTGGATGGTCTGGCCGGAGAAGCTGCCCTGGTGGGTGAGGTCCGGCCGCCAGCGCGCTTCCCCGCCCCAGAGGACCCCCTCCTTGGTGAAGTATTCCGGCGACAGGGTGGCATCCACCGAATCGCCCAGAGTCTGGTAGTAGGAGAGTCCGAAGGTGGTGCCGAAGGAGCTGGACATCCCCAGCACCGGGGGGAGCAGGCCGGAGGTCCGTTCCGCCTTGGCCGGATAGAGGGCGTAGGGCACGTAGTAGATGGGGACCGGCCCGAGCAGCACCCGGGCGTTCCACATGCTCGCGAAGCCGTCGAGGTCCACCTTCAGCGACGACAGGCGGGCCTTCCAGCCGGGCTTCTCCTCCGGGCAGGGGCTCAGCTCCACCGCGTCGAAGGCCCAGGTGCGGAGCGTGGTGAAGGCCACGTGGCTGGAGCGCAGGGTCCAGCTGGGGGGCAGGTCCATCTGGAGCGCCCAGGCCTCGCCGGACCGGCGTTCCCAGTCCATCTGGAGGCGCTCCCCGCGGAGACGGAGGCCGGGCCCCTCGAGGCGGATGTGCCCCTGCGCCTCCAGCCGCCCCTCCCCGATGTGGTACTCGATGTGGTCCGCCAGGAGGAGCAGGCCCTCGGACTGGATGGCACCCTGCTCGAGGATCCAGAGGTCGCCCTGCTCGCGGACGCGGTCGCCACGCCAGTCGAAGGGCACGCGGGAGAGGCCCGGGCCCCGGTCCACCCGGAAGGGGCGGAAGGGCAGCAGCTCCGAGGGCGTGGGGGCTTCGAGCGGCTCGGGCCGCGGAATCTCGGGCAGGCCCTGGGCCGCCAGCAGCGCAGGCACGGCGCCCAGCATCAGGCCTCGGGTCCTCCCGGGGATGGCCATGGGGTGATCAGTGATGGTGCGGCAGCAGCCGCGAGCTGACGAGGAAGATGCCCACCCCGCCCAGGAGTGCCACGGTGCTGCGCAGGCCCGAGACCTTCTGCACCTCCGGCAGCAGGTCCGAGCTGGCCACGTAGAGCGCCAGGCCCGCCGTGAGCCCCAGGATCGGTCCCGTGGGGAGGTTCAGCAGGGACTGGCCGGCGGAGCCCACCAGGGCGGCCAGGGCCAGGGTCCCGGCGGCCAGGAGCGCCCCCCTGCTCCCGAAGCCCCGCACCAGGAAGATCGAGGCGATGGTGCCTCCTTCCGGGATGCGGTGGAACAGGATGCCCAGCACCACCAGCGGGCCCAGGTTGCTGTGGGTGGCCAGGGCGGCGGCGATGGCCACGCCGTCCATGAGGCTGTGCAGGGAGAGGCCCACCAGGGCGAGCATGCCGCTGAGGGGCGATCCGTCCTTGTGGGTCTCCTCGCCGTAGTGGAAGTGGAGGGTGATGCCGTGCTCCATGATGTGCACCAGCAGGTAGCCCGCGAGGACCCACAGGGCGTTGTGCTCGCCGCCGCGGGACTCCTCCAGGCACTCGGGGATGATGCGCACCACGGTGACGGAGAGCAGGTAGCCCGCCGCCACACCCGAGAGCAGGCGCATGAACTGCGCTCGTCCCTGGAGGAACCGCACCACGCCCCAGCCGCCCAGGAGGGTGGCCAGGGACGCGAGAGGGGCCAGCCAGTAGAGGGACATCGTCGGCTACTCGGCCTTGGGCTTCTTGGCGCGGGTGGCCTTGGGCTTGGGAGCGGCTTCGGGGGTCTCGTCCGTCTTGGCGGCCTTGGCCTTCGCCTTCGGGGCGGCCTTCTTCTTGGCTGGAGCTTCCGCGGCGGGTTCCGGGGCGGAGGTCGCCACAGGCTCCGGCGCGGCAGCGGCGGACGGCTCCGGCGCGGCGGCCACCTTGGCCCGGGGGGTGCGCTTGGGCTTGGCGGGCGCCGGCTTCGGTGCCGCGGGCGCAGGGGCGCCGCCGATCTTCGGCCGGGGGCTGGGCGTCAGCAGGCTGGCCACCAGGTCCGCCGTGGCCTTGGGCGGCTCGGGCAGGGGTTCGAACTGGGTTTCCAGTTTGGCTTCAGGCTTGGCCTGGGGCCGGGATTCGGCCTTGGCCCGCGGCCGGGACTCAGCCTGCCCCGCAGACTCCTCGGACATCTCGGAAGCCACCGGGGCCTCGCCATTCCGCTCCGCGCCGCCCTTGCGACGGCGGCGGCGGCGCTTGCGCTTGGCCCCCTCGCCCTTGGCCTCGTCGCCGCCGGCCTCGGAGCCCTCCTCTTCCTCTTCGTCCTCGGGCTTGGCGCTCTCGAAGAGGGCGCGCAGGCGCTCCCGCTCATCCAGGGCCGCCCGCTGGAGGTCCCGGCGGTCGTACTTGAAGGCTTCCTTCTTGGGTTCCTTGGGGCCCTCGCCGTGGACGCCCAGGGCCTTGTCGAAGGAGATGGGGCTGTCGCCGCCCAGGACCACGGTCTCGTCCTCGGGGGCGCCCTTCTCGCGATGGGGCTTGGGCGCGGGCTTCTCCGCAGGCGCCTCCTCCGCCCGCTCGATCTCCGCGGACATCTCGCCATAGGACATGGACCAGTCGGCCATGATGATGACCTTCGCGTCGCTCTGCTCCTCCATCAGGGAGAGATCGCGGCGCTTCTGGTTCAGCAGGGCCGTGGCGATGGCCGGAGCGAGCTTCACGCGGATCTCGCCGATGCCGCCCTTGGCCAGGATGCCCTGGAGGCGGCGCACCACGGACAGCACCAGGGCCTCCATGGTCTTGACCTTGCCGGTGCCCGCGCAGGTGGGACAGGGTTCGTGGTTCACGTGCTGCAGGCTGGGCCGGATGCGCTGGCGCGTCATCACCAGCACGCCGAAGCGGTTGATCTTCCCCACCTCCATGCGGGCCTTGTCGGCCTTGAGGCAGTCCACCAGGCGGTCCTGGACGGAGCGGATGTGGGACTCGCGCTTCATGTCGATGAAGTCGATGGCGATGAGGCCGGCCAGGTCCCGCAGGCGCAGCTGGCGGGCCACCTCCTCGGCGGCCTCCATGTTCGTCTTGAAGGCCATGTCCTCCACGCCGTCGCCGGAGGTCTTGCCGCTGTTCACGTCGATGGCCACGAGGGCCTCGGTCTGATCCAGGGCTAGGGCGCCGCCGCTGGGCAGGGGCACCTTGCGGCCGTAGATGCGGTCGATCTGCTCCTCCAGCTGGAAGCGGGAGAAGAGGGGCTTCTTGCCGGTGTAGTGCTTCAGCACGTCGAGGTGCTGGGGCATGGTGCGCTTGAAGAAGGACTGGGCGGCATGGAAGGTGTCCAGGTCGTCGATCTGGACTTCCTCGACGTCGGCGCTGAAGGTGTCGCGCAGGGTGCGGGTGACGACGTCGTCCTCCTGCCAGACCAGACCGGCCCCGTGGCGGTGCTTGTAGCGGTTCAGCACCTCCTTGTAGGTGTCCAGCAGGTACTCCAGGTCGCGCTGGAAGTCCTCCTTGGTGACGCCCAGGCTGGCGGTGCGGACGATTACGCCGATGTCCTCGGGGATGTCCAGGGTGTCGATGAGCTGCTTGAAGTGGCGGCGCTCCTCGGTACCCTCGATCTTGCGGCTGATGCCGTTCACGGGGTTGCCGGGGGTGATCACCAGGTAGCGGCCCGCCAGGCTGATCTGGCCGGTCATCATGGCGCCCTTGGAGCCCAGCTCTTCGCGGACGGCCTGGACGAGGATCTCCTGGTCCCGCTGGAGCACGTCCTGGATGCGGCCCCGGCGGCCCTCGCCCATGTCGCGGGGCAGCTCGCCCAGGGGCAGGAAGCCGTTCTTCTGGCCGCCGAAGTGCACGAAAGCGGCCTGGAGGCTGGTGTCCACCCGGACGACCTTGGCCTTGTAGAGGTTCCCCTTGATCTTCTCGTTGTGCAGGAACTCCACGTCGTAATCGAACAGCACGCCGTCGATCAGGCTGGCCACCCGGATCTCTTCGGGATCGGTGGCATTGATCATCATCGTTTTCTTGGGGCTCAAGGAGTCTCCTGTGGGTTCCCAGGCTGAGGCTGGCGCAGGGCGTGCGCGGCGGCCTTGCATGGCTCGGATGTCGGGATGGGAGGTCGGGAAACCGAAGGGGGCCCTGCCCTGGCTTCGGCCACCCGGGATGGAAAAAAGGGATGGTCGCGATCCCCGGGGGCAAAGGGCGTGGCCTCGATCTGCCCGCAGGATCTTCAGTCATTAAACCCACTTATTTCCATCGGGGCAAGCGCGTAGGGACCCGCCGGCCCAACCCCGGGCATCGGGCGAAGTTACACGGATGTCACACCCAGGCTCAGCCCCCTTCACCTCCCCCCCCCAGAGTCGATGGCATATAGGAGGCATCGATGAAGATCCGATTCCTGGCCCAGACCATCCTGGCTGGCCTGCTCGTGGCCGGGGCCGCCCAGGCCCAGACTGTGACCGTCATGGGCTCCACCGCCCTGGGCCCGATCGTCAAGAAGGCGGCTGAGGACTACATGAAGGCCCACCCCGGCGTCCAGATCGCCGTCAGCGGCGGCGGCTCCATGACCGGCCTGAACCAGGTGACCAGCGGCGGCTGCCACATCGGCATCTCCGACGTCTTCGCGACCCCCGACCAGGAGAAGGCCGGCGTGAAGAACCACAACATCGTGGTGCAGCCCTTCACCCTCATCGCCCACCCCGGCGTCGGCGTGAAGAGCCTCTCCGCCCAGCAGGCCGAGCAGATCTTCACCGGTAAGGTCAGCAACTGGCAGGAAGTCGGCGGCAAGAACCAGAAGATCGTCCGCGTGATCCGCCCCGAGTCCTCCGGCACCCGCGCCGTCCAGAAGAAGACCATCCTGCACGACCAGGAGTTCGCCAAGGACGTGCTGATCCAGGACTCCACCGGCGCCGTGGTCACCTCCGTGGCCACCACGCCCGGCGCCATCTCCTTCGTGGAGCTGGAGCACCTCGAGAAGAACAAGGCCCGCGTCGCCGGCATCGCCTACAACGGCGTCGCCTGCTCCAACGAGACCGTGAAGTCCGGCAAGTACCCCGTCTTCTCCTATGGCCACGCCTACACCAACCCCGCCAAGCTGGGCGATCCCAAGGTCAAGCAGGCCGTGGAGGGCTTCCTGGCCTTCATCCTGAGCCACGACTTCCAGCAGAACGTCCTCAAGGCCGGCTACCTGCCCGTGGACTACGTGAAGTCCCTCAAGACCAAGCTTTGAGATCCGTCGGAACCCCTCTTGCCCACCCGGCGGTCCCACCGCCGGGTGGTTTGCGGAAAGCCGTCATCATGCCCGACGCCCCCGAAGCCTCCATCCCGGCCGCCTCCCAGCGAGGCGGCTATTCTGCGGAAGCCCGCATGGATTCCCCCTCCGCGGAGGCCGGGGTCCCTGCCTTCCGCCACAGCCGACTCCAGCGGCTGGCGGACCGCTGGGCCCGCCTCGGCTTCCTGGCCTGCAGCCTCCTCGTGGTGGGGCTCATCGGGGGCATCCTCTTCTTCCTGGCCACCCGGGGCCTGGCGGCCTTCCTGCCCCTGGCCGGGAACACGGGACGGGTGCTGAGCTTCTCCGAGGTCTTCCTGTCCGCCGACTGGGCCCCGTCCTCTGACCGCTTCGGCATCCTGCCCTTCATCGCCGGTTCCCTGGGTGTCACGGGGCTGGCCCTCCTCATCGCGGCCCCGGCCGGCGTCCTCACGGGCGTGTTCATCGCCAAGATGGCCCCGGCCTGGATGCGCAACCTCATGCGCCAGGTCATGGACCTGCTGGTGGGCATCCCCTCCGTGGTCTACGGCATCTTCGGCCTCACCGTGGTGCTGCCCCTGGTGAGCCGGACCTGGCTGGAGGATGCGCCCGCCTCGGGCTTCGCGGTCTCCGCCCTGATCCTGGCCGTCATGATCGTGCCCACCATCGTCAGCCTGTCCACGGATGCCTTCGAGTCCCTGCCCTCCAGCCTCGACGAGGGCGCCCAGGCCCTGGGCTCCAGCCGCTGGCAGGCCATCTGGCGCGTGCTCATCCCAGCCGCCCGGCCCCGCCTGCTCACGGCCACCGTGCTGGGCCTGGGCCGCGCCATCGGCGAGGCCATGGCCGTGCAGATGGTCATCGGCAACAACCCCCAGTGGATCGCCCTCATGCGGGAGTCCACGGACCGGGCCCCCTTCCTCCGGGCCCTCTTCACCCCCGCGGCGACCCTCACCACCGAGCTGGTCCAGGAGCTGCCCAACACGGCCGCCGGCTCCACCTGGAACAACGTGCTCTTCGCCATGGGCCTGCTGCTCTACCTGCTGACCATGGTGCTGATCCTGGCCACCCGGCGGCTGGGCCGCGGGAGGGAGGCCTGATGAACGCCGCCGTTCCCGTCTTCCGCCGCTCCAGGACCTCCAAGGCCGTGGACCGCCTCATGCGCGGTGTCCTCTGGGCCATCGCCCTGCTGTTCGTGGCCGTGCTGATCCTGTTCGTGGGGGCCATCCTCAAGCAGGGCTGGCCCGTCCTGAACCTGGGCTTCCTCACGAAGATGCCCGAGACCCTCGACGCCGGCGGCGGCATCAAGCCCCAGATCTTCAACTCGATCTACCTGGTGATGCTCTCCCTGGCCATCTCCCTGCCCGTGGGCCTCGGGGCCGGCATCTACATGGCCGCCTACGCGGGCCAGGGCCGGGCCCTGCGCTTTCTCCGGCTCTGCATCGAGACCCTCGCGGCCACGCCCTCCATCGTGCTGGCCCTCTTCGGCATGATCGTCTTCGTCCAGGCCATGGGCTGGAGCTTCTCCATCCGCTCCGGCGCCCTCACGCTGGCCCTGCTCAACATCCCCATCATCACCCGCGTCACCGAGGTGAGCCTGCTGGCCGTGCCCCAGGAGCTGAGGGAGGCGAGCTACGGCCTCGGCGCCACCAAGCTCCAGACCATCTTCAAGGTGGCCCTGCCCTATGCCGCCACAGGCATCCTCACGGGCCTGGTCCTCACGGCGGGCCGCGCCTTCGGTGAGAGCGCCATCCTGGTCTTCACCGCCGGCACCAACGCCAGCGCCCAGTTCCCGGACTTCCGCCTCACGGTGCCGGGTGAGACCCTGTCCGTGCACCTCTGGTACGTCACCTCGGACGGCACCCTGCCCGACGCCCGGGAGATCGCGGCCGGCACCGCCGCCGTGATGATCCTGGTCCTGCTTGCCCTGAACCTGCTGGTCCGCCTGGTGGACCGCACCATCCGTCGACGGACCCGTTGATGCTCATCCCCACCGTTCCCGAAACCAAGCCCATCAAGCTGTCCGTGCGCGACATGGCCTTCAGCTACGGCCAGAAGAAGATCCTCGACGGCCTGTCCATGGACATCCACGCCGAGCGCGTGACCGCGATCATCGGTCCCAGCGGCTGCGGCAAGAGCACCTTCCTCAAGTGCTTCAACCGCATCCACGAGGTCTCCACGGACGTCAAGGTCAGCGGCGACATGCAGATCGACGGGGTGGACATCTACCGTGGCGGCATCGATGTGGTGGACCTGCGGCGGCGTGTGGGCATGGTCTTCCAGAAGCCCAACCCCTTCCCCAAGTCCATCTACGAGAACGTGGCCTTCGGACCACGCCTCTTCGGCGTCCAGGACCGCACCACCCTGGACGGCATCGTGGAGGACGCTCTGCGCAAGGCCGCCCTCTGGGAGGAGGTAAAGGACCGCCTCAAGGAGAGCGCCACCGGCATGAGCGGCGGCCAGCAGCAGCGACTCTGCATCGCCCGGGCCCTGGCCGTGAACCCGGAGGTCCTCCTCATGGACGAGCCCTGCTCGGCCCTGGATCCCATCGCCACCGCCAAGATCGAGGACCTCATCGGGGAACTGAAGGAGAGCCTCACCATCGTCATCGTCACCCACAACATGCAGCAGGCGGCCCGGGTCAGCGACTACACGGCGTTCTTCTGGCTGGGCAAGCTGGTGGAGATGGACCTGACAGAGCGCATCTTCACCACGCCGAGGGTGCAAATGACCGAAGACTACATCACGGGGAGGTTCGGCTGATGCGGCAGTTCGACACGGAACTGAAGGAGCTCCGGGAAGGCATCATGGCCATGGCCGGGGTGGCCGAGGAGATGATCGAGCTCACCATCCAGGCCCTGGCGGAGCCTTCGCCCGCCAAGGCCGAGCAGGTGAACCACCTGGACCGCAGGATGGACGAGTGGGAGCTGCGGCTGGACCAGCAGTGCATCGACCTGCTCGCCCTGCGGAACCCGGCGGCTTCGGACCTGCGCCGCATCGCCTCCAGCCTCAAGATCATCCCCGAGCTGGAGCGCATCGGCGACCACTGCTGCAACATCGCCCGCCGCGTGGGCATGGTCCACCCCCCCATCCTGGCCGGGAACGACCTGGAGCGGCTGGGCACCGAGACCCGGGGCATGGTCCGCCGGGCCGTGGACGCCTTCGTGAGCAACGACGCGGCCCTGGCCCACGCCGTGATCCTGAGCGACGACAGCGTGGACGCCCTTTACGGGAAGATCTACCGCGACCTGCTGCGCATCATGCTGGCGGATCCCCTCTGCATCGAGCGGGCCAGCCACCTGATCCTCGTCATCAAGAACTGGGAGCGCATCGCGGACGAGGCCACCAACATCGCGGAAGAGGTCCTCTTCATCCTCGAGGGGCACAGCGCCAAGCACCCCTACCTCCACGGCGATTCCGTAGAATAAGGGCGAAGGATCCCATGCCCCACATCCTCCTTCTGGAAGACGACACCGAGATCCGCCTGGGCCTCGAGCAGCACCTGCGCCGTGAGGGCTTCAGCCTGACCAGCGTGGGCACCGGACGCGAGGCCCTCCAGGCCCTCGGCGCCCCGGGAATCCGCCTCGACGCCGCCCTCCTCGACCTGAGCCTGCCCGACATGGACGGCCTGGACGTGCTCCGCGCCATCCGCGCCAATGGCCCGCACCGCGGCCTCCCCGTGCTGCTCGTGACCGCCAGGAGCGAGGAGATCGACCGGGTGCTGGGCCTCGAGCTGGGCGCCGACGACTACATCTCCAAGCCCTTCTCCACGCGGGAGCTGGCCGCGCGCCTGCGGGCGATCCTGCGGCGCTCCACCCCCGCGGAGGCCGCTGAACGCCCCCTGCAGCTGTCCTTCGGCCCCATCTCCGTGGACCTCGACATGCATACGGCCCGGGTGGATGGCCAAGTGGTCGACCTCACCCGCCGGGAGTTCGAGCTGCTGGCCTACTTCCTGGCCAATCCCCGGCGCGTGCTGACCCGGGAGAAGATCCTCCAGCAGGTCTGGGGCCTGGAATACCTCGGCGAGAGCCGCACCATCGACGCCCACGTGCGGCGCGTCAGGGCCAAGCTCGGCCCCGTGGCGGCGGAGCAGATCGAGACCGTGGTGGGCGTGGGCTACCGGTTGGGCGGGCCCGCGGACGCCTGATCCGCCGTCGGCCCGGGCGGCAGCATCACCCGGAAGGTGGCGCCCTGACCGGGCCTGCTCGCCAGCGTGACCTCGCCGCCCATCAGGCGGCAGAGGTGCTTCACGATGGCCAGGCCGAGACCCGTCCCCGGCTTGGCCTTGGCCGCCTGGGCCCGGTAGAAGCGCTCGAAGATGCGCCCCTGCTCCGCCTCGGGCACGCCGGGGCCCTGGTCCGCCACCTCCCAGATCTGGCCCTGGGGCGAGATGTGGACGCCGAGGCGCACGCGCCCGCCGGGTGGGCTGAACTTGATGGCGTTGGAGAGGAGGTTCTCCAGGATCTGGCTCAGGCGCAGGGGGTCGGCCAGGAGCGTGGTCCCCTCGGGCGCGTCCAGGTCCAGGTCCAGGTCCACCTCGGCCTCCGCGAGCCGGGCCTTCTGATCCTTCACCACGGAGGCGAGGAAGCCGCCAAGATCGAGGCGCACCGGCTCCAGGCGCATGGCCCCGCTCTCGATGCGGCTCAGCTCGGAGAGGTCTCCCAGGAGCAGGGCCAGGCGGTCCACGGAGCGGAGGATGGACTTCGCCCCGGCTTGGGCCGCCTCCGGAAGCGCCTCCTCCTGGAGGTTCTCCGCCGCGATCCGGATGGCCGTGACCGGCGTCTTCAGCTCGTGGCTGACGTTGGAGATGAACTTCTGCCGGGTGGTCTCCAGCGCCTCCTGGCTGGTGACGTCGTCCACGGTCAACAGCACGCCGGACACACTGCCGAGGGGCGCGAAGGGGATGGCCCGCACGCGGAGCGTCCGGCCCGCCCTCGCCAGCCGCCATTCCGAGGGCACGCCCCGGTAGGCCCGCTCCACCGCCGAAGGACTGTCAGGGTCCTGGAAGACTTCGCCCACAGACTTCCCCTTGGCCAGCGGCGCTCCGAGCCCCAGGTGGCGCTGGGCCGCCGGGTTGAACTGCTCCAGCCCTCCCGTGGGACCGAAGAGCAGGACGCCTTCCTCCAGCCGGGCCATGATGCCGGGAAGCAGGCGGTCCTCGCGGGCCGCGCGTTCCCGGAGGTCCAGGTTCTCCTGCTCCAGCGCGGACCAGGCCCGAGGCAGGTCCTCGATGGCGCTGGGGCGGGAGCCGCCCAGGAGCTGCCCCAGGGGTTCGGCCACCAGGCGCACCTGCCAGCGGGCCATGAGGACGACCACCAGAATGAGCGTGGCCACCAGGCCCAGGAGCCAGAAGGCCGAGACGCCCTTCTGGACGGTCATGCCGAGGCCCATGCCCAGGAACAGCACCGCCCCCAGGCAGACCAGGGCCCGCCCCAGGAAGGCCCGCACGCCGGGCCCGGCCTCGTGATGGATGTCACGTCTCGCCATGCCCTCCGACCATACACCGGCAGCGGGGTTCCATGGATGGCCCGGTCGCCAATTTACGCTCCGTTAACACCCTGGGAGCCGGTACAGTGGGGGACGGATCTGTGTCTGCGGGAGAAGTCATGTCCTTGAATGCCCTGATGCGCTGGTTGAAGCCCAAGGAAATGGTCTTCTTCGACCTGCTCGAGTCCGCCGCGGCCAACACCTACCAGGCCGCCCAGCTCTTCGACCGCGAGATCCGCAGCGGCGACCCCGCGCGGTTCGCGGAGCTGCGGCGCCAGATGAAGGACCTGGAGCACGCCGGCGACGACCTCACCCACGAGATCATCGACCGGCTGAACCACACCTTCGTGACTCCCATCGAGCGGGAGGACATCCTCCACCTCGCCCACTCCATCGACGACGTGGTGGACCGCATCCACTCGGTGTGCGAGCGCCTGATCCTCTACCGCATCAGCCACGTGATCCCCGCCGTCACCGAGATCAGCTCCATCATCGTCGAGGGTTCCAGCGAGATCCTGCACCTCACCCGCTCCCTCAGGACCATGTCCAACCCCAAGGAGATGGGCGACCGCATCCGCCGCGTCCACGCCCTGGAGAACAAGGCCGACTCCATCTACCACGCGGGCCTGGCCCAGATCTTCGAGGACCCCAAGGATCCCATCGAGCTGGTGAAGTGGAAGGAGATGCTCGAGAAGATCGAGGACGCCACCGACAAGATCGAGCTGGTGGCCAAGGTCATCGGCTCCACCATCATGAAGAACGCCTGAGGGCTTCGATGATTGAAGCATTCCTCATCCCGTCCCTGGCGGTCCTGATCCTCCTGTCCTGGGGCATCGACTACATCAACGGCTTCCACGACACCGCGAACTCCATCGCCACCGTGGTCAGCACCGGCGTGCTTCCCGGCCGCTACGCGCTGGTCATGTCCGCCACGCTCAACTTCGCCGGGGCCCTCGCCGGCACCTCCGTGGCCACCACCATCGCCAAGGGCATCGCCGCGGAAGCCCACGTGGTGCCGGCCGTCATCGCCGCCGCCCTCATGGCCGCCATCACCTGGGACCTGCTCACCTGGTGGTTCGGCATCCCCTCCAGCACCAGCCACACCCTGCTGGGCGGGCTGGCCGGGGCCGTGGTGGCCCACGCCGGCATCGGCGCCCTGCACACCAAGAAGCTCGAGGAGATCGCCGCCTTCATCGTCATCTCCCCCGCCATGGGCTTCCTCGTCGGCATGATCCTCATCCTGCTGATCCTGTGGATCGTGCGCCATTTCTCCGGGCACAAGGTGAACGTCGTCTTCCGCAAGGCCCAGTTGGTGAGCGCCGCGGCCATGTCCTTCACCCACGGCCAGAACGACGCCCAGAAGGCCATGGGCGTCATCTGCCTCGCCCTCATCGCCTACAAGTTCCACCTGCCTCTGGACGCCAAGGCCAAGGTGATCATCCCCCTCTGGGTGAAGATCGGCAGCGCCACCATGATGGCCATCGGCACCGCCTCCGGCGGCTGGAAGATCATCAAGACCATGGGCTCCCGCATCGTGAAGCTGAAGCCCATCCACGGCTTCGCCGCCGAGACCGCCGCGGCCGCCGTGCTCTTCACCACGGCCCACTTCGGTATCCCCGTCAGCACCACCCACAGCATCACCGGCGCCATCATGGGCGTGGGAGCCAGCATGAACGCCTCCGCCGTGCGCTGGGGCGTGGCCGGGAACATCGTCGTCGCCTGGGTCCTCACCATCCCCGTGAGCGCCCTCCTCGCCGCGGGCTACCTCAAGCTGGTGGCGCCGTTCTTCTGATTCACGCCGAAATCACGGGAAAGCAGCGGCTCCGTCACGGCCCCCGGTCAAGCTGGAGGGCCCGCTCCGCGGATGCGCTGTAACAAGCCGTAACCACTCTGTTTCCGTAGATTTATCGAGGACTCCGCAGGCCCGTCATGCCCGCCTCCGATCCTGGTTCCGACACCAGGGAGGCCCCATGACCATCGAGACCCTCAGCCCTCATCCCGAAGGCGCCCGCTACGCCGTCCGGCCGCTCGGCAGCGCCGACTTCGCCCACCTCCAGCGCCTCGAGGCCGAGATCTGGTCCGGGGACGGGGCCGGCGAGCTGTGCCCCCACTACCTGCGCCTCTGCACGGAGCTCTACGGCGACTGGTGCTTCCTGGCCATGGACGGCGACCGACCCGTGGGCTATGTGCTCAACTTCGTGAAGGGGGCCACGGTCTACTGCGCCACCCTGGCCGTTCACCCCGAGTACCAGAAGGGCCGGGTGAACTACCTGCTCATCCGCGCCATGGTGGCCAAGCTGCTGCAGGAGAACGTCGAGGAGTGCCGGTTCCTGGTGGAGCCGGGCAACGATGACGCCCGCAGCGTCCACCACGCCCTGGGCGCCCGCGTGGTCGCGGAGGTCCACGACTACTACGCCCCCGGCGACACCCGCCTCTGGTCCGCCATCACCCGCGAGGACCTGGAGCGCGTCCGGGCCCGCTACACCCGCCTCAAGCTGGTGAGCTAGTGGCCGCGGAACTGGCTTCCTGGGCCGGCGTCCTCTGGCCCACCTTCGCCCTGCTGCCCCGCCTGGCCGCCGGGACGGAGCCGCAGCCGGGCCTGCACCGCTGGGCGGGGCGCCTCCTCCCGGCCCTGGGCGTGGAGCTCGAGGTGGCCGGACAGCCCCGGAAGGACATCCCCCTCTGGGTGGCCAACCACCTCAGCTGGGTGGATCCCCTCGCGCTCATGAGCCTCCGCCCCATGGGCACCATCGCCAAGGGCGAGGTCACGGGCTACCCCCTCATCGGGCGCTGGGCCCGGAAGTCCGGCATCCACTTCGTGGACCGGGAGGACGGCGCCAGCCGGGCGGCCGTCCTGGCCAGGTTCGCGGCCTCCCTCAAGGAGGGCCGGGACATGCTGCTCTTCCCCGAGGGCACCACCACCCGGGGGGAGCGCTTGGCGCCGTTCTACGAGGGCGGCCTGCGCGTGGCCTACGAGCTGGGCCTGCCCGCCCAGCCCATCCGCATCAGCAGCCCTGCGCCCCACTACCCCTGGACCGGCGAGGAAACACTCCTCCCCCACCTCCGCCACCTCTTCGCCACCCGGACGCCCCTCACCCTGGTGGCCGAGGCCCCCCTGCACCCGGCCGGATTCCGCGATCCCGGCCAGTGGATCGCCGCGTTCCGCGCCGCCCTCGAACCCCGGAGCCTTCCATGAGCGCCGATGTCCTGATGCAGGGCCTCCGCACGGGCCTCACGCCCTTCCTGGGGCTGCCCCTGGTCCTCGATCCCCGCCCCGCCACGGGCGTGGTGCTCGGCGCCCCCTGCGATGCCGGCGTGATCAACCGTCCCGGCGCGCGGTTGGGCCCCTGGGCCCTGCGCGCCGCCTCCATGGGCCTGGGCACCCATCCCATGCCCGCCCGCCTGCGCGAAGGCCGCCCGGTCCTGGGCCCCGGCGCCGCGCAGGGCTGGCTGGACGGGGGCAACATCCCCACCCTGCCCTTCTCCCTGAGGGAGGCGCTGGAGACCGTCCAGGCCACGGTGGGCGCCTGGGCCATGACCGGCTGCCGCACCCTGATGCTGGGCGGCGACCACGCCCTCACCCTCGGCGCGCTGCGGGCGTTGGCCCGCCAGCACGGGCCCCTGGGCCTGCTCCACCTGGATGCCCATCCGGACGCCGCCGACGGCGCGGCCTGGGGCACGGAACTCCACCACGGCACCTGGGTGCGCCAGGCGCTGGAGGAAGGTCTGCTGGATCCCGAGCGCGTGGTGCAGGCCGGCCTGCGGGCGCCGCGCTTCGACGATGGCGAGCTGGCCTTCCTCCAGGCGGCGGGCGTGCGCATGTGGACGCCCACAGACCTGCGGGATCCCCGCCTGGACTCGCGCCTGGCCGCGGACCTCGCCGCGGTGGGCCGGGGACCCGCCTACCTGAGCCTCGACCTCGACGTCCTCGACCCCGTGCTGGCCCCCGCCGTGGCGGAGCCAGTGCCCGGCGGCCTCGACCTCGACGAGGCCCTCCGCCTCATCCACGCCACCCGCCCCTGGTCCGAGCCCTGGGTGGGCGCGGACCTCATGGAGTTGGCCCCCACGCTGGAAGGCGCCGAGGCCAGCGCCCGGGTCGCCGCCCACCTCGCCCTCCACCTCCTCGCCTGAGGCTCCCATGACCGCCCTCGACGTCTTCCGCCGCATCCACGGCGAACCCACCTGGGATGACATCGTCACCGGCCACGACTTCGGCTTCCTCGAGATCCCGGAGATCCAGGCCTGGGTCTCCGGCGAAGGCCCCGCGGCGGTCCGGCTGAAGGCCCTCCGGGGCGAGGCCCTCCGCACCTTCGAGGCCCACCTGTGGGCCGCTTGCGCGGAGGCCGCGGGCCGTACGCCCCGGCCCGGCAGCGCCCGGTGGTCCCTGGCCCAGGACCGCTGGCGGGAGGCCGGCCTCCGCGAGGCTCTGGCCACGGAGAGCACGGCGGCGCAGCTGGCGGTCAAGGTGGAGCGTCTCTACGAGCAAGTGGGCTGCCCCGAGGACATGCTCCTCATGCTGCGCCCCTCCCAGCCCTGGTCCGGCACGCCAGCCACGGTGGATCCCCAAGCCGTGCAGCAGTTCCTCAATCGGACTAGGCGCGCCTCATCCCATCGATCGGAGCCCAATTTCTAGCCTTGTGCCACCCTGGGGGCTCCTCCGGAGTCTCGATGCTGCTTTCCGACCCCAGGCTGGATGACCTGCTGAGCAACGGCGCGCCGAGGCTGGAGTCCCTGCTGCGCTGGCTGCTCGAGGCCTCCCCGGTGGATTCGGTGGACGGCGAGGCCCGGCGTACGACCCGGCTCCGGCGCCTCCATGCGGCCCTGGTCTTCCGCGGGCAGACGGGTGCCCTCACCGAGGCCTGGAACCACGCCTCGGCCATCCGCCTCCTGGCGGAGACAGGCCTGCCGGACCGCACCACCCTCATGGGCGAGGGCTTCCTGCGGATCGTGGACCGCGTCATCCCGCGGCTGGATCCCGAAGGCGACCTCTATGCCCTGCTGGACCGCCTGGACCTGGACGAGGCGGATGCCGTCTGGATCGAGGGCCTGCCCGAGGACCTGCGGGCCACCTGGGGCGCGCTGCTGGCCCCGCCTCCGGAGATCTGGGCCCACGCGGCCCGACTGCTGGCCCACCGGGCCGCGGCCGTGGGGCTCTCCCGCGACCTGCTGGCCCTGGATCCCGAGGGCAGCGACGCCGAGTCCCCGTTCTTCCACCTCACCCGCATGGTCCACGATGCCGGGGAGCGGCCCTCGGACCCGGGGGCGCGGATCGCCTGGCAGGCCTGCCGGGCCGCCTGCACGGCCACCCTGGCCCAGGCCCAGGCCCGCCTGGACGATCGGGGCGTGTCCACGGACCTGGTGTTCCGCCTCGAGCTGCTGGAGGCTCAGCTGGCGCGCATCGCCCAGCTCCTGGACTTCGCAGCGGGCCGCGGGGACGGCCCAGCCTTCGCCGCCGAGCTGGTGCGGGGCAGCGCCGCCCAGCACGGGCTCTTGAACCTGCTGCGCACCACGGTCAAGCGGCTGGCGCGCAAGGTGGTGGAGCACACCGGCGAGACCGGCGAGCACTACATCGCGCGGAACCGCTCCGAGTGGTGGGCCATGGGGCGCTCCGCCGCGGGCGGCGGCCTCCTCACGGCGGGCACGGCCCTGCTCAAGGTCAGCCTGTCCGTCCTGCCCCTGGCGCCGCTGCTCCTGGGCGCCTCGCTGACCTCCAACTACGCCGTCAGCTTCTGCCTCATGCAGCTGATGGGCTTCAGCCTGGCTTCCAAGCAGCCGGCCATGACCGCGGCGGCTCTGGCCCGGGCCCTGGAGGAGAACGACGGCCAAGTCCGCGAGGTGGAGCTGGTGGCGGCCATCACGCGCACCCAGGCCATCGCCACCCTCGGCAACGTGCTGGCCACCATGCCGGTGGCCACGGGCATCATCCTGGCCTGGGTCCAGCTGACGGGCCATGCACCCCTGGATCGGGAGGCCGCCCTGCACGCCGTCCAGGGCACCCATCCCTTCCACGGCTGGACGCTGGTCTTCGCGGCCCTCACCGGCGTGCTGCTCTGGCTCTCCAGCCTGGCGGCGGGCTGGACCGCCAACTGGAGCGCCTACCGGTGCCTCCCGGAGGCCCTGGCCCAGAACCACCGCCTGCGGTCCTGGTTCGGCGCCCACGGGGCCGAGTCCCTGGGCCGCTTCATCCACCGGCACCTGGCGGGCTTCGCGGGCTACACGGCGCTGGGCGCCCTGCTGGTCTTCGTGCCCATGGCCTTCGCCTTCGCGGGCATCCACGCGGAGGTGCGCCACGTCACCCTCCAGGCGGCCTCACTGGCCCTGGGCGCGGCCACACTCTGGTCCGAGGGGGCCCTGGTCTGGAAGGACGCCCTCTGGGGCCTGGCGGGCATCGGGTTCATCGGCATCCTGAACTTCGCGGTCTCCTTCGCCTTGGCGCTCTGGACGGCCCTGCGGGCCCGGGACCTCAGCGGCCGGGCCAGCCGCCGCCTCTGGCTGGAGATCCTCCGGGCCTTCAACCGGAACCCGGGCCGCTTCCTCCTTCCGCCCCGCCGGGGTGCTACCCTCGACAGCCGCGTCCCCGGAGACTCTCATGCGTAGCCTTCTGTTCACCGCCCTGCTCGCGACCAGTCTCGGCGCCCAGGACAAGCCCGCCCCCGTGCGCCTCACGCCGCTGCGGGTGAGCCCGGCCTGCACCGTGTCCCAGGAGATCGGCATCAGCAGGGTGGAGGTCGCCTTCGCCCGGCCGGCCGTGAAGGGCCGCAAGGTCTGGGGTGGCCTCGTACCCTTCGGCCAGGTGTGGCGGGCCGGCGCCAACACCGCCACCACCCTCACCTTCAGCCATGCGGCCCAGGTGGCCGGGAAGCCCGTGCCCGCGGGCACCTACGGCTTCTTCGCCATCCCCGGCGAGAAGACCTGGACCCTCATCCTCAACCGGAAAGCCAAGCAGTGGGGCGCCTACGAGTACAAGCCGGAGGAGGACCTGATGCGCTGGGAGGCCCAGCCCCAGACCGGCCCCTACCTCGAGTATCTGGACTACCGCGTGGTCCCCCTCGACACCAGCCGCGCCACGGTGGAGCTGGGCTGGGAGAACCTCCGCGTGAGCTTTCCCGTGGCGTTCGACACCAAGGCCATCTACTGGGCGCATCTGGAGGACACGCTGAAGAAGGCGCCGGACACGGACTGGGTGCCCTGGTACCAGGCCGCCAAGTACTGCCAGGACCAGGCCATCGAACCCCAGAAGGCCCAGGCCTGGATCGAGAAGAGCCTCAAGGCCGGGGAGAGCTTCTGGAACCACGAAACCGCGGCCCGCATCGCCCGGGATGCCAAGCGGATGCCAGAGGCCCTGACCCAGCTCCAGAAGGCCATCGACCTCTCCCGCGGCAAGGCGCCCAAGGAGTACACCGAGAACCTGGAGAAGGAGCTGGTGGCCTGGAAGACCCCCAAGTAGGGTTCAGACCCCTTTCCGGTCCGCCCCCCAGATGACCTTGTGCAGCTGCATCTGGACCCGTACGGGCAGGCCATCGGCCACGACCTTCTCGGCCAGCCAGGCGGGGTCGAGGCTCCCCCAGACCGGGCTGAAGAGCACCTCCAGGCGGTCCCACACCCGGCGTTCCGCACACCAGGCCCGGGCCCACTCGTAGTCCGCCGGGTCGCACAGCACGAACTTCAGCTCGTCCTGGCCGGACACCATGTGATCCAGGTTGGACTCCAGCCAGCGGTGGGCCTCGCCGCTGCCGGGGGTCTTGCGGTCCACGATCTTGATGACCTCCCGGGGCACCGGCGCCAGATCATGGCTGCCGGCCGTTTCCAGGGCCACCTCATGGCCCAGGCCCAGCAGGGCCCGCAGCAGGTCGGGCGCGTGGGGGTGTGCCAGGGGCTCGCCGCCCGTCAGCTCCACGAAGGGCGCGCTGGGCCCCTTCCTCGGCGGACCAAGCCGCTGGCGGGTCTCCGCGAGGAGATCCTCCAGGGTCCGCATGGCGCCCTCGTAGAAGGCGTACTCGGTGTCGCAGTAGGCGCAGCGCAACGGGCAGCCCGTCAGACGGATGAAGAGGCAGGGCCGCCCGATGCGGGCGCCTTCCCCCTGGATGCTATGGAACACCTCGTTGACCTTGAACTTCATCCCTCACCTGGCGTTCCCATTGTGCCCGCCTCTCCTGCGGGCGCGCCATGCCGCGAGCGCGCCAGGACCGCTACCGATCCACCCAGCGCCGTCCCCCGTCCAGCGTGAGGATCTCGCCCGTGAGGAAGGGGCTGTCGGCCGCGTAGCGCACGGCGCGACAGAGGTCCGCGGGCTCCCCGATCCGCTTGAGGAGGGTGCGTTCCGCCAGAAAGCCGCCGTCGCTGCCCTCCGGGGGCAGGATGGTGCCCAGGGCGTGGCCCACCACCCGCACCCGGGGACCCAGCAGCTGGGCGAGGCCCGGCACCAGCGTGGCGAGGCCCGCCTTCGCCGCGCTGTAGGGCAGGCGCTTCAGCCAGGGGTGGTGGAGGGAGGTGTCCAGCAGGAACTGGAGGCAGGCATCCCCCGAGGGACTCTGCGCCAGGTGGGGCGCCAGGGCCTGGGCGCAGAGAAAGGGGAAGCCCAGGTTCATGCGCCAGGCAGCATCAAGGGATTCCGCCGTCCAGGCGCCGAAGGGCTGCTCGGGGAAGGTTCCGGCCAGCACCACGGCGCCGGAAATCCCCCAGCCATCCGACGCCAACGTCTCAAGATCTGCCATCATGCGGGAACTCAGTTCCGGGCTCTCAGCATTCCATACAAGCGTCCGGATCCTGGAATTCCCCGACAAGCCAGCCACCCAGGACTCACCCTCCCATGGTCCTGAACTCGTCAGCACCAGGTCGTGATCCCGGGCCAGATCCTCCGCCAGGGCCCGCCCCAGGCGCCGCCTTCCCCCCACCAGCACCCAGCAGGGCCTGCCTTTCCGCGAGATCCGCTCCATCGGGGCATTCTTCCACAAAGGTCCCATGAACCCCTACCTCAAACGCATCCGGTGGCGCCTGCTGTGGATCAGCCTGGCCTGCCTCGTGCTGGCCCTGGGTTCCTTCGGCCTGAACCAGTGGGTGTATGCGGCCTCGGACGACCAGTGCTCCTGGGTGGTGGAGAACGGGAAGATCGTCATCCGGGAGATCCTGCCCGAGGGCGTGGCCGAGGAGGCCGGCCTGCTGGAGGGCGACGAGCTCGTGAAGATCCAGGGCCGCACCTTCGAGCCGACCCTGGAAGGCACCCTGAAGGCCCAGCGGTTCATCAACGCCAAGTCCCAGGGCACGATCCTCATCTACACGGTGAAGCGCCAGGGCCGCCAGATCCTGCTACCCCTGCGCCTGGTGAAGCCCCTGGACCTGGAGCAGCTGGCCCTCCTGCTGAACGGGCTCCTGGCCTGGGCCATCAGCCTGCTGGTGGTGCTCTCCGCGCCTGAACGCAAGACCTCGCGCCACTTCTTCTACTTGGCCGCCACGGCGCTCCTGATGTCCGGGGCCACAGCGGGCCTCAATATGCCTGTGGGCCTCCGCATCCTCCTGGGCCTCATGGCCTCCATCACCGCGGCGCTGCTTCCGCCCCTGTGGATCCACTTCTTCCTGCGCTTCCCCCACCCCTTCCACCTGCGGAAGAACCGGCGCTTCCTCCAGGCCATCTACGGCAGCTTCGCCCTCGTGGCCCTGGTGCAGTTCCTCCTGACCCTCTGGGGCACTTTCAGCGATGGCAGCTTCCGGACCCCGTCCGGCGCGCCTCTGCAGGGCCTCCTCCGGGTCTTCCTCACCAACTACCCCATCCCCCTCTACGTCGGGGCGGCGCTGGCAGGCCTGGGGTTCTTCCTGGTGGGCACGTTCCGGACCCACGAGCGGCTGCGCCGGGCCCTTCTGCCGTCCCTCATCGTGGCGGCCGCGCTCTGCCTGGACCTGCTGGCCTGGACAGTGCTCCGGGCCCGGTACGGCAACAGCCTCATCTTCCGCCGCCAGATCTTCATTTTCATGCTGCCGGTGCCGCTGCTGCCCCTGAGCTTCGCCTTCGCCATCTTCCGCCACGGCCTCTTCGAGGTGCGGAAGGTGCTGCTGCGGTGGGTGAGCTACATGGCCATCCTGGCGCTCACGATCGCCGGGTACCTGGGCGGCCTGGCCTGGTCCTTCTCCCATCTCTCGTCCATCCCGCCGGGCTGGGCGGGCGCCCTCATCGGCCTGCTGGCCCTGCCCCTGGGATGGACCCTGCGGCAGCTCCTGAAGGGCATCCGCCGCCGCTTCCGGAGGGACTTCGCCAGCACCCGCGAGATCGCCCTGCGCTCCGTGCGCGAGCCCCGGAAGCGCTTCAGCGAGGAAGCCCTGCTGAAGTCCCTCCGGAAGGCCCTGGGCGAAGCCTTCCAGCCCCAGTTCCTGGAGGTGGTGCCCATCGAGTCGCGCCAGATCCTCCTGCCCGCCGCCGAGACCATGGACCGGGACGACCGCCGCGTGCAGTTCCAGCCCCAGCCTCTGCGGCTTCCCCCGGGCTTGCTGCGCCTGGCCAGGGAGAATCGCGAGCTGGTGCTGGGCCTGGGCAGCGAGGAGGCCGACTGGATCCGCGAGCAGGGCGAGGGTCTCCGGGCCCATGTGGATGCCCTGGAAGCCCAGTTGCTCCTGCTGATCCTCGCCGGCGACCATCCCCACAGCGCCGTCCTCCTGGGCGGCAAGTATTCGGAGTTGAACTACGGCCGCGAGGACCGCGAGCTGCTGCGGGAGGTGGCCTTGGCCGGCGGGCAGGTTCTCGAGACTGCGGTGATGCACCAGCGGCTCCTGGCCCAGGAGCGCCTGAGCCAGGAGCTGGAGACTGCCCGGCGCATCCAGGAGGGGCTTGTCACCTCGCACCTGCCGCCCATCCCGGGCTTCCAGGTGGCCCTGCGCCTGGAGCCGGCCCTGGAGACCGGCGGGGACCTGCTCTTCGTCAAGCGCCGCCCGAGCGGGAACTGGCTGGCGGCCGTGGGCGACGTCTGCGGCAAGGGCCTGGCCGCCGCCCTCTACATGGCCCAGGCTACGGCCCTCCTGGAGCAGGCCACCCAGCGGGAGGACCAGGGCCTGGAGGAGATGCTGGGGTCCCTGGATCACACACTGCGCCAACTGCTGGGCCAGCGGGGCTTCCTCACCCTGGTCCTGCTCGAGTGGAACGAGGATGGGCACTACCGGCTGGCCCGGGCCGGCCACCCCGGGGCCCTCATGCTTCAGGGGGTCGCCGAGGACTGCTCCACGGAGATGACCCCCCACGGCCGTGGCCTGGGCCTGCGCCCCGCCGGTCCCGGCGACTGGGAGGTGGTCGAGGGCGTGCTGCCCCCGAAGGGCTGGATGGTGCTCTACAGTGACGGCCTCTCGGAGGCCATGAACAAGGAAGGCGAGCTTTACGGCGCGGCCCGCCTCTGCGCCCAGCTCCGCCGCCTTTGGGGCACGGGGAGCCCCCGGGCGGCCTGCGAGGCGGTCTTCCGGGATGTAGCGTCTTTCGATACCCAGAACCGGGATGACCGGACTCTGTTTATCCTGGGAAGGGAGCACCCATGACCCGCCCCGCCCTCCGATGGACCATCCCCGCCTTCCTGGCCCTCCAGTTGCTCATGCTCTGGCTCCAGGGCGTGCAGCTCCACCGCCAGAACCAGGTGCTGCAGGGCCTGCGCGACGACATCCAGGCCCTTGCGGAGTCCCTGGACTACGGCCAGGGGGCCGTTTCCGACAGCGATGATGTGGACGCGGTGCCCGCGAGCGGACCCGTGAAACCGGCCCCCCACACGCACGTCGCCGTCCTCGGCATCCAGGAGGAGCAGGAGGCCGCGGCCAAGGAGCTCCAGGCCTCCCGCGAGTCCGCCCAGAAAGCCGTGAAGGATGCCCGCGAAACCCAGTCCAAGCTCTCCATCGAAGAGAACGCCCGCAAGGCCGAGGAGGCCAAGAAGGTCCAGGCGGCCACCAGCTCCTGGATGAACTGGGCCTGGGGCGCCGTGGCCCTGGTGGCCGTGGCCCTGGTGGCCCGCTCGGTGATCCGCCGGAGGGGCTGATGTCCCTGCTCGAGTACCTCCGCCTGGATCCGCAGTGCCGGAGCCTGGCAGAAGGCGCCATCCACGCCGTGGCCCCGGCCCTGGAGGATCCTGATCCCGCCTCGGTGGTCATGCAGCTGAACGAGTGGGCCTTCACCCTCGCAGGGCGCATGCCCCTCCCCTGGGACACGGACCGGGCCCTGGAGGCGCTGAACCACCTGCTCTTCGAGGAGCTCGGCTTCGACGGGGATCGCGAGACCTACGACGATCCCCTGAACGCCCTGCTCCCGGCCGTGGTGGCACGCCGCAAGGGCCTGCCCATCTCCCTCTCCATCCTGTGGATCGACCTGGCGCGCCGCATGGGCTTCGACGCAGTGGGTGTGGGCCTTCCTGGCCACTTCATCACCGCCCTGCGCACGTCATCCGGCCTGCTGTGCTTCGACCCCTTCAATCGCGGACGCGCCGTGGAAGAGGAGGGCGGCGCCGCCCTGGTGAAAGCCGCCAGCGCCGGCCGGATCGCCTTCCACCCCGACATGCTGAAGCCCGCGGCGGATCGCCAGATCCTCATCCGTCTGGTGCGTAACCTCCACCTGCGGTTCATGCATGCCGAAGACTGGGAGGAGGCCCTGTGGACGGCCACCCACCTGATCCTGCTGGACCCCGGCGATGCCCGGGCCCACAAGGAGCGCGCTTTCGTGCACCTCCAGCGGGATGAGCCCGCCCCCGCCCTCGCCGACCTGCGCGAGGTCCTGCGCCTCAGCCCGGACCAGGACCCCGAGATCCAGGCCTGGCTGCAGCAGCTGGAATCCCCCGGCTAGGGCGCTCAGGCGCCCTGGTCGGCCCGTTTCCGGACGGCGACGACCACATCCGCCCCGCGGTGCAGGAAGACGATCTGCACCCGGACCGGGCCCTCCGGGAAGCGGAAGGTGAAGTGGAAGGTCCGGGAATCCTCGCCCCTTCTGCAAAACTCGTGGAAGGCGCCCTGGAACGCCTGCACGGCGGTGCACGGCGCGATCTCCGTGAAGAAGTTCCTCCCGATGACGGCGCTGGGCTCGCGTCCCGACAGCCCGCCTTCCGCGAGGTTGTAGGCCAGGATGGTCCCATCCTCCGCCAGGACGATCACGCCGAAGGGCAGGCCATCCAGTTCGGACTCGGACAGGTCCGGGATGCCACGTAACTCCCGGTAGCAGCTTCGGCAGATGCCGTGGGAGTGCTCGGCCTCGCTTTGCCCGATCAGGGTGCCACACCAGGCGCACAGCACATCCGCCATCGTCCCTCCAGGAGCCGCAGGCCAGCATAGCAGCGGGGGCCCGGAGGCCCCCGCGAACTGACAGCTAATAGCTGATAGCTGATAGCTGACACCTACTTCTGCTGCGCCTCCACGACCGTGAGGGCCGTGAGGTGGATGATGTCGTTCATGTCGCTGTGCCGCTGGAGCACATGCACCGGGGCGGCCATGCCGCAGGTGATGGGGCCGATGACTTCGGCGCCCGCCAGCCGCTGCACCAGCTTGTAGCCGATGTTGCCGCTGGTGAGGTCGGGGAAGATCAGCACGTTCGGGCCGCCCGGCAGGTCCACCCAGGGATATTCCTCGGACAGGATGCCCTCGCCCAGGGCGGTGTCGGCCTGCATCTCGCCGTCGCACTTGAGGTCGGGCCGCTGGGTCTTCACGAGCTCCGCCGCCTTCTGGACCTTGCGGACCAGCGGATGGTCCACGCTGCCGAAGTCGGAGAAGGAGAGCATGGCGACCTTCGGCTCCATGCCGAAGGTGTCCTTGGCCAGGTCCGCGGTCAGGAGGGCGATCTCGGCGAGTTCCTCGCTGCTGGGCTCGATGTTCATGGTGGTGTCCGAGAAGAACAGCACGCGGTTCTTGAGGACCATGGTGTAGACGCCGCAGACGCGCTTGACGCCCTTGCGGGTGCCGATGATCTCCAGGCAGGGGCGGATGGTCTCGGGGTAGTACATCGTCAGGCCGGCGATGAGGCCGTCGGCCTTGCCCATGCGGCACATCAGGGCGCCGAAGTAGATGCGCTCCTGCACCTTGCGGCTGGCTTCGAAGCTGGTGATGCCGCGGCGCTTGCGGAGGTCGAGGTAGGTGTCCTCGGCCTCTTTGCGCCAGGGCACCGTGCAGGGATCCAGGACCTCGACGCCGGTCAGGGAGATGCCGTGGTCCGCCGCCACGGCCTTCACCTTGGCGGGATCGCCAAGGAGGATGGGCGTGCAGATGCCCTCCTCCACCATCTGGGCGACGGCCTGGAGGATCAGCGGATGGTCGCCCTCGGGGAACACCACGCGCTTGGGGGCGGCCTTGGCGCGGTGGATGACGTTGCGGATCACGTCCTTGCTGCGGCCCTGGAGACCTTCCAGGCGCTCCTTGTAGGCGGTCATGTCGGCGATGGGCGTCTTGGCCACGCCCGTCTCCATGGCGGCCTTGGCGACGGCGGGCGCCACCCACAGGAGCACGCGGGGATCGAAGGGCTTGGGGATGATGTACTCGGGGCCGAAGCTGAACTTCTGGCCGGAGTAGGCCTTCACCACGGCGTCGGGCACCTCCTCCTTGGCCAGGGCGGCCAGGGCCTTCGCGGCGGCCAGCTTCATGGGCTCGTTGATCTCCGAGGCGCGCACGTCCAGGGCGCCGCGGAAGATGAAGGGGAAGCCCAGGACATTGTTCACCTGGTTCGGGTAGTCGCTGCGGCCCGTGGCCAGGATGATGTCATCGCGGGTGGCCTTGGCGGTGGGGTAGTCGATCTCGGGATCGGGGTTGGCCAGGGCGAAGACGATGGGGTTCTTGGCCATGCTCAGGAGCATCTCGGGCGTCAGGGCGCCCTTGCTGGAGCAGCCCACGAACACGTCGGCATCCTTGATGGTGTCCGCCAGGGTGCGCCACTCGCTGGGCTTGGCGAACTTCTCCTTGTACTTGTTCAGGCCCTCCTTGCGGCCGGTGTAGACCAGGCCCTTGGTGTCGCAGAGCCAGAGGTTCTCCAGCTTCACGCCGGCGGAGATCATCATGTTCGCGCAGGCGATGGCAGAGGCCCCGGCGCCGCTGAACACCACCTTCATGTCGCCCAGCTTCTTTTTCACGATCTCGGAGGCGTTCATCAGGGCCGCCGTGCTGATGATGGCGGTGCCGTGCTGATCGTCGTGGAAGACGGGGATGTTCATCTCCTTCTTCAGGCGGGTCTCGATCTCGAAGCACTCGGGGGCCTTGATGTCCTCGAGGTTCACGCCGCCGAAGGTGGGCTCCAGGGCCTTCACGACCTGGCAGAACTTGTCGATGTCCAGCTCGTTCACTTCGATGTCGAACACGTCGATGTCGGCGAAGCGCTTGAACAGCACGCCCTTGCCTTCCATCACGGGCTTGCCGGCCAGGGCGCCGATGTTGCCCAGGCCAAGCACGGCGGTGCCGTTGGAGATCACGGCCACCAGGTTGCCCTTGGCGGTGTAGGTGTAGGCCAGCTCATTGTCCTTCTCGATCTCCAGGCAGGGCTCCGCCACACCCGGAGAGTAGGCCAGCGAAAGGTCCCGCGCGGTGGAGCAGGGCTTCGTGGCGATGACCTCGATCTTCCCCTTCCGACCCTGCGAATGGTAATCGAGGGCTTCCTGCTTGCGTTTCATGGCCACACTCCTTGAATTGAGTGCCCTGTCTTTGGGCTGAATGCCACCCAGCTTACACCTCGCCTTGCACGATGCTGCCTGCAAGGTCATCAATACCCCTCTTTGTTGCAGGGATCACTTTGAGCGCTTTCAATACTTCCGAAAGTCGGGGTAGGCTCCCCCTGGAGGTTCCCATGCGCGTCCTGGCCCTGATGCTGTCCTGCTCCCTGGCCCTTCCGGTCCTGGCCCAGAAACCCAAGCCGGCCGCCGGGACCGCCGAACCCGCCAAGGGGGCGAAAGTGGACTGGGATGGCGAATGGACCCTCGCGGCTTCACAAAGTGACAAGATCGAGGAGCGGATCGAGGAGCATGTCAGGGACCTGAACTTCGCCATGAAGCTCTTCTGGAAGAAGAAGCTCCAGGGCGCCTGCCGCCCCTTCAACAAGCTTGACATCCTGGCCGGCGAGAGCTTCTCCGTGACCATGGGGAGGGAGCGTCCCATCGACACGCCCGCGGACGGCACCGAGAGCGACTGGAAGCGCAGCGACGACACCGTGTTCAAGGCCACCCTCACGAAGGACGGCCCCACCATGGTCCAGACCGTCACCGGGGACGGCTACGTGCTGAAGTACGTCTACTCCATGCGGAAGGACGGAAACTCGCTGGCCCTGCAGGTGACCTACACCCACCCGAAGCTCGACAACCCCTTCAGTTTCAAGCTGGTCTTCAAGCGGAACGACTGAGTCACACTTGGGCATGCGCCCGCTCGCCCCGCCGCCCCTGCCCTGCCGCCCGCCCTGGTGGGCGCCCACGGGCCACCTCCAGACCATCCTGGGCAACTACCTGCCCGGGGCCTTGCCGGACCACCCCTCCGCCCCCTTCCGCATCCCTCTGCCGGACGGCGACCAACTGGCGGGGCGCCACTATCCCGGCGAGACGGACGTGCTGGTGCTGGTCTTCCACGGCCTGGGCGGTGACGACCAGGCCCACTACGTGCGCCGCACCATCGCCCTGGCCCGGAAGCAGGGCCACCATGTCTGGACCGTGAATCACCGGGGCTGCGGCGAGGGGCGGGGCCTGGCCAAGCGGCCCTACCACAGCGGCTCCGGCGACGACCTGGGGGCGGCCTTCGCGGCCGCGCGCGAGCGGCACCCGGACCTGCGCCAGCTGGCCATCGGCTACTCCCTCTCCGCCAACGCGCTGCTGCTGAACCTAGGGAACGGCCTGCCGGAACCCGCCGCCCAGCCGGATGCTGCCATTGCCGTGAACCCGCCCGTGGACCTGGGCGCCTGCTCCGAGGCCATCCACACGGGGATCAGCCGCCTCTACGAGCTGCGCTTCATCAAGCGATGCCGCCAGGCCATCCGCCAGCGGGTGGAAGACGGCCTCGTGCCAGACATCTACCAGACCCGCCCCCTCATGAGCCTGCGCCAGTTCGACGACGCCTACACCACGAAGGCCGCGGGCTTCCGGGATGCGGACGACTACTACGCCCGCTGCTCGGCCCGCCGCCACCTGTCCGGGATCACCGTGCCCACGGTCATCCTCATGGCCAAGGACGACCCCTTCATCCCCTGGCGGCACGCCGCGGAGGCGGAGCCCTCCCCGGCCGTACACCTGCACCTCGAGCCCTGCGGCGGCCACATGGGGTACCTCAGCCGCGACCTGCCCGGGCGCCGCTGGCTGCCCTACGCCGTGGACCACTACTCGAGGGAACTGCTCGCCCTGTAGGTCAGTGCGAATCGACCAGGACGAGGGTCTTATCGGCCCCCACCCCCTGGGTCCATAGGAGGGACATCCCCCTGGGGCACATGGCGATCCTGGGCGATCCGCAGGTAGCCCCCGGGGCGGCCCCCATGACCCTCGGCGCCGACCAGTCCCCCTGGCGGACCCGGAGAGCGACCTGGTCTCCCGCGGCGCCCCGCTGCACCACCAGGAATCCCGCCCGCCCATCCGGCCCCAGGTCGATGGCGTAGTCGCGGAACCGGCCCTGTTCGTGGTCGAGACAGACCGCTTCGGCCTCCCAGGCCCGCTCCCGGAAGGCCTTGGAGAAGAGGCGCGAGACATCCCCGCCCTCCCGCTGGCCCCAGGCCGCCAGGGCCTCGCCGTCCCCATTCATGATCAGCCGCGGCGTGGAGATCTCGTGGGCCGTGGCCAGGATGTCCGGCTCACGCCACTCGCCGGCCTGGACATCGTAGAAGCTGGCCTCCAGGACGCCCCGCTGCTGCCCGGAGGGGGCGTGGATCCACAGGGCCAGCGCGTTCCCATGATCATCCATGGCCACCTGGTGGTGGTGGGCCTCGTGCGCCACCACGGGCACGGGGTGATCCGACCAGATGCGGTCCGAGGGCCAGTAGTGGCTGGCCATCAGTCCCTCGAAGAGGCTGTCCCGGGCTTCCCAGATCACCATGGCATGCTCCCGGCTGTTCGAGGCGAGCCTGGGGGCCGCCCCCGGATCCGAGGGGAGACCGAGCACGATCGGCTGTCCCTCCCAGTTCTCCCCGCGGGCGTCGAAGGCGTAGGCCATGGCCTCCACCCGCCCCACCTTCTGGTGGAGCCAGACCACCAGCGCATCGCCCCGGCGGTCCGCCACGACCTGGAGCTGCCGGACGAGGCCGGGCGTCTGGAACAGGACATGCCCCGGCGCCTCGCCCGTCCCCAGGATCTTGCCCAGGACCTGCCTCTCTTCCCCCAGATCGGCCACCCACACCGCGAGGCCCCGCCCCTTGGGATTCAGGGCGAGGCGGGGGTTCACGCCCTCGCCGAAGGGAACGCGCGCCAGGGCCGGCGAGACCGCGGGACCGGTGGACATGGTCCACAGGCTGCCGTCGTTCTCCCACAGGGCGACGCCCCGGCCCCGGTCATCCAGGGCCATGCGGGCCTCCCCGAGCCGGCCCCGGTCGAGGTGGGCCGGCGACCGCCACTGCAGCCCGCCAGGTTCAGCCGGAGCGGGCCGGAAGGCCCGGGTGAATCGCGCGAACAGGTTCATGACCATGCGGCACCCCGCGGGGAGGGATGAGGGGGCTTGGAAGCTCCTGAGTGCCCACCATCATGCCACCACGTGTCAAGCCCGCAAAATCAGGATAAATATGGATGCGTCATGGAATTTACCGATCAAGACCTCTTTCGCCCGAGATCCCCCGCAGGTCCGAGACCAGGCCCGGCAGCAGCTCGGCCACGGTGGTGATCTGGGCCTCCGTGGTGCCCAGTCCCAGGCTGAACCGCACCGTGCCCCGGGCGTAGGGCGCCGGCACCTGCATGGCGCGGAGCACATGGCTGGGCTCGCGCATGCCCGTGCTGCAGGCGCTGCCCGTGGACACGCAGATGCCCCGCTCCGCCAGCTTCAGCTGCACCGCCTCGCCCTCGACCCCGGCGAACCCCACCAGGCTGGTGTTGGGCAGGCGATCCGCGCCCGCGCCGTGGATGCGGACCTCCGGAATCTCCGCGAGAATGCGGACCTCCAGGGCATCCCGCAGCCCGCGCACGCGGTCCATCTCCGGCAGCCTCGCCAGGGCCCGCTCCGCGGCCTTGCCCAAGCCCACGATGCCGGGGACGTTCTCCGTGCCGCCGCGCCGGCCCCGCTCCTGGGAGCCGCCCAGCATGAGCGGCTTCAGGCGCACCCCCCGGCGGATCATGAGCAGGCCCGTGCCCTTGGGCCCGTGGAACTTGTGCCCGCTGAGACTCAGCAGGTCGGCCCCCCAGGCCGCCGCATCCACCGGGACCTTGCCCATGGCCTGGGTGGCATCCACCAGGAAGAGGGCGCCCTTGGCCTTGGCGATGCGGGCCGCATCCTCCACGGGGAAGCGCACGCCGGACTCGTTGTTGGCGGCCATGACGGCCACCAGGGCTGTATCCGGGCGCACGGCGGACTCCAGGGCCGCCAGGTCCAGCCGGCCCTCCCCATCCACACCCACATCCGCGGCTTCGCCTCCCTGGGCCTTCCACCAGGCCACCAGGGCCCGCACGGCGGGATGCTCCACCGCCGTCGTGACCAGGTGCCGCTTCGCGGGGAAGGCCTCCCACACGCCCCGGAAGGCGTGGTTCAGGCTCTCCGTGCCTCCGCTGGTGAAGACGACCTCCGCGGGCGTGCAGCCCACCAGGGCCGCCACCTGCTCCCGGGCCGCCACCACGGCGCCATCCGAAAGGTGGCCCAGGGCGTAGGCGGAGCTGGCGTTGCCGAAGCGCTCCGTGAACCAGGGGCGCATGGCCTCGAAGGCCTCGGGATCGAGGGCGGTGGTGGCGTTGTGGTCGAGGTAGATCAGGTCCATGGACCCTATTGTCCCATCCCGGCCCGTCCCCGGAGGAAAGCCAGGGCCTCAGACCAGGGCGGCCGGCCCGGAGCCCTGGGCAGGCCATTGTGATCCGCGTGGGGAAGCTCCCATTGGCGGACAGGGCCCGGGCAGGCCTTGGCCAGGCGCCGGCCCTGGTCCGCGCCCACCACCTCGTCCTGCCCGGCGATCACCACCGCCACGGGGCCGCGGTAGCTGCGGATGGCCTCCAGGCTGTCCCAGCGGTCCCGCAGGATCAGCTTCATGGGCAGGTACGGGTAGTGGCGGGCGGCCACTTCGCTCATCCGGGCGAAGGGCGCCGCCAGGAGCAGCCCCGCCACCAGCTTGGGGTCGGCGGCGGCCACCTGGGCCGCCACACCCGTTCCGAGGCTCTCGCCCAGCAGGATCACCGGCGCGCTGGACTCCGCCTTCAGCTGCCGGACCGCCGCCCGGGCATCGGCCACCAGCGAGGCCTCCGAGCGCTCGCCCTCCCGGGGGCCGTAGCCCGGGTATTCCAGCAGCACCCCCTCGAAGCCCGCCGCCTCGATCACCGGCAGGTAGTCCAGACGGCCCAGGGCATCGCCGGCGTTGCCGTGCAGGACCAGGACCCGGGGGGCCTCCGACCTCGCCGCCCGCCGCCAGCCGAGCACACCCCCTTTCCCGTCCCGCCAGGGCACCACGCGCGCGCCCACGGCCCGCTCGACGGCCTCCGGCTCGGGCTCGCGGTCCGGGAAGTACATCATGCGCCGCTGGGCCAGGAAGGCCACGAGACAGAGGCCTGCGTAGAGCGCCAGGCCCCAGGCCAGCAGCTTCAGGAACCCCGCGACCCGCACCTCACCGAGACCCATGGGTCAGCCCTCCCGGAGCCGGGCCAGGGCCCCGGCCCGCGCCTTCAGATCCGGCGCCTTGCCCTGGAAGGTCCTGCCCGAGCCGCCGCCCTTGGCGCCCAGGATCGCCGCCACGGCCTTCCCGAGGGCGGGCACATCCAGCCCGCAGGCCTCCCCGGCGCTCAGCAGGAAGAGGCCCTGCCCTCCCGCCGCGGCTGTGAGGAACACGGCCTTCCCCGGGTCCGCCGCGAGCACCTGGCGCGCCAGCTTCTGGAGGAAGGCCATGTCGCGGTCCTCGAAATGGGCTTCCACCAGGGCCTCCGGCCGGAGGGCCAGGGCCGAAGCCTGCATCTCCGCCAGCTCCTCCTCCAGCTTCCGCGCCCGGCGCTCCGCGGTCTGGAGTTGATCGAGCTTGCCCTGGAGGACGGACACCAGGTCCTCGTCTGGCGCGCCCAGCAGGGCGCGCAGCCCCGCAGTGCGCCGTTCATGCGCGTCCAGGCGCAGCCTGGCGCGCCTTCCCGCCACGTAGAAGAGCCGCGTCCCCCCGCGGATCGACTCCGTGCCCAACAGCTTCAGGGCCTCGATCTCGCCCGTGTGGCGCAGGTGGGTGCCGCCGCAGGTGTTCAGGTCCACCCCCGCGATCTGGATCAGCCGGATGTCCCCCGTATGCCCCTCGGGCAGGCCGCGCGAGCGCACCGCCTCCAGCTTGTAGGCCTCCGGACTCACCCGCCGGGCCGAGATCTCGCGATGCGCGCGGATCTCATCGGCTACCTTCTCTTCCAATTGCTCCATGTCGCGCAGCGACATGGAGGAAGCCGACAGCTCGATGTCGCAGATCGACGCCCCCAGGTGGAAGGCCGTGGTCTCCCACTGGAAGCGGTCCTGGGCCACGGCCGTGAGCAGGTGCTGGCCCGTGTGCTGCTGCATGTGGTCGAAGCGGCGGGGCCAGTCCAGTTCCAGGGAGGCCGGACCTTCCACCACCGGAGCGGCGAGGTAGTGGCGGATCTCGCCGTCGCGTTTCTGGACATCCACCACAGCGGTGCCGTTGAGGGTGCCGCGGTCGGCGGGCTGGCCGCCTCCCTCCGGGTAGAGGATCGTGTCCTCCAGGATGGCGAAGGGGCGGCCCTGCTCCGCCCCGGTGCGCAGCACGCGGGTCTCCAATGCGGTGGCGTAGGGATCGCGTTCGTAGGCGGGGAGGGTGTCCATGGGACCAGCCTACCTCGCCTGGGGCCCGGCGGGCGGCTCCCCACGCACCCCAAGCCGCCGGTCGCGCTAGGCTGGAGGCCGTGAGCCACGCCACCCCGCTCCCCGAACGCATGCGACCTTCGACGCTGGACGAGGTGGTGGGCCAGGCCCACCTGCTGGGCCCCAAGGGCGCCCTGCGGCGGCTCACGGCCGGAGGGCGCCTGCCCTCCATGGTCATGTGGGGGCCTCCGGGCACGGGCAAGACCACTCTGGCCCGCATCCTGGCGGAAGCCACGGGCCACGGCTTCATGGAGTTCTCGGGCGTCTCCGGCAGCGCGGCGGAACTGAAGAAGTTCCTCCAGGAGAGCCGGGAGATGCCCCTGTTCCGGAGCGTGCCGCCCGTGGTGTTCCTGGACGAGATCCACCGCTTCAACCGGGCGCAGCAGGACATCCTCCTGCCCTTCCTGGAGCGCGGCGAGGCCATCCTCATCGGCGCCACCACGGAGAACCCGGCCTTCTACCTGAACCCGGCGCTGCGCAGCCGCTGCCAGCTCATCGCCCTCAAGGCCCTGGAGCCCGCCCACATCCAGCAGGTGCTGAAGCGGGCCTGGGCGAAGGAGCGCGCCGGCGAGCCTGAGCCGGCGGAGGTCTTCGAGTGGCTCTCCCACTGGGCCGGCGGCGACCTGCGCTCGGCGCTCTCGGGCCTGGAGACCTGGATGGAGATGCCGGATCCGGACCTGGAGTCCCTCCAGGGCGCCCTGGGCGGCCGCATGATGTTCGACCGCGCCGACGGCCACTACGACCTCGCCAGCGCCTTCCAGAAGAGCCTGCGGGGCTCCGATGCGGACGCGGCGCTCTACTACCTGAGTCGCATGATCCGCGGCGGCGAGGATCCCCGCTTCATCGCGCGGCGCCTCATGGTCTGCGCCGCCGAGGATGTGGGCAACGCCGATCCCCAGGCCTTCATCCTCTGCGAGGCCGCCAGCCGGGCTGTGGAGCAGATCGGCTGGCCCGAGGCCCGCATCCCCCTGGCCCAGGCCGTCATCTACACCGCCAACGCGCCCAAGAGCAACGCCACCGTCCTGGCCGTGGACGCGGCCCTGGCGGCGGATGACGCGCCCATCCCCGAATCCATCCGCGACGCCCACACGGCCACCGCCCGCAAGGCCGGCCGGGGCGTGGGCTACCACTACTCCCACGACGACTACGACCGGGAGCAGGTTTTCCTGCCCGACAAGCTGCGCAGCCAATCGTTTTACGAACCGAAGCGCCCCCAGGAGCGCAGCTGGCGCGACCGCCAGGAACCGGATGCCGCGGCCCTGGAAGCCCTGTGGGAGGCCTGGGTCATGGCCCACCCCGAGGGCGGCGAGCTGCCCCTGGAGGCCTGGAGCACCGAGCTGGCCTGCAGCCGCGAGGCCCTGGCGCGGGCCATCCACAAGCTGGCCCAGGGCAAGTTCACCCTGGGCCGGAAGCTGGAAGCGAAGCCGATCTGATCAGTCGAGGTACCCCATGCGGCCCTCCTGGTAGTCCCGGATGGCCTGCTCGATCTCGTCGTAGGTGTTCATCACGAAGGGGCCGTAGTGGGCGATGGGCTCCCGGATGGGTTCCCCCGTCAGCAGCATGAGGCTGACGGGCGCGGTGGCCTCGACGGCCAGGGCCTCCCCCTCGCCCAGCAGGGCCACGGAGTCGGCCGGCACGTCCGTGCCTTCGACGCGGACAGAGCCGTGCAGGGGCACCACGGCCGCGGTCCACCCGGCCGGGACCGCATGCTCGAAGCGGGCGCCGGCCTCCAGCTCCAGGTGGGCGTAGGCCACCTTCGCGGGCGTGCGGGCGGGGCCGGTCACACCGGCCCAGGTGCCCGCCAGCACGCGGATCCGTCCGCCGGGGAGCTCCTTCCACGGCATGGACTCGGGCTGCAGGTCCGTATAGCCGGGCTTCGAGCCCTTCTCGGCCTTGGGCAGGTTGATCCAGAGCTGCACGCCCTCGATGGCCCCACCGGTCTCCCCCGGGTCACGCGTGCGTGCCCCGGAATCTAGGGTCAGGTGCTCGGGCACCGGCATCTCCTCGTGGACGATGCCCGCGCCCGCGTTCATGAGCTGGGCGCCGCCGGGCTGCAGCAGGCCGGACCCGCCCGTGCTGTCCCGGTGCCGGAAGGCGCCCTGGAGGAGGTAGGTCAGGGTCTGGAAGCCGCGGTGGGGATGGGGCGGGAAGCCCGCGTCCGTCCCAGGAGGCAGCACCATGGGCCCGAAGTGGTCCATGAGGAGGAAGGGATCCAGGGCCCGGAAGGCCTCGGCGCCCCGCTTGCCCTGGCCGGGCACCAGGCGCGTGAGGGGCACGCGGTTGCCGTCCTCCGTGGGGAGGCCGGGGACGAGAACGGAGACAGGTTTGAGGGTCATGGTCATACCTCAGGCGAGATCGAAGAACAGGACTTCGGCGGGCGATCCGGCCGCCACGGTGAGGGAGGGTTCCCCCTCGATGCGGGCGGCATCCCCCGCGGCCATGGCCGTCCCGTTGAGCGTCACGGAGCCCTTGGCCACATGGAGGAAGCCGGCGCGCCCGGGCGGGATCGCGGCCTGCACCTCACGGCCCGCATCCAGCCGGGCGGCGTAGATCCGCACATCCTGGAAGAGCTTGACGGAGCCGTCGGCGGCATCGGGGCTGGCGATGAGCCGCAACTGGTTCTGCAGGCTGTCCTCGGAGAAGGCCACCTGGTCGTAGCGGGGCGCAAGGCCGGGCTCGCCGGGCAGGATCCAGATCTGGAGGAAGTGTACCGGCTCCGAGGCTGAGGGGTTGAACTCGCTGTGCCGGATGCCCGTTCCGGCGCTCATGACCTGGGCCTCGCCCGGGCGGATGACGCCGTGGGTGCCCAGGCTGTCGCGGTGTTCGAGGGTACCCGAGAGCACCCAGGTGAGGATCTCCATGTCCCGGTGGCCATGGGTGCCGAAGCCCTTGCCGGGCTGCACGCGGTCCTCGTTGATCACCCGGAGGGCGTGGAATTGCATGTGCTCGGGGTCGAAGTACTCCCCGAACGAGAAGGTGTGGCGGGTGTCGAGCCATCCGAAATCGAAGTGGCCACGGGCTCCCGCAGGTCGAAGCGTGATCATGGTGCCTCCTGGATCCATTTTAGGTGTTTCAACTCGTATTTCAAGTCCCCCTGAAAAAAAACGGCACCGATCGATGACCTGGACGTATCTTGGTGGCGTCCGACGGAGGCCGCCGTGATCACGCGGGTACTGGTGGGAGTGGACTTCTCTGAAGCCTCGAGGCAGGCCCTGGAACGGGCCGGCACCTGGGCCGGGCGCATGGGCGTGCCCCTGGTGGCCATGCATGTGCTCCAGCCCCCGGCGCCCATGCTGCCCGAGGCCCAGATCGCCCTGCCCGACCCCGCCTGGCTGAAGAGCATGGAGGATCACGCGCGGGAGCAGCTGGAGACCTGGGCGAAGCCTTATGGGAAGTCCGAGGTCATTGTGAAGTGGGGCGGACCGGCGGAGGAGCTGGTGTCCGAGGCCAATCCGCAGACCCTGCTGGTGGTGGCCCAGGTGGGGCACTCCACGCTGGAGCGGCTCCTCTTCGGCAGCACAGCCGCCCGCGTGGTGCGGCTGGCGCCTTGCGATGTGCTCGTGGTACGGACGGAGAAGCCCCAGCCGGTCAAGGCCTGAGCATCAACGTGAGCCGGTCCACCTCCGCGGCCTGCCGCTGGAGGATGCCCTCGGCGGCCCGCTGGAGCCCGTCGAGGTGGCCGGGGCTGGCGTCGTCCATCTCGCTGAGGCCCGCGTCGAGGTCGGTCTGGAAGCGGAGGTAGCGGGGCCCCCCGTCCGCGCCGGGGGGCAGGAGCTGGCGCAGCTGGTAGTCCACGGTGTCCGCCACCCCATCGAAGATGACGTCCAGGATGGGCCGGGCCCACCCCGCCACGCCCCAGCCCCTCGCGTCCTCGTAGCGGTAGGGCGTGGCGTGGATGCCCGTGCCGAGGGAGACCAGCAGGATGTCCTCCCCGGCCTTCCCGGCCTGAGCCAGGGTCTGCCGCGCCTCCGCGTAGGCGCACAGGGCCGGATTGTTGGCGAAGACGCCGCCATCCACCAGCACGTCGCGGTCGCCGGGCCAGGGCACCAGGAGGGGCTCGAAGTAGGTGGGCGCGGCGCTGGTGGCCCGGGCGGCGATCCGCATGGGCACGTCGTAGCGCGGGTCTGCCAGCGCCCGGCGGCGGCGGTAGAAGAAGGCGTCCCGCTTCTCCAGGTCGTAGGCCGTCACCAGCACCTCCACGAGGGCATCCTTCAGCCGCGACTCCCCGAAGTACTGCGCGAGCACGCCCTCGAGGCCATCCGACGGGTATTTCGCGGCCCGCAGCCCCATGGGATTGGTGAGCCGCCGCCAGAGGCTCTCGTCGAAGATCCGGCCCCCCTCCTTGAGGTAGAGGTCCGCCAGATCCCGGGCGGCGTACCTGGGGCGGCCGCCATCACCCGGGAGCGCCAGTCCCAGGGCCAGGATGCCTCCGGTGCTGGTGCCCGCGATGAGGTCGAAGCAGTCCGAGATGGCCCGTCCGGTCCGGCGCTCCAGCTCCGCCAGCACCAGGGCCGGAATGAGGCCGCGGATGCCGCCGCCGTCGATCGATAGGATGCGGAAGGGTTTGGGCATTCGGCATTCTATGCTCTGAAAAACGGGCCGTGCGGCCCGTTTTTCAGAGGATGGAACAGACCTCAGCGGTAGGCCGGAATCCCTGTCACTTCCTGGCCGATGATGAGGGTGTGCATATCGTGCGTGCCCTCGTAGGTGTAGACGCTCTCGAGGTTGGCCATGTGCCGCATGACGGGGTACTCGTCGAGGATGCCGTTGGCGCCCAGGATGGTGCGGGCCTTGCGGCAGACCTCCAGGGCGATGTTCACGTTATTCATCTTGGCCATGGAGACCTGGGCGGGCGTGAAGGTCTTGGCGTCCTTCAGGCGGCCCAGCTGGTGCACCAGCAGCTGCCCCTTGGTGATCTCCGTGACCATCCAGGCCAGCTTCTCCTGCTGGAGCTGGTAGCTGGCGATGGGACGGTCGAACTGGATGCGGGTCTTCGCGTAGTCCAGAGCGCACTGGTAGCAGGCGTCCGCAGCGCCCAGGGCGCCCCAGGCGATGCCGTAGCGGGCCTGGGTGAGGCAGCCCAGGGGGCCCTTCAGGCCCTTCACGTTGGGCAGCAGGCTGGCCTTCTCGTCCACGATGACGTCCTCCAGCACCAGCTCGGAGGTGGTGGAGGCGCGCAGGCTCCACTTCCCCTTCATCTCGGGGGCGCTGAAGCCGGGGGTGCCCTTCTCCACCAGGAAGCCGCGGATGCCGTCCTCGGTCTGGGCCCACACCACGGCCACGTCGGCCACGGTGCCGTTGGTGATCCACATCTTGGTGCCGTTGAGGCGCCACTTGCCGCCGGGCTCGCGCACGGCCTTCGTGAGCATGCCGCCGGGGTTGGAGCCGAAGTCCGGCTCCGTGAGGCCGAAACAGCCGATCTTCTCGCCGGTGGCGAGCTTGGGCAGCCAGTACCGCTTCTGCTCCTCGCTGCCGTAGGTGTAGATGGGCCACATGACGAGGCTGCCCTGCACGGAGGCGAAGGACCGTAGGCCGGAATCGCCGCGCTCCAGCTCGTACATGAGGATGCCGTAGGCGACGTTGGAAACCCCCATGCAGCCGTATTCCTCGGGCAGCGCCGGGCCGAAGAAGCCCAGCTCGCCCATCTTGGGGATGAGGTGCTTGGGGAAGGTCTGCTCCTGGGCGTGCTTCTCGATGATGGGCAGCACCTCGGCGTTGACGAACTTCCGCGCGGTCTCGCGGATCATCCGTTCTTCCTCGGTGAGGAGCCCCTCGAAGCCCATGTAGTCGGTGATGTGAGTGAACGTGGCGTAGGCGCCGGCCATGGAAACCTCCTGGATGCCCTGAAGCCTCGGGCGGTGGGGTGGAACGGCGCTGCAGCAGCGCGCCGGGGCCAGTCTAGCGCCGCGGGGTCTGGTGAAGAGGGGCCAGGATCTCTGTCACCACCGCAATTCCTGTCATGTCATCGACCGGCTTGACGAAGTGGAAAAAAGGAACCGACCATCCAGGATCACCCATTCATGATCCACTGGTATCCATGTCCAGGCTCCTTCTTCTATTCCTGCTCTCCACCCTGCCCACCAGCCTGATGGCCGAGCCGCGGAAATTCGTGCGCCCGGTCTCCATCGTCCTGGATGAAAACGGGCTGCCGATCGTCTCCGTCACGCTCCATTCCCTGAAGACGCCGGGCACTTCCCGTGCCTTCCGGTTCATCCTCGATACCGGCGCCGACTGGTGCGTCGTGGACAAGTCCGTCCCCTCGGAGTTTTTCTGGGACGATCCTCATACGGAATCCACAGCCAGGGATATCGCTGATCAGGCCCTTCCGACCGAATCAGTGCTGTTGAAGCGCGTGGAGGTCGGGGACCTGACCAGGGATGGGATCTATGCGGCCCGGATGGACCTGCAGGCACAGATGGGGCGCTTTCAGGACCAGCCTGTCGACGGGATCCTGGGCATGACATTCCTGCGCGGAACCCGCTTTCTGCTCGAGCCTAACGAACACCGGCTCATCTGGTGGGGCTACCACTTCAGCCCGGGTGCGACACTTCCTCTTTCGACCTCTCCCGGCTCCTTGCCTAGCCTGCCAATCCGGATGGGGGGCCAGACCGTCGAGGCCGAGGTGGATACCGGAAGCACCGGAGGCCTGGATCTCCCAGCTGCCCTCCGTCCAACGCGGACAGGCGGGAAGACGGTCTCCCAGGGGGTTTCGGGCGTGGCCATCGCGGGCGAGATCCAGGCAATTTCGATCATCGAGGCTGGAGGCTTCACCTGGCGTCATGCACCCGTGGATTTCCAGGAGGGGACGAAGCTCGGAAGAATCGGGCTGGATGTGTGGCTGGCATCCAAGGTCTGTTTCGATTTCGTAACCCGCCATGTGACGCTCACGCTCGACAAGGCCGGGAACCTCCCGCTCCGCCGAGAACCGAACCGCAGGCTGCCGCTGCTCTGGGATCGCAGCGGCACAGTCCCGCAGCTGGTGGTCGCCCTCGTCAAGCCCGGTAGCCCCATGGAAAAGGCCGGGTGCCGGGTGGGCGATGTCCTGCTCCAAGCCGGCAACCTCAAAGGCCGGGCCTTGACCCGCCGCGCAGTGCAGGATCTCGTGGCCTCGGGGTCAAGGCACGGTTGGATCGTTCTGCGGTCTGGGAAAGAAGTGCCGCTGACTTTCCATGCGCCCTGAGGCGCTTCGAGTCACTCCCCTTCCAGCAACCGCTTCCCCGTCGCGTGGGGCGTCTCGTGGCAGTGGCGGCAGCGGGCCTCGTAGGCCTCGGCGGCGCCCACCAGCACCTGGCCTCCGGTCTGGACCATGCGCTGGGTGCGTCCCGCCAGGGCGCCGCACACCATGCAGATGGCCTGGAGCTTGGTGACGTACTCGGCCTTGGCCAGGAGGATGGGCATGATGCCGAAGGGTTCGCCGTTGGAGTCCTGGTCCAGGCCGCCGGCGATGACACGCACGCCCCGGTCGGCCAGGTCCTCGATGATGGGGATGAGGCCCTCGTCCATGAACTGCACCTCGTCCAGGGCCACCACTTCGGCTTCCGGATCCAGGTGGCGCGCCAGTTCCACGCTGTCCTTCACGGGGATGGCGTCGTGCTTCCGCTGGCTGTGGCTGGCGATGGCGGAGACATCGTAGCGGTCGTCCAGGGCCGGCTTGAAGACCTGGACCCGCTGCCGGGCGATGATGGCCCGCTTGATGCGCCGGATCAACTCCTCGGACTTGCCGGAGAACATGGGGCCGCAGATCACCTCCAGGCAGCCCTGGCGCTGGTGCACGAACATCGGAAATCCTTATCGCTTGTCCTGCGGCGCGGGCACGGGGGCCGCGGCCATGGGATCGGGGAGACTGGCCAGGTCCGGGACGGGGTTCTTCCCGTCCAGGGGGTTTCTCAGCCGCTTGGCCAGCGCCAGCCCGCCGTCCTTGGGGAAGGCCATGCGGAGCGCCCATTCCTGCCGGAGCCGGGTCCGCTCCTCCGAGGCCACCCGGACATCCACGGGCTGGAGGCTGGCCAGGCCCAGGTTCACGGATCCGCGCTGATGGGGCACGTACAGGGCCAGGGGGATCGCGAACCCGAGCACCACCAGGGGCCACAGGAGCGGGCTCGGCTCCCAGGCCTCCGGAGCCAGGCCGGGATGCCCTTCCACCCAGGGCCGGACCACCTTGACCGAACCGCCGCTGGTGTTGGGTTCCAGGAGCCCGGCCTCCAGGAGATCGGCGATGGCCTTGCAGGTGTCCAGTTCCTCGTAGCGGCTGATCTGGGTGATGTCCCTGGCGCTCTGGGGATGATCGAAGTAGGAGAGGACCATCTCCTGCTCGTGGGTGAGCCCCGAGGATCCCTGCACGTGGCCCTTGCCATCCAGCACGGACGAGACCTCGCGGTCGATGTCCAGGTGCAGGGCCTGGGCCCTGGGAGACCTGGACAGGGGCGTGTCGAGACCTGGCAGCCGACGTTCCACCTCGGGCCACTCATCCTGGATGCGCGCGGCCTCCATCAGCACCGTGTCCACCGGAATGGGGACGAAGTGTTCCCGGTCCAGATCCGTGGGCAGGAAGGAGTCGAAGCGGTAGTCCCCCTCCACCCAGCGGAACGTGCGGTGGAGGATGGCGGTGGCCTGGTTGAAGAGGGCGTCCTGGAGGTCCGTGGGGGTGACCTTGCCGCCTTCCAGCAGGAGGGTGCCCATGCGCTTGAGGGTCTGCCGCTGGACCTGGACCATGCTCAGCAGCTCCTCGCCGGTGAGGCGGCCCAGGCGCACCAACATGGTGCCGAGGCGGTCCTCCATGCGGACCTGGTTGGAGTCGCAGCCGACGATCTCGCCGTTCTCGAAGAAGACCTTCACGAACTCCTGACCCTGGGAGAGCACCAGGGTCCCGTTCTTCCCCTGGATCTTGATCATGTTGAACAGGGAGAAGAGGTCGAAGTCCCGGAGGGATCCTTCCAGCGCCATCTCAGGCCCTCCTCAGGAACAGCTTCAGCCAGGAGCGGAGGTAGAGCAGGCCCACCAGGACCGCCCCGAGGGCCAGCCAGGTGGAGACGGGATCAGGGATGATCTCGCCCGGATACCGCACGGAACGGCCGGTGGCGAGGACCATGCCCACGGCGAGGCAGAGGGGCAGGAACTCCATCAGGGCCTCGCGGGTCTCGCCCAGGAAGGCCAGGTCGAACCCCGGCAGGAGCACGATGAGCGTCTTGTGGATCCAGCGCGTGTTGCGCTGGTGCTCGGCCACCTCGTCCAGCTTCCGGCGGCGGCTCTCGGTGTGAAGGCCGTCCCTGAGGACGAAGAGGTGGTGGCACTTCGAGCACACCGCGGGATCCGGGCTGTCGGTGGTGTGGTAGGGCTCGCCGCAGCGGACGCACTGGCCCGGATGCGCCATCCGCAGGCTCCTGCGGATCCTCAGGAGGAAGGCCGAGATCCCGATGAGGGGCAGCAGGAGGGCCACCAGGAAGGCCGGATCCGAGAGGGGCAGGCGCTCCGCGTTCGGCCCACCGGCGGCCTCCGCCAGGGCTTCGGCCCGCGCGGCGCTGTCGGGGAGGGGCATGGGGTAGCCGCGCACATCCTTCCGGGCATCATTCAGCGCGATGAGACGGGCGTAGTCCGCGGGTTCGGCAGCTCTGGCCTCCTCCTGCTTGGAAGCGCCCAGGGCCGTGTCGAGCCGGCTGAAGGCGAGGATGCTCTGGTTGAGGAGGATCTCCATCCGGGAACCGGCTTCCAGGGCGCTGGCGAAGGCCTTGTCGGCGCCTGCGGCATCACCGGAGTGGTACCGGGCGACGCCCAGGTTATTCAGCACCTCAGGCTGGTCCGGATGGCGGCCCACCAGGTTCTGGAAGGTCTCTTCGGCCTCCTTCCAGCGCTGATTCTGGAGCTGGTCCCACCCCTGGAGGAAGGCCTGGTCCGTGGGAGGCAGGAGGCGCAGCGCGGAGGCGGGGACGGGCTGGACCCGGGGCTGGAGCTGGAGCACTTCGATGCTGGGCGGCGGTTCGCGGCCGGCGAGGGGCTCCATGAGCGCCAGGGCGGGATGGACGAGTTGGAACAGCATGATGAAGACCGTGACCTTCACCTCGGAAGGTGTCAGGAACGGAGCCAGCAGGAAGAGCCAGACCAGGGCCGCGGCCAGGGGATCCAACCCCAGGAGCACCGGGCCGGTGAGCACCACGGCCCCGGCCAGCGCGGCCAGGGCCGGGCTGATGCCCTTGTGCTGGAGCGGTTCCTCCCAGAGATGGCGCAGCACGTTCCGGTAGCGCAGCCCCATGGTGAGGGCCCAGCCCCAGAGCAGCAGGGTGGCGGCCAGCCGCAGCATGCCCAGGTGCTGCGTGAGCCAGAGCCAGCGGTGGGCCGGCGCCTCCAGGCGCAGACGCGTGAGCTTCATCAGCTCGGGGAAGCTCCAGAACCATCCGCGGGGCCCCTCCTGCCGCATCAGGGCGATGCGGGTTCCGAGCAGGCTGGGATGATCCGGCGCCCATCGCTCCACCGCCTGGATGGCCTCCAGCCCCAGGGCGGGACGGCCCGCCAGGCCCTGTTGCCGGGCCCAGAGGGCCGCGGCCTCCACGAGCGGAGTGACATCCAGGACCGAGTAGGTCCGCCGCACCGACTCCACCTCGAGCTGCGCGGCCCGCACCGCCTCCGGGTCGCCCTTCGCGAGGGCTTCGAACAGGTGGTTGGCACGGTGGCTCAGCGCCACCGCCGCTTCCGTGGCCACGGGGGCTGGCGCGGGCCTGGGGGCCTCCGCCGGGGGCGCCGCCTGAAGGGCGGCAAGCCCGGCGAACCCAGCCAGGACGATCGCGCGCAAGGCATGGATCGGTCGCATCGCCATCCGGCCGGGGCTCATGACTTGGGGCCCCCCGCAGGGGCGTCCGTGGCGGGCTTGAGATCCATCAGCCGCATGCGGAGGCCGTACAGGATGTCCTCGAGCTCACGGGTCTCTCCGTCGGTCCTCGAGGCTCCGGTCTTTTCCTTCAGGACGCCAAGCAGGTCCACATAGAACCGCGCCACGGCCGGATTCGCCGGCGGTGCCTCCTTCATCATCGGGTGGGGCACGCCGAGAGCCATAAGTGCCTGTTCCGCCAGGAGATGCATCAGGGCGGTCAGAGAGGCTTCCGGCACCGCTGGATTCATGGGCTACCTCGAACACTTACAGGACTTGTCTGCCCGGAAGCCTACCACAGGCCGGATTTTCCCGCATCCGGCTCGAAAGGCCGCCGGCGGGATGAACCAGGAGACCGGAAGAACGCTATTTTGACGAAAAGCACTCGGCGCCGGAGCAGCCCTGTGGAACGATGGATGGGTTTGGAGGAAACCCCATGCGACGCCTCATCTCAGCGCTCCTCATCCCGGCGGCCTGCCTGTCCCTGTATGCCGAGACCACCGGGCGCATCAGCGGCAAGGTTCAGAGCAAGGACGGCAAGCCCCTGGCCGGGGCCAAGATCATCCTGAAGCGCCTGGACCGCGCCTGGCTCAAGGAACTCACGGCCGACGCGAAGGGAAATTTCCTGCAGGTGGGCCTGGATCCCAAGGACTACGAGCTCACCATCAAGGCCGAAGGCTATGTGGACTACAAGGAATCCATCCGGATCCCCCTCGCCGATGTGCTGGTCAAGAACGTCACGCTGCTGACCCCCGCCGAGGCCCGCACGGCGCCGCAGGCCTCCGGTACCCAGACTGTGCCCGAGGATCCGGGCGCCGCGCTGGATGCGGAGGGCCGCGACGCCTTCAACGCCGCCATCCCTCTCTACAACGAGGGCAAGTACGAAGAGGCCCTCCCCTTCGTGGAGAAGTCCTACAAGACCCTGACCGACGCCCAGACCAAGCTCAAGGATGAGCAGGCCAAGGCCGAGCTGGCGCCGGAGCTCCTGAAGATCGAGCGCGTGCTGGGCATCTGCATGGCCCAGGCCGGCGCCAAGAAGGAGGAAGCCGAGCCCTACCTCCTCAAGGCCCTGGAGCGGAATCCCAAAGATGAGCGGGTGGTTGCCGCCCTCATCGAGACCAGCAAGGCCAAGGCCGACAAGGCCGCCGAGCAGAAGTACACCACCATGCTGGAGACCCTCCAGGGGCCCAACCCGGACGTGATCTACAACAAGGGCGTGGAGGCCTTCAACGCCGGCAAGACCAAGGAGGCCAAGGCCCACCTGCTGAAGGCCCTGGAGGTGGATGCCAAGTACGCCGAGGCCCACTACCTCCTGGCCATGGTCGAGTTCGGGGAGAACAACCTGAAGGGCACCAAGCAGCACCTGGAGAAGTACATCGAGCTCGCCCCCAACGGCAAGAATGCCGCGACGGCCCGCGAGATGCTGAAGGATCCGTCCCTGAAGCGCATCAAGTAGTCTTCATGCTCCAAAAAGCGGGGGCCCCGGACCGGGGCCCCCGCTTTTTGGAGTAAGGAAAAACCTAAAGAAGGTCCAGGCTGATGGGGCAGTGGTCGGAGCCCAGCACGTCGGCGTGGATGCGGGTGTCCTTCACGCGGTCCAGCAGCGTGCGGCTGGCGAGGAAGAGGTCGATCCTCCAGCCCACGTTCCGCTCCCGGGCGCCGCCCCGGGCGGTCCACCAGGTGTAGAGGCCCGGCACATCCGGGTTCCGCTCCCTCAGCACGTCCGCCAGGCCCGCGCCCAGGTAGAGCTTGAAGTCCTCGCGCTCCTCGGGCGTGAAGCCGGGATTCTTGACGTTGTCCTTGGGGCGGGCCAGGTCGATCTCCTCCGGGGCCACGTTCATGTCGCCCGTGAGGATCACCTGGTCCCCGGCCTTGTGGTGCTTGGCCACGATGGCCGCGAGGTCCTTCGCGAACTGGCGTTTGAAGGGCAGGCGCACCAAGCCCTGGGAGGCGTTGGGGAAGTAGCCGCCGATGAAGACGAGCTTGTCCTTCCGGGACACGATCATCCGGCCCTCGGCGTCGTAGCCGTCGATGCCCAGGCCCTTGGTGTGGGCGAAGCCCAGGTCCTTCTTCGAGAAGGTGGCCGATCCGGCATAGCCCTTCTTGCTGGTGGCGGGGAACCAGCAGACGTCGTAGGCGCTCTCGATCTGGCGGCGCACGCCCAGGTCCGCCTCCTCCCACTCGCAGCGGATCTCCTGGAGCGAAAGCACGTCCGGCTCCGCGGTCTCCAGCCAATCCATGAAGCCCTTCTTCAGGACCGAGCGGAAGCCGTTCACGTTCCAGCTGTAGAAGCGCATGGATCCTCCCTCAGGACACCAGCTTCTCATAGGCGCTTGAATCGAAGCCAATGATCACGCCCCCCGGATGCACGAGGATGGGCCGCTTGAGCAGGTTGTTGTCCTGGACCATCAACTGGATGGCCTCGGCCTTGGACAGCTTGCGGTCCTTCAGCCCGAGTTCCTTGTACTTTGGGCTCTTCGTCCCCAGCATGGGCGCGGGGTCATCGGGCAGGAGCCGCTCCAGCTCCGCCGCCTCCAGCGGTTTCTTGAAGTAGTCGCGGATCTCGGCCTCGAGGCCCAGCTCCGCCAGCTTGGCCCTGGCGTTCCGGCAGGTGGTGCAGCTCGACTTCATCCAGAGGACCGGCTTCATGGGATTTCCAGCCTTCATAGTTCCCCCACGAAGCGGTCCAGCAGGCGGTCCGTGCGCCAGCGCAGCCAGCCCAGCATCACGAAGCCGGTCCAGCCCTTGAGCCGGCCTTCCAGGCGGAGGTGGGCGCCCTTGGGATCCGGGGAGAGGACCAGCTCGCCCGACTCCTCGCTGCCCGCCAGGACCCGCGACCAGCGGAGCACCACGCGCGGTCCCTCGACCACCGGGGCCTGCCAGTCCCGGAGGGCCCGCAGGCTGCGGAAGCCTTCGGGCCCGGTGGCCTGCAACCGCCCGGCCACCAGATCGAAGGGCGCATCTGTGAGGAGCTCCGCCTCGAAGCTGAAGACGGGGCGCTTCACTTCACCAGGAATCCGGGCAGGGCATCAGCGGGGGGGGCCACCAGGTAGGGCTTGCTGGCGCTGTCGCTGGCGGCCAGCAGCATGCCGTGGCTCTCGATGCCCATGAGCTTGCGGGGCGCCAGGTTCGCCACCACCACCACCAGCCGGTTCAGCAGGTCGGCGGGCTCGTAGGCCTTGCCGATGCCGCCCACGATGGTGCGCTGCTCCAGGCCGATGTCCACCTTCATCTTGATGAGCTTGTCGCTCTTGGGCACCCGCTCCGCCTCCAGGACCTTCCCCACCCGGAGGTCCACCTTGAAGAAGGTGTCGGCGTCCACCGTCTCGCGGATCTCCGGCACGTCCAGGGTGGGCTTGGTTTCCGCAGGGGCCGCCGAGGCCTCGAGTTCGCTCATTTCCTTCTCCTTGTCGATGCGCTGGAACAGGGGTCTGGGTTCGCCGATGGGGCCGATGGCCGGACCATCCAGGGCGAAGCCATGGAAGGTGTGCCGACCCACCAGATCCGTGTGGCCCAGGGATTCCCAGAGGGTCTGGGCCATCTCGGGCATGACGGGCGCCACCAGCAGGGCCGTGGCCCTCAGGGCCCGATACAGGTTCGCCAGAACGGCATCCAGCTTGGGGTCGTTGGCGGGATCCTTGGCCAGCTTCCAAGGTTCGGCCTTCACGATGTAGCCGTCCAGGTTCCGGAGGTAGGTCCAGAGGGCATCCAGGGCGCCGTGGAAGTTGTTCGCCCGCGCCAGCTCCAGGTATTCGGGGAAGACCGCGAGAAGCTGCTGCGCCATCTCCCGGTCCAGGTCGTCCATCGCGGTGGGCATGGGCACCACGCCCCCCCGGTAGCGCTGGATCATGCTGAGGGTGCGCGACGCCAGGTTGCCCAGGCCGTTGGCCAGGTCTGCGTTCAGGCGGTCGATGAAGCCCTCGTAGCTGAAGCCGCGGTCGTGGCCTACCTGCATGTCGCGCATGAAGTAGAAGCGCAGGGCGTCGTTGCCGAAGCGCAGCAGGGTGTCGGGTCGCACCACGTTGCCCTTGCTCTTGGACATCTTGTCCTCGCCCATGAGCCACCAGCCGTGGGCCAGGATGGTGGTGGGCTGGAACATGCCCGCGGCCATGAGGAAGGCGGGCCAGTAGACCGCGTGGAAGCGGAGGATGTCCTTGCCCACGAGCTGGAGGTCCGGGGGCCAGCTGGTCCCGGGGCAGCCCGTGAGGTAGTTCAGCAGGGCGTCGAACCACACGTAGATGACATGCTTCTCGTCCCCGGGCACGGGGATGCCCCAGCTGATGCTGGTGCGGCTGATGGAGAGGTCCTGCAGGCCGCCCTCCACAAAGCGCTTCACCTCGTTGAAGCGGAAGTCCGGCTGCACGAACTCCGGATGCTCCTCGTAGTACTTCAGCAGGCGGTCCTGGTAGGCGCTGAGGCGGAAGAAGTAGGTCTCCTCCTCCAGCTCCACCAGCTGGTGGGCGAGGCCCTGCGCCTGCAACTCCTTGGCCTGGGTCTCCGTGACGTAGGCCTCGTCGCTGACGGAATAGAGCCCCTTGTAGGTGGCCTTGTAGATGTCGCCCTTGTCCAGCAGCCGCTTGAAGAGGCGCTGCACCTGCTCGCGATGATCCGCGTCCGTGGTGCGGATGAAGCGGAAGTGGGTCATGCCCATCCGCTTCCACAGGTCGGTGTAGTTGGCCACCACCTCGTCCGCCAGCTGCTTGGGCGTGATTCCCCGGGCGGCGGCGGCCTTCTCCACCTTCTGGCCATGCTCGTCCGTGCCGGTGAGGAAGTACACCTGCTCGCCCCGCATGCGGTGGAACCGGGCGATCACGTCCGCCAGCACTGTGGTGTAGGTGTGGCCGATGTGGGGCCGGTCGTTCACGTAGTAGATGGGCGTGGTGATGTAGAAGGGCTTGGACACGATGACTCCGGAACCTCCAGTTTATCGTTCCACGGCTCTTTTCGCGTTCGCGAAAAGAGCTAAAGATGCTTGCGCCAGCAATCTACCAAATGGTCGTCCACCAGGCCCATGGACTGCAGGTAGGCGTACATGATCGTGGGTCCCACGAAGGTGAAGCCCCGCTTCTTGAGAGCCCTGCTCAGCGCCTCGGCCTCGGGGCTGGTCGCGGGCACCTCCGCGAGGGTCCGGGGATGGTTCACCTTCGGGCTCCCGCCCACGAAGGACCAGAGGAAGGCGTCGAAGCTGCCGAACTCCTCCTGCACAGCCAGGAAGGCCCGGGCGTTCTGGCGGGCCGAGAAGACCTTCAGCCGATTCCTGACGATCCCCGGATCCGCCAGGATCCGGGCCAGGTCGGCATCTGTCAGCGCCGCGACCTTTTCCGGATGGAACCCGTGGAACAGCCGCCGGTAGGCCTCCCGCTTCCGCAGCACGGTGATCCAGCTCAGCCCCGCCTGGGCCCCCTCCAGCACCAGCTTCTCGAAGAGCCGCCGGTCGTCGTGCTGGGGCACGCCCCACTCCTCGTCGTGATATGTGACATAGAGCGGATCCGTCCCGCACCAGCCACAGCGGATCTTCTCGCCCATATCCCTTCCTTTCTCTACGAAAAACAGGGCGGCAGGGCCGCCCTGTTTTTCGCGTGAACCAAGAAGGCCTAGGCCTCCACCACCGTCGCCTTCACGATGCGGTCGTTGGCACGGATGGCCTGGACCACCTTGATGTCCGCGTCGGAGGCGCACTGGCCGAAGACCGTGTGCACGCCGTCCAGGTGGGCGACGTTGCGGCGGTCGCCATTCACTACGAAGAACTGGCTGCCGCCCGTGTCCTTGCCGGCATGGGCCATGGAGAGGGCGCCCAGCTTGTGCTGGTGGGGGTTGCCGGCGGTCTCGCACTTGATCTTCCAGCCGGGGCCGCCGGTGCCGGGCATGCCCGAGGCGCCGGGACGGGTGTTGGGGCAGCCGCCCTGGATGACGAAGTCGGGGATGACGCGATGGAAGGCCAGGCCGTCGTAGAAGCCGGCCTCGATGAGCTTCACGAAGTTGGCCACGGTGCCGGGGGCCTCCTTGGGGAAGAGCTCCAGGTTGATGTCGCCCTTGTCGGTCTGGAACAGCACGCGGGTCATGGTTCACCTCACAGGTTCAATCCCCCAGAATAGAAGGCCGTTCCCCTGGAGTCAGCATGAACTTCCCGGGATCCGCCCGGTGAGACCTGGCGGAGGTTGATCGCATATCATCAAGGTCACGGAGGTTTCATGAAGCTCCACCCCCTCGTTCCCGCCCTGGTGCTGCTGGGATCCGTCTCGTTCCTGGGCTGCCGCAAGGTGCCCCTGGCGCCCAGCAAGCCCATCCCCGCGGGAACGGCCGTATTCCGCTTCACCCGGAAGGTGCGGGGCCCGGTGGAACTGAACCTCGACGGCACCCGCATCCCGGTCCAGCAGCTGCCGAAGGGAGCCACCAGCCTGGTGGTGAAGGGGCTCAGCACCGGCAAGCACCGATTCTTCCTCACCAGCCAGCATGAAACCTTCAGCCCCGACCTGGGCGAGCTCGACATGGGCGCTGACAAGGGGATCTACCAGATCACGCTGGTGCAGAAGATGGATTCGGTCCTCTATGGCAAGCCCGATCCCCTGCCCACCGCCGAGGGCCTGCCCGGGGTGACCGCGGCGCTCGCCAAGTAGCGATGGCACTGGTGGCCCGCACCCACCGGGCGGACCTCGCCATCGGTGGCAGGGGAAGCCTCATGGCCCGCTGCGTGGCAGAGGGCCTCCCCGTGGCCTCCGCCTGCTCGGGCCGGGGTGCCTGCGCCCGATGCATGGTGACCGTGCTGGAAGGGGGCTCGAACCTGAGCCCCATCCTCGCGCATGAGGCCCGCACCCTGGCCCGCCATGGGGCCGGGCCGGACCTGCGGCTCAGTTGCCAGTGCCGGGTGATGGATCCGGCCCTCCCGGTCCTGATCACCACGGGCTACTGGTGAGGCCCCGCGGCTGGGCCACCCTGGGCGCCCTGCCCCTCCTGGCCCTGGGGGGATTCGTGGCGTGGAAATCCTGGCGGGTGGCCCGGGAGCTGGTGGACCCACCCTTCTACCATCCGGTGCCCCTGGCGAGGGTGGAGGCCACCTACCGCGACCTCGCCGCAGGGGGGGACGGGGACCCCGGCGGAACCTGGTCCAGCGAGGAGGTAGGCGGTCTCCAGCTGTGGCGGCTCCGCCGATCCGCGCCATCCCCGGGCGTGGTGCTGCTCCTCCACGGCTTCGGCGACGACCGCTGGGGCACCAGCCCGGCCCTGAAGTGGTTCCCGGGGCTCGATGCCGCCATCTTCACCTACCGCCGGCGGGATGACGCCCTCCGAGGAGGCGCCCCCGCTCCCGCCGTGACCTTCGGGGTTGAGGAATCCCGGGATGTGGTCCGCATCGTCCACCACCTGGAGGCCACGGGCATCCCCCGCCGGAGGATCCTGCTCATGGGCCGGAGCCTGGGCGCTTCCGTGGGCCTGCTGGCCCTGGCGGACCTGGAGCGGGAGGGCCGGGGCCCCCTCGCGGGCCTCATCTGGGAGGGGGCGCCCGCCAGCAGCCGGAGCTTCGCCGAGCGCCTGGTGCGAGGCCCCGAGGACCGCTGGTGGCACGTCCTCGCCCCGCCCATCGGGGCCATCGCCAGCCGGGCCGCAGGCCGGATGGGCGGCTACGATCCGGCGGAGACGGACCTGCTGCGGCGCGCGGAGGGAACCCGCTTCGCCACGCCCAGCCTCTGCTTCCTGGCCACCCAGGACCGCCTGGCGCCACCGGCCGTGCAGCGGGCCATGGCGGCGCACTTCGCTTCGGGGCGGGTCATCGAGGTCCCGACCTGGCACCTGCACTGCTCGGACGTGCTGGGGGCCGGATACGCCGGAGCCATCCGCGAAGCCACCACCACCTGGTTCCAATAACGAGGAAGGGGGCCGCCGGGGCCCCCTTCTCCGCGGATCGCGCCGCCAAGATCTAATCTTCGTCGTGGGCCGCCACCGTGGCGCGCAGCAGCTTGGGCGTGATGCGCTGGACGATGGGCTCGAAGACCTTGTTCACCAGCTCCTCGTCGTACTGGACCTCGGCGCCCGTGCCCGCCACCTTCACGCTGGTGTCGGAAACCTTGTCCTCATCCTTCCAGGCGCCCAGGATCTCGCCGGTCTCCACCTCGATGAGGCGGATGTCCAGGCGGCCCGTGAACGAGGCCTTCTTCACATTCACGCTGCCGGCCACGGCGCCGGCCGTGCTGTCGCCCGTGAGCTTGCCCACCAGGGCGCCCACGCCCCAGCCGGTGCCGAAGCCACCCTCCTTGTAGGCGAAGCGGGTGACCTTGCCGGTCATCACATACTTCACGCCCAGCAGCTTGCCGATCTTCTGGACGGTGGCGGTATCCACCTCCCCGCTCTGTTGGAAATTCAGCTCCTCGCGGATCTCCGAGAGCCGCTCGCGCTCGATGACCCGGATCTTGCCCCGGCCCTTCTCCATGATCTCCGTGGTGAAGAGGTCGCGGAGCTGGTTGGAGATGGTGCCCATCTGGTTGCCCCAGCCGCCGAAGCGCCAGCCGTGCCAGGCGTCCGGCGCGGCCTTGAACTCGAGGATCGCGATGCGCGGAAGCTTCGCCTTCTCCTCCTTGGAGAGCTTCTTCTGGGCGAGGGCTGGGGTCGCGACAGCGAGGGTGGCCATCAGGGCCAGGAGCAGCTTGCGGAAACGCATGGGGACTCCGTGGGGGGTGGTGGTTGAACGGCTATTCGTCGATCAGCTTGCTGCGAAGTTCCTTGCCCAGCTTGAAATAGACCACCCGCTTCGGGGGCACCTGGATGCTCTCGCCGCTGCGGGGATTCCGGCCCTGCCGGGCCCGGCGGTCCCGCAGGCGGAAGCTCCCGAACCCGCGAAGCTCCACGCCCTCGCCCGTCTTGAGGGACTCGATGATGCTCTCCAGGAAGGTGTTCACCAGGAGATCCGCATCCTTCTTTCCCAGTTCGAGCCGCTCCATCAGGTGCCGGGAGAGGTCAGCTTTGGTGAGGGTCTCCATCGCTTCCATGGGAACTCCGAGGGGGTTGGGAACTCAGTGGATTGAAGGCAGTCCTCAATAAATCCCCATCCGAGCCCCGAGGTCAAGAGGGATATCTTCACCCATTTGAAAAAAAGGGGGGCGATGCCCCCCTTTGGCCAAGTCTCCCCGGCAGGTCAGTCCATGAGCCATTCCAGGAGGAACCGGGGGCCCTCCCCGCTGGCGCCGTGGGTGCGGTAGTCCCGCTCCTTGGCCGACCAGCCGCCCGCCAGGTCCACGTGGGCCCAGGAAGCGGCGCCCACGAACTCCCGCAGGAAGAGGCCGGCGGTGATGGTGCCGCCCCAGCGGGTGCCGGTGATGTTCTTCAGGTCGGCCAGCGGACTCTTGAGCTGCTCGGCGTATTCCTCCACCAGGGGCAGCTGCCAGAGGTGCTCGCCCGCGGCGCTCCCGGCATCCAGGAGCCGGTCCACCAGCTTCTGGTCCGTGCCCATGACCGCCGACACGCCGTCGCCCATGGCGACGAGGGCCGCCCCCGTGAGGGTGGCCAGGTCCACGATGTGGTCCGCGCCCAGCTCGGCGGCATGGTGGAGCAGGTCCGCCAGCACCAGCCGGCCCTCGGCGTCCGTGTTCAGCACTTCGATGGTCTTGCCGCTGCGGCTGCGGAGGACGTCACCCGGCTTGTAGCTGGAGCCGGAGGGCATGTTCTCCACCAGGCCCATGAGGCCCGTCACCTGGACCGGGACCTCCAGCTGGGCACAGGCGGCCAGCGTGGCCAGGACGATGGCCGCCCCGGTCATGTCGTCCTTCATGGTCTCCATGTTGGAGGCGTCCTTGAGGGAGAGGCCGCCGGAGTCGAAGCAGACGCCCTTGCCCACGAGCACCACGTGCCGCTTGGGCTTCTCCTTGGGCTTGTACTCGAGCTTCACCACCCGGGGGGGACGGACACTGCCCTGGCCCACGGCCAGCACGGAGCGGAAGCCGCCCTTCTCCAGGGCCGGCACGTCCAGCACCTCGCAGTGGAGCTTGTGCTGCTTGGCCAGCTTCACCGCCATTTCCGCGAACACTTCCGGATAGAGATCGCCCGCGGGGGTGTTGGCCAGGTCGCGGACGCGATGGCAGGCGGCCACGCCGGCCTCGATCGCGGGCAGCTTGCGCCGCGCCTTCCGCGTGTCGTCTCCGTTGGTGAAGATCTCGATGGAGGTGAACTGCTTCGCCTCCGGCTTGCCGCCCTTGAAGGCCACGAAATCGTAGTTCGCGAGCAGCGTGCCCTCGGCCACGGCATCCTGCACCGCGTCGTGATCCAGCGTGGAGGTGGACGGGGACAGCACGCCGATCTTCTTCCACTTCTTCTTGAGGCAGAAGCGGCCGGCGGTTCCCACGGCCTTGCGGATCTTGTTGAGCGTCACCTTCTCTTCATCGCCCAGGCCGACCAGCACCATCCAGCGGCTCTCCTTGACACCATTGGGATGATGCAGCGGCACAACTTCGAGATAGTCCGCCTTGAAATCCTCCTCGTCCATCACCTGGCGCGCGACCTTGCTGATGGCAAGCGGCAGGCGATGGCGTTCGCGCCCCGAGAACACGGGCACGATCAAGGCATCTCCGGCGAAGTCCTTTCCGGTCTGAGAGCTGATATCCACTGAAGGCATGGAGGTTCCTCCTGGCCCAAGAGCCTAGGTCCTGATGGAAAAAAAGAAAAGCCTGTTTTTCGTCGCTATTTGTCACAGCCTGGCAATTTATTAGTTGCAACTTTTTCAACACTAGCCAATGGAGTAGGTTCCAGCATCCGATGGGATGATGTCCCCATGGACCTCGCCCCCCGGCACCGCCGGCCCCTCCCCCTTCCCGGGCCCTGGCCCGCCTGCGCCGGCGCCCTCCTGGACCGGGGCGCGGCCTGGCTCCACACCGAGACCACGGGCGAGGCGCTCCTGGGCCTCCCGGGGGGGCCGGTCCTGGCCTCCCGGTGGTCCGGGGCCGCCTGGACCACCACCCGGGATGGCCTCCCCCGCCCCGGGTCCCCCTGGGAGGCTCTGGAGGGGGTCCAGCGGGAGCACCCGGGCCCCTGGGTCGGCGCCGCCACCTTCGAGCTGGCCTGCGACGAGGCCGCCCTCCCCCGCCAGGCCCTGCCCCCCGGCGCCCTCGGCCAGCACTGGCGGGGCCTCCAGAGGGCCCTTCACGTCCAGGTAGGGCAGGCCGAGCTGTGGTCCTGGGAGGAGGCGCCACCCGATCCGACCTGGGAGGCCCTCCTTTCCCCCGAAGCGGACCGGGCGCACGCCCCCCTGACCCTCCGGCCCCGCTGGACCGAGGCCCAGCATCGGGCCGCGGTGGAGGAGATCCGGGAGCGCATCCTGGAGGGCGGGTTCTATGTGGCCAACCTCTGTGTTCCCTTTGATTGCACATTCAAGGGTGACCCCGTGGAGCTGGCCTGCCGGGCCTTCGCCCGGGCCCGTCCCCCCTTCGGCGCCTTGCTGGACCTGGGCGAGCTCCACCTCCTCTCCCTGAGCATGGAGCGGCTCCTGGCCCGGCGGGGAGACCGGATCTGGTCCCAGCCCATCAAGGGCAGCATCCCCCTCACCGGCGACGGGGAGCGGGACCGGCTGGCCGCGGAGGCCCTGGCCGCGGATCCCAAGGAGCGGGCCGAGCACACCATGATCCTGGACCTGGTGCGCAACGACCTGGGCCGTGTGGCCCGGACCGGCAGCGTGCGGGTCTCCCGCCCCATGGCCGTGGAGCCCTACCCCACCGTGCAGCACCTGGTCAGCACCGTGGAAGCCGAGGCCCGGCCGGGGCTGGGCCTGGCGGACCTGCTGCGCTCGGTGCTGCCCGGCGGCAGCGTCACCGGCGCCCCCAAGCATGCGGTCTGCGGGCACCTGGCCCGCACCGAAGCCGCGCCCCGGGGCTTCTACTGCGGGGCCCTGGGCTGGATCGCCCCCAGCGGCGACCTGGACCTGGCCCTGCCCATCCGCACCGCCCAGATCGCGGGGGATACCCTCACCTACTGGACCGGCGGCGGCATCACCCGGCGCAGCGACCCGGCCCGGGAATGGGCGGAACTGTTCCTGAAGACGCGGGCGCTGGCGGATTGATCAGGCGGCGCTGGCCCGCTTCAGCAGTTCCTCGAAGCGCTCGAAGAGGTGGGCCCGGGGGCCCTTGGGCTGGCGTTTGAGGACCATCCCGGCCTGGTCGGGCGTGCGGCCGCCCTTGGTCTGGTTGCAGAGCAGGCAGCAGCCCACCAGGTTCTGCCAGGTGGTGGATCCGCCCTGGCACAGGGGGATGACGTGGTCCACGGTGGTGGCCTTCCTCTGGCACCCCTCGTACTGGCAGAGGTAGTGGTCCCGGCGGAGCACGCGCCGCTCCAGGCGGCCGATGAGGAGCTTGGAATCACTGCAGGCCTGGGCGTGCGGGAAAATGATGAGTTCGAGACTCCCATCCAGATTCCGGTGCCGCTCGAAGGTGGCCGGATTGAGGACATGGGCCCGACCCGCCACGACGGCGCAGAGGGCCCGCCGCCGGCTCACTTCCTGCATCGGGACATAGTTCCTGTCCACGGCGATCACCTCGCCCGCACCGTGACGCTCCCGGCCCTTCAGCATTACACCCCCGGAATGGGCCGTATCCTAAGCCAATCCTGGGATTTGTGAAGTGAATTATTCCTCGAGATTGGATAAACCAGGCATAGATTGATCCGGCGATTCTGCGGCCAGGCCCACCGCATCGGCTTCTGGCGCCGACTCCACCCCCGCCAGTTTCTTTTCCATCTGCTCCCGCCGGGCGGCCACGTCGCCCAGCTTGCCGCTGGCCTCCTCCAACTTCTTCTGGACCGCGGCCAGAGCCGTGCCGAACCGGCCGAACTCCGCCTTCACCTGCCCCAGCACCTTCCAGACTTCGCTGGTCTGGCGGCTGATGGCCAGGGTCTTGAAGCCCACCTGGAGGCTGTTGAGGAAGGCCGTGAGGGTGGTGGGGCCCACGATCGTGACCCGGCACTCGCGCTGGAGCCGCTCCAGCAGGCCCGGACGCCGCAGGGCCTCGGCGTACAGCCCCTCGAAGGGCAGGAAAAGCAGGCCGAAGTCCGTGCTCAGGGGCGGTGCGATGTACTTGTCGCGGATGTCGCGGGCCTGGGAGAGCAGCCGGTTCTCCAGGGCTCTGCCCGCGGCCTCCACGGCAATCAGGTCCCCGGTTTCGTAGGCTTCGTTGAGCCGCTGGTAGTCCTCCAGGGGAAACTTGGCGTCGATGGGCAGCCAGACATGGCCGCCCTCCTCGGGCCCGGGCAGCTTCACCGCGAACTCCACCACCTCCGGGGAGCGGGGCCGCACGCGCACATTGGCCTGGTACTGCCCCGGCGCCAGGAACTGCTCCAGCAGGGCCCCCAGCTGGGCTTCGCCCAGGACGCCCCGGACCTTCACGTTGGTCAGGGCCCGCTTCAGGCCGCCCACGTCCTGGGCCAGCCCCTGCATCTCCCCCAGCCCCCGCTGCACCTGCTCCAGCCGCTGGGCCACCTGGTTGAAGCTCTCGCCCAGGCGCTTCTCCAGGGCCTCATGCAGCTTCTCGTCCACGGTGCGGCGCATCTGCTCCAGCTTCGCCTCGTTGGAAGCCTGGATGGCGTCGAGCCGCTGCTGGACCTGCTGCTGGACCAGGCCCAGCTGGGCCCCCTGCTCGGACCGGGAGGCGCGAAGGGCCTCCTGCACCGCGGCGCTGAGCTGCCGGAAGCCCTCCGCCAGCCGCTCGGCCTGGGCCGCACGCAGCTCGCCGAGCTCCGCCGCCAGGGGCCGGATCTGGGCGGCGAGCGCCTGGTGGGACTCGGCGCGGTTCCTCGAAGCCAGCTCCTCCGCATGGCGCCGCAGGTCCTCGAAGGGGGCGGGGTCCACCGGAGGCCGCCGCAGGGCCGCCCAGACCGCCAGGATGACGGCGGTACCAGCGAAGAGAGAGGCGATCAGGGGGAGGCTCATGCCCCATCATCGCCCGGAGGGTTCGCCAGGCAGTGTCCATTCGGCATGCCGCCCCTCGCCCTCCGAGGTCAGCGACAGCTCCGCCACCCAGTCAGAGGGCCAGGGCCCGTCCTGCCCCGCCCACTCCACCACCAGCCGGTCCTCCGGCCCGATGGCCTCCTCCAGGCCCAGGGCCCAGGCACCCTCGGGGCCGGGCCGGTAGAGGTCCAGGTGGAAGAGGCGGCCGGCCGGCAGGGCGTAGCGGTGGAGGACGGCGTAGGTGGGCGAGGCCACCTCGTCCGGGTCGCCGCCCAACCCCCGCAGGAAGCCCCGGGTCCAGGTGGTCTTGCCCGCCCCCAGCTCCCCGTGGAGCAGCCAGGTGCCGCCGGGGGGCGTGATCCGGGCCAGGGCCTCGCCCAGAGCCTCGGTGGCAGTGTCATCGGCGAGGTAGCGTTCAGCCACGCAGCAGCCCCGGGAGCTGGTCCGCCAGGTCCCGCGGCAGCAGGCCCGGCCCGGGCAGAAGATCGGCGGCGGCCCCGTGGAACCAGGCCGCGGCGGCCACGGCCTCGCGCATGGGCAGGCCCTGGGCGCGGAAGCCGGCCACCATGCCCGCCAGCAGATCGCCGCTGCCGCCGGTGGCGAGGCCGGGGTGGCCCGTGGGATTGATCCACAGGTCTTCGCGGGCGCCGCCGGCCAGCACGCTCTGGGCCCCCTTGAGGAGCAGGACTCCCGGCTTGCCCATGGCCACCTGCCGGGCCTGGGCCAGACGCTCGTCCATCAGCATCGGGCGGGGCAGCCGGAACAGCCGCGCGAACTCGCCGGGATGGGGGGTGATGGCCGTGCCTGGCCGCTCCATCCAACGCCGCCCCTCCCCCTCCTGCAAGGCCGAGGCGTCCAGCACCAGGGGGCCGTCCCAATCCGGCACCTGGGCGATGCCGCCGGGGCCCGCCAGCAGCACATCGGCCTCCACGGTCACCGCCCCCTGCCAGGACCTCACCATGGCCTCGGGCACCTGGGCCGCCACCTCCGCCCGCACTTCGGGATCCGTGAGCACAGTCACCAGGCCCGCGCCCACCCGCAGGGCGCCGAGGGCCGACAGCACGGCGGCGCCGCTCATGCCCGGGCTGCCCGCACGGATGGCCACGTGGCCGAAGCTGCCCTTGTGGGCGTCCCAGGCCCGGGCGGGAAGCACCGGGCGCTCCAGGAGCTGGATGGCCGCCGATGGAACCCGGTCCAGCGGGATGGGCACCACCGTGATCTCGCCGCAGGCCTCCCGGGCGGGCATCAGGCCGTGGCAGACCTTCCGGAACCCGAAGCAGGCGGTGCGGGCCGCGCGCACGGCCTCGCCGGGGATCTCCGCCGAGCTGGGATCCAGGCCCGAGGGCAGGTCCAGGGCCAGCACCGGCAGGCCCGAGGCGTTCAGGGCCCGCACCCAGGCCAGGGCGGGACCCTCCAGGGGCCGCGTGGTGCCCAGGCCGAAGAGCCCGTCCACCACCCACCCGCGCCAGACAGCCATGGCCTCCATCGGGGCCGAGGAGGTTCGGATCTCCCCGCCCAGCCCCTTCCAGAGGCGGGCCTGGTGGGCGGCGTCGTCGCGCCATCCGGGCTGGGCCGAGGGCGACCACACCGATACCTCCCGGCCTTCCAGGCGGGCGAGCCGGGCCAGGGCCAACGCGTCTCCGCCGTTGTTGCCGGGCCCGGCCAGCACGTGGATCGGCTGCCCGACGGGAAGCAGCGCCAGGGCCCCGAGGGCCGCGTGCTCCTGCAGCACCAGGGAAGGAACGCCCCAGCCCTCGATGGCCTGGCGCTCCGCGGCCCGCATCTCGTCGGCGGTGAGGAGGGGGATCATGCCAGCAGTGTAAGGTATGCCGCCAGGGCCCTCGGGTACAGTTCCATCTCCGCCGCGTAGACCCGTTTCTGCAGGTCCTCGGGGGTGTCGCCCGGGCGGACCGGCACTCGCAGCTGGTCGAGGATCCGCCCATGGTCGTACTCCGCGTCCACCAGGTGGACCGTGGCGCCGGACTCGGCCTCGCCGGCCTCCAGCACGGCCCGGTGGACGTGCATGCCGTACATGCCCGGGCCGCCGAACCGCGGCAGCAGGCCAGGGTGGATGTTGAGGATGCGGCCTTCCCAGCGGCGCGGGACAGCCAGCTTCTTCAGCCAGCCGCAGAGGCAGATCACCTCCGCACCCGCCTCCTCCGCCGCCTGGTAGCAGGCCTCGGAAAAGGCCTCGTCGGACTCGAAGTCCCTGCGGACCATCACGGCCATGGGCAGGCCTTCGTCGCCCAGGCGCTGGATGCCCCCGGCCTTGGCGCTGGAGGCGAGCCCCAGCACCGGGAGGCCCGGCACGCGCCCCTCGCGGCAGGCCCGCAGCAGGTTCAGGGCATTGCCGCCGGTGCCGGAGATGAAGAAGGCGAGCCGCTTCACTGGAGGGCCGTCAACACCGCCACATCCGCGATGTCCTGGGCGCTGCAGCCGCGGCTCAGGTCGTTGGCGGGCCGGGCCAGGCCCTGGAGCAGCGGGCCCAGGGCCACGGCGCCGCCGAGGCGCTCCGTGAGCTTGTAGGCGATGTTGCCGGCATCCAGGTCCGGGAAGACCAGCACGTTGGCCCGGCCCGCCACGGGGGAGCCCGGCGCCTTCCGCTGGCCCACGGAGGCCAGCAGGGCCGCATCGGCCTGGAGCTCGCCGTCCACGGCCAGGTTCGGGGCCCGCTCCTTGATGAGGGCCAGCGCGGCGCGCACCTTGTCCACCTTCGCGTGCTCGGCGGAGCCGCGGGTGGAGAAGCTGAGCAGGGCCACGCGCGGTTCCACGTCCATGACCCGGCGGGCGTTCTCTGCCGAGGCCAAAGCGATGTCCGCCAGCTGCTCGGGCGTGGGATCCGGCACCACGCCGCAGTCCGCGAAGATCATGGCGCCCTGCTCCCCGAAGGCCGTATCGGGGTGGATCATCATGAAGAAGCTGGAGACGGTCTTGATGCCCGGCGCGGCGCCGATGGCCTGGAGGCAGGCCCGCACGGTCTCGGCGGTGGTGTTCAGCGCCCCGGCCACCATGCCGTTGCAGGCCCCCGCCTGCACCATCATGGCGCCGAACCAGAGGGGGTTGTGCATGGCCTCCAGGGCCTGGGCCTCGGTGATGCCCTTGGCCTTGCGCCGCTCGAAGTAGGCGCCGGCCAGATCCGCGAAGAGGGGGCTGGCCGCGGGATCCACCAGCTTGGCCCCTGCCAGGGACAGGCCCAGGGCCTTGCCCCGCTTCGCCATGTCGGCGGGGTCGCCCAGCACCGTGAGGCGGCAGAGGTTCTGGTCCAGGAGCAACTGGGCCGCCTGGAGCGTCCGGTCGTCCCGGCCCTCGGGCAGGACGATGTGGCGCTTCAGGACCTTCGCGCGCTCGCGGAATCGGGCCATCCAGCGGGCGTGGTTGGCGTGGCTCATGGGTTCCTCCGGTGTCGGGACGGGGGTGAGGGGGGATCCGCCAGGAAGGCGTGAGGGTCCTGGCCCGTGCGCTCGCAGAACGTATCCGCAAGGCTGGGGGCGCCGGAGCTGGGTTCGTCGAGGTAGAGGGTCTCGACACGGTGCATGGGGAGGAAGCGGGTCCCGAGGGCCACCTGGTCGGCCTGGCCCGAGCGCACCAGACCCAGCACCTCGTTCCAGGGGGCGAGGTCCAGGCCGCGGATGGCCACGCCGGAAGCCTCGAGGCCGAGGATGCGCCCCCACACCCGCTCCCGGGGCGAGTGCAGCACCACCACCACGAGGTCACCGGGACGGAAGGGCATGGACAGGGACATGGGTTCGGCTCCGGGGGAATCTTACAGGGCCGGGCCTTCGACGATGAGGCGGCCTTCGGTGAAGCCCTCCATCGCCCAGCGGGGACCTTCGAAGCCGTTGCCGCTGGCCCGCACGCCGCCGAAGGGGGCGGCATCCAGGCGGAAGGTGGGCGGCAGGTTGAGCAGCACCCCTCCGGCCCGGAGCTTCGTCTCCGCCAGGCGGAGGTGCCGCTGGTCCCGGCTATAGGCGCTGGCCCGCAGGCCATAGCGGGTGGTGGCGGCGCGGTCCAGGCCCTCCTCGAAGCTGGCCACGGGCGTCAGCACCGTGATGGGGGAGAAGGCCTCCTCGCACTGGAAGGGATCGTCCTCGGGCAGGCCCGCGAGAATGGCCGGCGGCAGCAGGGCGCCCTGCCGGGACCCGCGCAGGAGCACCTCCGCCCCCGCGGCCACTGCGCGGTCCAGGCCTGCGTCCATGCGGCGGGCGGTGGCCTCATCGATGAGGGGCCCGACCACCGTCGCCGGATCCATGGGATCGCCCACGGGCAGCGCTTTCACAGCGGCCACGAACGCGGCAGCAAAGGAGTCCCACAGGGCCTGGTGGACGTAGATCCGCTGGGCCTTGGAGCAGCTCTGCCCCGCCCCGGCCACGGCGGCGGGTGCCACGGCCCGGGCCACGGCCGCCGCATCCACGCCCTCATCCACCACCACGGCGCCGTTGCCGCCCAGCTCCAGCAGCAGCCGCTTGCCCGCCAGCACCTGCTCCAGGTGGCGCCCCACCCTTTCGGAGCCCGTGAAGCTCACGGCGGCGATGCGGAGATCCCGGGCCAGGGCCTCGGCGGCGGCGGGATCCGGATCGGCCAGCTGGAGCAGGCCTTCGGGAGCCTCCACCTGCCGGCGGGCCGCCTCGAAGGTCTCCCAGAGGCGCGCCGAGGTCCCGGGCGCCTGGGGACAGGGCTTCCAGATGACGCTGCATCCGGCGGCCAGGGCCGGCCCGAGCTTGTGGACGGCCAGGTTCACGGGGAAGTTGAAGGGGGTGATGGCGAGCACCGGCCCCACGGGAAAGCGCCGCAGCACCGCGCGGCACCCCTCGGCCCCGGCCATCAGGTCGTAGGGCACCGCCTCCTCGCCGAAGGTGCCCAGGGCCTCGGCGGTGGCCCGCAGGGTGGCCTCCGCGCGCCCCACCTCGCCCCGGGCCAGGGTGATGGGCTTGCCCGTCTCTTGGGTGAGCAGCCGGGCCAGATCCTCCCGCGCCGCGCCCAGCTGCCAGAGCCATGCCTCGATGAGGCCTCGGCGTCGCATCCGGGAAGCTTCCCGCCAGGCGTCGAAGGCGGCGAGACTCGCCTCCACCGTGCCATTCCCCGTCACCGCCACCATGATCCGCCCTCCCCGGAAGGCCTGAGCCGCGCCCCGCCTCGGGCCAGATTAACCGCGGCGCCCGCCTTCGAGGCTTGAGGGCGATCACATCCACCCCGCGGGAGGGCTTGGCAGCCTGCGCTAGAATCGGAGATCAGGAGCGCCACATGAACAAACCCCTCGTCCCCGCCGATCTCCTCCAGCAGGTCCAGGCCGCGGACAAGCCGGTTGCCTCCGTGGCCAGCACCGGAAAGCCGAAGGCCGACGCCCACCCCAAGCCCGTGGTCAAGGCCTCGGCCCGCCCCCAGGGCAAGAGCGGCGTGGCCCACACCCGCATGAGCAACCGCGGGAAGTAGCTTCTACAGATTCAGGGCCACCATCGCCAGGGCCGCCACCAGCGAGGCCGTGAGCATGCCCGTCAGGCGCAGGCCGAAGGCCCGCCCCCCGGAGATCCAGGCGAAGGCCGCCTTGGCGAGGGTGTTAGCGGAGATGGCGAGCACGATGGCCAGGACCGCCGTGCCCATGGGAAGGCCGGTGCTGTTCAGCTGGCTGCTCACGGCGAGGGTGATGGGGTCCACGTCCGCCACGCCGGAGAGGCCCGCTGTCACCAGGAGGCCCCGGTCCCCGAACCAGGCGCGGGCGGCCGCCGAGGCGAGCAGGACCGTGGCCAGCGCCAACCCCCAGCCCAGGGCCCGCTTGAGGTGGAAGGGGTTCCGCAGGGGCATGTCCTCGGGGGTGGGGCTCTGCCGTTCGCCCGACCGGTAGGTCCACCATGCGGCCCCCAGGAGCGTCACCACCATGGCCACCATGGGGAACAGGAGGGCGCGGAACAGGCCCGGGCCGCCCACGACGCCCGCAAGGATGGCCACGCGGATGCCCATCACCGCGCAGGCCAGCATGACTGCCACCTGGCCGGGTTCCCGGAGGCTGGGATCCTCCTTGGCCTGCCTGGACATGGACACCGTGACCACGGTGGAGCTGACCAGCCCCCCCACCAGCCCCGTGGCCACGGCGCCCCGCTGGGAGCCCAGCACCCGGTTCAGGGCGTAGCCGAGGAAGTCCACCGCCGCGATGAGGGCCACCATCCAGCCCACCTTCTTCGGAGAGAGGACAGCCCAGGGGTCCATGGTCCTCGAGGGCAGCAGGGGGAGCAGGATGGCGAAGACGATGAGGAGCTGCATGGCGGCCGTCAGGTCCTCGCGGTGCAGCCGGGGGATCCAGGCCCGGATCCAGGGCTTCGAGAGCAGCAGGAGGGTGACGATCACCGCCACGGCCACCGCCAGCAGCGCATCCCGGGTGAGGAGCATACCCAGGAGCGGCGCGGCCAGGGCGGCCACCTCCGTGGTGAGCCCGCGGTCCGGCGAGCTGGTCTGGTGGTAGAAGAGGCCGATCAGGATCGCGGCGAAGGCCTGCACGGCGATGGGCAGGGCCAGGCCGTCACCCCCGGCCTTCACGGAGATCCAGCCCAGCAGCGTCAGCAGGGCGAAGGTCCGGGCGCCCAGGGCGCCATGGAGGATCCCAATCTGATCGGACTCGCGGCGCTGGAGGGCCTCCTGGCTTTCCCGGGTCCGCTCCAGGCCGCTGCTTTCCCGCTCCAGGCCCATCATCAGGCCCAGGGCCACGGCCATGATGGCTTCCTTCAAGGTGGAGAAGTCGAGGGTCAGCATGGGGCGCTCCCGAAGAACCTAATCGGCCTGATGCCAGCTCTGGATGTGACTGGTGCGTTTCAGGACCTCCGCAACCAGATCCGGGGCCGCCGAACCGAAGGTGCGAACCCGGAAGGCCTCTCCGCCCGGCAGGTGGACCACATGGATCGAGGCGCCGCCCGGAAAGGCCGGATGGCGGGCCAGGGGACGGGCCAGGGCCCCCAGGTCCAGCGCCTCGAGCCAGCCTGCGGGCAGGGGCTCCATGCGGGCCCCGGGCACCAGGGCACCGGCTTCCCGGGCCTGGAGGAGCACCAGGTGCCAGTGCCCTCCCGCTTCTCCCGTCCAGCAGAGAAAGGGCGGGAGCGCTCCGAATCCGATGCCGCTGTTCCGGACCTCGGGCCAGGCGCGCAGGGAGGGGAGCCCCTCCTCGTCCGCGGCCTCCATGGCGAGCACCGCGAGATCCGGAGAGGCAGGGGGGATCCAGGGCGCCACGCTCCACATGCCGTCGAGCATGGCAGATTCGGTTAGGCTGGGCCCATGGGTACGATGCGCCAACCAGGAAGGCCCGCAGCGGACAGAGGGGGAAGGCGGTGAGTCCCAGACCTGTCATCGCCACCGGCCAGCAGATCGGCGCCGGATGGAGCCCCGCCCTGTCCGTGGCCAAGGCCCTGGCGGCCCTGGCGGAGGCCCGCCGCCGGGATGCCGAGGCCGTCTACTGGCTGGCCGACGAGGACCACGACCGTGCCGAGGTGGCCTCGGTGGCGGGAATCGAGGACGGCCGCCTGGTCCGCCATCGCTTCCGCTTCGAGGCCCGGGCCGGAACGGCCACAGGCTGGCTGCCTTGGACGCCGGAGCACCAGTCCCAGGCCGCAGGGCTGTGGGGCGCCCTCCCGGAGCCCCAGGAGCCCACCCTCCGGGGCCACGCCCTGGCGCTTGGGACCCCCCTCTGGGCGCGGGGCCTGCGCCCCTTCTCGCCCACGGATCCCGCGGTGCGCGAGCCCGCCCAGGCGGAGCTGGAGCGCTGGCGGGCCCTGGATCTCGAGGCGCTGCTGGTGAGGCAGGCCGACCAGCTGCAGGCTGCGGGGTCCCCCCTGCCCCTGGATCCCCGCGTGCAGGCCGCCTGGTTCTCGCTGGATCCCCGCACGGGCCTGCGCCAGCGCCTCGACCCCGGCGCGCCCCTGCCCGCGGGACGCTGGCTGAGCCCGGGCGCGGCCATCCGTCCCCTGATGCAGTCGCTGATGCTGCCCGTGGCCGCCGTGGTGCTGGGTCCCTCCGAGCGGGCCTACTGGCGCCTGTGTGAGCCCCTCTGGGAAAAGGTGGGACTCCCCGCGCCGGACATCCTCCCGCGGCCCAGCGTCTTCGTGGTGCCGCGCGGGTTCCGGGTGTCCGCCGGACAGCTGGACGCCCTGCGACTGGGCGCCTGGGACCGGCTGGCCCAGTGGCCCGGCCCGTTGCCCACGGCCCGGTTCCAGGCGACAGAGCCGGATCGCGGCTGGCCCGAGGCGCTTCAGGCCCGCTTCGTGCGCGAGCAGGCCCGCACCCGGGAACGGCTGGCGAAGCTGGACCGCCGCCTGCACCGGGAGGCCGCCGCCGGTGCCCTGGGGGGGGATCCCGAGCGCCTCCGCCAAGCCCTCTTCCCCTTCGGCGCGCCCCAGGAGCGGGTGCTGCCGGGCCTCGGCTGGCTCCGGGACGAGGCCCTGCTCGACCGCATCCTGGCCGGCATGGACGGCGCCGCATCCGTGATCCTGGTGGAGGGACCATGAACCACGACCTCGACATCCTCGCCCTGGGCGCCCACCCCGATGATGTGGAAGTCCATGTGGGAGGCCTCCTGGCCCTGGCCTCGGACCGGGGCATGAAGGCCGCCATCCTGGACCTCACCAGCGGTGACCTCGGCACCCGCGGCACCGCCGAAACGCGCCGCGCCGAGGCGCAGGAGGCCGCCCGGATCCTCGGCGTGCCGCGGACCGTCCTCGACTTCCCCGACGGCCGGTTCACGGAGGAGGAGGACTACCGCCTGCGCCTCATGGCGGAGATCCGCCGGCTGCGCCCCCGGGTGCTGATCCTCCCCGCGCCGGACGACCGGCACCCCGACCACCGCCGCGCCCACCGCCTGGCCCGGGAGGCCGCCTACTACGCCGGGTTGAAGAACTATCCCTGCGAGGGAACGCCCTGGCGGCCCGAGGCCGTGGCCTGGGCCGGCGGCGAGAACCCGGGCCAGCCGGACCTGCTGGTGGACGTGAGCGCCGTGTGGGAGCGCCGCATGGCGGCCTTCGACGCCTTCGGCAGTCAGTTCAACCAGGACCCCTCCCAACCCGTCACCCGGATCGCGCACCCCGCCTTCCGCCGCGGCGTGGTCGGCCGGGCCATGCACTGGGGCTCGCTCCGCATGTGCGAGTGGGCGGAGGCGCTTTGGTGTGACCGGCCGGTGCCGAAGGCCCTGCTGGACACGGTGGTCCGGCTGGAATCCCCGGCGTGAACCGCTTCGAGTCCGACCTCCTCGCGCAGATCCAGCGCCGGGGCGATGGCGTCCATGGCCGCGTGCTGGTGGCCTGCTCGGGGGGCGGGGACTCGGTGGCGCTGCTGGCGCTGCTCTGGACCCTGCGGAAGAGCCTGAGCCTGGAGCTGAGCGTGGCCCACGCGGACCACGGCTTGCGGCCCGAAGCGCCGGAGGATGCCGAGTTCGTGCGCGGCCTCTGCCGGGCCATGGACCTGGACCTCGCGGAGGCCTCCCTGGGCGTGAGGGCGCATGCCGAGGCCAGCGGCCAGGGGCTGGAGATGGCCGCCCGCGAGCTGCGGTGGGACTGGCTCCGACAGGAAGCCGACCAGTGCGGCGCCTCCGCGGTGGCCACGGGGCACACCCTGGACGACCACACGGAGACGGTGTTCCTCCGCCTGGCCCGGGGCGGAGGGCTGGGCAGCCTGCGTCCGCTGGCGCCCCGCCAGGGCCTGCGCTGGTCGCCGCTGGCGGAGACGCGCCGCGCGGACCTGCGCGCCTACCTGGCCTCACGGAACCTTCCCTGGCGGGAGGATGCCACCAACGCCGAGCCCTTCACGGCCCGGAACCGCTGGCGGCCGATCCTCGCGAGCCTCCGGAAGGAGGCCCCGGAGCTGGACCGCCACCTGTTCGAGACACACCTCCAGGCCGAGGAGGCCGCCGGCCTGGCCCATGCGCTGATCGCGGGCTGGGAGGGATCGCGGTGGTCCATTGCCGATGGCGCCGTCACGTTCAAGCGAGGCCCATGGACGGAGCCGGAGCTGCGCTGGACCCTGGAAACAGCCTTCCGGCGCCTGGGCTGGCCGCGGGAAGCGGCCCTGCTGCGGGGGCTCGCTCCCTGGCTCGCCGCGCGCCTCGAAAAGGGCCGTAAGCCTTCATCATGGGGGAATTTCCGTCTGGACACTGAACCAGACGGCGGGTTCGTGCATCTAAGGTTCAGCTGCCTTCCGGGGCCTAGTACACTGGAGGGCCACCCGGGCGAAGGCCCCAAGGAGTGACCCTTTGAATTCCATGATGAAGAGTGTGCTGGTCTGGCTGGGCATCATCGCCCTCTTGGTGCTGGCCTTCCGCCAGATCCCCCAGAACAGCCGCCAGATCGAGATCCCCTTCTCGACCTTCTACACCGAAGGCGTGGGAGGCAAGTACAAGTCCGTAACCCTCTCCGGCTTCGACGTCGAGGGCACCTACAAGCAGCCGGAGAAGAACGCCAAGACCGGCGAGGTCATCGAGAAGTTCCGCACGGTGGCCCCCCCCATGCAGGACCTGGGCAAGGTCATCCTCAGCTGGAAGACCGAGGGCCAGCTGGAGGAGTTCAAGGCTGCCAAGCCCAGCGAGAACAACTTCGCCTACGTGCTGATGTTCTGGGCGCCCCTGCTCGTGTTCGTCGTGCTCTGGTTCGTGTTCATGCGGCAAGCCCAGATGGGCGGCAACAAGGCCCTGAGCTTCGGCAAGGCCCGCGCCAAGGGCCTCTCCAGCAGCGCCAAGCGCGTCACTTTCGCGGATGTGGCTGGCTGCGACGAGGCCAAGGAGGAGCTCAAGGAGATCGTGGAGTTCCTGAAGGATCCCGCCAAGTTCGTGAAGCTGGGTGGCAAGATCCCCAAGGGCGTGCTGCTCATGGGCCCTCCGGGGACCGGCAAGACCCTCCTGGCCCGCGCCATCGCCGGCGAGGCCAAGGTGCAGTTCTTCTCCATCTCCGGCTCCGACTTCGTGGAGATGTTCGTGGGCGTGGGCGCCAGCCGCGTGCGCGACCTCTTCGAGCAGGCCAAGAAGAGCGCCCCCTGCATCGTGTTCATCGATGAGATCGACGCCGTGGGCCGCCACCGCGGCGCCGGCCTGGGCGGCGGCCACGACGAGCGCGAGCAGACCCTGAACCAGCTGCTGGTCGAGATGGACGGCTTCGAAGGCAACGAGGGCGTCATCCTCATCGCCGCCACCAACCGCCCCGACGTGCTGGACCCCGCCCTGCTCCGCCCCGGCCGCTTCGACCGGCGCGTGGTGGTGGACCGCCCCGACGTGAAGGGCCGCCACGAGATCCTGAAGGTGCACACCACGGACAAGATCCCCCTCAGCCCCGACGTGGACCTGGAAGTCATCGCCCGCGGCACCCCCGGCTTCGCCGGCGCGGACCTGGCCAACCTCTGCAACGAGGCCGCCCTCACCGCCGCCCGGGGCAGCAAGAAGTGGGTCGAGATGGCCGACTTCGAGAACGCCAAGGACAAGGTCTACATGGGCGCCGAGCGCCGCAGCCTCGTCATGACCGAGGCCGACAAGCGCATCACCGCCTACCACGAGGCCGGCCACACGGTGGTCGCCCACGTGGTGCCCGACAGCGACCCGCTCCACAAGGTCACCATCATCCCCCGCGGCCGCGCCCTGGGCGTCACCTGGCAGCTGCCGGTGACCGACCGCTACAACACCACCCGGGACTACATGGAGAGCCGTATCGCCATCGCCATGGGCGGCCGTATCGCCGAGGAGATCTTCTTCAACCAGCTCAGCACCGGCGCCGCCAACGACATCCAGCAGGCCACCGAGATGGCCCGATCCATGGTCACGGAATACGGCATGAGCGACAAGCTGGGCCCGCTGAACTTCGGCGGCGGTCAGCACGAGGTCTTCCTGGGCCGCGATTTCGCCCAGCACCGCGAGATCTCCGAGGACACCGCACGCCTCATCGACGTGGAGGTGCAGGAGTTCGTCCTCCGCAACTACCGCCGCGCCAAGGCCGCCATCGAGGCCCACCGCGACAAGCTGGTGGCCATCGCCGAGGCCCTCCTGGTGCGCGAGACCCTCGACGGCGGGGACATCGACATCCTCATGAAGGGCGGCACCCTGCCCCCGCCCAAGAACGGCGGCACGCCGTCCGCCCCGGCCACCGTGGAAGGGCCCAAGACCGATCCCGGCCTGAATCCCGCCCTCAAGCCCGCGTGAGGCCCGCACCGTTCCGATGGGGACCGCTCCTCGAGGGCGGTCCCCTTTTCCTCGGCATTCTCAACCTGACACCGGACTCCTTCAGCGATGGGGGACGCTACCTGGATCCCTCGGCGGCCCTGGCCCAGGCCCGGTGCCTCGTGGCCGCCGGAGCCCGCATGCTGGACCTCGGCGCCGAAAGCACCCGCCCCGGATCCGCGGCTGTGGATGCCACCACGGAATGGGGCCGTCTGGAACCGGTGCTGGCGGCGCTGCGGGAGACGTTGCCCCACATCCCCCTCAGCCTGGACACGCGCCATGCCGCCGTCGCCGCGAAGGGCCTCGAGGCCGGGATCTGCGTCATCAATGACGTGGCCGGCCTGTCCGATCCCGCCATGCTGGAGCTGGCCGGCGGCTCCTCCTGCGGCCTTATCGCGATGCGCAGCCGCCTCCAGGGCGAGGGCTTCCTCATGCCCCCCTACGATGATCCCGCCCCGAAGGATGCGTCCCTGGCCGCCGCCGAGCTGCTCGAGGTCCGCGATCGCCTGCGGGAAGCCGGCATCGATGATCACCGCGTGCTGCTGGACCCGGGCTTCGGCTTCGGCACCACCTTCGCCGAGGATCTGGCCCTCTGGAACGCCCTGCCGCGGCTGCCGGAGGCCCTGGCCTGGCCCGCCAACCGCGTCTGCATCGGCATTTCCCGCAAGCGCTTCCTGGCCCTCAAGGCCGCCGAGCCCGGCCTGCCCCCCCTCCAGCGCGACGCCCTGACGGCCGCCGCCCACGCGGAGGCCATGGCCTGGGGATACCGGGTCTTCCGGACGCACGCCCTGGCCTGAGCCTCGGCCTGAACATCGGCCGGGAGCATCGGTTAATCTGGCGGCATGAGTCTGCGCTACTTCGGAACCGATGGCATCCGCGGGGTCGCCCTGCGCTCCCCCCTCACCCTGGAAGAAGTCTCCCGCTGGGGTGCCGCCTGGGCCCAGGTGGCCCGGGGGGCCGGCGTGAAGCGGATGGTGGTCGGCTGGGATCCCCGGTCCAGCTCCGGGCCCATGTCCGAGGCCTTCATCCTGGGCCTGGGGATGGGCTTGAAGGTGCTCATCCTGGGCATGGCCCCCACGCCCGCCGTGGCCTGGAACGTGGCGAAGCTGAGCGCGGAAGGCGAGAAGACCTGGGGCCTCATGATCTCCGCCAGCCACAACCCCCCCGAGGACAACGGGCTCAAGGGCTTCAACGAGCTGGGTGAGAAGCTGGAGGAGGACCAGGAGCAGGCCATCGAGGCCGCCTTCGACGCCATCCCCGAGCCCACCACCGTCTCGGCGCCTGCGGGGCGCCTGGACCTCCAGCCCTACCTGGCCCACCTGGGCGGCATCGATCTCCCCCGCCATTTCGGGGTGGTGATCGACTGCGCCCATGGCGCCACGGCGGAAGCCGCCCAGGAGCTCTTCCGCGGGGAGTCCATCCACTGGATCGGCGTGCCCGCCGACGGTCCCTCCATCAACGTGGGCGTGGGCTCCACCCACCTCAACACCCTCTCCGCGGCCGTGGTGGCCCGGGGCGCCCAGCTGGGCATCGCCTTCGACGGCGATGGGGACCGCTGCCTGCTCGTGGATGGCCAGGGCGATCTGGTGGACGGCGACCAGATGGTCTGGCTCCTCGCCCAGGACCGCAAGGCCAGCGGCGACGTCCCCCCGGGCGTGGTGGGCACCGTGATGACCAACGGCGGCCTGGCCCAGGCCCTGGCCCACGCGGACATCCCCTTCGTCCGCACCCCCGTGGGCGACAAGTTCCTGCTGCGGGAGATGGCCCGGCGCGGCTGGGACCTGGCCGCCGAGGCCTCCGGCCACCTCATCCAGAAGCGCGTGGGCCCCAGCGGGGACGGCATGGCCGCCGCCCTCGGCATCCTCCGCGCCCTGCTGCACCGGCCCGCCGACCGCCGCTGGGCCTGGGCCTTCCGCCCCTGGCCCCAGCGCCTGGTGAACGTGGTCGCCAAGGACCGCCGCGACCTGGAAGCCTGCCCGGACCTGCTCTCCGCCATGGCCGCCATTGATGCCCGGTGGGGCGAGGGCGTGCGCCAGGTGGTCCGCTGGTCCGGCACGGAACCCAAGCTCCGCCTCATGGTGGAAGCCCAGGAGGCCGCCTGGGTGGACCAGGCGCTCCAGGAGCTCGAAACGGCCGCCCGCCGCGATCTGGCGCTGGCCTAGGTCCCCGCCATGGCGCCCGACGTCCGCCGCCCCGTCGACCGCTGGCTGGTGCTCTTCGCGCTGGCCCTGGTGGCGGTGGGCATGGTGTGGATCTACTCGGCCTCCGCCATCAAGGCCTCCCAGAACCACGCGGCGGCCACGGCCTTCCTGACCCGCCAGCTCCTGGGCGGCGTCATCGGCATCGCCTTCATGCTGGCGCTCTCCCAGGTGGATCTGGCCCCGCTCCAGGACCACTCCCGCCCGCTCCAGATCGCCTACGGCGTCCTGGTGCTGCTGCTGGTGGCGGTGCTCTTCTTCGGGCCCAAGATCAACGGCGCCCACCGCTGGATCCGCCTGGGGGCCATGAGCATCCAGCCGTCGGAGCTGTTCAAGCCCCTGGCCGTGCTCATCGCCGCCGGATGGATGGTGCGCCACCGCGAGGCCTGGTCGAGCCATCGCGACGCCCTGCCCAAGCTCCTGGGCCTGGCGGGCATCATGTCCATCCCCTTGGCCCTCATCCTGCGCGAGCCTGATTTCGGCACCTCGTTCCTCATCGTCTTCGTGACCCTGTTGGTGGTGTTCCTGGGCGGCGCGCCCAAGTGGATCTTCGCCATCGCCATCCCCGTGCTGGGAGCCCTGGGCACCGCGTTCGTGGTGCTGTCGCCCTACCGGCTGGCCCGCGTGACGAGCTTCCTGAATCCGGCGGCCGACCCCCTCGGCAAGGGCCACCAGGCCCTCCAGAGCCTCGTGGCCGTGGGCAACGGCGGCTTCATGGGCGTGGGCCTGGGCGGCGGCAAGCAGAAGCTCTTCTTCCTTCCCGAGGCCCACACGGATTTCATCTACGCCGTCATCGCCGAGGAGGCGGGCCTCATCGGGACCGTGGCGATCCTGGCGCTCTTCATCGCGATCCTCTGGCGGGGCTACCGCATCGCCCGGCGGGTGAACGACACCTTCCTCAAGCTCTGCGCCATGGGCTTCGTGCTGCTCCTGGTGGTCCAGGCCCTGATGAACATGAGCGTGGTGCTGTCGTTGGCTCCCAACAAGGGCATCCCCCTGCCCTTCATCTCCTTCGGCCCCAACAGCCTCATCGCCAGCCTGATCTGCCTGGGCCTGCTGCTGGCCATCAGCAAGGAGGCCGGCTCAACCTAGGCGCAGGGGCTCGTCGTCATCGTCGTCCACCAGGGTGATGTTCGAGCCGCCGCCGAGCAGCACCGCATCCTCGTACATGTTCTTGAGCTTGGGCTCGAACCGCTCGGCCTGGGCCAGACGCGGATCCGGCCGCAGGTCCAGGGAGAGCCGCAAGAGGCCGTGCAGCGCGGCCGGCTCCAGGCCGAGGACGGCCGCGTGGATCTTGAGGGGATTGCCCGCCTCGGAACTGCTGGCGCGCGTCATGCTGAAGAGGATGTCGCCCTCCCAGCGCAGGTCGAGCACCAGCGGCCGCAGGTCCAGCTGCTTGACCTGCTTCCGGCCCTCGACCCGGCCTCCCTTCTCCCAGAGCCACGACTCCGCATAGAGGAACTCGGCACAACGGCGCCGGGCGCCATCGGCCAGCTCCGCAGGACATGCCCACCGCCAGCGGGAAGCCTCGGCAAGCTCGCCCACCGGCGAGGCGTAGGAGGGATGGGGATCCCAGCGATGGATCCGCAGACCTTCCGGAAGCCGGCCATTCAACCGCTCCAGCAGCGCCTCCGGAGGCTCGATCGGCTCCGGCCGGAACACCACCTCCGCCCACTCCGCCAGGCCTCCGGCGCCCTCCGGCAGCGGCAGCTCGAGACGCAGCGACGGCCGCGGGCGCTTGCCGAGGTCCAGCGCAGGACGCAACCCCTCGAGGCGGAACGCCTCCAACAGGATCGCGTGCACATCGCCTTCGTCGAAATCCAGGGCCTGCCCCTCCTTGGCATAGCCCAGGCGCACCGCCGCGCGCCGGCTGTCCAGCTGCCATCCCGCCTCGCGCTTCGCCATGGCCTTCGCCGCGAGCGGCAGCAGGAGCGCTGTAAGCTGCGCGACCCATGTACCGTCAGCGGTCCGGCGTTCAGCGCGCACCAGAGCAGTTCCCTCCTCCACCAGCTCCTCATGGACCAGCGACTGGACGAGCACGACGGGGTCCGCCGGCTCGCCCTGCAGCGCCCGGCGTAAGGCCTGGAGCGCGGCGGGCTCACTGCTCGGCGCCACCTGCTCCATGGCGGCCAGAACCGCGGCGAGGCGGGCCCTCCGGGCCAGTGCCTCAGCGGGAATGAAGGAAGAAGGCGGGTGCGCGTCCACGGTTCAAGGATAGGTGAGGCCGGTGCATGGCGGAGATGAAACCCCGTCTGGGGCGCGTGCAGAAATCGAGAAAAATCTCGCCGCGTTACCGGGAGTCGCCACCGGGATTTCCACATCCTTTGTGGGAAGCGGGGGTGCAATCCGGAAGAATTCCTTTCAGCTCAAGCCACTTGGGTCCGTGCTGTTTTTTGGTGGCAGACCCTCTCCCGGCTAGGCGGTTGACAGGTGTCGGCGGGCTGGTTCCACAGCGTTCACCGACTCATCCTTTGCCTTCCGCTCATGGACCCGCCAAGCTGGATTCTCATGATCCACGATCCCTACATCGTCCCCCCCCTGCCGGCCTCGTGGCCCTACGAACCAGGCAAGGCGCTGCGGCCGCTGGGCTGCCGCGTGAACCACGAGCTGCCAGGTCTGGGTGGCGGCTGGCGCGTGTGCACGCCCGGCGGCCAGGCGCCCGCGGGAGACGCCGTGCCCATGGAAGGGGCCTTCGGCCGGGGCGGCATCCTCCGCATCGGCGATCTCGTGATGAGGCCCTACCGCCGTGGCGGCTTGCTGCGCCACCTCAACGACCGCACCTACCGCACGCATCTCCGGTTCGCCGCGGAGTACGCCGTCCACCGCGGGCTGTGGGAGGCGGGCTTCCCCACGGTGGAGCCCCTGGGCTACGCGTGGCGCCCCAGCGGCCTCGGCGTGGAGGGTGTGCTGTTCACCCGGCTGTCCGCGGGCGAAGCCTGGCCGCGCCGCTGGGATTTGAGCGCGGAACGCGCGGAGGCCATCCGCCAGGCCATCACCTCGCTTTGCGAGTGGGGCCTCTGGTCTCCCGACCTCAACGCCACGAACATCCTGCTGCCGCCCGGCAACGGGGCCCTGATCCTGGATTGGGACCGCGCCGGCTTCGCGCCCGCGGGCGCGGAACTGTGGCCCCGCTACCGCGCGCGCCTCGAGCGCAGCCTGCGCAAGCTGGGGGCGCCTGCGGAGGCCCTCGCCGTCATTGGATCTGCACAGCTTCCTTGATGAGCACCGGCTTCACGGGCAGATTCAGGAAGTCGCTGCGCTTGTTGCTGGTCTTCACGGCCCTGATGCGGTCCACCACGTCCATGCCCTTGATGACCCGGCCGAACACGCAGTAGCCCCAGGTCGTGGCGTTGGCCTTGCTCTTGAAGTCGAGCTTGGGGTTGTCCACCACGTTGATGAAGAACTCGGCGGTGGCGCTGTGGGGATCCGGCGTCCGGGCCATGGCCACGGTGCCGCGCTTGTTCTTCAGTCCCGCCGCCAGGGCGCGATCCGCCTCATTGGGAATGGAGGCGTCCGTGCGCTTCTTCCCCAGGTAGTCCACGTACCCGCCGCCCTGGATCATGAAGTCGGAGATCACGCGGTGGAAGATGGTGCCGTTGTAATGGCCCTTCTTCACGTACTTCAGGAAGTTCTCCACGGTCCGGGGGGCCGCCTGCGGCTCCAACTCCATGACGATCACACCCATGGACGTGGTGAGCTTCACCTGGGGTTTGGGGCCCGCGCTCAAGGCCATGGCGGCGAAGGACAGGAAGGCGGCGATCAGGGGTCGCATCCGATTCTCCAGAAGGGGGGGACCCCAGCATAGCGTGCCCCCGCCGGCCCGTGCCTGACGAGGGCGGCGTTGCGCCGCAGGGGCGGGAAGCGTAGGGTGGAACCCTCGTCACACGATATTCGGAGGGAGCTGCCATGCCAGCCTATCAGCTCACCGTGAACGGCCGCAGCCGCACCATCGATGCCGACGCCGGCACGCCGCTTCTCTGGGTCCTCCGGGACACCCTGGGCCTCACCGGCACCAAGTTCGGGTGCGGCCAGGGCGTCTGCGGCGCCTGCACCGTGCATGTCGACGGCCAGGCCGTGCGGTCCTGCCAGACGAGCCTGAAGGAGGCCGCCGGACACGCCGTCCTCACCGTGGAGGGCCTGTCCAGGGATGGCTCCCATCCCGTGCAGAAGGCCTGGATCGCCGAAGACGTGGCCCAGTGCGGCTACTGCCAGCCGGGCATGATCATGAGCGCCGCCGCCCTGCTCAAGCGCAAGGCCCATCCCACGGACCACGACATCGACGAGGCCTTCGCCGACCACATCTGCCGCTGCGGCACCTATCCCCGCATCCGGAAAGCCGTGAAGCGCGCCGCGGGAGGTGTGAAATGACCAGCCGCCGCGACTTCCTCAAGGTCACGGGCGCCGCGGGCGCGGGGCTCGTGCTGGGCCTCCACCTCGACGCCAAGCCCCGGCCGGGCGAGGCCGCCAAGGCGACCTTCCATCCCAACGCGTTCCTGGCCATACGGCCCGATGGCACCGCGCAGATCACGGTGCCCAAGGTGGAGATGGGCCAGGGTGTGCGCACCGCCCTGCCCCTGGCTCTGGCCGAAGAGCTCGACCTCGACTGGTCGAGGATCGAGGTGGCCACGGCCCAGCCCGGACCGGAGTTCAAAGCCATGAACACGGGCGGCAGCACCAGCGTGAGCACCACCTGGGATGCCCTCCGGCGGGCCGGAGCCGCCGCCCGGGAGATGCTCAAGGGGGCCGCGGCCGCCCAGTGGGGGGTGTCCATCGCCCAGTGCCGCACGGAGAAGGGCTTCGTGCTGGGCCCTGACGGGAAGAAGCTGGGCTACGGGGCTCTGGCGGAGGCCGCCGCGAAGCTGCCCGTGCCCAAGGATCCCCCGCTGAAGAAGCCCGGCGAGTACCGCCTGCTGGGCAAGCGGACGCCCCGCTTCGACGGCCCGGCCATCGTCACCGGCAAGGCCGTCTTCGGCCTCGACGTGCGCCGCCCCGGCCAGCGCTTCGCCGCCGTGCTGCGCTGCCCCGTTCCCGGCGGCCAGCCGAAGAGCTGGGACGAGGCCAAGGCCACGTCCGTGCGCGGCGTGAAGGCCGTGCTGAAGGTGCCCACGGGGATCGCCGTCGTGGCCGACAGCACCTGGGCCGCCTTCAAGGGGCGCGACGCCCTGGCGGCCACCGCCACCTGGGACGAGGGCGCCGCCCGGGACTTCAGCTCCGCGGCCCTGGAGGCCCGGAGCCGGACGGCCCTCGCGGGCCCCGCCGACGACGCTCGCCGGGAAGGCGATCCCGCCAAGGCCCTGGCGGCCGCCGCCAAGGTCCTGGAGGCGGAGTACAGCTTCCCCTACCAGGCCCACGTCACGGTGGAGCCCATGAACGCCACCGCCCAGGTGGGCGCCGACGGCACCGAGATGTGGGTGGGCAGCCAGTCGGCGAACCGGGCCCAGGACCGCGCCGCCGCGGCGGTCGGCCTGAAGGCCGAGCAGCTGAAGGTGAACGTCCCCCTCATCGGCGGCGGCTTCGGACGCCGGCTCGGCACGGACTTCAGCACCGAGGCCGCCCAGGTGGCCAAGGCCGCCGGCGGCGCGGTGCAGGTGGTCTGGGACCGGGAGGACGACATCCGCCACGACCTGCACCACCCCGCCACGCTCCACCGGCTGCGGGCGGGAATCGACGGCGCGGGCGCCCTGACGGCCTGGACCCACCGCATCGCCGGCCCGGCGGTGCGGCGCTCCTGGACCGGCGGGCAGAAGGCCCCCTCGCAGGCATCCACGGAAACCAACGGCGCCTACGACATCCCCTACGCCATCCCGGCCATCGCCGTGGACTTCGCGGAGGTGGAGGCCCCCACGCCCCTGGGCTGGTGGCGCGGCATCCAGATCGTGCCCAACGTCTTCGCGCGGGAGTGTTTCTTCGACGAAGTCGCCCACGCCCTGGGGAAGGACCCGCTCCGCTTCCGCCTGGACCTGCTGGGCGACCGCGGGAAGGTGAAGTTCGGCCGCGACGAGGCGGACATCCGGCGCCTGAAGAAGGTGCTGGAGGTGGCCGCCGCCAAGGCCGGCTGGGGCCGCAAGCTGCCCGCGGGCCGCGGCCTGGGCCTGGCCTGCCACGCCTACGACGGCCGCACCTATGCCGCCGAGGTGGCCGAGGTCTCCGTGGTGAAGGGCCGGCTCAAGGTCCACAAGGTCACCTGCGCCGTGGACTGCGGCCTCGTCGTGAACCCGGCAGGGCTCGAGGCCCAGGTGGAGGGAGGCATCGCTTTCGGCCTCTCCGCGCTGTTCTCGCAGATCACCTGGGAGAAGGGCCGCACCGTCCAGACCGGCTACCACGACTTCCCCGTGCTGCGCCTGGGCGACATGCCCCTCATCGAGACCCACATCATCCCCAGTGCCGAGGCTCCTTCCGGCATGGGCGAGCCGCCCGTGCCCGTGGCCATCCCCGCCGTGCTGAACGCGGTCTTCGCCGCCACGGGGAAGCGGATCCGCAAAGTACCCATCGAAGGCGGATTGATCTAATTTTTCACAACACACCCTCGCCTTTGAAAAGGCGTAGCATGGGGACCGCCATTCCAGATGGAGGTGCCCATGGCGGAGTACACCCTCTCGGTCAACGGCCAGTCCCATACGGTTGAAGCGCCCGCGGACATGCCCCTGCTGTGGGTGCTCCGCGACCGCCTCAAGCTCACCGGCACCAAGTTCGGGTGCGGCCAGGGCCTCTGCGGCGCCTGCACCGTGCATCTGGGAAGCGAGCCCACGCGGTCCTGCATCACCCCCGTGGCCGACGTCGGCACCCAGCGCGTCACCACCATCGAGGGCCTGGACCCCCACGGGGCCCATCCCCTGCAGAAGGCCTGGATCGAGGCGGACGTCGCCCAGTGCGGCTACTGCCAGACGGGCCAGATCATGACCGCCGCGGCCCTGCTGGCCAGGCACCCCAAGCCCACGGACCGGGAGATCGACCAGGCCATGGGCGAGAACGTGTGCCGCTGCGGCACCTACCTGCGGATCCGCGAGGCCATCCACCTTGCCGCGGGCCAGGGAAAGGGGGTGAAGCCATGAGCACCACCCGACGCGACTTCCTCAAGACCACGGGCGCCCTGACCTTGTCCTTCGCCCTGCCGGTGCGGCTGAAGGGGGCCGCCCAGGCTCCGGCTCCCGCGGAGGCTTTCGAGCCCAGCGGCATGCTGCGGATTGACAGGGACGGCACCGTCACCGTCTGGGCCACCCGCACGGAGATCGGCCAGGGCGTGCGCACCAGCATGGCCATGGCCATCGCGGAGGAGCTGGAGGCGGACTGGTCCCGCGTGAAGGTCCTCCAGGCCTCCACGGCGCCGCGCTTCGGCGACCTCGGCGTCACCGGCGGAAGCCAGACCACCCGCAGCACCACGCTCGCGCTCCGCAAGGTGGGCGCCCAGGCCCGGGAGATGCTTCTCCAGGCCGCCGCGGACACCTGGGGCGCGCCGAAGGCCGAGTGCCTCGCGCGCTCGGGTCGCGTCCAGCACCCGCTCACCAAGCGGAGCCTGGACTACGGCGAGCTCACCGACCGGGCGGCGAAGCTTCCGGTCCCGGCGGAGCCGCCCCTGAAGGCGGCCAAGGACTTCCGCATCCTCGGCCGGGACGTGGCGAGGCTGGACGGCCCCGACATCGTCTCCGGCAGGGCCCAGTTCGCCACGGACATCCACCTGCCCGGCATGCTCGTGGCCAGCATCGAGCGCTGCCCGGTGTTCGGCGGCAAGGTGAGGTCCTTCGACGCCACAGCGGCCCTCAAGGTGCCGGGCGTGAAGAAGGTGCAGGCCATCTCCAGCGGCGTGGCCGTCTTCGGCGAGGACACCTGGGCGGCCTTCGCGGGCCGGGAGGCCCTCAAGGTGCAGTGGGACGAGGGGCCCGCCGCCAGGCTGGACAGCGCCGCCATCCGGAAGCAGTACGAGGAGCGCCTGAAGGCGCCGGGGAAGGTGGTGCGCCAGGAGGGCGATGCCGCCCAGGCCCTGCCCAAGGCCGCCAAGCGGATCAAGGCCACCTACGACGCGCCCTTCCTGGCCCACGCCACCATGGAACCGATGGTGGCCGTGGCGGATGTGAAACCCGATCGCTGCATGATCTGGGCCCCCACCCAGGCCGCGGGCATGGCCCTGCCCTTCGTCGAGAAGGCCACGGGCCTGAAGGCCGGCCAGATCGAGATCCAGGTCACCCTGGCAGGCGGGGGCTTCGGCCGCCGCGCCATGGCGGACTTCATCCTCGATGCGGTGGAATGCTCCAAGGCCGCCGGCGCGCCTGTGAAGGCGCAGTGGACCCGACCTGACGACTTCCAGCACGACGGCTACCGGCCCGCCACCCTCCACGAGCTCGAGGCGGGCCTGGATGCCAAGGGGCAGCCTGTGGCCTGGCTGCACCGCTACGCCGGGCCCTCCATCGCCGCCTCGAACCACTTCCCCTGGCCTCCTGAGGCCACGGAGCTGGCGGGGGCCGCGGACCTGCCCTACGCCATCCCGAACCTCCGGGTGGAGTGGGGCCAGAGCGACACGCCCGTGCCCGTCTGGTTCTGGCGCGCAGTGCCCGCCAGCTTCAACCCCTTCGTCACCGAGTGCTTCCTGGACGAACTGGCCCACGCCGCGGGCAAAGATCCCCTGGACTTCCGCCTCCGGCACCTTCCGAAGGCCCCGCTGAAGCTGGGCCAGCACGAGTTCGATCCGGCGCGCTACCGGGCCGTGCTCGAGCTGGCCGCGGACAAGGCCGGATGGCGCAAGCGCAAGCTGCCCAAGGGTTGGGGCCGGGGCATCGCGGCCCACGCCTACCTGGACTGCGGCACCTACGTGGCCCAGGTGGCCGAAGTGGAAGCCAAGGCGGGCGGCGGCATCCGCGTCCACCGCGTGGTCTGCGCCGTGGACTGCGGCATGGCGCTGAACCCACGGAATGTGAAGGCCCAGATGGAAGGCGGCATCGCCTTCGGCCTCAGCGCGGCACTCTACGACGAGATCACGCTCAAGGACGGCCGCGTGACCGCATCCAGCTTCTCGGAGCACCCCATCCTCCTGCTCCCCTCCATGCCGAAGGTGGAGGTCCACATCGTGCCCAGCAACCTGCCCCCCGGCGGCGTGGGCGAGCCGGGCCTGCCGCCCCTGGCGCCCGCCGTGGCCAATGCCTATTTCAATGCCACCGGCAAGCGCCTGCGCAGCCTGCCTCTGCTCCCTCCGGCGCTCCGCAAGGCTTGATCGCACGGCATAATCCACTCATGCACAAAGAACTCCAGGACATCCTGGCGCTCGTCCGGGCCAGCAGTTCGCCGCTGGCCCTGGCCACCCTGCTACATGTGGAGGGCTCCAGCTACCGGCGGCCAGGCTCCCGCCTGCTGACCGACGGGGAACAGGTGCTGCGCGGCTCCCTCAGCGGAGGCTGCCTGGAGGGCGAGGTCATGGCCCGGGCCCGCGAGGTGCTGGCCGAGGGCCGGCCCCGCCTGCTCCGCTACGACCTCCGCGGCGATGCGGACCTGGTCTGGGGCAGCGGCAGCGGCTGCGAGGGCGTGCTGGACATCCTGGTGGAGCGCCTGGATCCCGCCGTGCTGCCGGATTGGTTGAGTTGGGTGGAACAGGCCCAGGCTTCGAGAACGCTTCTGACCCTCCACCTCGCATTGGATCCTGGACAACTCGGAATGCGCAGCATTCCGCCCAAGCCCGACACGCACGCATCCGGCTTCATCGAAACCTTCGCCCCGCCGATCGCGCTCTGGATCCTGGGCGCCAGCGACGACAGCCGGCCCCTGGTGCGCATGGCCAAGGAGCTGGGCTGGACCGTGGGCCTGCTGGATCACCGTCCCGCCTTCGCCCGGCCCGGGCGGTTTCCGGAAGCGGACCAAGTGCTCGCGGGCCACCCCGCCCAGCGGATCCCCGAGCTGAGGCTGGATCCGCGCAGCGCCGTGGTACTCATGACCCACAACTACATGAAGGACCTGGAGGCCCTGCGCCTGCTGGCGGCCACCGAAGCGGGCTATCTCGGCCTCATGGGCAGCCGGGCCCGGAGCGCGAAGCTGGTGGGCGAGCTGGCCGCGGAGGGCATCCACTGCGGGGAGCGCCTGCACAGCCCCGTGGGCCTGGACCTGGGGGCCGAGGACCCCGAGACCATCGCCCTGGCGGTGCTGGCGGAGATCCAGGCCCGCCTCCACGGCCGGGCCGGCGGATCCCTGCGGGCGACCCGCACCCCGGTATCGCCCCCATGACGGCTGCGCTGGTCCTGGCCGCCGGGGCGGGGCGCCGCATGGGCGGCCCCAAGGCCCTGTTGACCATCGCTGGCGAGACGCTCCTGCACCGCGCGGCACGGGCGGCGCTGGGGGCCGGCTGCAGGCCCGTGTTGGCCGTGACCGGGGCCTGGGACCCGGGGCTGGAGGGCCTGGCCGTCGGGACCGTGCCCAACCCCGGAGCCGAGGAGGGCATGGCCAGCTCGATCCGGGTTGGCATCGCAGCGCTGCCGGCGGCCCAATCCGTCCTGCTCCTCACGGTGGATCAGCTCGCCGTGGACGAGGTGCTCCTGCGCCGCCTCCTGGCCCTGGCCGCCACCGACCCGTCGCGGCCCGCAGCCTGCGCCTATGCCGGAACCGTGGGCATCCCGGCCGTGCTGCCCCGCCGCCTGTTTCCGGAGCTCTTGGCCCTGCGGGGCGATCGCGGCGCCAAGGCCCTCCTGCTGCGGGAATCCGCGGCCACCCTGCCCTTCCCGGAGGGCGCCGCTGACCTGGACACGCCCGAGGATCTCAGGCGCTGAGGACGGGCTCCGCCCGGCCGAAGCGCGGGGGCCCGGGGGGACATCGCGAGCAAAGCGAGCAGGCCTCCACCTAGCGCCTCGCTCCCGCGAGGCTCCTGCTTCCGCTGCGCGGCTCGCAGAGTCGGAGCCTCCCCCCCGGACAGCATCAGGCGCTGAGGGGAGGCTTCTTCTGGAGGTGGTCGTAGCGCTTCCGGGCCTGCTCCAGCTCGGACAGGTGCGTGCCCGCCCACTCACAGAGGGCGCCCATAGGCCCGATGAGCGTGTGGCCCAGCTTCGTCAGCTCGTACTCCGTGCGGGGCGGAACTTCGGGGTAGACGTGCCGGGACACGAGACCATCGCGCTCCAGCTTGCGGAGGGTCTGGGTCAGCATCTTCTGGCTGATGCCGCCCACCTGCCGGTGCAGGTCGCCGTAGCGCTGCTTGCCCCGCGAGAGCAGGTAGATGAGCAGGGTGGTCCACTTGTCGGCGATCAGGTCCAGCGCCTGCCGGGTCGGGCAGTGGGCGCTGAGGACGTTGTGTTCGAGGGTGCAGGCTTTGCGAACCATTGGGTGCCTACCTTCCAAAATAGTGCCTACTTTCCTTTCGATCGTAGGCTTCCTAAGTTTGGGTCACGGGCCAATCGAATGCAAGCGCCCGAAAAGGAGCCCACATGACCCAGATCGCCATCGTGTTCCACAGCGGCTATGGCCACACCAAGGTGCTGGCGGAGAGCGTGAAAGCCGGCGCGGACACCATCCCCGGCGCCAAGACGCTGCTCATCCCCGTGGAGGAGATCGAAGCCCACTGGGCCGATCTCGAGGCCTCGGACGCCATCATCTTCGGCAGCCCCACCTACATGGGCAACGTCAGCGGCCCCTTCAAGACCTTCATGGACGCCAGCTCCAAGCCCTGGATCGAGCGGAAGTGGAAGGACAAGCTGGCGGCCGGCTTCACCATCAGCGGCAGCCCCAGCGGCGACAAGCTGAACACCCTCCAGTCTCTGATGATCTTCGCCATGCAGCACGGCATGGTCTGGATCGGCAACAGCGAGATGCCCTACAACGAGGAAGGCATCAACCGCCTCGGCAGCTTCACGGGCATCATGGCCCAGGCCGGCCAGGTGGCCCCTGAGCTGGAGCCCAATGCGGCGGATCGCAAGAGCGCCGAGCTGCTGGGCCAGCGCGTCGCCTCCGCCGCCACCCGCTGGGCAAAGGGGGCCTAAGTTCGCTGGGTTCTCATGCGATTGTCATGACCGGAAATCCTCCCGGATCCGCTAATCTGGGAGGATTCCGCAGGAGCCCGCGCATGTCCGACCGCATCAAGCACCTGACCGACCAGACCTTCGCCGAGGCGGTGGCCCATGGCATCACCGTGGTGGATTTCTGGGCTCCCTGGTGCGCCCCCTGCCGGGAGCTGGCCCCCATCACGGAAACCCTGGCCGAGGAACTCCAGGGGAAGGTCGCCTTCGCCAAGGTGAACGTGGACGACTACACCCCGCTTTCCGAGCAGTACGACGTGCTGAGCATGCCGACCCTGGTCATCTTCAAGGACGGACAGGCCCTGGACCGCATCGTGGGCTCCCTGCCCATCGACCAGATCCGGACCCGCATCCAGAAGTCCCTTTAACGCCATCCCCATCCTGAATCTGAGGCACCCATGAGCATCATCTCCGGCGACAGCCTGCTCGAACAGCTCACCTGGCGCTACGCCACGAAGAAGTTCGACCCGGCGAAGAAAATCTCCGCCGCGGACTGGGCCGTCATCGAGAAGGCCCTCGTCCTCACCCCGTCCAGCTACGGTCTCCAGCCCTGGAAGTTCATCGTGGTCACCGACTCCGCCCTCAAGGCGAAGCTGCGCCCGGCCTCCTGGAACCAGTCCCAGGTGGTGGACTGCAGCCACCTGGTGGTGCTCACCGCCAAGGTGGACATCACCGAGGCCGACGTGGACCGCTTCGTGGCCCGCATGGCCGAGGTGCAGGGCGTCTCCGTCGAAAGCCTGGCCGGCTACAAGGGCTACATGGTGGGCGATCTGGTGAAGGGCCCCCGCCACGCGATCATCCAGGACTGGGCCGCCCGCCAGACCTACATCGCCCTGGGCAACCTCATGACCTCCGCGGCCCTGCTCGGTGTGGACGCCTGCCCCTTCGAGGGCATCGAGCCCGCCAAGTACGACGACATCCTGGGGCTCAAGGGCACGGGCTACACCACCATCAGCGCCTGCCCCCTGGGCTATCGCGCAGAGGGGGACAAGTACGCCGCCGTCCCCAAGGTGCGGTTCGAAGCCAAGGACGTGGTCGAGCACCGCTGAGACAGGCATTGCCCCTGCGGCGCTCCGGTCCCATACATGGGGGCCCGGGGCGGCCCGTGGCCTGGACCGGCGGGGTGATTCCCATCCACACCAAGGAGGCAACATGCACATCGCGATCATCGGCGCGTCGGGCTTCATCGGTTCAGGCCTCCTGAAGGAGGCCCTGTCGAGAGGGCACCAGGTCAAGGCCCTGGTGGGCCGCCCCGAGCGCCTGGCCCCCCACCCCCAGATGTCCGCCGTGAAGGCCGACGTGATGGACACCTCGAAGCTCTCCGCGGAGCTGGCCGGCCAGGAGGCCGTCCTCAGCGCCTTCAGCGGCCACGCCCAGGAGGATGTCTACGGCTACTACATGAAGGGCATCCGCTCCATCATCGCCGCCACCAAGTCCGCCGGCGTCCCACGCATCCTGGTCGTGGGCGGGGCCGGCAGTCTCGAGGTCGCTCCGGGCGTGCAGCTCCTGGACACGCCGGAGTTCCCGGACCAGTGGAAGGGCACCGCCGAAGGGGCCCGGGAGGCCCTGGCCCTGCTCCGGAAGGATCCCGCCCTGGACTGGACCATGCTCAGCCCGGCCGCCTTCATCTCGCCCGGCGAGCGCACGGGGACGTTCCGCCTCGGCGGCGATCGGCTGCTGTCCGACGCCAATGGCAAGAGCGCCATCTCCGTGGAGGACTTCGCCGTCGCCATGATCGACGAGCTGGAGACGCCGAAGCACCGCCGGGCCCGCTTCACCGTCGCCTACTAGCGCCATACTGGGGGCCGGAGGCGACCATGCTGACCCGTACCCTCGGCACCCAGGGACTTTCCGTATCCGCCCTCGGCCTCGGCTGCATGGGCATGTCGGACTTCTACGGCCACCGGGATGACGCCGAATCCACGGCCACCCTCCGCCACGCCGTGGACCGCGGCGTGACCTTCTTCGACACGGCTGACGTGTACGGCCCGCACACCAACGAAGTGCTGGTGGGGAAGGCCCTCGCCCCGGTGCGTGACAAGGTGGTCCTCGCCACCAAGTTCGGCATCGTGCGCGATCCGGCCAATCCCGCCGCCCGCGGCGTCTGCGGCCGCCCGGACTACGTCCGCGCCTGCTGCGACGCCAGCCTGAAGCGCCTGGGCGTGGAGGTCATCGACCTCTACTACCAGCATCGCCAGGATCCCGAGGTGCCCGTGGAGGACACCGTGGGCGCCATGGCCGACCTCGTGAAGGCCGGGAAGATCCGCTTCCTGGGCCTCTCCGAAGTGAGCCCGGCCACCCTGCGCCGGGCCCACGCGGTGCATCCCATCAGCGCCGTGCAGTCGGAGTACTCGCTCTGGACCCGCGATCCCGAGGGCGGCCTGCTCCAGGCCTGCCGGGAGCTGGGCGTGGGCCTGGTGCCCTACAGCCCCCTGGGCCGCGGCTTCCTCACGGGCCAGCTCCGGCGCTTCGAGGACTTCGAACCCGACGATTACCGGCGGAACTCGCCCCGCTTCCAGGGGGAGAACTTCCAGAAGAACCTGGATCTGGTCACGCGGCTCGAGGACATGGCTGCCGCCCGGGGCTGCACGGCCTCCCAGCTGGCCCTGGCCTGGGTGCTGGGCCAGGGGGGCGACGTCGTGCCCATCCCAGGCACCAAGCGGCGGGACCGCCTGGACGAGAACCTCGGGGCCCTGGACCACGTGCTCTGCCCCGGGGAGCTGGTGGAGCTCAGCGGCCTCTTCCCGCCGGGTGCCGCCGCCGGTGCCCGGTACCCCGAATCCATGATGCGTCTGGTGGGCCGCTAGCATCCAAGGTGCGGAGGGATCCATGGCCCGACGCGCCGACGCCCAGCCCGACAACGTCCCCGGCCCCTTCTTCGTGGACCGCACCTGCATCGACTGCGGCACCTGCTACCAGTTCGCGCCGGAGACCTTCATGGACGGCGGCGACCACGCGAAGGTGCATGCCCAGCCCGCCGCAGGCCCGGCGCGCCTGCAGGCCTCCATGGCCCTGGTGGCCTGTCCCGTGGGCTCCATCGGCACCGATGACAAGACGGACCTGCACGCGGCCGCCGGGGCCTTCCCCCACCCACTGACCGACGATGTCTTTTTCTGCGGCTACACCAGCGACAAGAGCTTCGGCGCCTGGAGCTACTTGATCCGGCGGCCCGGAGGCAACGTGCTGATGGACTCCCCCCGGGCCGCGGAGCCCCTCATGAAGAACCTGGAGACCCTGGGCGGGGTTTCGACGCTGGTCCTCAGCCACCAGGACGACGTGGCGGACCACGAGGCCTACCACGCACGGTTCGGCTGCGAGCGCGTCATGCACGCCGCCGACGGCTTCACGGGCCTGGAACGCTTGGTGGAGGGGGACGAGCCCATTCCCCTGGCCGAGGACCTCCTGCTCATCCCCACCCCCGGCCACACGGCCGGAAGCGTCTGCCTGCTGTACCGGGAGTTCCTCTTCACCGGCGACCACCTGTGGTGGAACCCGGTCCAGGGGCGGCTCTCGGCCTCCCGCACCTACAACTGGCACAGCTGGGCCCGACAGCTTGACAGTCTGGAAAAGCTCCTGGCCTTCGATTTCACCTGGGTGCTGCCGGGCCACGGGAGCCTGCACCGCGCGGAGAGTCCGGCGGCCATGAAGGCGGAGCTGGAACGGGCCCTGGCCATCCTCAAGCGTTCTTGATCGCCGTCCGTCGGGAGGCGTGGGAAACTACGGGGTTCCGTCGGAGCCCCCCATGTCCACCGCATCCGAAGCCCCCGTCCTCTCCGCGCCCCGCGGCTCCCACCTGCACTGCAAGGGCTGGGTGCAGGAGGCGGCCCTGCGCATGCTCATGAACAACCTGGACCCCGAGGTGGCCGAGCGGCCCGAGGACCTCGTCGTCTACGGCGGCCTGGGCAAGGCGGCCCGCAACTGGGACTGCTTCCACGCCCTCGTGAAGGAACTGAAGCACCTCGGGGACGACGAGACGCTGCTGGTGCAGAGCGGCAAGCCCGTGGGCGTGGTGAGAACCCACCCTGACGCGCCCCGCGTGCTCATCGCCAACTCCAACCTGGTGCCCAAATGGGCCACCTGGGAGCACTTCCGCGAACTCGACCAGAAAGGCCTGATGATGTACGGCCAGATGACGGCCGGGAGCTGGATCTACATCGGGAGCCAGGGCATCGTGCAGGGTACCTACGAGACCTTCGCCGAGGCCGCCCGCCAGCACTTCAACGGCACTCTGGCCGGCACCTGGACCCTCACCGCCGGCCTCGGCGGCATGGGCGGCGCCCAGCCCCTGGCCGTCACCATGAACGGCGGCGTGGCCCTGTGCGTGGAGGTGGACCAGACCCGCATCCAGAAGCGCCTGGACACCCGCTACCTGGACGAGTGGACGGACAACCTCGACACGGCCCTGGCCCTGGTGCAGCAGTACGTGGACGCCCACGAGGCCCGCAGCATCGGCCTGCTGGGCAACGCCGCGGAGGTCCTGCCGGAGATCCTCAAGCGCGGCTTCCAGCCGGACCTCGTCACCGACCAGACCAGCGCCCACGACGAGTACAACGGCTACATTCCCTCGGGACTCTCGCTGGAGCAGGCCGCGGCGATGCGGAAGGACCAGCCCGAGGCCTACGTGCAGCGGGCCCTCGGCTCCATGCGCACCCACGTGGAGGCCATGATCGAGTTCCAGCGCCGCGGTTCGGTCACCTTCGACTACGGCAACAACATCCGCGCCCAGGCCCAGCGCGCCGGCTGCGAGAACGCCTTCGCCTTCCCCGGCTTTGTGCCCGCCTTCATCCGGCCCCTCTTCTGCAAGGGCATCGGCCCCTTCCGCTGGGCGGCGCTGTCGGGCGATCCCGAGGACATCGCGGTGACCGACGCCGCCATGATGGAGCTGTTCCCCCAGAACGAGGGCATGATCCGCTGGCTCAAGGCCGCCCAGGAGAGGATCGCCTTCCAGGGCCTGCCCGCCCGCATCTGCTGGATCGGCGCTGGCGAGCGCCACCTGGCCGGCCTGAAGTTCAATGAGCTGGTGAAGACCGGCAAGGTGAAGGCCCCCATCGTCATCGGCCGCGACCACCTGGACAGCGGCTCCGTGGCCAGCCCCAACCGCGAGACGGAAGGCATGAAGGACGGCTCTGATGCCGTATCCGACTGGCCGCTGCTCAACGCCCTCACGGCCGCCAGCGGCGGCGCCTCCTGGGTGAGCTTTCACCATGGCGGCGGTGTGGGCATGGGCTACAGCCAGCACAGCGGCGTGGTCATCGTGGCCGACGGCACCGAGCGCGCGGACCGCTGCATCAGCCGCGTCCTCTGGAACGACCCCGCCATGGGCGTCTTCCGCCACGCCGACGCCGGCTACGAGTCCGCCCGCGAGCATGCCGAGACCATCGGCCTGCATATCCCGATGAAGGCCTGAAAACCTGTTCTGCCACAGATGAACACCGATGAACTCAGATAAAGCCCCACGACACCCCATCCGCGTTCATCTGTGTCCATCCGTGGCAACCCCCTGAGGAAAACCATGTCCCGCCCCTGCCCCTGCACTTCCAAGAAGCCCTATGACCGCTGCTGCGGCCCCTTCCATACGGGCACGGCCCTGCCGGAGACGGCGGAGGCGCTGATGCGCTCCCGGTTCTCGGCCTACGCCCTCGGCAAGGTGGACTACCTCATCAGCACCCGGCCCGAGGCCAAGCGGGCCGAGGAGAACCGCGACGAGCTGCGGCAGTACTGCCAGTCCGTCAGCTGCGTGGGCCTCAAGATCGTCAGCAGGGAGAAGGGCGGCAAGGACGACGACACCGGCGTCGTCACCTTCCACGCCAGCCTCCAGGCCAATGGCCGCCGCACCCTCCACATCGAGACCAGCACCTTCACCCGGGAGGACGGCCGCTGGGTGTACGTCGACGGCGTGGTGAAGTCCTAGCGGGCCCCGCCCCTCAGAACACGACCAGGGTGCGGGTGCGCAGCTTGTGCACCAGCATGTCCAGGGGGATGAAGAACAGGCGGATGGCCCGGTGGTGCCGCCGGCGATCCCCCCGCCCCCGCAGGGCCCGGCGCTCGGTCCCGGCTTCACGGTCGTACCATCCTGGGCTCTGGCTGATCCGTCGGTCCATCTCGGGATCCGCTCCTTGGGAGCAATATAGGGCATCCTGGATCGAATGGTTGGTTTTTTCAGTTCGAGGCTCCGCCGGACGCCGGTCCGGCTTCCGACGTCAAAGATGGGCGCCGTCCCATGCCCGCGGGATTCGAACTGCGCCTGGCTTCGCCAGTCGCCGGTCCCGTTTCGGGCTCGGA
>NZ_KE386810.1:0-148216 GCF_000428885.1 Geothrix fermentans DSM 14018 | reverse complement strand
GGGATTCGAACTGCGCCTGGCTTCGCCAGTCGCCGGTCCCGCTTCGGCGCGACATCAAGTCGCGCCTCGGGCGGTCCCACTCGCAGGTTCGAATCCTTGGCTCCAAAAAAGGCCCCCGGATGGGGGCCTTTTTTGGAGCCAACTACAGGATTCGAACCTGCGACCTGCTGATTACGAATCAGCTGCTCTACCAGCTGAGCTAAGTTGGCGCTGGCCTCCCAGTTTGCCCTGGGAAGGCCCTGGAATCAACTACCGGGCGAAGCTGGCGGGCAGCTTCATGTGGAGGTTCCTGACCAGGAAGGCCCACAGGTCGGCCCGCTCGGCGATGAGCTTGGCGGTGGGCTTGCCGGCGCCGTGGCCCGCGTTGGTCTCGATGCGGGTGAGCACGGGGGCGGGCCCGGCCTGGTCGGCCTGGAGGGTGGCGATGAACTTGTGGCTGTGGGCGGGCACCACGCGGTCGTCGTGGTCGCCGGTGGTCACGAGGGTCGGCGGGTACTTCACGCCGGGCTTCAGGTTGTGGAGCGGAGAGTACTTGATGAGGTTGGCGAAGCCTTCCGGCGTGTCGCTGGACATGTAGTCGCTCTTCCACATCCACCCGATGGTGAACGTGTGGTAGCGCAGCATGTCCATGACGCCCACGGCCGGCAGGGCCGCGCCGAAGAGGTCCGGCCTCTGGGCCATGCAGGCGCCCACCAGCAGCCCGCCGTTGCTGCCCCCCTGGATGGCGAGCTTCGGCGTGGCGGTGTACTTCTCCTTGATGAGCCACTCGGCGGCGGCGATGAAGTCGTCGAAGACGTTCTGCTTCTTCTCCCGCTTGCCGGCCTCCCACCAGTCCTTGCCGTACTCGCTGCCGCCGCGGAGGCAGGCCACGGCGTAGACGCCGCCCATCTCCATCCACACCTGGGCGATGGGGGAATAGCCGGGGGCCTGGGCGATGTTGAAGCCGCCGTAGGCGTAGAGCAGCGTGGGATTGGCGCCGTCCAGCTTCAGGCCCTTCTTGTAGGCCAGGAACATGGGGACCTTCGTGCCGTCCTTGCTGGGGTAGAAGACCTCCTTGACCTCGAACTCCGCGGGCCTGATGTCGACCTTGGGCTGGCGGAACACCGTGCTCTTCCCCGCCTTGAAGTCGTAGCGGAAGAGCGTGGGGGGCTGGTTGTACGACGTGAAGGTGTAGAAGGTCTCGGTGTCCTCCCGGCGGCCGTTGAAGCCGGCGAGGGTGCCCAGCCCTTCGGGCCTGATCTCCTTGAGGAAGCGCCCCTTCAGGTCGTAGAGCTTCACCACATTGAGGGCGTCCACCTTCCAGGTGACCGCGAAGGTGTTCCCGAAGAGGTCCGCGCCCGCAAGCACGTCACGTCCCTTGGCTTCTGGGATGAGGTCCTTCCAGGCCGAGGGCTTCGGATCCTTGAGGTCCACGGCCACGATCCGATGGCGCGGCGCGCCGGCGTCGGTATGCACGTAGAAGGTGTCGCCGTCGTTGCCCAGGATGGAATAGGAGCCGTCGTACCGGTCGAACAGAGGCACCACGGGGCTGCCCGCCTTGCGGAGGTCCTTCAGGAAGACCCGGTTCTTCCGCTCGGTGCCCTGGCGCTGGGAGATCACCAGCCAGTGGCCGTCGTCGGTGACCTGGGCGCCGAAGCCCCAGTCGGGCTGGTCGGGGCGCGCGTAGACCACGACGTCCTTCTCCACGGGATCGCCCAGCTTGTGGAAGAACAGCTTCTGGTTCTTGTAGACGGCGGTCAGGGCCTTGCCAGCGGCCACCTTGGGATAGTCGGTGTAGTAGAACCCGCTGCCATCCTTGGCCCAGCTGTTCACGGCCATGCGCCCGGCCGGGAAGGCGTCCGGCAGGTCCGCGCCCGTGGCCACGTTGCGGATCTTCCAGGTGCTCACGTCAGACCCGCCCTTCGACAGGCTGTAGGCCACGAAGGCGCCGTCCTCGCTGAAGCGCAGACCGCCCAGGGCCACGGTGCCGTCAGCGCTGAGGGCATTGGGATCGAAGAGCACGCGGCCCTTCTCCTCCAACCGCTCGGTGAGGTAGATGACTGCCTGGTTCTGGAGTCCGGAATTGTAGGAGTAGGTGTAGTACTTCCCATGCTTGCTGGGGGCCCCGTACTTCTCGAAGTTCCACAGGCGGGTCATGCGGGCCTCGATGGCCTTCCGCTCCGGGATCTGCGCCAGGTAGGCCTGGGTCACCCGGTTCTGGGCCGCGACCCAGGCCGCGGTCTCGGCGGAGTGGTCATCCTCCAGCCAGCGGTAGGGATCCGCCACCTTGGTGCCGAAGTAGTCGTCCACCACGTCCGCCTTGCGGGTGGCGGGATAGGTCAGCGGCGCCTGGGCCACGAGCGCAGTCGCCGCCAGGGCCAGCGCGCAGGCGCGGAATCGGATGCAGGTCATCTGGGAACCTCCGGAGGCAGGGGGGAGGTTCCCAGCATACATCGCATCACTATGTTTATGTCGTCAAACGCGAATCAGGGCGTCTTCAGGCCCAGGTTCTTCGCCAGGAAGGCCAGCACGTCCGCCCGCTCTTCGATGGCCTTGGCCGTGGGCTTGCCCGCGCCATGGCCCGCGCTGGTCTCGATGCGGGTGAGGATGGGCGCCGGACCCGCCTGGGCGGCCTGGAGGGTGGCCGTGAACTTGTGGCTGTGGGCGGGTACCACGCGGTCGTCGTGGTCGCCGGTGGTGACGAGCGTGGGCGGATACTTCGTGCCCGGCTTGATGGTGTGGAGGGGCGAGTACTTCATGAGGGTCTCGAAGCCCTCCTTCGTCTCGCTGCTGCCGTAGTCGCTCTTCCAGCCCCAGCCCAGGGTGAACTTGTGGAAGCGCAGCATGTCCATGACGCCCACCTCGGGCACCGCGGCGCCGAAGAGGTCCGGCCGCTGCGTGAGGCAGGCGCCCACCAGCAGGCCGCCGTTGCTGCCGCCGTTGATGGCCAGCTTCGGCGTGGAGGTGTACTTGTTCGCGATGAGCCACTCGGCGGCGGCGATGAAGTCGTCGAAGACGTTCTGCTTCTTGTCCTTCCGGCCCGCGTCGTACCACTCCAGGCCGTACTCGCCGCCGCCGCGCAGGTTCGGCATGGCGTAGAGGCCTCCCATCTCCAGCCAGACCATGCGGGACACAGAGAATGACGGGGTCAGCGAGATGTTGAAGCCGCCGTACCCATAGAGCAGCGTGGGGTTCTGGCCGTCACGCTTGAGGCCCTTCTTGTGCACCAGGAACATGGGCACCTTCGTGCCGTCCTTGCTGGCGTAGAAGACCTGTTCCACCTCGTAGTCCGCGGGCTTGAAGGCCACCTTGGGCGCGCGGAAGACCGTGCTCTTGGCGGTCTTCAGGTCCAGGCGGTAGATGGTCCCGGGATAGGCGAAGCTGCCGAAGGTGTAGAAGGTCTCCGTGTCCTGGCGACGGCCGCTGAACCCGGTGACCGTGCCCAGGGTCGGGAGGGCCAGGGTGCCCGTCTTCTTGCCCTTCAGGTCGTGGAACGTCACGGCGGAGTGGGCATCCCGCATCCAGGTGGCGACGAAGCGTCCGCCCACCAGGGACACGGATTCAAGCACCTCCCTGCCCTTGGCCTGGGGGATGATCGGAGTCCACGCGGCGGGATCGGCCTGACCCCTGCGGATGGCCACCAGGCGGTTGCGGGGCGCGCCCTGGTTGGTCAACACGAAGAAGGTGTCGCCCTCGTTGTCCACCACGCTGTAGGAAGCGTCCATGCGGTCCAGGAAGGGCTCCACGGGAGATCCGGGCTTCGACAGGTCCTTGAGAAAGAGGCTGGTCTCGGGATTGGTGCCCTTGTTGCCGGTGATGACGAGCCACCTGCCATCATCGGTGACGCTGCCGCCGATGTACCACTCGGGCTGGTCGGGGCGCTGGTAGATGAGCGCGTCGTCCGACTGCGCCGTGCCCAGCTTGTGGAAATAGAGCAGGTGGTTGTTGTTCACGCCCGTGAGTGCCCCGCCCTCCTTGGGGGTCTCGTAGCGGCTGTAGAAGAAGCCGCTGCCGTCTTTCAGCCAGGAGGCGCCGCTCGCCTTGGACCAGCGGATCTCGTCGGGCAGATCCTTGCTGGTGGCCACGTCGCGGACCTTCCAGGTCTGCCAGTCCGAGCCGGCCACGGAGACGGCATAGGCCATCAGGCCGCCGTCCTCGGTGAAGCTCGCGCCGCTGAGGGCCACGGTGCCGTCCTTGCTGAGGGTATTGGGGTCCAGCAGCACCCGGCCCTGGGCCTTGGGATCCTCGGTCACGAAGAGCACGGACTGGTTCTGGAGGCCTGTGTTGTAGGAGTAGAAATAGCGCTTGCCCCGCTTGAAGGGGGCGCTGAACTTCTCGAAATCCCAGAGGCGCGTCATGCGCTCCCGGATCTTCGCCCGCTGGGGGATCTGCTCGAGGTAGGCGAAGGTGACCTTGTTCTGGGCCTCCACCCAGGCCTTGGTCTCGGCGCTGTTGTCGTCTTCCAGCCAGCGGTAGGGGTCGGCCACCTTGGTGCCGAAGAAGTCGTCCACCACGCCGCCTTTCCGCGTGGATGGATAAGTCGGAGGAGTCTGGGCGGATAGGGCCGTGGTGATGGCGAGGGCCATGGGAAGGATCCTCATGATGGGGTCTCCAGAGGGGCCATTTTCCCACCAGCGGGCGGTGGAATCCCAGCCGTGCAAGGCCGGCCGCTTGGTGGTAGGGTGCGGGCAGCCCTGGAGGTCTCTTTGGTCCCACCATCCAGCAAGAAAGTCTTCGTCCTGGATACGAACGTCCTCCTGCACGATCCGAACTCCATCCTCCACTTCCAGGAACACGATGTGGTGCTGCCCATCGTGGTCATCGAGGAGGTGGATCACTTCAAGAAGGACCAGACCGAGGTGGGCCGCAACGCCCGCACGGTCTCGCGGATGCTGGACAAGCTCAGGGCCAGCGGCAGCCTCAGTCTCGGCGTGCCTCTGGAGGGCGGCGGCTCCCTCAAGGTGGATGTGGAGAATCATCCCCTGGACATCGGCATACTGCGCGAGGACAAGCACAAGGCCGACAATCAGATCCTGGCCTGCGCCAAGCAGCTCGTGGGCACCCTCAAGGAAAAGGTCGTCCTGGTCACCAAGGACACCAACCTCCGCATCAAGGCCGACGCCATCGGCATCCTGGCCGAGGACTACACCACGGACCGGGTGGAGATGGACGAGCTGTACACCGGCCACAAGTCCTGGGAGGTGGAGCCTGCGCAGGTGGACCAGCTCTACGACGGCGGCCTCCAGCCGGATCCCAAGCTGAACCTCCAGCCCAACCAGTTCCTCACCCTGGTGGACCAGTCCAACCCCAGCCACACGGCCCTGGCCCGCTTCATGGCCGGAGAGGGGCTCCTGCGACCCATGAAGCGCATGGAGGCCTATCCCTGGGGCATCAAGCCCCGCAACCGCGAGCAGCAGTTCGCCATGGAGCTGCTGCTGGATCCCACGGTGCAGGTGGTCACCCTGCTGGGCAAGGCGGGCACGGGCAAGACCCTGCTGGCCATCGCGGCGGGCCTCCAGCAGGTGGTGGACGACGAAGCCTACGACAAGCTCCTGGTGAGCCGCCCGGTGATGCCCATGGGCCGCGACCTGGGCTACCTGCCCGGAGACGTGGGCGAGAAGCTGCGTCCCTACATGCAGCCCATCTACGACAACCTCGAGTTCATCGTGGCCGCCAACACCGAGGCCCGGCGCCGCAGCACCATGAGCGCCGGCCAGCTGGAGGAGGCGGGCTACCTCAGCGTGGAGCCCCTCACCTACATCCGGGGCCGCAGCATCCCCAAGCAGTACCTGGTGGTGGACGAAGCCCAGAACCTCACGCCCCACGAGGTGAAGACCATCCTCACCCGGGCCGGCGAGGGCACCAAGGTCATCTTCACGGGCGATCCCCAGCAGATCGACAACCCCTACGTGGACGCCAGCACCAACGGCCTCAGCTTCCTGGCGGACCACTTCAAGCACCTCGACATCTCCGGCCATGTGACGCTCCAGAAGGGCGAGCGCAGCAAGCTGGCGGAGCTGGCGAGCAACCTGCTCTAGGAGCCTTCCATGGCTGACTCATCCTGGGACAACGGCGGGCACGGGGTTCCCGCCAAGGCGGGCCTGCCCACCTGGGCGAAGGTCCTCATGGGCTGCGGCATCGCCTTCCTGGTGGCCCTCGTCACCTGCGTGGGCGGGGTCGCCTATGTGGCCAACCGGGCCAAGAAGGACCCCGAGGGCCTCAAGAACCAGGTCATGGGCTTCGCCCTGGACAAGGTCCGCCCGGACTGGGAGGACTTCCGCCTGGTGGTGGACCAGCTCCGCACGCCCGAGGGCTGCCGCGCCCTCTACGCGGCGAATCCTGGGCTGGCGAAGACCTGGCCCACGGAATCCGCCTTCCTTCAGGCCGCCGCCGGGTGGCAGAAGGACCTGGCCCCGGCCCCGGACCTGACGCCGGACCTCATGGAGCACCAGGGGCTCCGCATCAACCACCACCTCGGTGGGCCGGTGGAGGTGGGCTGGAGCCCGAAATCCGGCCGCGCCGTCTACGTCACCTTCGAAAGCGCCCGGAAATCCGGGGACAAGGGGCCCCGCCGCGTCCAGGAAGTGGACGTCCGCTGACCGGACCCCCGGTGTCCCCGGACCGTTCCGCATTGAGGATCCGCGGGTTTTCCGCCAAGATTCAAGCATGACCGCCGCTTCCGGATCCGTATCTGATGCCCTTGCCCTGCTCACGAAGGGCACCGTGACCTGCCACAAGGTGGAACAGCTGGAGGCCAAACTGAAGGAGGGCCGGCCCTTGCGGATCAAGGCCGGCTTCGATCCCACGGCCCCGGACCTGCACCTGGGCCACGGCGTGCTCATCCGCAAGATGGCGCAGTTCCAGAAGCTGGGCCACGAGGTCACCTTCCTCATCGGCGACTTCACGGGCCTCATCGGCGATCCGACGGGCAAGAAGGCCACGCGCCCGGCCCTCTCCCGGGAGGAGATCGAGGCCAACGCCGAAACCTACAAGGCCCAGGTATTCAAGATCCTCGATCCCGAGAAGACGAAGATCCGCTTCAACAGCGAGTGGCTGGATCCCCTCCATGGCGAGCAGTGGATCCGCCTGGCCTCCCGGTTCACCGTGGCCCAGATGCTGGAGCGCAACGACTTCGCCAAGCGCATGGAGGCCCGCGAGCCCATCTCGCTCCACGAGCTGCTCTATCCCCTCACCCAGGCCTACGATTCCGTGGCCCTCCAGGCGGATGTGGAGCTGGGCGGCAACGACCAGCTATTCAACCTGATGCAGGGCCGCATCCTCCAGGAGGCCTCGGGCCAGAAGCCCCAGGTGGTGCTCACCGTGCCCCTGCTGCTGGGCCTGGACGGCGTGGAGAAGATGTCCAAGTCCCTGGGCAACTACATCGGCTTCATGGAGGACGCGGACACCCAGTTCGGCAAGGCCATGAGCGCCAGCGACAGCCTCATGTGGGACTGGTACCTGCTGCTGACGGACAAGCTGCCCGCGGAGATCGAGACCCTCAAGCGGGGCCATCCCATGGATGCGAAGAAGGCCCTGGCCCGGCAGATCGTGTCGGATTTCCATGGCGCCGCGGCCGGCCGCGAGGCCGAGGAGCGGTGGGTGCGCCGCTTCTCCGAGCGGAGCCAGGAGGAGGCCCCCGAAGTCGCCGTGGCCCCCACGGATGGCGAGGTTCCCCTCAGCCGCCTGCTGGTGGACCGGGGCCTGGCTGCCAGCCGGAAGGAGGCCGAGCGCCTCATCGGCCAGGGGGCCGTCAGTCTGGACGGCCAGAAGGCCGGGGATCCGGCCCTGCGCCTCTCGCTGCGTTCCGGCCAGTCCCTCCTGGTGAAGGTGGGCAAGCTCAAGCTCGAGCGCTGGGTGGTTGTATGAGCCTTCCGGCCCTCCGGGACCTCTTCGCCCGGCACCGGGCGGGGGCCACCGGCCTGTGGCGCCTGGGCCATGAACCGGGCCGGACGGTCTACCTCGAGCAGGGGAACGTGGTCTTCGCCGCCAGCACCCACCCCCTGGACCGCCTCACCCACCTGCTGGTGGAGCGCCGCAAGCTCACCCAGGTCCAGCTCGACTACGCCATGGCGAACCTCAACCCGACCATGTCCATCGGGCGGAACCTCATCGAGATGGGTTTCATCACCCAGCGAGACCTGCTGGACGTGGCCCGGGCCCAGGTCGAGCGGGTGGTCTGGGGGGCCATGGCCGTGGACGCCGAGCCTCCGGCCTTCGAGGCCAAGGCCCTGGACGCGGCCACGGTCCGCCTGCCCTTCGACACCCCGGCCATGCTGCTGGGCGGGGTGCTGAACCTCCAGGACCGGGAGCGGGTGCTGGCGGAGCTGGGCCCCCTGGACCAGGTGGTGGACCTGGAGGGACGGATCCCGGCGGAGCTCAGCCTGCCCCAGGACCTGGTCCGCATCCCCACCCTCCTGGACGACCACCGGACCCTGCTGGAGCTGAGCCGGGAATCCGGGGTGGAGCCCTTCCGCCTCGGTGCCTTCATCCTGTACCTGCGTGAGATGGGATGGGTCCGGCTCCATGGCGCCACCCTCCCCGAACCGGTGCTGGCCCTCCCCCTCGACCTGCCGCCGGTCGCTCCGCTGTCCCCGGTGCCGCTCATCCCCCCCACGCCTGTCCCGGTGTCTGCCCCGGGACCCCGCCCCTCGCTCATCGAGGAGATCCAGGCCAGCCAGCATCCCACCACCAACCTGGAGCACCTGGCCGAGGCCCTCGACCGGCTGGAACCCGAAGACGAGGTGGAGGAGCCTCTGCCTGCCTCCCGGCTCTTCACACCGCCGGAACCGGCCGTACCTATCCTCCAGGCGGCCTCCGGCAGTACAGAAATCTCTGATCTTTCAGATATTGGGCCCAAAACCTCCAATCGCCGCCCCCTGGTCCTGGCCCTGATCCTCCTGGTGGGCCTGGGCCTGTGGGGTGGTCTGTGGTGGCATCGGAAGAATCCCATCATCCTGCCCCGCCTGACCCAATCCACTCCGGATCACCGGGCTCTCTCCCCCAGCCCGAGCCCCCAGGCCTCCCCAGGGGAGGCGGTGAAGGCTTCCCTTCCGGCATCTGCCGCGCCTCCAGCCGCTTCGGCCCAGGCCGCCGTCGCCCCGGCCACCGCCACCCCGGTTTCCGCCAAGGCCCCCGCCCAGGCCCCGGCTCCCCCACAGGCCCAGCCCAAAGCCGAGCCCAAAGCCGAGGCCAAGGCCGTGGCCAAGGCAGAACCGAAGACCGCGCTTCCTTCCAAGGCCGAGCGGCTGAAGACCATCCGCGAAGGGAACTGGAAGCAGGCGCTCAGCCAGGGGGCCGCCCACCGGGCCAGCCTCCGGGGCAAGTGGTCCCTGCGTCTGGAGATCGCCTGCCAGGGCGACACGGTCCAACATGCGGTCGGCCTGCTCAAGGGTCTGGACCCGGATCTCTTCATCCTGCCCATGACCATGCGGGGCGGACGCACCTGCTACCAGGTCTTCCTCGGGAGCTACGACTCCGAAGCTGCCGCCCAGGCCGCCGCCCGCCGCCTCCCGGCCCCGTTCTCGGCGGGGGGCAACCGTCCGAAGCCCTTCCGGGTGGACGAGATCCCCGCCCGGCAATAGGCATAAGCACGGATTTCCATCCTATATTCCTATTGCAATTTGTGGCTCTTTACAAAAGGGGCCGCCTCAGCCATACTCTATATGTATACGAACTGGTCATTAAATTCGACCTGATGATCTTTGTGGAGTCCGATGCTGTCACCCTTCCATCCCACCAATTGGAGCAAGGCCTGCGCGCTCTGGATCCACGAGATCCACATCGCCTTCGACCCTCCGACGCCGGTGGACCCAGGAAGAGGCGGACTCCTCAGGCTCATGCGCTGGAGCACTCCGCGCGTGGCCACCCTGGTGGCCCTGAGCTTCACCCTCCACTGCACCCGGCCCCCGGCGGCCTACGTCAGCCCGGCCACCGGCTCCCGCGGGGGCGCCGTGCCCGCGGATGGACAGGCCTACGTGGAAGAGGGCGTGGCCAGCTGGTACGGGGGTAATGACGACGGATTCGCAGGCCGGCCCACGGCCAGCGGGGAGATTTTCGATCCCGAGCAGTTCACCTGCGCCCACCGCACCCTGCCGCTGGGCAGCTTCGTCGAGGTGGAGAACCTGGAGAACCGCAAGCGCGCCGTCCTCCGGGTGAACGACCGGGGGCCCTTCGTCAAGGGGCGCATGCTGGATCTTTCCAAGCGGGGCGCTGAGGAACTGGGCTTCCTGGGCCGTGGGACCACCCGCATCCGGCTTCGCTCCGTGGATGCCATGGGCCTGCCCGTCCCCCTGGATCCCGCCGCAGATCGCCTGGATCCCTTCGTGGTGCAGGTGGCCGCTCTTTCCGATCCCAAGAACATCGAATCACTTACGCGCGAACTTGAAAACACCTTCGGAGTCGTGACCCTCCAGAGCGCCACCACCCGCGGCGGGCTGGCGGTGAAGCGGGTCCGCGTCGGCAGCTACACCAGCCGCCAGGATGCCGAGCAGGCGGCCCAGCAGCTGGCCAAGCTCCTCAAGGACCGCGGTGTCGAGCCCTTCATCACCCGCCAGCACTGAGCCCCTGCGGCCCTACCTGGTGATCCCGGCCGGGGGCAGGGGCCTGCGCATGGGCGGCGGCCTGCCCAAGCAGTTCCGCGACTGGGGTGGCCGCCCGCTCCTCCGCGCCACCGTCGAGGCCTTCCTGGCCCCGGGCATGCCGCCGCTGGCGGGGATCGTCCTGGCGGTGCCGGAGGCCCACCTCGAGGAGGCCCGGAGCTGGTCCTTCGGCATCCCCTGCGCGGTGACTCCCGGGGGCGACACCCGCCAAGCCTCGGTCTGGGCCGCCCTCCTGACCCTGCCCGACCAGCCCATGGCGCCCGTGATGATCCACGATGCCGTGCGCCCCTTCCCCCCCGCGACTCCCCTGTGGGAGGCTCTGGACGCCTTGAACCAGTACGATGGCGTCCTCCTCGGCGAACCCTCCACGGACACGCTGAAGCGGGTGGACGCGGAGGGCCGAGTCCTCCGGACCGAGCCCCGTGAGGAGTTCTTCCGGGCCCAGACCCCCCAGATCGCCCGGCTGGGCACCTGGCTCCATGCCTTCCACGCGGCGGACGAGGCCGGCTTCAGCGCCACAGACGATGTGGCCCTGCTGGAGCGGCTGGGGCTGGCCGTGAAGCTGATCCCCAGCCCCGGTTCCAACCTGAAGCTGACCACCCCCGAGGACTGGGAGCGCACCCGGCCCCGCTGACCAGACCACGGAGTGTGGTGGCCGCACCCACATCCGTGCCCTATTCATCCATACTCAAATCATGAAATGATTTGAGTATGTAAAACGGCACGAAAATGGCTTAGAACCCTGCGAGGACGAACCATGCCCCGCAGCACCACACCCCAGACCCTGAGCCGCGAGATCACCATCTCGGGCCATGGCCTGCATGGCAACCGCCCCTGCTCCGTGCGCCTGGTGCCCGTGGCCGAGCCCACGGGGATCGTGTTCATCCATACCCCCACCGGCACAGAAATTCCCGCCAAGGCCAACCTGGCCGGCGACCTGGTCCTGGCCACCACCCTGGTGAAGGACGGCGTCCGGCTCCAGACCATCGAGCACCTGCTCTCCGCCCTCACGGGCCTGGAGATCGACCACCTCCGCATCGAGGTGGACGCCGAGGAGCTGCCCATCCTGGACGGCAGCGCCGCCCCCTGGGTGGACGCCATCCTGCAGGCGGGCACCCGGGCCCTCGAGGGCCGCCGCCGGTTCCTGAAGATCACCCGGCCCATCGAGGTCCGCAACGGCGACCGCTGGATCCGCGCCCTCCCCTACGACGGCCTCCGCCTGCGCTACGTCATCGACTTCCCCATCCCCGCCCTCGGCCGCCAGAGCCGCGAGCTGAGCCTCACCCCGGAGAAGTACCGCCGGGAGCTGGGTGCCGCCCGCACCTTCTGCCTGGCCCAGGAGATCGACATGATGCGCGCCCGGGGCCTGGCCCTCGGCGGCAGCCTGGACAATGCCGTGGTCTTCGGCGCCGACGGGCCCCTGAACGAGTCCCTGCGCTACGAGGACGAGGCCGTGCGCCACAAGATGCTCGACCTGGTGGGCGACCTGGCCCTGCTCGGCGCGCCCCTGATGGGTCTGGTGGAGGCCCACGCGGCCGGCCACGCCCTGCATGTGGCCCTGGCCCAGGCCATCCTGGCCGACCCCGGCTGCTGGGAGTGGACCGAGGAGGCGGAACCCGCCACGGTGCGGTTCTTCTTCCAGCCGGCCGAGCTCAGCATCGCCGCCCTGCCCGCCTGAGCCCGTCTCAGGGACAGGCCGTCCGGACGATGGCCTTCAGCTCGGCGAAATCGAAGGGCTTCTTCAGGAGCCAGACGCTGGCGTAGGAGGACAGGGCGCCTTCCACCTCCCGGTCCACCCGGCCCGAAGAGAGGATGACCGGCAAGTCCGGATGCGAGGTCCGGAGCTCCCGCAGGGTCTCCACCCCGCTCATCCCCGGCATGTTCTGGTCGAGCACCACCAGATCCACCGCCAGCCCGTCGCGCAGCCGATCCAGCCCTTCCCGGCCGCTGGCCGCCACCTCGACCTGGTGCCCCACATGGCGGAACAGGGCCGATGCGGATTCGCGGATCAGTTCCTCATCGTCCACCAGGAGGATGCCCAGGCCCCTGGCGGCGGAGACCGGAACTGCCACCGGCGGGGGGACCGCCGGGGCTTCCATGGCCGGGAAAGCCAGGAGGACCCGCGTGCCCAGCCCCGGCCGGCTCTGGATCTGGCAGCCGCCGCCGTGGGCCTTCATCACCCCATAGACGATGGAGAGCCCCAAGCCTGTGCCCTTGCCCACGGGCTTGGTGGTGAAGTAGGGATCCAGGGCCTTGGCCAGAACCTCGGGCGTCATGCCCTGGCCCGTATCCTCCACCCCCACCTCCACCCCGCCCCCATCCAGCTTCCGGGACCGCAGCGTCAGGCGGCCCCCTTCCGGCATGGCGTCCAGGGCGTTCACGCACAGGTTCATCACCACGTTGGCCAGGGCCGAGACTTCGCCCAGCACCTCAGGCAGGGGCTCCTCCAGGTCCAGCCCCACCTCCACCCGCCCGGCGGCGGCGCGGGTGAGCAGTTCCGCCTCCTGCCTGAGCACCTGGTTCAGGTCCACGGGGGCGGGGTCCTTCAGCCCGTCGCGTGAGAAATCCGTGAGCCCCTTCACGAGGTTCCGGCCCCTCAGGGCGGCCTTGAGGAGCAGGTCCAGGTCCCGCGTGGCGGCGGGATCGCCCTCCACCCGGTTCTGGAGGACCGTCGCCAGACCCATGATCGCCGCCAGCACGTTGTTCATGTCGTGGGCCACGCCGCTGGCCAGGCCCCCGATGGACTCCAGCTTCTGGTACCGCAGCAGCTCGGCCTGGATCCGGCGCTCGGCCTCCTCCGCGCGCTTGCGCTCCAGCTCATGGGCGCAGTGCACGGCCACCACCTGCAGGACGGACTCCGCCAGATCCCGGTCCTCGATGGGCTTCCGCCCCATCACGGCGATCAGGCCGACGGGATTCCCGCGAGAATCCCACAGGGGGATGCCGAGGTAGCTCTCCGCGCCCATCTGCTGGAGCATCGGGTCCTCGGGAAAGAGCTGCTGGATGCCCCGCGAGTACCAGCAGAGGGTCTTTCCCATGACGTTTTCGCAGGGCGTCCCCTGGAGGTCGTATTCCAGGTCCGGGAGGATCTCCCCGGCCGCGTAGAGCCCCACGGTCCGCGCGCGCTTCCCGCCGGGGAGCAGCTCGTCCACCAGCGCGTACTCCACCCCCAGCTTCTCGCCCAGGAACTTCGCCAGCGACGGGAAGAAGTCCACCTGCGACCCCGCCCAGCCGCGCTGGGCGATGAAGACCAGCGTTTCCTTGATCAGGCCGTCCAGGTTCGACATGGTTTCGTGACCTCAGGATCCAATTGATTAATGCCCAATCGGCTTGCCCTGATGCTAGTCGCCAAAGGCGGATGCCAACAATGGTGGCGTATTGTAAAGAATCTGCCCAGACAACGTTCCCGCTTGCGCCCCGGCCCATCCGGTGCCAAGCTCAGGACTTCACCCATGAGGTGCACAGGTGTTGCTTCATCCCCTCCAGTGACCTGACGAACCGGGCGGACGTGCCCGGGTGGATCGCCGCACTGACGAGGCATGGGCAAACGGAGGAAGACACGCAGAGGGCCGTCGCGGCCATCCTGGCGGATGTGCGCCGGGACGGCCTCACCGCCGTGCTGGATTGGACCCGGAAGCTGGACGGCGTGGAGCTGGACCCGGCCGTGCTCCGCATCCCCGCTGAATCGCTGGCCGAGGCCCGGACCCGGGTGGAGCGGGAGCGCCCCGAGCTCATGGCCGCCCTGCGGGAGATGATCGCCAACGTGCGCCGCTTCGCGGAGGGCCAGCGGGGCTGCCTGAACGACCTGGAGCTGCCCCTGCCCGGCGGCGGCACCGTGGGCGAGCGCTGGTGCCCCTTGAAGACAGCGGGCGTCTACATCCCCGGCGGGCGCGCCTTCTACCCCTCCACCCTGGCCATGACCGTCATCCCCGCCCAGGTGGCGGGCGTGAGCCGCATCGTGGGCGTCACGCCTCCGAAACCCCAGCCCACCCTGCCCGGCGCCTGGGGCGTGGATCCCCTGGTGCTGGCCTGCGCGGCGGAGCTGGGTCTTTCGGAACTCTATCCCTTCGGCGGTGCCCAGGCCCTGGGCTGGCTGGCCTTCGGAGAACCCGCCGTGGACCTCGTGGCCGGCCCCGGCAACCGCTTCGTGGCCGAGGCCAAGCGCCAGCTCATCGGCACCTGCGGCATCGACGCCCTGGCGGGCCCCACGGAGCTGCTGGTCCTGGCCGACGACAGCGCTAATCCGGCCTGGCTGGCCGAAGACCTCATGGCCCAGGCCGAGCATGATCCCGATGCGGCCGCGGTGCTGGTGAGCGCTGACTGGGCCCTGCTCAAGGCCGTGGAAACCGAACTCCAGACCCGCGTAGCCGTCTCGCCCCGCCGGGCGATCCTCGAGCAGAGCCTGGGCGCCCACGGGCGGCTGGTCTGCGCGGAACGCGACCTGGCCATCGCCCTGTCCCAGGCCTGGGCGCCGGAGCATCTCGAACTTTGCGTGCGCGATCCCGAGGCCTGGCTGCCCTCGCTGACCACCGCCGGGGCCGTGTTCATCGGCAGCGCCAGCGCCGAGGCCTTCGGCGACTACGGCGCGGGCCCCAACCACGTGCTGCCCACGAACCGCAGCGCCCGCTACACCAGCCCCCTGGGCGTGGCCACCTTCCTCAAGCGCCAGAGCCTGCTGCGGCTCTCCGCCGCCGATGCCGCCGCCATGGCCCCCTGGGTCGAGAAGCTGGCCGAGGCTGAGGGCCTCACGCACCACGGCCGCAGCGCCGGCCTGCGCGGCCATCACCACCCCTAGGGAGCGCCTCCTTCCGAGCGCTCCGCCCCGCTTCTTCTCCCAAGAGGCCAGGTTTCCTCCTACCCTCATCCCGAGTTGCCCATGTCCTTCCTCCGACCCGACCTCTCCGACCTGCCCGCCTACCGGCGGCCTCCCGAGCCGCCCACGGGCGTCCGGCTGCACATGAACGAGGCCGGCTCCGACTGGCCCGCGGAAGCCCGCGAGGCGCTGCTCGCGCGGCTCCGGAACATGCCCTTCCACCTCTACCCCGAGCGCCAGGAGGAGCTCACCGAGCGCCTGCGGAAGCGCGTGGGCGCGCCCGAGGGCGGTCTGCTGCTGGGACCCTCCAGCGGGGCCCTCCTCGATCTCGTGGCCATGGCCGGCCTCAGCTTCGGCGATACCGTGGCCATCCCCGCTCCCGGCTTCAGCCTCTATCCCATGCTCGTGCGCCGCAACGGCGGCCAAGTGCGGAAGGTGCCCCAGGGCACGGGCTTCCCGCTGGAGCCCTGGTTCGAGGCTCTGGACTGCCGGCAGATCTGGCTGACCCTACCCAACAACCCCACGGGCGCCTGGGTGTCCCCGGCGGAGCTGGAGCCCCTGCTGGCCGCGGCGGCTGCACGGCCCGAGCCGCCCCTGGTGGTGATGGACGAGGCCTACGCGGAGTTCGCACCGGCCACCCACCGCCTGGCCGTGGACCGCTATCCGAACCTGCTGCTGCTCCGCACCTTCAGCAAGGCGCTGGCCTCGGCTTCCTGGCGCCTGGGCTATCTGCTGGGCGATCCGGAGCTGGTGGGCAAGCTGGCCACCCTGCAGCTGCCCTACTCGATCCCCGCCGCCAGCCTTGAAGCGCTGGACGTGGCCCTGGACTTCGCCCCGGCCTTCGAGCCCGCCGTACGGGCCCTGCCGGACCGCCGCGACCGCCTGGCGGCGTCCCTGCCCGCGCACCGCGCCGCCCCCAGCGCCGGCAACTTCATCCATGTGACGCCGGACCCCTCGGATGCCCTGGAGGCCGAAGGCATCAAGGTGCGCCGCCTGCCCGGCACTGGCGCTGCCCGGCTCACCATCGGCACCGAGGCCGACACCACCCGCGTGGCCGCGACCCTGGGCGCGGCGCTTCCGGAACCTGCGCCGCGCCCGCGCCGGCGCCTGCTGGTGCTGGACATCGACGGCGTGCTCATCGACGCGGACCGCAGCTTCATGGAGGCTGTGGCCCGGGCCCTGGCGGAGCTGCGGCCTTCCCTCCCCTGGTCCGACGGGGCCTACCGCGCCTTCAAGCGCCTGGGCGGCTACAACAACGACTTCCGCCTCGCGGCCGGTGCCCTGGCCATGGCCGAAGCCCACGGCGACGTGGACCTGCGGCCCCTGGTCGAAGGTGCGGATGGCCGGGGCTTCCCCGAGCTCGATGCGCGGACCGAGGCCCTGGAGCCTGCGGCGCAGGCCGTGGTGCAGAAGCACTACGCCGACACCATCCGCCTGGAGCGCCCCCTGGTGGCCCTGGAGGAGCTGTGGGCCACGGGCTGGGAGCTGGCGGTGCTTACGGGCCGGCCGCCCGAAGAGCTGGACCTGGCCTGGAAGGTGCTGGGCTTCTCCCTGCCTGCGGTCTGCGACGCCGCGCCCCACCTCCGCAAGCCCGAGCCTGCGGGCCTGCTCCAGCTGGCGGATGCCTTCCGGGCGGAGGAGGTCGTCTTCGCCGGAGACACCATCGACGATGCCCGCTGCCTGCGCGCCGCCGCGGCGCTGAAGCCCGAGGTGGCCTGGCGCTTCGCGGCACTCGGCCCCGACCGCGCCCGCTTCGCCGAGGCCGGGGATATCGAGTCCGAAACCTTACGCAGCATCCTGCCCACGCTAGCCCAGGAGCAGCCATGAGAACCGCCACCCTGACCCGCGCCACCGCCGAGACCCAGGTGAAGCTGAGCCTTTCGCTGGACGGCGGCGAGGCCCGCATCCGCACGGGCCTGGGCTACTTCGACCACATGCTGATGCAGCTCGCGAAGCACGGCGGCTTCGGCCTCGAGGTGGAGGCCACCGGCGACCTGCCCGTGGACAGCCACCACCTGGTGGAGGACGTGGGCCTCTGCCTGGGCGATGCGCTGAAGGCGGCCCTGGGCGACCGCGCCGGCATCGCCCGCTTCGCCCACGCCTACGTGCCCCTGGACGAGGCCCTGGCCCGCGTGGTGGTGGACCTGTCGGGCCGCCCCTGGTGCGAGTTCCACGCGGACCTGCCGCCGGTGATCCTCGGCGACGGCTTCCAGGTGGAGATGGTCCGGGAGTTCTTCATCGCCCTCGCCATGCGCGGCAGCCTCGCCATCCACGCGGACCTCATCCGCGGCGTGAACACCCACCACAAGGTCGAGGCCCTCTTCAAGGCCCTGGCCAAGGCCCTGCGCCAGGCCACCCGCGCCGAGGGCGGCGGCGTGCCCTCCACCAAGGGGACCCTGTCCGCATGAGTGCCCTCACCCTCATCGACTACGACGCCGGCAACCTGGCTTCCCTGGAGGGGGCGCTGGAGCGCCTGGGCTTCGCCTACCGGCGTGCCGCGTCCCCGGACCAGGCGATGGATTCCGGTCCCATCGTCCTCCCGGGCGTGGGCCACTTCGAGGCCGCCCAGCGCTCCCTCCGGGAGCGGGGCTGGTGGTCCGAGCTGCCGGGTCTGGTGGCCGGCGGGCGGCCCCTCCTGGGCATCTGCCTCGGCCTTCAGCTCCTGGCCGAAGGCAGCGAGGAGGCGCCTGGCGTCCCCGGGCTGGGCCTGATCCCCGGCCTCGTGCGGCGACTGGGCCCGGGCGTGAAGGTCCCCAACATGGGCTGGTGCCAGGTCCGTCCGGGCGCCTCCCACCCGGCCCTGCCGGACGCCGAGGGGGCCTGGCTCTACTTCGTCCACAGCTACGCCCTGGAGCCCTCCGCCGAGACCCTCTACCTGGCCGACCACGGCCGCCCCTTCGCCGCCGTGGAGGCCCGGGGGAAGGTGATGGGCTTCCAGCCCCACCCTGAGAAGTCCGGGCCCAACGGCCTGCGCCTGCTCCGCTCCGCGCTCACCTGGATGGGCGCCGCTTCGACCGCCCCGGAGGAACCATGCCAGTGACGCTGGAGGCGTTGTGCAACTGATCCCGAGCATGGACCTGATGCAGGGCCGCCTGGTCCGCCTGCGCCACGGCGACCGCGCCCAGGCCACCTTCTATGACTTCACGCCGGAGAGCTGGGTCGAACGGCTCATCGAAGCCGGCGCCCGCCGCATCCACCTGGTGGACCTGGACGGCGCCTTCGGCGGGCCTCGCCAGGGGGCCTTCACCAGCTTCCCCGCCCGGTTCCCGGGGGTGCGCTTCCAGCTGGGCGGCGGCCTGCGGGACCGCGCGGCCATCGAGGAGGTGCTGGCCCTGGGCTTCGATGCCGTGGCGGGCACCCTGGCCGTGGAGCAGCCCTCGGCCCTGCGGGGCCTCCCCGGCGACCGCGTTGTTGCGGCCCTGGACCTCAAGGGCCAGCGCATCGTCACCCGGGGCTGGCAGGCCCCCAGCGCCTGCGAGTCCACGGATGTCTTCGAAGCCCTGCTCACCCTGGGCTTCGACCGGGCCCTGGTCACGGACGTGAGCCGCGACGGCACCCTGGAGGGGCCGGGTCTGGAGGCCGCGGCCTGGGTGGCCCGGGAGGGCTTCCGCGTGCAGGCTTCGGGCGGCGTGAAGGACCTCTCCGACCTTCCCGCCCTGGCCGCGCTGCCTGGCGTGGTGGGCGCCATCAGCGGCAAGGCCCTCATGGAGGGACACATCCCCCTGGATGACCCACGCACCCGCGCCGCCCTCGAAGGAGGCGCCTGATGCCCGCCAAGCGCGTCATCCCCTGCCTCGACGTGAAGAACGGCCGCGTGGTGAAGGGCATCCAATTCAAGCAGCTCCGCGACCTGGGCCACCCCGTGGACCTGGCCCGCCGCTACGACCAGGAGGGCGCGGACGAGCTGGTCTTCCTCGACATCGCGGCCTCCCTGGAGAACCGCGGCACGCGGGAGGCCTGGGTCCGCGGCGTGGCCCGGGAGCTGAGCATCCCCTTCACCGTGGGGGGCGGCGTTTCCAGCGTGGACGATGCCCGCAGCCTGCTGCGTGCCGGCGCCGACAAGGTGGCCGTGAACACCGCCGCCTCCCTGCGGCCGGACCTGGTCTGCGAGCTGGCGGACGCCTTCGGGAGCCAGTGCGTGGTGGCCGCGGTGGACGTGAAGCGCGACGCCGACCTGGGCTGGCGCGTCTACCTCAAGGGCGGCACCGAACCCACGGAGCGCGCTGCCGTGGACTGGCTCTGGGAGCTCAACGACCTCGGCGCCGGCGAGATCCTGCTCACTTCCATGGACCGCGACGGCACTGGCGACGGCTTCGACCTGCCCCTGCTGGACCTGGCCTCGGAGCTGCCCATCCCCCTCATCGCCTCCGGCGGCGCGGGCCGGGAGGTCCACTTCCTGGAGGCCCTCCAGCACGGCGCGGATGCCGTGCTGGCGGCCACGCTCTTCCACGAGGGCATCCTGCCCATCCCCCGCCTCAAGGCCTACCTCGCCCAGAACGACCTCTCCATACGGATCTGACATGGACCTCGACACGCTCACCTTCGATTCCGCCGGTCTCATCCCCGGCATCGTGCAGGACCGCGCCGGCGAGGTGCGCATGGTGGCCTGGCTCAACCGCGAGGCCCTCCAGCGCACCCTCGACTCCGGCTTCGTCACCTTCTGGAGCCGCTCCCGCCAGGCGCTCTGGGTGAAGGGCGAAAGCAGCGGGAACCGCCTCCGCCTCGTGCAGATCCGCCCGGACTGCGACTCCGATGCCCTCCTCATCCTCGCGGAGCCCGAGGGCCCCAGCTGCCATCGCGGCACGCAGAGCTGCTTCGACGCGGATCCGGACGGCGGCCCCAACGCTGCTCCCAACGCCGCCCCCTGGCCCGCCACCCTGCCCTGGCTGGGCCGCCTGGAGGCCCTGCTGGCCTCCCGCAAGGCCTCGGCGGACCTCAACGGCAGCTACACCCAGAAGCTCTTCGCCAAAGGCGTGGACCGCATCGCCAAGAAGGTGGTGGAAGAGGCCGGCGAAGTGGTCATCGCGGCCAAGAACGACGACCGCGCAGAGTTCCTGGGCGAGGCCGCGGACCTGCTCTTCCACCTCGACATGCTGCTGCTGGAGCGTGGCGCGAGCCTCCTCGATGTGGTGGAGGTATTGCATCAGCGCCACGCCGACCGCACGGGAGGGCCCGCCTGATGGCCGTCCGCACGCCCCACTTCCCCGACCTGTTCTTCAGCGCCGCCGCCCGGCTCCGCCGCTGGGAGGGCATCCTCATGGAGCATTTCGCGGCCCACGGCTACCGCGAGATGCACCCCTCCCTCGTGCTGCGGGAGGCCGTGCCCGAGGGCGCGCTGCGCTTCTTCGACGGCGAGGACCTGGTGGCCCTCCGCTGGGACTTCACCATGGCCCTGGCGGGCCTGCTGGCCCGGACCTTCCCTGCGCCGCCGGACCGCGTGGCCTACGCCGGGGCGGTGTTCCGGCGGCCCGTGCAGCCCTGGGAGGCCGTGGAGCGCTTCGAGGTGGGCTGCGAGCGCATCCAGCCCGAGGGCGAGCCCGCCCCGGAGGCGGATGTGGAGCTGGCCCGGATGCTCATGGCCGTCCCCGGCCTCCTGGGCCTCAAGAGCGCCATCCTCCACCTGGGCAACGCGGCCCTGGTGCGGCGCCCCCTCGAGGCGGAGGGCCTGTTCGGGGAGCTGGCGGACTCGGTGGTCGCTGCCCTCTCGCGCCGCGCGCCCCACCGGGTGCGCGAGGCGCTGGACGGCCATCCCGCCGCCACCCGGCTCTCGGCCCATGCGGAGGCCCTGCTCTCGGTGATGGACGGGCCCGGCACCCTGGACGCCCTCGCCACCAGCCCCTACGCGACCCTCCTGGAGGAGGAGCGGGCCCACATGGATCGCGCGCTGAGGTCCCTGCTGCCCATCCTGCCGCCGAACCTGGAGCTGCGCGTGGACCTGGCGGACGTGGCGGGACTGGGCTTCTATACGGGCCCCACCCTGCGCCTGTGGGCCCCCGGCGCCCAGCAGGAGCTGGCCGCGGGCGGCCGCTACGACCGCCTCTTCCCGGGCCTGGGCCGGCCCTGGCAGGCCGCGGGCTTCTGCGTGCGCCTCTCCCGCCTGCTGGACCTGGCCGGCACCCGGCCCGACCTCTTCGAGGAGCCCCGATGACGCCCCAGACCCTGCTCATCGCCTTCCCCAAGGGCCGCCTCGGCGACGAGCTGGTGCCGAAGCTGGCGGGCACGCCCCTGGCCCTGGACGCCGCGGCGCTGAAGTCCCGGGTGCTGCGCATTCCCACCGCCACGCCCGGCGTGGCCGCCCTGCTCCTCAAGGGCGCGGACCTGCCCCGCTATGTGGCCGCCGGCGTGGCCTCGCTGGGCATCGTCGGTTCGGACACCCTGGACGAGATGGACATGGACCTGCTGGAGCTGGCGGACCTGGGCTTCGGCGCCTGCCGCCTGTCGCTCTGCGCCCAGGCCGGCGTCACCCTCGACCAGCTCCGCGCCAAGCCCCACCTGCGCCTGGCCACCAAGTTCCCCAAGGCCACCGAGGCATGGCTGGCGCGCGAGGACCTCACCGCGGAGCTGGTGCCCCTCAGCAGCAGCGCGGAGTTGGCGCCCCTGCTGGGCCTGGCGGACGCCATCGTGGACCTGGTGCAGACCGGCGGGACCCTCAAGGCCCACGGTCTGGTGGAGACCGCCGTCCTCGGCCGCTCCTCCGCCCGCCTGGTGGCCGCCCGGGGCGCCTACCTCAGCGAGCCCGGCCGCCTCCAGCCCCTGGCCGCGGCCCTCGTCGCGGCCTTGAAGGGCGGGGACTGACCGTCCCTCAGCGGCGCCGGATCTGCCGGACGTCGCGCACGGCGCCGCGGTCCGCAGAGGTCGCCATCAGCGCATAGGCCTGGAGGGCCGCCGACACCTGGCGCTTCCGCTTCACCGGCTGCCAAGCCATGTCGCCCCGGGCCTCCATGGCAGCCCCCCGGCGCGCCATCTCGTCGTCGCTCACGGCCAGGCGGATGCTGCGGGCGGGGATGTCGATCTCGATGGTGTCGCCGTCCTCCACCAGCCCGATGGCACCGCCGTCGGCGGCCTCCGGCGAGACGTGGCCGATGGACAGCCCCGAGGTCCCGCCCGAAAAGCGGCCATCGGTCAGGAGGGCGCAGGCCTTGCCCAGGTCCTTGGACTTCAGGAACGAGGTCGGGTAGAGCATCTCCTGCATGCCCGGCCCGCCCTTGGGGCCCTCGTAGCGGATGACGACCACATCGCCCGCCACGACCTGACCGCCGAGGATGCCGCCGACCGCCTCCTCCTGGCTTTCGAAGACCCGGGCGCGGCCGGAGAATCTCCAGATGCTCTCATCCACGCCGGCGGTCTTGACGATGCAGCCGTCCGTGGCGATGTTGCCGTGGAGCACCGCCAGGCCGCCTTCGCGGGTGTAGGCGTGGGCGGCATCGCGGATGCAGCCGCGCTCGCGGTCCAGGTCGAGCTCCGGGAAGCGGCGGTCCTGGGAGAAGGCTTCCTGGGTCGGCACGCCGCCCGGCGCGGCGCGGAAGAAGTCGAGCACGGCCCGGTCGCCCCGGACCACGTCCCAGGACTCGATGGCCTTCCCCAGCGTGGGTGCATGCACCGTCGCGGCCTCGCGGTGGAGCAGGCCCGCGCGATCCAGTTCGGCGAGGATGCCCAGGACGCCACCGGCGCGGTGCACGTCCTCCACGTGGTACTGCTGGGTGGCCGGAGCCACCTTGGCCAGGCAGGGCACGCGGCGGGAGACCCGGTCGATGTCCGCCATGGTGAAGTCCACGCCCGCCTCCTGGGCGGCCGCCAGCAGGTGGAGCACGGTGTTCGTCGAGCCGCCCATGGCCACATCGAGGGCCATGGCGTTCTCGAAGGCCTCGCGGGTGGCGATGCCCCGCGGCAGCGCCGAGGCGTCGCCGTCCTGGTACCAGCGCCGGCAGAGCTCGACGATGCCGCGGCCGGCCTGGAGGAACAGGTCCCGGCGGTCGGCGTGGGTGGCGACGAGGGTGCCGTTGCCGGGCAGCGACAGGCCGAGGGCCTCCGTGAGGCAGTTCATGGAGTTGGCGGTGAACATGCCCGAGCAGGAGCCGCAGGTGGGGCAGGCGGAGCGCTCGAAGCTCTCGACCTCGGCATCCGACACTTTGCTGTCGCCGGCCTTGATCATGGCGTCGATGAGGTCCACGGCGATGGTCTCGCCCTGCCACTGCACCTTGCCGGCCTCCATGGGCCCGCCGGACACGAAGATGGTCGGGATGTTGATGCGCAGGGCGGCCATCAGCATCCCCGGCGTGATCTTGTCGCAGTTCGAGATGCACACCATGGCGTCGGCGCAGTGCGCGTTGACCATGTACTCGACGGAGTCGGCGATGAGATCCCGCGAGGGCAGCGAGTAGAGCATGCCGTCATGGCCCATGGCGATGCCGTCGTCGATGGCGATGGTGCTGAACTCCTTGGCGAGGCCGCCGGCCGCCTCGATCTCGCGCGCCACCAGCTGGCCCAGGTCCTTCAGGTGCACGTGCCCCGGCACGAACTGCGTGAAGGAATTGACGACGGCGATGATGGGCTTGCCGAAGTCGCCTTCCTGGACGCCAGTCGCCCGCCAGAGCGCGCGCGCCCCCGCCATGTTGCGGCCGTGGGTCGAGGTGCGGGAGCGGTAGACGGGCATGGCTGGACTCCGGGGAGGTGTGGCGGAGAGAACCCGGTCAGCCCTGGATCTCGCCGTAGATGTTGTCCCGCTGCCAGGGCTCGTAGCCGGCGGAGCGGATCATGCGGGTCATCTCATCCTTGTTCACGCTGTAGCAGGTGCCCGCGGCGCTGACGACGTTCTCCTCGAGCATGAGGCTGCCCATGTCGTCGCAGCCGTAGTGCAGGGCCAGCTGCCCGGTCTTGCGGCCCATGGTGACCCAGCTGCTCTGGACGTGCGCGAAGTTGTCGAGGAAGATGCGCGCCACGGCGATGGTGCGCAGGTACTCCACGTCCGTGGGCTTGGGCACCTTGCCCTCCCAGGGCGTGTGGCCGCTCTGGAAGGGCCAGGCGGCGAAGGCGGTGTAGCCGCCGCCATTGTTCCGAGCCAGGGCCCGGTCCTGCTGGTCACGCAGAGCCTCCAGGTGCTCGATGCGCTCGGCCAGGGTCTCCGTGATGCCGAACATCATGGTGCCCGTGGTCTTCACGCCCTCCTCGTGGGCGGCTTCCATCACTTCCAGCCACTTCTCGCGGCCGCCCTTGAGTGGCGCGATCTTCTTGCGGATGCGGTCCACCAGGATCTCGGCGCCGCCCCCGGGGATGGAGCCGAGGCCCGCGTCCCGCAGGTCCGAGATGGTCTTGCGCAGGGTCTGGCCGCTGAGCTTGGCCATCATCTGGATCTCCACGGGCGAGAACCCGTGGACCCAAATGCCCAAGTCGTGGTGGAGGTAGCGAACCAGGTCCAGGTAGTAGTCCCAGGGCAGGTCCGGGTTCACGCCGCCCTGGAGCAGGAAGCCCGTGCCGCCGATGGCCTGGGTCTCCTCTGCCTTCTGCTTGAGCTGCTCCTTGGTGAGCACGTAGCCGCGGCTGTCGCCGGGCTTGTGGTAGAAGGCACAGAAGGTGCAGTAGACGTTGCAGACGTCCGTGTAGTTCACGTTCCGGTCGATGACGTAGCTCACGCGCCGGGGATCGTTGTGGCAGTCCCGGGCCGCGGTGGCGGCCACGGCCAGGTCAGGCAGCTCAGCCCGCTCCAGGAGCGCCAGGGCCTCGGCGGCGGAGACACGGCGGCCCTGGAGGACGCCCTCCAGGATCGCCTCGGGGTGATCGAGGGCCTTCAGCATGTCTATACCTTGTACCCCATCACCCGGAGGCAGCGGCGGCAGATGCACTCCTGGCCTTCGATGCCGTGCTGGAAGTGCTCCAGCGTGTAGGGATTTCGGCACTTCTCGCAGATCTGGGTGGGCTCGGTGGTGTTCTTCGGGGCGTAGAGATGGGTGGGATCGGGCATGTGAGGCTCCAGCCATCTAGAATAACGCGGCCCCGCCAGGCGGGGCCGCGTTTACTCGAAACCAGGGGTTTCGGGGCTATTCCTCGGCAACTCCTGTCCGGACAGTCTCATGCCCCCGGGTATTGCGCTTGCCCTGGAGCTTGTGGGCCTGGACGTCCAGCTTTTCGATGGCCTGGGTGATGCTCGTGTACATGTCGTCCGTGGTCGCGGACGCCACGAAGGCGCTGGCTCGGGTCTTCAGGGTGATCTCCGCCGCATGCCGGTGCTTCTCCACGGCGAGGATCACGTGGACGTCGATGATGTCGTCCAGGTAGGTGGCCATCTTGTCCAGCCGCTCCTTGGTGAACTGCTTCAGGGGCTCGGTGAGCTCCACGTGGCGGCCGGTGTAGTGGACCTTCATGGGACACTCCTGAAAGGGGCCGGGCGGCCCGGAAATCCTTGGATGCAGCGCCTGGAAGGGGCCTCAACCCTTGTCAGCGGCGCCGGCGCTGGGAGGCGGGAGGGATCTTGAGCTCCTCGCGGTACTTGTTTACCGTCCTCCGGGCCACCTTGATGCCGTCCCGCTCGAGCAGGCCGGCGATGGCCTCGTCGGACAGCGGCTTGGCAGGGTCCTCGGCCTGCACAAACGCCTTGATGCGGTGCTTGACCACGGTGGCAGACACGTCCGAATCCTTGGGACGCGCCGAGAAGAAGTAGTTCAGGTCGTAGAGCCCCTGGGGCGTGTGGATGGTCTTGGCCTTCACCACGCGGCTGATGGTGCTCTCGTGGAAGCCGGTGGCCTCGGCCACGTCGCGCAGCACCATGGGGCGCAGGCGCTCGATGCCGTGCTCCAGGAAGTCCTTCTGGAGCTCCACGATCTGCGCGGAGACCCGCAGCACGGTGCGGTTCCGGTCCTCCACGCCGCGGATGAAGTCCCGGGCGCTGCGGAAGCGCTCACGGATGAAGTCCTTGTCGGCCTTGGCGTCGCTGGAGGCCAGGAAGCGCTGGTAGTCACCGTTCACCTTGAGCCGGGGCAGGCCCTCGTCGTTGAGGTAGATCTTCCAGTTGCCGTCCTCGCCCTTGAGCACCACCACATCGGGCTTCACCACCCGCTCGCCCTCGGGATCGAAGGCCCGTCCCGGCGAGGGATTGAGGTGCTTGAGCTGGTCCATGGCCACGCCCAGCTCGGCCTCGGTGCAGCCGAGGGCGCGGCGCAGCTTGGCACTGTCGCGCTGGGCCAGCAGGGCCGAGTGGTCATGGATGATCCGCACGGCCAGGTCGTCGGGCTCGGCGCCGGCATGGCGGAGCTGGAGCAGCAGGCTCTCCTGCACGGTGAAGCAGCCGATGCCCGAGGGATCGAATTCCTGCAGGACATCCAGGGCCTCGCGCAGGGCCTCCTCGGCCACCCCCAGGTCCGCCGCCAAAAGCGCGGGCGTCGCCTCCGCAGAGGGCTGGTCGGGATCCAGCCGCAGGAAGCCCTTGGGATCGAGGCGGTCGATGAGGCGCTCCACCAGGGCGGCCCGGGGATCCTCGTGCTCCAGGGTCTCGTAGAGCTGGCCTACCAGGTGGTCCTGGAGGGACTCGTAGGCGCTGAGGCGATCCTCCCAGGAGAGGCGGTCCTCCTCGGGCAGGTTGCTGGTACGGGGCAGCTCCTGGTCCCAACTGTTCTCAGCGCCCAGTTCGGTCTCTTGGACCTGGGCCACCCCCTCCTCCGTGAACTTCTCCAGATCGCTTTCGGGGTTCATCTCGCCCGCCGCATCCAGGATCGGTCCCAGATCCATGGTGTCCACCCCCTCGGGCAGTTCCACGCCCTCGGCGGCCTGGTCGGGGGAGGCCTCGGCCACGTCCGAATCACGCCCCTCCTCGATGGCCTCCAGGGTCGGCACCTCGTCGCCGTCGTCGGCCAGCTCCAGCAGAGGGTTGTCCTCCAGCTCGTGCTCGATGGTTTCCGACAACTCCTGAAGGTTCATCTGCCACAGCTTGAGCTTCAGCTGCATGGCAGGGGTGAGCGCGAGGGTCTGGCTCTGGGCCAGGCGCTGGGAAAGGAAGGGACCGGCGGCCATCAGTCCAACCTGAACCGGTCGCCCAGGTAGACCCGGCGGATGTCCGGATCCTCTGCAATCTCGCTGGGCAGGCCGTGTTTCATGATCATCCCGTCCGCCAAGATATAAGCCCGGTCCGCGATCTGCAAGGTCTCGCGGACGTTGTGATCGGTGATCAGCACGCCGATGCCTCGCGCCGTGAGGTCGGCGATGAGGCCCTGGATCTCCAGCACGGACTTGGGATCCACGCCGGCGAAGGGCTCGTCCAGGAGCATGATCCGGGGCTCGGTCACGAGGGCCCGCGCCAACTCGCAGCGCCGCCGCTCGCCGCCAGAGAGGCTCATGCCCAGCGTGTCGCGCACCTTGCCCAGGTGAAAATCGGCCAGAAGGCGCTCGCAGCGGTCTTTCTGCTCCGCCTTCGGAATGGGCTGCAATTCAGCCAGCGCCATCAGATTTTCCCACACGGTAAGGCCACGGAACACGCTGGATTCCTGGGCCAGGTAGCCGATGCCCAGCCGCGCTCGGCGGTGCATGGGAAGCGCCGTCACCTCCTGGCCCAGCCAGCGGATGTCCCCCTCATCCGGCGCCTCCACGCCCACCACCATGTAGAACGTCGTGGTCTTGCCTGCGCCGTTGGGACCCAGCAGCCCCACCACCTCGCCCATGCCCACGCAGAGGCTCACGTCCCGCACCACGGTGCGGTCGCCATAGCGCTTCTGGAGGTTCACGGCCTCAAGGCAGGGGGTGGTGCGTTCCATCATGGCTCTATCAGAACATACTGCCCCGGCTGGTGGCCCCGGCAGCGCACGCCGTGGCCGGCGCGCGCGCAAAAAACCTAGCGGACGGGCCGGCCCGGCGTGTATGGAGCCTTGGCGGATTCCAGGGCGTCCTCGAGCGCCTTGAGGGCGGCCAGGGCGGCGTCGAAGCGGACCTGGAAGCCCTTCAGACCCTCCTCGGCCCAGGCCAGGTTCTGGCGCTGGGTGGCGGTGGGCAGCTGGGTGGTGGCCCAGACGCTGCCGGTCACCTCGCGGACCCTCCCGAGGATGCCGGGGGCCGTGGGTTCCTGGTACCTGGCCACCGTGGCGTCGCCGCTGAGGAGGCTGCGCAGGTCCTTCAGCTCGCGGTGGAGGGTCCGGGCCCGGTCGAGCAGCGCAGCCTCGGCCGCGGACGTCTCCAGGAGGGCCTTCCGCACGAAGTCGAGCCGGTTCTGGGCCTCGCCCAGATGCTCAGAGGCGCCCATGGCGCGGCGCTGGATCTCGCCCATGCGGGCGCAGAAGGCGCTGTACTCCGCCCACTGCGCCGGCGCGAGACGGTCGGCGTCGAGGGGTTTCACTTCGAAGGTCACGGGCTCCGCCACGGGCTTCAGCACACCATCCACCTGGAAGGCGAGGGTGGCCTGGTAGCGGCCCGGGGCCGCCAGGGCGCCCCGGGCGCCGTAGTCCCAGGGATCCCGCTCGGCGGGCTCCTTCAGCCGGATGGGCCCCGGATCCTGGAGGCGGAGATCCCAGGCCACGCGCTGAAGCCCCTTCCCGGGCTTCGCCGCGAGACGCCGCACCACCTGGCCGTCCGCCGCCGCGATGGTCAGCACCACCGCCGGGGAGATCTCCCGGTCCTCGGCCCGCAGGTCGTCCCAGGTCGGGAGGACGGGATCGCGGCCGGCCTTGGCGGCCTCCTTCTCCCGTTCCCGGCGCTGCTTGCCCAGCGCCTTCGGCTCGGCCTTCACGTGGTAGGTGAACACGGCGCCGAAGGGCGGGTTGGGCGAGAGGTAGAGCGAGTCGCCCTGGAAGGACTTCCCGGGACCGCCGAGGGGCACGGCCTGGATGTAGGCCTGGGCGGGCCGCAGGCCGAAGAGGTGGGCCTCTGCGGTGAAGTCCCCGGGCTTCGCCTCGCGCAGGGGCGTGAGGTCGTCCAGGATATAGAATCCGCGTCCGAAGGTGGCCACCACCAGGTCGCCCTCCCTGGCCTGGATGGCGAGGTCCTTCACGGCGATGGTGGGCAGTTTCGCGAACTTCGTCCAGGACTGGCCGGCATCGAGGCTGAAGAAGAGGCCGAACTCGGTGCCGCAGTAGAGCAGGCCCTCCCGGGCGGGATCCTCGCGCACGGTGTAGACGCTGCCGCGCTCGGGCAGGCCCGCGGCGATGGATTCCCAGGTGCGGCCCCGGTCCCTGGAGCGCAGCAGGTAGGGATGGAAGTCGCCGGTCTTGTGGTTGTCGAAGGCCACGTACACCGTACCGGCCAGGTGGGGGCTCGCCGAGAGGCAGGAGACGTAGGTCAGGTCGGGCACGCCGGGGAAGCGGTCGAGCTTGCGCCAGGCCTTCCCGCCGTCCTCGCTCACCTGCAGCAGACCGTCATCGGTGCCCACGTAGAGCAGGCCCTCGGCCTTCGGGCTCTCCGTCAGCGAGACGATGTTCCCGAAGAAGCTGGTGGACGTGTTCCGGGCCACCGCATCGACGCTCCACACCTTGTCCATGATCTTCAGGCGGCTGCGGTCGATCTTGCGCGTGAGATCGGGGCTCACGGCGGTCCAGCTGTCGCCCCGGTCATCGCTGCGGAAGAGCTTCTGGGCCGCGAAGTAGAGGCGTTTCCCGTTGTGGGGGCTGAGCATCAGCGGCGCGTCCCAGTTCCAGCGGAAGGGATCCTCGCCGGGCGCGGGCTGGGGCTGGATCTCCACCCGCTCGCCGGTCCGCCGGTCGTAGCGCACCAGCCCGCCGTACTGGCTCTCGGAGTACACCGTGTTGGGATCGTCGGGATCCACCTGGCTGTAGAAGCCGTCGCCGCCCTGGGTCACGAACCAGTCGAGGTTGACGGCGCCATGCAAGTTCCGGGTGCGGCTGGGCCCGCCCAGGGAGTAGTTGTCCTGGGTGCCGCCGTACACCGTGTAGAAGGGCCGGGCGTTGTCCACGGCCACGCGGTAGAACTGCATGACCGGCAGGTTGGCCTTGTACTCCCAGGTGGCACCCCGGTCGCGGCTTTCGTACACCCCGCCGTCGCAGCCGGCGATGAGATGCTCGGTGTTGGCGGGATCGATCCACAGCGCGTGGTTGTCCACGTGCTTGGAGGTCTCGCCCACGCGCCGCCAGGTCTTGCCGCCGTCCTCGGTCACCTGCATCCAGGTGTCCATGGAATAGACGCGCTTCGGATCCTTCGGATCGCAGAACAGCTCCTGGTAGTACTGCGCGCTGCCGGAGACCTGCTCGTTGCGGCGCTCCCAGGTGCGGCCACCGTCGAGGCTGCGGAAGAAGCCCCCGGCCTTGTTGGCCGCCTCGATGGTGGCGTACACGGTGTCCGGCTCGCCGAGGGGCACGGCCAGGCCGATGCGACCCATATCCTCCTTGGGCAGGCCCTCCGTGAGCTTCGTCCAGGTCTGGCCGCCGTCCAGGCTCTTGTGGATGGCGCTGCCGGGACCGCCATCCAGCATGCCCCAGACGTGGCGGCGCCGCTGATAGGTGGCCGCGTAGAGCACCTCAGGGTTGCGGGGATCCATCACCACATCCGTCACGCCCGTGTGGACGTCCACGGTCAGCACGGCCTTCCAGGTCTTGCCGCCATCGGTGGTCTTGTAGAGGCCGCGCTCACCGCCCTCCTTCCACAGGGGACCCTGGGCTGCGGCGTACACCACCTTGCCGTCGCGGGGATCCACCAGGATCTTCGCGATGTGCTCGCTGGCCTTGAGCCCCATGTTCTCCCAGTGCTTGCCGCCGTCGAGGCTGCGGTAGACGCCGTCGCCATAGGCCACGGACCGCTGGGAGTTGTTCTCGCCGGTGCCCACCCACACGGTGTTCGGGTCGTGGGGATCCACGGTGACACAGCCGATGGAGAAGGAGCCCTCCTTGTCGAAGAGGGGGGTCCAGGTGGTGCCCGCGTTCACGGTCTTCCACACGCCGCCGGAGGCCACGCCGACGTACCACGTATCCGGCTTGCGCGGATCGACGGCGATGTCGCCCACGCGGCCCGAATTGACCGCCGGCCCCAGGTTCCGGAAGGGGAGGTCCGCCAGCGGCGACTCTGCACGCTCCGCCGCCTTGGCGCTCACAGGGGCCTTGGCCGGGGGGGCCGCGAGGACCGGCACGGCGGCCAGCAGCACAGCCAGAGGCGACAGGGATCGCAGCATGGTGCCTCCTGATACGAGGGTTTCCACCATCATGCCCCAGATCGTTTGAGGCTTCACCAGCCTGGACCGGCCCCCTTGCCCCGCACGCGTCCCTGCCACTTGACGGTCTGGGAGCCCGGCTCGAGGTCCAGGGCCTCGCCCTGGCCTTCGCCGAGGCGGCCCCGCAGGGTGACGGCACCCTGGGCCTGGATGACCTTCGCCGTGCGGTCCGGCCCCACTGTGACGGTCACCGAGTCCGCCGCCAGCCGCCAGCCCTGGCCCTGGCAGTCCACGCCGCCGGTCAGGAGGATCTTCTGCCCTTCGCTCTGGCCCCGCTCCGCGCGCAGGAAGAGGTCCCCGTCCGCGGCCGCCAGGGTGCCGCTCAATCCTTCAGGGAAGCTCACCGCCTCGCCCTTCCGGACGATGCGGGGGCCGGACAGGCGCTCGCGCAGCCGGCTCCAGGCCGCCGGACGGCCCGTGAGCGTCCAGAGCGTATCCTCCCAGATGAGCTTCGCCCCCCGGAGGCTGCCCCCGGAGAACAGGTTCACCTGTACGGGCCCCTCGATGGTCCAGGCGCGGGGATCCCCCTGCCCCGCCCCGCCGCTGAAGGTGCCGTCCTCGCCGCGGCCCAGCACCGGCGCCTGGAGCTTCCAGCGCCGCGTGGCCCGCTCCACCTGGATGCGAGGCGAGGCGAGGTTGCGGCGGCCCCAGGTGAGGACGGCCTGGCCCTCCGCCACCGCATGCCCCACGGGCAGGGACTGGGGCAGGTCGCCGCCCGGCCCCTCCCGCATGAGCACGCGCGGGGCCCTGAGCGTGAGGCGCTGGCCGTCCAGGGGCTGGTCCCATACCACGCTGCCCTCCAGGCGAAGGCCCGCGGGCGTCCACCGGGCGCCGTCCGTGGAGAGGCGCTCCTCGCCTGCGGGCAGGGCCCGGCGGGCATGGAAGGTCCGGAGTTCCACCTGCTGGAAGGTGGCGCCCGGGGCGGGGCGCGGCGCCACGCCTCCCTTGGCGTCGCCGTGCCAGCCGTCGGCGCGTTCGAAGGCCAGGGGGCCCGGCCAGATGACCGTCTCCGGAGTCAGGTCCGCCACCGAGGCCTGAAGGGAGCCCTCCGCGAGGCGGGCCTTCACGCCCTCCATGTGGCCCGTCTGGAAGCCGGGCATGGCCCAGAGCCGCTCAGCCTCCATGGCCTGGAGCGTGGCCGCGGGGACGGTCCCGGGCGCCGGAGCCTGCCAGCGCACGGGGCCCCGGTCCACGCGGAACCGCCCTTCGGTTTCTCGCCGCCAGCCTGCGGGCAGGTGCCAGGTGCCCCGGGTGGACCCCTCCAGGGTCTCCCACCGCAACGGGGCCAGTCCCTCCCACTCGCCGCCGGCCCAGCGGAGGGCGGGCCCGGCATCCTCCACGCGCCCCTTGCCCAGCAGGGCCCGCGTTCCGGGGTCGGCCACCTCCAGATCCAGGGGCCCCTGGAGCGTCCAGACGCCAGCCTGGCGGCGGGCCTTGGGCGACAGCATGCGCCACTGCCCCGTGGCCTCCTCCAGGTGGCCTGTGACGGTCTCCAGCTTCAGGTCCTCCTCGGAACCTTCGATGGTGCGGTAGGCCAGCACCATGCGGTTGGGGCCCATCTGCTCCGTGAGGGTGCCCACGTTGCCCTTGGTGCCTTCGCCGAAGAGGGGATCGCCACCCACCGTGCGCGGCATGCTCTCGCCGCCCACCATCAGGAAGCGCAGGGTGAGGCCGAGGATGCCCGCCACCATGGCCCAGCCCAGGCGCCGCCAGAGCGGATGCCGGGCGGGCGGCAGGTCATGGAGCAGGGCCAGCGCCTTCATGGGGCGCCCTCCCCCAGCAGGGTGTCCACCAGCCAGGAGCGCCCCCAGCGGGCGCTGCCCTGGGGCGCCGCGGCCACGTGGAGCCGCTGGCCTGCGGCCGGCTGCGGGGGCCGGTCGCGGTTGGCGAACCAGGTGAGGGGATCGGGGACCCCCGCGAGGCGCAGCTTCCAGTGGTCCGCCCCGAAAGCCGACGAGGACGACACGGTCCCCTCCAGGCGCGCCAGGGGGGGGGCGAAGCCCTGGCCGAAGGGTTCCAGGCGGGCCAGCCCCTCGTCCTCCGGGAGGTCCGCCGGGCCCCCATCCACCAGCAGGGGCGGGATCTCCCGGCCCGCGGCCTGCTCCGCCGCGCCCCGCTGGAGGGCCTGGCGCACGAAGGCCAGGCGGGAGGCCTCGAAGCTGAGGCCCGCCGCCGCGCGGTGGCCGCCGCCGCCCAGGATGAAGGGCTGGGCCAGGGCCAGCAGACCGCCCAGGTCGTAGCCCTCCGGGGCGCGCAGGCTGCAGTGGGCGACCCCGTCGATGACCGTGCAGACGCCTGCGGGCCGGCCAGTGGCGCGCATGCGGTGGCCCGCCACGATGCCGATGACGCCCTTGTGGGCCGCCGGATCCAGCACCAGGTCGAAGGCCGCCCCATCCGGGCGCGGCAGGCGGGCCGCCAGGTCCTCCTGGATGGCACGGCGCTCCTGGTTGAGGGCCTCGACGCGGGCCATCAGGGCCTCTGCTTCAGTGGCATCGCGGGTCAGCAGCAGGCGCACGGCGTCCTCGGCCCCACCCATGCGGCCCACCGCATTGAGCCGCGGCGCGAGACCGAAGGCGATGTCCTGGCCGCCCAGGGCGCCCTCCTTCTTCGCGGCCCGCAGCAGGGCCGCCAGGCCGGGCCCGTTCTTCCCGCCCAGGGAGTCCAGCCCCCGGCGTACCAGCAGGGCGTTCTCGTCCACCAGCGGCATCACGTCCGCCACGGTGCCGATGGCCACCAGCTTGAGCATCCCGTCCAGGAAGGCCGCGTCGGCCCCGGTGGGATGGGGCACGGCCCCGAGCAGGGCCTGGGCCAGCTTGAAGGCCACGCCCACACCCGCCAGGAAGGGGTTGGCGTAGCCGTCAAGGTGGGGATGCACCACGGCGCATGCCGGCGGCAGTTCCGCGCCCAGGGCGTGGTGGTCCGTGATCACCCAGTCCAGGCCCAGCTCCGCGCTGGCCTTCACCTCATCCACACTGCGCACGCCACAGTCCACGGAGACGAGAAGCCCGGGATCCCGGATCTCCTTCAGCTCGCGGATGCAGTCCAGGTGCAGGCCATACCCGTCTGAGAATCGGTTGGGAATGAAAAAGGAGACCTCCGCGCCGATCCGCTCCAGGGCCCGCACCAGCAGGGCCGTCGCGGTGACGCCGTCCACGTCGTAGTCGCCGTAGACCACGATGCGCTCGCGGGCCTCGACAGCGCGGCGGATGCGGACCACGGCCGCGTTCACGCCCGGCAGCAGGTGGGGGTCCGTGCTGCGCGTCCAGGCGGCCTCCAGCCGCCAGGCCAGTCCCTCGGGCCGGTCCACGCCCCGCATCCAGGCCAGCCGCGCCAGGCGCGGCTCCAGCCCCCAGGCCGCCGTCAGGGCCCTCCAGGGCGCCGGACCCGCCGGGATCTCCCGGCGGAGGCGCCAGCTCTTGGCCTCCATCTCAGCCCACGCTGCCCATGCGGGCGAACTTCTGGTACCGCTCCTCCACCAGCTGCTCGGCGGACAGCTCGGACAACTCGGAGAAGGCCTCGATGACAGCCTCCTTGAGCGCTGCGGCCGCGGCGTCGAAATCCGAATGGGCGCCACCCAGGGGTTCCTTCACGATGCCATCGATGACGCCGAGGTCGAGCAGATGCGGAGCCGTGAGCTTGAGGGCCGCGGCGGCCTTGGGGGCCTGGGTGGCATCCTTCCAGAGAATGGAGGCGCAACCCTCGGGCGAGATCACGGAATAGATGGCGTTCTCCATCATGAGCACGCGGTCGGCCACGCCCAGGGCCAGGGCCCCGCCGCTGCCGCCCTCGCCCAGCACCACGGCCACCACGGGCACCTCGAGCTTGGCCATCTCCAGGAGGTTGCGGGCGATGGCCTCGGCCTGGCCGCGCTCCTCGGCGTCCACGCCCGGGTAGGCGCCCGGCGTGTCGATGAGGCAGAGGACGGGCCGCTGGAACTTCTCGGCCAGCTTCATGAGGCGCAGGGCCTTGCGGTAGCCCTCGGGCTTGGGCATGCCGAAGTTGCGGAGGATCTTCTGCTTGGTGTCCCGGCCCTTCTGCTGGCCGATGATCATGACCGGATTGCCCTCGATCCAGCCCATGCCGCCCACGATGGCCGCGTCGTCGCCGAAGCGGCGGTCGCCGTGCAACTCCTCGAAGCGCTCGCAGATGCGCTCCAGGTAGTCCAGGGTGTAGGGGCGTTTGGGATGCCGCGCCAGCTGGGCCCGCTGCCAGTCCGTGAGGTTCGTGAACAGCTCGGACTTCAGCTTCTCCAGCTTCTTCTCCAGCTTCTCCCGCTCCTTCGCCTGGGAAGGATCCATCTCCATGGCCCGGATCTGGGCCTCCAGCTCGAGCACCGGCTTTTCCAGCTGGGACAGATCCATGGCCTGTTCGGGAGTCGCGTCTTTCATGGAGCCTCAGGTTGAATCGTTTCAAGGGTCCAGTGTAGAGGGGGTGGAGGCCGTTGAACAGATCGGCCTGACTCCGGGTAGCCCCACCGCCAATCCTTCCATGCATGGATGCCGGAGCGGGGGCACCATACAGTCCCATGGACGGAACCTTTCCAGCGCCCCCCTTCCCCCTCCTCGGCCTCAGCGGCGGCATCGCGGCGGGGAAGAGCCATGTGGCGAACCTGCTGGCGGCACGGGGCTGGGCGGTGATCGATGCGGATGCCCTGGCCCGGGAGGTGGTGCAACCGGGCAGCGAGGGCCTGGCGGCGGTGGTCGAGGCCTTCGGCCCGGGCTGCCTCCTGCGGGACGGGAGCCTCGACCGGGCCTGGATGGCCGGCCATGTCTTCGCGGACGGTGCGGCGCGGGCCCGGTTGAACGCGATCCTCCACCCGCGGATCGAGGCCCTCCAGGCCGCCCGCCTCGCGGCCCTTCCCCCGGACACCCGGGGGGCCGTGCTGGACGCCGCCCTGTGGGTGGAGACCGGAAGGGCCCATCACTTCGACGCCTTCTGGACCGTGGACGCCCCGGAGGACCTGCGCCTCGAACGCCTGGCCGCCCGGGATGGGATGCCCCGCGAGACGGCTCTGGCGCGGCTGCGGGCCCAGGCATCGGCTCCCGAGCGTGCCCTCCATGCGGACTTGGTGATCCCCAACGACGGGAGGGACCTGGCCGGGATCCTCGCGGGAGCCGAGGCGGCCCTTCTGTCAAACTGGAGGGTCCGCCGCGCGCGGACGTGGAGAGCCCCGATGCCCGCACCCTTCACCCCCGAACAGCTCCGCGACGTCCTCACCGCCCTCCTCAGCCGCGGCGGGGACTATGGCGAAGCCTTCGTGGAGCGCCGCCGGGCCCATGCGCTGGGCATGGACGACGGCCGCATGGAGGACGTGCTGGCCTCGGAGACCTTCGGAGCCAGCCTGCGCTTGATCGACGGAGAAACCACCCGCTTTGCCGACTTGATCGCCCCGGCCTTCGAGGAGCTGCTGGAGGCCGCGCGCACCCTGGCGGCCCCCGGCATCGGCACGGCGGCCCCCATCCCCGCCCTGACGCTGGAGGTCCACCCGACGCCCAGCCCGGTGAAGCGCGATCCGGGCAGCGTGCCCCTGGACGAGAAGGTGGCCCTGGTCCGCCGGGCCGAGGCCCTGGCCCGGACCGAGGCCGAGGTCCTGCGTCCCGGCGCCCTGAAGCAGGTATCCGTGGGCTACGGCGACAACACCCAGCGCGTGTGGATCGCCGCCGCCGAACGTGAAGGTGGAAGCTGGACGGGCCGCCTCACGGAGGACCACCGCACCCAGGGCGTGCTCCGGGCCAACGTCACCGCCGGCGACGGCACCCAGCTCCAGACCGGCTACCAGGCCCTGGGCGAGACCCGCGGCTTCGAGCTGTTCACGGACGAGGCCGTGGCCCGCACGGTGAAGGAGGCCGTGCGCCTGGCCATGCAGGCCCTGGACGCCCAGCCCGCCCCGGCCGGAACCTTCCCCGTGGTGCTCAGCAGCTCCGCCGGCGGCACCATGATCCACGAGGCCTGCGGACACGGCCTGGAGGCCGACCTCGCGCTCGCGGGCATGTCCGCCTTCGCGGGCAAGCTGGGCCAGAAGGTGGCCGCCGAGGGCGTCACGATCATCGACGACGGCACCCTGCCCCACAAGCGCGGCAGCCAGGCCATCGACGACGAGGGGAACCCCGTGAGCCGCGTGGTGCTCATCGAGAATGGCGTGCTCAAGGCCTACCTGCAGTCGCGCAAGACGTCCCGGAAGATGGCCACGGAGCCCACGGGCAACGGCCGCCGGGAGAGCTACCGCCACCTGCCCATCCCCCGCATGCGGAACACCTTCCTCGCCGCCGGAAGCGAGGCTCCCGAGGCCATCCTCAAGGATCTCGACCGGGGCCTGCTCGTGAAACACATGGGCGGCGGCCAAGTGGACACGGTCACCGGCAACTTCGTGTTCCAGGTGACCGAAGGCTACTGGGTGGAGAACGGCGAACCCAAGTACCCCGTGAAGAACGCCACCCTCAGCGGCTGCGGTCCCGAAGTGCTGAGAGGCCTCACCCGCATCGGCAGCGACCTCCACCACTTCGACATCGGCACCTGCGGTAAGGACGGCCAGGGCGTGCCCGTCAGCGATGCCCTCCCAACCATCCTCTGCCCCGCCCTCGTCGTGGGCGGCACCGCCGAGCCCCTGCCGAGCGTCATTTGACCTCCGGGCGCCTGCAGGTGGTGCAGGCCGACATCACCACCCTCGCCGTGGACGCCATCGTGAATGCCGCGAACCGCAGCCTGCTGGGCGGGGGCGGTGTGGACGGGGCCATCCACCGGGCCGCGGGGCCGGGCCTGCTGGAGGAATGCCGGCGCCTGGGAGGCTGCCCTCCGGGCCAGGCGAAGCTCACCGGCGGCCATCGCCTGTCGGCCCGGTTCGTCATCCATGCCGTGGGTCCGGTCTGGAACGGCGGGCAGCAGGGTGAGGACAGGGCCCTCGCCTCCTGCTACCGGGAGAGCCTCCGCCTGGCCGAAGCCCACGGCTGCAGCAGCGTAGCCTTCCCAGCCATCAGCACGGGCATCTACGGCTTCCCCGCCGAGCGGGCCGCCGCCATCGCCGTGGCCACCTGCCGGGCCTGGCTGGCAGTCCACGACCTCCCGCAGACCCTCACCCTCGTGGCCTTCGATGCCCGCTCCCTGGTGGTCCTGCGCTCTGCCCTAGAGAAGGAAGCCTGACATGATCGATCCGTTCCGAACCTTCATCCCCGAAACCCTCGAGTCTCGTCTCCAGGACGGCATCCGGCACGCCCTGAGCCTGGGCGCGGAGGGTGCCGAGGCCTTCGTCTCCGTGTCCCGGAGCCGGAAGGCCAAGGTGCAGAACGGCGCCCTGGAGAACCTGACCACCAGCAAGCGCGGTGGCCTCGGCGTGCGTGTCATCCGCAACGGGGGCAAGGGCTACCGCACGGGCCTCGCCACCACCACTGATCTCACCGCGGCGGATTTCCGCGGCCTCTTCGCCCAGGCCTGGGAGCTGAGCGCCCTGGGGGACGAGGACCCCTGGCTGCGCCAGGCCGATCCCGAGGGTACCGACGACCTGCCCAGCCGCTTCGATCCATCCGTCGAGGCCATCACGCCCGAGCAGCGCATCGCCTGGGCCCTGGAACTGGAGGCCGAGGCCCGCAAGGCCTCGCCGAAGGTCGCCGCCGTGCGGGAAGCAGCCTGGAGCGACGGTTCCGGCGCCAGCCTGCTGCTCACCCAGAAGGACGTGCGCACGCCGGATGCCTGGTCCAGCTGCTCCGCGGCCATCGAGCTGGCCGTGGCCGATGGCGAGGAACGGCAGGCCGCCTGGCATTGGGACGTGGCCCGCCGGCCGGGCCTGGACCTCTCGGCCATCGGGGCCGAGGCGGCCCTGAAAGGCGAGCGCAAGCTCCATCCCCAGCGGCTGCCCGCCGGAAAGTACCCCGTGGTGCTCCACCCCGAAGTGGCGGTGGATCTGCTGGGCATCGTGGCGGGCATGCTGGATGCCGAGGCCGTGATCAAGGGCCGCAGCCTCTTCGCTGGGAAGCTGGGCGAAGCCATCGCCTCGCCGCTGCTCACGCTCGTGGACGACGGGCGCCTGCCCGAGGCTCCGGGCCGTCCTGCCCTGGGCACGGAGCCCTGGGACGCCGAGGGCCTGCCCACGCGCCGCAACGTGCTGCTGGAGGGCGGCGTGCTGAAGACCTACCTCCACACCCTCAAGACCGCCGCGGAGCTGGGCCAGGCTCCGACGGCCAGTGCCGGCCGCGGCTTCGGCAGCCAGCCCGGCGCCACCACCTTCAACCTCTTCCCCCTGGCCGGGAGCACCGCTCCCGAGGCCCTCTACCGTCTGGCGGGGAATGGTGTGCTGATCACCGAGATCATGGGTCTGCACACGGTGGATCCCGTCAGCGGCGATCTCAGCGTGGGCGCTTCGGGCATCCGCATCCGCGACGGCGTGCTGGCCGAGCCCGTGGACAAGCTCACCTTCGCCGGGAACCTGCGGGACTTCCTCACCCGCATCGTGGCCCTGGGTAGCGACCTGCGCTGGTACGGCAGCAGCGCCGGCCTGAGCCTGCTGCTGGAGGACATCGCCCTGGGAGGCGCCTGATGGGACGAGAATTCTGGGACACGCGCTATTCGGAAGCCGAGCTGACCTACGGCTCTGAGCCCAACGATTTCCTGCGGGAGATGGCGCCGCGCATCCCCCCGGGCCCCGTGCTGGGGCTGGGCGAGGGCCAGGGCCGCAACGCCGTGCATCTGGCCGCGCTGGGCCATGCGGTCACGGCCGTGGACCAGTCGCCGGTGGGCCTGGCCCGGGCGCGGGACCTGGCCGCCAGCCGGGGCGTGCCGCTCACCACCGAGGTCGCTGATCTCGCAGCGTTCGACCTCGGAGCCACCCCCTGGAGCGGCATCATCTCCATCTTCTGCCACCTGCCCTCCGCCCTCCGGCGCGAGCTGTACCCGCGCTGCGCGGCGGCCCTCGCGCCCGGCGGCGTCTTCATCCTGGAAGGCTACACACCCCGCCAGCTGGAGTACGGCACCGGCGGGCCGAAGGAGCCGGACCTGCTCGACACCCTCGACGAGCTGCGAGGTCTCCTGCCCGGCCTGGAGCTGGAGGTGGGCCGGGAGCTGCTGCGCGACATCCGCGAAGGCGCCCACCATCAGGGCCTTGGAGCCGTGGTGCAGGTGGTGGCCCGCAGGCCCGCCGGGTCGACCTCCCAGCCCTGATCTGCAATCCTGGAGTGTTTCTCAGGGATGATCCATGAGCCTTGACGCCACCCGCTCCTACCTCGCCTTCCCCCACCTGGAGCCGGAGCTCCGGGCGGAGCTGGAGCCCCTGCTCAAGGCGGCCGAGGCGGGGGATGCCAAGGCTGCGGCGGAGCTGGATGACCGTTTCTCCGAGCCCCTGGCCTTCGGGACGGGCGGCCTGCGCGGCTTCATGGCCGCGGGCCTGCGCCGTATGAACCGGCCCAACGTGCGCCGGGCGACCCTCGGCCTCGCGGCCGTGGCCCAGCGCCGCGCCCCGGATAAGAAGGTGGCCGTGGTGGGCTACGACACGCGCATCAACTCGGATGTCTTCGCCGCCGAGAGCGCCGCGGTCCTGGCCGCTGCGGGCTACCAGGTGTTCCTCGGCACGCGCCCCCTGCCCACGCCCTTCCTGTGCTTCGCCATGCGCCGCCTGGATGCCGCCTGCGGCGCCATCGTCACCGCCAGCCACAATCCCAAGGAGTACAACGGCTTCAAGGCCTACAACGACCTAGGCGGCCAGGTGGTGGAGCCCTGGGACGCGGAGGTAGAGGCCCACATGGCCACCCTGCCCCTGGTGCCCGAGCCCCCCGTGGCGCCGGCGGGCCGCATCCAGCCCATCCCCGCGGAGGTCGAGGAGGCCTACCTGGCCATGGGCCAGGACCTGCTCCAACATCCCGAGGCCTTCGAAGCCGCCCGCATCCTCTACACGCCCTTCCACGGCACCGGCGTGGCCTTCGTGCCCGCCCTCTTCGAGCGCGCGGGCCTGCCCCTCATCCTCAGCCCCAGCCAGGGCGTGCAGGACGGCACCTTCCCGACGGCCCCGCGGCCCAATCCCGAGGAGCTGGCCGCCTACGCGGCACCTCTGGAGGAAGCCGAGGCCATGGGCGCCGAGGTGATCCTGGCCAACGATCCCGATGCAGACCGCATCGGCGTCGTGGCCAAGCGGAACGGCGCCTGGGAGCTCATGTCGGGCAACGACCTGGCCGGCCTCACCCTGGACTACCTCTGCACCCAGAAGGGCCGGAAGGGCGCCGTGGTGAGTACGGTGGTCACCTCCGACTTCATGGCCGAGGTGGCCCGCCACCACGGCCTGCCCGTGGTCTGGACCCTCACGGGCTTCAAGAACATCGCGGTGTGCATGGACCGGCTGCTGGAGCTGGGCGAGCCCTACGCCTTCGGCGCCGAGGAGAGCTACGGCATGCTGCTGCCCCCGGACTTGCGTGACAAGGACGGCGTCACCGCGGCCCTCGTGGTGGCGGAGATGGCCGGCCACTACAAGGCCAAGGGCCAGACGCTCTTCGAGGCGGTGGAGGCCCTCATGGCCCGGGTGGGCACCTTCCGGAACCGCCTGGTGAACCTAGAGGACCCGCGGCCGGGCGGCGCCAAGCGCTTTGCCGAGGCCATGGGCCGCATCCGGGCCGCGGGCCTGGAATCCCTGGGCGGCGAGAAGGTCGTCAGCTGGGAGGACTTCCAGACCGGCCTCTGGCATGGCGAAGGCCGCACCGAGCCCATCCTGGATCGTCCCGACAACCGCCCGATCGCCCTGCCCATCTCCCGCAGCAACGTCCTGAAGTTCCGCCTGGAGAGCGGCGCCTTCGCCGCCTTCCGCCCCAGCGGCACGGAGCCCAAGCTCAAGGTCTACCTCCAGAGCCGGAGTGGCGAAGCCCAGCTCGATCAGCTCGAGATCGAGGCTCGCGCCCTGCTGGGGCTCTGACTTCCTCCAGAAACAAGATGGCGCCGGGTTGCCGGCGCCATCTTGTTTCTGGAGCAGGGAACTACTTCTTCTTGATGGTGGTCAGCTTGCCATCGGCCCAGCCGTGGCAGTCCTTGCACTGGGCCTCCTTGTACTTCGCGAGCATCTTGACGGTGGCCGCGTTGAACTTCTTGTCCTTGGGCGCGCCCTCGTGGCAGGCGGTGCACTTGGCACCCTTGACGGTGGTGGGCTTGGCGCTGGCGACGGGGGCCAGGGCCAGCATGAGCGCGGCGGTGAGGAGGGTGATGCGTCGCATGTGAGCTCCTTGCGGGGGTTGGGTTTGGACCCGTGACGGGTCGGGGTGGGGGCGGGTGGGGCGCGGGTATCGCGCCGGGCCCGGCCTGGCCTCAGTGGGCCAGGCGGGAAGTCATGGCATAGATGATAAGGACAAGCAGCAGGAGGCCGATGCCGAAGAAGATGTAGCCGGCGCTGCGGGCGATGCCCTTCCAGGCCTCCCACTCATCCTTGACGCGGAAGCTGTCCAGGCGGCCTTCGGACACCAGGCGGTCATACCAGCGCTTGCGCTCGTGGAGCATCTCGGACTTGGAAATGCGGCCCGAGAAGATCACGGTGTCCATGGGGAACTTCTCCAGCCGGAAGTGCGTGTTGAAGAAGTGGACCGTGAAGATGAAGCCGGCGGCCAGGAGTGCCTCGTCCGAGTGGACGATGAGCGAGACGTTGATCATCCAGCCCGGCATGAAGCGGCTGAAGAACTCGGGGAACCACATGATCAGGCCCGAGACGCCGATGGCGAAGACGCCCCAGAACACGGCCAGGTAGTCGAACTTCTCGAAGTAGGTCCAGCGGTCGAACTCGGGGCGCGGACCCTTGCCGAAGAACCAGCGGTTGTGGGCCACGAAGTCCTTCACGTCCTGCTTGGTGGGGATCATGGAGTCCGGGTGGGCCATGGCCTTGAAGATCCGGGAGAACCGGAAGGCGCCGGTCTCGGGATCCTTCATGAAGCCGCGGTTCTTCCAGAGGTGGCTCAGGGTGGTGCTCACGTGCAGCACGAAGTAGGTGAAGGTGATCACCGCGCCGAAGTGGTGGAGGGTGCGGGCCACGTCGGCGCCGCCGAAGAAGCTGAAGATCGCCTTGGCCCAGTCGGTGTAGTAGAACTTCAGCGGCATGCCGGTGATGGTCAGCAACAGGAAGCTCGTCACCACCAGGATGTGGAGGAACCGCTCGAAGGGCTGGAAGCGGGTGAACTGCTCGTCGTCCGCCTGGATCTTGGCCTTCGCCTCGCGGAACTGCTTGGAGTCGTGGCGGTAGAGCCAGAGCGAACGGAAGAGCCACAGGAGCGTGTGCGCGCCGAACAGGGAGAAGGTGCACACCAGCAGGGTCGTCATGACCAGGAAGACGTAGTGCAGCACGGGGTAGTTCTTGCGGTCCATGGGGTTGGCATGGGGCGCGTACTTGGTGAAGCTGACCGTGGCCTTCGGATGGCACTGCTTGCAGGTGTTGACGATGTTCGCCTGGGAAAGATGCGAGTTCGGGTCCGAGGCCCTGAGCACGTCGTGATGCCCGTGGCAGTCGTAGCAGGCCGCCACGGCGCTGGCGGTGTTGGCCTTGCCGAGGGCCATGGCCTTGCCGTGATAGGTGTCGCGGTAGTGCTCGAGCCGGTCCGCGTGGCACTTGCCGCACACCATGTCGCTGCCGGACTTGAAGTGGCCGTTCACCGGCGTCTCGATCTGGTGCGCGGAGTGGCACTGGACGCACACGGGGCCGCGGGGGTCGCCCTTGGCCAGAAGCTGGCCGTGGATGCTCTTGTTGTAGATCTCCTCGACCTTGACGTGGCACTTGCCGCAGGTCTTGGCGACGTTGGCGTGGTTGATGGGCGAGCTCCGGTCCACGCTGCGCTTGATGTCATGCACGCCGTGGCAGTCGTTGCAGCTGGGGGCCACGATGAGCCCCTTCACGAGCAGCGCCTTCCCGTGGATGCTCTCCTGGTACTGGGAGGCCACCTGCGGGTACTTCATCTTGTACTCGTCGGTGAGGTTCCTGTTGGCGTGGCACTTCGCGCAGGTCTGCGAGAGGTTCATCTTGTGGACCGGCGAGTCGGTCTGCTTCACGGGGACGATGTCGTGGTTCCCGTGGCAGTCGTGGCAATAGGCCGCCGCCGTCGCCCCCAGGGTCTGGCTCACGCCGTGGATGCTTCCCGCATAGACCTTGGCCTGCTCGGAATGGCACCCGTCGCACTTCACGTCGGTGTAGGTCTCGGAGCCTTCCTGGTGCTTGTCGGTGAGCTTGACGTGGCAGTCCCGGCAGGAGAGGGAGCCATGCACCGAGGCCGCGAATCGCTGCTCGTCCACGAAGAGCGAGCGCTTCACCCCGTTCGCCTCCTTGGTCATGTCCTTGTCGCTGTGGCAGTCGAAGCAGCTCTCCTTCGCCGCCTGCTTGGCCGGGGCCGCGCCCATGGGCGCGACCGCGAAGAGGAGGCTGGCGAGGAGGGCGAACAGGAGGCGCCTGCCAGGCCTGGCGCCGGCGGAGCCCTGGGAGTCGGAGGCAGGAGGAGTCATGGGGCGGGTCCTGTGAGGTGGTGGGGTGGGGTGTAGGGGCTCGAAGGGGTGTCAGGCCTGGTCCTGGGAGTCGCCGCGCTTCTCGAGGGTCTTCCGGTAGTACTCGGGCCGGGTCTCGCGCATGTGGTCCGCGGAGGCCTTGCCGTTCAGCCAGGCGAGATCCATGGGGTAGACGTCGGGATCGAAGATCACCAGGTACCAGTGCCAGACGAGGATGGAGAGCGTGGCGAGGATGGCCTCGTACCAGTGGGCCGCCGTGGCCGCATCCAGCACCCACTTCGGGAAGTGGCGCAGGCTCCAGTTCTCGGCCCACAGCAGCACGCCGGTCACGGCCATCACCACCGTGCCCCACATGAAGGCCCAGTACTCCATCTTCTCGGGGTAGCCGAACATCCCGAAGGTGGGGCGTTCCCTGGTCAGGCCCAGGTTGAACCGGAACATGTTGAGGATGTCCTTGGCGTCCTGCCAGGAGGGGAGCAGCTCCACGAGGATGATGCGGTCCCGCTTCGAGATGGCCAGGTGGATGAAGTGGAACACCGTGCCCGCCATCATCACCACGGCGGCGATGCGGTGCACCACGCCGCGGAGGCTGGAATCCGGGTCGAAGGACTGGAAGAGCTTCACCCAGGCAGACTCGGGGAACTTCAGCGCGAACCCGGTGACGACCAGGGAGATGAAGCTCACGATCACCAGGCCGTGGGTGAGCCGGAAGGTCCGGTTCATGCGCGGGAAGCCCTCGTGCGTGGCGCCGTGGTGCGGTCCCCGCCGCAGCTTGGCCAGCCAGTCGAGGAAGTTGTGCAGCAGCATGAACCCGATGGTCAGGGGGATGAGGACCAGGTAGGCCAGCCGGATCCAGCGCACGGAGAGGTGCTCAGTCATCGTGGCGGTGCGCACATGGATGGGGGCTCCCGCGAGCTTTGTCCCCGCGCCGGGATGGCACTTGCCGCAGGTCTGGGCCAGGTTGGCGGGGTTCACCGTGGACCGGATGTCCGAGGAGGGCAGGATGTTGTGCACGCCGTGGCAGGAGGCGCAGTTGGCGGCGGACTTCCCGCCGCCGCGGACGGCGAGGCCATGGAAGCTGTCCTGGTAGGCGGGCACCTTGTCGCCGAAGCCGTAGCGGGTGTTGAGGCGCTCATCCCCGTGGCAGCGGCCGCAGGTGCTGGTGGACACGCGCGCGGCGTTCACCAGGGACCCGGGCTCCGAAGGCGCCAGGATCTCGTGCTCGCCGTGGCAGCCAGTGCAGGTGGGGGAGTCCTTGGACCCGCGCTTGAGGGCCAGGCCGTGGATGCTGTCGGAGTAGGCGGCCTGGACGTCGCTGTGGCAGACGCCGCAGGTCTCGGCCACGTTGGCCCGGTTCACCTTCGCCTTGGGATCCCGCGAGGCCAGGATGTCGTGGCTGCCGTGGCAGTCGGAGCAGGAGGCCGCGCCGGCATTGCCCTTGGCCACCTCGCGGCCGTGGATGCTCAGGCGGTAGGCCTCCACGGGCTTCACGAAGGGAATCTGGTGCTTGGCGACGAAGTCGGGGTTGGAGTGGCAGCTGCCGCAGGTGTCCGCCAGGTTCTGCTTGGCCACCTTGGAGGCGGGATCGGAGCCGGGGACGATGCCGTGGGCGGGCCCATGGCAGGAGGCGCAGGTGGCCGCGTCGGTCATCCCGTTCTGCTTGGCCACGCCGTGCACGCTCTTGGCGTAGGCCTTGACCTGGTCCTCGTGGCAGGTGGCGCACTTCACCGGCGCCGGCTTGTCCTCATGGGGCAGCTTCGTGATGCTGCTGTGGCAATCCGTGCAGGCCATGCTGCCGTGCGTGGTGGTGGCAAACTTGGCCAGGTCGAGGTCGTGGCAGCCGAGGCAGTCCTTCGCCGGAGGAGGCGCCGCTGAGAGGAATACGGAAAGCAGACCGACAAACAGCAGGCGCATAGCTACCTCACGTGTCGGCTATCACCCTAGCGCGGTTACCTCCCAATAAGATACCTGATGGTGATCTAGGTCACGACCAGAGGTCCGGTCCAAGTGCTTGTATTCATTCATATAAATGTGCCGACATTTGTCGGAATCTCCTGCTACTACTGGCCGGAGGTACAGAAAAAACCGGGCGGGTTGCCCCGCCCGGTCGAGTTCGCGAGCCTGCTTCAGCGGCTCACTTGCCCTTGTATTCCTTCAGCCAGTTGAGGTCGACCTCAGCGGCCTTCTTCTTGGCCTTGGTCTCTTCCAGGAACTTGCCGCGGGCGGACATCTCGCCACCCTTCTTGGGGGCGCCGACGTGGCAGGCCTTGCAGTCCTTGACATCGGCGAAGCCGAGTTCCTGGGCCTTCTTGACCCAAGGCATCTTGGCCTGGGCGGGAACGGCGAAGATCAGCGCCGCGGCGGCGATGAGGGTGGCGATGCGCATGGTGCCTCCGGAGGTGGGGTCCCGCGGGGAGCGGGACGGGGTTGGTCACAGCAATGCAATAAGGGTACCTGGGATGGGGCCTCTCACAAGATGTCTTGGGCCTTTAAGTGACCTAGAGCACCAGCCGCTCCTGGTACTCCCCGAAGACATTCCGGAGTGTGTCGCAGATTTCTCCTACCGTCGCCTCGGCCTTCACGGCTGCCAGGATGCGCGGCATCAGGTTCTCGGTGCCCGCCGCCGCAGCGGCCAGCTCGGCCAGCCGCGCGGTGGTGGCGGCCTGGTTCCGGCCCGCCCGCACGGCGGCCACCTGGCTCCGCCGGGTCCCGCCCAGGGCTTCGTCCACCCGCAGGAGGTCGGGCGCCACTTCGCCGGTGATGGCGAACCGGTTCACGCCCACCACGACCTGCTCGCCCTTCTCCACGGCCTTCTGGTAGGCGTAGGCCGCGTTCTGGATCTCGCGCTGGGGCAGGCCCTTCTCGATGGCCGAGACCATGCCGCCCAGCTCGTCCACCCTGGCCAGCAGCGCGGAAGCGCGGGCCTCCAGCTCGTCCGTCAGGGATTCGATGAGGTAGCTCCCCGCGAAGGGATCCACCACATCCGCCACGCGGGACTCGTGGGCCAGAATCTGCTGGGTGCGCAGGGCGATCATCGCGCTCTGCTCCGTGGGCAGGGCCAGGGCCTCGTCCCGGCTGTTGGTGTGCAGGCTCTGGGTGCCGCCGCAGACGGCGGCCATGGCCTGGACGGTGGTGCGCACGATGTTGTTGTCCGGCTGCTGCGCCGTGAGCGTGCTGCCCGCCGTCTGCGTGTGAAAACGCAACATCTGGCTTTTTGCATCGTCCGTCTTGAAACGCTCCTTCATGATCCGCGCCCAGAGGCGGCGGGCGGCGCGGAACTTGGCCACCTCCTCGAAGAACTGGTTGTGGGCGTTGAAGAAGAAGCTGAGGCGCGGCGCGAACGACTCCAACTTCAGGCCCGCGTCCAGCGCCGCCTGCACATAGGCGATGCCATCGCCCAGCGTGAACGCGATTTCCTGGGCCGCGGTGCAGCCCGCCTCGCGGATGTGGTAGCCAGAGATGGAGATGGTGTTCCAGTTGGGCACCTGCTCCGCGCAGAACGCGAAGATGTCCGTGATGAGGCGCAGGCTCTGGCGCGGCGGGAAGATGTAGGTGCCGCGGGCCATGTACTCCTTGAGGATGTCGTTCTGGATGGTGCCGCCCACCTTGTCCCAGGAGACGCCCTGCTCCTCCGCCACGGCCAGGTAGAGCGCCAGCAGCACGGAGGCCGGGGCGTTGATGGTCATGCTGGTGGTCACCTTGTCCAGGGGGATGTCCCGGAACAGGGTGCGCATGTCGTGGATGGAGCTGATGCTGACGCCCACCTTGCCCACCTCGCCCAGGGCCATGGGATGGTCGGGATCCATGCCGATCTGGGTGGGCAGGTCGAAGGCCACCGAGAGGCCCGTGGTGCCCTGTTCCAGCAAGTAGCGGTAGCGCGCGTTGCTCTCCTCCGCCGTGGCGAAACCCGCGTACTGCCGCATGGTCCAGAGGCGGCCGCGGTAGCCCGTGGGCTGCACGTGGCGCGTGAAGGGGAACTTCCCGGGAGCGCCCAGGTCCCGCAGGGGATCGTGGTCCGCGAGATCCGCCGGGGTGTAGCTGTTCTTCAGCGGGATGCCCGAGCTGGTCTCGAAGGTCCGCTGGCGGAGCTTGGAGGGATCCTCCGGCGCCGTGAGCTGAGTGCGCACCTGGTCGAGGAAATCCTTCTGGTACATGGGTCCTCCGTGGAATCCACCATAGCATCCGGAATGCGGCTCCCGGCGGGTTCCAGCTAGGTCACCATGACGAGCTCCGGCTCCGGGCCCTCCTGCTCCAGCAGGCCCGCGAGTTCCTCCGGCGGCACCGCGGGAGCGAACAGGAAGCCCTGGGCCCCATGGCATTCGTGCTTCCGGAGGAAGGAGAGCTGCCCCTCCGTCTCCACGCCCTCGGCGACCACCTGCAGGTTGAGGCTGGCCCCCATGGCGATGATGGCCGTGGCGATGGCCGCATCGGTGGGGTTGTGCTCCAGATCGCGGATGAAGGACTTGTCGATCTTGAGGGTGTTGACGGAGAAGCGCTTGAGCTGGGCGAGCGAGGAATGCCCCGTCCCGAAATCGTCGATGGAGACCTGGACGCCCAGGCCGCGGATCTCCTCCAGCACGGCGACGGCCAGCGCGGGGTTCTGCATGACCACCGTCTCCGTGATCTCCAGCTCCAGCCACTGCGGGTCCAGCCCTGTCTCCTCCAGGATCCGCCGTACGGAGGCGGCCATGCCCGCCTGCTGGAGCTGGTAGCCGGAGAGGTTCACGCCGACGCGCATGGGGCGCAGGCCCCGCGCCTGCCACCGGGCGTTCTGGCCGCAGGCCTCCCGCAGGACCCACTCTCCGAGCGGGAGGATGAGCCCGGTCTCCTCGGCCAGCGGGATGAACTCCGAGGGCGGAAGGAGGCCCAGCTCGGGGTGCTCCCAGCGCACCAGGGCCTCGATGGCGGTCATCCGGCCCGTGTCCACGTCGATCTTCGGCTGGTAGAACACGCGGAGCTCCCCGCCTTCGAGGCCGCGGCGCAGGCCGTTGGACAGCACCAGCCGCCGCTCGGCATCCTCATCCATCCGCGGGTGGTAGAGCTGGTGGTTGTTCCGGCCCCGGCTCTTGGCGTGGTACTTGGCGATGTCGGCCTTCTTCACCAGGGACTCGCTCCCGGTGCCGTCCCCCGCGTAGATGGCGATGCCGACACTGGCGGTCACGAAGATCTCGTGGCCCCCGATCTGGAAGGGGCGCGCCAGTGGCCGGAGGATCCTTCCTGCCAGGCTGGAGGCTTCCTTGGGGTCCCCGACGTCCCGCAGCGTGACGATGAACTCATCCCCGCCGATGCGGGAGACCAGGTCGGCATCCCGGATCGCGCCCTGCATCCGCCTCGCCACCTCGCACAGCAGTTCGTCGCCCACGGCGTGTCCCAGGGTGTCGTTGATGAGCTTGAACCGGTCCAGGTCCACGTACAGCACGGCCAGCCCCTGCCCGGCCCTCCGGGCGGCCTCCAGAGCCTGGTCCAGCTTCTCCACGAGGGAGGCCCGGTTGGGCAGGCCCGTCAGCCCGTCGAAGTGCGCCATGTGGAAGAGCTGCTCCTCCGCCCGCCGCCGCGCGGTCACGTCCCGGCAGATGCACCAGACCATCCTCGGCTGTCCGTCCTTGAGGGTCGGGGCGATGCTGCCCTCCACCGAGACCCTGGCCCCGTTCCGGGTCACGAAATCGGCCTCCATGGCCGTTCCACGCGATTCCAGCATGGCCCGCCCGAATTCCCTCAGCACGCGGGCGCGATGGTCCAGGTCGATGAGATCGAAGAAGCTGGAGGTTCCCAGGTCCGGGAGGCCGGATCCCATGGTCTTCACCCAGAGGGGGTTCGCGTAGAGGAAGCGGCCTTCGGGCGTGAGGCAGACGATCAGGTCGTTGGCCGAGTCCACGAACTGCCTCAGCTGGGCCTCGCGGACCTCCAGCGCCCGGTGGTCCCAGCGGATGACCGCCATGAGCCGCGCCATGATGAAGGCCACGGCGGCATTCAGGATCGCCGCCCAGGACCAGGCCAGGCCCAGGTAGAGCGGGTTGGCGCCGAGGGCATCGGGGACGAAGGGCATGGCCACCGGCGACAGCGCCCCCGCGTAGTGCCCCGCCAGCATGAGGCCGTGCATAGCCCCGCCCGCGGCGCCCATGAGCCAGACATCCCGCCGCCGGGGCAGCAGGAAGGCCGCCTCCATGGTGGCGATCAGGTACGCGGGCCAGAACCAGCTTGAAGGTCCCCCGCTGAGGTGGATCAGGACCGTGATGAAGACCAGGTCCAGCAGGACCAGGAGGTGGTCGGCGTGGCGGAAGGCCCGCGCCCCGAACCAGCCCTTCTGGAGCACCAGGCTGTAGGCCGCCACGGTGGCCAGGGAGCCGGCCAGGAAGACCAACTGGGCTCGGGTGGGGAAGAAACCGTAGGGACTGGCGGAGAACACGCCTCCCGCGAACAGCCCGTAGAGGCCGATGACCGCCAGCAGGGTCCAGCGGGCCCTGGCCACCAGCCTCGCCCGGACTTCCCGGTCGCTCCAGGGGGCGGTCCCCAGGGGCATCCGGCCGGTGCCCAGGAAGGCGCCGGAATCGGATTCCAGCCAGTCTGCGGTTTCGGTCCAGGGCGGCACGCGCCTCCTTTTTTCACTACCCAAGGGTCAACTGTCCGTGATTCCCGCCGGACCGTCAGTGACTGCCGTCACCCAATCCAGCAGGCAAATACATGTAATACATAAATTTATATTCGATTTATTGCGTTTTTCTACAAACCGTAGCCCGGACCGTCTGCCCGATCGGTCCTTCAGCCCTGGGCCGGGACGATCCCTCGACCCGGGAACGGACCTGTCGGCTTCCAGGGCGAATCCTCGTGAAGCTATGCTTCCAGAACACCCGGGAACCCGCCCATGCCGATGCCGCCCGCCGCCCCGCCCGCCTCCTACCGCCTGATCCAGGGCGCCGACCTGTGGACCGACCAGGGGCTGCAGCACGGCCAGGCCGTGGTCATCCGGAAGGGACGGATCCTGGCGGTGGGCCCTGTGGAGACCCTCGCCAAGGCCCACCCCAAGGCCCAGCGGGTGGACCTCCCAGGGGGCACCCTGCTGCCGGGGCTCATCGAGGGCCACGCCCACGTGGGCGGCCTGGGCGCCCTGGGTCGGAAGGTGGACCTCACGGGCCCGGCGGACCTGCCCGGCACCCTGGAGCGCATCCGGGCCTGGGCCGCGGCGCACCCCCAGGGCTGGGTGCTGGGGCGAGGCTGGGACCAGAACCGGTGGGCCGGCAAGGCCTTCCCCCGGGCCGTGGACCTGGACGCCCTCACGGGCCCCCGGCCCGCCTTCCTCCAGCGGGTGGACGGCCATGCCGCCTGGGTGAACAGCGCCGCCCTCGCCCTCGCGGGCATCACCGCGAAGACGCCGGATCCCCAGGGCGGCCGCATCCTCCGGGATGCCGGCGGCCGGCCCACGGGCATCCTGCTGGACGCCGCCGTCCAGCTCGTGGAGAAGCACATTCCCGAGCCCAGCGCCGCCGAGCTGGAGGCGCGGCTCAAGGCCGGCCTCACGGCCCTGCGTGCCGACGGGTTCACGGCCGTGGCCGACATGGGCGTGGGCGCCCGCGAGCTGGCGGCCTACCGGCGTCTGGCCGCCGCGGGGGCCCTGCCCATCCGGGTCTTCGCCTACGTGAACCACGACCATGCCCTGATGCTCCGGGAGCTGAAGCAGCCCCGGGCGAAGGCCCTGTCCTTCTTCCAGGTGCAGGGCGTGAAGTTCTACATGGACGGCGCCCTGGGGAGCCGTGGGGCCAGACTCCTGGCGCCCTACGCAGACGAGCCCTCCACGCAGGGGCTCTGGGTCACGGATCCCGCCAAGGTGGCGTTGGATGTCTCCATCACCCTGCGGGCTGGCTACCAGCCTGCCATCCACGCCATCGGCGATGCGGCGAACCGCGCCGCGCTGGACCTGATCGCCCAGGCCATGAAGAAGGGCAAGGGCGCCCTGCCTCCGCGCATCGAGCACGCCCAGATCGTCACCGCCGAGGATGCCGCCCGCTTCGGGAAGCTCGGCGTCGTGGCCAGCGTCCAGCCCGTCCACTGCACCTCCGACCACAGCTGGACGCCGGCACGCCTGGGCCCCGGGCGCGTGGACGAGGCCTTCCCCTGGCGCAGCCTCGCGAACGGCGGCGCCCTCCTGGCCTTCGGCAGCGACGCACCCGTGGAGGACCCGGATCCCTTCGTGGGCCTCGCCGCCGCCGAGACGCGCCAGGACCCCGCCGGCAACCCGCCCGGCGGCTTCCTGCCTGCCCAGCGGCTCACCCGCCCCGAGGCCGTCCGCGCCTACACCGCCGGCAATGCGGCGGCCCTGGGACGGGCCCGGGACATGGGCACGCTCCAGAAGGGCGCCGTGGCGGACCTCCTGTGGATCCAGGTCCCCCTTGGCACCCTCGCTCCAGAGGCCCTGCGCAAGGTGAAGCCGGCCCGCCTGTGGGTGAACGGGGTGGAGGTGCCCCTGGGGCGCTGAAGCGCGCCAGTCCCCACGGAGACGCCTGGAACCCGATGCTCAGGGCATCGGGAGCGGAGGTGACACCTCGAAGACATAGGCCGGGACCCGCTCCAGGCCGAGGAATCTGGCGCAGATGGCGCGATGGTGCCCGTCGAACCGGAACATCCGGTACGGAAGGCCGTAGGCGCCGACATCCACCAGGTAGACCGGCCGGCGGATCCCCTCCCTTTCCATGCGCACGGCGAGCTCCCTGAAGGTCCGGGCCCGGTGCATGGCGGATTCAAGACTCCGTGCATGCTTCCGGAGCTGGATCTCCTGGATGTACCGGGTCTGCTCCACCTGGGACTCCTCGGCCTGGAGCACTTCGACATACTCCTCGGTCTCCTCGCTGTTCTTGTCCAGGGCCCAGGCGGTGGGGACCGACAGGGCCCGGACGCGGACGAGCCGGGGCGGTGCGTAGCCCTTGGCCCGCACGGCCACGGCCGAATTCCAGTCCCGCTCGAACTCCTCCTGAGTCTCCGGCCGGAGGAGGAGGAGGAGCGCCCTGAGCTGGAAGAGGATGGAAAGGCGCTCGGGAGCTACATCGGCTCCATAGGTATTTCCATGAAACACCTGGGACATAAAATAATCCTGACCTGGATTTATCCAGTTTAATCCAAGATCAGAATCCTGCACTCCTGTTATTCCGGAGCGGGCCGGCGGGTGCGGCTTCCCCTTCCGGCCATGGAGATCCCCGGCCCTGGTCTGGGATACTTGGGCCCATGAGCCTCCGCCCCGCCTCCCCCCTGCTGGCCCCGTCCCTGCTCTCCGCGGACTTCACGCGGCTGGGCGAGGAACTGCGGATGATCGAGGCCGCGGGCGCCCAGGTGGTGCACGTGGACGTCATGGACGGCCGCTTCGTGCCGAACATCACCATCGGCCTGCCCGTGGTGGAGAGCCTGCGCAAGGCCACGGACCTGCCCCTGGACTGCCACCTGATGATCGTCGAGCCCCTGCGCTACGCTGCGGACTTCGTGAAGGCCGGCGCCGGCTGGGTGAGCATCCACCAGGAGGCCGATCCCCACCTGAATCGCACCCTGGCGGCGATCCGCCAGGCCGGGGGGAAGGCCGGGGTGGTGCTGAATCCCGGCACACCCGTGGAGACGCTGGTGGACCTCCTGGGCGATTTCGACTTCGCGCTGCTCATGAGCGTGAATCCCGGCTTCGGCGGCCAGAGCTTCATCCCCCGCGTGCTGGACAAGGTGAAGCGCCTCGACGCGCTGCGCGCGGAGCGCGGCGTGCCCTTCCTCATCCAGGTGGACGGCGGTGTGGGCCTGAAGAACGCCGCGGACCTCGTGCGCGCGGGCGCGGACTGCCTCGTCGCCGGCAATGCCGTGTTCAAGGCGGAGGATCCGAAGGCCGCCGCCGCCGCGCTGCTGCGCGAGATGGGCGCCGGGCGGCGGGCCTGATCCTGCGCAGCGCAGTTCCGCGCCTCTGCGCGCGCCCTTGCGATGGAGCCTCATCCGAACGGCCTACCGCGCCTCATCCGTTTGCAGCCCGGGACGTTGACTGGCACTGATCCTGCAATCTCCGCATCTTATCCAGTGCCTCCATCGAGGGCGCGGAAGGGAGGAGTCCATGACACGCCACCGAACGTCCAGCACCTTGGTCCTCTTGCTTCTGGCCGCTCTGGCCGTACCTGTCGCGGCCCAGAGGGACCGCCGCGAAGAAGGTTCCCGGCCTGAGCGTCCCCGCGAGCAGGGGCGCGAACAGGGCCGCGCCCCGGAACGGGGACGGGAGCAGCCGCCCGCGCGGTCGGCCCCCCAGGCCGCCCGCCCATCCAGGGAGATGGAGCGGTCCCGCCCCATGCCTGGACCCGAGCGCCAGGCCAGGCCCGAGCGGCCCGGCCGCCCCGAAGGGCGCTCCGAGGGACGCCCCGAAGGCCGCCCTGAAGGCCGCATGGAGCGGGGGGAGCCGCGGACCTTCCGCGCCCCCTCGGAGCGGGAGCCGTCCCGCCCGCAGGGCCGGGAGGCGCGCCCCTCCCCGCGCGCGGCTGACACCGCCCGCGCCTGGCAGGGCCGTGACACCTGGCGCCGGAATGCCTGGCCGGCCCGCGCCACCTGGCGGGAGCATCGCGCCGAGCACTGGGAGCGCGACCACCGCACCTGGGCCCAGCGCGGAGGCTATGGCGGCTACCGGATTCCCGAGCCGCAGTTCGTCTCCCGCTTCGGCATCAGCCACCCCTTCCTCATCGGCACCCGCCCGGTGATCTACCAGGGCTACCCCCGGTTCCGCTGCGGAGGCTACTGGTTCCTCATCGTGGACCCCTGGCCGGAGTTCTGGGTGGATGACTGGTACATGGCCGACCGCGTGTACATCGACTACTACGGCGACGGCTACTACCTGGTCAATCCCCGCTATCCAGGCATCCGCATCGCGATCACGGTCTTCCTGTAGCGCCGGCGACCAGGGCCTCCTTCGCTGGGCGCTTCATGCGCTTGAGGGACCTCTCCCGCCGCAGGGCCTCCGTCTTCGAGCCGCAGGCCTCCTGGTACGCCAGTTCCAGGGGCCCGCGGCCGCGGGTGTACTTGGCGCCCCGGCCCGCCCGGTGCTGCTCCAGCCGCGCCGCCACGTCGAGGGCGATGCCGCAGTAGAGGGTCCCATCCCCGCAGCGGACCAGGTAGACGAACCAGGTCATGGCAGCCGCCAGGAAGGCGGAAAGGCCTCGGCGAGGATCTGCTCGGCCACCGCGCCCTGGGCGGCGCGGAAGCGCGCGGTGCTGAGGCAGAGGCCCACGTTGTGGCCCCAGCCCCGCCCCTTCAGGTGGAGGGAGCCGTCCGGCCGCAACTCGCCCTCACAGACATTGCTGGGCCAGGTGGTCCACCCGTAGCGCCGGCCCGCGGCCAGGCGCAGGGCTTCCACCGCGTAGGGCCCGGAGGCGCCCAGCCTCATCCCGAGCTGGCCCGGCTTCAGTCCAGCGGCCACGTCCCGCTTCAGGGCGGCGACCTGGGCGGCCTCCAGGGTGCGCTCCCAGGCCGTCCAGCGGTCCTCCGGCACCTCCGGGGCGGAGCCCGCCTCGGCCGGTCCGTCGCCCCAGACCACCCGGGGGCTCAGGGAATGACCGCCGGCGGAACCGGTGAAGAAGGCCCACCGGGGATCCAGGTCCAGAGGCGGGGCCGCCTCGACCGCCCGGATCGTGCCCGGCATAGCGCCTCCCCGCACCACGGCGCAGTGGGTCAGCGGACAGAGCGCGCCGGCCGGATGCTGCCGGGGGTGGCCGTCGAGCCAGCGGTCCAGCACCGCGGCCAGGGCCCGCCGGGCCTCGAAGGGCGCATCGGCGCCGAGCTCCCCCTCCGCCGCCGCGGCGATCCAGGCGGTCCGGGAGGCCGTCCAGGCCAGGCGCCAGCCGTGGCGCTCGGCCCGGATCCGCACCGTGCCCCGGAGCGGCCCGACCGGAAAGCCCGGCTGGAACCGGACGGCCCCCTGGAAGCGCCAGGTCCTCCCCAAACGATGCGACAATTGGTGTCCATTCACGGCCATGGGCCCCCGCAGGCGCTCCGCGGGCCAGACCACCGTGACGGTTTCGGCCAGGACCGGGGCCTCCCGGGTCCAGCTTTCCGCGGTGGCCCCGGTGGGCTCCGGCGGGTGCGGCAGGGGACCACCCCGGAGCCAGGCCCTCAGCCAGCGATAGGCCCAGGCCTGCTCGCGGGTGGCGCCGCCCGCCAGGGCCCGGTCGAGACGCGCCTGGGCGCCCGCCGGCGGCGCGGCGGGCCAGGCCCGCGGCGGCCTGGCGTGGCCCTCCGCCCACAGGCACCGGGCCTCTTCCTCCCAGCGCCGGAGGCGCGCGTCCCGCAGGCGCCGGTGGGTCAGCTCGTGGCGCAGGATGGCGCCGAGGTCCCGCCGCCTGAGCTGATCCCAGGGGCGCAGGTGCAGGGTGTCCCCCTGCCACTGCCCGCTGCGGCCGGCCGGCGCGCCCGTGGCCTTCTCGAAGGCGGCGGCGTCGGGATGGATGCGGACGTGCCAGGGCCCCGCAGGCCATGGTCCGAAGTCCGAGGTGGACGCGAAGGCTGCCCGCAGGGACTCCTCCATGACCTCCAGGCCGGCGCCCTCTCCTTCGATGACCGGCGGCTGGAAGGGAGGCGCGGGCGCCGGAGCCGCCAGCAGGATCAAGGCTTCAGCCCCAGGATCTCCCGGATGCGCGTCATGCCCTCCTGTTTGCCGCGTCCCCGCGGCAGGTGGAGCACCACCAGGACCGAGCGCCGGCCGCCCGCCACCCAGGCGCCGGTGGCCGAGGGATCGCCAGGCACCGGGCCCGTGCCGGTCTTGAACCACCAGTCCTCCCGGCCGAACAGGTCCTTCACCTCCGCCCAGAAGCCGGCCAGGTAGCGCTTGCCGAAGGTGACGACCTCCATCTGGCCAGGGTCCATGAGCCAGCGCAGGAAGGCCTCGGGGCTGGTGCGCAGCAGATCGCCGTCGCCCACCCAGGCCGCCGTCAGCGGGGGAAGCCCCTCGCCCGGGGGCATGCGCCGCCCGAGGAAGGGCCCGAAGGTCTCCTCCAACCGGGCCCTGGCCGCGTCCGGGCCGTAGTCCTGCGCCCAGCGCTCGCGCGCGCCCGCGATCCAGGCCAGGAAGGCGAGGTTGCAGCTCTCCTGGAGGGCCCGGGACAGGTCCACGCGGCCGTGGCCCTCGCGGTTCCAGCAGACGAAGGGCCCCTCGGCCCCCTTGCAGCGGTACTGGACGCCGGAGGCGGACCACTCGCCCCCTTCCAGCTTCATCCAGACCAGCTTGGCCAGGCTGCCCATGGGGGCCTCCTTCCGCGCCTCGCCGAAGGCATGCACCTCCCCATCCCCCAGGGTGATGGCGAAACCTTCGCCGGGCCGGAGGACCGGCGCCCGGGCCGCGGCCACCACCGCGGGCGCGGGCTTCTCCTCCGCCGCCGGCTGGGCGGCCAGGAGGCAGGAGGCTAGCAGGGCGCCGATCAGCCTAGGGTTCCACATCGAAGGTCCCCAGCATGACAGGGCCCGAGCCCGGCAGGATGAGGCGCTCCCAGGTCCAGCGCCGCTCCTGGTCCGTGCCCCCGTCGAGCACGGCCTCCACGTGGATGCGGGCGGGACGGCCTCCCCGCCAGCCGCCGGTCCACTTCAGCGCGTAGGTGCCCGGGGGCGGCGTGTCGTGGGTGTACTCGCCGGACCAGCGCAGCATGCCGCCCGAGGGCGTGCGGCGTCCGCCCTGCGCCAGGGCCCCGTCCGGTTCCTGCACCTGGAGGCTGCCGCTGACGTACTCGTCGTTGGCCTGGATGCTCACCACCCGGAGCCGCGTGCGGGTGGTGGACACCCACCAGCTCCGCACCACCTTCAGGCCCGAGTCCGGCTCCAGGATCTCCAGCCGGTTCTCGCCGTTCTGGGCGGTGAGCTCCATGTTCAAGGTGGTACCCACGCTGGTCTGCCAGCGCATGGAGGCGCCGTTGAGCCACACCAGCAGCGTGCGGGAGCGCCAGGCGTTGCGGGCAGCCTCCGCCTCCCGCGCCAGCCGCTCCCGGCGCAGCTGGTCGGCGGTGCGGGTGTCCTCGGCCGGCATCCCGCCGTCCCCTTCCTCTCCCTCGTCCTCTCCATCGTAGAAGCGCGGCTGGGGCTCGTCCCTGGGAGGATTCGGGTCCCTGGGATCCACCAGCTTCACCTTGAGCGCCACCGTGCGGTCGCCGGACCAGCCCCCCAGGGCCGGCGACACCTCCAGGCGCCACTGCTTGAGGTCGGGCGCGTAGGCGGCCGCCGGCGGGGTGGCCGCTCGGGGCTTCTGGGCCGCCAGGAAGGAGGCGGACACCAGGAGGGACAGGATCAGCACGGACCTCATCGCGCACCTCCATCCACCACCTTCAGGTCCAGTCCGTCGCTGGTGACCCACTGGCCTTCGTTCGACATGAGGCTCAGCTTCGCCGGCCTGAGCCGGTAGTGGCCCGCCATGCCGGCCCGCAGGAGGATCCGGACGGTCTGCGTATCCCAGCTCCAGGTGTGGGGGAACAGGAACGTCACCTTGTCGGAGTGCACCTCGATCCGCGGCTTCACCCAGCGGTCCGAGGCGCCTTCCTCGGTGAAGGCCTTCCCTTCCAGCACGAAGCCCTCGAGCTTCACGGTGGGGTTGAGACCGCCGGGGATGGGCACCTCCAGCATCACGTAGTCCGCGTCGCGGTCCGTACGGAAGGACACCTGCATCCAGGCCTCCTCGCCCGCCTTCAGCGTGCCGGTCCAGGGCTGGCGGACCCAGCCCTGGCTGGCGTGGCCGGTCTGCTGGGGCGTCCGCAGGCGCCACAGGTCGCGGGTCACGGACATGCGCAGCGCCGTGGACGCGTCGCCCTTGGGCACGCCCGCGGCACTGCCGGGCACCTGGTAGGCGTAGGTCCACACGAGCAGCCCCCGGCCGCTGGCGCTCACGGTCACGGGCCTCGGCTCAGCCATGGCGAAGGTGCCGGCCCGGGCCTCCCGGGCGTTCCAGCGGCGGGCCTGGGGCCGTTCCTTGAAGTCCCAGGTGGGGCCCCCCTGCACCGAGGCCTGGATCGAGAGGGCTCCCCAGTCCAGCTTGCGGGTCTTCAGGAGGTAGGGCAGCAGGTCCACGATCTGGCTGGTGCTCCAGGTGGAATACCAGCCGTAGCCGCGGTACTCCGAGGCCAGGAAGGTCTCGCCCTGGCGGATCAGGGGCGAGCGCGGCCGCGCCAGGGAGAGGGCTTTCAGTGCCATCACCGTGGGCACCACGTCGCCGGAGGCGTAACCCCACCAGGCCTCGCGGCGGCCCTCCCAGCGGGCCAGGCCGCCCTTCACCACCGCCCGCTGCTCCAGGCGCTCGGCCAGGGGCGCCGCCTTGGGATGCTTCGCCTGGGCGGCGGCCAGGGCCACCAGGGCCAGCACGTGATCGCCGGACCACTGGCCCCGCAGCACCTTGTCCGCGGCGCTGTCCACCAGACCTGCGATGGGCTCGCCGGTCTGGGCCAGGGAGGTCAGCAGGAAGGCCGCATCCGCCTGGGGATCGGCGGTCTGGCCGTGGCTGTTCCGCTGGCGCTGGACCGCCGTCGCCTGGTCCGCCTGCCGAGCCACCTGCTGGAAGAGGCTCAGGGCGGCCATGCGGCCCCGACGGTAGACCCCCTCGTCCACCGCGTAGCCGAGGCGCTTCATGGTGGCGAAGCTCTGGATGGCGTAGCCGGTGGTGTGGGGATTGGCCTCCAGCCCGAAGTCGTTGGGCGCGTACCAGCCCCAGCCGCCGTTGGTCATCTGGTAGCCGTAGACCTTGAACACGCCGTCCCGGATGTTGCGGTCCAGGTTCGTGAGCTGCTTCCAGTCCAGATCCGGCATGGCGCCCTGCTTCACCAGGTCCGCCACCAGCAGGTTGGGCACGAAGCTGGACAGCGTCTGCTCCACACACCCGTAGGGGTAGCCGATGAGGTAGGGCAGCGAGGGCGCCGCCAGGTGCTCCAGGTTGCCCACGGGCGTGAGCACCAGGGCCGCCTCGCCCTTGGCGGAGGGAGGTGCCGGGATCGTGACCGTCTGGCTCCCGCCGTCCAGCAGGATGGAGCCGGACAGGGAGGCGGGCACCAACTGGTCCTGCACCACGACGCGCTGCCGCTCCGCATCCTTCAGGCCCCCGCCCTCCACCCGGGCCGTGACCGTCAGTGGCCCGGTCTTGTCCGAGAAGAGCGGCAGGGCGAAGCGGTACTCGCCCTGGTCCTGGAGCGAGAAGGTGCCTTCGGGCGCCCCCGAGAAGCGCCCGTTCTGGACCTCCAGCCGGATCTTCCCCTGGATGGGCTGGCCCGAGAGGTTCCGTACCAGGGCGATGGCCCGGGCCTCCTCGCCCACGCTGAGCGTGCGCGGAAGGGTGAGCGCCACCTGCAGGGGCTTGGAAGCCGGCTTCGAGGCCCGCCCCACGCCCACCTTGGTGTCGGAGGTGATCGCCGTGGCCGTGGCCCGCCAGGCCGTCAGGTTGTCCGGCAGCACCAGGTCCACGCTGGCCCGCCCATCCCGGCCCGCGGCCACGAAGGGCGCCCAGTGGGCGGTGTCCTTGAAGTTCTGGCGTACCTTGTCGTCGTCATCGGCCTTGAAGTCACCGCGCTTCGTCTGCTTGAGACTCCACACGGGACGCTGCCGGCGCAGCAGGTCGTGGAAGCTCCAGTCCGTGGAGCCCGACCGCAGCACGCCATGGCGGCGCGTGGGATGGAAGAAGCGCACGGGATCGGGGCTCAGCTCCTGGCTCAGGGCATAGATGGCTTCGTCCACCACGCCCACACTGAGGTCCGCGGCAGAGGGCTTCCCGGAAGCGTCCTTCACCTCCACGGACACCTTCATGGGCTGGCCGGGCTGGTAGCGGTCCTTGTCGGTGAAGACGGCCACCGACAGCCTCCGGTCCCGCTTCGGCACGCGGAGCGGCACTTCCACCATCTGGCGGCGGCCTTCGCTCACGATCTCGAACACGGCCCAGACATTGGGCTGCATGGCGGCGGTGACGGGGATCTCGATCAGGGCCGTGGTGCCCTGGACGACCCGGCTCTGGTGCCGGCCGAGGTCCTCGTGCTCCAGGGCCCAGTGCAGAGTCAGCCGGGGCCGGGGGAGCTGCACGAGGACCCGGGCGGTGTCGCCGGGCTGGTACTCGGGCTTGTCGGCGGCGGCACGGAGGTCCGGCACGGCGGGGAGCGGCGTGCCTTCGGCGGCCACAGTGATCTGCCGCTGGGCGGTCACGGGGCGGCCCTTCGAATCGCGGGCCTCGGCCACCAGCAGGAAGGCGCCGCCCTCGGGAATGCTCAGCATGGCCTGGGGGCCCTGGGCCGAGGCCACGGTCTCGCCAGGCTTCAAGGCATTGGGACGGGACCACCAGTAGGCGGAGTCCTTCTGCGCCACGATGCGGGCGGCGCGCAGGGCGATGGCCACCCCCGGCACCTCCTTGCCATCCAAGTCCAGGGCCCGGGCCGTCACCTGGAAGGGCTTCCCGGGCAGGGCCACCTGCCGGTCCGAGGCGATCATCAGCACCAGGTCGCCGGCGGCGGCCCGCACCTGGGCCTGGCCGCTGTTCCGCTGGCCCGAGGCATCGGCCACCTTCACCACCATGCGCCAGAGACCGTCGCTCTCGGCCTTGAAGGTGGGCAGGTCCGCCTGGCCTTCCTCATCCAGCTCCAGCTGGCCGCTCTCCATGAGCTCGGGCGCGGGGCCGGCGTCCTCGTCGTCCCAGATCCACCGGGCCTTGGGCGGCACGACCTTGTAGAGGAACCAGTCCGCCTTGGCCCCGCGCACGGCGGCACCGTAGAAATAGCGGGCATTGGCATGGAAGGCCAGCAGGTCACCCAGGCCCACCTTGGCCTTGGCGGCCGTGACCTTCACCTCGAAGGCGGGCTTCACGAACTGCTCCACCTTGAACTCGGCCTGGCCCGGCCCCTGGGGCCCCTGGAACACGAGGCGGTAGAGGCCCAGCCGGCCCGCGCCCGGCAGGGTGAACTGGGCGGCGTAGGTGCCGGTCTCGGCGCTCATCAGCTTCGCCTGTCCCTCCGTCACCTTGGTGTCCTCGGGATCGAGCACCGTGAAGGGGAGGGCCGCCGCTCCGCCCGCCACGCGATTCTCGCCATCCTCCACCCGACGGAGGATGGCCTTGGCGAAGACCTCCTGGCCCGGCCGGTAGAGGGGCCGCTCCGTGAAGGCGTAGAGGCGCTGGCGCACCGCTGCGGAGCCCTGCCCCTCGCTGGCCAGCAGGGCGAAGCTCGCCCCGGCGCGGGCCACCACCACCCGGCGCACCCCGGGCGTGGCGGCGGCTTCGGCGGTTCCGGCGCCGTCGAAGGCCAGGGGCTGGGCCTTGGGACCCTCGAGGATCTGGCCCGACACGGCGGCCCTGGCCGAGCCGTCCCGCGCATCCACGGCGCGCACGCGGAGGCGCGAGCCGTCCTGCTCGGACAGCAGGGCCAGGTCCGTGACGAGCCACGGCACGTAGGCCGCATCGCTGCCGCGCAGCACCTCCACCAGATAGAGGCCCGCGGCCTGGGCGGGCAGATCCACCCGGCTGAGGAAGCCCTCGTCCCCGGACTCATCTTCCGGGCGTCCCTTCTTTCCGGCGATGTCCTCTGCGACGCGGGGTACGAGCTCGGTGATGAAGGTGATCCCCGGCTGGCCTTCGATGGGCAGGGCGGCGCCTTCGCGGACCCGGTCCGGCGAGGTGCGCGCCGAGCGCAGGCGGTCCGTCTGCTTGGCCGCGTCGCGGAGGCCCTGGGTGGCCGTGCGGTGGACCGTGACGAAGGCCCGCCGCCCGCCCCAGAGGACGGCCTCGCGCAGCAGGTCGAGGGGATCCTGGACGCCGCGCCCGCCTTCGGCCACGGAGCGGCTCCGGTCCGCCAGGACCTTCTTCAGCAGGGACTCCGGATCCTCGACCCGGTAGATGCGGATGCGCGCCTCGGCCGGGATGGGTCCCGCCGCCTCCAGCTGCCCCGGCTTCCCGGGCAGCGTGGGCCTCAGGTTGGCGAAGGCGCCGGTCCATCCGCCCTCCCGCCAAGGGGCCTCGGGGCTGCGCTTCTGGGCCGTGCCCGTGGTGGGCATGAGCAGGATCGCGGGCAGCAGCAGGGTGAGGATCGGGCGGAACCAGCGCATGTCAGGACCTGGGAGGGAGAGGTTCGGAGGCCGCCTCCGCCAGCACCCGCCAGCGGAAGAGGCCCAGGAACGCGGGGTTCTCGGGCAGGGGTCGGAAATCGGGATCAGGGTGGTGCATCAAGTCGTCGAGGCGCGCCCGGCGGACTTCACCGGGCTTCCGGGAGCTGCCGCTGCCCTCGGGACCGGTGTGGTAGAGCAGCACGGGGGCGCCGTCCACATCGGGTCGCACGAAGGCCATGGCGTGGTCGGGCTGGGCGCGGGCCCCGCCCCGGGCGAAGAAGAGCAGGTCCCCCGGCTTGGCCAGGGCCAGGTCGCGCCCCAGCGGCAAGCAGGAGAGCTGCCGGAGAAAGGCCCCCTTGGCGAAGGGGCGGGGACCTTCCGGGGTGGGGAAGCCCCGTCGCCAGGCCGTCGCGAAGGCTGGCGAGGGATCCTGCCCCGGGGCGCCATCCGAGAAGGCCACGCGCAGCCTCCAGTCCGCGGTGTGGACCGCCAGGGCCTCCCGGAAGGCGAAGCGCAGCAGGCCGGCGCAGTCCCGCTGAGCGGGCTCCCAGGCGGGGCTCGGCGCCTCCACCTGCTGCTCCAGGATCGCCACGAACCAGTCCCGGAAGGCCTGGCGGTCGCCCTCGTCCAGGAGGGCATCCGCGCTCCCATCAGTCCCTGGAATGGACAAAGACTGTCTGAATCCAGGCCAGGCGTGGATGTGGGCCTGGGAGGGGCCAGCGGTCCGGAGGAAGAACCCGCTCCGGCTGTCGCCCCAGGCCGCCGCCCCGTCCACGCCGGCCCCCCAGGCGGGCCGGCGCAGGCCCAGCAGGGACCGGCTCTCCAGGCGGATCCTCGCGATGGGATTGGAGGGATCGGTCTCCACGAACGCCCGGTGGCGCACCGGGGCCAGGGCCAGGAAGACCGCGATCCCCGCGGCGAGGGCCACGGACAGGGGCCTGATCGGCGTCATCGGGGGCGCCCCTCCAGGCCCGCCGCGGTCCAGTTCCACTCGATGCGCACGGGTCCCAGGGCCTTCAGGGCGCCCAGGAAGGGGCCGAGGCTGGCCGCCAGCTCCGCCGCCGCATCATCCTGGCTCGAGGCTTCCCCGATCCACCACCCGCCGCCGCTGCGGCTGCGGAGGAAGGCCAGCAGCAGGTTCTCCAGCTCGGCGGAGGCCCTGGCCCCGTCCACTTCCATGCGGGCCCAGGCCCGGGATTCACTGTCCGCCAGGGTGGGCGCCTGCCCCTGCAGGCCGGCGGCGACGGCCTTCACCGCGCCCTCGTCCGTGCCCAGCACCAGCGTGTCGGCCACCAGGGTCCAGGCGGGCCGGAAGGCCTGGGCCGTGAGGATGCGGTGCAGCTCCGCGGAACCGGAAGCCTGCTTCTGGTTCTGGCCCTTGAAGAGCCTCGGCAGCACCTTCTTCATGAGGTTCTCGGCCTGCGTCCGCCGGGCGGTTTGCAGGGGGAGGGCCAGGGCCAGGCTCGGGGCCATGCCGGGCTCGCCGAAGCCTCCGAAGGCGGTCACCTTGCCTTCCTGCTGGAGGCGCATGGCCCGCCAGGGATCCTCCCGCCGCAGCTTGCCCAGCTCCGTCAGGGCCGCCTTCTCCGCCCCCGTCAGCGGGGGCGCCGTCACCCAGCCGTTCCAGAAGAACGCCGCGCCCCGGAGGTCGAGGCAGGCCTGGAGGGCCTGGGCGTCCTGGCGCAGGGCCGTCCGCTGACGCTGGCGCTCCTGGGTTTCTGCCAGCGCATCCCGGTAGGCCTTCAACTGATCCGGGCTCAAAGCCTGGCCGCCATTGGCGAACTCCGGCATCTGCGGCGCCCGGAAGTCGGCGGCGTCATCCACCCGGAGGATCGCCTCCACCAGTTTCTCCGTGGGCCCGGCCCCGAGGGAGACCGCCAGGGCCCCCGTGCGGGGCGCGGCCTTGGCCACGAAGGGGTTGGGCCAGGTGCCCTGCTGCGCGTTCGCCTGCCGGCGGCGGAGGGCCTGGGCCTCGAAGGCGGCGCCCGCGCCGATGCGCGGCGCCAGCCAGAAGGAGAGCTCCGTGTCGGGCGCCGTGGCCGACAGGGCCACGCGGGCCCATTCCGGCCGCTCCCCCAGCGTGGGCACGGGACCGGGGAACAGAAGGGCGCGGAGCGGAGCCTCGCGGTCGCTGATCCAGGTGCCCTCGGCCATCTGGATCAGGTGGAAGACGCCACCGGAGCCGCGCAGCTGCTGGACTTCCGTCGATCCGCCAGGGCCTGTCCACTTCACCACGCGGGACCGGGCCCCGGAGCTGGAGGGGTTCAGGCGCAGCAGCGCCATGGTCAACTGGGTGCGCGCCGGCAGGTCCCCGGGGATGAAGACCAGCGTGCCCTGGAGGTCCTCGGCCCCGGGCCGGGCGGACCCGTAATGCAACACCCAGGCTTCGCGGTTCGCCAGGGGTTCCAGGGCCGGCGAGGCCTTCTTCAGCCAGGGTTCCAGGTGGCGCGCCGTGAAGCCGAGGCGGCCGCCCTGGGCCAGCGCCGGCAGGATGCCCCGCACCTCGGGGCTGGTCCCTCCGCCGAGGGCCACCAGCTTCTCGAGGCCCGGGCGCAGCTGCTTCAGGTGGATGATCACCCCGGGCTGGGCGGCCTGGCCCAGCCCCTTTGGCAGCGCCGCGGACCCGCCCTGCGTGAAGAGTGCAGGGCTGGGAATCCACTGGAACCGCCAGCCGGTCTTGTCCAGATGCAGGCCCAGGCCGTGGGTCCAGGGGCGGTCCACGCGATCCGGCGACCCGAGGTAGGCCAGCGGATCCGCTCCGGATTGACGGAAGCCGAGGCGGTACAGGGCGAGGGCCACCTCCGGATCGCCGGTCTTCAGGCCCTCCGCGGCCCAGACCGAGGGCGTCCGCTGCCCGAGGAAGGCGAGGGCCGCGCGCCGGGCCTTCCCGCCCTGCTTGAGGTGCTCCATGAACTGCTCCCACTGCTCGCCCTGGGTCATCTGGGCGAAGGGGATGGCCTGCCAGTTCCGCTGGCCCCGCGCGTCCGTGCGGTAGGTGGACCACTGGGCGGCGTATTCCCGGGCCCAGGCCGGCACGGCCTCCTCGGCCGCCGCGGGAGCCAGCACCGCTCCAAGCACACACAGACTCTGCGCGAGTCGCCTCATGCCACGCCCCCTGCCCCGCACTGGAACCTCCGGTGTCGAGCGATCCTATCAAGCCGAGGTCACGGCGCAAGGGACCTCCTGGGATTTTTTTGCTGGCAGACTGGACGGATGTCGGACCGCCGCGTGCTCGTGAACCTCCGGGGCCTGCTCACCCCCGATCCCGCCCGGGCCTGGGCGGTGGACCGCATCCCCGACGCGGCCCTGGCCCTGGAGGGCGGCCGGGTGGCCTGGCTGGGCCGGAAGGAGGACCTTCCCGCGGCCTGGGCGGACGCCCCGAAGGTGGATGGCGGCGGCGCCTGGGCCACGCCAGGCTTCGTGGACCCGCACACCCACCTGCTCTTCGGGGGCAACCGCTCGGGCGAATTCAACCGCCGGCTCCACGGCGCCACCTACCAGCAGATCGCCGCCGAGGGCGGTGGCATCCGGGAGACCGTGCGCGCCACCCGCGGGGCCACGGTCCATGACCTGGTGGCCTCCGGCGAGGAGCGCCTGAGGGCCTTCCGCGAGCGCGGCGTCGTCCACCTGGAATGCAAGACCGGCTACGGCCTGGAGCTGGAGGCGGAGTCCCGGCTCACGGCCGCCTATGCGGAGCTGCAGCAGCGGGGCTGGAGCCTGGACGTCACCCTGCTGCCCGCTCACGACCTAGCTCCGGAGTTCGGCGGCGACGCCGAGGCCAACGCCTGCGCCGTGGCCGAGGACTGGCTGCCGGAACTGGTAAAACGCCATCCCGGCGTGGCGCGCTTCTGCGATGTGTTCGTGGAGACCGGCGTCTACACCGCCGAACAGGGACGCCGCATCCTCGGGGCCGGGAAGCGCCTGGGCCTCATCCCCCGGGTCCATGCCGATGAGCTCTCCTGGACCGGCGGCGCCGAGCTGGCCGCGGAGCTGGGCGCCGCCAGCGCCGACCATCTCATGTTCTGCAGCGAGGCGGGCATGAAGGCCATGGCCGCCGCCGATGTGACCCCCGTGCTGCTGCCGGCCACCACGCTCTTCCTCGGCATGCGCGACTGGGCCCCGGCCCGCAAGATGATCGAGGCCGGCTGCCGCGTGGCCCTGGCCACGGACTTCAACCCCGGCTCCTGTCCCTGCGTGGATCCGCTCACGATCCTCCGCCTGGGCTGCCTCCAGCTGCGCATGACCTTCGAGGAGGCCTTCACGGCGCTCACCCTGCATCCCGCCCGCAGCCTCCGCCGCGACGACCTCGGCCACCTGCATCCCGGCGCCCGCGCCCAGGTGCTGCTGTGGGATGTGGAGGAGATGCTGGAGCTCGTGTACTGGGTCGGGGAGCCCTATCGGCCGAGGTTCCTGACTAGATAGATAAAGACTTCCACGAAGAGCACGAATGGAAAGACAAGGGCACCAAGGAAATCCATTCGCGCCCTTCGCTCTTCTCTTTTATCTCCGCTCATCTCCGTTCATCTCCGGCTGTCGTTTCTTTTCCCAGCCCTTCAGCAGCCGTTGGGTGAGGGGTACTCACCTCGAAGGCTCAGCCGAGGATCCGCCCCGTGATGGCGTCCAAGTCAGCCAAGAAGCATCTCTAAAAGAGAAAAGCCGGAGATGAACGGAGATGGACGGAGATAAAGCTGCCCATCATTTATCCCGCCCCCTCCGACTTTCTTCGTACCCTTCGTGGCGATCCTTGGCCCTCCCGCTGCCGCGGGAAAAACGAAGCCCCGGGCCGATTCCCGGGGCTTCTCCTGCGAGTGCGGAAGGTCTACTGTTCGACGTGCCTTGAGGCCTCCTGCACGATGGAGTAGATGCGTTCCTTGGCGCGGAGTTTGGTCTTCTTGAGTTCCACCTCTTCAAGCGATTCCTTGGCGGAGAGGGTCGGTTTCCTCTGGAGGTCGCACAGGCGCGTGTCGGCGGCCCGGTGCTCTTCCATGAGCTTGCGGAATTCGAAGTGCTCCTTCATCAGGCGCTCCTGAAGATCTGGGCGCAGAAAATCCATGAATCCTCCTTGCCTGGGCGGGCCCGCCGCGGATCCCGCAGGGTGATCAGGTGGCCCAAGGGTAAGGCCCCCCCGGGGACCGTCAAGAGGCAATACCAGGCCACATGGAACCCGTTGACTTTCATCACTTCCATGCAATTCTTGGCCCATGTCCCTGGCCATTGACGAGTTGCTCCTGGAACGGGTGGACGGGGTCCGTCTGCTGGGTCCCCTGAGCCTCCGGCTGGGTCCGGGGGAGCGCCTGGGCCTGGTCGGGGAGAGCGGTTCGGGGAAGAGCCTGCTGGTGCAGGCCTTGTTCGGCGTCCTGCCCCCTGGAGTACGGCAGGCGGGGGGAAGGTTCACGGCCTTCGGCTTCCCCCTGGATCGCCCCGGCAGGGGCCGGGACCAGATCCGGGGCGCCCGGATGGCCTGGGTGCCCCAGGATCCCCGCCAGGCCCTGAATCCCCTCCTGACCCTGGCTCAGCACCTGGCCCTGCTCCCGGGCATCCACCGGGCCGAGGGCTCCCGCCGGGCCCTGGATCGGCTGACCCCCCTGCTGGAACGGCTCGGCTTGCCCACCGGCGGGGCCTTCCTGGGCCGCTTCCCCCACCAGATCAGCGGTGGCCAGCGCCAGCGCCTCTGCCTGGCCATGGCGCTCTCCTGCGATCCGGAGCTGCTGGTCCTGGACGAGCCCACCACGGCCCTGGACCCCCTGGCCCGGAGGGCTTTCCTGGACCTGGTCCTGGGTCTCCAGCGGGAGCGGGGCCTGGGCTTCCTGTGGATCACCCATGACCTGGGCCTCGCTGCCGAAGCCTGCGACCGCCTGCTGGTCCTCTACGGCGGGGAGGCCCTGGAGGCGGGGCCGGCAGCCCGCCTGCTCTCGGCCCCCCGGCATCCCTACACGGCCCGCCTGCTGGAGGCCGCCCGGCGCCGCCCCTCCCGCGAAGCCGGCTTCCTCCCCGCCCCGGGCCACCGGCCCGATGGCTGTCCCTTCCGCCCCCGCTGTCCCGATCCCGCGGAGGCCTGCAGCGCCTGGGGGCCCTGGCGCGGAGAGCCCCATGACGGCCTGCGTTGCGAGCGCCCGCTGGAAGCCGCGGCCCCGGCGTGAGACCATGGGATGCAAGGTCCCGCAGGCAGCGGGTCCGGTTTCTGGAAGCCCCATGCTGACCTTGCCCCTGATGCGCGCCCTCACCTTCGACGACGTCCTGCTCGTCCCCGGCTACTCGGAGATCCACCCGAACCAGGTGGACCTCGGCACCCGGCTCACGAAGGACATCGGGCTGCGCATCCCCCTCCTCTCCGCCGCCATGGACACGGTGACCGAGAGCCGCATGGCCATCGCCCTCGCCCAGCTGGGCGGCGTGGGGATCATCCACAAGAACCTCAGCCCCGAGCGCCAGGCCGAGGAAGTGGACAAGGTGAAGCGCAGTGAATCCGGCATGATCACGGACCCCATCACCATCGGGCCCGACGCGCCCATCCGCGACGCCGAGGCCCTCATGGCCAAGTTCCGCATCAGCGGCGTGCCCGTGGTGGAGGGCCACCGCCTGGTGGGCATCCTCACCAACCGCGACCTCCGCTTCGAGACCCGCTGGGACATCCCCGTGCGCGAGGCCATGACCAAGGAGAACCTGGTCACGGTTCCCGTCGGCACCACTCTGCAGGAGGCCAAGGGCATCCTCCAGAAGCACCGCATCGAGAAGCTGCTGGTGGTGGACGGCCAGGGCCAGCTCAAGGGCCTCATCACCGTCAAGGACATCGAGAAGTCCATCGAGTACCCCAACGCCTGCAAGGATGCCCACGGGCGCCTGCGCGTGGGCGCCGCCGTGGGCGTGGGCAAGGAGCTGCTGGACCGCGCCGCGGCCCTGGTCGAGGCCAAGGTGGACGTGCTCTGCCTGGACAGCTCCCACGGCCACAGCAAGGGCGTCATCGACGCAGTGAAGGCCCTCAAGAAGGCCCACCCCGGCGTGGCCCTCATCGCCGGCAACGTGGCCACCTACCAGGGCGCCAAGGACCTGGCCGCCGCCGGCGCCGACGCCGTGAAGGTGGGCATCGGGCCCGGCTCCATCTGCACCACCCGCATCGTCACCGGCGCGGGTATGCCCCAGATCACGGCCGTGGCCGAGGCCAGCCGGGCCTGCCGCGAGGCTGGCGTGAGCTGCATCGCCGACGGCGGCATCAAGTTCAGCGGCGACGTGGCCAAGGCCATCGCCGCGGGCGCCGACTGCGTCATGATCGGCAGCCTCTTCGCCGGCACGGACGAGGCTCCCGGCGAGACCATCTTCTACGCGGGCCGCACCTTCAAGGCCTACCGCGGCATGGGCAGCCTGGGCGCCATGAAGCAGGGCAGCAAAGACCGCTACTTCCAGGAAGGCAAGGACGACACCAAGCTCGTGCCCGAGGGCATCGAGGGCCAGGTGCCCTACAAGGGCAAGATGGGCGACCTCGTCACCCAGCTCATGGGCGGCCTCCGCGCCGGCATGGGCCTCAGCGGCGGCGCCTCCATCGCCGACTTCCAGAAGAAGGCCACCCTCGTCGAGATCAGCGGCGCCGGCCTCCGCGAGTCCCACGCCCACGACGTGATGATCACCAAGGAAGCGCCGAATTACCGCATGGAGTAGGGACGACCAAAAGTCCACCACCAAGACACAAAGTTATTCATTCGGTGAGGTAAGCGCGCCATGAAACCCGGGGACATCCTCTCCTATTTGGAGATGTGCCAGGAGGAAGGTGCGAGTCTTCAACGTGGGATGAACTTCCGGCTCCGCCCAACCCATTCTGTGGTGCTGATGAGTCTTCGGGCCGGTGCTCCTTACGACGACTCCCTCCAAGAATCAGGCCGAGTTCTGATCTATGAAGGTCACGACATCCCCACGCTAAAAGGCGGACCTGACCCCAAATCTGTGGATCAACCTCTCAAGAGCGCCAATGGAAAGCCGACCGAAAACGGGAAGTTCTGGTCCACAGCGAAGGCCGCCGAGAGCGGAACGGAACCCGAGAGAGTAAGGGTTTACGAAAAGATCAAAGCCGGCATATGGGCCTATAACGGCACATTTGCGCTTCTATCCGCCTGGACGGAACCATCGAAGGGGCGGCAGGTGGTGAAGTTCAGAATGGAGTTGTCTGAGAATGAGGGCATCCCTGTTGCCGCCACAGGGCCACTCAAACACGAACGCATGATCCCAAGCCGCGTCAAACAAGCTGTCTGGAAACGAGATCAAGGTAGATGCGTCCTATGTGGAGACACCAAAAACCTCCATTTTGACCATGAGATCCCCTTTGCTAAGGGAGGGTCGTCTCTCGTGGCCGAGAATGTCCGCTTGCTGTGCGCCAAACACAATCTGGCCAAACGCGACAAAATTGAGTGAGCCTCCATTGCATTTCTTGGTGCCTTGGTGTCTTGGTGGTTAGCTTTTCTAGATACGCGATTGCTCCGGAGCCCCCATGTCCCTCCTCGTGAAGAACGTCCGCCTTGTGGATCCGGCGCAGAACCTGGACGGGCCGGGATCGCTGCTGGTGGTGGAGGGGGTGGTGGCGGCCATCGGGGCGGACCTGGAGGGCGATCCGCTCGCGGCGGGGGCGGACATCCTGGACGGCGGCGGGGCCGTGCTGGCGCCGGGCTTCGTGGACCTCCACGTGCACTTCCGCGAGCCGGGGCAGACCCGCAAGGAGAGCATCGAGAGCGGCAGCCGGGCGGCGGTGGCGGGGGGCTTCACCTCCGTGTGCGCCATGGCCAACACCAAGCCCGTGAACGACAGCGTGGCCATCACGGAGATGATGCTCAGCCGTGCCGAGAAGGCCGGCCTCTGCCGCTACTTCCCCATCGGCACCGTCAGCCGCGAGATGAAGGGCGAGGAGCTGGCGGACATGGGCACCCTCAAGGCCGCCGGGTGCGTGGCCTTCTCGGACGACGGCATGCCCATCGCCAACTCGGCGCTCATGCGCCGGGCGCTGGAATACACGCGCTGGCTGGAGGTCCCCGTGGTGGCCCACGAGGAGGACCGCGACCTGGCCGGCAAGGGCTACATGCACGAGGGGGCCGTGAGCGCGTCGCTCGGCTGCCTGGGCATCCCCGCCGCGGCCGAGGAGGCCATGGTGGCCCGGGACCTCGTGCTGGCGGAGCACACCGGTGGCCACCTGCACCTGGCCCACCTCAGCACGAAGGGCTCCCTGCGCATGGTGCGCGAGGCCAAGGCCCGGGGCCTGAACGTCACCTGCGAAGTCACCCCCCACCACTTCGCCCTGTCGGACAGGGAGCTGATGAAGTTCGACAGCGACTACAAGATGAACCCGCCCCTCCGCACCGAGGCCGACATCCAGGCCGTGCTGGAGGCCCTGGCGGACGGCACCGTGGACGCCATCGCCACGGACCACGCGCCTCACGCCTGGGACGACAAGGAGGTGGAGCTGCCCATCGCCGCCTTCGGTGTCATCGGCCTGGAGACCGCCCTGCCCCTCACGCTGGAGCTGCTGGTGAACCGGAAGGTCATCAGCCTGGCCAGGGCCCTCGCCCTGCTCTCCTGGAAGCCCGCCCAGGTCTTCCACCTCGACCGCCAGGGCCTCGGCAGCCTCCGGTCCGGCGCCCCCGCCGACCTGGTCCTCTTCGATCCCGAGGCCAAGGTCCAGGTGGACCGCGCCTTCATCCAGTCCAAGTCCTACAACACCCCCTTCAAGGGCTGGAGCCTGCCCGGCAAGGTGCTCGGCACCTGGGTGGGCGGCAAGCGGGTATGGGGGTAGCGGACCCATCCCGGCCCCCGGGCGCTCGAGCGACGCAACCTCCCATGCAAGGCCCGTCAATGACCCCAGGGACCCAAAGCCCAGGCTTCAGGCGAAGCGTCCTGACCACCTGCTCGATCCTGATGGCTCCGGCCATGGCCTCTGTCGTGCTCCGTGAGTCCCCGGCCGGTGCGGTTCTGGGCACGCTCTGGAAGTTGATGGTGTTCCCCCACGCAGGGTTCACGGCGCCCGGATCCTTTCCCGACCGCCCCGCGGCTCTGCTGGCCTATCCAAGCGCCGTGTCGATCGCCATCCTGCAGTGGAGCCTCCTTGTTCTCGGCGTGGCCTGGTTTTCCAGGGCCAAGTCCCGGCGGACCCAGGTGCTCACCTCGATCGCCGCCGTCCTCGGCATGTCCCTGGCCGTCCTGTCCCTGGCCCTGCTCTCCGGAACATCCATCCGCATGGATTGAGTTGGGCCGCCCGGGCCTCCGCAGCTTGATTGGCCCGGCCCTTGAAAAGGCCTATGTTCGGCACCGGCGAACGCCACACAAGGAGGGCGATATGAAAAACTATCACCTCGCCAAGGAAGGAAACGCCTGGAACCTCAAGCCGGAAGGGGGCAGCCGGCCGGTCGTCCACGCCATGACCAAGGCGGAGGCCATCGGACAGATGCGGGCCTACATGCACGACCATGAAGGCTCCGTGAAGATCCACAAGGAGAACGGCCAGATCCAGGAAGAGCGGACCTATTCCCGGTCCATGGATCCCCGGCGCATCAAGGGCTGAGGCCTGATCCTCCCCAAGCGGCCCCCGGGCAGAGGCTCCTGCCGGGGTAGCATGGTTGCATGTTCGCGGTCCTCCTCCTCTTCCTGGTCCCTGTCGGGGGCGGGATTCCGGCGGGAGTGCTGCTGGCCCAGTCGAAGGGGCTGGGCTGGGCGCCGACGGCGGGACTGTACCTCGTTTCAGATGTGATCCTGGCCCTGGCCTTCGAGCCCGTGCTCCGGGGACTGGTGTTCCTGGCCCGGCGCAGCCCCTTCCTGGCCCGGTTCAGATCGGCATTGAAGGCGGCCATGGCCCTCAGCGCCGCCCGGGTCGGCGGCCCTGGCATGGGGCCCATCGCCCTGGTCATGATCGCCTTCGGCGTGGATCCCATGACGGGCCCCGCAGCGCCGCCCTGGCCGCGGGCCATGGGTTCCTGGCGGGCTGGGCCATCGCCATCGCGGGGGACATGCTCTATTTCGCCGTGGTGGCCCTCGCGACCCTGCGCCTGAATGCCTGGCTGAAGCATCCTGAGGCCACGGTCTGGATCGTCCTCGCGGCCATGCTGATCCTCCCCTCCCTGGTGCGCCGGCTCCGCCCGGGGCGGCCCGCCACTGGTCCCGCGGGGATCTGAGCCCCGGCGTTCCTGGACGCTGGCCCCCTTCGTTCCCCAGGGAGGATCCGGCTACCGTGTCCATGGGCCCCCTGGTCCCCGGAGACTCCATGACCGCCCCATCCGAACCCAGCGAGATGACGCCGAAGACTCGGGTGGCCGCCTGGGTCGAGGCCTTCAACCGCGGCGACGCCGACGCCCTGGCCGCGATGTACCACACGGATGCGGTGAACCACCAGGTGGCGGAATCGCCGGTGGCGGGCCGGGAGGCCATCCACGCGATGTTCGCGCGGGAGTTCGCCGCCGCGGAGATGGTGTGCCTCGTGGAGAACCTCTTCGAGGACGGCGAGTGGGCCATCCTGGAGTGGCGCGACCCGCTGGGCCTGCGGGGGTGCGGCTTCTTCCGCGTGGTGGCCGGGAAGATCGCCTTCCAGCGCGGCTACTGGGACAAGCTCAGCTTCCTCCGCCAGCACGGCCTGCCCATCCCGCAGGCCTGAGGGGAAGCGGCCTCAGTTCCCCGGGAGGGCCTTCCCTGCCCCCGGCGCACCCGGGTCGGAGGGGGCCTCCCCAGTGGCCTGTCCCGCGAGGTATCCCGCGATGATCCGGTGGACCTGGTGCAGTTCCTCGGCAGCCACCACGAAGGTCCGGTCGCCGCGGCCCTGCCCCTGGGCATCCACCAGGCTGGTGGTGATGCGGTAGCCCTGTCCCTCCCGCGCCAGGGTCCAGGTGAGGGACAGCGTTCCCGGCGGCAGCGGACCCCGGGCCGCCCCCCTGGTTTCGGCGGGCTGGACCGTGACGTCCGGATGATCGACCAGATCCTGGCTCACCTGGCGGGACAAGGCCGAGGCGAAGTAGTCCACGGCCGGATCCCCGGTCATGTTCACCAGGGGGGTGATGACCAGGGGCACTGGCCTCGACCGCAGGCCCCCCCACAGCACCGCGCCCACGCCCAGGAGCCCCAGCCCCAGGCCGGCCCCGAGCCACAGGGACCGCCGGGAGGCCCAGCGCCGGCCCGCCAGCACCGGAAACCGGCTGGAATTCGTGGCGGGGCGGAAGACGGGCATGGGGAAGGATCCCGACGATGGGGGCGTCTTCCCGGGCAGGGGGATGACCTTCCCCACGAACCGGTAGCCCTTGCGGGGCACGGTCTCGATGAAGATGGGCCGATCGGCGGAATCCCCCAGCGCCTGCCGGAGGCGCCAGGCGGCGGCATTCAGCCCGTCCTCGAAGCCCACGTGGATGTCCCCCTCCCAGACCCGCTTCTGCAGTTCGTCCCGCCCCACCAGCTGGCCCGGGCGCTCCAGCAGGCAGAGCAGCAGCTTGAGGGGCTGCTCCTGCATGTGGATGCAGTCCTTCCCCTTCCAGAGTTCACCAGTGGAGGGGTCCAGCTCGAATCCGCCGAAGGACAATCGGGACATGCGAGATCCATGGGGCTGGCCAAGTATGGATGCGGCAAGAACCCACTTCAAGGCTCGACCTCACCGGATTCTAACCACCGCCTCGCGTGTCCCAGCGGCTTTCCGGACTGTCGAGGTGAAGTCATGTCAAGTAACGCCAAATCACCACTTACGCGGTTAGGGAATGGTCATGGCGCGGTGAGGCGCCCCAGCCAAGCCTGGGCCTTGCCGCAGCGCCTGGCTCGGCACCATCTGGGCCCAGCAGGGTCCCTTCCACGGAGGTGTTCCATGTTCAGACCCACCACCCTGTTCGCCATGGCCGCCCTCACTGCCTCCCTCGCCGCGGAGGACTTCGGCCCCGTGGTGAAGGCCGCCGGCCTCATCTACCCAGGGAGGAACCACTTCGGCGTCGTCTGCGACTACGGCCGCAGCCTGGCCATGGTGGCCGATCTCCAGCGGGCGCTGCCGGAGGGCTCTGTCCTCACCGTGGTCGACGCCCACCACCCCTCCCAGGTGGAGCGCGCCGGCAACATCATCCTCCAGCGCCGCGTGCAGATGCTGGCCCTGCTGCCCAAGGATGCCCTGGTCTTCGACGGGTCCCCGTTCGCCACGAACCTCGTGGCCAACCTCCACCGCACCATCCCGGCCTTCGGAACCACCCCGGCAGCCCTCAAGAACGGCTGCGTGATGGCTATGGGCCAGGCCACCAACTGGGAGCTGCTGTTCAACCGCAAGCTGATCGACCTTGACCTGAAGAAAGGCGTCATCGAGGACATCACCATCACACCCTGGACGAACGGCGGCAAGGGTGGACCGGCGGTCCTGGACCTGGTGTTCGCCTATTGACAGCGCCGGCCGTGGAAGCAGGAAGCGCCCCGCCGAGGCGGGGCGCTTTCCCATGGGGACGCCTGCCGGCCGTCCTGCTACAGCGTCTTCATATCCAGCACGAAGCGGTAGCGGACATCGTTCTTCAGCATGCGCGTGTAGGCCTCGTTCACCTGCTGAACGGGGATCAGCTCGATGTCGGAGACGATGCCGTGCTCGGCGCAGAAGTCGAGCATCTCCTGGGTCTCCTGGATGCCCCCGATGAGCGAGCCGCTCAGGGTCTTGCGCCCGCCGATGAGCGAGTGGGCCGCCACGGGGGTGGGTTCCGGGGGCACGCCCAGCAGCACCATGGCGCCCTCCACGCGGAGGAGGCCCAGGTACTTGTTGTAGTCGTGAGGTGCGGAGATGGTATCGATGATGAGGTCGAACTGGCCGGCCAGCCGCTTGAAGGTGGCGTCCTCCGAGGTGAGCCCGAAGTGATGGGCTCCCAGCTTGCGGGCATCGGCCTCCTTCGACTTCGAGGTGCTCAGCATGGTCACCTCGGCGCCCATGGCGGCGGCCAGCTTCACGGCCATGTGGCCCAGGCCGCCCAGTCCCACCACGCCCACCTTGTCGCCCTTCTTCGTGTTCCAGTGGCGCAGGGGGGAGTAGGTGGTGATGCCCGCGCAGAGCAGGGGCGCCGCCGCGGCCAGGTCCAGCTTGGGGGAGACCTTCAGCGTGAAGGCCTCGTCCACCACGATGCTGGACGAATAGCCGCCATAGGTGGGGGTCACCCGGTCCATCTCGGTGCTGTTGTAGCTCCAGGCCACGCCCTTCTCGCAGAACTGCTCGAGCTTGCGCTGGCAGCTGGGGCAGGTGCGGCAGCTGTCCACCATGCAGCCCACGCCCGCCAGGTCGCCCACCTTGAAGGCCTTCACGTGGGCTCCCACCGCGGTGATCTTCCCGACGATCTCGTGCCCGGGAACCATGGGGAACCTGGAACCGCCCCACTCGTCGCGCACCTGGTGGAGGTCCGAGTGGCAGATGCCGCAGTAGGCGATCTCGATCTGGACATCGTGCGGCCCCACGGCCCGGCGCTCGATCTGGAAGGGCGCGAGCGGGGATGTGGCGGAGGTCGCGGCGTAGGCTTTGGCGGTGGCCATGGGGACTCCTTGAAGACAGAGTTCCACTCTAGTCCAGGGCCGCGCCTCGGGCACGACGCACTTCCAGGTGCGTAGCGTGCGGGTGTGGGGAATCATGGACGGGCATGGAGGCGGCCTGCAACGAGTGCCGGCGTGCGAGCATCAGATGACCCGAGGAGGTTCCATGCCGCGCCCTGCCACCCTGCCCCTCATCGACTGGAAAGCCGTCCATGCCTCGGGCCAGGACTATGCGACCTGGCTGGCCGCGGCGGAGTCCGCGGAGCAGCGCGACCAGATGGAAGCCCAGCGGCAGGCCCTGAAGCTGGACCCCTCCGCGGCGGCCTTCATGGCCGCCCTGCCACGGCCTGTGCATGTGGTGGCCATCGCCGAGGACTGGTGCGGCGACGTGGTGCGCCATGTGCCCGTACTCCAGCGCCTGGCGGAGGCGGGCCCGAACCTGCAGGTCCGCTACATCAGCCGGGGGCAGCACCCGGATGTGTTCGCGCGCTTCCTCACGAACGGGGGCGAGGCCATTCCCAAGTTCATCTTCCTCAGCGACCGCTTCGTGGAGTGCGGGAACTGGGGCCCCATGCCCGAGGCCTGCAAGGAGCTGATCGCCCGGGGCAAGGCCTGCGGCGATGTGGCCGCGGCCCGGAAGAAGGTGTCGGCCCTCTATGGACAGGACACGGCGCGGCGCGAGGTGGTGGCCGAGCTCATCCGTCTGGCGGACATCGCCAGCAGCCGCGAGCCCTGAGGCTCAACCTTCCACCAGCCTGAACATCAGGATCGCCCCCGCGGCGGCCACGTTCAGGCTGTCCATGCCCGAGGCCATGGGGATGGCCACGGCGCGGTCGCAGCAGGCCAGCTGCGCGGCATCCAGGCCCGTGTCCTCGGGCCCCATGACCAGGGCCGTGCGCGGCGCGGGCCGCCAGGTGCGGGCATCCTGGGCCGAAGGGGAGAGCGCGGCGGCGATGATCTCCGAACCTGCCTCCGCCGCCTTCCAGTCCGCCAGGAGCGTCCAGGGGTCGTCCACCCGCCACACGGGGATGCGCCAGACGGCGCCCATGGAGACCCGCACCGTACGCCGGCTCCAGAGGCCCGGCCCCGGCCCCGCCAGCACGCCGTCCAGACCCAGGGCCGCGGCGCTGCGCAGCAGCAGACCCAGGTTCTCGCCGTCGTAGAGCCGCGGCAGCACCAGCAGCCGCCGGGCGGCGCGCAGGGCCTCGCCGGAGGGCGGCGGCGGCACCTGGGCCAGGGCCATGAGCCCCCGGTGGAAGGAGAAGCCCGCCATGGCCGACAGGGCCTCCGGCTCGGCCACCAGCAGCTCCGTCCCCTCCGGAAGCAGGGGCCTCGCGGCCTCTGCAGCCGTGGTGGTGGCCGCCACGGAGACGATGCGAAGCCTGCCGGCCCGGCCTGCGGCCAGCAGGTCCTCCACCAGGATACGGCCCTCGGCGATGAAGCAGGGGCCATGCTCCGGATGCTCCCGGGTGCCGGCGAAGCGGAGGTCGCGGTAGGGTTCCCAGGGATCGAAGGCCATGGGACCAGGGTACCCCGCCTTCCAGTGGAACCCGGGACGCTCCCGCCGGGCCGGGGCATTGATTTCGGATTAGAATTCAATGATGGCTTCCCCCACCGCGTCCCCCAGCCCCACCCAGCGCGCCATCGACCGGCTCCCGGCCCACCTCCGGCGCTACGTGGCGGAGCAGGACTACGGGGCCTACACCCCCCGGGACCACGCGGTCTGGCGGCACATCCTCCACCGGCTCGCGGACCGACTGAAGGATACGGCCCACGCCAGCTACCTCTCGGGCTTGGCGGCCACGGGCATCGGCCTGGAGCGCATCCCCAGCCTGGACGAGATGAACCTGAAGCTGGAGGGCCTGGGCTGGTGCGCCGTGGGCGTGCGGGGCTTCATCCCCCCGGCGGTGTTCACGGAGCTGCAGTCCCTCGGCGTCCTGGCCATCGCCGCGGACATCCGCAGCCACGAGCACATCGAGTACACCCCGGCCCCGGACATCGTCCACGAGAGCGCCGGCCACGCCCCCATCCTCGCGGACCGCCGCTACGCGGACTACCTCAAGCGCTGCGGCGAAGCGGGCTTCCGGGCCATCGCCTCCGTGGAGGACCAGGCCGTCTACGAGGCCATCCGCAACCTCAGCGTGGTGAAGGAGGACCCCGAGGCCACCGGGGCCGAGGTCCACCTGGCCGAGGAGCGCCTGCGCGCCGCCTCCGCCAGCCGCCGCTACGTGAGCGAGAGCACCAGGGCCAGCCGCCTCTACTGGTGGACCGCGGAGTACGGGCTGGTGGGCGATCTCGCCGATCCCAAGCTCTACGGCGCCGGCCTCCTGAGCAGCCTGGGCGAGGCAGCCCACTGCCTCACGCCGGCCGTGGCGAAGGTGCCCCTGAGCTTGGTCTGCGTCGACACCGAGTACGACATCACCCGCATGCAGCCCCAGCTCTTCGTCGCCCGGGACTTCGACCACCTCTTCGAAGTGCTGGAGGCCTTCGAGGCCACCCTGGGCTGGCGGCGCGGCGGGGATCACGGCCTCGAGGAGGCCCTCCGCGCCCGGACCGTGAACCACCTGGGGCTGGAGGGCGGCCTGGAGATCACCGGCAAGGTCGTGGCCCGGATACCGGCCCGCGGCGAGCTGGCCCCCGGGCTCTCCACCGCCCTGGCGCGGGTCGAGGGCCCCGTGATGATCTCCCGCCAGGGCGTGGCTGAGGCGCCGCCCTGGCCCGGCACGGCCGTGGTGGCCTTCGGGACGGGCACGCTCCCGGCGCGGGGGCCCTTCAGCCTGGACCTCCCCTCCGGCCTCTTCCTGACGGGCTTCCGAGTGGGCGAACACGAAGTGATCAACCTCCGGGGCCACCAGGACGGCCGCCCCCTGGACCTGCCCAGCTGGGCCCTGCTCTTCCTCAGCTCCGGCCTGCCTTCCGTGGCCGGTGGCCCGGCGGATCCGGGCGCCTGGGATCGCTGGTACGGGTCCCAAGGCACCTTTGCAGAAGGCGAAGCCGAAGCCCAGGCAAGGGCCCGGAAAGCCTCCTCCCTGGCCCCGGACCTGGCTGCCCTCTACCGGGAGGCCCGGGAAGCCCGGGAGGCCGGGGATGGCCCCCGGCTCCAGGCCCTGGCCACCCGGGCCCGGACCTACCCAGGCGAGTGGCTCCTCCAGGAGGAGCTGGCGGAACTGGAAACCCAGGAGGCGCGGCCATGAGCTGGATCGAGCAGGACGGATGCCTGGTGCGGGAATTCCGGACCCCGGATTTCATGACCGCCTTCCGGATTGTGACCGCCGTGGTGGAACCTTCGGAGGCCATGAATCACCACCCAGATATCATCTTTGGTTGGGGCCACGTCAGGATCGCCCTGACCACCCACGATGCGGGAGGGATCACCCAGAAAGATCAACAGTTGGCCCATCTCATCGATGAAGCCGTCCAGCCTCTCGGCTTCTGAGCCTTGCCTAATGTCACGAGTCTCCCCCCCAGAAGGTCCGGTATTCTGATGTGTCCCAGAGGAACCCCTTGTTGAAAACATCGATGTTTCCCCGCCATTCCAGGTCCTTCATCGCGAAGGCCTCGTTCCTGGCCGGCACCGGCCTCCTGGCCCTGGCCGTCGGGTGCGGCCGCGACCAGGTGAGCCACTACCGGGTGCCCAAGGAGGCCGTGGCCGATCATCCCGACCATCCGGGCCATGAGATGGAGGGGATGCCCCCCGCCGGCGGCGACATGCCCGCCCCGCCCCGCCCCGCGGGAGCCGGCGCCCTGAAGTGGTCCCTGCCCAAGGGGTGGAGCGAGGTCCCCGGTGAGGGCATGCGCTTCGCCACCTTCAAGTCCCCCATCCAGGGGCGCCACGAGGCCACGGTGGTGGTGCTGCCCGGCGCCGCCGGCGGCGAGCTGGCCAACGTGAACCGCTGGCGCGGCCAGATCGGCCTCGGCCCCATCGACGAAGCGGCCCTGGCCGCGGCGCGGGTGGTGGTCAAGTCCAAGGCCGGCGCCCTGAACGTCTACGACTTCACCAGCGAGGGCCAGGCCAAGAGCCGCATGGTGGCCGGCCTCATCTCCACTCCCGACGGGAACACCTGGTTTCTGAAGCTGACTGGCGACGCGGGCCCCGTGGCCAAGGCCAAGCCTGATTTCATGCGCATCCTGGAGAGCCTCCGCCTTGATTAAGACACTCGCCTCCCGCATCTGGACTTTCCTCAAGTCCTTCCAGCTCACCATCGTCCTGCTGGCCCTCCTCATGTGCCTCGTGGTGCTCTGCACCCTGGCCCAGGTGGAGATGGGCACCCAGGGCGCGGTGAACGCCTACATGCGCAGCTTCTTCGTGAAGAAGCAGTTCGCGGCGCTTCCCTTCGCCATCCCCGTGTTCCCCGGCGGCGGCCTGGTGGGTCTCCTGCTCACCCTCAACCTCATCGCCAAGACCCTCGACATCCAGCGTACCTGGCAGAAGGCCGGCATGTGGCTGGTCCACGCGGGCCTGGTGATCCTGTTCGCCGGCGAGTTCGTGGCGGGGATGATGCAGGTAGACACCAACATGTCCATCGAGGTGGGCCAGACCGTCAACTACGTCCAGAGCTACAAGAACATGGAGCTGGCCGTCATCGACGTCACCGATCCCGCCTGGGACGAGGTCTATTCCGTTCCCGACACCCTGCTGTCCAGGGGCGGCGCCATCCCCATCCCCGGCACCCCCATCACCCTCAATGTGAAGCGCTACTTCCCCAATTCCGAGCTCTCCAACCTGGCCCCGGGCATGCCGCCCTCCATGGCCACGGCCGGCGTGGGCCCGGGCATTGCGATCGTGGAACGGCCCACGGTCACCAACGACAACGAGCTGAACACCGGCTCGGTGTTCGTGGAGCCCGTGGCCGGCGGACGCAGCTACGGCACCTGGCTGGCCTCCATGGCCATCGGGGCGCCCCAGTCCTTCACCCACGAGGGCCGCACCTACTCGCTCTCCATGCGCCTGCTCCGCCAGTACCTGCCGTACTCCTTCACGCTCAAGCAGTTCCGGCATGACGTCTACCCCGGCACGCAGATCCCCAAGAACTTCTCCAGCCTGGTCCAGGTGGTGAACCCCTCCCAGAAGGAATCCCGCGAGGTGCTCATCTACATGAACCAGCCGCTGCGGTACGAGGGCAAGACCTTCTACCAGGCGAGCTTCGGCAAGAACGACACCCTCTCCGTCCTTTCCGTGGTCGAAAATCCCGGCTGGCTGCTCCCGTATGTGTCCTGCGTGCTGGTCTCCCTGGGCCTGCTCGTGCACTTCGCCATCGTCCTGCGGCGCTCGCTGAAGCGGCGCCAGGACAAGAAGGAGGCCTGACCATGACCTTCGTCCAGAAGTACCTCGCCTGGGGCGCCGGCATCCTGGCCCTGCTCGTCGCCCTCATCTTCGCCATGCCCGGTGGGAAGGTGCGCGGCTTCGACGCCGCCGGCTTCGGCAACATCCCCATCCTCGAAGGTGGCCGCGTCAAGCCGCTGGATTCCGTGGCCCGCAACTCCCTGCTGATCATCCACAGCCGCCAGGGATTCCGGTACGAGGGCCGCACCATCGGACCCGACGAGTGGATCCTCGACGTGATGTTCCGTCCCCAGGTGGCCGATCAGCAGCCCATCTTCGTCATCGATGATCCCGACATCATCGGTCTCATCGGGGCCAAGCAGACCAAGAACCGGAACTACTTCAGCTTTGCCGACCTGTCCTCCCACCTGGAGGAGATCCAGAAGCAGGCCCAGACCGCACAGCCCATCGCGCCTCAGAAGCGGACCCGCTTCCAGAGCGCCATCGTGAACCTGTTCGACCGCGCCTTCCTCTACTACAAGCTGCGGAACACCCTCCAGCTGGCCGGCTCGCCGGGCCTGGGCTGGGAGCTCCAGTCCATCGGCGACGCCGAGGCCTCGGCCCGCCACCAGGACCTGACGCAGCTGGCCCACTTCCGCATCCTGCCTCCCCTCCCCGGCGCCAACCCCGACGCCTGGAAGAGCATCGGGGAAGGCCTCCAGGCCATGGCCGCAGGCCAGGGCACCCATCCGGCCCTGGTGCCCCTCGCCCGGCTCAACGCGGCCTATGTGGCCAATGACGCCGCGGGCTTCAACCAGGCCCTGGCCGACATGAACGGGGTGGTCTCCACCCTCAAGCCCGGCGCCCTCAGCCATGCGACCAACGAGGTGATCTTCAACCGGGCCCAGCCCTTCTTCGTGGGCCTGTCCATCTACTTCGTGGCCTTCCTCGTGCTGTGCGTGTCCTGGATCTACAAGCCCGAGCTCCTCCAGCCCACGGCCTACTCCCTGCTGTTCGCCGGGGCCATCGTGCACACCCTGGGCCTGGCCGCGCGCATCATCCTCCAGGGCCGCCCGCCAGTGACGAACCTCTACTCCTCCGCCGTCTTCGTGGGCTGGGGCGCGGTGATCCTGGGCCTCATCGTGGAGCGGATGTACCGCAAGGGCTTCGGCACCGCCGTGGCCGCCGCCGCGGGCTTCGCCTCGCTCATCGTGGCCCAGAACCTGGGCACCGAGGGCGACACCATGGAGATGATGCGGGCCGTGCTGGACTCCAACTTCTGGCTGGCCACGCACGTGGTGACCATCACCATCGGCTACTCGGGCACCTTCCTCGCCGGGGCCATCGCCATCGGCTACGCCATCCGGAAGCACATCGCCACCAAGGTGGACGTGGAAACGGACAAGGCCCTGGTGGACATGGCCTACGGCATCATCTGCTTCGCCCTCTTCTTCAGCTTCGTGGGCACCGTGCTGGGCGGCATCTGGGCCGACCAGTCCTGGGGCCGCTTCTGGGGCTGGGATCCCAAGGAGAACGGCGCCCTGATGATCGTGCTGTGGAACGCCATCATCCTCCACGCGCGCTGGGCCGGCTACGTGCGCGAGCGCGGCACTATGGTGATGGCCATCTTCGGCAACATCATCACCGCCCTCTCCTGGTTCGGCGTGAACATGCTGGGCGTGGGCCTGCACTCCTACGGCTTCATGGACCAGGCCTTCTGGGCCCTCACGGGCTTCTGCCTCAGCCAGCTGGTCTTCATGGCCATCTGCTACGCGCCCGCCCGCTTCTGGGAACAGAAGCCCCACACTAGAGCGTGAAGTCTTTTGCTACCTGCAAAACGGCCCCCGGTTTCCGGGGGCCGTTTTGCAGGCATGGAAAAGCGTCACTTCACTCGACGCGTCACTCCTTCCAGGTAGGTCTTGAAGGCTTCAGGCGTACTGGGCGGGGCGATCTCGAAGCGGACGGTGACGGTCTCGGCGGCTCCGCGGAGGTAGGTCAGGCGGAAGCGTGGGCCGGGCGCGGGCTCGCTCGTAAAGGCCACACCCTGGGGTACGGCGGACGCCTGGTAGCGGATGACGTGGCCCTCGTTGTCGGCGTAGAAGGCCTTGAGCTGGCCGGCCTCGGCGAAGACCGTCATCAGGTCCTCGTGGTGGGAGGCGGGCCGGCCGTTGGCGGCGGGGTAGTCGGCATGGCTGCGCCGCACCAGGGCCTTCCCCTCCAGCTCGAAGCGGAAGGAGGCGGCGCCGCTGGACGAGCCGGGCTTCCCATCCCCTTCCCCCACCCAGTCCCCGGCGAGGAACCGCACGGCCTCCAGGGGGTCCGCCTTGGGCGCGGGGGTCTGCGCCAAGAGAGGTGGGCAGAGCAGGAGGAGGAGGGCGGACGGACGCATGGGAGCTCCCTGGAAACCTCGAATCTAACCCCGAACGTCCCCGGTGGCGATCACGCCAGGGGGCCGAGCCGGGTGGTGCCCAGCAGGCCCTTAGGGTCCAGCTGATCCTTGAGCGCCCGGTTCACGGCCTTCACGGGTTCTGGGGTATAGGCGTCGTAGAACCGCTGGTTGTGGGGTCCGACGCCGTGCTCGGCGCTGTACGATCCGTCGAAGCCGCGGACCGCCAGCTCGTAGATCCGCGACTGCAGCTCCTCGACGATCACCGGCGTCGGCCGCGGCGACTCCGCCTCGTTCCACACCAGGTTGAGGTGAGTCCCCCCGTCGCCCCAGTGGCCGAAGTCGCAGCAGCGGACGAAGGGATAGTCCTGGGCCAGCAGGGCCACGGCGGCGTCGGTGAAGGCGGCCATGCGGCTCCGCGGCACGCTGATGTCGAAGGCCAGCACCTTCCCCTCGTTTCGCAGGCTCTCGCTGATGTGGTGGCGGATGGCCCAGAAGTCCTCGGGCTTGCCCATGAAGACATCCGTGATGCCCTCGCCTTCGTCTGTCTCGAGGAAGGCGCCCAGGCGCTCCTCCAGGACCTCGGGCAGGTTCAGGGCCGTCCCCGGAAGGGTGGAGGAGAGCTCCACCAGGGCCGTGTAGGCCGGCGGCTGGGCGGCGTAGGGATTCCGGATCGTGTCGTGGTGCTTGAACACCGCATTCAGGGCATTGGCGCTGATGGCCTCGTAGGCCGTGAACACATCCGCCAGCTCCCGTTCCAGGGCCTTCAGCAGCGCCAGCACCGCATCCCCGGAGGCACAGCCCACCAGGGCCGTGGCGTGCTGGCGGGGCACGGGCACCACCTGGAGCACCGCGCCGGTGACCACTCCGTAGATGCCGCTGGTGCCCACGAGCACCTGCTTGAAGTCGAGGCCGGTGTTGTTCTTCCGCAGGTGGTTCATCACGTCCACCACCGTACCGTCCGCCAGCACGGCCTCGGCGCCCTGCAGGTTGTGGCGCACGTCGCCGTACTTCAACAGGCGCGTGCCGCCCGTGTTGGTGGCGATCATGCCGCCGATGGTGGGATCCGCACCCAGGTCGATGGGGAACATGAGCCCGTGCTCCGTCAGCGCCGCATTCAGCTCGCTGAGCAGTACGCCGCCGTCCACCACGGCCGTGCGGTTGATGGGATCGATCTCCAGCCGCTTGTTCAGCCGCTCCAGGCTGAGGACGAGCATCTCCCCGCTGGCATCCGGATTGGAGGCGCCCACCAGCCCGGTGTTGGCGCCCTGGGGCATCACCCGGATGCCCCGCCCGTGGCAGTAGGCCATCACCTTCGACACTTCGGCGGTGGTACCGGGGCGCACCGCGAGCAGGGCCTTGCCCTTCCCATAGCGCCAGCCGGATTCGTACTTGGAGAGGTCCTCCGGTTCCGTCAGGACGGCATCGGCGCCCAATAAGGCGCGGAGGTCGGCAGCGGCTCGGACAGCATCGTGCATGCCCGATTCTACTGGAGCCAGGCCTTCACGAGGGCCTCGAACCGCTCGCCGCGCTGCTCGAAGTTGTCGAACTGGTCGAAGCTGGCGCAGGCGGGGCTGAGGAGTACCTGGTCGCCGGGGCGCGCGAGGGCGAGCGCCCCGCGCACGGCGTCGTCGAAGGCCGGCACCACGTCGTGGGGCAGGTCGCCGAGGTCGCGGGTGAGCTGCGGAACCGCGTCGCCCAGGAACACCAGGCGGCGCAGCTTGCCGTCCAGGGCCTGGCGCAGGGGATCGTAGCTGGCGCCCTTGTCCGTGCCCCCCAGCAGGAGCACGAGTGGCCCCGGCAGGGCCTTGATGGCCGTGACCGTGGCATCCACATTGGTGCCCTTGGAGTCGTTGTAGGCCCTCACCCCGCCCTTCTCGCCGCAGAAGGCGATGCGGTGGGCCAGGCCTGGATAGGTGCGCAGCCCCGCGCGGACCGCCTCGAGGGTGGCGCCGCCGTGCCGTGCCAGGAGGGCCGCCGCCAGGGCGTTCTCCACATTGTGGTCGCCGGGGATGCGCAATTCGTCCCGGTGGAGGAGCGCCTCGCCGTGCAGGTGCAGGAGGCCCTGGCCGTCGCACCAGGCTTCGCACGGGATCCAGCCGAAGCGCGCGGTCCGCGCCGCTCCCGGCGCGTCCTCCCACCACTCGGGGTGGGCGGCGGGCACCACGCGGAGGTCGTCCGGTCCCTGGCGCTCGAAGATCCGCAGCTTGGTCCGGCGGTAGGCCTCCAGGGTCCCGTGGCGGGCCAGGTGGTCCGGCGTGAGGTTCAGGAAGGCCGCCGCCTCCGCATGGAAGGCCGTCACGGTCTCCAGTTGGTAGCTGCTCAGCTCCGCCACGTAGATGGCGCCCGGGGCGCCGGCGACGACCGCCTCGATGACCGGCATGCCCAGGTTGCCGCAGGCCACGGCGGGCAGGCCCGAGGCCCGCAGGAGATGGGCCGCCAGGTCCGTCGTGGTGCTCTTGCCGTTGGTGCCGGTCACGCCCAGCACGCGGCTGCCGTCCTTCCGGGCCCGGAGGGCGCGGTGGGCCAGCTCCACCTCGCCGATCACGGGAATGCCGCGTGAAACAGCTTCAGCCACAAAGGGCGCGCTGGGAGGAATGCCCGGGCTGACGATCAGTTCGCCGCAATGATCCAGGAGCGATGCAGGATGGCCGCCCCACACGCCGGGAATGCCCGCCTTCGCCAGCTCGATCTCAAGGTCGGGATCCGGGCCGGGACGGCTGTCCGTGAGCACCACCGGCCGCTTCTGCGACACCAGGAAACGGGCCGCCGCCAGGCCCGATCGTCCCGCCCCCATCACCACGGTGCGCATGTCGCCCCCCACGTCCAGCGTAACCCGGCCCGGGGCTTCCTGCATGGCGGCCTCTGGCGCGCTACACTGGCGCTGGAACCCTTGATGTGTGCGGAGTGGCCATGCCCAAGGGCATCCTGGAGAACCTTCTGAACGGCGACGGCGCCATCGTCCCGCATGTACAGCCCATCTACCGGCTGGAGGACAACCGGATGATGGCCCGGGAATACCTGGCGCGGCATCTCGACGCGGCCGGCAACACCCATCCTGTGGGGCCCCTCCTGCAGGACCCGGCGCTGGCCCTGCAGGACCGCCTGGCGCTGGACCTGCGCTTCCTCGAAGCCACCTTCGAGGCCCTCGCCCGGCGTGGGAACGGGGACCACCTGCACTTCGTGAACCTCGAGCCGGTGAGCCTGGAATCCCCGGGCTTCTGGAACTGCCTCCCACGCTGGCTGGAGGCCCTGCCCTTTCCGGCGGAGTTCGTGGTGATGGAGTTCACCGAGTCCCAGGGCATGCACGACCTCGAGGCGCTCCAGACCTACGCCAAGCGCTTGCGCGATGCCGGCCTGCGCATCGCCGTGGACGACCTGGGCGCCGGCGTGGCCAGCCTCACGCAGATGGCGCGGCTCGCGCCGGACTTCATCAAGGCGGACCGGACCCTCGTGGAGCAGGTCCACCGCCGGCCCTACCAGGCGGCTCTGCTGAACGCCCTCTCCCACTTCGCGCGGCACATGTGCATCGGCTTCATCGCCGAGGGCATCGAGACCCTGGAAGAGCTCGAGGCGGTCCTGGATGCCGACGTGCCCTGGGGCCAGGGCTACATCCTGGGCCGGCCATGGCCCTCCCTGCCCCGGCCCATCTCTGGGCCCGCCCCCGGGCCTACCGCAGCTTCAGGGAGCTGAGGGCCAGGATCGAACAGACGATGGCGGTGATCCAGAGGCGGATCACCACCTTGGTCTCCTGGAGGCCGCCCAGTTCGAGGTGGTGGTGGAAGGGCGCCATGCGGAAGATGCGCTTGCCGCCCCGGAGCTTGAAGCTCCCCACCTGGAGGATGACGCTCACGGCCTCCAGCACGAAGAGGCCGCCGGCGATGACGAGCAGCACCTCCTGCTTGATGACCACGGCCACGGTGCCCAACGCGCCGCCCAGGCCCAGGGAGCCTGTGTCGCCCATGAAGACCTCCGCCGGGTGGGCGTTGAACCACAGGAAGCCCAGGCAGGCCCCGGCCATGGCGCCCATGAACACGGACAGCTCGGCGCCGCCGGGCACGTGCGGCACCACCAGGTAGGCCGCGATCTTCGCGTGGCCCACGATGTAGGCCAGGATCGCGTAGGTGAGCGACACGATGAGCGTGCCTCCGATGGCCAGCCCGTCCAGGCCGTCCGTGAGGTTCACCGCGTTGCTCGTGCCCACCATCACCAGCCAGATCCAGGGGATGAGGAGCACGCCCACGTTGGGACGGAAGTTCTTGAAGAAGGGCACCGAGAGCTGGCTCGTGGCGGAGCCGCGCAGGCCGAAGTGCAGGATGAGCCAGGCCACCAGCAGCGAGATCCCCGTCAGCAGGAGCATCTTCTGCCAGCTCGTGAGGCCCAGGTTCTGCTTCTTGAGCAGCTTCTGCGCGTCGTCGAAGGCGCCGACGGTGCCGAAGCCCAGCAGTGCCATCAGCGCCACCCAGATGGCGCCGCTCTTGAGGTCGCACCAGAGCAGCGTGGACACCGTGATCACCAGCAGGATGAGGATGCCGCCCATGGTGGGCGTTCCCGCCTTCTTCTGGTGGTGCTCAGGGCCCTCGCCGCGGATGTGCTGGCCCATCTTGAGGGCGGTCAGCGTCCGGATCACCCAGGGCCCCAGCACCAGGCTGAGGATCATGGCCGTGGCCGCGGCCATGGCCGTGCGGAAGGTGACGTAGCGGAAGACCGAGAATCCCGGGATCACGTCGCGGTAGGGGTAGAGGAGCCAAGGCAGCATGGGGGGTCCGGGAGTCTGGAGTCTGGAGTCAGGAACGGGCTAGAAGCCACTCGACGGCGCGCTCCGCGCGCCAGAACCGGCTGCCCTTCACCAGGATACGGGCTCCGGGGGGGATTGCGGAGAGGCCGGCCGCATCGTCGCGCAGGGCCTCAAAATCCGGGAAGGCCACGGCCCGCAGGCCGAATCCCTCTGCATAGTCCTCGGCGAACTCTCCGTAGGCCCACAGCCGTGAGAGGCCCAGGGCCTTGAGCCCGGCGCCCACGTCCCGGTGGATCCGCGCAGCCTCCGGGCCCAGCTCGCGCATGGAGCCCAGCACGGCCACGGCCTCTTCCCCGGGAAGCTGGAGCAGGGCCCGGGCGCAGGCCAGGATGGAATCGGGACTCGCGTTGTAGGTCTCGTCCAGCAGGCATCCGCCCCCCGCCAGCCCATGGAGCCGCCCGCGCCCGGGCTCAGGGACCACGGAGCCGAGGCCCGCCGCCACCCGCGCCGGATCAAACCCGGCATGGACCGCCAGGGCGGCGGCCAGGGCGGCGTTGCGCACCTGGTGCTCGCCCGGGAGCTGGAGCCGCACCGGGAAGGTGCCTGCCGGGGTCCGCATGAGGAAGCCCTCGCCCGCGGCCCCCAGGGACTCGACGCCCTCCCAGCCATAGGCCTGCCCTTCGCCCACCGCCAGGGCCTCGGCGTGCCGGGCCCAGGGCTGCTCCGCGATCCAGTGGCACCAGGGGTCGGAGGCCAGATGGGCCCACACGCCGCCCCGGACCAGCCCGGCCACCAGCTCGCCCTTGGCCTCGGCGATGCCCCGCTGGCCGTCGGCGAAGTTCTCCGCGTGGGCCGTGCCCACCATCGTGATGAGGCCGTAGTCCAGGGGCGCGATCTCCGTGAGGCGCCGGATCTCGCCCGGCGTGCTCATGCCCATCTCCAGCACCGCGGCGCCCAGGCCCTCCGGCAGCGTGGCCAGGGCCTCCGGCATCCCGAGCGTGTTGTTGCGGTTGCCCGGCGTCCTCCAACCGTCCACCGCTGCGGCGAGCAGTTCCTTGGTGCTGGTCTTGCCCACGCTGCCGGTGACGCCGAAGACCGCCCTGGGCCGCACCGCCGCGAGCCGGGCCTGGCCCCAGCGCTGAAGGGCGGCCAGGGTGTCGGGCACCACGAGCTGGGGACGGTCACTGTCCACTGGATGATCCACCAGGAGGCACGAGGCCCCCTTCGCCACGGCCTGGAGGGCGAACTCATGGCCGTCCCGCTCGGCCCGCAGGGCCACGAAGCAGGCCCCGGGCAGCAGCGTCCGCGTGTCCAGGGAGAGGGAGGACGGCACCACCGCGCCGTCGCCCAGGACTTCCCCCCCCACCTGGGAGGCAGCCTGGAACAGAGACCAGAGGCTCATGGCCGCTCCTTTGCCGAAGCCCGCCGCAGCCGGTCGCGGACCGCCAGCCAGGCTTCGTCCTCCGGCGGGCGCTCCATGAAGATGCGTTCGAAGCCGGCATCGTCCAGCTCGTGCAGGAGCGCGTAGAGCCGGGTTCCGACCGCTTCCGCATCCAGGGGCAGGAGGATGCCCCGGACCCCTGCGGGGAGGGCGGGAAGGGCTCCGAGGGCCACGTACGCCACGGAACCAGAGGCCTCGCGCAGCCCGGAACCCGGCGCCACCAGCTCCAGCCGGGCCCTGGGGGCGTAGTGGCGCTCGGCCATGCCTGGGGCCGCCTGGCGGTCTCCCGCCTTGACCACACCCTCCCACAGGTCGACGGGGCCGATCAGCGCCTCGATGTCGGCCGGGCCGATGGGGCCGGGCCGGAGGATCCGGGGCCGGACTCCGGAGAGGTCGAGGATCGTCGATTCCAGGCCCGCCTCAGTGGGACCGCCATCGAGGATCAGGTCCACCGCCCCGCCGAGGCTGGAGGCCACGTGTTGGGCCAGGGTCGGCGAGAGGTGCTGGCTGCGGTTGGCGCTGGGGGCCGCCAGGGGCCGGCCCGTGGCGCGGATGAGGGCCAGGGCCACGGGATGGGCCGGGCAGCGCAGGGCCACGGAAGGCCCGCCGGCGCGCACGATGGAGGGCACCCGGTCGGAGGCCGGCAGCACCAGGGTGAGGGGGCCGGGCCAGAAGCGCTCCACCAGAGCCCGGGCCTCGGCGGGCCAGCGGGAGACCAGGGCCTGGGCTCCCGCGGCGTCGGCCACATGGAGGATCACGGGATTGGTCGCGGGCCGGCCCTTGGCCGCGTAGATCTTCGCCACCGCGGCCGGGTTCAGGCCATCGGCGCCCAGGCCGTACACCGTCTCCGTGGGGAAGGCCACCAGGCCCCCGGCGCGCAGCAGGGCCGCGGCCTCGACGATGGCCGGATCCTCCGGGCCCGAGACAGCCAACAGGCGCGTCACAGCACCCCCTGGAGGGCGGCTTCCACGGCGGCGCGGTCGCTGTAGGGGTGCTTCACCCCGTGGATCTCCTGGTAGGGCTCGTGGCCCTTGCCCGCCAGCAGCAGCAGGTCGCCGGGACGGCAGTCCGCCAGGGCCCGGCGCACCGACTCCTGCCGGTCGGCGTTGCGGTGGTAGCGAGTGGCATCGGCCCGGAGCGCCTCGGGGATGCCCGGCGCGGCGTCGTCCAGGATGCGCTCGGGATCCTCGGTCCGGGGATTGTCGCTGGTGTGCCAGAGGACATCGGCCCCCGCGGCCACGGCGGCGGCCATGAGGGGCCGCTTCGTGCGGTCCCGGTCGCCCCCGCAGCCGAAGAGCACATGCAGGCGCCCGCCGGGCGGCAGCAGGCGGCGGCCTTCCGCCAGCAGCTTCTCCAGGGCGTCCGGCGTGTGGGCGTAGTCCACCATCACACCGAAGGGCTGACCGCAGTCCACGCGCTCCAGGCGGCCGGGGGCGCCGCTCACCTTGGGCACCGCGGGTACCAGCCGGTCCAGGTCGAAGCCCGCCTCGGCGCAGGCCGCCAGGGCCGCCAGCAGGTTGTAGACGTTGAAGCGCCCCAGCAGGGGGCTCTGGACCTCCCAGCTCCCCTCGGCCGAGTACAGGGTGAAGCGCGAACCCGTGGGGCCCAGGTCCAGGCCGTGGGCGCGGTAGCAGGCCGGGCGGTCCACGGCGTAGCTGACGTGGCCCTCGCGTTCCAGCAGGCCGCGGCCCCAGGGATCGTCGGCGTTCACCAGGAAGCGCCCGCTCTGGGCCACCAGCCGGCGCTTGGCCTCGAAGTAGGCCTCCATGGAGCCGTGGTAGTCCAGGTGGTCCTGGGTGAGGTTGGTGAAAACGCCCACCTGGAAGCGCGCGCCATGGACCCGGCCCAGACAGAGGGCATGGCTGCTCACCTCCACGGCGGAGGCGGCGTCGCCGGCCGCCACGCTGCGGTGGAGCCAGCGGTAGAAGGCCGGACTCTCCGGCGTGGTGCGGACGGCCTCCTCCTCGAGATCGCCGGCGGCGTTCAGCACCGTGCCCACCAGGCCGCAGCCGATACCAGCACCCCGCAGGAGCTGGCGGATGAGGGTCGTGGTAGTGGTCTTGCCGTTGGTGCCCGTGACGCCGATGAGGGCCAGGCGCTCGTCCGGCGCGCCGTGCAGGCGGCGGGCCAGCTCGGCCATCTGGAGGCGGGGATCGCCGGTGAAGGTGCAGTCGGCGACGGCTTCCGGCGTGTTCACGCCGGAAGGAGAGAAAATGGCACTGGCGCCTTGCGCCAGGGCTTGTGGCACGTACGCGACGCCATCGGCCTTCTCGCCCTTGAGGGCCACGAAGCCCCAGCCCGGCCGCACCTCCCGGCTGTCGCTGGTGAGGTCCGCCACCTCGACCTCCGGGCCGGAGCGCCGCAGGGCGATCCCTTCGATGAGCGCATCCAGCTTCATGGCATCCCCGCCTTGATCCTCACCACGGTGCCCGGTTCCAGCGGCGCGCCGGGAGCCGGGATCTGGCCCACCACGCGGGTGGCCGTGAACCCCGGAGCCGCCTCCACCTTCGGCGTCCCGCCCACCAGCACCACCCGGTGGATGGCGGCCTTGAGGCTGAGGCCCTGGAGGTCCGGCACCCGGCCCCGCTCCACGTGCATGGTCGCCTCGTCGGTCTCGCTCACGGGCCAGTCGCGGAGGGAGAGCTTCAGGTCCGATTCGCGGTCGGGATCCGGCGCAGTCTGGCGGAACCGCAGGATCCCGTCTCCGATGCGCTTGAAGAGGGGCGCGGCCACGTCGCCGCCGGTGGTGTCGCCCGCAGGATCGTCCAGCATCACGAGGACGCCGAACTGGGGCTTGTCCGCGGGGAAGAAGCCCATGAACGAGGCGAAGTGGCGCTTGGGATCGTACTGGCCGTCGATGAGCTTGCGGCTGGTGCCGGTCTTGCCGAAGGCCTCCACGCCGTTGTCCAGCCGCGCCTTGCGGCCCGTGCCCTGGGTGAGCACGCCCTTCAGGGTCTCCTTCATGAGGTTCGCGGTCTCCTCGCTGAGGACCTGCCCGCGCACTGTGGGCTTGAACTCCTTCAGCAGCAGGCCCTTGTCGTTGTAGATGCGCTGGACGAGGATGGGCTGCATGAGCTTGCCGCCGTTGGCCAGCGCGCAGCCGGCCATGAGGATCTGCAGGGGCGTGGTGCTGAGGCCGTAGCCGTAGGACAGGGTGTACTGGGTGGGCACGCTCCAGCGGTCCGGCGCGATGAGGCGGCCGGCGCTCTCGCCGGGGAAGTTCAGGCCCGTGGCGTCTCCGAAGCCGAACTTGCGCAGGTACTGGTAGTGCACGGCGGGATCCAGCCGGATGCCGATCTTGGCGGCCCCGATGTTGGAGCTCTGCCAGAGCATCTCCTCGAAGGTGAGCAGCCCGTGGCGGTGGGTGTCCGTGATGGGGGGGACCTTCGCGCTGTACTGCCACCGGCCCGACATGCAGTCGATGCGCTCGCCCAGGTGGATCTTGCGCTCCTCCAGGGCGATGGCGGCCGTGAAGATCTTCATGGTCGAGCCGGGCTCGTACACATCCTCCACGGGATGCACCTTGCGGGCCGCCTTCTGGCGCTCCAGCTCGCGCCGCAACTCGTCGCGCTCTGCCGCCGAGAGCTCGGCATCCCCGCGGTTGCGGAACTTGCGGGGCAGGATGTGGTTCGGGTCGAAGCTGGGCGTGCCTGCCATGGCCAGGATCTCGCCCGTGTTGGGATCCACCACCACGGCGTAGGCCGTGCGGGGCCGGGAGAGGCGCACGCCCTCCTCCAGGGCGTCCTCGACGATGTGCTGGATGGAGGCGTCGATGCTGAGCTGCAGCGAAGCGCCATTCACCGGGATCTTGCTGTAGTTCTCCTGGAGGATGAGCAGCTTGCCGTGGGCATCCTTGGGGGCGACCAGCTCGCCCTTCACGCCCGCCAGCTGCTTGTCGTAGGTCTGCTCGATGCCCAGCTGGCCCAGGCCGTCGATGTTGGTGAAGCCGATGATCTGGGCCGCGAGGCTGCCCCGGGGGTAGAAGCGCTGGCTCTCGGGCTGGAACTCGATGCCGTCCAGGTTCAGGGCGCGGATGGCGGCGGACTTCGCCGGCGGCAGGTGCCGCTCCAGGTAGACGAAGGGCTTCTTGCGGAGGAGCTTCTCCAGCACCTGCCCCCGGGTCTGCTCCAGGATGGGCGCCAGCTTGGCGGCCACCGCCGCGGCGGCCTTGCGGTCGGGCTCGCCCCACTGGCGCTCCTCCCCCTTGCCCGGCTTGTAGTCCGGGTAGAACACGCGGGGATCCGCGAAGAGGCTCTCGACCTTGATGGAGATGGCCAGGGGCTCGCCCCGGCGGTCGCGCAGCTCACCTCGGATGGGCGGGATCGGCACGATGGTGGTGTGCTGCTGGTCCGCCCGGGCGCGGTATTTCCGGTGCTCCACCCCCTGGAGCCAGAGCAGCCGCAGCAGGATGCACAGGGCCCAGAAGGCCATGCCACCCATGATCCAAGGCAGGCGCTGGCTCAGCAGGTCCTGGGGATCCTGCCTGCCCAGGAGGCGGCGGGTGGTTCGGGGCTCGGTGGCGAAGCGGAAGGACACGGGGAGGCCGGGGGCTGGATGGAGCGGGAACGAGGGCTGCGGCCCTCTTCCTACAGACTACAGCCCCTCGGACGAGACCGGGCGGAGCTTGGCGATGCGCTGGTCCTCCGGCGTGAAGGCCCGGCGGATGAGGTGGCCCTGCTTGCGGGGCTGGAGCCCCGCCTTCTGGGCGTAGCCCTGGACCTCCTCGTCCCGCTGGTAGCGGCTGCGCTCCAGCAGGAGCTTGCGCTGGAGCTCCTCCTCCTTCTTGATCCGCTCCTTGAGGTCGCTCATGGCGTAGCTCAGGCGGGTGCTCTGGACCTTCAGGTAGGCGAGGACGCCCAGGGGCATGGCCAGGGCCAGCACCAGGAGCAGCACGCGCAGGATGCCCTCGCTCTCGACCGTGCGGGCGGGAGGGGTGGGGCTCGGCAGGGTTCCGGCAGCCATGGGGACCTCGGTCAGGGGAGGCGCTCGGCCACGCGGAGGCGGGCGGAGCGGGAGGGGGGATTGGCGGCGGCTTCCGCCTCGCTGGGCGCGAGGCCGCCGGGATGGATGAGCTTGAGCGTCTTGGGGAGGGCGGCCGGGGCCGCGCGGCCCGGGCCGTCGTAGATGCCCGCGAGGCGGCGCAGCGTCTGCTTGACGATGCGGTCCTCCAGGCTGTGGAAGCTGATGACCGCCAGGCGCCCGCCCGGGCGCAGGCTTCCGGCGGCGGCCTCGAGGGAGGCGGCCAGGCGGGCCAGCTCGCCGTTCACGGCGATGCGGATGGCCTGGAAGGTGCGGGTGGCCGGATCGCTCTGCCCCTTGCGCTTGGCAGGCTCGCGGGGGATGACGGTGTAGACGGCCTCGGCCAGGTCCCTGGTGGTGGCCAGCCGGCCTTCGCGGTGCGCCCGGAGGATGGCGCGGGCGATGGGCCGGCTGGCACGTTCTTCGCCGTACTGGTAGATCGCGTCGGCCAGGCTTTCGTCGGTCTGTGCCGCGATCCACTCCACGGCGGTGGGGCCGGAGGTGGTGTCCATGCGCATGTCGAGGGGACCTTCATCCCGGAAGCTGAAGCCGCGGTCCGGGGTGCGGAGCTGGAGGGTGGAGACGCCGAGGTCCGCGAGGATGGCGTCGAAGCCGCCCGGGGCATGCTCGGCCTTCCAGGCCAGGAAGCGGGGGTCCTCCCAGAGGTCCTCGTAGGCGCTGGCCAGGATCTCCAGGCGGGCATCGTCCCCCAGCCGACGGCGGGCCTGGTAGCGGGCCTCGGGATCGCGGTCCACGCCCAGGTAGCGGGAGGCCTTGTCGCAGCGGGCCAGCAGGGCCTCCGCGTGGCCGCCGAGGCCGAGGGTGAGGTCGAGGATCCGGGCCGCCGGGGGCAGCACGAGGGCCTCCAGCACCTCCTGGAGCAGCACGGGGACGTGAACGGGGATCGTCATCATCAGATCCCCAGATCCGCGAGCTGGGCCAGGTCATCGGCGCCCAGGGGTTCGGCCGCCAGGCGGCGCTCGAAGCCGGCCTTGTTCCACAGGGCCAGGTGGTCCATCTGCCCCAGCACGGCCACCTCACCCGTGAGCTGGGCGGCCTCCCGCAGGATGGGCGGGATGACGAAGCGCCCCTGGGCGTCCGGCTCCACCTCGCTGCCGAAGTAGGCGGTGGTCTCCAGGAACTTGCGCTTGGCGGGGCTGGTGGAGGGCAGCGCGGCCAGGCGGGCCTCGATGGCTTCCCAGACCGGCAGGGGGTAGAGACGCGCGGAGCGGCCGTCCAGCGAGGTCAGGTAGTGCCGCAGGGCGCCGGCGCCTTCGCGCAGAGCCTGAGCCCCCTCGCCCTGGGCGAAGGATTCGAGCTCGGCCTTGAAGGAGGAGGGGAGTTTCAGCCGTCCCTTCTCGTCCACCGTGGCCGGTGAATTACCGCGGAGTCGCAGCACCGGCATCGCCTTTCAACTGCGGCCCCAGGAGATACCGGGTAGAGTGAAGGAACCACTTTGATCCACTTCAGACCACTTTTCTCCACTGAGAACCACTTCAAAGTCTAGAAAGACCTCTGAATGCAACAAGAAGAAATAAAAGCGAAATAGACGTACCTTGTTCTCGCCTTGACCCTCGACCGGGGTCGAGATCGAACGTGGGGTATCAGGAGGATCCCCATGAAGAAGACCTGTCTCATCCCGGCGGCCCTGCTGGCCCTCTTCACCCTCCCCGCCCACGCCGAGCCCGGGGCCCCGCGGAGGATGGCCCGCTATGAAATCCAGGTGGACGGCATGTCCTGCCCCTTCTGCGTGCGAGGGCTCGAAAAGAAACTCCAGGCCCTTCCGGGCGCTTCCAACGTCCATGTCGACCTGGCCACGGGGCTGGCCCGCCTGGAATCCAGGGCGGCCTTCCCGCCCGAATCCCTGGATAAGGCGGTCCGGGATGCGGGCTTCAGCCCCCGGGCCATCCACATGGACCTCCGGGGAACCCTCCAGGGGCCGGCGGAGCACCCGAGCCTCCTGCTCGGGACGGGCGAGGCGCTGACCCTGGCGGGCGGGCCCGAGTTCCGCCGCCTCCAGGCCTTCGTGGCGGGGGGGACGCGCGCCGTGGTCCTGAAGGGCCGGGCCAGCCGGGGGGCCGGCGGCGGCTGGCGGCTCAGCGTGGAGGGCATCGAAGAGGCGCAGCCGTGAGATCCAAGGCCCTGGCCGCATTGTCGCTCTTCACGTCTTCGGGAACCCTGTTGTGCTGCGCCCTCCCCACGCTGCTGGTGGCCCTGGGCCTCGGCGCCGTCGTGGCGGGGGCGGTTTCGTCCGTGCCCGGCCTGGCGGCCCTCACCCGGCACAAGACCTGGGTGTTTCTCACGGCGGGCCTGCTCCTCGGCCTGAACTGGGCCCTGGAATTCCGGCGCCCCGCCCCGGCCTGCCCAGCGGATGGAGGCGCCTCCGCCTGCGAAACCGCCGGCCGCTTCAGCCGGATGGCGCTCTGGGTCTCCACCGTCCTCTTCCTCATCGGAGCCACCATGGCCTACCTGGCCTTCCCGCTGGCGGAACGCCTGGGATGGGTGTGACATGCGGCCCTGGATCCGCGCGCTCGCCCTGGGCTTGGGGGGGCCGCTCATGGCGGGCCCCATCACCTTCAACACGGCCCTGCCCGTGGCCTCGGGCCAGCTGATCCTCCGCCAGGAGCTGGGGCGGACGCGGGCCGGCGGCGACCCGGGGCCCATGAGCCGGGACCTCCGGGCCCTCGTGGCGCCCACTGTGATGATCTACGGACTCGATGCCCGCTGGACGCTCATGGGGGCCCTGCCCCTGGTGGACCTCCGTATGGATTCCGCCATGGGCCGCAGGGAGGTCCAGGGCGCCGGTGACCTGTCCCTCTTCCTGCGCCACACAGAACTCCAGATCGACCGGCCGGGAGAAACCCTGCGGCTGGCGAGCCTGACGGGTCTGAAGCTGCCCACGGGCGCCCGCCGCAAAGGCGACGGCTCCGGCCCTCTGCCGCCTTCCATGCAGCCGGGCACCGGGTCCTGGGATCCCATGGCCGGGCTCGTCTTCAGCTGGCAGACCCTGGAGTGGGAATGGGATGTCTCGGGCACCTACCAGCGCCGGAACGCCGCCGAAGGCTTCCGGGCCGGGGATGAGGGGCGCCTGGAGGGTTCCTTCCAGAAGCGGGTCTGGCGGGGTCCCGGCCAGGACGGGGTGCCTTCGTACCTCTACGCGGTCCTGGAATCCAACGCCGTCTGGCGCGGCGCGAACCGGCAGCGCGGGATCGCCGATCCCGATTCCGGCGGGAGGAGCCTCTACCTCGCCCCAGGCCTCCAGTGGGTGGGCCGTCGTGCGGTCCTCGAAACCGCCTGGCAGTACCCGGTCCACCAGCGGCTCCGGGGCCAGGGTCTGAGAGGAGACAAGACCTTGTACCTGAGTGCGCGGTTCCAGTTCTGACCGGGGATCCGCCCGCTAGCCGGCCATGAGCCGCGAGGCGAGGCTGCAGGGAAGCGGACCCTCCGTGCCGTCGGGTATTTCCAGCGTCGAGGCGATGCGCTTCTCAAGGACCTCCAGTTCCCGGATCTGGGCCCGCACCGAGGCCAGCCGTCCCGAGAGGGCCTGGCGCATGCGCTGGCAGCAGATGCCGCCCTGGCGCAGGGCGCCCAGCATGGCGCGGATCTCCGGGAGGCTGAATCCGGCGGCCTGGGCCGCCTGCAGCAGGCGCACCCACTCCACGGCCTCTTCGGGAAAGAGCCGGTAGTCCTTCCCCGTACGGGACAGCTTCCCGAACAGGCCCTGATCGGCGTAGTAGCGGAGGGTACCCACCGCCAGGCCAGTCCTCCGGGAAAGGTCGCCGATCCTCAATTCCATTCCCCCCATCGCCTCACCTCCACCTTGTGCAACTCCGCCCGCTTGAATCCCGGGGGGCCTCCGAGAGGAATCTCCTGCCTGTTGGATGCAGGGGATTCCCGGGTGATCCAGCGGAAACGAAGCGCGCCAGGGCGGCTTCTGGCTCCCCGAGCAAGGGCCGTCGGGCCGGTGTCCGTCTCAAGGGTCGGCATCGATCCGGGTGGAGACTCAAGGGGGCAATGAAACGTCACTTCCGTCCTTGACTCTGTATCTGAGTACAGACTCCATCCTGTTGCCGGGAGCAAAGATGCGCCAAAGCCACCTGAAGATGGGCGAACTCACCCGGGCCTGCCACGTCAGCGACCAGGCGGCCAGGCTCTACGAGCGCATGGGCCTCCTGAAGCCCGTGGGCCGGACGGCGAAGGGCTACCGCCTGTACGACGCCGAGTCCGTGGAGAGGCTCCGCTTCATCAAGCAGGCTCAGCGGAGTGGATTCAGCCTGGAGGACATCAAGGCCCTCCTCCACCTGGACCTCCAGGATGAGCTGACCTGCGCGTCCATGAAGGACCTGCTGGACCGGAAGATCCAGGCCCTCTCTGAGCGCATGAAGGAACTGGCGGATATGAGGGACGTCCTCCAGAGCCTGCGCCAGGCCTGCGACGGCGAGCCGGGCCCCCTGTGCCCGGCCTTCCTGAAGCTCTGCGGCCCCCAGTGCGCCCCATCGGATCCCAACCCTGCGCGCCGGAAGACGCCCTTCCAGAGGTGAATCATGAACCCCGAGACCTGCTCCATCCCTGCCGCGTCCAAAGAAGCCAGCGCCTGCCCGGTCTGCGGGACCAGCGGAAGGCCCGTGAGGCCCCTCACGCTCCGCTCGCTGCTCCAGCCTCCTCTGCGTCCCCGGGTGCGGGACGAGGAAACCTACCGGTTCTGCCCCAGCCCCGACTGCGACCTGGTCTACCACGGCGCGAACGGGGCGCGTTTCACCCGCCAGGACCTCACAGTGCGGGTGGGATTGAAGGAGCGGAGCAGCCCCCGCCCCCTGTGCTACTGCTTCGGCCACAGCGCGGAGAGCATCCAGGAGGAATGGACCCGGACAGGGAATACCACGGTGGTCGAAGCCATCAAGGCCGAGCTGAAGGCCGGGGGCTGCCGGTGCGAGGTCACCAACCCCGCCGGCGGCTGCTGCCTGGGAGACGTCATCAAGGAAGTGAAGGCGCTGACCTCGACATCCCCGGCGCCCGCCGAGACCGACGATTGCTGCGCGCCGTCCAAACCATCCTGCTGCTGAGACGAGGAACCCGCCCATGACCGAACAGACGCACGACTGCTGCACGCCTTCCCCTTCGAGAGCCCCCACGGACCCGCAGGGCGGCTGCGCCCTTCCTTCCGCCCGCGCCGGGGTGAAGGACCCGCGGACCCTCTGGGCCTCCATCGGCCTGGGGGTGCTCGCCTCCGCCTGCTGCTGGCTGCCCCTCGCCCTGGCGGGCCTGGGCGTGGCCACGGGCACTCTGGGCGCCCGGATCACCTGGATCCGTCCCTGGGCCCTGGGCACCCTTCTGATCCTGCTGCTGGGGGTGCTGGGGTGGTGGGCGCGCCGGCGCTTCCTCCCGGCCAAGGGGGCGGATTGTTGCGTGGCGGTCCCCCGCTTCCCGACCCTGGCGGTGGCGATCCTCGCGGGCTCGTTCACCCTGGCCTGGGCCACCCCGAGGCTGCTGCACGAAGGGAAGAGCACCACCCTCGCGGCGGCTCCGCAGGCCGGAGGCACCCTCCTGGTGCTCGCCACCCCCCAGTTCGACTGCGCCCCCTGCGCGGGCGAGCTCCCCAAGACGCTGGCAGCCACCCCGGGTGTGGCCTCCGTCCAGATGGACTTCGACCAGCGCGAGACCCGCATCGTCTTCCAGCCCGGCGCCGCCGTGGACGCGACCCTGGCCACCTGGAAGAAGGATCTGGGGTTCGAGGGGAAGGAGATCCAGCGGAAGGGGAGGTAGCGTTCCCTCCCCTGGAACCCAACCCCTACCGGGTCGAACCGAGGTAGTCCGGCTCCAGGGGCAGGTCGAGGCCATCGGCGATGCGGTTCATCATGGCGAAATAGGCCACCACAGAGACCGCCTGGAGGCGCTGGGCTTCGGTGAACCCGAGCTCGGCGAGGCGGCCCATCTCGGGCCGGTGGTCCTCGGAAGGCGTCCGCGTCAGCTTCACCGCCAGCCGCCGCAACGCATCATCTCCGGGGTTCCGCAGGGGAGCGCCCTCGGGATCCGCCTTGAGGGCCGCCACCTCGGCGGGATCCTGCCCCTCCTGGAGCAGCGGGGCGCCGTGGTGCATGCTGCAGTAGCGGCAGCCGTTCACGGCGCTGGTCACCGTCCCGAGCAGCTCGCACTGGCGGCGGTCGAGGCCCCAACGGTCGAAGATGAGGGCCTGGTAGATCGCCAGGTGGGCGCGGATCAGCGGCGCATGGTAGGCCATGGACCGCCAGATGTCGGCCACCTGACCCCTCGCACCCTGGACAGTCTCCAGCGCTTCGCGAAGGTCGCCGGATGTGGTGGCCGGATCGACCAGGGGCGGAAAGGGATGGCGGTCGGGGTCGTTTGGCATGGTCGGATGGCTCATGGCTGTCACTTTCCCGCATCTGGCAGGGTTTGCAAGCGGGTCCCCGGGTGGGTGGTGGCCCAGGCGAACCAGAAGAGGCGGTGGACATCCAAGGCCCTCCCATGAGCCAGGTCCCGGGCGACCACCTGCCCATCCCGCTGCCGCTGGATGGAGACCTTCCGGCCAGCCAGCTCCACTTCCGTGGCCGGATGGGCCTTCAGGAAGGCCTCCGTCAAAGCCACGGCCTCCCCATCCAGGCTCACCCCGAAGACCACCGTCTTCGCGTGCGCACGAGTGTCCTCATGGGCGATGGGGAACATGGTCCCCGCCTGGCTGGCGTAGTTCCCATAGGGATCTCCCCCGTAGGTGAACGGGAAGCCCGTTTCGATGGACAGCACCTGGGTATCTGGGTGCTGCTCGCGCCAGGTCTTCCAGTCCACCTGCGTCACGGGGATCGAGGTGAGCGTCCGCCCCTTCAGGCGCCCCAGGATGCCCCGTCCCAGGATCTGGGGCCACAGGGTCTCGGTGGCCCGGTCGTACATCACCAGGTCGCTGTCGTACAGCAGCCCCGACACGCCGAAGGTCGTCACCTTCCCCTCCACCACGCGGGAGTAGGCCATGCCCGAGCCGCACAGAGGACAGAAGGTGATCGCCACCGGCTGCGTTCCCAGGGTGTCGTTCACGATCTCGTGGCGTGCCAGGATCGACGTGGGATAGGCGCGGTGCACGCCTTCCACGGACAAGGCCAGCACCTGGTCGGTGTCTTTCAGATAGGTGGCCTCGGCGGCGGCCACGAACCGGGGCCGGTCGATGGATGGGATGCAGTCCCGCCGCGGGCAGCCCTGGACGAGCCGCTCCAGGGGAACCTCGGACGGCGTGTCCGCCGTCACATGGAAGGTGTCCCTCAGGATGTGGATGGACCAGGCCCGAGTCGCGCCCCCCTTGCCGCGGGCCTGCGGGGCCGCCTGGCCCACCGCCTGCAACGTGAGGACCAGAAGCCAGGTGATCATCGGCCGGGCCTTCCCTGGTGGGTTCATGGGCGCTCCCAGGTGGTGATGGGTTCTTGGATTCGGGTCCAGAAGGCACCCAGGTATTCCAACAAAGCGATGGAACACTCCCCTCGTCCGCGCCACCGGATTGCAGGGGAGGAATTCATTTCGTGGGCACTTCGACCGGCGAGGCGCAAGCCGTGATCTCCCTCGTGGTCCTGTCCCTGCTCTCGGTCTGGGAGGCCTTGGCCCCTGACCACAGACGACCCACGGGCGTGCTGCGACGCTGGACCCGGAACGTCGCGGTGGGTGGCATCGGCATCCTGTTCACACACGCCATCCCGGGGGCGACGCTCCTCGCGGCGTCCGCCTGGGGCAGATCCCGGGGAATCGGTCTCCTGTCCGGCCTGCCCTCGCCTTGGGCCGCAGTCCTCATGGTGCCGGTCCTGGATCTGGCCGTCTGGGCGCAGCACCGGGCCAGTCACTCGTGGCCCTGGCTCTGGCGCCTCCACCGGGTCCATCACGGCGATCGGGCCTTGGACCTGAGTACGGCCTTCCGGTTCCACCCCATGGAGCTGGGTGTGTCGCTGGTCTGGAAGGCCTTCGCGGTGCTGCTGCTGGGCGGGCCGACGATCGGCGTGCTGGTGTTCGAGGCGCTGCTCCAGGCCGGAAACCTCTTCGAGCACGCCAACATCCGCCTGCCGGCCTCGGTCGATCAGATCCTGCGATGGGTGCTGGTGACGCCGCGGATCCATGCCATCCACCACTCCGTGCACGTTCATGACCAGCGATCCAACTACGGCTTCTTCCTCTCCGCGTGGGACCGAATGTTCTGCACGTACCGGGCTCCATCAGCGGATGAAGGTCCCTTGGCCATTGGGTTGGGGGACAACCAGGAGCACTCGCTCCTGGCCATGCTCCTGCAACCCCTCGACCCTCAACCGCTGGAACGGACCCGGTCACTGACGGACGCCCGGGTCTCGAGGTTCTCATCCCCGGGAACATCCCTGCCCGAGGGACCACGCACGGTCACGGCCCGGGCCCCGCTGTAGGCTGCCACGCAGAAGGGCACCAGGTGGTTGAGCAGGGCCCGGCCGACCTGGAGCCCCTGCCCCGCCAGGAGCTGCGGGCCCTGGTTGACCAGGTTCAGGACCGTTCCCACCACCAGGCTCACCTTGACGGCGTTCCAGAGGATGCCCGGCGCGGTGAGCCCCTGGAACCATCCGCCCTTCTGCTTGTCCATCTCGGCCACGGCGCCTCCCAGTCAATACCCGTACTTCCCGATGAGCAGCCTGAGCTTGATCTTGGTGTCTTCCGGGACTCGCTCCGGGGGCGTGACCACGGCCGATTTCAGCGCCGTCAGGGCGGGCTCCTCTGGCGGCGGGCCCTCGGCGATCCGGCCGAGGACCCGCCGGAGCAGGTGATGGGAGGATTCGATGTGGGTCGCCAGCGTGATCAGGATGTCCTGCGCATCAGCGCCCGGCTCCCGGTCGCGCCAGGCGTCATAGTCCGTCACCAGGGCCACGGTGGCGTAGGCCAGCTCCGCCTCCCGGGCCAGCTTGGCCTCGGTCCCCTGGGTCATGCCCACGAAGTCCAGGCCCAGGGCCTGGTGCATCCGGCTCTCGGCGCGGGTGGAAAACTGGGGACCCTCCATGGTGAGGTAGGTGCCGCCATCCCCGATGGGCAGGCCCAGCTCCCGGCCCGCCGCCAGGAGGTGGCCCCTCAGCCAGGCGCTGGTGGGATCGGCAAACCCGACGTGGGCCACGATCCCGCCGCCGAAGAAGGTGGCCTCGCGCCGGGTGGTCCGATCCACGAACTGGTCCGGAAGCCTCAGGCTGCCGGGCGGATGGGTCGCCTGCAGGCTGCCCACGGCGCTGAAGGAGATCACCGCCTTGGCCCCTGCCTGCTTCAGCGCCCAGAGGTTCGCCCGGTAGGGCACCTCGTGGGGCAGGAGCCGGTGCCCCTCCCCGTGGCGGGCCAGGAAGGCCACGGGAACACCCTCCATGGCACCGAGCACCAGGGGGCCGCTCGGAGGCCCGAAGGGCGTCGCCAGCTCTGAGCGCTCCGTGACCTGGAGCCCCTCCATGGCGTACAGCCCACTGCCGCCGATGATGCCGATGGGACGGGACATGGGGCCTCCTCCATTCACCGCGGATTTCCGTACCAGCGCTTCAGCCGCTCCGGGGAGACCCCCAGGCGATCCAAGACGGGAAAGGTGTTCATGCATAGGAAGGCCCGGATCGGGGCGGATTCGAACCGGCGGCCCGAGGTGCGGACCTCCTCGCGGACCGTGTGGACCCGCCCCAGCCTGGCCAGACGGCGGGCCATGGCCAGGTCCTCCATCAGGGGACGGGGCGGGAACCCACCGGCCGCCTGGAAGATGCTCCGGTTCATGAACAGGCCCTGGTCCCCGTAGGGCCGGCGGGTGTAGCGGGAGCGGAGGTCCGCCAGCCGCAGGAGCCGGGCCTTCCAGGTGCCCGTCCAGCGATGGGGCTGGTGGCGGACCCGGAAGGCCCCCGCCGCGATTCCGGGACAGGCCAGGATCCGGTGGATGAGCCGGCTCGCATGGGGGGGAAGCCGGCCATCGGCGTGGAGGAAGAGGAGGATCCACCCTTCCGCCGCCGCGGCGCCCGCGTTCATCTGGGGCCCCCGGCCACCGGAGGCCTGGATCACCCTCGCCCCGCGCGCCTCCGCCAGGGCGACGGTGCCGTCCCGGCTGCCACCGTCCACCACGACCAGTTCCCAGTCCCCGAGCTGCGCGGCGAACTGGTCCAGGCAGGGGCCGATCTGCGTCGCTTCGTCGAGCGTGGGGATGATGACCGAGATCAGCGCCATAGCCGGAACCAGAGCCGGAAGAGCTGCTGTGCCCTCGGCGTGAACCGCCGCTTGAGGGCGAGGTCGCCCAACCGCTTGAAGGCCTCTCCCAGCGTCGGATAGGGGTGGATGATGGTCGAGAGCGTGGACAGGCGCCGGGTGGTGCCGAGCAGAAGGGCCGCCTCGCCCAGGAGGTCGCCCGCATGGGAACCGACCACCGTGATCCCCACCACCCGGTCGGTACCCTTCAACACACGGGCCTGGACGAAGCCCGCTTCGTCTCCGAGCACTCCGCGATCCAGATCGGAGAACTCGACCTTCAAGGCTTCGGTCTCGATGCCCTGCTCCCGGGCCATGGCCTCCGTCAGCCCGACCTGGGCGAGCTCCGGATGGGTATAGGTGCACCAGGGGACCACCTGATCGGCGACCTTCCCGTGCCCGAAGAAGAAGGCGTTGCGCAGGACCAGGCGTGCCTGGGCATCCGCGGTGTGCGTGAACTGGGGCCCCCCCGCCGCATCCCCCGCCACGAAGACCCGGGGGTTCGTCGTGCGGAGCCGGGCATCCACCTCCAGCCGCCGGCCCTCCATCCGGATGCCGGCGGCCTCCAGGCCCAGGCCCTCCAGGTTGAGGGCCCGTCCGGCCGCCACCAGGATCGCGTCCCCGCGCAGCTCGACGGCGCCACGGCCGTCTTCCAGGGCGATGATCCGCTCCTCCCCGCGCCGGGACACCTGGAGGATCCTCGCCCGTTCGTGGACCTGGATGCCGTCGCGCTGGAAGGCGGCGCGCAGGGCCTCCCGCGCGGCGTCCTCGTCCCGCGGGGCCAGGACGCCCTGGTCCACCACGCTCACCTCCGCGCCAAACTGCCGGAAGGCCTGGGCCAGCTCACAGCCGATGGGACCGCCGCCGATGACCAGCAGACGCCGGGGCAGCTCCATCAGCGAGAAGATCGTTTCGTTGGTGTGAAACCCGGCCTCGCGGAGCCCGGGGATGGGCGGCACGACGGCCCGGGCCCCGGTGGTGATGAGCGCCTTCCGGAAGCGGAGGATCGTCTCCCCCACCTGGATCGCCTCCGGCCCGTGGAAGGCGCCTGTGCCGAGGAACACATCCACGCCCAGGTCCCGGAACCGCTCGGCCGAATCATGGTGGGCCAGGGACGCGCGCTTCTCCCGCATGCGCGCCATCAGCCGCGGGAAGTCCACGGTGGCCTGGCCCTGGACGCCCAGGGAGGCCGATTCGTGAATCTGCCGGACCCGGGAGGCGGCCGCGAGCAGCGCCTTGCTGGGCACACAGCCCGCATTGAGGCAGTCACCCCCCAGCAGGCCCTTCTCGACGAGGGCCACCCGCGCGCCCAGTCCCGCGGCCCCGGCCGCGGCCACCAGGCCGGCGGGACCGCCCCCCAGGACCACCAGGTCGTACTTGGCCTTGGGTGCGGGGTTCACCCAGTCCGGCGGCGCCACGAGCTTCCGCAAGGCCTGGTCATGGACGCTGTCGGGAAGCAGGCCTTCAAAGCTCATGGGGTTCCTCTGAGATGGGGTGGGCTTCCACTGGAACCGGAAGGGACGCCGCCAACGCCCGGCGGGCGATCCAGCTGACGCGCAGCGTGACCAGCAGGGTCGCCGCGAGGCCGAGGTACAGCAGCCAGGGCGCCACCGATTGTCCAGGCGCGAGCCCGGCGGCGGCACCGGCCGCGGCGCCGGCACTGACATACAGGAAGGTCCCCGGCAGCATGGCGAGCCAGGAGGCCAGCGCGTAGGGCCCCAGCCCGATGCCCGTGGCCCCCAGGGCGTAGTTGAGCAGGCTGAAGGGAAAGACCGGTGACAGCCGCAGCAGCGCCACGAGCCGCCAGCCTTCACTCCCGATGGCCTGGTCCAGGGCCCGGAATCGGGCGCTCCCCTCCGTCCGGGTCCGCACCCAGCCCCGCAGCAGGGTGCGCCCCAGAATGAAGGCAAGGGACGCCCCCGCCACGCTCGCGGGCGACACCAGGAGCGTCCCGCCCAGCGGACCGTACACCACGCCGGCGGCGAGGGTCAGGGGAAGCGCGGGAAGGCCCAGGATCGTCACCAGCACATAGAGCAGCCCAAAAGCCGCCGCCCCCAGCCACCCCGCGCCCTGGACCCAGTGCGTGAAGGCCCTCAGCCACTCGGTGATCGGGAGGATCCGCCCGGCCAGGAGCACCAGCAGACCCACCGCCAGGGCGAGGAGGACCTTCGACCGCTTCATGCCAGGGCCTTCATCGCCAGGACGGCGGCCGCAGCCAGCAGCGCGGCCAACGGCAAGGTGGCGGTCCAGGCGAGGAGGATGTTCCGCAGGGTGGCCAGGCGGAACTCGCCATGGCTCAATCCCGCACCCACCATGGCGCCGGTGGCTACATGGGTCGTGGAGACGGGAAGCCCCCAGCGGGAGGCCAACAGGACCAGAAAGGCCGTCGTGAGGTTGCCGCCCGCGGCCTCCGGCTCCCGGTGGTCCAGATCCACGATCTCCTGGCTCATGGTCCGGGTCACGCCCTGGGCGAGGAACCATCCGCCCAGAGCCATGGCCAGGGCGACCACCACCACCGGCGCCGACCCCGTGAGCAGGGAGAGCGGCAGGAGCAGGGCCGCGATCTTCGGGGTGTCGTTCAGACCCCGCGAGAAGCTCACCGCCCCCGCCGAGACCAGATGAAGGCCCCGAAGCAGCTTCGTGGACGAGGCCAGGACGACGCTTCCGCTCCCCTCGCACCTCTCGACCGTTCCCGTCTGGAGGGCGGCCTGGCCCAGGGCCGCCTCGCCGCCGGCGCCGAGTTCGACGCCTGGCTGCGCGCAGACGCAGGTCTCTGAGGTCCTGGCGGGGACCATCGCCCGGGACAGGTGGGCCAGGAGCCACGCCGCCCCCATGGCCACCACCGGACTCAGCAGCATGGGGCCCGCCAGCTTGATGGCCAGGACCTTCCACATGAGGGTTCCATGGCCCAGGACGAGCCCTGCTCCCACCAGCGCACCCACCAGCGCGTGCGTGGTGGAGACCGGGAGCCGTAGCCGGGTGGCCAAGGCCACCGTGCCCAGGGCGGCCATGCCCACCGCGGGCAGGAAGGCCGGATGGGCCGTCACCTGGGCGCTGACGAGCCCCTGGCCGCTGAAGGCGCGCAGGAGCGCCCCGCTCCACAGGGCCGCCGCCAGGGCTCCCGCCAGGGTGGTCCAGAAGGCCAGGCCAAGCCCCTGACGCTGGGTGAGCACGCCGCTGCCGATCAGGGTGGCCACGGGCTTCCCGTTGTCGTTCGCGCCATTCGCGATGGCCAGGCCTGCGCCACCCACGAACAGGAATCCGAGCAGAAGACTCATAGCAGGCTCCCGCCGCAGCTCGACCCGCACCCCGCGGTGCAGCCGAAGCAGTGGCGGCCCGTCGTGATCCGGGCCTTGGCGAGGTCTTCGAAGCTCCGGATGGACCAGACATCCGGCGCGCCTTCGGCCGGGAGGTCCAGCATCTGGTTGAAGTCGCAGTCGTAGATCCGCCCGTCGTAGCCGATGCTCACCAGGTTCTGGCACATGAGGTGCGGCACCGCCTCCGGGTTGAAGGCATCCTCCAGGAGCGTCCAGTAGGTCTCCTCTCGGCCGACGCGGCGGAGCTGCTCGCTGAACCGCTTGATCGGCATGTTGGTCACCGTCAGCAGACGGTTGAACTCGATGCCGAAGTCGTCCTTCAGGCGGCGCTTGTACTCCGCCTCCAGGGCGGCCTGGGGCGGCGGCAGGGAGGGCCCCAGCGGGTTGAAGACCAGATCCAGTTCCAGCCCGGAGCCCTCCTGCCCGTAGCCCAGGGCGTTGAGCATGAACAGGCCGCGAAGGCTCTGGTCAAAGACGCCCGTGCCCCGCTGCCGGTCCACGTTCGCCTGGGTGTAGCAGGGGAGCGAGGCGACCACGCGGACCTGGTGGTCGCGGAGGAAGTCCGCAAGATCCTCCTGCCCCGCCACGAAGAGGCAGGTCAGGTTGCAGCGATCGATCACCTCGAGGCCCAGGGACCTGGCCCCGAGCACCAGGGGCCGGAAGACCTCGTGCAGCTCCGGGGCGCCCCCGGTGAGATCCACGGCGCGGATGGCCGGGCTCTGCGCCAGCAGCTCCAGGATGCGCTCCGCCGTCCGAGGCTCCATCCGCTCGGTGCGGAGGGGCCCGGCCTCCACATGGCAGTGCAGGCAGGCCTGGTTGCAATAGCGGCCCAGGTTGATCTGGGCGGTCTCGAGGCGGTCGCGCCGGAGTCCGGAAAGACCGGCAGCCTCCAGCCGCCCCTCGAAGGAGGGGTTCATCAGGGTGTGGGACACGGGAGCCTCCTCAGCAGCAACCGGAAGCGCAAGGGTCGGAACCGGACCCCACGAGTCCCTCTGCGCTCCGGCGGGTGGAGCCGCCATGACAGGCGAAGGGCGGGGCCGTCTCGGGATCGATCGTTTCGACCGGCTCCAGGCGGTGGAAGGCGTCCTGGTAGGGGGCCCGGGTCAGGAGCCGGAAGGTCTTGCCACAGACCGCGGTGGGCACGCCCCGGTCGAACACATGCCCATCGTCATCGGTGATCTGCCTGAAAGGGCCGCGGTAGATCAGGGCCTGCCCCTCGTCCCGGCAAGGCCCGCTCTTGCCCTTGTGGGCGATGACCGTGACGGAGCGGAACTCGATGCCATCCACCTCCCGCCAGGGGGTGGCGTCCCGCTTCTCCAGGGTGATCCCGTGGAACCCGGCCCGCTCGAAGGCGGCGAGGAAGGCCTCCTCCTGGAAGGCGCCGGAGATGCAGCCGCTCCAGAGCTCGGGATCCCGACGCAGGGTCTCGGGCACCTCCCGGCTGGAGACGATGTCCGAGATGACCGCCCGGCCACCCCGCTTGAGCACCCGATGGATTTCTTCGAACAGCTTCGCTTTCTCGCCCTGGCCCACCAGGTTCAGCACGCAGTTCGACACCACCACATCCACGGATTCAGAGGCGACGAGGGGGCGCTCCCGCCGCAGGCGCCGCACTTCTTCGTGGAAGCGCTCGAGGGAGTTGAGGCCCCGCACGGGATGCGCGGCAAGCCAGGCCTCGACTTCCGTCAGATCGAGCTCAAGGTCCTGGATCCGCCCCTTGCGGAACTCGACATTCGCGTATCCGATGGCGCCGGCGACCTCGCCCTGGGCCTGGCGCGCCAGGGCCAGCATGTCGTCGTTCATGTCGATGCCGATGACGTGGCCGGAAGCGCCCACGATCTGCGCGGCGATGAAGGCGATCTTCCCTCCGCCCGAGCCGAGATCCAGCACGACCTCGCCTTCACGCACATGGCGCGAGGGATCGCCGCACCCGTAGTCCCGATCGAGCACCTCCTGCGGGATGACCTTCAGGAAGGTGGGGTCGTAGTCCACGGGGCAGCAGAGGGCCTCTTCCCGCGCCTGCGCGCCCGCGCTGTAGCGCTGTTTGACGGAATCTTCCACCTCGAGGCTGCCGAGCGCGGGAGTGTTCATCCGGATCTCCTTGGATCGAGATGGGGTGACGGCTGGAAGAAAGGTGTTACATCAAATCCGGACCGGGCATCCCAGTCGTGGAGGGATCCCGTGCCGCAGTCCCGCTGGGTGATCGTGTTCGCCAAGGCCCCGGTTCATGGCCGGGTCAAGACCCGGCTGGCCTCTCAGGTGGGCGAGGCTGCGGCCACGCGGATCTACCGGCGGATGGCCGAGCGGTTGTGGACCATGCTGCTCACGGCCAAGGCAGAGGAAGGGTTCCGCCTCGGCCTCGCATTCGACCCTCCCGGGAGTGCCGTGGCGATGCGAGCCTGGCTCCCGCGGGCGGACGCCTACCTTCCCCAGGCCGCCGGGAACCTGGGAGACAGGATCGCAGAGGGCTGCGGATTCGCGCTGGATTCCGGGGCCAAGGCCGTCACCGTGATCGGTTCCGACTGCCCAGGGCTTTCGATGAGGCACCTGGCCCAAGGCTTCGAGGCCTGCCGGAGCCGCCCCTTGGCCCTGGGGCCCGCGGATGACGGCGGTTTCTACGCGCTCACCCTGACCCCAGAAGCCCGTGCCCTGCTGCCCCGGTTGCCGGCCCTGCCCTGGAGCAGCCCCCTCACCGGGGCCCGCCTCCTGGAATCGGCTTCGCGGCTGGGGCTGGAAAGCGCGCTGCTGCCTCCGCTCCGGGATCTGGACACACTGGAGGATCTGGCCTTCCACCGGCGCCTCTTCCCCTGGATCGACGGGTTCAGCGATCCGGGCCCTTGTCCTTTTTGAGGGCCGTCGGCACGCAGAGCCTGGCCGCCTGATCGCTGGGGCCACAGGCTCGGTGAGGCCACTCTTCTCCCGGGAAGCAGGGGCGAACCGTCAGCCCAGGCTCGCCATGGCCTTGCGGATGATGTCCAGGGCGGCTTTGACCCTTGGAATCCGGTTGCGGCCCTTGGGGAGCAGGGCGTGGATGGGAGTGGATCCCCAATGCCAGCCAGGAAGCACCCGTTCGAGGGTTCCAGATTGGACAGCGGCGCTGAGCGCTGACATCAACTGGATGCCGATGCCGGCTCCGGCGAAGGTGGCTTGGACCAGGACGCTGCTATCGCTGGTTTCAAACCGGCCCCCGATGGGGTACCGCTTCGGCCTGCCTCCGGACCTCTGCAAGGCCCAGTGGGTTTCCGGCCTGTCGCGCAGGACCCGGAGGCACTCATGGTGGACCAGGTCCTCGGGAACCTGCGGGCGCCCATGCCGCTCCAGGTAGCTGGGAGCGGCGGCCAACCCCCAGCGGAGGGGCCCCAGCGGGACCGACACCAGGGTGCTGGCCGGCGGGTCGCCGAGGAAGACGGCGAAGTCCAGGTTCCATCGGACCGGATCGAGGAACCCGTCAGCCACCCGCAGCTGGAGCCGCAGGCCGAGATGATCTGACAGCATGCCTTGAAGCAGCTCGATCAACCTGGGACAGACCATGTCGTGGTGGATGGCGATCCGCAGCGTCCCGGCGAAATCGTCCTCGCCGGAAAGCTCGCGCTCCGCCTCTTCCAGCTCATCGAGGATGCGGCGGCACCGGGTATGGAACAGGTGCCCTTCATCGGTCACCGACAGGCGCCGGGTGGTGCGGTGGATCAGCCGCCGCCCCAAGCGAGCTTCCAAGACGGCCAGCCGCCGGCTGATGGCGTTCGGCGTCAGGCCGAGGCGTGCCGCAGCCGCGGCCAGACTGCCCGATTCGACGATCGTCACATAGGTCAGGAGTTCTTCGAAGTTGGAGAGGGCCATATGATCCACCAAATTTGATGATGAGTATTTAACAATTGCCAACGATTGTAATGGCAATAACGCAAACCCAGACTTTGGACTTCACACGAGCCCAAGGAGGCCGCACATGCGCTCTACCCTCACCCGAACCCCAAGGCTGGCAGCCACCGCTTTGGCCGCTTTCCTGTCCGCCCTGGCGGGCCCCCTGGCCGCCACGGCTCCCACCCTCGCACCGCAGGGTTCCATCCCGGCTCCTGCGGGGGATACCAAGCTGGTGGCCTTCCTGTCGATGAATTCCGGCTTCGGGCCGGCGGACCATGACGGCTACGAGCGCCGGATCGCCCCGATCGCTGCGTCCCACGGCATGCTCCGGGAAGGGGCGTTCACCCTCGAGAAGTTCCTGGGCGGGAGCGGACCGGCCAAGGCATCCACCTTCGGGGTGTGGTCCCTGGAAACACCCGCCAGCCTGCCGGCGGTCATGTCGGACGCCGGCTACGCCGCGGAGGTTCCTCTCCGGGACCGTCTCCATGACATGCAGGCGAGCAAGATGTACCTCGTCAAAGAGGAGTACGTCGCGTCGACGCCAGCCAAGGGCGGAGTGGTCCTCGTGGGGATCATCGCGATGAATCCCGGCTTCGATTTCGCCGACCACGCCAGCTACGAGAAGACCCTCGAGGCCATCACTTCCCGGCACGGGATGAAGCTGATCAAGGCCTATCGGGTGCTCAAGCAGCTTGGTCCGGGCTCCGAGAGCTCTTTGAGCGTGAATATCTGGTCGCTCACGTCTCCCGAGTCCCTTGGGAAGGTGATGCAGGATCCGGATTACCAGGCGCTGGTACCGTACCGGGACCGGATCCACAACATGGCCGAGACCTCGATGTACTTCGCCATCCCCAGGAAGGAGGCGCAGTGAACCGCTTGAAGTCGATGTTCATCGGGATCTACCCGATGGCGGCCATGGGAATCGCCGGCTATGCCGGATGGAAGGCCTATCACACCGGGGAGGCCCTCCTGTGGACCGGGCCCCTGATGACCACCTTGCCTTTCATGGCATTCCTTTCCCGGATCATGATGTTCAAGAATGTCGCCCGGACCAGTGGAACGTTCCCGGGATACAACGCTCTCGCGCTCCTCGGCGTCCTGTTGGCCGGCTACTCCGGCTGGAGGAGCGGATCGGATGAGCGGTTCGTTCCCCTGTTCCTCGCCAGCATCGGGGCCGCCACCTTCGCCTTGTACAGTCTCTGGTATTCCCGGCTTGGCCGGAAACCAACCCGCAAATTCCAAGTCGGGAACGTGTTCCCGGATTTCGGATTGAGAAAAACCGATGGTTCGACTTTCCACACCCGTGAACTGCTTGGCGACCCTGCCCTGATCTTTTTCTTCAGGGGGAACTGGTGCCCTCTCTGCATGGCTCAGATCAACGAGGTCGTGCAGCAGTACAAGGCGATCGCCGCCACAGGCGCCAGGGTGGTCCTCATCAGCCCCCAGCCGCATGAGAACACCCGGGCATTGGCCAGACGGTTCGAGGTCCCCTTCGAGTTCCTGACCGATGAAGGCAACCGCGTCGCCCAGGCGCTCGACATCGAGATGAAGAATGGGCTCCCCATGGGCATGGGCCTCCTTGGCTACGGGCCGGATACGGTATTCCCCACAGCCATCGTTCTGGACCCGAAGGGGACCATCCGCTGGCTCGATCAGACGGACAATTACCGTGTCCGCCCAGATCCCGGAGTCTTCCTCCCGATCCTGCGCCAGTTCGCGGCCTCCGGGTCCAAGACCTGACCTCCGGATCCACTCGATCGAGAGGGCTCCAAGGCTCAAGGGAGGGGATCCCATCCCCTCTCTTGAGCCTTCACCATGGCCGTGCAGAGATTCACGCGCCAGAATCGGCCAGACGAAGACAGTCCATGAAGAGGTCCCGAATCGAGGCGTAGGGGGCCATTCCGATAGAAGGCACTGCTGCCACGGCCTTTCGCCCCAGCATCTCCCCGGGGCTTTCCGGCCTATGGAACCCGCCTCTTCCCCTGGATCGACGGGTTCAGCGATCCGGGCCCTGGTCCTTTTTGAGGGCCGTCAGCACGTGATCCAGGGCCGCCCGGGCCTCGGGAGGGGCCGCAGCCGGGGGGGCGATCAGTTCTTTCGCCAACCTGGACAGCTTCAGCAGGCGCTGATGCAGCCCCGTGCAGGCGTCGCACATGGCCATGTGGACCCGGATGCCCAGGCGCTTCCGGTACGGGAGGGTCCCCTCCATGTAGTCCGTCATGGAGGAGGCGACTTCAGCGCAGGTGGGAAGGCCCATCATGAGACCCTCCCGGTGAGCACGGGCTTGAGGCGGGCCTGCAAGAACATGCGCGCCCGGTGGAGCCGCTGGCGGACCACCGTGGGAGTGATTTCGAGCAGGGCGGCGATGTCCTGCGTATCCATGTCTTCGATGTCTTTCAGCACAAATACCACCCTGAGCGTGTCTGGCAGCAGGTCAAGGGTCCTCGTCATGCGCGCGCGGATCTCTTCCCGCTCGAGTTGCAGCGGCGCGTCCGGCTCCACGCTCCATTCCGGAAGGGCCTCCGCATCCATGGGGCGACCATTGTCCTCCCCTTGTGACACCATATCCTCCATGAACTGCTCCCGCAGCCGCCGCCGGGTCCGGAGGGTCTGGAGCGCGGCGTTCACGCAGATCCGGTAGGCCCAGGAACTGAACTGGCTGCGCCCCTCGAACCGGGGCAGGTCCTGGTAGATGGACAGCAGCCCGTCCTGGAGGGCATCCTGCGTGTCCGCCGGGTCCTTGACGATCCTGAGGATGGCGAAATGGAACATGGACAGGTGGGGAGCCACGAGGTCATGGAAGGCTGCATGGTCCCCGCCCGCAGCCCTCTGGATAAGGGTCTCCGATCCCTCGATGGTTTGCTGTTCGGCCATGATGGGGCAAGTATGCCTCAGATGGCGCGCTTCTGGCTGAGGGTTGTCGGGCGGCGGTCGGAGTTCCGCCCGCCGGGGCGCCTTCCTGTCAGATTCCGAGGAGGTCCGGCAGGGAGGACAGATCGCGGATCTCGCCATCCGGCGGCATGGGGATGCGCTCCGGGGGCTGGCCGAACCGGTTGCACCAGAGGGTGGTGAGCCCGAAGGCCTTGGCAGACCAGGCGTCCCAGCTGTTGGAGGACAGGAAGCAGATCGCCCGGGCAGGAACCCCCAGGCGGTCGCAGGCCAGGCCATAGACCTTCGGATGAGGTTTATAGACCCCGACTTCCTCCACGGACAACACCGCGTCGAAATAGGCCCCGATCCCCGCGTTGGCCGTCGCCGCGGCCAGCATGGACGGGGTGCCGTTGGAAAGGATGGCGAGCTTCAGGCCCTTCGCTTTGAGCCGGGCCAGCGTGGCGGGCACTTCCGGGTAGGCCGAGATGCCCAGGTAGAGGTCCATCAGGCGCTGATGGAGCCCCTCGTCCCCGATGCCCAGGGTGGCCATGGCATAGTCCAGCGCCTCGCCGGTGACCTGCCAGAAATCCGCATGATGCCCAGCGAGTCCGCGCAGCCAGGTGTACTGCAGCTGCTTGGTGCGCCAGAGGTCCGAGAGCGCCCGCCAGCGCTCCCCGAGGGCCGCCTGGGCGCCCCGCGCCACGCTGTCCACCTCGAACAGGGTTCCGTAGGCGTCGAACACGCACGCAGACACGCCCTGAAAGGCCGAGGATGGACTCATGGGATCCTCCCTGCTCCCGGGGCTGCCCGCCCTGGGGTTCCAGCATGACCGCGGGTCCCCGGGCGGGCGAGATGGGATCTCCCCGGGGGCCGGTCAGGCATGGGCGGCGACTTGATGAAGCAGTGAGATCACCTCTTGAGCGGTCGCCGGCCTGCTCTCCTTCGCCCTCGCCATCAGGGCCCGGACCAGGACCGCGAACTCAGCCGGCAGGCGGGGGTTGGCCTCCCTCGCATCCGGGGGGTCCATCTCCATGTGAAGGCGGAGCAGGCCGATCCGGTCCTCCGCCTGGAAGGGGGCCATGCCCGTGGCGAGTTCGTACATCACCACACCCAGCGCATACAGATCCGTTCTCGGATCCACCTGATCCCCCAGCACCTGCTCAGGAGCCATGTAGCCTGGGGTTCCGAAGATCTGCCCCTCCGCGTCGGTCCCCCGGCCGCTCACCGGAGCGGCGAGACCGAAGTCCATGAGCTTCACCTCGCCCTGGGCGTCGAACATGATGTTGGAGGGCTTGATGTCGCGGTGGACCACTCCCTCGGCATGGGCGGCCTGGAGGCCTTCGGCGGCCTGGCGGCCGATGCGAAGGACCAGGGACAGGGGGAGGCGCTTCCGGTCATCCAGGAGCTGGCGGAGCGTGGTGCCCTTCAGGTACTCCATGGTCACGAAGGGGATCCCCTCGGACTCTCCGAAATCATGGGTCCGGAGGACGTGCCTGTGGCTGATCCGCCGCGCCAGCTTGATCTCCCGTTTGAGCTGTTCCAGGAACGCGGGGTCGCCCACAAGCTCGGGGCGGATGACCTTCAAGGCGACATCCTCATCCAGATCCATGTCATGGGCCTTCATCACCAGGCCCATGCCGCCGGCGGCGACGATCCGGTCGATGCGGTACCGGTTCGAGAGCGTATCCCCGACCTGGAGGTCGAGCTTCCTGGACCCGGCCGGTCGCTTCAAGGGACCCGTTTCACCCCCTGGAGCACGCCGGATCTGCTCCGTGGCGTCCTGTCCGGTCGGGGTCGCCTCCGTGGAGCCGAGAACACCCTGGCTGGATTGGGTCTTGCGCAGCCCCTCCAGGGCTGAGAGCAAGTCTTCCTTCGCCTTGAGCTCGGACAGGAGCACCCGGAAACCCTTGGCCAACGCGCCGACTTCATCCTGGCGCACGGGATGGGGGAGGTCCGGACGCCCCCCCTCCGCAAGCGTTCCCACCGCCGCGGTCAGCCGGGCCAGCGGAGCAGTCACGCTGCGCGCCGTGCTCAGGGTCAGCAGGAGGGCCATGGCCAGGGCGGCGAGACCGACGGCCAGGATGACGCGTTGCAGGTTCTGGAAGGGCCGGAGGAAAGGATCGAGGGGAATGATGATGAGCTTGGCCACCCCCAGGGCGTCCGCGCCGATCCCCTTCATTCCCACGACCATGGCGAGCTGCGGCCTGCCCTCCAGCATCAGCGGGATGGGCCTGGAACGCCCTTCGGCAAGGCCCGCCCGCAGGGCCGATTGGCCTGCGGCCCCGTGGAGCCAGGCGGCCAGGGCCTCCTTCTGGGCTCCAGGAGGCGCCGTGGTGCCCACGATCTCCCCACCGGCGATCAAGGTCGCGTGGGAGGCGGGATCCGAGGGGCGAAGGCGCACCATGGACTGCCGCTGCAGCAGGGTGGCGGCCTGGTCATCCAGCCGGTTGGCCACCACCATGACGCCGAGGAACTCGCCGTCATGGCCCCTGAGCCGGCGGGCGACCCCCAGGTACGAGCCCTGATAGGAGCCCCCATCGATCTTGAAGAAGCCCCGGTAGGTCTGGCTCTCCCGGTCGCGGCCGGGAACCTCCTCGGCGTGCATGGCCTTCTCCACGATCCCCACGTCCGTGTAGTCCTGCTTGAACCCGTCCGTGGTGCAGCTCAGCAGGGCCCCCGTGGGCCGGATGACCATGGCCACGTCGGACTTCAGGATGGCCAGGTTGCTCAGCAGGCTCTCCCGGACCGTGGCGAAGTCCTGGTGCTCGATCCCGGTCATGTTCCGGTTGTAGGCCGTGAACACATCCAGGCCGGCCTCCAGGATCCGCCCTCGGTTCTCGAAGCTGCCCTCCATGATCTGGGCGCTGACCATGATGCCGCTCTCCGCGCTCTCCAGGGCCTGTTTGCGGCTCTGTGAGCGGGCCACCCAGAGCACCACGCCCACGAGCCCCAGCACGGTGAGGGCCGTCCGCAGGAAGAACCGGGTGGCAAGCGAGCGGTGCCACGGCACGGATGTCGTCATGGGGCCTCCTGGGCGAATGCGATGGAATTTGGATGCGCGCGCCCACGGCCCGCCGCGTGACAGGGCGATCCGGGCCCGCCGACGCGGGGCTCGTCCCTTCCCGCTTTCCGGGCCCCGCGACAGGCGGCGCGAGGCCAGGCAGGGAACCCCGGCCTCGGAGCCCCGGAAGGATTCCGTCCAATCCCATGTCACGGCGGGAGGAACCGGGCCACCCCAGATCCCGGGAGAAACCCTTCGCGAGCGGCTTCACCAGACCATCGGGCCATGCGGGCCGCGGGGCTCGAGGTGATCCCTCCGCGGCGCTCCCTGCGGCGTCACACCAGGATGGAAGTTTTGACGCAGATCAAAGCTGGGCGCCGCGCCGTGATTCGATGGCATACGTCCGTGCCGCCGGCCACCTCCATCCATACCTGACCACCGCAGCCTCAGCGGCCTAGACCTCCTGGGGCCTGGGACCGGTCTGGGCATCCAACCCGGGAACGGCGTTCCCATCAGCAAAGGAGGGCCCATGGCCTTGCACGGACTTTTATCGACCAAGCCTCCGCTTCCCCCGGTCGCGCTCGCGTTCGGGATGATGGCCCTCGTGGCGTGCGGAGGAGGGAGCGGCAGCGCGCCTGCCAGCCCCGCCGGAAATACCGGTGGAGGTGGAACCAACAGCGGGACCGAATTCATCGCCTCCGCCCAGGACGTGGCCAAGTACGGCACTTGGAGCGCGGTGGACTACAGCATCGGGGGCACGAATCCCGCGCTGGGCAGCGCCCACATGGGACCCGACAATGCCTTCTCGCGGCGGATCTTCAAGAGCGCCTCCGCGGTGCCTTCCAGCTCCGGGTATCCCGTGGGGAGCATCCTCGTCAAGGAGACCTTCACCTGGCAGAACGGCGTGAAGACCTTCCCGGCCACGGGGGGCGTCTTCGCCATGGCCAAGCGCGGCGGGACCTTCAACCCACAGGGGGGCGGCTGGGAGTGGCTCGCGCTGTCGAACGACGGATCCCAGATCATGGCCCGGGGCGGGGCGGACATGATGAGCGGCATGTGCAATGCCTGCCATACCTCGGCCGCGGCCCAGACCGGGGGCTCGGATTTCGTGTTCCCCCACCCCTTCGAGTACGCGGCCGCCGCCACGGATTTCGCCAATTACCGGAACTGGAGCCTCATCCAGGACACCACCACCGTGAGCCCCTACCTGGGCGGCGCCCACAAGAGCTCGGACTCGACCGCCGTCCGGCGGATCTACAAGAAGCAGCTCCTTGCCAACCCGGACACCGCCCAGGCGGGCTATCCCGTCGGCACGATCGTCGTCAAGGAGATCCAGCAGAACGGCGCCGTCACGGAGATCACCGCCATGGTGAAGCGCGGCGGGACCTTCAACAGCGCCAACAACGGCTGGGAATGGTTCACGCTCGATCCCGCCACCACCGGCATCATGGCCCGGGGCGCGGATCTCATGAGCGGCATGTGCAACGGCTGCCATTCCCTCGCCAAGACGTCGACCATCGGCGCCGACTACGTCTTCAAACATCCGCTCGATCCGTTCAACCACTAGGCTCGGATCATCCACCGGCGGGGGGCCGTTCCAGGCCCTCTGCCGGTGGCTGTCACAGAAGCGCCAACGCTCCCCGGACGACCTGGTCGAGGGTCTCCGGGTCGGGGTTGGCCCGGGCGAGGACGCGGATCCCGAGCAGGGCAGCCAGCAGCTGGGCCGCCATCACCTTGGGGTCACGATCCCGGGACAGGTCCCCCCGGGACAGGGCGGTTCCCAGAGTCCGGAGAAAGAACTGCTCGATGGAGCCCAGCTTGGCCCGTACCTCCCGCTCGATGTCGGGGTCATGGGGGCTCATCTCCAGCGCAGTGTTGACGAGGAAACAGCCCCGGCGGACGGGATCCGCCGCACAATCCGCAGCCATGGATTCGAAGAGGCACCGGACCGCCTCCAAGGGCGGGTGGTTCCGCTCGAGGTCATCGAGGCGGCGGCCGAGGATCTGCGTGTCGTACCGCTCCAGGGCGGCCAGGAACATCGTCCGCTTGTCCCCGAAGGTGTTGTAGAGGCTGCTGAGGGAGACCCCCAGCCGCGCCGCCAGGTCTCGCATGGACGTATCGTTGAATCCGTGGCTCCAGAACTGGTCCAGGGCCAGGTCGAGGGCCGTTTCACGGTCGAATTGGAGTTCGCGGGCCATGGCTGTTCCAGACGCCCCCGGGCGCGACGGATCGCGCCGGGGGCTCATGTCCATCCTAGCCGCGCCTATTCGACGCTGAATTCATACCAGGGTGTGGGATTGATGGGGCAGCGGTAGCGGTAGTCGCCGGGTTCCAGCGCGAGCTTGATGGTCCGGCGCTCGCCCGGCTTGAGCGGGAACTTCTCCAGGGTCTTGCCCGTGGCTACGGACTGGAGCTGGAAGCCCGCCAGCTTCCCGGACTTGTTCTCCACGGTGACGGAGAACTCGCCGGCCGACAGACCCGCCAGAGTCTCCTTGGCCGAGAAGTAGCCGTTGTGCTCGGTGAGGGTGATGGCGCCTCCCGGCGTTCCAGCCTGGAGGGCCAGGGCGAACAGGGGCAGTGCGAGGATGCGGAGGATCTTCATGGGGTCTCCTTGAAGGGGTTGGGGGAATCAGGCCCGGACCGCGCCGGTCCAGGCCAGGGGGGCGAAGGCCGCGTCCAGCGGCGTTTCCGCGAGGTGGTTCAGGTAGTTGCTGAGGGTCTTGTGGGAGACGAACGCCACGACCTCGATGATCTGGCGCGGGCTGTACCCCGCCGCGCGGAAGGCCTCGACCTCGGATTCGGGCGCCCTGCCCTGGCGCTCGACCAGAACTTCCGTGAAGTGGCGGAGGGCCTGGAGCCTGGGATCCACCAGCGGAAGGCCGTCCCGGATGGCCTGGATGTCCGCCTCCGGCACCTTGCCCATGGCCGACGCGGCCGAGTGGGCGGCCACGCAGTAGGCGCAGCCGTTCGCCCTCGACACGGTGAGCCAGATCAGGTTGCGCTCCGCCAGGGTGAAATCCGTGCCCTGAAGGACTTCCGCGAACGAGGTGTAGGCCCTGAGGGCGGCGGGCGACTCGGCCAGGATGCCGTACAGGTTCGGCAGGAAGCCCATGCCTTTCCTGGCCTTTTCCAGGATGTCCCTGGAACCCTCGGGAGCCGATTCGAGGGTGTGGATGGTGAAGCGGGTCATGATCCCTCCCAGCGCCATGACGGAGGCGCAGGGACTGGGGTGATGATTATGAAACGATCGTTCCAAATGTTTTTTGGCTTCCCTCCTGTGCGGGGAGGAACCTGCGCTTCCGTTGCCCCAGCACGCCTTGTACTGGGGCCGGCGCCCTCAGCCTATGCGGGTACGGGGTAGGGGAAAGGTGCCGCTCAGAGCCGCCGCACCAGGCATGCCAGGCTCATCCACCCACAAAGCATGGGGCCTGGGAGTGGGACGACCTCGACTTCATCCCCGAAGGAGAATAGCGATCTCAAGTCGTCGGCATCGAAACAGCGAACGCGCCAACGCCATTGAATGTACCGGCCGAGTGGGCTCTTCCGCGTGACAACCGCCACCAGAACGCCTCCGGGCCGGAGCACTCGCCAAAGTTCCAGAATGGCTTCTTTCGGGTCGGAGAGGTGCTCGAGAACATGCCCTGCCAACACGAGATCGAAGGTCTGATCCGGAAAGGGCAGTGCGCGGATATCCGTGAGCCTTCCCGAAGCATTCAACCCGAGGCCATGCCATCGCTCCACGGCCCTGCGCAACATGGCTTCCGAGATATCGGCCCCATCCACCGCGAAGCACGGTCCCCATAGCGCGGCCAGTGCCGCGGCGAACGCGCCCGTGCCTGCACCCGCCTCAAGCACCCGCTCGCCTTTGATGCGATGTGCGCGCAGCAAGGCCCGGTAGCCCGCCTCGAAGCCGATCCGCGAGAGCATGCGGTCCCAGCGAGGGGCCACCCGGGAATACGCGCGCGCCAGCCCCTTCCGGGACAGCGGCTTCCGTTCTAGAACAAGCCTCCAGCTCCCGAAATGGAGGTCCACGATGGGAATGGCATCTGTATCCGGCGGAGAAGCAAAGACCGCCGCCGGTGTGGAGAATCGCATGGTATCCCCGTGGGAAGCCTGATGCGATCAATCTGGCATCCAGGCGACTCTCCCACAATCGGCACTAATCTGGTAACTATCATCACCACTTATGATGAATGGTCTCTGCCTAAGAGCTCACAAGACAACACGACGATGCGGCCGTGGGGTTTTGTTACGAGCCCTAAATTCCCCCCGGGAAACCCTCCTCCGGATGATGAGAAAGCCATCTGGCGATTCGGAAGGTAGCCATGGCGCTTGCCCATGCCGCCGCCGGGACCAGCCGCTGTCCAGCGCCTTCAACGGCAAGGAAATCCCGGACCACCTGGTCATCGACCTGATATGAGGCCAGCGCCACCAGCAGGGCGAACCGGGCGAGGGGCTGCTGCTCCTGCGGCAGGCTGCGCGTGGCCTCGAAGGCCCATCCCCGGCTGAGCCCCATATCCCCTCCGGTCCACGCCTCCAGCGCGTCGGCGATCAGGATCCGGGTCTGGACCGGCACATGGCGCTCGCCCAGGCCCAGCGCGATCCGGTGGAAATTCCACCAGGCCCGGTGGACATGAGGATCACCCGCAGCCCAGGCGATGGCTTCCGGTCCGGGCCCATCCTGGCGCACCGGGAGCCGGAGCCCTTCGGCCAGGCCTGGCTTCACAGGCCGGGATGCCAGGCCGCTCATGAACAGCTTCCCTGCGGCTCTCCGGACCGCGTCTCGCGCCAGACCCATTCCCGGAAGCCCGGGAAGGGGTGAATCTCCCAGGAAGACGTGCACCATGCGGTTGATGTAGTGGAACAGAAGGGCGGTCCCGATGAAGCGGGGCCGGTCCGAAGGTTCGCAGGGCAGCGCTTTGAGCAGGGGTGAACCGGGATCGCGGGTGGCCGCCGCCCATTGGAGGAGTGGCTGGAGGGCAGGGTCGGACACCGGACGCCCGGAGGCCAGCGCATCGGCCAGATCGTGCCTTCCCGCCCCATGAAGGCTCATGGCATGCGCCTCCACGCAGAATGGGCATGCGTTTCGGCTGGACACGGCTGCCGCCACAGCCTCCCGGGCCACCCGGCTCGTGTCCCCGGCCAGGAAGGATTCGCGTGTGACGCCCCAAACCGCGGCCATGAGCTCGGGCACGGCGGAGTGGAGCGTCAAGGGCGGAACGAGCTGGTACTCGGCTTCGACTTGCCGATACACCAGGGAGACCAGCCCCCGGGCTTCCTTCCGTCCCACGGGTCGGATGTGTTTCAGCCTTCCGGGTGTGGCCTGATCAAGGACGACAGATCGGAGATTTCCAGGAATCATGGCTCATCCTCCAAGGGAATACAGGGGCGGAAGGGCCTGCGGCGGGGTAGGCCCGAGAGAGATCACCCGGGGAAGCACCGGCCGAAGGCCACCAGCAGCCTCGGGTCGCCCTGGAGGCGGATCCCGCCTCGCAGCAGGGCCCAAGGGAGCCAGATCTCCTTGGCGAGGAACCGGATCCAGGTTTTCGAATCAGCCCGCAGTACCAGGTCCGGACGGCCCACGAGCCCCGGTTTCACGTCCAGCTTTCCGCCCGAGATGGTGACGGTGGCCCGTTCGGTCTCCTCTCCACGGAACTCGAAGTGGTAGACGGCCGCGAGGCCTTCGGAAGCACCTCGCTGAAAAGTCCGGGGAAGCCCCGTCAGGAAGCTCTGGATCGAGTTTGGACGCAGGGTGTTCCGCACCGTCTTCCGCCGCTTGTGCGGGAACCGCTTGGCCGCGTGCCGCTCGGCATCCGAGCCCTTGATGACGTACAGCGTCTCCACTTTCTCCGTGAGCGGCTTCACCACCTCCTTCACGAACTCGCCTCGATGGTCCCGGTACGCGCCGATCACATCCTCACCCGCCGGACAGACGGACATGCAGTAGGCCGCCTTGTAGTTGGGGCCGAAGGAAAGGCTCTGCCACATCGAGACCGATTCAGCATCGCTGATCTTTGCCCGGAGCTTGCGGGCGCTCCCGCTGGTGGCCACTGTCTCGGCCCAATCCACGAAACCGCCCATGAACTCGCGGTAGTTGTGGGTGTAGCAGGCGCTGAAATCGAAGGCGCCATCCCCGGAGATGGCTCCCGTCGGGCACGCCGCGACGCAGAGTTTGCATTCCAGGCAGGGATCATGGTCCAGGGAACGGCCGTACTCAGCCACGAGAGCATCGGTGACGATCGTCGCCAGGGTGATGAAGGCGCCGTGCACCGGATGGAGTACCAGACGGTTCAGCCCCATCCGCCCCATGCCCGCCGCCACGGCCACAGGCTTGTGGGAGACCGTCCAAAGGCGCCCCGGCCAGGCCTCCATCTCCATCGGGAATCCCGCAGCGGGATTGACCGCCCGGAAGCCCTGGCTTTCCAGATGCCGGACGAGGTGCCGGGCGGTCTCGTTGGCGCGCTCCGTCGTCTGATGGAACTCCAGGTTGGCGATGGAGCGGTGGGGCGTGCGGATGTTCTCCCGGTTCAGCTTGAACACCAGGCTGATGAGCGTGCGGGCGAAGGGGAAGCGATTCAGGATCTCCCGCCCTTCCCCGCCGAGCTGGGGGCTGTCGATGGTGGCGAACCCCGCGTCGTCCGCACCCGCGCTCAGGCAGGCCTCCCGCAGGGCCTCCACAGCGATGGCTCCGGCCCGATCCGATCCGACCAGGTTCATCGCTTCATCCCCTTTCCTGGGTGGCCCGGGCTTCGATCGGTCCCTGCCGTCCCTTCACCTCCGGGAGGGATCCGGAGCTTCCGCCACGCCACCAGATGCAGGAAGAGCGCCGTGGGCACCAGGACGCCGGGCAGCCAGACGAACGGCGGGAAGGTGATCCAGGTGTTCATCCGATCCGGCCCGAAGGCCTGCAGGATGGGCATGGAGACCAGGGCGATCCCGACCACGGTGGCCAGAAAGAGGGAGCCCATCAGGTTCCAGGCGGTGACGAGAGGCCGGCCCACCTTTCCCTTGAGGGAGAGGAACGCCACGACCAGGGCGCTGGCCCCCGTAAGGATGTCGAAATTCCAGCCTGAGTAGGACAACTGGACCGGCATCACGCCTTCGCGGACCGCGCGGTGCATCAGCAGCTCCAGCGGCAGCCTGAAGGCCTGGAGCCCGATCAGCATGGCCCAGGGGAGCCTCCGGGCGAGGGAGGTTCCCAGGCCCGAGAACGCCAGCCGGGTGGTCAGGACCAGGGTGGGGACGAGCATCAGCATGAAGGGGGGCGGGACCTTCGACCAGGCCTGGAGGACGCCGGAGTGTGCCAGCCCGAACTGCGCGGCCATGACCAGGGCGACCGCGATTCCCAACCGGATCCCGGAGCGCCTGGAGATCCACGAGGCCAGGCCGCTCATCGCGAGCGCCATCCCCACAGCCAGCCCGCCGATGCCGTAGGTGACCAGCGGAGAGGCTGCCGGAGGGGAAAGGGGGCTGATCGCCGGCATCATGCCTGTCTCCGTTCCAGAGCCGGGGGAACCTCCGCCGCCACCTTCGCCGATGGTCCATGGCCCCGCAGCCACCGGGGAGATTGGACCGCCAAGGGCGCCTCCGGCAAGGTCGGAAGCTGAAGGACGCGGGCCTGACCCTCCAGATCCACCAGGGGCGTCAGCATGGCCCGGGCCAGACCCGCCATGGCCCGGAGCATGGACGACGGAGTTCGCCGCACGTAGGGGGACTGGAGAATATGGCGGCGGAGGATGGTCTCGAAGTCCTCGGGAGGGCGGCCCCCGATGGTCTCCACCGCATCGGTGGGGCCTCCGACTGCGAAGGCGTTCTGCTGATATTCCCTCACGTACCAGCGAAGCTGCTCAAGCTGATAAGCCGGCAGGCCGATGGCCTTCCCGACTTTCGCCAGCAGGTACCACGGCACATCCTTGTAGATCACCCGCCGTTCGAGCACCTTCGCGAAGACACTGGCGAGGTCATGCGGCGAGAGAAGCGCCGGGCCCGTGGGCCGGTAGGTCTTTCCCAGGTGGGGCCTCGGGTTCCGGAGGATTCCGGCCACGACCCGCGCAATATCCTCGTTCGAGGGCGGAGCGTTCAGCCCTTCGCCGAGGGGCATCAGGAACATCCCGAACTGGGCGATGGGCTCGATCCCTGCCAAGTAGTTGTCAGCGAAGAAGCCCGGATTCACGATCACAGCCCCAACATCCGGCATCCAGGAGAAGACCCGGTCCGCGAGCCAGGTGTCCCGGGTGTGGCTCGAGGGGTTCGCGGGATCCGCGAGCCACTGGCTCAGCGTCACCACCACCTCGAGCCGGTGTTCCTGGGCCATCGCGGCGAACAGGGCGCTGACGCTGAGGGCCCTCGGAGACCAGGGGGTGCAGAAGAACGCGCGCTGGATCCCGTCGAAGGCCCGGTCGAGGAAGGCGACATCCTCCAGAGACCCCACCAGGACCTCCACGCCCGCCTGCTCAAGGATGCGGCTCCGTCCCGAAGGATGGCCGACGAGCGCCCTGATCTTGAATCCTTCATGGGCCAGGAGCAGGGCTGAATGGAAGCCGATCTTCCCGTTGGCGTTCGCGACAAGCATGGATGGATGGGTCAAGGTCGCCTCCTCGGCTGGGGATCGGAATGAATCGGTTCGGCCATGGGGTTAGATAGATGCATATACATTTTTCGTTCCAAAAAAATTCAGGTTCCCACGTTCAGCACCAGCTTGAACCCCAATGCCTGAAGGCGGGCCGCGTCCGCGGACCCGAGGGCCTGCTCGACCCGGTCCTGGGCCGATTGCCAGAGGGGCCTGGCCTGGGTGAGCCTCGCCCTCCCCCGGGCGGTGAGGCTCCACCTGCGCTCGCGGCGGTCCTCGACACCGATGGGCCGGATCAGTCCGGCCTCCTCGATCAACCTTAATGATCTGGTCACCGTGGTGGAGTCCATGGCCAGGGCCAGGGCGATCTCCCCGGTCCGGGCCTCCGGAGCGAGTTCCACGGCCTCAAGCAGGTTGAACTGGGTGCTGGTGAGTCCCGCCGGGCGGAGGGCGCCGTCATAGATCTGCGTGATGACTCGGGTGGCCTGCCGCAGGGAGGCGCAATAGCAGGGCATCTGCTTGGGCCCCCTGACGGCGGTATGCGGGACCTGTGCGGGGGTAGCTTTCCGGGAGGCCATGGGACCAAGTTAATGTATATGCATATTCTGTCAACTGTGACGTTCCCCTCTGGATGCCCGGAGATGCCATTCAGGCCCCGGCGGGACGGATCGCCAGCCACTTCCCGCCATGCCGGGCGATCAAGGCGTCGACCGCAGGGCGCATCATCCGGTCCCGCATCTGCCATCGGAGGAGGAACCCGGGCATGAACCAGCGCGGCCGGAAGTGCTGCCGCCAGATGACCCGGCTGCCATCGCCCGTGGTCTCGATCTCGAAGGAACCGAGATGGTCGCTCAGGGGCATCTTCATGTCCGACCGGGCCATGTCGGCACGATAGGTGTACCGGCGCCCCGCCTCGAAGCTCATGATCTCCTCGCGCAGGGACTTGCTTCCGAGGCGGCACACCCGCTCGGAGCATGTGCCGGCCCGTCCTGGGCCTGCGGTGGATCGTGCATGGTCCCAGGCGACGGCGTGGATCTCCCCGAACCACTCGGGGAGGCGGAAGGCGACGAGGTCGAAGACCTCCTCGGCCGGAAGGTGCAGCAGGAACCTGAGCTCGATCTGGAGGGGGCCGACCGGCGGCGCCTGGAGCCCTGGTTGACGGGGAGCAGTCATGGTTTGCCTCATGGATGGCTTGCGCCACACGGCGCAGATCCAAAGGTGGGGCATCACGATTGTCGCGATAAGTCGTGCGATTATGTGTGAACTGTACTAAAAATAAGTACAATCCTGCATGGCGATCAATTCCCTGGACGATGTGAGGCTCTTCCGCCAAGTGGTGGCCTCCGGCGGCATCAGCGCGGCGGCCCGAGCCATGCGCGACAGCAAGAACCGGATCAGCCAGCGGCTTGCGGCGCTGGAGCAGGATCTGGGTGTGCGCCTGGCGATCCGCACCACCCGGACCTTCCGGCTCACCGAGGAAGGGGAGCGCTTCCTCGCCTCGGCGGAGGCCCTTCTGGAGGCTGCGGACCGCTGCGAGTCATCGGTCGCGTCCATCCGCGCCCGGGAGGGGCGGGTCCGGATGGTGGTCCGGTCCGCGGTGGTGGGGCTCGGACTCGGCGCCGAGCTTTCACAGCTGATGCAGTCGGCTCCAGGGCTCAACCTCCAGGTGACCGTGATGGATGAAGGAGCGGACCTCCTGGCAGGCGGATTCGATCTGCTGATGCAGGTGGGCCCCCTCCAGGACAGCTCTTTCGTGGCCACACGCCTGGGGGCCATCCCCATCGTCCTGGCAGCCACCCCGGCCTACTTGGACACGCTCGGGCGTCCGAAGGCTCCAGCGGATCTGGCCCGCCACCGCTGTATCCGGAAGCTGGGAGGCGAGCCAGAGCGGGTATGGGTCCTCTCCGACCGTCAGGGATGCCGCTGCGAGGCTTTCATCGGCGGATCCTTCGAATGCAGTGACTCACGGCTTCAGCGGGACATGCTTTATGCGGGATACGGGATCGGCGCCCGGCCAGCGAGCGAGGTGAGGCACGCGGAACGGACCGGCCAGCTTGAGCGAGCCCTGCCCTCCTGGGCGTTCGATCCTGTCCCAGTCTGGGTGCTGAGCCCCAGGGGCCGGCTCCGCCTTCCGCGGATCGCGCTGGTGGTCGATCACCTGAAGCGGGTCGTGGCCCGCCAGGCCCAGGAGATTCCACCAAGCTGAGTGGTCCGGGGATGCCGGGGTGGCCCATCCGGGCCTCAGTTATGGAAGGAGCCGGGCGCGCCCGGCTCCTTTCCTCTAGTTCCTCGGCCTTCGCTTGGGCAGGTCCGCCCGCGTCACCCCTTCCAGGCGCGCCCGGCGAACGCCGCATCCACGGGAGTGTGCAGCAGGTGGTTCGAATAGTTGCTGATCGTCTTCACGGCCAGGGCCAGGACCACCTCGAGAATCTGGCGCTCCGTATAGCCGGCGCCGAGGAAGGCCTCGACCTCGGCGCGCCGGGGTAGGCCACGACGCTCGACCATCACGGCCACGAAGGCGGCCAGGGCGGCGAGCTTGGCATCGGGGATCGCCCGGCCGTCACGGATGGCATCCGTGACCTCCACGGGGACCTTGGACATCGCATCCGCCACGAGGCTGTGCGCGGCCATGCAATACTCGCAGCCGTTCTGGCGGCTGATCACGAGGAACACGACCTCCTGCTCCACGGCGGAGAAACCGGAACCCTGGCGGAACAGCGCGTAGCCATGCAGGTAGGTGTCGAGCAGGCCCGGCGCATTGGCCATGCCCAGATACATGTTCGGCACGAATCCCATCTGCGCCTGCGCCTTCTCCAGGAATGGGCGGGCCTTGGGATCGGCGTTCTCGATGGTCTTCGGTGCCAGCGTCAGCTTGTATTCGGACAGCATTCGGTTTCCTTTCGATGAGAAGATGGAGGAGAGCGGCGTTCGGACGGGCCCGTCCAGCCTGGCCGGGCATGGAGCAGGCCTCGGCGCATCGTCTGAATGTGGCACCCCGGGCCCATTCGAAGGTGACCGGGAGTCCGAATGAGCAGACGCGGAGTCCAGCATGGCCGGTGACACCCTCCAGCCCCTGTTCGAGCATGTCCACCTCCGGGCCCGGACTTTCTTCGCCGGGAATCTGTGCGCAGTCGCCGGGTTCGACCAGCCCAAGGGCCAGGGGGATCTCCACCTCGTGCGCCAGGGTCGGGGCGAGATCCGCTATCAGGATGGACGCCCTTCCCTGCGGATCCAGGGCCCCTGCCTGCTCTTCTATCCGCAGGGCCTTCCCCACTACCTGGTTCCCGAGGGGCCTCCTGGACTGGACGTGGTCTGCACAAGCCTCACCTTCGGAAGCGGCGTCGGCCGCCAGCTCGCCATGGCGCTGCCGGAGATGATGCAGCTGGACATCACAGCGGTCGGTCCCCTGGCCGAGCTGCTCTTCCAGGAGGCCTTCGGGACCGCTGAAGGGCGGCAGGCCGTCATCGACAGACTGTCCGAGGTGGTGTTCGTGCACTTCCTCCGACAGGCGCTGGCAGCGGGCCAGACCGAGCCCGGCCTGCTGGCCGGCCTGGCGCACCCTCAGCTCCGGAAGGCCATCACGACCATGCATGCGGAGCCTGCCCGCGGCTGGACCCTGGATGACCTGGCCGCCGCCGCGGGCCTGTCGAGAAGCGGCTTCGCCAAGCTGTTCAAGGACACGCTCGGCATGACGCCGGGGGAGCATCTGGCGGGCCTCCGGATCGCCATGACCCAGGAGCGCCTGGTACGCGGGGTCCCCCTGAAGGTGGCCGCCTTCGAGGTGGGTTACGGCAGTCCCACGGCCCTCTCCCGCGCCTTCCGGGACCTTGTGGGCGCCTCCCCCCGGGCGTGGCTCAGGAACCGCCGCGCCGGCCCGAGCCGGGCCTGAAATGCCCGGACTCCCTGGGTGCCCTCCCGTTGCCCTCGGCGGAGAGGAATCCCTTTCGCAGTGATTCGATCTGATGGCGGAAGGGGGCGGCGTCTCCCAGTCCCCGCGACACCACCAGGCTGCCTTGGAGGCAGACGAGGGCCAACTCCGCGCGGGACACCGCCTCCGTGGGTTCCATCCCTGCGTCCAGGGCCAGCCGCTCGAATCCGGCGATCAAGCGCTGCATCAGGGCCTTCACCATGGCCCGGACGTCTGGACCACCGCCGATGGGCATGACATCCAGGAGACAGGACTTCCCCCCCCGTTGGTAGAAGCTCTGGAAGGCTTCCAACACCTGGTCCAGGCGCGCGGCCGGGTCGCCCGCGCCTTCGAGGACGCTGAAAACCTCCGTCTCCAGCCAGGCGCTCGAGAGGGCCATGACCGCCATGGCCATCTCTCCTTTGCCGCCCGGAAAGTGGTGGTAGAGGCTCGCCTTCCCCAGCCCGGTCTCCTTGGAGAGGCGGCTCAGGGAGACTCCATCGAACCCATAGGTTCGGAATGCCTCAAGCAATGGCGCCAAAAGCCCTTCGCGAGTCGACCGTTCTCCATCCATAGGCAGACCATACACCGAACGATCGGTCTAAAAAAGGTTGACCCAAGCGGGGGAAGGCGTAGCCTTGTCTAGACCGATCGTTCGGTCTAGACGAGGAGCCTCACCATGAGCAAGACCGCCATCGTCCTCTTCTCCGATCCCAAGGCAGGATCAGAGGAGGCCCTGGGACGCCTCTTCAACGCGCTGTTCCTCACCTACGACCTGAAGGAGCGCAAGGAGGAGGTCGCCCTCATCTTCCAGGGGACCGGCATCCGCTGGGCCACCGAGCTCGTCAAGGCCGATCACCCTGCCGCCCCCCTTTTCCGCGCCGTACAGGACAAGGTGGTGGGCGTGTGCGGTGGCTGCGCGGATGTGTTCGGCTCCGCCAGCGACGTCGAGGCCACTGGCCTCCCCGTGGGCCGCGACTTGAAGATTCCGGGTACCAACGGCGTCATCAGTCTGGGCGACTACCTGGCCAAGGGCTATTCCCTCGTCACTTTCTAGGCTCCTACCCGGCGGATCTGATCCGCCGGGTGGATGAATTTTCGAATGCGGAGGCCCCATGTCTGACCCCAGTGCCTTCCACGAGGGCGAACTCGCGGTCCAGCACCGTGCGGGCGAGAGCCACAACGCCATCCTCAACAGCCGTCTGATCACCCCGTGGATCATGCCTCAGGCCTTGCCCTTCGTGGCGAAACAACCCTGGGCCATTCTCGGTGGTCTCGATGCCGAAGGGGCGTTGTGGTGTTCGGCCTTGGTCGGCGAAAGCGGGTTCATCGACCCGGATCCCGACGGCGCGACGGTGCGTTTCGATCTGCGCCGCGCCCCCGTGCATCCGGCCAATCCGCTGTTCGCCACGCTTGCCCCCGGGGGGGCCCTGGGTGGGTTGTTCATCGACTTGGCCAGCCGAAAGAGGCTACGGGTCAACGGCAAGGTGGATGACGTCTCCAGGGACAGGCTCCAGCTCGCTGTGCGGGAGTCCTTCCCCAACTGCCCGAAGTTCATCCAGAAGCGTACATTCCTCGGCGTGCAGGAAGCGCCCGCCACAGGTCTCGAACCCCGGCGGGGCCGAGCCCTCGGAGATGAGGAACGAGCCTGGATCCAGGCGGCGGATACCCTTTTCCTGGCCACCCTGCACCCGGAGCGGGGTGCGGACGCTTCCCACCGAGGAGGCAAGCCGGGCTTCCTGGAGGTGCTGGACGGCACCACCTTGCGCCTGCCGGATTACCCTGGCAACAGCTTCTTCCAGTCCTTCGGCAACCTGGCCGTGGACGCCCGCATGGGCATCCTCATACCCTCGTTCACCACGGGAATCCTGCTCCACCTGTCCGGCACCGCCCGCGTCCTATGGGGCGCCGAAGACCTTGAAGGCCGCACCGGAGGCACGGGACGCTTCCTGGAGTTCCATCTGGAACGCTGGTCCTCGACACCTCCCGCTGAAGGGAGTCCCCGATGGACCTTCCAGGAAGCTTCGCCGTTCAATCCCTGAAGCCCAGAACTCCCAGGCCCGGGCCGCGTCCGATGCGATCACTTCTTCCTGGCGGCCTTCGCGGCGGGCGCCGCCGGCGCATCATGGAAGAACCCCACGAGGAGCAGGTTCAGCTCGACGTCATCCTTCAGGCTGATCTTCGCGGCCACGCTGTCGGCGCCGATCCCGTAATCCTTCCGGTTGATGGGCAGGGTCGCCTTGTAGGACCAGGTCTGGGTCCCCGCCCCATTGAGGCCGGTGGCTTCCGTGAAGGTGATCTGGAGGGGCTTCTCGATCCCGCGGATGGTCAGGAGGCCCTGGACCTGGACCTTGTCCCCCTCGCGCCAGGCCTTCCGGGATGTGAAGACGATCTTCGGATACCGGGCGACATCGAAGAAATCAGCGGTACGAAGATGGTCGTCCCGCATCTTGTTCTCGGTGTTGATGGACCTCGCCTCGAGTTCAACCCGGATGCTGACGGTGGACAGGTCCGCTGGATCGCCCGCGATGTCCAGCTTGTACTTCTGGAACCGCCCCGGAACCTCGAAGAGGAGGGTCGAGGCCCGGAACCCGAAGAGGGAGTGGTTCGTGTCGGGCACGAAGGTCTTGGTTCCTGCGGCCAAGGGCGAGAGGAGCACGAGGGCGGACAGGAAGAGGGCGGGCAGACGCATGGTCGATCTCCTTGGAAGGGCCGCCGGAGGCCAGTCGAACGGCCCTGGCGGCGCTGCGCGATGCATGGGGACTGGGGTGTGCCTCACGGAGGATCCGTTCCAGGGAATCCCGTCCAGGAGATTGCCCATCTCCCGGCGTCAGGCCCTGGCCCGCTCGAAGCCCCAGAGGGCCCCCTGGTCGTACAGGTCCTGGAGGAGGGCCAGAGCCTCGGACAGGCCGTCGAGGTGCAGCGCTGCGGCGGCCTCTTCGAGGGGGGTTTCCTGCCCCATCACCAGGAGGGCCGCGGTGGCCGCCGTGAGCTCGAGCGCCTGGAATGCCCCTTCTTCGTCCCGGAAGGCCAGCAGGTGGGCCGGCTCCGGCTCGGGCAGCGGCCGTTCGATCGTGGCGCGGTGGGCGGCGCAGGCGTACTGGACGATCCGGGTCGCCGGGTCCAGCACGATCCGGTCACCCGGGGCCGGATGGGCCGCCAGCCCGGACGGCCGGGGGGCATCGGGCCATCGCTCCACCAGGAACTCGAGCAGCTCGAAGTGCGCCACGGCCAGCAGGGTGGGCCATGGCGCATGGCCCCAGCCCGAGGTGGACAGCCAGCCGACGAACCCGGGGATGATGTCTCGGAAGTAGGGGGTCGTGATGCCGCGGCTGGCGATGAACTCCGAGACGCAGGATTCCCAGGCGGGCGCCCCCAGCAGGGCCCCGGTGACGGGGAAGAAGGTCTCCAGGAGGTCCTGGACGTCGTTCCTGGCCGCGTTCCGGTAGATCTGGAGGCGGTCCTTGAACCGATTCAGGGCGGCATCGTGGGGGGGGAGGATGCCGCGCTCCCGCCCGAATCCCGCCGCGTCCGCATCGAAGGCCACGCCCGCCTCCGGTTCCAGCAGGAGATCCAGCAAGGCAGCCTGGAGCCGCTGTTCCTGGGTGGGGACCGCACTAGGCATGGGAGCCCCCTGTGCCAGCGGAAAGGAGGGCCTCGTCACAGGCGTCCTGCAGCTTCGTCCGTTCCACAAGGAGGACGTCCAGGTCCGGCAGCTGGTGGTCCCGCTCCAGAAGGACCGGGACGTTCCTCCCGAGCCGCGCCAGGGTCCACTGCAGCAGGGCGATCACGGGATCAGAGATGGTGGCGCCGTGGGTGTCGATGACCACCTCGCCGGACTGTTCATAGCCCCCCACGTGGATCTGGCGGACCCGCTCCAGCGGCATCCGCGCGATCCAGGCCCTGGGATCGAACCCGAAGTTGAGGCTGTTCACGTAGACGTTGCTCACGTCCAGCAGCCAGCCGCAATCGGCGCCTTCCAGGACCGCCGTGATGAAGTCCGCCTCCTCCATCTCGGCGGCGCCCAGCTCCGCGTAGTAGGTGATGTTCTCGAGGATGAGCGGAACGGGCAGCGCGTCCTGGAGCGCGCGCACCCGCTGGACCGTATGCGCCGCCGCGGCCCGGGTGAAGGGGATGGGCAGCAGCTCGTGGGTGTTCACGCCGCCCGCGACGGTGAAGCAGAGGTGCTCGGAGTGCCAGGGGGCCCGGATGTCCTGGAGGAAGGCCCCCAGGTCCCGGAGGTAGTCCAGGTCCCAACCGTCGTACCCTCCCGGCGAAAGGCTCAGGCCGTGGCTGAGGGCGGGATCGCGCGCCAGCACCTCCATGGCGGCCCGGTGGATCCTCCCGCCCTCTCCGATGATGTTCTCGGGCGCGACCTCCCAGAAGGGGACGGGCAGGTCCGCCCGCTCCGCGGCTTCCAGGATGTGGGGGCGCCGGAGCCCCAGCCCCACGCCGAAAAGGCCCTTGCCGCTCATGACGCCTCCGCTCCGATCAGTCCCTGTTCCTGGGCGAAGCACCTCGTGTCCTCGCCGAAGAGGTCGCCGTTCAGGCGGGCGTGGACCCGGCAGCCGCCGCAATTCGCCTTCAGCTCGCAGCGTCCGCACTGTCCGGTGAACTCACGGTTCCGGATGCGGACCATGTCCGGGTGGTACCAGGCCGCCCGCAGGTAGTTCACGTGGCCCACCCGGTGGGCCAGCACCCGGCAGGGGAAGATCGAGCCGTCCACGTCCACGGCGAAGTGGTTCCGGGCCGCCACGCAGCCCCGCCGGTCCGCGGCGTAGCGGGGGTCCACCGAACAGTGGACCGGGTCCTCGATTCCGATGCTGGAGGCCCCGTCGTAGGCGATCGCCCAGCGCGAGAAGGCCCGCCTCTGGTCGGCGGTGATCTGGAGGAGGTCCGCGCCAGCTCCCACGGGGAAGACCTCGCGGAGATGGAAGTGGATCCCCAGGGGGTCGAGTTCCTCCACGAAGGCCTGGAGAACGGGGTAGTTCAGGGCCGTGACCGTGGTACTCACCGTGAGGCGGAACCCCATGCCCCGGAGCATGCCGAGCGTGTCCATGGCCCGGTCGTAGACGCCCGCTCCCCGGATGCCGTCCGTGAACGCCCTCGGCCCTTCGAGGCTGACCTGGACGAAGCGGAGCCCGGCCAGGTAGAGGTCCGCGGCCAGGCGCTTCGTCCATCGCGTCCCGTTGGTGAACAGGAGGGCGTCTCCCCCCTTGGGACCGAAGATGTGGTCCACGATCTCCACGAGGTCCTTCCGCACTGTGGGCTCGCCCCCGGACAGGTGCATGTCGGGGACGACCCCTTCGGCCGCCCCGAAGGCGTAGATGGCGTCCAGCCGCCGCTTGATCTCGGTGGTGGACGGCATGCCGAGGGCCGGATGGTGCGCGTCGTAGCAGTGGGCGCACTTCAGGTTGCACTCGTGCAGCAGGTGCATCTGGACGGAGAAATAGGACCCGGCCACGGCCCCTTCCCCCTCTTCGGCATCCGGAACGGCAGGAGACATGGCGGTCCTCCCCCTGGAAACTCCGGGGAGCCGGGTGGCCCCCCGGGCACGGAATGGAACGGCTACTTCTTCTCGGCCTCTTCGGCCTTCTTCTCGTCCTTCTTGTCGGCCTTGCCCCCGCAGGAACCGGCGCCGCAGGAGCCGTCCTTCTCAGCCTTCGCCTTCTTGGCCTTCTTGGCGTCGGCCGGCTTCTTCTCGTCTTTCTTCTCGGCCTTGCCGCCGCAGGAGCCGGCGCCGCAGGAGCCCGACGCCTCGAAGGCGGCGGTGGTGCCGGCGGCCGCCGCGGTGCGCAAAGGGCTCGCCCCGAGCGGAGTGGCGGTGGCCGCCAGGACAGAGCCGGCTGCGAACAGCGTGGCGAGCTGGGTCATCTTGCTGATCATGAAACCTCCATGCGGCATCCGCCGCGGATAAGCCCCCGGGGGGGGGCCTGGGTGGAACGGTGGACCCGGAGAAGGGGGCGTCCCGGAGTCGATCGGGGACCTCAGGTCACCCGCTGCCATCCGGTGGGCCCCCAGCGGGCCGGTATCTGGATGGATGAATTCCGTCCCCGGTCCGTTCCATCGAATCGGAATCGCCGGATCCCGCGCCATTTCACTGGACCTGATCCCCAATCGCCTGTCACAGGGACGGGGCACCCGACACCAAAGCGCAGTCCCTTCACCCGGAGATGCCCATGCGCTCGACCCGTATCCCCCTTCTTGCCTTGACCCTGGCCATCCTCGCGGCCCCCCTCGGGGCTCAGGCCACCGACCCCAAGGCGGTCCTCGCCAAGGCCACCGAAGACCTCATGAGGTCAGGCCAAGCCGAACGGGCCGTCCACCGGGGCCAGAAGGCCCCTGACTTCACGTTGCCCGATGCCAAGGGCCAGGTCGTCCGTCTGTCCGGCCTCTTGAAGAAAGGGCCCGTCATCCTCACTTTCTACCGGGGTGGCTGGTGCCCCTACTGCAACCTCCAGCTCAGGAGCTACCAGGCCCACCTGGCGGAGATCCGGGCAAAAGGGGCCGAACTGGTGGCCGTCTCGCCCCAGATCCCTGAATACACCCTTTCGACAGCGGAAAAGGACGCGCTCACCTTTCCCGTCCTGAGCGACGTGGGTGGCAAGGTCGCACGGGAATATGGGTTGGTGTTCCAGGTCCCGGATGAGGTGGTCCCGATCTACAGGCAGTTCGGCATCGATCTGGAGAAACACAACGGAGACACGCGCCACGAGCTGCCCATTCCGGGCACCTACCTCATCGGCCCCGACGGGACGGTCCTCCTCTCGCACGTGGACGCGGACTACAGGAAGCGCCTGCCCGTCGAGACGCTCCTTGCCGCGCTGAAGTAGGCCGCCCGCCTCCGCACCCCGACCGGGCCTCCGGGGGACCGGAGCCTTAGAGGTCGTATCAAAGTCCCGACGGGGCCGCCTCCCGCTTCGGGACGGTCCACAGGATGGCGACGATGGCGACGAGGACCATGAAGGCGTTGAACATCAGGGCCATGCCGGCGGCGAAGCGGGCTTCGAGGTTGTCCGTGCGGCCCATGAAGAGGCCGGCCATGGGCACCAGCCCTTCGGAGCGGCCCAGGCCCGTGAAGATCGCCGCGGACAGGGCCACGCCGAAGGCGGCGCCCAGGGACGAGGCCATCTTGTAGATGCCCGAGGCGGATCCGGCCTTGTCCTGGGGCACGTTGGACAGGGCGGCGTCTGTGGACGGCGTCGCATAGAGCCCCAGGCCGATGCCGAACAGGGTGAACCCCACGAAGGCCGTGGCGACGTAGGTGCGCGCCAGCAGGAAGGTGGAGGTCGTCAGCAGGATGCCCGCCGTGGTGATCCAGCAGCCGAGCAGCATGGGCTTCCGGGGGCCCCAGCGCTGGAGGAGCTTCTCGCCCACCCGGATGGTCGAGAGGATGGCGACCAGGTACCCGGTGGTCATCAGCCCGGATTGCAGGGAGGAGAGCCCGGCCTCCTGCTGGACGAGCGAGAGGGCCACGAGCAGCGTTCCCGCCGCGCCGTTGAGGAGGAAGTTGGACAGGGTGGCGCCGGTGTAGGTCCGGTTGTCGAAGAGCCGCAGGTCCACGAAGCTGTTCGCGCCGCTGGTCTCGACCTTGAGGAAGGCGGCCGCGGCCACCAGGATCGACATCCAGAAGATCCACCGCCACCCCAGGGTGGAGGCCACCAGCCCGCCGAAGAGCGCGCAGAGGCCCGAGCCGCCCCAGGATCCGATGGACCAGTAGCTCAGGGCCCGCTGGCGGTCCCTGCCCTCGAAGTACGCCTTCATCAGGGCCAGGGTCGCCGGCATGATGCAGGCGGCGGACATGCCCTGGATGACGCGCCCGGCCATGAGGAAGGCCGCGGTCCCCGCGGGCGACAGGGCGATCAGCGCCGAGCCGGCGATGCTGAGGGCCAGACCCGCGCAGGTCAGCCGCACGCGGCCCAGGCGGTCGGCCAGGCCGCCCGCCACCACGATGAAGATCCCGGAGAAGAGGGCCGTGATGCTGACGGCCAGGTTGCTCATCCCCTCGGAGATGCGCAGCTCGGACCGCATGGCGGGCGCGACGTTCAAGGTCGTCTGGGCGAAGAGCCAGAAGGTGATGACGGCCAGGACGATGCCCAGGATGAGGCAGTCCGTGCCCCGATAGGCCCCGGCGGCATCAGGACTTCCGTTCCGTGCATCCATGGGGCCACCTCTGGAGCTTCATGGCCCAAGACCATGGCATCAATGGGGACCCCGGACAATCCCATTTCCGCTGGACCGTGTGGCTGGGGTGCCTGCCTGCTATGTTCAGGCTTCTACAGGCAGAGCCGGCCTCCCAGGGGCTTGCCGCCCAGGAGGTGGAAGTGGAGGTGGTACACGCTCTGCCCCGAATCCGGGCCGCAGTTGCTCAGGAGCCGCCAGCCGCTGGCGGCCACGCCCTGCTCCTGGGCGAGGCGGGCGGCCACCCGGGGGAGGCCGCCCACGGCCGCGGCGATCTCCGGCGTCATGTCCGCCAGGCCTTCGCAGTGCGCCTTCGGGATGATCAGCAGGTGCACCGGCGCCTGGGGCGCGATGTCTTTGAAGGCGAGCAGGCTGTCATCTTCGTACACTAGGGCTGCGGGGATCTCCTTCCGCGCGATCTTGCAGAACAGGCACTCGCTCATCCAGGACCTCCCATGTTCAACCTCATTCTCCACCAGCCCGAGATCCCGCAGAATACCGGAAGCATCGGGCGCCTCTGCGTGAACAACGGGGCGAAGCTCCACCTGATCCATCCCCTGGGCTTCGACACCAGCGACTACTACCTGCGCCGGGCGGGCCTGGACTACTGGGAGAAGCTGGAGCCCACCCACTACGAGAGCTGGGAGGACTTCCAGGCCCGGAACCCCGCCATGCGCCTCTGGTTCTTCAGCACCAAGGGGGCCAAGCGCCATACCCAGATCCCCTGGGCCTACGGGGATGGCCTGGTGTTCGGCCGGGAGACCGTGGGCCTGCCCGACGACCTGCTGGCCGCCCACAAGGACCAACTGGTGCGCATCCCCATGCTGGGCGACCACCACCGCAGCCTGAACCTGGCCCAGGCCGCGGCCATTGGCCTTTACGAGGCGCTGAGGCAGACTGAGAACTGGTAATCCATCCGGAGTTCCTATGAGCCAAGCGCCGATCCGCGTCGTCATCGCCAAGCCCGGTCTGGATGGACACGACCGCGGCGCCAAGGTCGTGGCCCGGGCCCTGCGGGACGCGGGCATGGAGGTGATCTACACCGGCCTGCGCCAGACGCCCCAGCAGATCGCGGCGGCGGTGGTGCAGGAGGATGCACGGGTGCTGGGCCTGAGCATCCTCAGCGGCGCCCACAACCAGATCTTCCCCGAGGTCATGCGGCTGCTGAAGGAGCAGGGCGCCGAGGATGTGCTGGTCTTCGCCGGCGGCATCATTCCCGATGAGGACATTGCCGGCCTCAAGGCCCTGGGCATCCGCGAGATCTTCCAGCCGGGCACCAACACCGACGACGTGGTGGCCTTCATCCGGAAGGAAATCCGCGACTGATGGCCAAGACCAGCCCGCTCTACGAGTGCACCGCCTGCGGCGCCCGCCATCCCAAGGCCCTGGGCAAGTGCACGGCCTGCGGCGCCTGGGACACCGTGCAGGAGGTGCGCGGGTCCCTGAAGCGGGACCTCCAGCGCGCCGGGTCGGCCTACTCCCAGAGCCATTACACGGGCCCCGTGGCCCTGCCCGACGTGGAAGTCACCGACACCCAGCGCAGCCCCACGGGACTGAGCGAGCTGGACCGCGTGCTGGGCGGCGGCGTGGTGCCGGGCATGGTGGCCCTGCTGGGCGGCGAGCCCGGCATCGGCAAATCCACCCTCCTGCTCCAGTGGGCCGCCGCGACCACTGAAGGCACGGTCCTCTACGCCAGCGGCGAGGAGAGCGAGCGCCAGATCAAGCTGCGGGCCCAGCGCCTGGGCGCCGAGAACCCCGCCATCCACCTGCTGGCGGAGACGGACGTGCGCCGCATCATCGAGGAGGCCGAGCGCATGAAGCCGGGCCTGCTGCTGGTGGACAGCATCCAGACCCTCTTCGATCCGGACTTCGAGAGCAGCGCCGGCAGCGTGAGCCAGGTGCGCGGCTGCGCCGCCATGCTCACCCGCTGGGCCAAGACCACGGGCACGCCTCTGGTGTTGGTGGGCCACGTCACCAAGGATGGCGGCCTGGCCGGCCCCAAGGTGCTGGAGCACCTGGTGGACACGGTGCTGGCCTTCGAGGGCGACCGGCACCACCACCACCGCCTGCTGCGGGCCCTCAAGAACCGCTTCGGCGCCGCCTTCGAGCTGGGCGTCTTCGCCATGACCGAGAAGGGCCTGGTGCCCGCCGAGGGCAACCCCTTCTTCCTCGATGCCGAGCCCCGGCCCGGCTGCGCCGCCACCGTGGTGCTCAGCGGCACCCGGCCCATGGTGGTGGAGATCCAGGCGCTGGTGGCCGCCGCGGGCCTGGGCATCCCCCGCCGCACGGCCCTCGGCATCGACGGGCAGCGCCTCTCCATGCTCTGCGCCGTGGCCGAGCGGCGCGGCGGCGTGCAGCTCCACGACCGGGACGTCTACGTGAACGTCGCCGGGGGTCTGGAGATCGAGGATCCCGCCGCGGACCTGGCGGTCATCGCCGCCCTGTGCAGCAGTGCCACCGGCCGCCTGCTGGCCGAGAAGGGCCTGTTCATGGGCGAGGTGGGCCTGACCGGGGAGGTGCGCCCCGTGGCCCAGCTCCCCCTGCGCCTGCAGGAGGGCGCCCGCCTGGGCTTCGCCTGCGCCGCCGTGCCCCGCCTGGGTCTGGAAGGCAGGAGCCCTCTGGAGCTGTTCCCCGAGACCAGCGTCGAGCGCCTACGCGGCAAGGCCTGGCTGAAGGGCGTGGTGGAGGAATAGGCGCCGCCCTTCCCGGGCACGCCCCGCTTGCAGAGGGCATCCAAGGAAGCAACCCTTCGGAGGCGGTGTGAAGCGACGGTGGTTCCTCGCCTTCAGCCTGGCCTTGGCGCTCCCGGGCCTTGGCCGCGCGCCGGAAACCATCCATTCGGAACGCCTCCATCGCGATGTGCCCGTGGCGCTCCATGTGCCAGCCCCTGCGGTGGTGCAGCGCTGGACCGCCACCCATCCCGGGTCCATGACCCTGGTCCTGTTCCTGCCGGGGGCCTACGACGGGCCCAGGGACTTCCTCCGGGAGGGCCTGGATGCGTTCCTCTCGGAGCAGGAGGCCCAGGAGCGGCTCCCGCCCAGCCTCTGGGTGGCGGTGACCCATTACCGGAGCTGGTACGCAGATCGCGCCGACGGCAGCTTCCCCTACGAACGGTTTCTCATGGAGGAGCTGATCCCGCTGCTGGAGGCAAAGCATCCGGGCTTCGGAGGCAGTCCTCAAGCCAGGGCCGTCACGGGGCTCAGCATGGGCGGCTTCGGCGCCCTCAACCTCGCCGCCCGGACCGGCGCCTTCTCCCGCTGCCTGGCCCTTTCCCCGGCCCTGGTGGAGGCGCCCTTCGAAGGATTGAACTGGTTCATCCGCCGCAGCCTGGTGAAGGTCTTCCCGCGGGACCCCGCGGCCTTCGCCCCCTGGAATCCTTGGAAACACCTCGGCGGGTCCGCGGAGCTCATCGTCGGCTGCGGCACCAAGGATGGCCATGGCCTGGCGGAGGCTTGCCGCACCTTCGCGCGGGTCTGCGCGGAGCGGCACCGGCCCATGCGCCTGGAACTCAGCCCGGGCGGGCACGACTGGTCCTACTGGACGCCCGCCTTCAAGCGCTGGGCGCCCTGGCTGGTGGGTCGCCAGGACGGGGCTCCGGCGGGCGGCACCGCATCTCCTTCCCCTTGAGCCCAGTGGAAGGAGGGATTCTCCAGGTGCCTCCGGCCCCGGATGCACGTAGGCTCGTTCTATGACCTGGAGACCCCGCCCCCGGGAAAGTGAGGGCCACGCCTCCCTCCCCCTCGACGCCCGCCAGGGCTTCCTGCTGTCCCGGCTGGACGGCACCCTGGACATTCCGGCCCTCGCCTCGCTGACGGGCCTGGAGGAGCCGGAACTGGAGGGGATGCTGAGGGACCTGGTGGCCCTGGGGGCGGTGGAGCCGGACCCTTCCGCTCCGGAGCCTCCGGCGGAGAATGCCGGAGACGAAGCCGATGCCTCCGCGGCAGACGCCCCCGCGGCGGCTGCCCGCGCCGCAACCCACCGCCAGCTCTTCGAGCACCAGCTGCACGCCCGGCCCGAGGACGAGCGGGCGGCGCAGGCCCGGCTGGCCGTCGAGCCGGAGCTGAGCGCCTACTGCTTCGACCCCGCGGCAGAGGTGATCCGCGCCCTGCTGGAGAACCCGCGGGTGGGGCCGGTCCAGGCGCGCCTCATCGCCGCCCACCACCGCACCAGCGCGGGCCTGGAGGCCCTGGGCGGCCGCGCGGCCTTCACGAATGACGCCGGCGTGCGCCGGGCCCTCCTCCAGAATCCCCTGCTCCCGGCCAGCCTCTACCGCCGGCTCTGGTCCTCCCGGCGCCTGGCGGAGCAGTACCTGGTGGCCATCTCCCGCGAGGCTCCGGAACAGGTGCGGGCCATGGCCCGGGACCTGCTGCGCGCCAGCTTCACCCAGCGCACCGGCGAGGAGAAGGCCGAGCTCATCCTCTCCACGGAGGGCCGGTGCCTCGCGACCCTGGTGGGTCTCACGCTGGACGGCCACGCCACCGCCCTGCTCTGCCGGCGCACCTACGTCTCCACCCTGCTCATCCAGAACCTGGGCCGCTGGAGCGCCACGCCGCCCCAGCTCATCGCCCACCTGCGCCGCCAAGACGCCGTGAAGCGCAACGCGCCCCTCCGCCAGCTGCTGGAACGGCACCCCAACGCAAGCTGAGCTACCGCGTCACCCAGGTGGCGAAGGCCATCCAGAGCCCCGTGCCGGCCAGGGCCAGGCGCAGCCAGTGCGATAGGATGACGAACAGCCCGCCCCACAGGAAGGCGGGATGCAGGCGGCCCGTGCGGCGACGGTCGTAGAGGGCGCAGCCGATCACCGCCAGGTCCGTCAGCCCGAAGTAGGCCAGGGGACCGGCCTTGGCGATGGCGTCCAGGGGGATCCGCGCGATGGCCGCCGCGAGGATCCCCACGCAGGAGAGCAGCATGAGCCGCTTGTGGTAGTCCCCCCGGGCGCGGAGGCCGAGCCCCGTGCCCACCAGGCTGCCGAACACCACCATATCGCCCAGGGGCACCACCAGGAAGATCAGGGGCGGCGGCCCCGGAGAGCGCCCCAGGCGCGCGGCGGTGATGGCCGTCACCGTGCCGAGCACCAGCACCGCCGCGGCGAGGAAGGCGCCGAGCAGGCCGAGCTGCCGGTGCAGGTCCAGCCGGCGGACCGCCACCAGCCGCGTCTGCACCACGAACAGGCCGAACCAGAGGCTCATCACCAGCCCGTGCAGGTGCAGCAGGGGAGACAGGGTGGGCGTGCCGAAGACAGCCTTGAGGTAGTAGGTCTTCGCAAAACCCAGCACCACGACGGCCGCCACCGCCCAGGCGGCGACGGTGTAGAGGCGGTGGGGTGGGACGAGCGCCACGGGGCGCGAATCGGTGGCCATGTCCGTGCTCCGGGGTGGGCCCCATGGCTGAGGCGCGTTGGAATGATCCGTTCAAATTACGCCCATGAGACACAAAATCAATTGTAAATTGACGATTTATTTCGAATCCATCAATCAATCCTGCAAGTCCACTTTCCGGGAATTCCCGGTCTCTCAGCTAGACTGGCGTCATGACAGGCATGGAGGCTGGGGTGGCCGGATCGGGCGAGCGCGACTATGTCCTGGGGACGCATCGGGAGGAGATCGAGCGGTTGGGGCTGCAGCACCGCGTCTGGCGCCCCCAGGTGCTGGAGTGCTGGCGCCGGGCGGGGATCACCGTGGGCTCCCGGGTCCTGGATGTCGGCGCCGGCCCCGGCTACGCCACCCTGGATCTGGCGGAGGTCGTGGGCCCGACGGGCGAGGTCCACGCCGTCGAGCGCTCGGGGAACTTCCTCGAACATGCGCGGAGAGCCTGCGAGGCGCGCGGCCTCGCGAACGTCCGCTTCCATGAGCAGGACCTCATGGCAGGCCCTCTGGAGGTGGCGCACATGGACGCCGCCTGGTGCCGCTGGGTGGCCTCCTTCGTGTCGGATCCCGCGAAGCTGGCGGGTGCCGTGGCCCGGGCCCTGAAGCCCGGCGGGGCGGCCATCTTCCACGAGTACCTGGACTACCGGACCTGGCGCCTGGCGCCCCCCTGCCCGCCCCTGGAGGCCTTCGTCTCGGAGGTCATGGCCAGCTGGCGGGCCTCCGGCGGCGAGCCGGACATCGCCCTCTCCCTGCCCGCGCTGCTGGAAGACGCGGGCCTCACCGTGACACACCTCGAGCCCAAGGTCTTCGTCGTCCCGCCCACGGACTTCATCTGGAAGTGGCCCTCGGAGTTCGTGGAGATCAACCTCCAGCGGCTGCTGGAACTGGGCCGCGTGGACGAAGCCTGGACCCAGCGCGTGCGCCAAGCCCTGCGGACCGCCGAAGCGGACCCCAGGACCCTCATGATCACGCCCATGGTGCTGGAGATCGTAGCCCGGCGGCGCGGTTAGGTCTCAGAGCGGAGGGCCTCAGCTTGATCGGGGGCTTCAAAAGCCTCCACGAAGGACACGAAGGAACAGGTCAAGGCCACGAAGGCAGGCCCGGCATCCGGCCCAGGACATCCGGGCCTTCGGCCCCCGGGCGCGCGTCGCGCGACCGGCTTTGCGGGCGGCGGCCCCGGGCGGCTTCCAAGGGCCGCCATGCCCGCCGCCCGCAAAGGGATGTGCCGGTGGGTCGAGACCCATTCGCGCCCTTTCGTGCCCGGAAGGGCACCTTCGTGTCCTTGTATGTTTCCCTCGCCCCCTGTCTAGTCGATGGGGAGATTCTCCAGCGGAGGCAGTGTGGCAAACGGAGGGATGGTGCTGGTTTGTGTTGAGGCGCTGAGAGAATCGCCGTCACAAAGGTTCAGCCCATCCCTCCTCCCGTGCCGCGCCGTAGGACCGGTGACAACCTCGGTTTCGAGCCGAATGCGCAAGAATGGTCAGGCGCGCACGTTTGCAGCATAGGCCTTTCCCGCTGGAATGGGAGGTCTCATGACTCGAGGAACATCCGCTCCAACCCTCCCGGTCCACTGGGCCGGCGCCGACCTCGCCAAGGCAAGCCTCGATCTGGCGCTCTGGGGCCA